>NZ_UWOS01000001.1 GCF_900604515.1 Arcanobacterium ihumii | reverse complement strand
ACCAACACCCCACCCAACCACAAAAGGCCAGACAGAACATCAACCAACAAAAAACATCATAAAAAGCTGACACACTATTGAGATCCCAAACAACACACCCACACCCAACAAACAACCCACAAAACAAGAGTCATTCACCAGGGAAGCAACTTCTCTATCTTAGTACTTCTTGATTTTAATTTCAAATCGAAGAGATCTTAAGTTTTAGAGATCCGCACCACGTCCAAGAAAAATTCTTTTCAGTTTCTTTCTCGTTCGCTTGGCGACAGGAAAATACTTTAGGTGGAAATGCAGGTCAGCGTCAAATCCGAGCGCCGTGTCCCTACTCACACAGACTTCAATGCGAAGTCCCAAACCTATTTTTCACCACGCTTAACCGTGGTTTTTCAGCAAAATATAGGGGATTCTGGTTTACCAGAATCCCCTATAGCAAGGCTAGGATCTGCAAAATTTACTTCTTCGCAGCAGGATCTTTGCCGTAGGCCTTCATAGCTTTACGGCGCAAAAGTTCCGTAACAGCAGCATTAACACCCGCGGTTACCGCGGTGAACACTACAATCTGCGCACCCGGCAGATCAGTATCGGTTTCGTCTCCCTTCGGAGTCGTTTTACCTAAGCCCTTTTCCCAGACAACTTCAACTAGCTTCTGCGCAACAAAGCCAGAACCCGCCGAAATTCCCAGCGAAAGAAGTTTCCAACCAAGATTCATAGTTCCTCCATCTTCGATAACCTAATTATGTCTAAACTGCACGCCGCGCGCTCATTTTTCCGTGATTTTTACCAGTCGGCATAAAAATGGACGAAAACAACGTGGGAACGTTAAAGTCTCACTCAGGTTCGCGAGCACCGGCTTCGGCATCTGAAACAGCACTTGATGCGACGTCACCACGTCCACCATCATCTTCACTCCACATGATTCCGCCACCCATATCCTCTCTCAGTTCATCAACTACCATATCGTCACTAACAACGCGGCCGGTCCGATACCCAGCACGCGAAAGCATATGCGCCGAAATCGGCGAAGAAATCAGCTGAAAAGCAATAACTACGAGCAAAGTCCAGGTGATCGAGCTCTGCCGAACCATCAAAATCACACCCAGCAAGAACAAAATCAACGATAATACCTGAGGTTTCGTTGCAACGTGCTGGCGTGAAAGCAGATCTGGATACCTGAGCATCCCAATCGCAGAAATCAAGGTAAAGATTGATCCAATGCAAATAAACCCAAGGCCGACGGCATCTGCAATAACAACCCACGAAAGCTCACCCACGTTGATCACCACTTTTTCTCGTACCGCTTTCCTTCGCGGCACTTTCCTTCGACAGCTTTCGACGCCGTTTGCGCACATCGGTTTCTGGACGCGAACTTTGCGAAGCGTCATCGGCAGTGACTTGTTCAAGGTTCTTTCGCCCCACGCTAGTCAACGGCTGCGCGAAACGCGCGAGCGTCGTCGAACCCAAGAATCCAATAATAGAAAGTGCTACGAAGACAGGAAGGAGATCTGCGCGCCTCGTTGCCGCGGCTAATAGCGCAAACGCACCAACCACGATCGCCGTGATCATATCCACTCCGGCCATGCGGTCAAGAGTGGTTGGACCCTTTGCAATCCGGACAATGACCATCAAAGCGGAAATAAACAAAATTCCCACACAAATCACTAATACCACTGTGAACAGCATCTACTCCTCCTCATCCACTTCACCTTGGAGCCTGTTTCCAGCAATCCTGCTAGCCAAAGCTTCGAAAGAGGCATCAGATTTCGTAACGATTCCGTCGGTCATCACCTGAGCTTCCTCCGGGGCCACAACCGCACTACGAATCCGAACCTCGCCTGTTTGAGGAGCGTACGGGGTTGGTAGCCGGCCCGCTGACGGCATCGCACCTGGGACGTAGCCCGCGTCCACGAGCTCCTCATCTGAGGCGAAAGCGCGAAGTACCCGTTCCTCTTGATCAAGAACCGTGCGGTGAATACCCGGGATTCCACCTGCCAGATTCGTGTCAAACACGTGAACGTAGAGCGTTCCAGAGATCCTGTGGGTATCGACGACGACGGAACCCGGCACAAGTCCGGTCATTCCCGCCACCATTGCCAGGTAAACGTCCGAATGGGAATGCAATTTTACACGGATAATCGCGCCGTGAGGGCGTTTACCTGAAAGAATGAAACAAGCTTGGAACCACGACGCACGCAAAATGTCCCAGAAAAAGATCGCGACTAAGCGCATCACGCCCAGAGGTCGGAAACGACCATCGAATGGCGTGGCTGGAAAAGGAACAATTGTGGTTACAAATAGAGCAATTAGGAAGCCCGCTACAAAGTTTCCAGTGGTGAGGTCACCCCATAGCATCACCCAAGCTATAGTGAGCCACACCAGAGTACCCATTGAAGCGTGCGGAAATCTTCCCGGGCGTTGCGTTGCTCTCCGAATCAACTGCGCAGAATTACTCATGCGAATCACCCACCCCCTTCGATGTAACCTTTTCGGAGATACCCGAACCGCGTTCACCATCAGGTAGAACTGCCGATATATAGAGCTTCCTAATTCTCTAGCTCCTGGGCAGCTTGAAAGGTGTATCGATTGATTGGACCAGCCCCGAACGAAATCACAACGGTTACGGCAACTAAGAAAGCCGCAGACCCAACCATTCCTACCGGCGTCGGCTTCGAGGGCAGTTCCTCGGGTGATTCTTGCCAAAATGCCATATTCCAGGCACGCATCACAGCGTAAAGCGTGAGCAAAGAAGTCACGATTCCCGCTGCGACTAGGAACCAGTCCAGGTACGTGCCGCGATGAACCGAGGATTGCATCAAGCCAATCTTTCCAAAGAAGCCTGAGAAAGGCGGAATTCCAGCTAGATTGAGCGCTGGGATGAGGTAGAGAACCGCAATCAGCGGCGCGGTACGCGCCAAAGCTCCGAGCTTGGTAAGGGAGGTTGAGCCGCCGCGACGTTCGATAAGACCGACGACGAGGAACAGCGCCGTTTGCACCGTGATGTGGTGGACGGCGTAGTAGATCGTTGAGCTCACTCCTTCGAAGGAAGAGAGCGAAACACCCCAAACCATGTATCCGATGTGCGATACCAGCGTGAAGGAAAGGAGACGCTTGATGTCGATCTGCGCCACAGCACCAAGGATGCCGATCACCATGGTTAGAGCAGCGAAAACACCAATAATTCCATCGAGCCGATCGGATGGGAACATAAGAACCTGGGTGCGGATGATCCCATAGATACCCACTTTAGTGAGAAGACCAGCGAAAACAGCCGTTACTGGAGCTGGAGCGGTCGGGTAAGAATCGGGAAGCCAAGCTGAAAGTGGGAAGATTGCCGCTTTAATTCCGAAACCAACTAGAAGGAGCGCTTGAATACCAAGTCGCACCCCGGCGTCGATCTCTGGGAAGCGAAGCGCTAATTGAGCAAGGTTAACGGTGCCCGCCGCAGCGTATGTCATTGCGATGGCAATAAGGAAAATTGCCGACGAAACCAGCGAGATCACCACATAGATCATTCCTGATCGAATACGATCGCGGGTTCCACCCAAAGTGATGAGCACGAATGATGCCACCAAGAGCATCTCGAATCCAACGTAGATATTGAAGAGGTCGCCCGATAGAAAGGCATTCGAAACTCCAGCAGATAGGATCAGGAATGCGGGATGGTAGACCACAACTGGAGCAGCTTCGTCTCCATCAGAAACACCTTGGAAGATCGAGTAGACCAACACGGTTAACGTCACGGTGACCGAGGTCAGTAGCATGACTGACGAAAGCTGGTCGGCAACTAAAGTGATTCCGACGGGCGCAGACCAGTTACCGACGTCCAGAACCACCGGCCCTGAACTTGACTTCCACACTAAAACCGCTGCCACCACTAGGACGATTGACAAAACCGCGGTGGAGAAAAACATCTGGAGACGGCGAATCGACGCGAATGCTAGGGAAATTCCTGCTCCAAGAAGTGGGAGAACGATCGGAAGGGCTACTAAGAAACTCCAGCTCATCGACGGACACCCCACGAATCTTTAGTTGGGTACTGTTCACGCGGCCGATCTAAAATCGGGTCGATTGAGCCCAAGAGTTCATTATCTTCACGCTCACCTTCAGTTTCATCGTGAGTGGTTTCCGCATCTTGTTCAATCGGCATCAGTTGCTCCACGCGAGCATCAAGCCTTTCACGTTCGACGCGCCTGGTGATGCGCCTGTCTTCAAGGTCGTCTTGAACTTCATCGTTACCGTTGAGCTGCCAGGATCGATAACCCATCGCAAGCAAGAATCCCGTAGTGGCCAAGCCAATGACGATCGCTGTGAGCATCATGGCCTGGGCAAGCGGATCCGCCATTTCATTGGCGGGCGAATCGCCCACGATCGGCGCAGCTCCGGCTCCGCCACCGGCAATGAGGAACAAGATATTCATTCCGTTGGTTAGATTCGCCAGACCCAAGACGATGCGAGACAGCGAACGTTCCAAAATTAGGTACACCCCCACCGCAATCAGAACTGCGGCAAGTAGCAACAGGGCGAAGGAACTAGTCATAGCTATCGCACCTCCGTTCTTACTGTTCGTTCTTGGTGTTCCTCAATTGCGTCACGAAGATGGCATTGTTGGGCTTGGTCTGCTTCTTGTTCATCGCGGCGCAGATCCCGGACCGGATAGATCTGTGCATCATCGAGATCACCGAATCCTTCGATCTCTCCGTGACGATCAATTTCTGCTCCAAGGGAGCGCAAAATTTCCAGCACCAAACCGATCACCACGAGGTAAACACCGCCGTCGAAGAGTAATGCAGAGGCGATCTTAACGTCACCAAACGCGGGAAGGGTTGTTTCTATTTTTACCGTCTGCATAATGGTGCCGCCAAAAGCGAGCGGTAGAACAGCATGTATAGCCGCAAGGGTAATTCCAGTCCCCATAAGGTGACCAGGGTTAAGTGGCAGCGCAGCTCCTAGTTCGTAGCGCCCTCCTGCAACGTAGCGCAGAACGAGTGCCACACCTGCCATGATTCCGGCAGCAAATCCACCACCTGGGTGATTGTGCCCTGCGAAGAGGAAATACAGCGAAACAATGACCATCGTGTGAAAGATTAATCGCGTTCCAACTTCAAAAATAACCGAGCGACGCGGGGCGGCAAGAGTGTTGGATCCGGCCAACCAGAGGCGGTTTCTACCTTGGACTCGAACAGTGCTTGTTGCATTTGGGTTCGCGAGTTCAGGCCCTGGACCTGTGTACTTCGAATCAGAGGTTCGCTGCCAAACCGGGCGGGCATCGTCATCGAGCTTAGGGAGGTTGCGGAAGCGGTCCAAGCGTCCACCACGGTCGCGGATGAAGAGCAACGAAGAAATACCAATCGCAGCGGCAATAACCACGGAGATTTCCCCAAAAGTATCCCAGGCACGGATATCTACCAGCGTCACGTTTACGATGTTTTTGCCATAACCGTAGTAGTAGGCTTCGTCATGGAAAGCCGCAGAAACCGGTGTTGCTTGACGTGCTCCAGCCGCCAGCCATGCCAAAGTAGCAGCGGACACCCCCACTACTGCCGCGAGAGCAATGCGGATCCAGCGCGTGAGTTTGATCGGCCTGTTTGAGAAATATGCAGGTAGGCGTCGCAAAACCAAGATAAAGAGGACGAGCGTCATCGTTTCTGCCAAGGTTTGAGTCAATGCCAAGTCTGGCGCGCCGTAAAGCTCATAGGTGAGGGCGACGCCGTAGCCCGAGATTCCTATAAGTAGCACAGCTTTGAGCCGGTGGCGGGCACGTGCACCGATCAGAGCGGCAGCCGCGGTGATGATGACGACGGCTAACTGAGCTGGGGAATCATAGAGTCGAAGTTTCGGAGTTGCCAGGGTTCCACCAAAAATCAGAGCGCTAGCTACCACCGCCAAGGTGAAGGTAAAGATGGTTATTAGATAAGCAGGAAGTGATCCACGCTGAATGAGTGACGTGGTGGTTCTGGAAAGCGATTCTAAGGCCTTGAGGGATCCTTGGAAAACACGGTCCGCACGCAACGGGAATTCTGTTTTCTTTGTAATTGCCAGCCACGGTTCTCTCACCGCAAATACCACTACGCCTAGTACAAAGATTGCAAGTGTAATAAAGAACGCCGGTGAAAATCCCGCCCAAAGCACTAAATGACCTTCATGCCCGGGAAGAAGGCGGGCGTGCGGAGTAAGCATTACTTCAATTCGAGGTGCAAAAAGCCCAACCATCAAACCGGCTAAGGAGAGAACTCCCACCGGGATGATCATTAACCAAGACTTGGTTTTAATATCAAGAGGTTCGACGCCGGGTTTTGATGCGAAGGCACCCCACCAGAAGCGAATACTGTAGGCCACAGTGAATACTGAGCCTAGAGCAATCGCAATCCACGTAACTGTGGCAATAGTATCTGCACCGACGAGCGCATGAAGCCCAGACTCCTTGGCGATGAAACCAAGGAAAGGCGGTAGACCCATCATTGAGGCAGTAGCGATACCAGCGAAGGTGGCTACGATCGGCATTTTCTTCGCCATCGAACTGAGCTTTCTCAGGTCACGCGTACCGGTTGCCCAGTCAACAATACCTACCGAGAGAAAAAGTGAGGATTTGAAAAGAGCGTGAGCAATGAGCATTGCAAGGCCTGCCAGCATCATCGCCGAGGTACCGTATCCCACCATAATTGTAAGTAAGCCCAGCTGAGAAACTGTGCCAAAAGCTAGTACCAGTTTGAGGTCGGTTTGGCGTAGAGCTCGGTAACCACCAAGAATCAGCGTTCCAATTCCGGTCACCAGAATCGCTACGTGCCAGATTTGTAGATATGCAAAGCCCGGAGCCAGGCGTGCAATGAGATAAATTCCCGCCTTCACCATCGCAGCAGCATGGAGGTAGGCAGATACCGGCGTGGGTGCCGCCATCGCAGCAGGAAGCCAGAAATGGAACGGAATAATCGCAGATTTTGTAAAAGCTCCGAGCAAAATCAGAGCCGTTGCAATAGATACGAGCGTAGGTGCCACCGGAGTCGCATCCAAAGTTCCGACACCGAGTGATCCACTCCGTGCACTCGCTATCAGTTCCGAAAGTTCAAAGGAACCACCAGGAATCGAGCCCAGAATGACGATACCTGCCAGCATCGCCAAGCCACCCGTCGTCGTAAGAACCAGAGCTTGCATGGCAGCGCGACGCGAAGAGCTGCGGTCAAAACTATGCCCGATCAAGAGGAAGGAAAAGACAGTGGTCAGTTCCCAGAAAAGATAAAGGGCAAGGGTATTGTTGGTGGTCACTAAACCAAGCATCGCACCTGCAAACCCCATGAAAACCCCAGCGAATCGGGAAAGTCCTTGGGCAGACGCGGAAAAATATCGGCTTGAGTAAATCAATACCATCATGCCGACCCCGGTGACGATAAGTGCCATGAGCCAGGAAAGGCCATCGAGCCTGAAAGTGAGGTTTAATCCCAGCTGAGGAACCCATGTGATGTTTTGTTCTGGAAAATCACCAGATAGCACTCGCGAGCGCTGGCTAAGTAAATAACCGAAAGAGATAGCCGGAATTAGAGACAGTAGCAAGAATCCTAATCGCCCACGCTGCACAGTTAGAGGCGCCAGTAAAGCACCAAGAGCAAAGATCGTGAGCAGAGTAAGCATTGTCCTCCAAGACGTATTCGCGCTACTTCGCGTGCGCCGCCTCTAAGAACATTTGGCGAACTTACAACCGTTGATGGCATGTACCTGATTGATTACAGCAGGTACATAGAAAGCCTGTGGCGCTACGAAGCGTCACCTCTATTATAAGGGAAGCTAAGAATCGAACTCGAGTTTTTAATTCAGCTTTATGCGCAATCTTCAGAAATCTTGTAAGGAAAATGAAGCTAGCGCGATACGTCAATCCGATGGAAGTTCTGATGAGAACGTGATGCAGTAGGGCCACGCTGACCCTGGTAGCGCGAGCCAGTTGCACCTTGACCATACGGACGCTCAGAAGCTGAAGAAAGCTGGAAGAAGCAGAGCTGGCCAACCTTCATGCCCGGGTAGAGTTTGATTGGCATAGTTGCGGTATTAGACAGCTCAAGTGTTACATGCCCAGAAAATCCCGGATCGATAAAACCGGCGGTTGAGTGTGTAAGGAGACCCAAGCGACCAAGTGAGGATTTACCTTCGAGACGGGCAGCGACGTCGTCACCCAAAGTAACCTGCTCAAACGTTGCACCTAAAACAAATTCTCCCGGATGGAGAACGAAGGAGCCATCAGCTGGCACTTCAACTCGAGTGGTGAGATCCGACTGATCAGCAGCTGGATCAATCACGTCGTACCGGTGGTTATTAAAGAGCAAAAAGTGACGATCGAGGTGAACGTCAACCGACGACGGCTGGATCATTTCCGAATCCCAAGGATCTAGTTCGATTCGGCCATCTGCAACATAAGTACGAATATCGCGATCTGAAAGTAACACGTTATAAATTGTGGCATGAATAGAGTAAATCGACAATGAGCGTTGAATTTTGAACGGTTTTGATTGGTTTTAAACCAAGGTGATGCACGGAACATTTTTAACGTTTCCAAACTTAGCTTTCCCTTATTTCTTTGCCATTAGCTCAGGAAGTGTGCGCGTCGCAAGTTTAATCATAAGGCGTAGGTCATTATAAGAAATCATTCCCAGGAAACTAGCAGCTAAATCCTAGGAATGTATCGGTAATTAAGAATTAAATAAAGCCATGCCACACGTCATGAAGCAACACACCGAGCAGAAATTCAACAAGCTCAACCAGCACACTAGAGGGACACGAACCCAACTCGAAAATCGACACGCTCCAGCACATAATACCGCACAGCTCTCGCGCAACGCGTTTATAACGCTCTGTGGCGTAGGTGTAATTGGAGGAGTACTTTTCGGACTTACCTTCCTGAACCTAATATCCAAAAACGGCACATGGATTTACAACCTCTCTGTACTAACGGCAGTTGTTGGCACGTATGGGGTTTTAATTATGTTGCTTTTGATCTCCCGTTTGCCGATCATTGAGCGTTCTTACGGGCACGACCAGCTGGTTTTATGGCATAAGAAATTTGCCTCAGTCGCGCTGTGGCTGATTTTCGCTCATGTCTTCTTAATTGTGCTCGATGGCACTGGTGGCATCGCCGGGATTTCACGTTGGTTCGGCACGCTCTGGGAAGATGTATTAACCCTGGAGTGGGTATTTGCTGCCCTGGTTGGACTAATCCTTTTTGCAGTTGCAGGTTTCACTTCGTGGAAACACGCCCGCAAACACCTCAAACACCAAACCTGGTGGACGATCCACCTTTACATGTATCTTGCAGTGCTCTTTTCGTTCCTACACCAAATTGACATTGGTGGTCCTTTTGCAGATGGTGCTGGGAAGGCTCTCTGGGTTATCTGTTACGCCGTCGTCTTCGGTGCAATCGTGTGGTACCGAATCGTTATACCACTGTGGCGTTCCCACAGGCATAAACTAATGGTCCAAAGCGTCATCAAAGAGAACGACGACGTCGTGTCCGTGATCATCCGTGGTAACCATCTAGACGAGCTGAAGGTAGAACCCGGGCAATTCTTTCAGTGGCGGTTTGATGCGCCGGGACTTGCTTACGAGTCTCACCCCTATTCAGTTTCAGGTATGCCGCACAACAATCACATGCGGATTTCCGTCAAGAACCTTGGGGATGGATCAAATGCCCTTACAACGCTCACGCCTGGAACACGAGCTTTTATTGAGGGACCCTACGGCGCCACGACGTCCAATCACGCCAAATACACCAGCCGAAGCATATTAGTTGCCGGTGGAATCGGCATCTCTCCCATTATTTCCCTTGCCTATGCAATCTCCGCCACGAAGCCCGTAGATTTGATCTACCGTGTTTCCTCGCTTTCCGAGGTGGTATTCGACGCCGATCTCAATTATCTGAACAAGCTCCCAAATGTACAAGTGCACGTCTTGCCAGGATCACGCAAGATCTACCCGATGGATGCTCCTATGCTTGACCTTTTACTTGGCGACGTACATGATGCCTCGGCTTATATCTGCGGGCCAGAAAAGTTTAACGAGCATGTTAAGGAATCGATGCTCACGCTTGGAGCTTCAGCCCAGAACATCCACATCGAGCATTTCAACTGGTAATCACTAGATCCATACTCGACGGGTGCTGGACCCATCGTTTAACTTCAAACTTTTGAAACGAATATAAGGAATTTTTATGAAAGCAACACGCAAAGGTAAAATTATCGGCGGAGCCACGGTAGCGGGGACACTCGCCGTACTCATCACCAATCCGATCCTCCAGCTAGTGCAGGACTCACAAGATTCTTCACTGCCACTGGGGATTTCTCAAAGTTCCACAGGTCAAAGAAGCACAAGAACGACGAGCGTTGCAGAGCAGAATTTACCCGTCAACCAAGACGTAGCTCAAAGTCCGGTTCAAAACCCGCCACGATCAAACTCGGGTGCGGCGGCATCCCAAGGAAAACCCTACGAAAGTTCGGCGGAAAACAAATATGGGACCACCAGAGTGCGAGCTTGGGTGAACAATGGGAAATTGGCAAACATTGAGATCCTTGACGTGCCAACCGATCATAAATCACAGCGCATCAATAGCCGAGCGATGCCAACCTTGATTGAGGAAGCACTTCAAGCACAGTCCGCTGATGTACATGGAATTTCAGGTGCTACCTACACTTCACAGGCGTTCAAAGAATCCCTACAAGCAGCCTTAGATCAAGCTGGAGTTGTGAGTCACAATGCGAGCAAATAACAGTGGTGAAAGAGCCATGCGCCAGCGCTACACTGAGGAAATCTGGGGAACGGTTGTAACGATCGATGTTCACCAGCTCGATGGGGAGGACCCGGTGAACTGGGACACCGTCGATATTGCCTTTACCGAGTGTAGTACGTATATGAAGAAGGTCGATGCTGCTCTCTCCACTTTTCGCTACGACTCAGAAGTTACCGCGTATCGAAACGGTTGGCGCAAATTGCACGAGTTTACCTGGAGTATCAAGTCTGAGGCGATGTTGCTTGATGTAATCCGAGCATGCGAATGGGGAAAGTCGATTACTGATGGTGCGTTTGACCCATGGGCGGTTGGTGGTGGCTTTGATCCATCTGGTTTTGTCAAGGGCTGGGCAGCGGAGTCAATGACCCAGATTTTAGGACGCTTTGGTTTAGAAAACTTCTCCATCAATGCCGGTGGTGACGTGGTCAACCGCGGTTATGCTTGTGTTGATACACAAGGAGAACTTGTGGCGTGGCGCATCGGAGTGCGCCACCCAGACGATCCGGGTACTATCGCTGCCAGCTTTGACGTTACGAATGCAGCAATTGCAACGTCTGGCACCTACGAGCGCGGGATGCATATTGTGAATCCTTTTGTTACAAAAGCGGTGGCTGGTGACTCTCGATTTACCGTCACTGCTGATGGGCCATCCAGACCTACAGGCAACTCCCACTCTTACCTCGCCGCCCGTTCCTCCACAGTTATCGGGCCCGACGCTGGTGTGGCTGAGATTCTTTCCACGGCATTGATCGTTGCTGGACGCAACGGCGCAACTTGGTTTCGCGAGCTACCAGACTATTCGGCATTCGTCGTCGACCCCGACGGTGCGCAAACCACGTGGAGAATCGGCGGTGAGGCAGATTTAGTGCCAATTCGGTAATTTCACAGCTAACCGGTGATTTCACAGCTTTGAGGCAGGCTGAGAATTAGCAGCTCCACGATGGGAAAGCACAGGAAATTGAATCTCACCCCCGTGATGGCTTAGGATTTAGGGGCACCAAATTAGGCTCGTGGCTAACTGAGTCTGGACACATGCGGGTGTAGTTCATCGGTAGAACGGCAGCTTCCCAAGCTGCAGAGGCGGGTTCGATTCCCGTCACCCGCTCCACTAGGACGCTCATTTTGATACCAAAAGTGTGAGTGCGAACAGGACCCCTCGGGTTCCGAGTTTTACTAGGTAAAACAAGGAATTCGAGGGGTTTGTTGTGCTTCTGGCATGGTGCAGATCGGGCGTGGAAGCGGGTGTCCGAGCAGGTTTTGGGTGCTTCGGTCGGGTCGCGAATAGTGCTCTCAGGGGGTAGCGCCAAAAAGTGTGGCTTGCGCCGAAAAGTATGAGTGCCGCCGAAAGGTATCAGATAGACAGAGAAGTGCGGGATCCATCGGCATGCTCGGGAACCGGTGCGGATTGGATACAAGGCAGTAACCAGCAGTCGTTGAGGAAGCGGCAGAAACGTGCCTGCGACTAGCAGAAACGCCCAACCGTGACCACCCGACCGCCAAGATTCTCGCGTCATCGTCGATCTGTATACAGACAAGGGAGCGACGACCGGCTTGGCGCAACCCCCTATCCACTGTCTGCAGAGGTCCCGCCAAAAGGTGTGAGTAGTGCCAGAAGATGTAGGTGACACGGCTTGCTATTCGTCCTTTTCAGAGCGTGTATATGACTAGCTCAACGACAAGGAGAAAGACCATGGACACTTTTCGACCTGGCCCTACGGACTCAATCGTGAGGTTTCATCTGACGAACTTCCTGTTGGAAAACCTTGCCCATGAGGGTCACGTTGAATGGCTAGAGGCTTTCAAAGCACACAAGCATGTTGCCGAGGTGCTTGGTCTGGTGACGCGTGAACTACCCTGGCTAGCAACCCGCACGGATCCACAAGGACACAAGTCTTTCGGCGTTCGCATGTCGCGCAAGATTATGTGCGGCGACTGCGGACGAGCGTTCGGCCACAAGACCTGGCACTCGGGCACCCCGAACCGGGTCGACGTGTGGGAGTGTCCCACGAACTACGTCAAGCGCGGCACCTGCGCCACCAGCCACCTCTACCAGGAAGTGCTGCTGGTGAAAATGGCTGAAGCGTTGCAGGTGCTCGCTGGGCGCAACCGCGCGGCGGTCGACCAGGCCGTGCACAAGCTTGCGTACAACCGGTGTGCGACGACGCCCATCGACGCTCCACACGGCGATCGACAAGCTCCTGACCGAATCGCCGACGCAGCTTGCGCTCCACATCCCGGATTTCCTTGCCGTTCTGGAGGGTGGGTGCATGCTCACCGATGGCAGGCTCGGTTTCGTGTTCATCACCGGCGAAGCCGTCACCCTCGACCTGCCGCAACGCTGGAGCCCCGTGATGCGCCCAGGCGAACTCGCAACTACGAGCGCTACCGACCGGTTGGCGGAGGCATCCTCGACCTCGGATGTGCGTACCTGTGCTCTGACGCAGATGGCCTTACTCGAAAGCATCATCCGCGCATAATGCCGGGCCACCAAAAACCACCCAGTTCATACTCATTCCACTTGATTCGGATGAAATCATATGAAATACTATCCTCGTTCAGGACGAGGAGGACTGGGATGGAACAGGAACCTGACCGTTGGATTGGAATCGATGAGGCGTCGGCATATCTGGGCGTAACCAAAGACAGCATCCATAACTGGATTCGAAGTAGGGAGCTCGACATCCCTGCACACAAAATTGGCAAGCTCTGGAAATTCAAGAAATCTGAGCTAGACAGTTGGGTCAAGAGCGGAAAGAGCGCATTATGAGTATTGCAATTGAACGGGAGACCCATAAAAAGGTAATTGTTCCCCCGATAAAGATCCAAGGAATAAAAACCAAGCTTGTTCCATTTATTATAGAGACAGTTACGTGGAATCAGGAGGGGCGCTGGATTGAGCCGTTCCTCGGCTCCGGGGTTGTCGCTTTTAATATTGCACCCCAGCGAGCGTTGCTGACTGACAAGAATCAGCACATCATCAGGCTATATCAGGACATTCAGTCTGACCGTATCAACAGCAGAGTTGTCAGGCAGTTCTTAGAGTTCCACGGTGCCCAGCTTTCTAAGGAAGGCAAAGAATACTATTTGGAGATGCGCCAGAAGTTCAACGAGAACGCAGACCCACTGTATTTTCTCTTCCTGAATCGATCAGACTTTAACGGCATGATTCGCTTCAATAAATCAGGTGGCTTCAACGTCCCATTTTGCCAGAAGCCCGATCGCTTCTCTAAGGCGTACACCACAAAGATCTGCAACCAGATTGAAGCGGTTGCTTCCGTGATGCGGGATAAAGATTGGGAGTTCAAGGCCGCACCCTGGCAGGAAACAATTATCCGAGCCCAGCGGGGTGATTACATCTACATTGATCCGCCGTATATCGGCCGAGACACTTCATATGTGGGTGAATGGCCCGAATCTGAAGCGATCGAGCTAGCACGCCTTGCTCACGAAACCCCTGCAGATGTTTGTCTTTCGATGTGGAAAGAGAACAAATTCCGCAGGAATGAGCACCTATTTGATTACTGGAGCGATTTCGTGTGGCACGAACGGGATCACTTCTACCACTTTGGCGCAAAGGAGAGCAACAGGCACGCTATGACTGAAGTCCTGGCTACAAATCCCTAGGCGACAAGTCACTCTGATCGAACGAGAAGCTCTCTACGCGCTTCAGTACATCGACTAGGTCGAACGGCCGCAAAAGGCTGAGTCCTTCACTCTGCTTTGGGAGCCATTCCAGAAATTCTGGTAGAGACGTGTACGCTTTGTTTGCTGACCTGTACTTGGGATAATTTGCCCAGTACAGGTCGTACACATCCTCGCCAAGGGTAGCGAAAGGGCTGTTCCCTTCTACAAAATCTTCAAAGTTGCGCGTTCTGATCGAGCCGATGTTTTCGGTATTGCCAGACCCTGGCTTATCGCCAGAGATTCGGTACTTCTCTTGCATAAAGTATTTGACGTTGGTGTAGGGAGTTTCAATGCTGGCTCGGTCGGCAAAGTCAAATACTTTACTTTCCTGCGCAAAGCCGTTGCGGTTGTAGACAAAGCCGATCACGTAGTGCTTAGCGTAGTCCGTGTACTTGTATTCAATATTCTTAGTGTTATTGCGCATGTACGACGCGAAGGCCCCGAGTGTGAATTTGATTTGCGACCGCTCGGAGGCCACATACGTCGTCTTGATGTCCACGGCGATTTTCTCGGTTGAATCTGGGTCGTCCATAAGGACAAAATCCGGGTAGACCGTCTGAGATGCCGGTGTGATGATACTCAGATTATGTTCCGCTGCAATTTCCTCCAGAACAGGTTGAGCTAGAATCTCAAAAACTCTCCCGATGATTTTGGAATCCGTTCCGAGCGAATGGACTTTGTCGTCAGTTCCCAGAATTCCGTAGACATTAAGGTCGACGGTCTCCATTTTCTTGTAAAAATCCTTAATAAGGTTGGGTGCAGTCATTACTTTACTTTTCCTCGTTCCGAGATGTGCATTTAAGTGCGGTTTCAAACAGATCCTCGACTCGGCATTCAAGTGTGGTCGCGATTTTCATGAGGACTGTCATGCTTACGGGTTCGTTTTTGCCGAGTTTGGCTAACGAGTTTGTGCTGATTCCGGCGGCTTCACGTAGCTGGACTTTGTTCATATTTTTGTCTATGAGTATTTTCCAGAGTTTGTTGTACTGGAGTTTCATGGGCGTTCCTTTCGGCTCCACTTTTCACCGAAGAGGGCTTGCTCGTTGTTGTCGAGTTTGAGCACGGTGGTCTCTCGCAGAATGTGCTGGGCCTCTTGGGTGCATTCGCTGGTTTTGTCAACGGCGATGAAAATCTGTTTTTCGATTTGGTCGTTGTAGACGCGGATGAGGTTACTGAGATCCGGTCGAGGCATAGAGTCAAACATGACGGAGTCATGTGCCAGTGCGGGTAACACTGTGTTCTGAAGAACAGCAAGGTCATAGATAATCATGCTGCGATGATTCGTGCCAGTGCCCTTATCCTTAGGGGTCTCAAACGTGTAGCTGTTATATGCGCTCAGCGTGAGCTGTGGAGCGTTGTACTCCCCGCCGGTTACCTCGTCGTTGATCGCTTCCATTTGGGTGTTGATAGCGATTTCGATGGCTTCGAGAACGGTGGCTACTTGGTTGTGGTAGCGCTCGCTGGCATCTTTCTTTTCGATTCCAAGTCTGTTGCGGATATCGAATGCTTCGTTCTCGTCTTTGAGTTTGTTGATTCGTCGGTCGAGTGAGGTGTATGCATCGAGGAACTCGTCGGTGAATGCTTTGGATGCTGGGATTGAGTCCATATGTGAGAGCAATTGTGCTTCAACTTCTTGAAGTTCACTAATGTCGGCTTCAACAGCTGTTTTGGCTTGTTCGAGTTCTTCGCTGAGGATGGTTTGGATCCTTGAATGGAATTTTTCGACCTTGACGAGCGCTTCAAGGTCGGCTTCGGGAAAGAACTCGTGGAGAGCCTGTAAATCGGCTTCTGTTGGGTAAGCACCATGCTGGAGGTTCAGGTTCAGTAAGTGGAGTTCGTCTTGTCGAGCTTTGATTTCGCGGCGAGTGTCATCAAGTGAGCGTTTGAGGGCGTTTCGTTCATTCGCTTTCTCTACTTCGGTTGGTTGAACGTCAGCTTCGTCGAGGTTTGCGAGTTTTTGGCGCTCCAATTCGAGCGAAGCGATCTCAACGACATTGGCCTTGTACTTGGTCAGCCCGTCAACAGCGGAAGGGATGAATTCGTAGCGGCGCGCTGTGCGAAATGCTTTGATGCGCTCATCTGCGTCTTGGAGCTGTGTCTTGAAGTCCTCGATGGATTCGTAGTACTGGAAAAGTGAAATCAGGACGTTGATTGCGTCGCGTTTTGGTTCTTCCCCGCCCCGTGTCTGGAGGGGTTTGAGTTCGTTGTGGTTGTTCTTCCCGTAGATGCGGAAGAGACGACTGATGGTGTTACGGAACGAAGCGCCGGGCAGATTCATGTTGTATTGCTGGGCTAGCCATTGTGTGTACTTCTTGATGTCCCATGATTCGAGTACATTACGGTTCTCGTCGACTACAACGACGGTGTCCGCTTCTTCAGTGTTCCGGGAGAAGCGGTATTCAGTGTTATCAAATTCGAATGAGAAGTAGATGGTGTGGGGGTCGAGTTCGTTGACGGCGTCGCTCTGGGTGTAGGTATTTCCGCCGAATACGAAGTCAATGATGAGCATCATCGTGGATTTACCGATGGAACCTGCGGCACCCGTAACCGAACCTAGAATCGTGTTGAGCCCCATGTGGAACCGTATGGGTGGGCGTGGCTGGTCACCGATTTTGAATGCGTCGCAGCTTATTTCTTTGAGCATCTGTGGAGCATCCCTTCTTCGTTGAGGTCAATGCGGCCAAGCGCGTAGAGGCAGTCCAAAGCGTCGATGATCTTGAGCGGATCTACTGTTGTCGGGTGCAATCGCGTGGCGAGGTCTTTGGGAGACATGGGTTCACTGAGTTGAGTGAGGATTTCAGGAAGGAGTGGTAGCCCTGTGGCTTGATAGGAGAAGAGTTTGTTAGGCAGTAACATCGAAAACCTCGCAAGACTGAACGAAGTAGGAAACGACGAAAGCGCAGTAGCGAATGTCCTGTTTCGTGATTTGGCTTAACCGATCGCTTAGGTCAGCGTGGATACGCATCTTCGGGTATCCCTTCTCGACCAGCTTCTTGGATAGGGCCTTGATTTGTGCTCGTAAGAGGTTGTCGTCAAAGGTTTTGAGCCGGGCTTCTTCCTGCATTTGCCCTTCGATGAACCGGTAATACTTGGTCACGTGTCTCATTACTTCGTCGTAGAGAAAGAAGTCGATGCTCTCGTCGATCTTTGCTTTCACTGCAACGGGGTCGAATGACAATGGTTCGAAGTCTTGGAGTTTCGCATTACCGAGTTTCTCGATCACTTTGGTGATGCCACGCTCGATGTCGACCGTTGAGGCAACCTCTCGCGCCTCGGCGACCCGGGTCTGGATCTGCTTGTTCTTCTTCAGCTCGGTTTCGGCAGCCTTCTTGTGTCCGAGTGTGTAGTCGTGAAAACAGGTGGGACACAATGCAATCAGATTCGGATAGTCACGCGAATCTCCAGTGATTCTTGTGATCTCATACAGCGGTTCTGCGCGGTTGTTAGCTGCGGGGACTTGCAGGTGTTGTCCGCAGCCATTTCGTGAGCAGGTGTATTTGCATTCTTCGAGCAATCGCGACCCGAAACGACCCTTGGCAGTGGTTGAAGTAGTGCTGGCTTGTTGCAGTTTCCGATCGTTTTCAAGATCTGGGTTGACGATGAATTCAAAAGATTGCTGAAACAGGTCAAAGAGGATCTCGCCAACATTATCCTCATCGACATTTACATCCGTGAACGAGGCAATGCTCAATGCGAGCGCAGCTTTGACTTCGTCAGCCGATTGAGTCTCGATGTCGTTGACGTAGTTTAGCGAGTCGATGAAGTTGTCTCGGGTTGGGTTCGCGAGCATTCGGCGTGCCAATGTCTTTGGTAGACCGCGATTGAACCACTTGCGTAACGTCTCGTCCGAGTGATCTTCGCCCGGTGTTTTCCCTCGCGTTGTGAACCATTGTTCCTCAGGTACGGCAGAGAGTCTTTCGAGCATGTCGCGCATGAATGTTGCCGTGTTGCGCTCGCTTCCAAGATGCGGATAAGCGGCGCGTATTAGCTCAGTGAATAGCAATCTCTCACCGCCTTCACGCCAGTTTTTGTCCCACTTGTCCCAGGCTGTCCCAAAGTACCCAATCCCGCGATGGTGCGTTTTCTAACCTGAAATCAGCTCGCGAGAGATGGACAAAATTCTATCACGGCTGTGTTTTCGCAACCAGATTTTGGCTTTTGCGCATCTTTCGTTGGCTTCGTCGAGCCTGTGGCAAGGCTCGATGAGCAGGTCAATTAGGGATTGTGCACAGCCCTTGTCGACCTTGAGTACCAGGGGAAATCCAACGGTGCTCTCCCTTCGGTCACGATCACACACCGAAGGTAACGCCATACAACTGAGCTCAGGTTTCTACTCGTCCCAAGTCGGAACGATCTGCAGGAGCCACTGGGGCGGGCATCCATCCGGGTGTCCGCCCGTAGCCATGCCTATGCAGATCATTTCACCGAATTCATACGAGTAGCAGCGTCTCTTGTGGGTCTTTCCGCATCTAGCGGAAGGAGCCCACCGTGGCTACACCTACTTCTCAACCACAAGCCCGTCCATACGCCACTCGACGCAAGGTCGACTCCAATCGACGTGAGCACTGGCAGATTTACCTGCCATCCGATCGTGGATGCGCATGGGTAGAACTCATTGACTTCCCAGACGATCAAGAGTTCCGTGACCAGATCCTTGACCCGGATTTCCTTCCGGAGTGGAAACAGCTGTGGTTGGAGGACGCTTATCAGCGTTTTCGTGACCGTGAGAACGACCGCAAGCGTCGAAGCAGGGGTAAACAATCCGAGTTCGGGAGTGAGGACGACCTCCTTGACCCTCAACTCCACGCTAAGCGGCTACGGCGTGACTACGTGCGGGCGATGGTGCGGGAGGGTGAGGCGTTCGACCCCGAATTTCAATTGATTCGCCAGACGGATACGGAGGACGCTGAGAAGATGGTCGCCGAGATCCTGCTTCCGCTGACCGATCAGCAACGCAAGTACATCACCTTGTCGTTAGGTGAAGATCTCTCCTACGCAGATATCGCTCGATTAGAGCACCCCGACGCTGACCAGGCACAGATCAACAAGCTGGCTGACGCGGTGCGTAACTCCGTGAACCGTGCTGTGAAGCGAATCCACAAGATGTTCGGCACGACCCGTCCGGATTCACCCTGCCCCGAGGACGTATGAGTGCAAGCCCCACACGGCGGCAAGCACTGTTTCGAATCTTCCAGAAAGGGGAAAACTTATGGCAAAGCACAAGCTTCGCATCAACGTCACCGACGATGCGCCAGATGACTCGCTGGTTTCCGCCCGTACCGTCAGCCTGCGTGAACGACTATTGGCCAGGATCCTCGGCCGTAGGCAACGCGTCACGGTCCTCGTGCCTGGTCGTCAGGTTGGCAGCGTCGAAATTATCGAACCTGACGACGACCTCATGGCCTTGGCTGACGCTCTCAACGGGCGTACGGGAGGTGAGGGGCGATGATGGATTTTCAGGCCCGCAACAACCTGATCAACGCATGGAACCAGGCCGCCGCCTATGCGTGTGAGCAGGCGCAAGCCCTCGAAGATGACTGGTATGAGCAGGTTGAAGACCATGCAGGCATGATCGGTGACCACCCGATACCCGCCGCACGACTAGTTGGCACATCAGAACCAAGCCGTTCCCCAGCGCACGAAGAAACACCAGACATGTCTCCAGTTGCGGAGCCAGAACCTGCGGTGACTTTGGAGGACGTGCGTGGCGTGCTCGCACAGCTTTCAGCGCAAGGGCATACGGCGAAGGTTCGTGAGCTGATCGTCGAGGCTGGTGCGGACAAGCTCTCGGCGGTGGATCCAGTGAAGTTTGGCTGGCTTCTTGAGCGGGCTAAGGAGATTGCTGATGGCACCGTCTGATCACGCACTCCTCTCAGCTTCTGGTGCTCACAGGTGGCTTAACTGCACACCGTCCGCTCGGCTTGAGTCCGATGAGCCAGAGTCGACGTCGGCGGCTGCCGAGCAAGGTACCGCAGCACACGCACTGGCTGAGCACAAACTCCGCAAGGCTCTCAAGCAGCGCTCGAAACGGCCAGTCTCGTCTTGGATTGATGACGAGATGGAAAGCTTGACTGACGACTACGTCGCTTACGTCCAAGAACACATCTCGATCGCCCAGGAGACCTGTGGTGATCCGCAGGTGCTGATCGAGCAGCGCCTGGATTTTAGCCATATTGTGCCCGGAGGTTTTGGCACCGGGGATTGCGTGAACATCGCCGAACCTACCTTGCAGATTATTGATCTGAAGTACGGGCAAGGCGTGTTGGTTGAGGCCGAGCGTAATCCGCAGTTGATGTTGTATGCGCTCGGAGCGCTCCACGCTTTCGGGGATCTGTATGACATCGAGCGCGTAGCGGTCACGATCTATCAGCCGCGCCGGGCGAACGTCGACACCTGGGAAATCTCTGTTGCCGATCTCGAACACTGGGCTGAGACCGAGGTGAAACCTAAAGCCGAGCTCGCTGCCGCAGGTAAGGGTGAGTTTTGTCCTGGGTCGTGGTGTCAGTTTTGCAAGATCGCTCCCACCTGCCGGGCAAGAGCAGAAGCCAATCTTGCGCTTGCCAAGTTGGAGTTCGCCCCACCAGCAGAACTGTCAGACGTGGAGATTGCCGACGTGCTCACGAGGATTCCGCAGCTTAAAACCTGGGCGTCGGATGTTGAAGCCTACGCGCTCTCAAAGGCCGTCAACCAGGGCGTGGTCTTTGAGGGGTTCAAGCTCGTCGCAGGTCGTTCGGTACGCAAATACACCTCCGAAACCGACGTGGCTGCGGCGGCTGAAGCGGCGGGCTATAGGGACATCTATGACCGCAAGCTCATCACTCTTACAGCAATGGAAAAGCTGATGGGTAAACCCGCCTTCAACGAGATTCTTGGCGATTTCGTGACCAAACCTGCAGGCAAACCCACCCTGGTTCCTGCATCCGACAAACGGCCAGCGCTTGACCTGGTGAGTGCGGCCACCGATTTCAGTAACGACAACTAGAAGAAAGAAGAATGATTATGTCAACGACCAATCCGACCCGTATTGTCACCGGCGAAGTACGCTTGTCCTACGCACACGTCTGGGAGCCGAACTCTATCCAAGGCGGCAAGCCCAAGTACTCCGTCTCCCTGATTATCCCCAAGACTGATACTGCCACCATTGCCGCGATCGAGAAGGCCGTGGACGCAGCCATCGAGGCTGGTATTGGCAAGTTTGGGGGCAAGCGACCCAACAAGGCCGCCCTCAAACTCCCGCTGCGCGATGGAGATATTGAGCGCGACGACGAAGCCTACAAGGGCGCCTACTTCCTCAACGCCAACTCTCTGACCGCTCCACAGATTGTTGATATGAACGTCGCCCCGATCCTGGACCGCGCCGAGGTCTACTCGGGCTGCTACGCCCGCGTATCCCTGTCCTTCTACGCCTTCAATACGAACGGCAACCGAGGAATCGCCTGCGCACTGGGCAATATTCAAAAGACCCGTGACGGCGAGAGCCTTGGCGGTGGGCGCGTGAGCGCTGAGACTGACTTCGGTGCCTTCGCCGCTGATGACGACTTCCTGAACTAACCATCCCCACACGTGGAGGGAACCAGCGTTCATTGTTGGTTCCCTCCACATTTTCCTCTATGTGAAAGGAACCTCGTCATGCGAACACTCTTCTGCGATATCGAGACTTTCAGTCCTGTTCAGCTCGCCAAGACAGGCGTCTACCCGTATGCCGAACACCCAGACTTCGACCTGCTCCTCTTCGGATATTCGGTCGACGGTGGTCCCGTGGAGGTGGTGGATCTTGCCAGCGGTGAGACCCTGCCCGATGAGGTGCTGGCGGCACTGGTAGATCCATCCGTGGTCAAGTGGGCGCATAACGCCGCCTTCGAACGAGTCTGCCTATCTGCCTGGCTCCGCACGCATCATCCCGAGCTTCTCGGTGATGGGTTTCTTGACCCAAGGCAGTGGCGCTGCACCATGATCTGGTCGGCCTACCTTGGTCTGCCGATGAGCCTCGACGCAGTAGCCACAGTTTTGAAACTTGATGTTCAAAAAGACAGCGCCGGACGCAAGCTGATCAAGCAGTTTTGCACACCCGCCACACCCTCAGTCTTGAATGGCGGCAAGCGACGTAACCCACCATCGGCTGACCCGACCGGGTGGGCGCGGTTCATCGACTACAACCGGCGCGACGTCGAAGTCGAACAAGCCATCCACGACAGACTGGCTTGTTTTCCAATGCCAGAGGCCGAATGGGACACCTACGCTCTCGACCAACGCATTAATGATGCCGGGATTCTTCTCGACCACACGCTCGTCGATAATGCCGTTGCCGTGGACGAGCACCACCGCAATGCCACACTCGCTCGTGCGCAGAAGCTCACAGGGTTGGACAATCCCAACTCGCCGATCCAACTCAAACAATGGCTTGTCACCAGAGGGTGCGAACTCGAATCACTAGCGAAAGCCGAGGTCGATGCCGCCCTCGACACCGCCACTGGCGCGGTGAAAGAAGTCCTCGAACTGCGCGGCGATCTGGCGAAATCTTCGGTGAAGAAATACCAGGCGATGCAAAACGTCGCAGGCGCTGACGGCCGGGCGCGCGGTCTTATCCAGTTCTACGGAGCAGGGCGTACCGGACGCTTCGCAGGACGATTGGTACAAGTCCAAAACCTGCCAAGGAATTACCTGACAGATCTCGACCCAGCGCGCACGCTCGTCAGGACAGGCAACCTTGATGCGCTTGAGCTGCTCTACGAGTCCGTGCCCGACACGCTTTCACAGTTGATCCGCACCGCGTTTATCCCTTCACCTGGGCACAGGTTTATCGTTGCGGACTTTTCCGCAATCGAAGCGCGCGTTATCGCATGGCTCGCCGGAGAAACAACCACCCTGGCCGCCTTCCATGAGGGCAAAGACCTCTACTGCGAAACCGCTTCCCGCATGTTCGGCGTCCCAGTCGAGAAACACGGCGTTAATGGCGAGCTTCGCCAGAAGGGGAAGATCGCGGTGCTCGCCTGTGGCTATGGCGGCTCAGTTGGTGCTCTCAAAGCCATGGGAGCACTCACCATGGGACTCACCGAACACGAACTCAAACCTATCGTGGACGCATGGCGGCAAGCTAACCCGCACATCGTTGGGCTCTGGGCAGACGTCGAAGAAGCCGCGATCGCCGCGATCTCGTCGCGCCAGCCGATCCGGCTCCGGAACCTACGGTTCAACGTCGAAGCCGGAATCTTGTTCATCGAACTGCCCTCGGGCAGGCGGCTTGCCTATGTACAGCCGCGTCTGGGCGAGAACCGTTGGGGCGGCACATCCATCACCTACACCGGCACAACAACCGCACGGCGCTGGGGACAGCTCGAAACCTACGGAGGCAAACTCGTCGAGAATATCGTCCAGGCGATCGCTCGTGACCTGCTCGTCACTGGCATGCACGCAGTCGCCAAGACGGGGCATCGGATTGTGATGCATGTTCACGACGAGATCGTCATCGACGAACCCGAAAATTCCGGCTTCACCGTGACTGATGCTTGCGAGCTCATGTCCACGCTCCCAGCCTGGGCAGAAGGCCTGCCGCTGGATGCGGACGGGTACGAGTGTAATTACTATCGCAAGGACTAACTCCTACTCGTCGCCGAGCAGCAGCTTCGGGTCGGTTGTCATGAATTCACGTAGGTATTTGGCGATCTGCTGATCCGCAGCGCTCGGAGCCGGGTCGTTGTCGAGGTCGCGCAGATATTCCATGAAGGCGAATAGGCGCATGTTTTTCGCCATCGCCCACACCGTTGCTTTATCAATCTCACTCATACCATCCATGCTCGCTCGCACCGCCCCGATTTGTCTGCGGGGTATACACGGCATCTCGTGTGAAGCAATTTTCATGACACCCGTCCGGATTGGGTGGTGCTCAAGGACGTATGTGCGAGAGCCCCAAAGCTCAGTGAGCACAAACCCGCCCAGGGGGTAACTCCTGGAAGGTTTGCGGCCTACCACTGAGAGCTTCTCGCACCAACCGGTGCACATTCGTCTATTTGGCTCTCAGAACAGGAGCCTGTCATGGGTAAAACCATCCAAACCTTCACCAACGACCGTTTCGGGCAGGTACGCAGCTTCACCGCTAATGATCAGACATGGTTCATCGCCGCCGATATCTGCCAGGCCCTAGATCTCACGAACCCCTCGGTTGCCGTTTCGCGTCTCGATGCCGATGAGAAGGCTAAGTTCAACTTAGGGTTCTCTGGCGGTGCTACATGGTGCGTCAACGAGCCCGGCCTCTACGCGCTGATCATGGCATCACGCAAACCAGAAGCGAAAGCGTTCAAGCGTTGGGTCACCCACGAGGTGCTGCCGTCAATCCGTCGCTATGGCCTGTATGCCACCGACGAGCTGGTCACTAATCCCGAAGCGCTCCTCAAAGTGCTTGATGCGTACGTCGCTGAACGCCGCAAAACCGCAGAGCTCACGTTGCAGAATCTTGCTCAAGCTCAAGCCCTGGCTGAAGCGAAGCCGAAACTGTCTTACTACGACATGGTTCTCGAAGCTAAGGACGCTTTGCCGATCACGGTGATCGCGAAGGACTATGGGCTTTCTGGTCGCAAGCTCAACCAGCTCCTTCACGAACTCGGTATTCAGTACAAGCAATCGGGGGTGTGGCTGCTTTACGCACAGCACGCAGGCAACGGTTACACCGACACCAAAACCCACGTCATCGATGACGGCAACCGCACCCGGATTCACACCTACTGGACACAAAAGGGCCGCCTCTTCATCTACGAGGCCCTCAAGAACCAGCTCGGCATTTTGCCTGTCATTGAGCGTGAAGGTCAGGTGCAAGCATGAGCGCCACCACTTTGGATATTGGGTTTTCGAGGAAGAACACCGAAGGCTATCTGGATTTAACGAGCTATCACGCTTTGAAGAAGTTGCAGCGCGAACAGTTCGGCTACCGGCCCTTGGTTTATATCTGCTCGCCGTATTCGGGCGACACGGAAGCGAACGTTGAGCTCGCCCGCCAATTCTGCTCTTTCGCAGTAGCGGCAGGCAAGATCCCATTCGCCCCACACCTGCACTATCCGCAGTTTATGGATGACGCCGATCCTGATCAGCGTGAGTTGGCGATGTTTTTCAACAGGGTGTTGCTCGCCAAGTGCGAAGCGTTGTGGGCATATGTCGGACGCGTCAGCCTTGGTATGCGCTTAGAGATCGGGTGGGCGCGCGACCTCGAGTTGCCGATTAAGTTTTTCGATTCTGAATTCCAGGAGGTCACGCCATGACCACGCCCTTCACCCTCCATGCCGCCACCGTTACCGGCGTGCAGAACAACAACCACTACCCAAACAGGCACCGGGCCACTGACGCGGCCTCACTATCGAGGGTCGCGGGTTTCGATCATGTGGCCGCCACCTATGTGAATGATCGCCGCTCAACCGCAGCCTTCGTGGCGTCGGATTGCGTGGTGATGGATATCGACAACGACCACACCGAAACCCAAACCGAGTGGATCACACCAGAGCGCTTGGGCGAGTTGATGTCTGGGGTGGAGTTCATGACCGCCACCTCGCGTAATCACATGAAGGCGAAGGGTGTGCTTTCGGCGCGGCCGCGTTTCCACGTCTACTTCCCAATCCACGAAGTACACGACGCAGACGAATACGCGGGATTGAAGCATCGCCTCGCGGCGAGGTTCGCGTTCTTTGACAGTAATGCTTTGGATGCAGGAAGGTTCATCTACGGCACCCCTAACCCGCAAGTTACGGTGCATGAGGGCGACCAGTTGCTCGATGCATGGCTCGATAACGCTGACGAGATCGACGTGTTTGCCACCTTCGATCAAAGTACTCTCGTGATTGGTGAAGGGTCGCGCAACGCCACCCTCTCACGCTTCGCAGGCAGGGTCCTCATCCGCTACGGGCAGACAGATCAAGCCCGTGACCTGTTCGACCGCAAAGCATCATTATGCGAGCCGCCTCTGTCGGCTGGTGAGTTACAGACGATCTGGAATAGCGCGTGCAGGTTCGCCACGAAGGTCGCCTCCGACCCGAGCTATCTGCCACCGGAGGCGTATGCGCAGTTGACGAGTTTGAAGCCGGAGGATTTCACTGATGTCGGCCAAGCCATGGTTCTCGCCAGTGAATATGCGAATCGGATCTGTTACTCGCCAGCGACAGCGTGGATGGTTTACGAAGGCGGGGTGTGGGAGGAAAACGAACCCAAAGTCCAACACGTCGTCCAAGAACTGACCACCCGCCAGTTAGAGCAAGTAGATGCTGAGCTGGAGGCCATCAGCCAGCGCGCCAACGATCTCGGGGTGACGGCGATGCTCGCGGCCATGACGAAAACCAAAGCGCTGGGGATGTTCAGTTCTGAGCAGGCGCGGGTGTATCGGGAACTGACGGCGGCCCAAGAGTGGCAGAAGTTCATCTACAGATGCCGCTCCGACCGCACGATTCAGGCGGTTATGCGCCAAGCAAGGCCTCTCGCGCTTATCAATCCCGAAGTGCTCGATGCTGACGCTTATTTGCTCAATACGCCCTCGGCAACGTTTGACCTGCGTGACGGGAGTAGGCGTGATCATGACCCTGCGGACATGGTCACCAAGCAAACCGCCACCGACCCCAGCGATATTGGCTTGCAGGTGTGGCGTGATTCCCTTGAGCTGACCTTCGGC
The DNA here is from genome assembly GCF_900604515.1 of Arcanobacterium ihumii. GTDB lineage: Bacteria > Actinomycetota > Actinomycetes > Actinomycetales > Actinomycetaceae > Arcanobacterium_A > Arcanobacterium_A ihumii. Next base: position 1,100,715 of record NZ_UWOS01000001.1, on the reverse strand, counting down.
GGCGACCAAGAACTCATCGCCTACGTTCAGCGGGTGTGTGGATTAGCAGCGATTGGCAAGGTGCTCATCGAAGCCCTCATCATCGCTTACGGGGATGGCAACAACGGCAAATCCACGTTTTGGAACACTATCGCCCGCGTCCTCGGCTCCTATTCTGAAACCATCTCGGCGGAGGTGTTGATTGCGGGCAAGAAAAACAACGCCAAACACGAAATGGCTGAAACAAGGGCCCGCCGCCTCCTGATCGCAGGTGAGAACGACGAGGGCGTGCGCCTTTCAACCTCCTCAACGAAGCAGCTGGCCTCGACGGACAAGATCGCAGCGGAGAAGAAATACAAAGACCCCTTCTCCTTCACCCCCTCCCACACCCTCGTGCTCTACACCAACCACCTGCCCAAAGTCGGGGCGATGGATACCGGTATCTGGAGGCGCCTTGTCGTCATCCCCTTCACCCAAACCATCCAACCCAGTGTGGATGTGAAGAACTATGCCGACCACCTCTTCGAACAAGCAGGCGGCGCAGTCCTCGCCTGGATCATGGAAGGCGCACGCCTGATCCACGCCGAGAATTACCGGCTCGTCCCACCCACCTGCGTGGTTGAAGCGTCGGAGAAGTATCGGGCGGCCAACGACTGGTTCGCCCACTTCCTCGACGAATGCTGCGAGCTCGACCCAGGTCTTGAAGAGAAGTCTGGGGCGCTCTATTCCTCCTACAGGGCTTGGGCGCTTAGCCGTAGCGAGTACGTGCGCTCAACGAGTGATTTCTATTCGGCCGTGGAGAAAAACGGCTTCACCTCGCGTCGAAACAATCGTGGAAAACTCATCCGAGGACTTCGCTTGCTTGACGAATTCGAGCTCAACTAACGACGGGTGTGTTGGTCGTGTACGTCGGTACTAGCCCTTTATATAGAAGCCAAAAAAGTACTTCTATATAGAGGTTTAGAACTAGACCTACATGACCAACACAACCCTTGACAACTCAAGGAAAAGTCATGAACGAGAAAACAATCGAAGCGAAGCTCAAGAAAGCCGTTGAAGCCTCTGGCGGCTTGTGCTGGAAGCTCGTCTGCCCTGGAACCATCGGCGTACCCGACCGGATATGCCTGATGAGAAACCGGGCTGTCTTCGTCGAATTGAAAGTACCAGGACAGAAACCCAGGCCAATCCAGCAGCGTCGGATGAACCAACTACGCCAGCAAGGCTTTGTCACACTGGTTGTTGATTCGGTGGACGGCATACAGGAGGTACTTGATGCACTACACGCCGCATAACTACCAACAACAAGCCACCCGGTTCATCATCGACCACGACGAGGCCGCGATCTTCCTTGGCATGGGATTGGGTAAGAGCGTCATCACGTTGACGGCGATCTGGCAGCTCATGCTCGACTACTTCACCATCTCCCGCGTTCTCGTCATCGCGCCATTACGCGTCGCGCGCGATACCTGGCCTGCAGAAGTAGCCAAGTGGGATCACCTTGACGGGCTCACCGTCGCGGTTGCTGTTGGAACCAAGCAAGACCGGCTGGACGCGTTAGCCAAGTCTGCGATGGTGACCATCATCAACCGTGAAAACATCCCATGGCTCGTTACCCAACTCGGCAATAGCTGGCCGTTCGACATGGTCATCATCGACGAACTCTCCAGCTTCAAAAACCATCGCGCCAAAAGGTTCACTGCGCTGGTAAAAATGCGGCCGCACGTTAAGCGCTGGGTCGGGCTCACCGGCACGCCCGCGTCGAACGGGCTGATGGACGTGTGGGCGCAGTTCCGGCTCCTCGACGGCGGTCAGCGTTTGGGCCGTTTCATTACCCGTTACCGCGATCGTTGGTTCGTGCCCGACAAAAGGAACGGGATGCAGGTCTTCACCTACAAACCCCGCGTGGGTGCTGAGGACGAGATCTATGGGGCGATTTCGGATATGACGTTGTCGATGAGAACCACCGACCACCTGAAACTCCCGCCGTTGACGGTGACGACCACGCCAGTAACACTGGAGGCTAAAGAACGGCGCGTCTATGAGCAGTTGAAAGCCGATCTTGTCCTCCAACTCGGTGAGGCGACAATCGACGCCGCGAACGCCGCAGCACTCTCAGGCAAGCTCCTGCAGTTAGCGTCGGGAGCGATCTACGCCAGCGATGGCGAATGGACTGCGGTTCATGATCGCAAGCTCGACGCTCTAGAAGACCTCTATGAGGCAGCCAACGGCAACCCACTGCTCGTGGCCTACTGGTTTACCCATGACCGCGAACGCATCACCACCCGCTTCCCACAGGCACGCGAGTTGAATACCTCGGCTGATATCGAGGCGTGGAACAAGGGCGAGATTGCGCTTGGGCTGATTCACCCGGCATCGGCGGGTCACGGTCTGAACCTCCAGGCCGGTGGGCATCTGCTGGTGTGGTTTTCGCTCACCTGGTCTTTGGAGCTTTACCAGCAGACGAACGCCAGGCTTTATCGGCAAGGGCAAACCGAACCAGCCACCATCACCCACCTCGTTACCGAGGGGACGCTCGATGAAGCCGTCTTGCGTGCGCTTGATGCGAAGGATGCTACGCAGACTGCGTTGATTGACGCGGTCGCACAAGAAATCCACACAACCACTGAAAGGACACGCTCATGCATGTGATGACGAAATACCTCGACACTCGTAAGGCCGCGATTGCGGCGTTGCAGGATTATGCGGTGATGGAGCAGATCATCGACACCACCGACGATGCCATCAAAACTGCTTATGCTGATGCGGCCAGCCCAGCATCACCGCGCATGGACGGCACACCGCCCTCGGGTGATCTACACGCTTCGGAGAACAGGATCGTTGCAACGATCGATCGAATCGACACATACAAGGCTCGGTATGCGGAGGCCCGTCAGTACATGGACTGGTTCCTCCCAGCATGGGAAATCATCTCCGAGGACGACCGGTTGGTGTTGGAGGCATTCTTCCTCGGCGAAGGTACACAAGATGATGCGGTCCAGCAGATCTGCAACCACTTCTACGTCGAACGCACCACCGCCTACCAGAAGAAGTCCCGAGCACTGGCTAGGTTAGCGACCGCTCTCTACGGCCGTTTGTGAGGGGTTTGCACCCTTGCGCCAAAAGGTGTCAGGAACGGCGGATGCATTTAGCCCTTTTCCTTTGAGATGATGTAGGTGGTTGAAAAGTAGGAGAAGCCCCAAGAACCCACACACGGGAATCTTGGGGCTTCACCACATCCGGGAAGGAGTAACGCGATGCCGGTCAAACCAGCCTCCCCGTGCTCTCACCCTGGTTGTCCAGAGCTCACCCACGAACGCTACTGCGAGCAGCACGCGAAGGCGGAAGACGCACACTATCGGAAGTATCAGCGTGATCCGAAGATCAACCGCCGCTACGGCGCGCGTTGGCGCAAGATCCGCGCCGCCTACATCGCACAACATCCTTTGTGCGAAGACTGCCTAGAGCAAGGCAGCTATATGCCTGTCCAAGAGGTTCACCACGTTCTCCCGCTTGAGCACGGTGGCAGCCACGACTTTTCCAACTTGCGCAGCCTGTGCAAACCCTGCCACTCCAGGCAGAGCGCGTTAGACGGTGACAGATGGAGGCAAGCCCTTCAGGTCTACACCTACTAGATTTTTTGAAAATCGCGACATAACCACTAAGCACTTCCCCACCCTAAAAATATTGACCTTGTTCCCACGCCAAGTTACGGAACCAGTCGAGGATTCGGTTAGGGGTTGGGGGGCATCGAATCTCTACAGCCTTGGCGAAGGTCAGCGGGCGGGGCCAACCGCGCGCAAAGTTCCTGAATCAAACAGGGTATTAACACTTCGTTATTTGTCGGCAGTGCCAGTGAGGGGTGAAATCCCGCTGAGTGTTGCTCGGTTTTCTTGTGTTTTGTCCGTCCGGATTTGGGTTTGCCAGGGACGTACAGGTGAGGGCGGAAAACTCTGGAGCTTCTCATCCGGTGTTCTGGATCCCTCCCTGTCAGGTGTTCGCCTGTCTTGAGTTAACAAACTGGTTTCTAAAAAGGAGGAATCATGACAGATCAAATGGTGCTAAAAACACAGCAATGGCTCAATCGCACCTATAGGAGCAAGGCTGGATTCGGTTCAGTCGTAGAGGACGGATATACCGGCTGGGGCACGGTCAACGCTTTGATTCGGGCTCTGCAAATCGAGCTGGGTATTACGACAACGGCGAACAATTTCGGACCGGGAACTATCAGTCGCTTCCAGTCTCGGTGGCCTAACGGCATCCACCAACAGGATGACGGTGCGCAGGAGACTTCTAATGTGTACGGCATTATCCAAGGCGCCTTGTGGTGTAAGGGATATTCTGCTGGTGCCAGCGATATCACGACTCACTTCTATAGCGGAACTGGAAAGGCTATCAAACAGCTTAAGAGCGACATGGGCATTGGTGGGGATTCCACTGTGACGCTCGACGTCATGAAAGCGCTGTTGTCAATGCAGCAATTCGTCCTGCTTCGCTCTTATGGGGGCATTTCAGCGATTCGGCAAGCACAGCAACAAATCAACCAACAGTATCGCGCTTATACCGGAATCATCCCAACCGATGGACTCTACGGTCGGGAAATGAATACTGCTCTGATTCAGGTCTTGCAAGCCATTGAAGGATTTAGCCCTGCGGAAGCCACAGGTAATTTCGGCAATGGCACCAAAGCGCGTCTAACAATAGTTACACCCAGCAATGCGGCAAGTTTACCGAAGTGGGCTTGGCTAGCTCAGGTTGCTCTAGTGTGTAATCGGATTTCTCCCGATATCTATCCTTCTGCACAAACCGCACTGTCAACGTTCGTTCCGCAATTCCAAGCAAAGTATCAGCTCCCACGAAGCGGGGTGGTCGACTCGACTACATGGATGAGCCTGTTGACCTCGAAAGGTGATCCGAATCGCGCCTGTAAAGCATGCGATACACGCTTCGAGATTACGGCTGAGCGACTCAACCTACTTAAGGCGAACGGCTATGCGATCGTAGGACGTTACCTGACTGAGCCGAATCAGGATTCAAAAGATCCGTCTGACTATTTCAAAGCTATTCGCCCCGGAGAACTTGAACGCATCACGAAAGGTGGGATGAAGTTCTTCCCGATATTCCAAGAGTATTCCACCGAATTGCGCCACTTCACTCGAGAAAACGGAACTCGCCATGCCACGCTTGCAAGGCAAGCAGCCCAGCGACTGGGTATTCCGGGAACGTATATTTATTTCGCTGTTGATTTCGATGCGACAGACCCTCAGGTCACAAGTCATATTCTTCCGTATTTTCAGGGTGTGCGTGGAAGCCTGGGAGGCGGATACAAAGTGGGTATTTACGCATCACGCAATATTTGTAGCCGCATCATTAAAGCCGGCTACGCTGGAAGCGCGTTCGTCTCGGACATGTCTACAGGATTTTCTGGCAACCTCGGCTTCCCTATTCCTGATAGTTGGAACTATGACCAGTTCACTGAAATCAGTGACTACAAGGGTGCTGGTTTTGACCTTGATCGGGTCGCCTATTCAGGTCAAGCTCCAGCAGTGGATCATGTTGCTCCTTCGAGTGCCGGTGGCGCTGGGCCCGACACCAGCATTGACTACAACAAGTTGGCTCCGATTGATCTGATCTGGCATTTAGAGAAACGCTTCGAAGAACTTCGTGCCAGTGGCAAGGTTGGAAAAGACTACGTTGCGGGTTCTCATGGTGCGGGAACGTGGATTGCTGTTCCGACTTGGCGTTGCATACTCAACTATTTAGCAAAAGCCTATCTGCGTGACGGTGGTAGTGGATCTGCGGTGAACTGGTCCGTGTCTGCAGAAAGTTTCAGGAGTGCTGACGCGAGCGTACTTGAGAAGGACGCTGTAGGCAAGAAGATCATCGCAGCATTGAATCGCTATATTGATAACACTTGGCGGCAATCCATGACCGACAAGACCGGAGAATCAGTTGATCTGGCGCATCTGGCGGCAACAACACTTGGATACACCAACTGGAATGTTATCCCTGATGCGTGGACTGGCTGGGCTGGAGACCTAGCTACTGCCATGGAGAATATTCAGAAAACGCTTGAGTGGAATCCCAGTGCGAACCTGGATCAGGTGGCCACAGCCCTAGTCGGTCAAGGTAACGATTACCGTCAGCATCCTGGCTTGAAGGGGTTAGTACTTGACAAGAAAAACGACAAGGGAGAATGGGAATCGGTAGGAAACAACTGTAACCGTGACGACCTCTGCTGTGATGGAGACGCCATTATCATCGCCAACACGCTAGAAAACGGCAATGATTCCAACAGCCATCTTCTGTCGGCAACACTGCGTGAGTACTACAACAACTCCAGCAAACTAGCCAACAGATTCAAGCGGATCGCCAGCAGTGTTAATGCCTCAAATGCTTCAGGAGCGTTGACAGCATTCGTTTCAGTCATGTCAGGAGTTCCAGGTGGGGTTCTAAGGCGAAAGCTAGCTGGCTCAATTTCCTCAGAGGTGATTAATAAAGCCTGTGAAAAACTAGCGAACTTCATTTTCTGATGGATCATTAGAGTCAGAAACATGGCAGGCTACCCGTTTTCGTATCGCTAAACGAATCAGGTAGCCTGCCATGAAAATAACAGCTGGGATTCCATAAAGTCCACACCATTTAACATCCCAAGGGGAATTTGGAGCTACTGGATACCAAATGTGATTTCCGGTTGAAAACACGCTGCCTCCAGTTGAAATCCAAAATGACATAATGTCAGCAACCAAGCCAAAGCAGTAAAGCAAGAGTGGCAAAACAAAAAAGTTTAGCTGCCAGTCTGCTACCTGGATTTTCCGGGTGATTAATAATGCGACTACAGCTATGAGAATCGGTTCAATGACTACCGCAGGGTACAGCACCCACACCAGGTCGCTGAGAAAAACAGTCTGGAATACCAGCACACATACGGCATAGACCAGAGCGATTTTGACGATATCACGCATCAGTGCCCTTTCCCTCACCATACCTAGTCAGAGATAAGCCAACTTCACTATTGACTGAAATCTCATCGATGTTAGAACTGTCTCCATGCCTGTCTAAACTGCCACGTAATAGGAAACCGCTGGGCGCTATCCTGAGGCAGGAATTTGTTTTGTTGGCTTTATTGTGGACGCGGAGCTTCTTAATCGCCCAGTCGTAGTGGCTAGGCGCCGCCGACACAAAATAGGAGCCCAGCGATGTGCCGCCTGTCCAGGGGAAATACTTCTTGGTGAATAGCTCCTCGTTGGTGAACTTGCCGATGAGCTCGATGATCTGCGAATGGCTCGAGGCCAGAATCTCCTGTATGTCGCCCAGTGGCGTGTCTTGGTATTGCTCCCAGATTTCCGTATTCAGTGCTGGCGTGGTTCGCCACGTGTGAGGTGCGGGCAGGAATGACTGGGCGGTCCCGTTTTGATTAGCGTCAACAAAGTCGAACAGCATCTTTTGCCACGCGTATAGGTGGGCAAGGACATCGCGTAGGTTCTTGTCTCTGCCCCAGTGGGGTTCAGGACGGTCGAAGTCAGCACCGAAAAACAGGCTGACCTTTTCTATCTCTGGTCGCATGGAGTCAATCAATGCTTGCAGCACATCCCATTGGGAAGTGGTTGCTTCTAACAGTTCCGTTTTCGTTTTCGCTCGACCCATACCTAATTGTAACACAAGACGGCACGAAATTAGTAGAGGAGGCTTACGCCGTGGCGAAAGACGGAACGAACCGAGGCGGACGCCGCGTCCGTGCGGGAGCGAAACCCGACCCGCTGAACGAGAAGCTCGCCGCAGGCCGCCCAACCACACGGCTTGAGGATCCGCTGAATGAGCCGTTCGACTTTGAAGGCTCAGACATTGGAGACGGTGCGGTACTTTCTGGTGAGACCATGCCTGAACCATCGGATTATCTCTCCGACATTCAGCGCGACGGCAAACCACTCGGCGCTGACCTCGTCTACCGAGAAACATGGCAATGGCTCGACCAACGCGGCTGTTCCCAGTTTGTTGCACCGCGCTTGATTGAAGCCTATGCGCAGGCATTCGCGCGTTATGTGCAGTGCGAGCAGGCGATCTCCAAGTTCGGCCTGCTTGGCAAGCATCCGACCACGGGTGCCGCGATCGCTAGCCCATTTGTGGCGATGAGCCAGTCGTTTGGGAAGCAAGCGAATGTGTATTGGTATGAGATTTACGAGATCGTGCGCGCCACCTGCACCACCGACTACTCGGGCGCAGCTCCTGGTGATGACGTGATGGAGCAACTGCTCAAAGCCCGCTCCTAAAACAACCCTTTTTCGTGCCTGCCTGTGTTTGACGGGTGGGCGTTTTGTTTCGCCCCTTTTGATCTGAAAGTGAGTGTGTGTATGTCTGTTACGAAGACTGCTGAGGCCGTGTGTGTCGGCCATCCCGATAAGCTCTGCGATCTGATCGCTGACACGATCCTTGACGATATCCTCTATGAGGATCCTGTTGCCCGCGTTGCAGTAGAAGTGATGGCATCTGGGCGACGGATTATCGTCACAGGTGAAATCACCACTACCTGCCGGCCGCGTATTCGTGAATCGGTGCGTTACGCGCTGGTAAAGGCGGGTTATGTGCCGTGGAAGTTCCTCGTCTTCGTCTGGACACACCGCCAATCCCCAGACATCAACGCAGGAGTCACCCGATCGCTCGAAGCACGGTTCGGTGACGACACCGAATTCGCCCTCCAAGGAGCAGGTGACCAAGGCACCGTCTTCGGTTACGCCACGGTCGAGACCCCGGAGCGTTTGCCATTGCCGCTTGTGCTCTCACACGAGATTTGCGCCCGCCTCGATAAGGCGCGCAAGGACGGCACGATCACCGGGATCAAGTCCGATGGTAAGGCGCAGGTGACAGTTCGTTACGACGATGTTGGTAGGCCCGTGGCGGTTGAGACGGTGGTGGTGTCGATCCAACACGAGAAGATCAAGGATCTGGATGAGCTTGCAGCTGAGGTCAAAACACTGATCGTCGCACCCGCGTGCAAACCGTACCTGTCGATCAGCGCCGACACCGAGATTCTCGTCAACCCCTCCGGATCTTTTACGGTTGGTGGGCCGAAAGCAGACACGGGTCTGACGGGCCGCAAGCTGATGGTCGACACCTACGGCGGACTCGCGCTCCATGGTGGTGGCGCGTTCTCGGGCAAGGACGCCTCGAAGGTTGACCGTTCGGGTACCTATATGACGCGCCTGATCGCCCGCACGATCGTCGACGCTCGTCTGGCTCATGAGTGTCAGGTGGCGATCAGTTATGCGATTGGGAAAGCTGATCCGGTCGCCTTCACCATCGACACCCTCGGCACCGGCGAATACTCTGACGAGATCCTCACTGCTGCTGCACGGGAAGTGTTTCCGCTGCGCCCCGGAGCAATCATCGACGCCTTGAACCTTCGCAAGCCTGGCTTTACACAGTATTCAACCTACGGTCACTTCGGCCATGCCGGTCTGCGCTGGGAGAGCTCGTTCGCTCACGTTAATGCTTTAGGGAAGGCGGTGAAGAAGCATGCTCATGAAAACAATGCCAATAGCTGAGCTGAAGCCCGCTGACTACAACCCTCGTAAAGACCTCCAGCCCGGCGATCCCGAATACGAGAAGCTCAAGCGATCCCTGACCGAGTTTGGCTACGTCGAGCCCGTTATCTGGAACTCCACCACCGGGCATGTCATTGGTGGTCATCAGCGCTTGAAAGTGCTCGAAGACCTCGGCCACACGGACGTGGACGTGATCGTCGTGGAGCTGGATGAGACGCGCGAGAAAGCACTCAACATCGCGCTCAACAAGATCAGCGGCGAATGGGACCAGGACAAACTCTCACTCTTGATTGCCGACCTCGATGCTTCGGATTTCGACGCTGAACTCACCGGTTTCGATGACGCTGAGATCGCGCAGCTTATCGGCTCATTGGATGAGGGTGAGGTGGAGGATGACGAGTTTGACCTCACCGCCGCGTTAGAAGCTGCTACTTTCGTGGAGCGTGGGGATATCTGGACGCTTGGCCGCCACCGACTCGTGTGCGGCGACGCCACCAGCGCCGAGGACGTCGAGTTGTTGATGGATGGTAAGCGTGCGAATCTTGTGTTGACCGATCCGCCATATAACGTCGCCTTCGAATCAGGATCCGGATTGTCCATCAAGAACGACAAGATGGATGGCGATAAGTTCTACGATTTCCTGCTATCAGCGTTTTCGAACATGGTGGGCGTGTGTGAGAAGGGCGCATCCGCGTATGTGTTCCACGCTGACACTGAAGGATTGAACTTCCGTCGCGCTTTTCAAGATGCTGGTTTCTACCTGTCGGGCTGTTGTATTTGGGTTAAAGATTCCCTCGTATTGGGACGTTCCCCGTATCAGTGGCAGCACGAGCCGGTGCTATTCGGGTGGGTGAAGACGGGTAAGCACAAGTGGTACGCCGACCGGAAACAAACCACGATCTGGAACTTCGCCAAGCCCCGCCGCAACGCTAACCACCCCACCTCCAAACCGCTGGATTTGTTGGCGTATCCGATCGGGAACTCCACCCAGGCGAACACGATCGTGCTCGACACCTTCGCAGGCTCAGGCTCCACACTCATGGCAGCTGAGGCAACCGACCGCATCGCCTACTGCATGGAACTCGACGAAAAATACGCCTCCGTGATCCTGCGCCGCTACGCCGACGCCACCGGAGACGCCGCAGGAATCACGTGTCTCCGCGACAGCCAGCAGCTCGCCTACCTGGATGTCGTGAAGGCAGTGGATCGAGGCACCACATGACCGCGTTGACGCTTGGCTCTCTGTTTGACGGGTCGGGCGGCTTCCCACTCGCCGCCCTCAACGTCGGTATCCGCCCCGTCTGGGCGTCCGAGGTGGAGCCGTTTCCGATCCTCGTCACCACCACCCGTCTGCCCGCGGTCACCCACCTCGGCGACGTCAACACTATCGACGGCACCGTGATCGAGCCGGTGGACATCATCTCGTTCGGGTCGCCGTGCCAAGACCTGTCGGTCGCAGGACGGCAGACCGGGCTGGCAGGTTCACGTTCCGGCCTGTTCTTTCAGGCTGTTCGCATCATCAAGGAAATGAGGGAGGCGACTAATGACCAATATCCCCGATTTGCTGTCTGGGAGAACGTGCCGGGAGCCTTCTCCTCCAACCAAGGGGCGGATTTCGCCGCCGTCCTCACGAGCCTCATCCAGGTCGTCGCGCCGTCCGTCCCTGACGTGCCTGTTCCTGACACGCGGTGGGCCGACGCTGGGACCGTCGTGGCAGGCGGATGCTCGGTTGCGTGGCGTGTACTCGATGCGCAACATTTCGGCCTCGCCCAACGACGCCGCCGCATCTACCTTGTCGCAGATTTTGCAGGCCGATCCGCACCCGAGATTCTTTTTGAGCCCGCGAGCCTGCCAAGGAATCCTGAATCGGGCGGCACGCAAGAACAAGACCATGCCCACACCCCTGAAGCAAGCCTTGGAGGCCGTAGCAGCTCGGTGATATTGATGGATCATCATCCGCAGGACTCGAGGTTGACCGTCAACTCCTTGGGGGTGGTGCAGACGCTGACTGCCCGGATGGGCAACTCACCCACCAACGTCCCCATCCTCCTCGACGTCCCAGAGGAACGCAGGGTGTTTGGCCTGAATTCGATCCACCAGTCCCGCAGCGGTGGCGGCCACTACGGCTACGAAGCAGAAGTGTCGAAAACCCTCGACCTGAAAGGCGGAGAGCCGACCTGCAACCAAGGCGGCATGGTCATCTTGGAACCCGTCTATGCCGCATCCAAGGCCGACTATTTCACCCGCACCACCAAGGATCAGGCAGGTGCGCTGCTGGCCACGGATTACACCGACCCGCCCATGGTCGCCAGCTCGTCGCTGCGCCCCAGACGGTTGACGCCGGTCGAGTGCACCCGGTTGCAGGGCTTCCCCGACGACTGGTGCGACCAGCTCGCCATCACCGACCCCACCGATGCCCAGCTCGACTACTGGGTGGACGTGTGGGCCGAATGGAACCGCCTCCGAGGCGTTAGGCCGCGCTCCCGCAAGCAGGTCGCCAGCTGGCTCGCAGACCCGACGTCGGATTCGGCGCAATACAAGTTGTGGGGCAACGGGATCGCTTTGCCCGTGGCTCGCCACGTCCTTGAAAGACTGAAGAATTTTGCTCGCGCAAGGACTGGATAAGCGCTCGCACCTATGGCTGTATGTACATGACCAAACGACCCCCTAACTAGAGGAAAGAGGAGATGGAGGATGGTCATGAGTGATTTACATATTGAGATCAGCGAGATGCTCGAAGCGGGCATCAATATCTGGGACGTCGAGGAAGCCCTCGACATTGCACGAAAGTGGAACTTCCCGCTGGTTGCCGGGGCAATCGAACACGACGCAACCGGCTACCTGCAACTGGTCGAGTCTTGGTTTGACGGTGAGGGTGTGGCGGCATGAACCAAATTTCGTTCGTCCCGAACAAGAGCGGGCGTAAGAAACTCGCCAACACCATCGCCGCTCACCTTGGTCTCACGGCAGTTTATGCGGGAGCACCCACGTTCGACTACCAGATCGGAGATGCACGGTTGGACCGGGACTGGACCCTTCACCTCCCAGAGGACATCGACGCCGAAGCGCTCATTGAAGCCACACAGAAGGCCGGGTTCGCGCCCACGAGCGAGGAGTACGGGCTGACGCTTGCTTTCCCCACGACAGGTTGGGACGAAGCCACAGCCGCGAAGCTCGAAGCCCTGCTCGCCGCCAAGGGAGAACTCATCGCTAAGGCGCTGGGCATTCCGGCCACTCCGATGAATTTGAATGCGGTGGAGGGAACGGTTGAGTTTGCCTGGTTCGAACAACTTCCTGACGCGGAGGTGATCGAGGCGGCCAGTGTGCTCCTTCAGCTCATGATCGAGCAAGCCAAGACCTCCACCCGCATCTCACCGAAACCACCTGAACCAGGGAATGATAAGTATGCGATGCGCTGCTGGCTCCTACGCCTGGGCATGATCGGCGACAGCTACAAGCACGTGCGCCGAGTCCTGCTGACCAACTTGGAAGGGAATGCGGCGTGGAAAACCACGCCCACACAGGCCGAATAAACGGGAAATATGCAAGAGATCAGAATCTCTATTCTTCCTGTGTAAATACGCCGAAAACGGCTGGATAACCGCGCACACCTATGGCTGTATGTACATGACCGAACAAGAGGACAAGGAGAAAGTCATGAACAACGGCAAGACCACGATGGAGCAGCTGCAGATGGCGACCGACAGCTACGGCACGGTGATCACCTACGGAGACTTCGTCCTCGCCTCGGCATACCGGCACCTGGGCAAAGGCCGGATCGGAAACGACGCCCGCGTCTACAAGCTCGCCGAGCAGCCCATCGGCGGCTGGGGACCGGACGTTCGCAGTTTCATTGAATGCGAACTTACCCTGGTCGCCGAGGCTGACGAACTGTTCGAAGACGCCGGCCACGCCATCGCCTGGGCGCTTGCCCACACCAACTAACCAGCACAGGAAGGAGCCTGAAGGGTGTGATGCGCACTCTCGACACCTACACGCCGACCCGATTCATGGCCACAGGCTCACGCTACGACAAGCGTAAAGCAGACTTCGCGGTCGCGTTCATCCAAGCCCTGAAACACACCAAAGGCCGCTGGTCAGGACAGCCCTTCCAGCTCATCGACTGGCAAGAGCAAATCATCCGCGACCTGTTCGGCACCGTCAAAGAAGACGGCTACCGCCAATTCACCACCGCCTACGTCGAGATACCCAAAAAGATGGGCAAAAGTGAGCTCGCCGCCGCAGTCGCGCTCCTGCTCACCTGCGAGGATGGTGAAGAACGCGCCGAAGTCTATGGGTGCGCGGCAGACCGCCAGCAAGCCTCGATCGTGTTTGAGGTCGCAGCGGACATGATCCGCATGAGCCCCGCCTTGTCCAAGCGTGTCAAGATTCTTGCCTCGCAGAAGCGGATCATCTACAAACCCACCAACTCCTTCTACCAAGTCCTGAGTGCAGAGGCGTATTCGAAGCACGGGTTCAACATTTCTGGTGTCGTCTTCGACGAACTGCACACCCAACCGGGCCGTGCCTTGTTCGACGTGATGACCAAGGGTTCGGGTGACGCGCGCACCCAGCCGCTATATTTTCTGATCACGACGGCTGGTACCGATACGCATTCGATTTGTTATGAGCAGCATGAGAAAGCTGAAGACATCCTCGCAGGCAAGAAACATGACCCGACGTTCTACCCGGTGATTTACGGGGCTGACCGCGAAGATGACTGGACCGACGAAGCAGTGTGGCATAAGGCTAATCCGAGCTTGGGGATCACGGTTCCGATCGAGAAGGTTCGCCAAGCCTGCACGAGCGCGAAACAAAACCCAGCCGAAGAAAACACCTTCCGACAACTTCGCCTCAACCAATGGGTCAAACAAAGTGTGCGGTGGATGCCCATGCACGTCTGGAACGCTAACAACGCACCTGTTGACCTTTCCGACCTTGAGGGCCGCGTGTGTTACGGCGGGCTGGATCTTGCGTCGACGACGGATATCACGGCGTTCGTGCTCGTCTTCCCACCCGAAACCGGTGACGAGCGGTATGTGATTGCGCCATGGTTCTGGATACCCGAAGAAAACCTCACACTCCGCGTTAACCGTGACCACGTGCCCTACGACCTGTGGCAACAACAAGGCTTTCTACAGACCACGGAAGGCAACGTCGTCCACTACGGCGCAATCGAAACCTTCATCGAAACCCTTGGTGAGCGGTTTGATATTCGTGAGATTGCGTTCGACAGGTGGGGTGCTGTGCAAATGAGTCAAAACCTCGAAGGTCTCGGTTTCACCGTGGTCCCCTTCGGGCAGGGCTTTAAGGATATGAGCCCACCGTCGAAGGAGCTGATGAAGCTCGCACTCGAAGGTCGCCTGGCTCATGGTGGGCACCCAGTCCTGTCGTGGATGGTCGACAACATTCACATTCGCACCGACCCAGCGGGCAACATCAAGCCGGATAAGCAGAAGTCCACGGAGAAGATCGACGGCGTCGTCGCCACGATCATGGCCCTCGACCGAGCTATCCGAAACGGCAGCGGGCACGTCAGCGGCAGTGTTTATGACGAACGCGGCCTACTCGTACTGTGAGCACGCGCATGGATGAACGCGCCGATGCCTGTGCCGATCAGTCCCAAGATCGAGTAGGCGACGCCGTAGATGAGGGCTGAATCGTTGTAGTACACGAACAGTGTGGTCAAGAACCCTGCGAACGGAGCCAGTAGCCACCACCAGCCGAACCCGTGGCGTGCCCCATCGATAACGCTCAAAACGATGGTGAGTAGTGGAAACGCGAGGAAGAGCAACGCGATGAACCACTTGGCGTTGGGATCGCCCAGCCTGCTAATCCACATGGAAATGAGCGGCAACAACCAAAATGCCACTAGCAGAACACTCATCAGTGCCCACGACTGTTTTGAGGGCGCTTTCATATTCCAATTCTACATGTGAAAGGACACCGCATGGGTTTCCTGAATTGGCTGCGTGGCGACACCACCCGCCCCGCCGACGATCACGCGATTAGCTCGGGCTATAGCTTCTTCTTCGGCGGCACCACCTCGGGCCGTCCGGTGACAGAACGCTCGGCGATGCAAATGACTGCCGTCTATAGTTGCGTGCGCATCCTCGCTGAAGCTATCGCGGGGTTGCCGTTGCATGTTTACCGGCAGAGCAGTGATGGTGCGAAGGTGAAGGCGCTCGACCATCCGCTCTACAGGTTGTTGCATGATGAGCCGAATCCAGAGATGACGAGCTTCGTGTTCCGAGAAACGTTGATGACTCACTTGCTGTTGTGGGGTAATGCGTTTGCGCAAGTGATCCGCAACGGCCGTGATGAGGTTATTGGCTTGTATCCGCTTATGCCCAACCGGATGACCGTAGGTAGAGATGAGGCTGGGCGGCTGTATTACGAGTATCAGCGCATGTGGAACGAACCAACAGGAAGGTTCGAAACCGTCACCCTGGCTGCGCGCGATGTGCTCCATATTCCAGGGCTGGGCTTTGATGGGCTGGTTGGTTATAGCCCGATTGCTATGGCGAAGAACGCCATCGGCTTGGCGCAGGCTACCGAAGACTACGGCGCATCGTTTTTTGCTAATGGTGCGGCTCCGGGTGGCGTGTTGGAGCATCCGGGCACGATCAAGGATCCAGCTCGGGTTCGGGAGTCGTGGCAGGCGACGTTCGGTGGCGCGAGGAACGGGAACAAGATCGCCGTCCTTGAGGAGGGCATGAAGTACACGCCGATCTCAGTGTCTCCTGAACAGGCGCAGTTCTTGGAGACCCGTAAGTTTCAGATCAATGAGATCGCCCGCATTTTCCGTATCCCGCCGCACATGATCGGTGACCTCGAAAAGAGCTCATTTTCGAACATTGAGCAGCAGAGTCTCGAGTTTGTGAAGTACACGCTTGATCCGTGGGTGATCCGCTGGGAACAAGCCATCACCAAAACACTCCTCAGTCCGTGTGAAAAACCTGGCGTGTATGTGAAGTTCAACGTTGAAGGTCTGCTGCGCGGGGACTACCAGTCACGCATGGAGGGATACGCGGTGGCTCGGCAGAACGGGTGGATGAGCGCTAACGATATACGCGAGCTAGAAAACCTCGACAAGATTCCTGCTGAGGCTGGCGGGGATCTCTACCTGGTAAACGGCAACATGCTCCCACTCAGTCTTGCAGGGGCATACGCGCAGACAACCGAGTCTGAACCGAAGCCTGAACCGGCTGAGGAACCTACGAGTGAATCTTCTGTAAGGAGGAGGATATGAGACGTTTTTGGAACTGGCTCACACCCGAGCCACGCAACACTGACCCGGACGCAGGTAGTGTCCGGGTTTTACGCATTAGCGGCACAATCGCTGAAGAATCCTGGTTCGATGACGACATCACACCCGCCATCTTCGCCAATGAACTCAACGCGGGTAGCGGGCCGGTGACGATCTGGCTCAACAGCCCCGGAGGGGACGTGGTTGCTGCCGCACAGATCTACAACATGCTCATCGACTACCCAGGCACAGTCACCGTCAACATCGACGGGATCGCCGCATCCGCCGCGTCCGTGATCGCCATGGCAGCCACGAAGGTCGCCATGAGCCCGGTGTCGATGTTGATGATTCACAACCCTGCCACGATGGCGGTCGGGGATAAGGACGAACTCGCACGTGCAATGAACATGCTTGATTCGGTTAAAGAATCGATCCTGAATGCATATCAGGAGAAGACGAACTTGAGCAGGGCGAAGCTGTCCAAGCTCATGGACGCCGAAACGTGGATGGATGCGCGGGCCGCGATCGACATGGGATTTGCCGACGAACTCCTGACAGGTGAACGCAACCCAATGTTTGCGGTCTCGCCTGAGAAGCCCAACGATGACCTGGATGACGATGAGGACAAGGTCGACTCCCCAGACGAACCCGACGACGATGAGAAGCGCCTGCCGTTCCCACCCAAGAACGCAGGACTTGGCACGGTGTTTTCACGCCGAGCAGCCGAGCAAAAACTCGTCGCACATCTGACCGCCACATCACCTCCGAAGCCGATGCGACCACCACACCTCACCACTACACCCGCTGCACCTCTTGGTCGGCGGGTTTGTGATTTGTACGCCGAACTAGCGAACCAACCCCACTGAAAGGACAACTAACCATGACGACCCCTATGACTGTTTCTGATCTTCGTACCAAGCGCGCAGATGTTTGGGAGAAGGCGAAGGCTTTCCTAGATGAGCGCCGCGACACCACAACTGGCTGTCTGTCTGCTGAAGATGATCAGGCTTATGCGAAGATGGAAGCCGAGATCGATCGTCTCACCAATGAGATCGCCCGCTCTGAGCGCGCCCTGCGCCGCGACGCCGACCTCGCACGAGCAACGAACATGCCGCTCACGTCCATGCCGGGTATGAATCCTGATGATGAAGCCAAGCCGACTGCACCGCGCGCGACCGCCTCGTATAAGCGGGCGTTTTGGGACGCGATGCGGCTCAACGTTTCTCCGATGGAAGTCCGCAACGCACTGTCTGAAGGCGTCGATACTGAGGGCGGCTATCTGGTGCCTGATGAGTTCGAACGTACCCTGATCTCCTCACTGGAGGATCAGAACATCATGCGAGGCCTAGCCAAGGTCATTCAAACCACCAGCGGGGATCGGAAAATCCCGGTCGTCTCTACGCATGGCACTGCCGGGTGGCTCGATGAGGGCAAGCCGTATACGGAATCTGATGAAGCTTTCACGCAGGTCAATTTGAGTGCGTTTAAGCTCGGCACCTTCCTCAAAATTTCAGAGGAACTCTTGAACGATGCGGCGTTTAATGTCGAGCAGTATTTGGCGGCGGAGTTTGCTCGTCGTATTGGCGCTGCCGAGGAAGAAGCCTTCCTCACCGGGGACGGTAAGGGTAAGCCCACCGGTATTTTCGCAACTTCTGGTGGTGGTGAGAAGGCAGTGACTACGGGCAAGGCGACGGATATTACGGCTGATGAACTCATCGATCTGCACTACGGTTTGCGTGCTCCGTATCGGAAGAACGCGGTGTGGCTGATGAACGACTCGACCGTGAAAACCATCCGCAAGCTCAAGGATGGTAACGGCCAGTATCTGTGGCAGCCAGCCCTGACCGCAGGAACCCCAGACCTTGTCCTTGGCCACCCCGTCCACACGTCCACGTTTGTGCCTGAAATCAAGGCTGGTGCGTCGACGGTTGCTTTCGGTGACTTGTCGTACTACTGGATCGCCGACCGACAAGGCCGCTCGTTCAAGCGGCTCAACGAACTGTTCGCAACCACCGGACAGGTCGGATTCCTCGCATCTCAGCGACTGGACGGCAAGCTCGTCCTACCCGAAGCAGTCAAGCTGCTCACCCAAAAGGCAGGAGCATAACCAGCGGTTCTACACACGGATAGGGGGTGGCCGCACATGGGCACGAACGAACTCATCGATCAAGTGAAGGCGAATCTACTCATCACCTTCGATGACGACGACAGACTGATTGCTGCGCTGATCAATGCGGCCATCTCCTACGCCTGCGCTTTCCAGCACCTGCCCGAAAACCACTACGAGACACGCGACATGTCTGGGGCAACGCGGCAAGGAATTGTCATGCTCGCCTCGCATTTCTACGAGTCTCGTGATGGTTCCACGGCAGGATTCTGGGCCGATAAACCCGATGCGGCGCGGGCGGTATGGAACGCGGTCAACAACCTGCTGCGTCTGGATCGGGATTGGAAGGTGTAGACCAATGGCTTCTCTTGGATCCATGCGCACCACCATCGACCTCATCCAGCCAATGGTTGTGCGTGATAAGGCGGGGTTCACTACCACACGCGATGAAGTGCGAGCAACGGTGCGGGCGCAGATCGAGGTTCGGCATGCATCGGCTGCGTGGGTGAATCGAGCCGCATATACGAAAGCTGACGTCCTCTTCCGCATCCGCACCGTCCCCGGACTATCCGTAACTACGGATATGCAGATCAGCGGACCGGATGGCAGGTATGTGATCGACGCAGTCGAAGTGATCGGCCGTTACGTGGAGATTCTCGCCCACCAGACCACGCCCGAAGGGAGCAACTGATGGCTAGAGTGCAGATTCGCCTGCCGAACGCGTTCATTGATTCCCTCGACGCTGCCAGCCGTGTGCTCGAAACATCTGCTGATGAGGTTCTGCAAGCTGGGGCTGCGGTGGTTGAACCGCGTATGCGAGCCAACCTCACCGGTGCGATCGGACGGGCCACCAAGCAGCCCTCGCGTTCAACCGGGCAACTACTCGCAGCGCTTGGTACAAGCTCGGTGAAAGTAAACAGCCGAGGCGATCACAACATTAAAGTCGGCTTCGCTGAAAATCGCCGTGACGGCAGAGCGAATGCGTTGATCGCCAGCGTCCTCGAACACGGCCGATCCAACCAGTCCGCACGTCCGTTCCTGGCGCCTACACGTTCGCAAACACGGCGTGGTGCGATCGACGCCATGAAAACGGCGCTGATCGCGCGGATTGAGCAGGTGGGGCCATGACCGCATTATTGGAACAACTAACGAACATCGCTGACAAGCTCGGGCTGCCGTTCGAAGTCGGCCTGTATACGGCCACGCCAGCGCCGCAGACGTATCTCGTGGCAACCCCGCTGACAGACATGTTCGACGTGTTCGCAGACAATCAACCCAGTATCGAGGTTGAGGAAGTCCGCCTCGCACTCTTCACCAAAGGAAACTATCTCGACCTGCGTAACCGCATTACTCGCGCACTGCTCGACGCCGGATTAACGATTACTGGTCGTACCTATGTCGGCTTTGAAGCTGATACCGGATTTCACCATTACGCGCTCGATGTGGCGGCAGCGAACTCGTGGGGTTAGGCGGTTTCGTCGTCGAAGAAGTCGTCGTCGATCTCGTAGAGGGTGAACTCGCGGGCCTTATGGACGGCAACCCCGTAAGCGAGCATCAGGCTGGTGAGTTTGATGCCGTCGATGAGGATGATCCTGCCGTGGCGATATCCAGCTGCGGTGCGCTCGGCAGCGGGCTGGAAGCTGGATGTCGTGATGAACACGCCCAGGTTCGCACCGCGTGAATCCAGGGATCCGATGAAGTTGCGAATCTCTGGATCACCGACTTTGTTCGTGTCGGCGTAACGCTTGGCCTGAATGTAGATGTTCGTCAGCCCGAGAGCGTCCTGGCGGATCACACCGTCGATACCTCCGTCACCGGAGCGCCCGACATGCTGTTTCTCACCGTGGGTGCCGCCGTAGCCCATCGCCCACAACACGTCGATCACGGCCTTCTCAAAGAACTCGGGCGAGGCTTCCTGCAGGCGTTTGCGCAGCGCGGTCTCGGTCTGCGCGTTGAAGGTTCGCTCGGCAGCAGCCATCACCTCGACCGGGTTCGCCTCCTCCTTGGCAGTTGACTCCAAGGTATCCGGAACCTCGCGCTTGCGGGCGGCGATTTCTTCCTGGTAGGCCTGCCACACAGGCCACTCGAGCATGTCCTTCTCGGAATACTCCGCCAAAGACCGAGCATCGACGGTGCGCCCGTTGTCTGTAATGCGGTAGTGGCCGCGCTTCGGACGCTCCAACAGACCAGCTTGGGTAAGTCCAGAACACGCCCAGTTGATTCGGTTGACGTACCGGTGCTGACCGGAAGCGATCCTCTCCGCGCGTACATCTGCTGGCAGCTCCATGCGGGCGGCCACCAGTTCGCACACATCGCGCACTGCCCGTTCCTGGCCGTCAGCGAGAACCCGTAACACAACCGGCCGGAACTGATCGATCGTCGGCGTGTTATCGCTAGCCATGGACATCCTCGTCATTCGTATCTACACAAAACCACTTGCTCCTGATCCTACCGGTCAGGGTTTCACCCATAAGAAAGGAACACACTCATGGCCACGATTGGTTTGGACAAGCTCTACTACGCCACCATCACCGAAAACCCCGATACGGGTGAGGAGACCTACGCCAAACCCAAACCCCTCGCGAAAGCGATCTCCGCAGAACTGAGTGTTGAGGTTGCTGAAGCGATCCTGTATGCCGATGACGGGCCGAGTGAGATCGTCAAGGAATTCAAATCCGGAACCCTCACCCTCGGCATCGATGATCTGGGTGGTGAAGCAGCCGCAGCCCTCACTGGGGCGACCGTGGACGCGAACGGCGTCCTCATCTCCGCCTCAGAAGACGGCGGCAGCCCGGTGGCGATTGGTTTCCGCGCAGCACGCTCCACGGGGAAGTATCAGTATTTTTGGCTCTACCGGGTCAAGTTTGCCCTCCCAACAGAAACGCTGGCCACCAAAGCCGACTCGATCACGTTCTCCACCCCGAGCATTGAGGGCACGATTTTGCGCCGTAACAAACCCGATAGTAAGGGGCGTCATCCGTGGAAGGCCGAAGTGCTAGAGGGCGGCACCGGGGTCAAGCCTGAGACGATCACGAACTGGTATGCGCAAGTCTACGAACCCGCCACCAGCTAACGAGCAAGGAGTACCAAGCGATGACCAGCAAGAAGAAAACTGAATCTGTTGTGGAACCAGGACGCTCCGCCACTGTCACCATTGGCGGGGAGGACTACGAGCTCGTGCTCACCACGAAAGCCACCCGCCTGATCGCCGAGCGCTATGGCGGACTCGAACACCTGGGCAACGCCCTCGAAACGTCTGATGATTTGGGCAAGACACTCGGTGAGGTGATTTGGCTGATCACGCTGCTGGCCAACCAATCAGTCCAAATCCACAACCACCGCCACCCAGACGACAAGCGCCCAGAACTGAGCGAGGACGAGGTCGAACTCCTTACCGTGCCTGCTGATCTGGCGGACTATCGTGGCGCGATCGCCGAAGCTCTCCAGCGCGGCACACGCCGAGACATCCTTACCGAGCCAGCCCCAAAAGCATCAGCGGCGGACGGATAGTCGACAACGATCAGGCTGTGTTCACGCGGCTGACGTATATCGGAATGGCCCACCTTCACCTATCACGCGTGGAGGTGGGTCTGACCGTCTTCGGAGAACTCCTCGACCTCGTGGACTGCTGGCGACTCGAAACCGGGCGCGCCGAGCCGTTGCGTCAATGGTTCATCGACGACGTCATCCCGCCAGGGATTTAGGAAAGCTAATCTCGACAAATCCCAGGATGAATGTCGATCTTATGCAGGTGGATAAGCTCCCGAGCCCGCCCGTCGATTGTTTCCCACGGAATGATCTTTCGAATAATGCGGCATCTTGTGCGCGGGCTTTCCCCGCGATTCTTAGATGACAGACTCTCGCTCATTGCTCGACGAATGATCTGGGAGTCAATTTCGAGAGCAGCAGCAAGCCAAATAAGAGCTGCCGGGTTGCCGAGTTTATTGTAGGTCGTCTTTGCATCGAGCCAGGGTGTCTTGACTTCGTAGCCAGGAATTCCACCACGGCACATCCGAGAGAAGAACCACGAAATCATGTGTTCTCGCTGGGATTTCCAGCACCGGTCTTCTTGCCCGTCCTCTGACTCATACTCCACAGCTAGATCAGGATGCGCAGGAAGGAACACGAACAAAGTCGCCAATTCGAGATTTGTAGTTACTGAATTTTTATTTTCCATATCTCATTTTACCAACCTCGACCGCCCGTGAAACTAGCAGTTATTAGGAGAGAAAGCAGATGGCTGACTCCAGTTTTGGTTTGAAGATTGGGCTTGAGGGTGAGCGTGAGTTTAAGCGTGCGATTACGGATATTAACCGTGAGATGCGTGTGCTCGGCAGTGAGATGAAGCTTGTGGCGTCCTCGTTCGATAAGAACGACAAGTCCGCCGAAGCACTCACCGCCCGTAACCAAGTGCTGGGCAAAGAAATCGAGGCCCAGAAAGCCAAGATTGAGACCCTGCGCGCCGCACTCGAAAACTCCGCCACGAGCTTTGGTGAGAACGATTCGCGGACGAAGAATTGGCAGATCCAGCTCAACAACGCAGGCGCTGAGCTCAACCGTCTCGAGAGCGAACTCAAATCGAATAACGACGCCCTGTCCGATTTCGGGGACGAGGCAGACGGTGCGGGCGACGATGCCAAGGGCGCGGCGAAGGACGCAGGACGTCTTGAGGACGCGGTGGATGATCTCGGTGACGAGATGGACACCACTAGCTCCAAGACCCGCATTTTCGGCGACGTGTTGAAAGCCAATCTTGCCTCCGAAGCCATCATCGCCGGGGTCAAGGGTATCGGGCATGCGATCGCCTCGATTGGTCGCGGCATGGCCGGAGCCCTCAAAGAAGGCGTGGAATACAACGCGCGTATGGAGCAATACTCCACGTCGTTTACGACGATGCTTGGCGATCAAGCCAAAGCTCAGAAGCTTGTGAATGATTTGAAGGCCCAGGCGGCGAAGACTCCGTTTGGTATGGAGGACCTCGCGGGCAACATGCAAACCCTCCTGAGCTTCGGAATGAGCCTTGAGGATGCGAAAAAGCACCTGAACGAAATCGGCGACATCTCCCAAGGTGATGCGGTGAAGATGGAGTCGCTAACGCTCGCCTTCGCCCAGATGTCTTCGACTGGCAAGTTGACTGGTCAGGACTTGCTGCAGATGATCAACGCCGGCTTCAACCCGCTCGAAGAGATCTCCCGCAAGACCGGCAAAAGCATTGGTGAGCTCAAGGAGGATATGGCCAAGGGTGCTATTTCGGCTGACATGGTCGCTGACGCATTCGCCAGTGCTACTGCTGAAGGCGGGCGTTTCTACGGGGCCATGGATGCCCAATCCCAAACCTTTTCGGGCCAGTTGGCGACGATGCAGGATGGGGTTGAAAATCTCAAGGGGTTGTTGGCTGGTGGTCTGTCGGAGGCGTTGGCGGGTTCGGTGTTGCCGATGGTCAACGGGTGGATCGACGAACTCACGGCAGCGTTCGAAGAAGGCGGAACACCCGCCCTCATCGACACCCTCGGCACCGTCTTACAGGAAGCTCTCGCATTTATTGCCGAGCAGCTACCGATGGTGGTCGAGACCGGCATGTCCATCCTCACCGCCCTGTTAGAGGGCATCATCGAAGTCCTCCCACAAGTGGCCGAGACAGCGGTGACGCTGATTATCGCGCTGGTCGAGGCAATCATCGAAGCGTTGCCGTCTTTGTTGGAGGCGGCGATTCAGATCATCGCCACCCTCGTCTCTGGGATTGGCGAAGCGCTACCGGAACTGGTTCCTGCGGCGGTGGAGATGCTCATGGCTTTGGTGCAGGGGCTGGTCGATAGCCTGCCATTGCTTCTTGATGCGGCGTTGCAGCTCATCACCGGACTTACCGAAGGCCTCATAGCAGCCATCCCCGTCATCATCGAAGCCCTCCCACAAATCATCACCGGTATAGTGACCTTCCTCGTCGGGGCGATCCCGCAAATCATCGAAGCAGGAATCCAGCTGCTCACCGCATTGATTGGCGCGCTGCCTCAGATCATCACAGCGATTGTGGCGGCTTTGCCCCAGATTATTACCGCGATCGTGGGCGGCGTGGTCGGCGCAATTCCGCAACTCATCCAAGCAGGCATCCAACTCTTGACCGCGTTGGTGCGAAACCTTCCGCAGATCATCTCCACGATCGTCGCCGCAATCCCATCGATTATTTCTGGGATTCTGTCTGCTGTTGGTCAGGGCGTGTGGCAGATGGTGGAGGCGGGCCAGAACCTCGTCTACGGCCTGTGGAATGGCATCCAAGGCTTGGCGGGCTGGTTGTGGAATCGGGTCTCGAACTGGGCAAGCGGGATTTGGGACTCCATCACCGGCTTCTTCGGCATCCACTCACCATCTCGCAAGATGGCGTGGGCAGGACGGATGCTCGTCGAAGGCCTCGCAGGATCCATCCGCACCGACGGCAACAAAGCCGTCACCGCCGCTACTGGTTTAGCTAGGGACACGATAGACGCCTTCGCCGAGCTTGAAGACGGGCTTCATGTGCCGATCGAGACGGTGGCGGATCTGCAGGTACCGGCCGTTGATCTCACCCCACAACCCATAGCTATCAATCGCGATACTAGTGGCGGTGCTGATAGTGAGCGTGTGGATGTCGCGAGCATCGTCGATGCCACAGCAAAGCACATCCTGTCCTCGCTGGACATTAGCGTGACGCTCTCGGATGGGACGCTGGTTGGCAAACTCGCACCTGCTCTCGACAAACAACTCGCGCGCCTTGATCGGCGGCAGACCGTGATGGCAGGAGGCTACTGATCATGTTTGGCTTCACTCTGAACAACACAGTGACTTCCGTATCGCTTGGGCTGCGACTCGTCGCGCCGGTGGCGATTCCCGCTGCTGTCCGTGCGGTGGATGATATTGAGGTCGAAGGAAGAGCAGGTACCCTCACGCGCTTCACGGGCTGGGAGGATACCGAGATCGAGCTTGAGCTCGCCGTTCCTATCCGTGACGGGCTCCACCAGTATCGAAAAGCCGCTCACGAGCTGACGGGCGCTTCGACGATCGCGTTGACTGCCGAGCCTGGTGTTTACCGCAAGGTCAAACACTGCGAAGTGAGCGAACTACGGCGTGAGTTGTCGGGGTGGGGGTTCTTCACCGCGCGCCTGACCTGCCAGCCCTTCAGCTATTTGTCTGAGGGCTTGAAGCCGGTAACGATGTCGGAGTCGGGGACGATCACTAACCCCGGCCTACTCGATGCGGATCCGATCATCACGGTTACTGGTACCGGGGCGTTGTCTTTGACGATCAATGCGCGTGTCTATCACGTGAATTCGCCAGCAGGCTCTATCACGCTCGACAGCGCGCGTCTCGTCGCACACGTATCTGGTCGTGTGCAGACGGATGCGCTCAGTGAAGCATTCCCAACCTTCAAACCTGGGGTCAATCGGATCACGCTCGGTGCGGGTATCTCACAAGTGGCCATTGTGCCGAATTGGCGCAACCCCTAAACCGCTCTCACTCATCTCACTTTGATGGCCGCCCCTTTGTATGGGGTGGTCATTGTCTTGTCTGGAAGGCACCCTCATGATTACGGTTCACGACCGCACCGCCACGACATTTACCACCACCGGGCTAGGAGTCTTGGATCGGGAGATCATCAGCCCGATCGTGGTCGAAGAACTAGGTGGCGAATTCTCCCTGACCTTCACCTACCCGGCAGACGACCCTTCAGCCGCGTACCTCGTAGTGGAAAACATTGTGGCCGCACCCGTGCCAAGGCTGGAGCAACGTCAGGGTTTCCGCATCAATGAGGTTGTCACTACGCTCGACGGCTTTCTCGAAGTCACCGCGTTTCACGTGTTCTATGATCTGGCGGCGAACCTCATCGCCGACACCTACGTGGTCAACAAAACCGCGAAAGGTGCACTCACGCAGATCCTTGGGGCGGCAAACACTAAGCACGGGTTTACTGCCACCAGTTCGGATACGGTGACGCGATCATCGGCGCGAATGGTGCGCATGCCCATCGCCGTCGCGCTCATGGATGCGGGTGAGGATAATTCGTTCGCTTCGCGTTGGGGCGGCGAACTGGCCCGCGATAATTTCCATATCCATCACGCGTCCATGCGCGGAGCCAACCACGGGGTGGTCATCCGTGACCGCAAGAACCTCACTGGCTTCGAATCATCCATTGATTTTTCGACGGTGGTGACGCGGATTTTGCCGGTCGGCTACGACGGCCTCTTACTTCCTGAACTCTATGTGGATTCGCCTAAGCTCAGCGATTATGTGGTGCCTCGTATCCGCGTCATCCGCTACGGACAAGTCAAAGCCATCACGGATAAAGACAACCCGCGTGAAGGCGGGCTTCCGCTCGACCAAGCACACGCGCAGTTGCGCCATCTGGCAGCAGCAGAATTCAGCGCCAAGCATGTGGATGAGCCGTCCGCTTCGTACAAGATCCGCTTCACTGACCTTTCACAAACCCGTGAATACGCTGATCTCGCACGCCTGGAAACCGTCGAACTCGGTGACACCGTGACCGTCCGCCACGCTGATCTTGGTGTCGCGCTTACGGCACGGGTAGTGGCATACGAATACAACCCGCTCACAGGCCAGTACATCTCGGTCGAACTGGGTTCTACTGCTCGGAAGTTCACGTCCGTCACCCGGCAAGTCAAAACCGCCACCGATACGGCGGTGGCTGCATCGGATACGGCAGGGTTCGCGTTGGCTAGTGCGGATGGGAAGAACACCAACCACTACGGCACCACCCAGCCCGCCAATGCCAGGCTGGGTGACACATGGTTCAAGAGCAACGGCGAAACAACCGAAATCTGGATCTACCGGCTCACCGACACCGGGCAACCGGGCTGGGTGGCACTCGCTACTGACCTGAACCATGCCCAGATCAGCGCGGAACTCGACGCCGCCCGCGAGCAAGGAGCTCAAGCCCTCGCCGCCGCACACGACGCACAAACCGCCGCCGATGCTGTCGCCACTCAGATGGCTTCGGCGCAGGTGGAGATCGACCAGGCCAAGACCGCTGCCGCTGGTGCTACCCAGTTGGCGCAAGATGCCCACGACGTTGCGATGACTTCGGATGGGCGGCTCACGGTTGCCGTTGTTGACCCGAGCGTGGCAGACGCGGCTGGCCGACCGGAGGGCGCGCTATGGCAAGTGCGTGTAGACGGCGTGATTGCCCGCCAATACATCCTCACCAACCACCAATGGGAACAAACACCAGTTGGGGCTGCGATGATCGGGTCGAAAGCGATCAGCCAAGCACACATCGCAGACGCCGCCATCGGCACCGCACACATCGCAGACGCCGCGATCACCGACGCGAAAATCGGGTCGCTCTCGGCCTCGAAGATCACCTCCGGGTATTTAGCTGCTGGGCGGATTGCCGCCGGATCGATCACATCCGACAAGTTGACGATCGCCAACGGGTTTATTACGAATGCGATGATCAAGGACGCGGCGGTCACGTCGGCGAAGATAGCTGCGCTGGATGCTGGGAAGATCACCACCGGGACGTTGTCGGCGGCTCGGATTGGGGCGCGGTCGATTACGGCCGACAAGCTCGCGACCAACGCCATCCAAGTAGGCCTGGCAGGTTGGACGCAATCTATCCGCATCACGCCCACGCAGATCGCTTGGTATGACGGGACCACCCTGGAGGGCAAGATTACGAGCGCTGGTATGCAGTTTTGGTACGGCACTAGGTATATCGGTGAGTTCGCGCGACGGGCTCATAAGGACAAGCCGAATGTGCAAGGCATCGTGAACCAGCTTGCTTACAAAGGCGACTACGTGGCCTGGACCTACCAGAAGGCAGACGGCGGCACCTACTACACCTGTCTCACCCTTGACCCGAAAGGCCTGTTTTACGGGCAGGCAGGTATCCACCTCGGCTCCGATCTGCGAACAGGTGGCTACAAGTTCTACACGACCGGCTCACGATATGTGACCTTGCAGGACTGCACGCTGACGGGCAAGGGAACCTATTCGGGCTGGGTGGGACAAAGCGGGCTGTCGAAAATCGTCTTCCACACCTATGACCTGATGGTGGTCACTAACGGCTCGTATTACAACATGACCCGTCTCTTTGATCGCACTAAGGATTTGATGTCGCGAATGAACGCGATCCTCAGCCTGCTCAATCAAGGCTGGATCACATCCATCTCCGGAACCGGGTCGAACATCACGTGGCGGTACTTCTCCAACACTGGCTTATCGGCCATGTCCACCAACCTCGCATAGAAAAGGAAACACTGATGAAGATCATGCTCGCCAACCAGTATTTGCAACCCATCGCAGACCTACTCACCAATATGCCGCTCAAAGCCACTCAATCCAGGGCGCGCTCGAAACTCCTCACGCTAGTGAAGGAAGCGATTGCACGGTTCGGGGAAGACGAATACGACCTCGTCACTCACTACGCGACCCTCGGCGAGAACGGCCGCCCCGTCTTTGCGGACGATGGCACGTTCGTCCTCGCTGACCCTGACAAGGCCAGTGAATTCCTTGACGCACGTACCGAGTTGCTGGCCTCGGTTGCGGAAGTCTCCGGCCCAACCTACGACGGCCACGAAGCAGACATCCGCCAGCTTCTTGATGGCTATGAGGGTGAGCTTTCTGGCGAAGCGGCTGAAGCCTACGACGTCCTTTACGACGCCATCACCAAGGACAACCAATGAGCATTGAAAACGAGAAAACAGAGCTGACCCAACCCTCCGCTCATGAATCCTCTTCCGGTGATGAGGTTCAGCTTCCGATCGTCCCAGTTGAGTCAGATGCCACGCCCTCACCACCAGCAGAGACCATCGAAGCCCAAGAACTCCCAGCGCCCAAGGCGGCGTCCTTCGACTTGAGCCTGCCAATTCTCGAGGTCCTCACCGACCCGACCATGTAGCCCAGTACTACACCAATTTTTAGATGCCTTCACCCCAGATGGGTGTGGGCAATTTTTTATGCCCACGAAAGGAATCATTCCCATGTCTCTTCACGCCATCTGGCACGCCATCCAAACCGGGATCGCTGGTATTGGTGCCTGGCTCGCCGCTTATCTTGGAGGCCTCGACGGCCTCGTCTATGCGCTGATCGTCTTCGCTATCGCCGACTACATCACCGGGGTGCTGGCCGCCATCAACGAGCGCCGCCTCTCCAGCGCAGTTGGTTTCAGGGGTATCAGCCGAAAGATCCTCATCTTCACCCTCGTCGGCCTCGCCCATTTGATCGACGTCCACATCCTCGGAGCACCCGGAGTCCTACGCGCGGCGGTCATCTTCTTCTACCTATCCAACGAAGGCATCTCCCTCGTAGAGAACGCCACCCGATTGGGTCTGCCTGTCCCGGCGCAGATGCGCGGGGCGCTCGATGCGATCGCCAATCGCGCCGAAACCAGACCCTCACTCACCGAACCACCAACCACTGAAAAGGAGATTCACTGATGAAGAATTGGAACACGCTTGAGGCCGACATCGACCTCATCATGAACACACACTACACACCCGGCCGCAACGGCAGGCGGATCGATAAGGTCATCATCCACCACAACGCCGGAAACCTCACCATCAGGGGCTGCTACGACGTGTGGCAGTCCCGTCCTGCATCCGCCCACTACCAAGTCCAAACCGATGGCACAATCGGCCAGCTCGTATGGGACCGCGACACCGCTTGGCATGCAGGCAACTTTGCCGCCAACACCACCAGTATCGGCATCGAACACGCCGACGTGTCCTCGAACCCGTGGGCGGTATCCGAAGCCTGCCTGGATAACGGTGCACACCTCGTCGCGGCCGTTTGCAAGTTCTACGGCCTTGACCGCCCGGCGTGGGGCAAGAACGTGTTCGGGCACAAAGACTTCATCCCAACCGCCTGCCCAGCCTCATTGGCTGGCTCCCAGCACACCGCCTACATGGCTCGCGCCCAGTCTTGGTATGACCAAATGACCGGCAACACCCCAGCACCAGCACCAGCACCTGCTCCTGCAACGCCGAACATCGACACCCTCGCCGACGCGGTGATTCGCGGCGAGTACGGGAACGGGGAGGAGCGTAAGCTCCGCCTCGGAGCCAACTACGCGGCTGTCCAACAGCGAGTGAACGAGAAGCTTTCCGGCAACGCATCCGCCCCGAAGCCAGCAGGGCCCAACATCGACGCATTGGCTGATGCAGTGATTCGCGGTGATTACGGCAATGGGGAGGAGCGCAAGCTCCGCCTCGGAGCCAACTACGCCGCCGTGCAAGCTCGCGTAAATGAGAAGCTCGCGGGCCGTGCACCTGCCGCCAAGCCTGCGGGTCCCAACATTGATGCTCTTGCCGACACCGTGATCCGTGGCGAGTACGGCAACGGTGAAGATCGTAAGCGCCGCCTCGGAAATCTCTACAGCGCTGTCCAGGCGCGAGTCAACGCCAAGCTCGGCTACTAACAGCTAGAGGTCAACGAACTTAGCCCCGTCACCACTGTGACTTCCCAGATTCTCGGGGAGCCGGTGGTGGCGGGGCTTTTCATCACTCTTGAGGTTTTCTTACCCGTCCGGATTCGCAGGTGCCCGAGGGCGTATGGGCAGAAGGCCCACACGCGACCTCCGGCGAAGGGTTAACTCGGCACGCATTCGTGGCCTTCTACGGAGAGGAGGCCAGTGATGGCGTTAGATGAGAGAGAAAAACAAGCAGCCAGGCGCATGCGCTTGGGCGGGCTTGGGTATAAGGCGATCGCTGCACGTCTTGCGGTCAGCCGCGATCAGATCCGCGCCTATGTCACCCGCACAGGTATCGAACCAACAGCGAAAGCTGACCCTGATGGGCGGTGGTGCCGCTGGTGCGGAATCAAACTGTCGCAACGCGCGGATGGGAAGAAACCATCATTTTGCTGTAGCGAGCATCGGCGGGCGTTCTGGCATACCCACCCAGAAGCAGGCACCCGCAAAGCCTTCTATGAGTTCACGTGCGCAAACTGTGACATGCCTTTTCAAGCGTATGGGAATGCGGGGCGTAAGTACTGCTGCCATGCCTGCTACATCCGCCACCGGTTCGGCACCAAGGGTGGCAGTCGATGACCAAGGGCGTGTTTGATGCCGAGGTTGATCTAGCCAGGGTTGTGGGGTTCATTGATCGGCTCACTGACACTGGTGCACTGACGGACAGTGAAGCCCGCGTGGTGTTGACTCGTGTGGCGGGGGAGTTTCCTGCTGTTGTTGGTGGGCTGATTTTGCGGGTTCGACTGGATAAAACGCGGGTTTAGAGCGTAGATGGATACAACCAGCTGAACCCCTTATTTATTAGGGGAAACGAGCAGTGTAAGGAGATTGAGATACGTGGGTGAGATGAGGGTGATCCCGGCGAGACCAGCACGGCCGCAGCGGTTGAGGGTAGCGGCCTACGCGCGGGTGTCCACTGAGCACGAACGGCAATTGTCGTCGATCGCCGCCCAGGTATCGTACTACTCCCATCTGATTCAATCCACCCCTGGGTGGGACTATGTCGGGGTATTTATCGACGAAGGTATTACCGGCACCTCCACCAAGCATCGCGATGGATTCAAACACCTCATGGACACCGCTAAGGCAGGCGGCATTGACGTTATTTTGACGAAGTCGATCTCTCGCCTTGCCCGCAACACTGTCGACCTGCTCGCTACGGTCCGTGAGCTCAAAGATCTTGGTGTGGCGGTGCGTTTCGAGCGTGAACAGATCGACACCCTCAGCGCTGACGGGGAACTCCTACTGACCTTGTTGGCGTCGTTTGCTCAAGAAGAATCCCGTTCACTATCCCAGAACGTCAAATGGGCGATCCGCAACCGGTACAAGAATGGTGGCACAAATTCTTTCGTCGTCTACGGCTATAGCTGGGCAAACGGCGAGTTCACCATCATTGACGAAGAAGCCAAGATTGTGCGCTTACTGTTTGCTAATTATCTCGATGGGATCAGCCCGGAGAAAACCGCGACGATGCTCAATGCTGGAGGTAAACGCTCTCGGGGAGGGCGACGGTTCTACGGGTCCGTGTTTCGTCGCATGCTCGAAAATGAGCGGTACAAGGGCTGCCAAATGCTGCAGAAAATGTACCGCCCCACAATCCAAGCACCCACACGTGCCCTCAACGACGGGGAGCTGCCGCGATACT
Source organism: Arcanobacterium ihumii (assembly GCF_900604515.1). Lineage (GTDB taxonomy): Bacteria > Actinomycetota > Actinomycetes > Actinomycetales > Actinomycetaceae > Arcanobacterium_A > Arcanobacterium_A ihumii. The sequence continues at coordinate 1,067,739 of NZ_UWOS01000001.1, read as the reverse complement.
GGGTCGAGCAAGCCCTCCCACCAATCATTGATGAGGCGATGTTTGACGCGGTGCAAGCAGAAATCGCGCACAGGCGTGAGGTGGGCCCGGCGGCTACCCCGTCAAAGAACACGGGCGTATTCACTGGACGAATCTGTTGTGGTGCGTGTGGGAAGAGCTATCAACGCAAAACCCGCACCTACAAGTCTGGAACCTCATACAAGTTCTGGCGCTGCTGGAGTGCCTGCACCGGGAACGGCAACCCCTGCGGCGGACATAATCTACGCGAAAGCCTCCTCGAACACGCCTGCGCATACATGCTCGGCACCCAGGGTTTCGACCCCGTCCAGGTTGGCGAGCAGATCGTGATGATCGAGGCCTTCGAGCATCAGCTCACCTTCCACCTCGCGGATGGAACCATGACACCAGTGGGGTTAACCAGTGAGGGGAGGTTGGCATGAGTCGCACCGTCACAGCGATACCCGCAACAAAGAAATTTGGGAATGTCACAACCCCGTCTGGGGTACCAGCGCGCAGAAGGGTCGCCGCCTACGCTCGCGTCTCTACCGAGATGGAAGAACAAACCTCCTCGTATGAGGCCCAAATCGACTACTACACCACCTACATTCGCTCCCGTAATGATTGGCAGTTCGCGGGCATGTATTCCGATGAGGGCATCTCTGGCACTTCTATGAAACGCCGTGAAGGATTCCAAACCATGATCGATGACGCTCTGGCAGGCAAAATCGACCTGATCCTCACCAAGAGTGTGTCCCGGTTTGCTCGCAACACCGTCGACTCGCTCACTACCGTGCGCAAGCTCAAGGATGCAGGCGTCGAGGTCTATTTTCAGAAGGAAAATATTTACACCTTTGACGCCAAAGGCGAATTACTCATCACGATCATGTCGAGTCTGGCGCAAGAAGAATCCCGCTCAATTTCCGAGAACGTCACCTGGGGCCACCGTAAACGCTTCGCCGACGGGAAAATCATGGTTCCCTACGCTTCACTGTTGGGCTACAAGAAAGGCGAGGAGGGAAACCTCGCCATCGACGAAACCCAAGCCCCGATCGTGCGGCGCATTTACGCCCGCTTCCTAGAAGGCGCAACCCCTCAAACCATCGCCAAAGAACTCACCGCTGATCAGATTCCTACACCGCGTGGCAAACAAATCTGGTCGCCCTCGACTGTGCGATCGATCCTGACCAACGAGAAATACAAAGGCGACGCGCTGCTCCAAAAGAGCTTCACTACCGACTTCCTGACCAAAACCATGAAAGTCAACGAAGGCGAAGTACCCCAGTACTACGTCACCGGCAACCACGAACCCATCATCACCCCAGCCACCTGGGACGTGGTCCAAACAGAACTCGCCCGCCGCGCAGGCAAAGGCACCTCTAATACCCACCCCTTTGCCAACAAGATCACCTGCAGCGAGTGTAGTGGCTCGTTCGGGAGGAAAGTGTGGCACTCCACCAGCAAATACCGCCGCTATATCTGGCGCTGCAACAACAAATACAAGAAAATTCATCGTTGCGCGACACCCCACGTCACCGAGGAGCAGATCAAAAACGCCTTCGTCGCCGCCCTGGCTGAGCGCGTCACCAACACTGACGTTCTCGATGACACCATGTGCCTGCTCGACGAAACCGTCTACGACACCCGCGAGTTGGAAACTCAGCAGGCCACGCTAGGGGAGCGGATCGAAGAAACGATCACGCTGATGAACCAACTCATCACCACCGCAGCAGCCACAGCCCACGACCCCGACGACTACGACCGCCGCTACCACCAGCTCGAAACCCGACACCGCCAACTCGAGACCGAGCACCAGCACATCACCGACAAGATCGACGATCTGCGCCACCGCCGAGCACAAGCCATCAAAGTCCACTTCTACCTCGCCACCCTGCCACCACTCGCATACAGCGACCAAGCATGGAACACCCTCGTCGACCACGCCATTATCAACGCTAATGGAGCCATCAGCGTCATCTTCAAAGACGAATAATCGGCCAGCTAACTCGCTCACAGCAATAAAAACCAGCAATTCCTACCCCCGTCTTTGGAAAACACCCCCTACCGAATGAATCTGCCCCCAAGCCAGTCTTGTATCAAAATGAACGTCTAAGTCTCCACTACGGCCTCGGATTTGATAACCGAGGCACCAGATTGACTGATATATCGTTGGGATCTGTTTGTTACGATATGTTATAGGTACCGTCCCCTATTTAAACACGGCAGTACAGGAACCTACCTCGCGCGATTAACCTCGTGTTTCACTAGAAACTCTTCGTGAGAACGTCGTCGCCAACAAACCCTTGTTTTCGGAAGTAAGCCACGTCGGACGCAGTATTAGCCGGAAGTACGAGCATACATACGCCCAAATCCGCAAAAAGCTTGTTGTTGGTGTAAACGAAATTTCCTGGAGTAAAATCACGAAAACGCTCTGTTACAAAGTCCATCACAACCTCTGCCGTTTGGTTCTGCCCTAATCGAATAGAAAACAATCCAATTACTTCTTCTTCATGCATAATCAAAAAGGATTGCGCTCCAGTTAGTGTATCTTTGGCGAAGTGCGGGTAAGCAGCAGATATAGTGGCACCGTTGCGTGAGAGAAAACGCTGCACGATTGAATCATCGTCATTCACCGCCACCACGGAATATCCGCGTTCTTCATTTTCACCTTGTTGGCTCAATCGCCACAACCAGTAAATGTTGATGAGCACAATCGCCCCATTCATCGCCGCGTATGGCCAAATCTCAAAGAATGCATTATAGATCGTTGCAATCAGCGAGCCGGTGAGATTAAGAATGCGGAAGCGCCGCACACTGGGCACCATCAAACTCATGACGACGAGCACGGAACCAGCCCATCCAATTATTTCCCACCAAGACATCCTTAACTCACTTTCTATCACGCTTTGCAAGGATTTATATTTATAAGTTGCCTTATCCTACACAACGATTTCAGATTTTTCTGCATGTTGGTCCTGGCATTAACTGACCAGCTTTTAAGGAGTTAATTCATCTGTATTGGATCTGAATCTTCAAATCGAGGCATCTTATGTTTCAAGTAAACTTTTGACACCGAGCTTTCTTAGTCATATCCTCAATGTAAACGATTTCACATGTAAACGATTACATTAGGGCAAAGGCGCCGACCATGACTCAACTTCCTACTCTCCAAGATGTAGCAACCCGCGCAGGGGTATCCATAGCTACCGCTTCGCGTGTATTGAGTGGCACCGATAACGTCACTCAAAGAACTCAAAACCGAGTAAGGAAAGCAGTTGCCGAACTCAATTACGTTCCTAATGCCAAAGCCCGTGCTCTTCGCAAACAATCCAGCGAAGTACTAGGCCTAGTTCTTCCAAATTTCCATAACCCATTCTTCTTGGAACTCATCGAGAAAACAGTTATAGAAAGTAAAGCTCACGGCTACCGTATGGTTATTACCGGTGGTGAAGATACGTTCCAAGAATCTGAGCAGTTGGCAACCACAAAAGCTGTTGACGGGCTACTTATGTTCGGTGCCCGCACCAACGAAACCCCGAATTGGAAATTACCCGAAACTTTCCCCGTCGTCTTCTTTGATCGTGCACCCGAATCCGCAAGCACTCACGATATCGCAATAAACCACCGCGAAGGGGCGCGAATAGTAACTCAACACCTCATTTCCGCAGGTGCACGTACACTTCTCCACATTACAGGCCCGAACCACCTAGGGGTATCTTCAGTACGTCTTAATGGTTTCAATGATGCCGTTACCGAAGCTAACAATAAATGCCCAGATACCGTTCTTTCAGCAGAAACCATTGAGGGCGACTTCAGTATGGAATCAGGAGCAAAAGCAGCACGACGCTACGTAGATACCCACCGCGGAGCACCGGCTGGAGTATTTGCAGCAAACGATCACATGGCGATTGGAGCCATGAATGAGCTCCGCAATCTTGGTTATGAAATCCCGAATGATGTTCTAGTAGCTGGATACGACGGAATCGCCTCTACTGCACTCGTACAACCAAGTTTGACTACTTTAGCTCTCCCAATTCAAGACATGGCTAAACAAGCTGTAACTTTATTGATCAACCTTATTGAAAACGGTCTAGATTCAACCGGTGCAGAACCGATTGAACTCACTGGCACACTTCGCATTGGTGGCTCCACCACTCAACTCTAAATAATTAGCTCCGCCACCTGACGTCATAATTAGAAAGGACTACCTATGACTTCACCAAAACTTGTCTATTTTGACACCGATCCGGGAGTAGACGACGCCGTCGCACTCGCCTATCTTTGTGCAACACCAGCCGTGAAGCTCGTTGGTATCGGCTCAATTTTTGGAAACACCTCATCATCACAAGCTGCTCAAAATGCACTGAACTGGATTGAAATTATGGGGCAACCAAATATTCCAGTAGCGATGGGAGCCGAGCATCCATCGCATGGAGAATTCCACGGTGGCACTACCTGGATCCACGGAGAGCTCGGCACAGGAGCTATTGAACTCCCTCAAGCAAAAGCCCAGTTAGATCCACGTTCAGCAGCCGAATTACTCGTTGATCTTGCCAATGAATACGCTGGTGAACTCGAAATTATTACAGTTGGTCCACTAACAAATATTGCACAAGCCCTCGATATTGACCCAGAACTACCATCGAAGATTAAGCACGTCACGATCATGGGTGGCGCCACCATGCACCCTGGGAATATTTCCCCCGTGACCGAAGCGAACATAGGTAAAGACGCCGAAGCCTCCGCCATCGTCTTTAATGCTCCGTGGCCAATAACGATGGTTGGCTTGGACGCAACAATGGTTAATAACTTCTACGATTCACATCGCGAACGCCTCTACTCCTCTGGTTCAAAGAGCGCTAAGGGAATCGCAGACGTGCTCGACTTCTACTTCAATTTTCATCTAGAAATTTTTGGTGAACGTCGTTCAGCTACCCACGATCCACTCGCTGCAGCAATCGGTGCCGGAGATATAGTTCCCGAACTGGCACCAGTGGTGAACGTGGTCGTAGATGACTCAAACGGACCTGGCCGTGGGCAAACTATCTGCGATCTACGCGGAATGTATGTTGACTACCCAGACCAAGACGGTGCTCACTGCGCAGTTGTTCTCAAAGTCCCAGCTGACTCTCCCGAGCGAATTATCGACATGATTACAACCCTGCCGTAAGCGGCGAGGATTACACCAATTAAGAAAGGAAAGACACCGATGTCTACCACCACGGCTGATCCCAGCCATAAAACTCGCAATATTATTCTCGTCGGCCTAATTTTTGCAGTAGTTGCTTTTCAGCTCAACGCAACGATGCTGAACCCAGCAGTTAAACAAATGGAAAGTGCGCTTTCAGCAACCACCGCCCAGATCGCTTTTACCACTTCCCTTTTCTTCCTCTCAAAAGCAATCTTCCAAATCTTTATGCCACGTCTTTCTGATATGCAAGGCCGGCGAAAGATCTTGATTATCACAATGGGAATTTTGATTGTAGGAACAGTCATTTCAATGCTCGCTCCAAATGTGGCATGGTTATATGTAGGACGCGCTATTCAGGGTGCTTGTGGCCCTGTTTTCTCAATCGCTTTACTTATTCTTCGTGAAAGCACCGCGGACGAAAAGGAATACGGTTCAAAACTCGGGCTTATTATCGCAATTAACGGCGGAGTTGCAGGTATTGACGTAATCCTAGGAGGCTGGATGGCCGACAACTGGGGCTTCCGTTCAATTCTGGCTTTCACCCTTGCAATTACATTAGTTGCGCTCTATATGATTATCCGCTGGGTTCCAGAGTCACACCCGTCGCAAGGCGAAAAGATGGATTGGGTTGGCGTTGTTTTCCTTTCAATTTTCTTCGTCACAGTGTCTTGGGCAGTAGGTTCAAACCCCTTCTTCTTAATTACAAACAAGAGCACCGATATGTGGATTTGGATTGGTACCGCAGTAGTTGCAATGATTGCGTTCATTCTGTGGGAGAAGTCAACCAAGACGCCTCTCATCCCACGAGCACACCTAACAAATCGCGCAATTTGGTTCATGCCACTCACCACAATCCTCACCCTGACCTCGATTATGGCAATCGTTAACCTAGTTGTCCCATCGTTTACACAGAACCCCGACGCTGGTTGGGGAATGGAAGCTTCTACTGCTTCACTCCTCTTCATGTCACCATACGCACTGGTTGGATGGATTGCTGGTCCTTTTGCAGGACGACTTGCAGGTACCTACGGCTATCGATTCCTTCTTCGTGCTTCGATTGCAGCTAACGTGGTAATTTTGATTTTCTTGGCTCTATTCGGTCTATCAAACCCATGGGTATTCGGTATCCTTATTTTCCTCTTGGGCGTAACCTATGCGGGCACAACAAACGTGATGCTTAACGGACTTGGCGTAGTTCTTTCACCAAAGGAAGCACCAGGCTTGCTGCCTGGTTTGAATGGTGCATCATTTGGCATCGGAGCGTCGCTTTCCTTTGCGTTACTTGGCAAAACCATTACCGCCGGTTCGCCAAAAGGATCGGAGTCAATCGCCGGTTACCAAAATGCAATCTGGATTGGTGTTGGAATCATGATCGCAACACTCCTCGTTTCGATGTTGCTACCAAAGCCATCTGCCGATCAAGCAGCAGAAGTAGAAAAGTAATCTCGCAGTTTGTGATATAAATCCTGCAGTCTACGGTATAACGGTGGCTGGTTTAGGTTTCGAAACCTAAACCAGCCACCGTTCCTGTTACTCCTTGCCACAGATCCACATTTCGAAAATCGACTACCCGAAAATGCAGTAACGAACACATATATAGACCTATCTTTTCTGATAGAGTTTTGTGAGACGAACTATATTTGTTCGGTTAGACGAAGATTTTATTGATAATAAGTCTCGCTGGTGCAAAAATTAGGTTTGGCTAACCTAAGGTCACTTTATCTAGTAGATACTTGACCTTAGATTATCCTTGTTCAATTTTTTAAAATACGTGAGGAAGAATGATGGTTATCAAGGCATCATTACGGTCAAGCATCAGTCTGATGGCAGGAATAGCTTTAGTGGCTTCAGTTTCTGCCTGTTCACAGACGAGCGAATCCACCAAGGGACAAGATACAAATAGCGGAAAGAAATCCGTTGTAAAAGTAGTCGCAACAACTACACAAATTTGTGATTACGTTACCCAAATCGCAACGGACAAGTCAGATGACTCCACTTTGGCTCTCCGCAAAATGGACCCTTCAGGGAAGGAATCCAAAGCCGGAGCACCTGACTCTCGCGCCACCTCAGAGTTAGACCTTACCTGTCTACTTGCACCAAACGCCTCGGCTCACGAACACGAGCTCACAACCGCTCAGGCAAAAGCTATGGCAGCGGCGGACGTTATGCTTGTTTCCGGCGTCGACCTTGAACACTTTTTGGATTCCGCTGTTAAGTCTTCTGGTTTCAAGGGAACAATGGGAGTAACTTCTGGCATTTTGACAGCCTCAGAGGTCACTAACGGTCCTGACACCAGCAAGGAAAGCAAACTGCCATATAAGATTAATAGAGGCTCCGCTAAAGTTGACGTAGCGAAATGGCCATTCCCGCCAGAGGAAGGCGAATCTGAGCCAGAGTTCCAATACGACCCACACGTTTGGACGAGCCCAAAGAATGCTGCAATTCAGGTAAAGAACATCGGAGAAATCCTTTCTTCAGCTTCTCCCGATAATAAGAAGCTATTCACTGACCACGTTGCCAAGTACAGCAAGCAAATTTCAGACCTTGATGCTTGGGCGAAGAAGTCTCTTGATTCCGTCCCAGACGCTCACCGAGTTCTCTTCACATCGCATGATGCCTTTGGATATTTCTCAAAGACCTACGGCGTTAAATTCATCGGTGCCGCAATGTCTGACTTCAACAGCCAGCAGGATGCTACCGCCGATCATATTGCCAAAGCCGCAAAAGAAGTTAAAGACTCGGGTGCCTTAGCAGTATTTGCTGAAAACTCAAACAATTCTAAGTCAATTGAAGCCGTAGCCAAGGCGGCGGGAGTCAAAGCAATTATTGGAGATGACGCACTGTATGGAGACTCTTTAGGTCCAGATGGCTCCGCCGGTGCTACTTACACAGGTTCAATTATCCACAATGTCACCACTTTGGTTAACGCCTGGAACGGAACCGTGGCTCCGCTTCCAGACTCATTGAAATAGTGTTTCGAGAACACGCCATGAATGCCACCAACTAAACCATGGTGCACGATAAACACACAACCAGGAGAGAAGGCTGACGGGGTTCAGATATGGTCAAAAACAACCAAGTTATTAAACTACAAAATGTAGCGTTTGGATATTCACGAACCCCCGTGATTGAACACGTAACTATGACGCTTAACTCGGGTGACGGCGTCGCACTAATTGGACCAAACGGATCAGGTAAAACAACGTTTTTACGTGGCTTACTTGGAATGGTCCAGTTGATCGACGGCACAATAAAAATCAATGCCTCGACGATCAGCTATGTACCACAGTCTTCTCTCCTGGATCCAACTTTTCCCGTAACGGCACAAAAGGTTGTGGAAATGGGGTTATATCGCCATTTGCGATGGTATCAACGGCTTGGGAACACCGAACACCAAAAAGTCGCACAGTCTTTACAAACCGTAGGAATGCAAGAGCTTGCTGGAAAACAATTCGGTTCACTTTCAGGAGGTCAACGCCAAAGAGTGCTAGTAGCAAGAGCAATCGTTTCCGATCCACAGTTATTGCTTTTAGACGAACCGTTTAATGGTCTAGATGAACCAAACAGAAATAAACTACTAGAAATCATCCACGATCTCCGTGCTGCTGGCGTTGCCGTAGCTACATCAACTCATGACTTCGGACTCGCTTACGAAACCTGCAATAAGGCTGCATTGTTTTCACGATCCTCCGTTTCTTTCGGCAATCTGCCCGACTTACTTTCTCAAGAGAACCTCGCTGCCACCTACGGCGGTTCAACAATCGAAATAACGCGCCCTCATCATGACCCAATTAATTAATCCATCCTTCGATCTTGATTCGCTATTAGAAATGTGGCGAACCTGGTTGGCTCAACTCCCCGGTTTTGCTCCGTTTACCGACGCACCATTCCTATTTCGCCCATTTCTTCTACTTCTAGTTTTGGGTATCAGTGCCGGGCTAACAAGCGTTATTGTTAACCTGCGGTGCCTTGAATTCAATTCGGAAGCAACTGTCCATTCAATATTTCCAGGCATTGTTGCAGGAGCATTAATTGGAGGAATCGACTCCATCACCACTGGCGCACTTGTAGCTGCAGTTTTCGTAGTCATAGCTATTACTTGGAATCAAATCAGCTCGGGAGACAGTAACGAAGCTGGAACCGCTATCGTTCTTACCTCTTTTTTCGGATTTGGTATGCTCATTTCTTTACGTTTTGGAGACATGTCCGGCCAGCTCGAAGCACTGATGTTTGGTCGCCTTCTAGAAGTAACTTCAGCCACGCTAATCCCAGCAGTGCTAGCAGCAACCCTTGCAGGGATACTCATCGTGACTTCATGGCGAAACCAGGTTTTCGTTGCTTTCGACCGAACTGCTGCACAAGCTTCAGGAAAACGAATTGGCCGTCTTGATCTACTAGCCAATACCTCGATTGCACTCATTGTAATAGCTGGTTCAGCAGCTATTGGCACACTGCTGGTGATTGGTTTCTTAATTGTTCCAGGAGCAACTGCCCGTTTGATTTCCTCTTCACCTCGGCAAATGGGGTTTGTATCAGTACTCGTGGCAGTTGCTAGTGGAGTATTAGGAATGGAAATAATGTATTGGGCTGAAGATTACCCCGTATCACCACAAGGTACAGTAGCACTTTCCGGAATTGTAATTTTTGCCTTGGTATGGCTCGGTAAGCACATCTTCACAGACACACCACAACGCAATTCTGTGCGCGCCTCGAAGGAAACGATCAGCCATGTTTGACGTGCTTTTTCTTCCCACGATTGAAATTGTTCTTGTTGGCATATTATGTGGTCTGGTAGGAGTCCTTGCGATCCTGCGTCGCCAAATTTTCTTTGCCGAATCCGTAACACATGGAACTTTTCCTGGCGCAGTAATCGGCGTAGTTATCGGCAACCACTTGTCACATTCTCAAAGTGTTTTATCTGCCTGGTTATTCGTGGGAGCTCTCCTTGGCTGCATTATCCTCACACTCTTGATGAACAGGCTCAGTTCAATTCCACAGCTATCATCGCAAGCTACAGCCGGGATAGTTCTGACTTTTGGATTTTCATTAGGTTATTTTTTAAATAAATGGTTCAGCCCGCTTCCATTAAATATAGAAAGTTTCTTGGCGGGCTCTTTGCTTCACGTAACTATCGTTGACGTAATCGTTACCGCCCTCGTACTCTTAATCGTCATCGTAGGAATCTCACTCGCACTTCCCCGTCTCACTTATTTCTTATTTGACGACGTCGGATTCAGCACATCAGGGCACGACGCCAAAATTTCACAACGTTTGATCCTTTCGGCAATCGTAGCGACGATGGTAGTAGTAGTTCCAGCGATCGGGACTGTCCTGTCAATATCTTTACTTGCGGCACCAGCAGCATCTGCCAAACCTTTCACAAAGTCAGTGGGACATTTTCTTATCACTAGTACAATACTTGGGGTAGTTATTGGAATTGCGGGCCTAACTCTTGCAGTGATAGCTAAACTATCCGCAGGAGGATCTATCGCAACATTGGCTGGCGTTGTGTATTTAGCTTCTAGGATGCTTGCCACATTGCGTCGATGATATTCAAAAGAATGAAGCCTCCATACAGATGCAGCAAAACAGGCAACACCAGGAGGTTTTATGAATAACACCCTCAAGCGCATCGAGCAGATGGAAAACAAGATGAACCAAGTAGATTCATATACGAAAATGCTTGATTCTATGCTCAATAGCTTATCTGCCATGGAGCAAACCGTGGAAGAACTTTGGAATTACTACGAAAACGGCGAATGGATGGCAGATTACAAACTAGATGAAGCTGGAGAAATTCCAGAGAGTATGCCACGCGGCATACTCTCTGAAGACGGTTTATATAATGTTTTGGGAGATTTCCAGAACGTTCGAGAAAGACTCACCCATCTCAAATAGCACCCTCGGCACTCAATAATCAATCACATCGCTACGTCTAGCTGGTAAATCATAGCAAATACGGTTCATCTGCACTTGAAATATCACTAATGAGAGTGCTTATATAGTTAGGTAAGCCTAACCTAACTATATAAGCACTCTTCTAGATGGTGGTACGTTCGTGGACTCGCCTCATACACAAGAAAAAGACACTTCAGCTAACCCTTCTGCTCAGGTTTCAGATAAAGAAAAAGTAAGAGCAGGGCAAGAAGCCATCAAAAAAATTTCTCAACCAATCAGAAAAAAGCTACTAGTTGCTGAATTTCTTACCGTCGTTTCGGGAATTCTTAGTATCGCGCCCTACGTAGCCCTCGTTGAACTCGGTCGGCTACTTCTTGAACCAACCATCGACCACAGCAAAGTCAGGTTCGTGGTTATAGCTCTTATTTCGGCCTATACTACACGAATTTTCCTTTATTTCGTAGCACTTTGTTTAACCCATTTCATCGATCTTTCTTTGCGTAATCATATGAGAAGAAAGATTGCCGAAAGGATGTCACATGCACCACTTTCTTGGTTTTCTTCGATGGGCGAAGGGCGAATTCGAAAAATAATTCAGGACGACACCGCAACCGTTCACACGGTTATCGCACACGGTCCAATCGAAAAGCTTAATGCAATCGTTTCACCGATCTCTTTGTTTGCTTATGCTCTATATATCGACTGGCGCTTAGCTCTTCTCGCAGTTTCAACAATTCCATTCCACCTAGGAATGTATGGGCTAACCATGCGCGGAATGAACGAAAAAACTGCACAGATGGATACCAAGCTATCCAATGTTTCAGCTGCAATGGCAGAATTTGTTGCAGGTATTTCCGTGGTCAAGGCATTTTGCAAAGTTGGACAAGCCCACAAAGCATATATTGACGCCGCTAACGAATTCTCAAAATTCTACCGGGCTTGGTGTATGCCTCTTGTTTCTATGTCGGTTGCTTCATTTTCGTGGATCTCGATTCCGGTCCTGCTCATCGTCAACCTTGGCGGTGGTGCTCTCATGTTTAATGCAGGCTGGGTAACAATATATGAAGTTCTTACAACTACACTTATAGCACTGGTTTTACCAGGAGCAATTATCACGGTTGTAACTATTGCTTGGTCATATCAGTTGGCAGGGTCAGCGGCAGTTCGGTTAGTGAAAATTATGGAACTTCCAACAATTCCACAACCATCGAACCCAGAAATTCCAACCGGAAATTCGATTGAGATTACAAACGTTTCATATTCGTATGGGTCCACACATGCACTAAAAAACATCAATCTAACTATTCCACCCCAAAGCGTCACCGCGTTAGTTGGGCCATCCGGTGCTGGAAAATCGACTTTAGCTAGTCTGATCGCACGATTCGATGACCCTGCCACAGGATCTATCACAATCGGAGGCATCGATATCCGCGATATATCCGAAGAACAACTCTATTCAACCGTTGCTTTCGTTCTCCAAGAAGCACAGTTGATTCGTGATTCTGTTCGCGCGAATATAGCACTTTCTCTACCACAAGCATCACTGGAGCAAATTCGCCAAGCCGCTAAAGCCGCTCAAATCGACGACTACATCATGAGCCTTCCCCGCGGATATGACACTATAATCGGCGAGGAAACACACCTGTCCGGTGGGCAGGCAGCACGGATAGCCATCGCGCGAGCATTAATTATGGATGCGCCGATTCTCATCCTTGACGAAGCCACCGCCATGGCAGACCCTGAATCTGAATCAAGAATCCAAGAGGCCCTAACAACATTGGTACGTGGGCGAACAGTCGTCGTCGTAGCGCATCGGCTGGCATCAATACGTGGAGCAGATCAGATCGTAGTAATGGATAACGGAAGTATTAGTGCTCAAGGGAAACATGAGGATCTGCTTAAAAACAACCATTACCAAATGCTTTTAAAACTCAGCGGATGTAAGGAAATCGAAGCATGAATCAACTTCTACTCCCCCGATACAAGAGATTAATGGACTCCGATTCCTGGAGAAAACTTTTCCGTGGAATCTCGTGGGGAACATTTTCGGGCGCATACCAAGGTTTTGCTCTCCTTGCACTTCTTCCTACTATCACTTGCTTAGAATCGGGCCAATCCTCGTGGGGTATGACTTTCCGTGGTTGGATGATAACCCTAGCTATTTTGGCTGTGCTCGCAGTCGGTACAGAATTTTACGGAATGCGAACGTCCTATGTCGGCACACTCGGATTTATCTACAGTGTTCACCACAAAGTTGGCGACAAAGTTTCGAGCCTCCCACTTGGAGAGTTTGATTCTGGAAGCGCAGGACGACTATCACGCATAGTCACACAAGAGATGATAAACCTAGGTGAATCTGCCGCTCACTTTATTTTTTCATTAGCGCGCCAAATTAGCTCCGCCATAATTATCGTAATCGGAACGTGGTTCTGGGACTGGAAATTAGGATTCGCCCTTACAGTTTCATTCCTTATACTCATTGCTTCGCTATCACTGTCACGGCATGTACTTAATCGGGGCAAACAGATTTCGGAACCTACCGAAGCAGAACTAGCCTCTCGGATGGTTGAATTTGCTACCTGTCAAGGAGCACTCCGATCATGTAACGTCGCGTCACGTTACGAAGCATTAGAAAAAGCTTTCACCAATGTTTATCGTAAAGGACGCCGGTCACTTTGGATAGAGACCTGCGGAAACCTTATTCATGGTACATTCACCCAGCTCCTTATCATTTTGCTAATTAGCGTCATCGCCACTTTAGCAACAAACGGAACCATCACCCCTCTCACTGCAATAGCAACCATCGGAATCTGCCTGAGGTTCACAACTATGCTCGAGGACATTGGTTCAAATCTCATGGGCCTTGAAGAGCGCCGGCAACAAATGGATCATGTGGATGCCATCATGGACGCTGAACCTTTGATGGAACCTTCCAGTTCAGATGCTTTGATAGCCCCAGGAGAAGTTGAACTTGATAACGTCTCCTTCGGTTACGAACCTAGCCACCCAGTTCTTAACGGAATATCTTTCCAGGTACCCGCAGGAGAAATGTGTGCGCTCGTGGGCCCTTCTGGATGCGGAAAGACGACGATCGCTCGCCTAATCGCAAGATTTTGGGATGTTCAATCGGGTCAAGTAAAAGTAGGCGGAACCGACGTTAAAGACCAAACAATTGATGATCTTATGCGGCAAATTTCGTTCGTATTCCAAGACGTCTACTTATTCAACGACACTTTGAAAGAAAATATCCGAATCGGAAATCCCGATGCCTCAGAAGAAGAACTTCAGTGGGCCGCTGATCTCTCTGGCGTTACTGAAATCGTACGCCGTCTTCCCGATGGTTGGAATTCACTCGCCGGAGCCGGCGGGCGTGCACTTTCAGGCGGTGAACGCCAACGTGTCTCAATCGCACGTGCTTTATTGAAACAGTCACCAATCGTATTGTTCGACGAAGCCACGAGCGCGTTAGATGCCGAAAATGAAGCCAACATAGTTGCCGCAATGGATCAACTACGGAAACAGTCCACGCTCATCGTAATCGCTCACAAGCTCGAAACTATTAAAGCAGCTGATCAGATAGTCGTGCTTTCTCACGACGGGCACATTGCTCAACAAGGAACGCATTCTGAGCTTGTAGCCCAACCCGGCGAATACCTCCACTTCTGGCAAGAACGCCTCAATGCTTCCGGTTGGACCCTGGTTTGAACAAAATTTCTTCCCTTCACAAAACAACTAAATTTTTCTAGACGATACGAAAGGTATTAACATGCCCTCCTCCACTTCAACAACTGCACACCTTAACACTCGAGACTTCATCAATATTGGAGTATTCACAGCACTAATATTTGTTATTACCTTCGTTAGCGGAATGCTAGGCTTCTTCGGGCCAATCGCCATGTTCCCCGGCTTTTTCATTTCTATCGTCGCCAACGGTATCGTATTCACACTCTTTACCAAACGAACTCCAAAGATGGGAGCAGTAACCATCATGCTCATCATCATCGAATGTTTATTTGCCGCCACCGGTCATTGGGCAGGAGGGATCGTTGTCGGCGCATTATTTGGAATTGTTGTAGACCTAATCATCACTCGACTGCCTGCAAAAATCGAGATTAAAGTGCCTCTTGCCTACTCCCTATTTATACTCCCGATCTTCGTATCACCTTGGATTCCACTTTTTATCAACGCCGACGACTACTTCCAAACGGTCACGGATCAAATGGGTCCTGAATATGCAAACTCAATGCAACAGCTTATTACCCCATCTCTCCTCCTTGTAGCCTTCGCCATTATGTTTGTAATAGCTTGGCTATCTGGAATCCTCGGTACGCGGGTGGCAAATAAGCACTTCGGACGAGCTGGGCTCGCATAAAATGCCTGATCCGCGAACCACAATCATCGCGCTTTTAACCATTTCAACCACAATTTACGGAGCGCGTTCTCCGCTCTTTGTTTGGACCGCTGCTTCATTTGTAGCTGCACTTTTAATATGGGCATATCAAATAAATCGTCAATCGATGCACCTTAAGTACTTATTAACCTATGGACTTGCCTTCGGGTTTTTCTACTTTGGTTCATCTATCCTTCCCGCCGTATCCCAGACGACGATTAGCGCATTTATTTCTGTGTTTTTTGCTTGGATGTGCAGAATGACCGTTGTAGCAGGAATGGGTCTTTATGCGATAGTTACTATTAAGCCTGCTATATTGCAGGTGGCGCTTGCCCGTTCACATGTGCCCTCCTGCTTTACGATCCCCTTATCTGTCTCTTTACGAATACTCCCCACTATTTTCAGCGAAACCAGAGCGGTTATCGATGCCATGAGACTTCGGCTGAATCGAATTGTTTCGTTGAAATCCGCCGAATACTTCACTATTCCTCTTGTCTCAACTGTTGTGCGCTCTGGAGACGAACTAGCAGCGGCAGCGCTTATCCGCGGTTTAGGAGGCCCGATAAAGCCAACTTCGGTGATTGAAGTTAAGTTTCGCGCGATAGACGCCATTTTGTTATGCATAATACTCGTCTTTATTGTTTGGAGGTTTTTCGAATGTTAGAAGCAAGCGCAAAAGATGTAACTTTTACTTATAGAGGTTCTTCTGCTCCGTCCTTAACAAATATCAGCATCACCGCAAAACCTGGTCAAGTGACACTCTTATGCGGTGGATCTGGTTCGGGGAAGACGACGGTACTGCGGTTATTCAATGGTCTAGTACCGCATTTTCATGCTGGGGAACTAGAAGGAAGTGTGCGTATCGAATCGCAGAGCGTGCCACATTCAAACTTTTCAGCTTTGGCAACATCTTGCGCCACGGTATTTCAAAATCCGCGAACACAATTCTATACGACTGAAGTAAAACAAGAACTCGCGTTTGGCTCGGAAAACCTAGGGATAGAACCACAAATAATAATTGACCGGATAAATCATGTAGCCACGAAACTAAGTATCACTCCTCTGTTACCTAGATTGGTTTGGCAACTCTCAGGTGGACAGATGCAACGCGTAGCTTGTGCCGCAGCACTTTGTAACGATACTCCTGTGATCATTTTTGATGAGCCTACAGCTAACCTCAGCGCAGACGCTATCGATGATTTAGCCAATTTAATCGCAGCACTAAAAGCAGATGGGCATACGGTCATAATCGCCGAACATAGAGTCAATTTCATTTCAGGTCTTGTTGATGACGTTTATTGTTTCAAAGCAGGAAAAATTGTTGCACACAAGTGTGGAAATGACTTCTACAATATGACCGACGCTGAGCGCAAAGAACTTGGACTACGTTCCCTGACTCCAGTTTTAATAGATCAACAGTTACATGTTCCTTCTCAACCAAAATCAAAAGGTTTACATATTGAAGGACTGCGCTTTGAATATCAGCGCAATAAGCCAGTTCTTGATATTGCTGATTTGTGTTTCCCCACCGGAAAGGTAACAGCACTGACTGGCACAAATGGAGCTGGCAAAACAACCTTGGCAAGAATTATCTGCGGACTAGAAAAAGCCAAGACTGGATCTATCAAATTAAACGGAAAACGGTTCTCTCCAAAAGACGCCTACATCATTATGCAAGATCCTACCCGTCAACTATTTTCCGACACTGTGCGTGACGAAGTCACTCTTGGCATGAGCAAAGAAGCGAAAGAGAAGGTAAATGTAAAGGCACTGCTTGAACAACTTGATTTGGCAGAGCACCAAAGCAATCACCCCCAATCGCTGTCAGGCGGCCAGCGCCAACGACTTGTAATCGCGACGGCACTGGCCGCCCACAAACTGGTTTATATTTTTGATGAGCCAACTTCAGGCGTAGGTTACAACCACTTGATTTCTATTTCACAAGTCATGCGCCAACTTGCTGATAATGGAGCCGTCGTCATAGTTATTACCCACGATGCCGAATTAATAAATGAAGCCGCGGACTCTGTGGTCAAGCTTGATCCACTTCCTTACGATGGTTCTACTCCCAAACCGCGTCTGCTGGATCGATTCCGTTAGCAATAGCATTGGCATCAATGATCTGCTTAAGCCACTGTGCTAGGCCGATGGCGCGTGCATCGTAATACTCCACAAAACGCGGATCGGATACATATCCACGAGCAATAAGTACGTGTTTAGCATGGTTGACGTGGAAGAACTGCGATATCAATTCGCGATGCGATTCCGCCAGTCGGTTCGCTTCCTCCGATCCAGGCACAACACCCTCGCTCATACCGCGCACCAATTCCACCTCCACGGCTTCTGTTCGCACCTTTACGTTCGCCCAGTCAGCCACGCTCATTCGCGAAGCCCTTTGCTGCGAAATCTTCCATTCATCGCTTTCACCCCACTGTTCCTCGGCTTCCGCTTGGTAAACAGGGAAGTTTGCGTTTCCAAGAATCTTAGCGACGTCGTCGACCGAAAGTTTGTTGTTACCCATAGCATCCTCCAAAAGGCAATCAAGAGCTTGAACCATCCGCCCAAGCTCATTTTGTTTTTCCATGAGCAGTTTCTTTTGACGTTGAAGATGAACGATTTTGTTTTCACCTGCACTAAGAACTTCAGCAATCTCATTCAGAGCCATTCCTGTAGCTCGGTAAATCACTATCTGTTCTAGCGTTTGAATGTCCTTGCATGAATAAAGGCGATACTCCGACCAAGACCGCGCCGCAGGTACAACTAGCCCACGCTCCTCCCAATAATGGAGGGTGCGAACGGAGATTCCAAGAAGCTGTGAAACCTCACCTACAGTTTTCAAATCATCATCGCTGCTCATGAAAACCACTTTGATGCCTTACGTCGCGTCAGAGTCAACCTATAAAAACAATTCCAATCAGATTTAGCTAATGTATCTAAAAATGTTAATGAAATAAAGCAAAATTAGAGCTCACACAGAGAGCTACCGCATTTTTGCTCGAATCATTGCGCCTGCCGGCACATCACCAAAATCGACATTAAACGGCATAGAGAACTCATGAGCGGGGTGGTTAATTTCCTCAACGGCATGACCACGCTCATCCTTCAATCCCTGCTCAGGAACCTGGAACACAACCGGGGCATGATTCGGGAACAAAAATTCAATTTCCATACCAGGTGTAATTTTATTCTTGGCGTAGAGGTAAAGTCGTTGCTCATCTCGATCAACACGCACAACGTCTCCTAGCCAACGCCAGGTATTGATATAGCCGCCAGAAACGATGTTTTCACTTGCTGGCTTTTCTGGATAGTAGAACCCCGTGCAGTACTCGCGGTGAGTCACCTTGAAAGGCTCTTCCTTCAGCCACTGCGGAAGTTCCACACTCACGAGCTCCTCACTCTGCGCCGAAACTCGATCATGGAATAGCTTCAACGCAACCCCATCGGCGTCTTCAAAACCACGTTGTACCATGTATTCATTAACAGCGCATTTATAAGCATTTGCCATGGCAGCCACGTAATACGCACTCTTTGCTCGGCCTTCAATCTTCAGGCTAGTAACACCCGCATCTAGGATGTCATCAACATGTTCAAGCAGATTCATATCCTGGGAGTTGAAAAGAAACGTTCCTTGATCAGTCACTTCAACCGGAATAAATTGCGCCGGGCGCTTTTCTTCAACCACGTGATACTTCCAGCGGCAAGACTGTGCACAATCCCCGTGGTTAGCATCGCGGCCGGTTGTATGTTGTGAGATTAGGCAACGCCCAGAAAACGCCATACACATAGAGCCATGCACAAAAGCTTCGATTTCCAACTCTGGCGAAACATTGGCCCGAATATCGCGTATAGCAGCTAAATCGAGCTCACGCGCCAAAACCACACGTGAAGCACCAAGCTGCGCAAGCGCATTCGCCGCCTGATAGTTCGTTACACCCGCTTGAGTAGAAATATGGATTTCAGTGTTCGGTGCCACCTGCCGCGCCGCCATGAGCACACCAATGTCCGAAACGATGAGTGCATCCACACCAATCTCGCCAAGTTGCGCCATATATGCGTTCATATCCGCAACTTCGCTGCTTGTGGGCAGAATATTGCAGGTTACGAAAAGGCGTGCACCACGCTCGTGTGCATATTTCACACCCTCGTCAAAGTCCTCAAGCGTGAGATTTTTCGGCGCCGTTCGCATTCCGAATGCCTGACCACCACAATAAACGGCATCAGCACCAAAGTTAATCGCTGTTTTCAACGTGTCTAGGTTGCCAGCAGGAGCTAGAACTTCAGGTTTTTCACGTCGCACTACTTGAGGGAAATTCATTAACACATTCCTAGTGTAAGGGGAGTGGGGAAATACTCAGAAACCGTAGCCGTAAGAACACCGGTCAGGAGTTCGCGCACAAGCTTATCCATTCATTAAAATAGTGCCAACACATTTCGTTAAAAGATCGGCAAGAAACCATGGCCACTCATTCGTCCTCACACGGCTCACAATCATCCACAACCGCAACTAGCACACAATCAGTCCACACTCAATCAACCTCCCATGCAACTCCGATCACCGTTTCTTCAATTGAAGCCCTGCTCCTCAACATCCGCCGCTCCATAGTCGGCGACGGTGAACCAATCTGCGGCCCCTACGGAACCCGGGCACTTGTCTATGCCGATTACACCGCTTCAGGGCGCAGCCTTACTTTCATCGAAGACTTTATCCAGTCCAACGTTCTTCCCTGGTACGCCAACACTCACACCGAAACTTCGTCCACCGGTGCTCAGACTATGCAGTTCCGTGAAGACTCACGAAAAATCATCGCCCAGGCTCTTGGCGCCGTTGACGACGCCGATATCAGCGTTATTTTCACAGGTTCAGGCGCAACCTCAGCGATCGACAAAATGATCGGTATCCTTGGACTGCGCATCCCTAGCTCCTTAGACGATAAATTCCACTTCTCCGAAATGATCAACGACGACGAACGCCCAGTGGTTTTTGTTGGGCCGTATGAGCATCATTCCAACGAACTGCCGTGGCGCGAATCAATTGCCGACGTCGTCCCTATTCACGAAGCCTGTTCAGGGCAAATCGACCTTTCGCACCTCGAAGCTGAACTTGAGCATTATTCAAACCGTAAGCTAAAAATCGGATCTTTTTCAGCGGCGTCGAACGTCTCTGGCATTATCAGCGACGTCCACGGCATCGCAACTTTACTCCACGAGCACGGCGCATTCGCCTTCTTTGATTACGCCGCTTGCGCGCCCTATGTGGATCTCAGTATGCAAGCTCTACCGGGAGCTCCGCTTTCTTATCTGGATGCTATCTTCTTCAGCCCTCATAAATTCGTGGGTGGACCTGGCACTCCCGGCGTCTTAGCGGTGCGAAACGAACTGGTTCACAACCGTGTGCCTGTGGTTCCAGGGGGCGGCACCGTCGCGTATGTCGGACCAACCGATCACGATTATCTTCCCAATATCGTTCACCGTGAAGAGGCAGGTACACCAGCTATCGTCGAATCAATTCGCGCCGGTTTAGTTATGCAACTAAAGCAGGCGGTTGGAGTTTCGCAAATCCATCGTCGCGAACAGCTATTCTTACATCGTGCCCTCAAAATCTGGGGCGAAGAACCAGGAATTTCAATTCTAGGTGCACTTGACGTTCCTCGCCTACCGATAATTTCCTTCGTAGCACACGACCCACAGGGACACGCACTTCATCACGGCTTCACGGTTGCCCTGCTCAACGACCTTTTCGGCATTCAAGCTCGCGGTGGTTGCTCATGCGCTGGTCCATATGGACACCGTCTCCTTGGGATCGATCAGTCCCTTACTCCAAAATTCGAAGCGCTCATCACCGCTGGTTATGAAGGAATCAAGCCTGGCTGGGCACGATTGGGCTTCAATTACTTCATTGATGAAGCGACCGCAAACTTCATCATCGAAGCAGTTCGAATGATTGGAAAAGACGGTTGGCGCCTGTTGCCCGATTACCGATTCGATCCACATACCGGCATGTGGCGCCACCACTCAACTACCCCGGATCACACCCTCCACTTAGGGCAACTTGCCTACGACCGAAACGGAGAACTCGCGTTCCCACAACGTCCGCGCCCACTTTCACCGACTATGGAAGAAATCCTGGCATTTGCCCGTGAAACCTTCGCTACTGCCCCCACCAATGTGGACGATGATGGCAAGGTTACCGATGCTTTCGATACGCTTCGTACCTTCACTCTTCCAACGGTGTGCTTGGTGGACTAACCAAAATCACTAAGGCGATACCAATACTTATCGAGCCGTGCGCTCCATAGCTCGATACTTTATACGTGATGTAGGTACGGGCGAACCCGCCTCCTCACCGCTTCAGCTATACACACTTATTTGCAATCAGCTAGTCAGAACATCAACACCGTTTTAGTTTCGCTAAGAAATGATTATTTTAAAAATAATTGCCACCGTTGAGCACCACAAATAAGCTATTAAGCACCGTAGCACCTTCGACCAGATGGGTTTCGGCAAGTTTGACTAGGGAAAATGTAAAAAGAAAAGAAGCATCGTCATGACAGTAGATTTCACCCAGCCACTATACTTAGATAAAGCTTTTCCACAAGTTTACGAAGCTCTTAATAAGGCTTCCGAAGTCTCCAAACAGGTTTCTCGCGAGGTTGGTCTTGATGGAGCACTCACGGAGCTTGCAATCATCCGCGCAAGTCAGCTTAACCGCTGCTCTACCTGCCTTTCCGTACACATTCCGCGCGGATTGAAGGCTGGACTCCCACAGCAGAAGATCGATCTCCTCCCCTCGTGGCGCGAATCGCGTGGCGTTTACAGTGACGAAGAAATGGCAGCGATCGAACTGGCGGAAACCATCACACTCTTGCCCGAGGGTAAGAAGAATGGCGACGCCGGACGCCGCGCTTGCGAAGTTTTCTCGCGCGAGCAAGTAGCCGCGTTGGAGTGGTCGATCATTATGATCAATGCCTACAATCGTATTTCGATCATGTCCGAGCATCCGGTTCGCACGAAGTCGTAAAAGCGTATCGGCGTAATATCTTCATTCCAAATATGTGACAATAAATCATAGTTTATTGATTCAAGAAAGATACGACGATGTCTATACCACCTAATGGAAACGCCTGGGGTGATTCCTCTTCTAATCAGCAACCCTTTAGTTCGCAAAATGGCACACCTTTCAGCTCACCTAATCAGCAGCAGAATGGTGCAAACCCTTATTCTCAACCCTATCCAAACCAACCGAACCCCGGCGGACAGCCAAACTATGCAGGTCAACAACCACAAGGCTCTCGATCAAGCTATGGAGGAGGTCAACCTTTCGCTCCGCAATATAATCAGGGTAACTACGGCGCCTACATTGAACCTAAGTCTCGTTTGGTGGCTGGACTTCTGGGTATTTTTCTTGGCGGTTTTGGCATCCATCGCTTCTACTTGGGTTACACCTTGATTGGCATCCTCCAAATCATAGTTTCGATCGTGACGTTTGGAATTGGTTCGATTTGGGGATTCATCGAAGGAATCATCATCATTGCCAACGCAGGAATTCGCACTGATGCAAAGGGAATGCCGCTAAAGGATTAACTTATCGGCAACTTTTTGCCATCCTAGCTTGAGGTGGGTTCCTCTCCGGCCGGAGAGGAACCCACCTTTTTGCACATCATATGAGCTTGCGGTTTAAAAGCCAATGAGATGTTAACCACATGATTTAATCTTGTACTATAACAGTCAGAATTGATAGCTTAGGTAAGCCTTACCTTAAAGGTAGACAACTATCCTGTACATGTTGGTACACCCTATTGAAAGGACACCATGCGCGCACTCACAAAGCTCATGGCTGTATGCGCAAGCGCCGCCGTCGCACTATCTGCATGCGGGGCTGCAACCTCGTCATCGAAGTCAGACGAAAAGAAATCAGACGCCGCCGTCGTCCTCCATGACGCGGCCGGACGTACCGTCGAGTTGGATAAAAAACCTGAACGCGTCATCCTGGGCGAATCCCGCCAAGCATATTCATTACTATTCCTTAACAAAGAGAACCCAGCTAACAAGGTTGTAGCTTGGGGTGCTGACATGGAACGCACTGCTCCGGATATTTGGCAAAAACTCATAGAGAAATTCCCGAAAGCCAAGGAAATCCCCACTATCGGAAGTGTTTATACCAACGATCTCTCTATTGAAGCTCTCGTCGCTAAAAAACCAGACATTTTCCTCATCACCCTTGATGCTTATGAAGCCGCAAAAAAGTCCGGGCTCACTGAAAAACTTGATGCCTCAGGTATGAAATATGCGGTAACAGATTTCCGCTATAAACCGCTGGAAAACACCACGAAGTCCGTAAGTCTTATTGGCCAGGTCTTCGACGTAGAAGAAAAAGCCGAAGAATTCAATAAGTTCTACAAGGAGCAAGTTGAATCAGTTCTAAAGAAGGGCTCCGAGCAAAAGGAAAAACCCACCTCTTTCCTTTGGCGAGCACCGAGCATCTCGGAGTGCTGCAAAACCTACTCCACTGCTAACTTCGGATCAATGTTGACGGCCGTCGGAACAAAGAACATTGCCGATGATCTTCTTCCAGGTCAAGAAGGTGGACTTACCCCTGAGCAAATCATCACCTCACAGCCAAATCTCATGGTTGCAACCGGCGGCGAATGGGGAGCAATGAAAGCTAAGGACGATAAGGTTGGATACCTCCACCTCGGCTACAATGCCTCACCTGAAAGCGCTCAGAACACCTTGAAGGCTTTGCGCTCGCAGCCTGGTTTTGATCATCTCAAGGCTTACGACGACGGTCGCGTACATGGTGTTTACCACCAGTTCTATGATTCACCGTACAATTTCATGGCTATCCAGGCTTTCGCCAAGTGGGCACATCCCGAGGCGTTTGCGGACCTAGACCCAGAAGAAAACTGGAAGAATTTCCACAAGAAGTTCATGCCATGGGAAGCCTCAGGCGTATTTATCACCTCAGTTAAATGACACTTAATATCACCGCAAATAATGCCGGTAGTCGCCACGCCATCACCGCGTGGCGACTACGTCGCAGACGACGCCTTTTCATCATCGCAGGTTTGGCAACAGTTGCCCTCGTA
Organism: Arcanobacterium ihumii; assembly: GCF_900604515.1. GTDB lineage: Bacteria > Actinomycetota > Actinomycetes > Actinomycetales > Actinomycetaceae > Arcanobacterium_A > Arcanobacterium_A ihumii. The sequence continues at coordinate 1,043,177 of NZ_UWOS01000001.1, read as the reverse complement.
TCCTTCTTTGTTTCGCTCATGCTCGGGCCGCTAAATCTCACTCCCACCGAAGTATTTCATGCATTATTCAGTGGAAAAGCTCCTGCCGAACATCAAACAGTCGTCATTGATCTACGGCTACCATCTGCCCTTCTAGCTTTCCTTGTGGGAGCAACCTTAAGCATCGCAGGCCTTGAGATGCAGACGATTTTAGATAACCCATTAGCAGAACCCTTCACCTTAGGTGTTTCCGCAGCTGCCGCTTTTGGAGCCGCTCTCGCAATCGTAGGAAACTTAGCCTTTGCAGGATCGTGGACCATTACTATTTCTGCCGGAGTTATGGCACTTCTTGCTTCATGTATTATCGCAGGGGTTTCGGCCACTCGTGGCGGATCTGCAGAAACAATGGTTTTGCTTGGAATAGCATTAGTCTTCGGTTTCCAAGCACTTTTAGCACTTATGCAATATCGTGCCAGCACGGAATCGCTTTCTCAGATAGTGTTCTGGACGCTTGGCTCCCTTACCCGCGCAACATGGACGGCCGTCGTCATTATGACGATCCTGCTGATCCTTGCCCTCCCGGTTTTCCATTTCCTCGGATGGAGCCTGACCGCATTGCGATTAGGCGAAAGCCAAGCACAGGCATTCGGCGTGAAGGTAGGAAAGCTACGCGTCGGCGTCTTAATGTTATCCTCGATACTCGCAGCCGCTGCCGTTTCCTTCGTTGGAATCATCGGATTCATCGGTTTGGTGGGTCCGCACGTAGCCAGAATCTTAGTTGGCGATGACCAACGCTTCGTACTCCCCGCTTCTGCACTATCCGGTGCGGCGCTTTTGTCTAGCGCACACGCACTTAGTCAAATCCTCGTTCCCGGAGTCTCGTTACCAGTTGGCATCGTGACCGCACTCGTCGGCGTTCCGGTGTTCCTAACCATCATTTTAGGAAAGAAGAGGACGTCGTTCGGAGGTATTCGTTGACATCTCATGTTTCAATTTCCAAGCTTCACAGTTCGTACCGAAATAAACACGTCCTTGGGCCAATCGATCTGCCTGAGCTTCGCGGTGTGGTCGGATTGATCGGTCCTAACGGTTCAGGAAAATCAACCTTGGTTAAGACTATCGCCGGTGTTCAACCCTACAAAGGTACGATCAAAGCTGAAACATCGGCTAGTGAATCAGCTTGTAAACTCGGATACCTTCCCCAAGGTCTACCTAGCGGTGTTTCATTAACGGTGCTGGAATCCGTAATGGTTGCCGCACGGAAAACCAGCGGTTTACGACTAAACGAAAAAGACATCGCCGAATCTGTTGGCATCCTTTCCAAGGTTGGAATCGAAAATTTAGCGGACCGATACCTTGGAGAACTTTCTGGTGGGCAGCGTCAACTGGTTGGATTAGCTCAACTCCTGGTTCGTAATCCTCAAATCATGTTGCTTGACGAGCCGACTTCCGCTCTTGACCTCCACCACCAGGTGGACGTATTACGGATCGTAAAATCAACCGTCCGTGAACAGTGCGGAACCGCGATAGTCGTGCTTCACGACCTCAACCTAGCGGCAGCATTTTGCGATGAATTGGTATTGCTTTCCGACGGCGAAATCGCGGGTCGTGGAACGCCCAAACAGGTGTTAAATCCCGAGCTTATAAACCAGGTTTACGACATTGAAACCACGATCATTTATAACGGTGAACACGTGGTGGTGTGTCCAGTAATCAATTAAAACGCTACTCTAGCTTAACTTAATCCGATTCGAACGCAATATTCCTACTTCCATTTTCAAGTCTAAGGATTTCTATGAAAACAACAGCCAGAAAACTAGTTTCTTCCTTAACCATTCTTGCAACGGTAGCATTTGCAAGTGCATGCGGTACAACGCATAACGCAAGTGGAGAAAAGGATTCACGCTCTACCTCTAGTGTAGAAATCAAACATCAATATGGCACTACCAAGATTGATAAAGTACCGGAACGAATCGCTACCGTGTCTTGGATCAATACTGATACGGTACTTGCTTTCGATGTTATACCCGTTGGCGTTCCAGCTGTTGAGTGGGGTGGAAACGCCAATAAATCTACCGACTGGATCGACGCTAAGCTCCAAGACCTCGGAGCTGGTTGGGGTTCGGAAAAAGCTCCAAAACAGTATTCAGAAACCGATGGTGTGAATTTTGAAAGTCTAGCCCAAAGTAAACCTGATTTAATTGTTGCTGCATATTCGGGAATCTCAAAAGAGGAATACACTAAACTTTCGCAAATTGCTCCAGTAATCGGACCAATCGAACCGAATTACACAACTAAATGGCAAGACGTAACACTTGCGGTTGGAAAAGCGCTTCGTCAAGATGAAAAAGCCAAATCAATCATCTCTGACGTCGAGGCGCAACTTAAGAAAGCCGGAGAAGACAACCATTTCGAAGGTCATTCCTATATCGCTGGCAACCTTGATATCGCAGCAAACAAGATTAATATTTTCAGCAAAGGAGATACTCGCTCACGTTTCTTCGAGTCTCTCGGTTTTAACGAATCCGAGGTAGTCAAAAAGAACGCTCCCAAGGACAAATTCTATTTTGACTGGTCTCCAGAACGCTCAGATGAACTCAAATCGGATGTTTTCTATTCATGGATCCCTGCAGATTCCAAGCCGAGCGATATTTCAGCACACCCATTGTTTGGTCAGATCCCTGCAGTCAAAAACGGAAACTTAGTTGTTACTAATAACGACCACACCACTTTATCGATTTCAGCGTCCTCTGCCCTAAGCCTTCCTTGGGCAATCGAGCATTTCGTTCCTGAAATCGCAAAAGCAGTAGCAAACCACCGTGGTTAACTCCGATTTTAGTCAACCAACTCGCAAAATGAACATCGGCTTCGCGAGGCAACTCTCCATTGGATTGTTGGCATTAGGAATCGCTTGCGCTCTTTCTATTTTCGTTGGAGCGCGAGCGATCTCCCCAACATTCTTCTGGAAAGCACTTGTAGACCCCACATCCCTCCCTCAAGCTGAACTAGCGGTAATCACAGCTAGGATTCCTCGAACCTTATCAGGAATTGTAGTGGGGATAGCGCTAGGTATTGCGGGAACCCTTATGCAAGGAATGACTCGCAATCCTCTTGCCGACCCTGGCTTACTTGGACTTCACTCAGGTGCTGCCACCTCGGTAGTTATTGGCATCCACGTATTTGGAATCGGATCAATTCTTGGATATGCGAGCTTCGGCTTTATCGGTGCTGGGATAGCGGCACTTTTGGTATATACCATCGCCTCAATGGGGAAAGTGGGGGCAACTCCAATTCGTCTTGCATTAGCTGGAGCTGCGCTCTCCACAGGTTTAAGTTCAATCACAAGTGCAATGTTGTTACTCAACCAACAAGTTGCCGACCAATTTCGATTTTGGCAGATGGGAACCCTTGGAGCCCGCTCAAAAAACGAAGTACTCATCATTGGATCAATCATCGCAATATCGACAATTCCAACCTTGGTATTCGGAGGTAAAGTACTAAATTCCCTAGCCCTTGGCGAAGATGTAGCCTCAAGCCTTGGCCTGCACGTACGCCGAGTTCAAATCTACCTTGCCACAATAGTTGTTTTACTTGCCGGATCGGCAACAGCTCTGGTTGGACCGATAGGATTTCTTGGTCTGCTTGTTCCCCATGCGACTAGATTACTGGTGGGTACTGATTATCGTCGTATCCTCATTTTTAGCGCTCTAATCGGTCCACTTCTGCTAATTTCAGCAGACGTTTTAGGGCGCATTATTTTTCCGCCTACGGAAGTTCAAGCCAGCGTCATGACTGCTGTTATCGGTGCCCCTGTCTTCATCGCGCTTGTTCGAAATCGCAAGCAGGTAGAGCTATGAAAACTCCGTCTTCCTCAAACATGCAATTACCAATAGACAATCATCCATGGAAAACCTTTATTTTCCTATTGGGTCTAACTACCGCCGTAGGGCTAATCTTTTTCCTTCGGATCATACTTGGTGATCCGCTAGTACGAACCGGTGACTTGGCATTAATTATTCAAGGAAACGACGTTCCAGTTCTAAGCTTTGTAGTTTTGGAACACCGTCTACCAGCAGCAACCGTCGGTCTACTAGTGGGAATTGCCTTGGGAATATCTGGCACAATTTTCCAAACGCTGTTGCGAAATCCTCTCGCTTCTCCCGATGTTATTGGAGTGAGCTACGGAGCATCTACAGCGGCAATAATCGCGATAACCCTTTTTTCTGCACAGGAGACGACGATTTTTGGCTCAGCTCTGCTGGGAGCCCTTCTCTCAACACTACTTGTACTCTGGGTTTCGCGTGGTCGCGGAGGCGCCTTCATCCTAGTTGGAATAGCTATTTCTGCCGCTCTCCAGGGAGCAATCAGTTTTCTTCTAAGCCGTTCTGATATTCACGTTGCCCAAGACGCCTTGCGCTGGATGATCGGATCCCTAAACGGATCCACATGGGAAAGAGCGCAGATCCTTACTCTTTCGATCGTCGTCTTAATCTTCCTTTTAGCGTTCTTTCTCTCGCATCTCAAGATCCTAGAACTTGGTAATGAAACAGCAACTTCCCTCGGGCTCAATCCGAGTTTCTCCACTCTTGCTCTTATTCTTATTGCAGTATGTTTTAACGCATTCAGCGTCGCTGTAACCGGACCGATCTCTTTCGTTGCCCTGTTAAGTGGCCCAATAGCTCAATATTTGATTAAAGCGATATTCCATACCGGAATTCCAAGAGCATACACCTTTATAACAAGTGGACTCATCGGTGCCCTGATTGTTCTTCTTGCAGACCTCTTGGGGCAGTCCATGTTCCCGGAAGTGCGTCTCCCCGCTGGAGTAATCACTGGGATTATCGACACTCCTTTCCTTCTTACTCTCCTAATAAAAAATCCTCAGCTCCGACGTGAATGAGAGACCCATGATGACTCAATCTAAAGACCAAATCTCACCAGAGCGAACTTCGCTCGAAGCTCGAAATCTCGTTTTAGGATACGGCTCACCCGTTATTCACAATGTTGACTTTGTTGTTCCCGAAGGAAAGATCACAATTATCGTCGGGGCAAACGGTTGCGGAAAATCTACCTTTCTCCGAGGTCTTTCTCGCCTGCTCACACCGATTGAAGGAGATGTATTCTTAGACCAAGAAAGTATCCACAAACAAAATCCTCGTACTGTTGCTCGCAAAATAGCGTTACTACCTCAGCATCCCATCGCACCTGATGGGATCACGGTGCGCGATCTGATTATGCGTGGCAGGTTTCCTCACCAAGGGATTTTTTCGAGCATTTCTGACGACGACAGGCGCGTTGTGGAAGATGCTATTAGGAAAACTGGGGTAGGTGCTTTCGCTGATGCAAATATCAGCGAGCTCTCCGGTGGACAGAGGCAGCGTGCGTGGATTGCAATGACGTTAGCTCAAGAAACTAATATCTTGCTATTGGACGAACCCACCACATTCCTTGATCTCACACATCAAATTGAAGTCCTTGACCTAGTCAAAGAGCTCAATTCACAAAACGGAACCACCGTCGTCATCGTGTTACACGATCTCAATCTTGCAGCAAGATACGCGGATCATCTTGTAGCTATGAAGAGTGGAAGAATTCATGCGCAGGGGAATCCGTCAGACGTTGTGACGGAAAGTTTAGTGAAGAGCGTTTTTAACCTTGAGGCCACAGTTATACCGGATCCAGAAACTGCTACACCCCTTATTATTCCTCATCAGAAGCATACAACGATCTCATGTTCCCCGGTCTTAGCTTTTCCGGTTCAGGTACTTTCGAAGAAACAACTATCACCTCATTTGCTTAGAATAACCTTCAATGGGACGGAATTGACTAACTTTGGTTGCACAAGTGAGCCACTGGATACGCGCATCAAGCTAGTTATCCCCGGTAGTCACGACCATCTGATGCATTTGAGAGCATCAAGTAGCATCTCCAAAGCTCAGCTAAAAAACTGGTATAAAACTTGGCTACAAGTAGACGAAAACGATCGTGGTTGGCTTCGAACCTATTCAGTGAGGGATTTTCGAAAAAATCAGACTATTCCTAGTGGGATCGATCATTACGAAGTCGATGTCGATTTTGTAGTGCATTCAGGTGGACGTGCCAGCTCTTGGGCACAAGCAGCTCAAGTTGGTGATGAAGTCGTTTTACTCGGGCCGAATAAAAATTTCTCTCCAGAGGATTACGCCGGAATCGAATTTCGACCAGGTAAAGCAAAGAATATTCTTCTAGCTGGAGATGCTACTGCACTTCCTGCAATTGCCTCCATATTGAAGGCATTAGATGACTCCTACTCCGGACACGCTTTTATTCACGTCCTCACCGACGAAGACGTCCTAGTTTTCGACAATAACTCAAATGTACAGATCCATTGGATCACTACAACCGAAACAGATGCATTGAGTCAACAAATCAAGGAAGAACTCCCACAGGTTTTTTCTAGTCAAATTCTCAGTTCGCAGATCCATCTTGACGGAAATAATGTACTTACGGACATAGACGTTGACCAAGAACTACTTTGGGAAACTACCCTTGAAGATCCTCAATCCTTTTTTGCTTGGATTGCCGGCGAGGCCAATGAGGTCAAGACAATCCGGCGTTACCTTGTTCAAGAATTAGGGATTGACCGCAAAAATATTGCATTCATGGGGTATTGGAGACGTGGACGCGCTGAGAACTAAACTCTTCTACTAGAGCACAAAACGGTATCCGATTCCAGCTTCCGTAATGAAGTATTGAGGGTTGTGCGGATCTTTTTCTGTTCGGGCACGAATCTGAGAAAGAAATACTCGCAGATAATTCGTTTCTTTTTCGTAGTTATCTCCCCACACTGCTTTAAGAAGATCAATTTGGGGAACGAGCCGATCATGGCGAGCCGCCAAATAGGAGACGATTTTCCACTGAGTAGGTGTTAGCTTTACTTGGTTCCCATCCACACTCAATATCCCTGCCGGGATATCAACCTCAATCCAACCATCGCGAGTAACAACTACGGGTGTGTGCTCCTCTTCTGCGTTGGCTCGACGTAATGCTGCGCGAATCCGCGCCAGCAGTTCGCCTGCCACAAAAGGTTTGGTCACAAAATCGTCTGCACCTTCGTCAAGAGCGTTAATTCGAGCTTCGATCTCATGACGTGCAGACACGATTACCACAGGTATATCGCTCCACGTCCGAATAGTTCGCAACACGTCAAGTCCGTTAATATCAGGTAAGCCAATATCCAGTAGTACTAATTGCGGAATCTCATGCGAGGAGATTTTGATCGCTTCGGTTCCATTCCTAGATATAGCGACGTCGTACCCGTGCGTTCGTAAAATAACGCTCAATGTTGATGCAAGCTGAGCGTCGTCTTCCACAACCAAAATTTTTGCCATTTCGATCTCTCCTGCTACCTAGACCATGTGCGTTATTCGTCGTGTCTAACGGGATTTAGAATTTCTTGTTGGGTTTGTGCCAGTCTCTTGAGAAATAAAAGCCTTCGTTATAGGTAGTTGCGCTACTTTCAGACTCAACACAAACGTAGCACCACCGCACGGCGTTTCTTCAACAGATAGGTCCCCACCCATCTCAGTAGCAAAACCATGAGCCACAGCAAGACCTAAACCTAAACCAGAATGGCGATCCGAGATATTGTTAAATGGGGTGAAAAGGTCGGGCATTTTCTCAGGGGGAATACCCGGTCCATGATCGATAACGCGCACCTCAACTGTATTCCACACTGCTCCTGCAACCAGATGAATCCGCGACTGTGGCGCGTACTTGCGACAGTTGCTGATAAGGTTCACAAGAACCCTCTGAATAAGACCCCTATCACCTTCCACATTTGGTAGGTCTTCAGGTAGGTCGACATCTATCCATGCGCTCGTATCTTTCAGTTCATCAAGGGTGGCATTCACAACTCCGCCCAGATCAATTGGACTTCTATCAATCCGAACTGAATTAGAATTCAATCGGCTCATATCGAGCAAGTTTCCAACCACCACATCAAGATTGTCCGAGGATGAGCACAATACAGATATTAGCTCTCGTTGATCGGCTTCAGACAGCTCAACATCGCTCAAGGCAAGGGTTGAAGCGGCAGCTTTGATCGAGGCTAAAGGCGTTCGAAGATCATGTGAGACGGCAGCTAATACAGCGCTTCCCACTCGGTTCCCCGCCTCGAGCGCCGCAGTTGCACGACGCATTGCATCAATCTCTTGCCGATCTAGAATAATAACGATTCGAGCACCGTGAGCCTCGATTATTTCAACATCTTGGGTGCTCAAGGCTCTACCCTCAGCAAGAAACCTTAGAGATTCATCGATACGAATCGTCGTTTGTGTATCAATTTTGTCATTTTGTGTATCGAGTCGAATATTTTGTGTATTGAGGCGATACCTATCACTCGAAGCAATTGTGATCCATCGGCGATGATCTTTATCGAAACGTTGTAAGTCAACGGCATTGAGCGTAAATGTTTCACGTAAACGTTCAAGCAAACCTCGTAGATCATCACCGCCTGAAATAACACCCGATGCTAGATCCGTTAGGATCGTCGCTCTCCACTGAGAACGCGCGGCTAAAGCCGCTCGTCGGTCAGCAATATCTACTACCCAGGCAACCGCGGACGCTATCAGAAAAAATAACAGTATCTGGACAATATTTGAAGGCTCCGTGATAGTCAAAGTGTGGACTGGTGGCGTATAGAACCAGTTAACTAAAAAGGACACTAAAATCACTGAAATAAGTCCGGGCCAGAGTCCACCGATCATCGTTGTAAAAATGACGATCGTTAGATTCCCTAACAATATAGTACTGAGGTAATCTTCTGAAGGATTCCAAAGAGAAACCAACGTTGCAAAGATAACTGGCCCCAGAATTGCCACTGCCCAGCTGCTGAGCCTCCTGAGCTTCGAACGAATATAGCGCGGCTCCAAGGACGGTTCACGCTCACGTATACCTGAAGGCTCAGCGGAAACGATATGAACATCAATCCCCTTAGCTGCTTTGATCAGACGTTTAGAGGTCAAACCTCCCACAAAACCCACAGCTCGCCTTGAAAGCCCCACCACAAGTTGTGAGGCATTGACGCTACGTGCAAAGTCAACAAGAGTTTGGGCTACATCGTCACCAACAATGATTCGCCACTCAGCACCCAAGGATTCAGCGAGTTCTTGGAGTTTCTGAAGCTGGTCGTTATTGGCAAGACGAATACCATCTCCTCCAGCAATATGAACAACAATCATCTCCCCTTCTGGGATTCGTCCAATAATTCGTGCCCCTCTACGGATCAAAGTTTCGTCTCCGGATAGACCGCGTACTGCCACAATTAAGCGCTCGCGGGCCGGCCAGTTATCTGTAATTTCTTTAGCAGCTCGATATTTCTCGAGACCTTCATCCACCCGATCAGCTAGCCACAGCAGCGCTAATTCTCTCAGTGCGCTGAGGTTGCCCAACCTAAAATAATTCGAAAGAGCAGCCTCAATCTGCTCCGCACGATAGATATCGCCTTTCGACAGCCTGATTCGTAGGGCATCGGGTGAAAGATCAATGAGCTCGATTTCGTCGGCGTTTCGTAAAACATGGTCCGGCACAGTTTCGCGTTGCCGAGTCCCAGTGACTGCCGCTACCACGTCATTTAGTGACTCAATATGCTGAACATTAAGGGTAGACACCACATCCAGACCCGCGTCCAAAAGCCTTTCGACGTCATGCCAACGCTTTGTATGTACCGGAGTTACTGTGGACGAAGCATCGGTACCTTTCACCGAACCGACGACGGTATGGGCAAGTTCGTCTACTAGGACGACGTCTGGGTCGGCCGCGATACAAGCTTCAACATCCAATTCCCCGAAAAGAGACTGCCCAATTTGGATCTCACGTCGAGGCATCACATCTAAGCCGTCAATCAGCGCTTTCGTATGGGGGCGTCCATGATCTTCGACCACCCCGACGATCACCTTCACACCACGAGAGGCAACTTCATGCGCTTCACGAAGCATGGTGTAGGTTTTTCCAACTCCGGGTGCGAAACCCAAATAAACCTTTAGGTGTCCACGACTGGTCATGGATACCTCCCTCCAAATCCAGTGATCATTGCGCTACCAGGATCTGCCTCTGGAATTTGCAAAAAGCATTACGAAAACCGCAGATTTTAGAGCTCATCGAGCGCAAAATTCAACGCCGTCACATTCACAACCTTAGAATCTTCGAACCCGTTGAGCACTCTCTCAGTGTTGTTCTCAACGGTCTGCTTGATCACTTTTTCGTCTACTCCACGTTCACGCGCCACGCGAGCTATTTGGAGTTCCGCGTAAGAAACTGAAATATGAGGATCGAGACTAGATCCAGAAACCGTGAGAGCGTCAATAGGAACCATATCGGGTTGCACATGTTCACGTTGTGCAATCAACCTTCTACGCTCGGAAATCAAGTCTTTTAATTCTCCACTGAAAGGCGATAGGTTCGATGCTCCCGAGAGCTGTGGATCCGCACCATTTTCTGATGCCGAGGGGCGATAAAAGAAATATCCAGGCTTCGTTACAGGTTGTGCCAAGAGCCGTGATCCCACAACACGGTCCTTTCCTGATGGAACCTTCGCACCGGCGTCGTGAACCAAAAGTGACCCCTGAGCTTGGTCAGAAAATACTTTTCCGACGCCAACAAAAGCCAGCGGATAGGCGAGCCCTATCAAGAGTGTGAATACAGTGAAAAGTTTAACCGCAGTCCAAACGACTCGTTTTATTCTGCTTAGAGACATCGTGAGCTCCTAGATCCCAAGTCCAAGACCAACAATTAGATCGATAATTTTGATTCCGATAAATGGTGCGATAAGCCCACCGAGTCCGAAAATTCCAAGATTACGGGCAAGCAGGTGCGCAGCCGAACTTGGTCGGTACTTCACCCCTCTCAAGGAGAGCGGAATGAGCGCAACAATAATGAGCGCGTTGAAAATAACTGCAGAAAGAATTGCAGATTCTGGGCTATGCAGATGCATGACGTTGAGCGCAGCCAGACCCGGGAACGCTGCCACAAACATCGCTGGAATGATCGCGAAATACTTCGCAACATCATTTGCGATCGAGAAAGTTGTAAGGGCTCCACGGGTAATCAGAAGCTGTTTTCCAATGTGGACGATATCGATTAACTTGGTGGGATCAGAATCAAGATCAACCATATTTCCTGCTTCCTTCGCAGCAGAAGTACCCGTATTCATCGCTACCCCAACGTCTGCTTGGGCTAATGCCGGCGCATCATTTGTACCGTCACCGGTCATCGCAACCATGTGTCCGCCAGCTTGTTCACGCTTGATGAGAGCCATTTTGTCGTCCGGGGTTGCTTCCGCCAGAACGTCATCTACCCCGGCTTCTTTAGCAATCGCACGCGCCGTGAGCTCGTTATCACCAGTGATCATGACCGTTCGTATTCCCATTGCTCGCAACTCTTCAAAACGTTGCACCACACCTTCTTTGACGATGTCCTTCAAGTGCACCACACCAAGGAGTTGAGCAGAGACGACGCCGGGAAGATCGTTCGCGAAGTCGTTTCCAGCTTCTGGAACCTCAGTTTCGATCGAAGCAACCGCGAGCGCCGTTCCACCCGATTCACTAATCTCACGAATAGCGCGCTCCGAGCTCGAATCAACGGCACTCCCACTTCGCTCAACAAGTGCCACAATCTCTTTTGCTGCGCCTTTCACGACTCCGCGAGACTCTTCTTCGAAGAGCACACCACTCATCCTAGTTTTCGCCGTGAACGGGATAAACCGAGCAAAACGATACTCTTCGTCTCGGAGCGCTGCTTCTCCGAGCTCCTGCGCTAAAGTCAGGATTGATCGACCTTCGGGAGTTTCATCCGCTGCCGATGAAAGCTGGCATGCCCGTGCTAGCTCGTGGGAGTCAACTCCGGGTGCGGGAATAAATGCAACAGCTTGGCGATCCCCGATCGTGATCGTTCCAGTTTTATCGAGCAACAGAGTCGACACATCACCCGCTGCCTCTACAGCTCTACCAGACATTGCTAAAACATTGTGTTGCACAAGGCGATCCATTCCGGCAATTCCGATCGCTGAAAGCAATGCGCCAATCGTCGTCGGAATAAGGCAAATCAGCAGTGCCACAAAAACAATCGGGGTGATATGGGAACCCGCAAATACCGCTACTGGCCCTAGCCCAATTACTACCACCAAGAAGATCAACGACAACACAATTAGCAGAATCGACAATGCCATCTCATTCGGCGTTTTCTTACGTGCGGCGCCTTCAACCAGCGAAATCATCCGATCGATAAAGCTTTCACCCGGTTTGCTCGTAACTCGCACTGCGATGCGGTCAGACAAGACTCTGGTACCACCCGTCACTGCACAGCGATCACCACCAGCTTCACGGATAACCGGAGCAGATTCACCCGTCACTGCAGATTCATCAACGCTTGCGGCGCCAAGGATAACATCACCATCAGCAGGGATCTGTTCTCCTGCACAAACAACGACGACGTCCCCCACCTTGAGATCATCGGAGGCAACAGCTTCGGTTGGCGAAACATCCAAATCAAAGTGTTGATCTGGTGACGCTACTCCAGCTCTATCGACGATCCGTTGGGCGATCAGGCTGGTTCGAGTTGCACGAAGCGAAGCAGCCTGGGCTTTACCGCGACCTTCTGCAACGGCTTCTGCCAACGTAGCAAAAAACGCAGTAAACCAGAGCCATACTGTGATCGACCACGAAAATATCGAAGTATGGAGGATCGCGAGGATAAAAGTATACGCAGCTCCCACTTCTACTAGAAACATCACGGGAGTATGGATGAGTGTACGCGGATCTAGCTTTGCAAGCGCCAGCGGAAGTGCTTCTTTGAGCTGGGCACGAAGCGATGATCGCGATTGATTTGGAGTAGTGGTCATAGCATTGCCTCCGCAATTGGACCGAGAACGAGGGTAGGAAGGAAGGTAAGTGCGCCTACGATAAGGCAGATTCCAACAACAACACCGATAAAGAGGGGTCGATGAGTTGGCAGAGTTCCCGATGTTTCAGGGATCGAAGGGTTGGTGGCAAAACGACCAGCTAAAGCAAGGGCAAATATAATCGGAAGGAATCTACCGAGAAACATCACAAGCCCGAGTGAAACCGTGAACCAAGGTTCGTCGGCGTGGATACCAGCAAATGCTGATCCATTGTTATTTGTTGCGCTCGTGAACGCATAGACTAGCTCGGTAAACCCGTGCGGGCCCGCTGTTGAAAGCCAAGTGCGAATGCCTGGGATAACGGTTGAAATACCAACGCCAAGAATTACGAGTACAGGCATAACGAGGATAAATAAGCTCACCAAGGTAATTTCGGGCACTTGGATTCGTTTTCCAAGGTATTCAGGAGTTCGCCCAACCATAAGCCCAGCAATGAACACTGCCAAGATAAACATAACCAACATGGCGTAAATTCCAGTGCCAACTCCTCCCGGGGCGATCTCTCCGAGCATCATATTGAGAGCTAACATTCCTCCACCGAGCGGGGAGAAGCTTGAGTGAGCCGCGTCCACAGCACCAGTCGAGGTGCCCGTCGTCGTAACTGCGAATAACGACGACGGTAAAATACCAAACCGTAGTTCTTTGCCTTCGAGTCCAGAACCAGAAACTGATGCAACGTGCGTTTCTGCGTAAGAAACAACGACTAATACCAGCGTATAAAGTGTTGCCATGGCGCTTAATACCGCCCAACCTTGCCGCTTTTGGTGAACCATCACTCCGAAGGTTCGAGTTAGACAAACCGGAATAAGTAAAATCAAGAAAATCTCAAGCATATTCGTGTATGCGTTTGGATTCTCCCAGGGGTGCGCTGAGTTTGCGTTAAAAAATCCACCACCGTTTGTGCCGAGCTCTTTGATTGCTTCTTGGCTTGCCACAGCTCCTGACGGAAGAGTCTGGGTTGTTCCACTGGTAATTGAGGCATACTCAAGCGCTGCGTGGAGGTTTTGTATAACACCTTGGCTGATGAGGAAAATCGTTGCCAAGGCCGCAATCGGAAGCAAAATACGCAAAATACCACGGGTCAGATCCACCCAGAAATTTCCAAGTTTTCCGTTGCCTTTGACGTTTGCAAGTGAGCGTATCAGTGCAATCGCAACGCAGAGCCCAACACCGGCAGAAACGAAATTCTGAACCGTAAGACCAAACATCTGGACGAAGATCGTCAACGCAGTTTCACCTGAATATGATTGCCAATTGGTGTTAGTCACGAATGAAATTGCGGTATTCCATGCTTGATCGGGACGCATTGGGTCCACGGAGTAATGGAGCGGGAGAAATGTTTGAAGCCTGATAATTGCGTATAAGCCTAGTATGCAGACTATAGAAAACGTGATCACCGACTGCGCATAGCTTCGCCAACCAACCTCTTGGTCAGGGTTAATACCGGTAAACCGATAGATTCCACGTTCGAGCCAAGAATGCTTTTCGGTGGTAAAGACTCGAGCCATGTAGTTGCCAAACGGCATATAAACCAGCGCCAGTGCCAAGAACACCACGACAAAAGGAATGTAACCACTCATGAGAATCGCTCCGGGTTAAAGAGGGCTACTACAAGGTAGCCAACTGCGGAAATACCGAGCACGAGTGCAATGATTGACTCCCACATCAGCCTCTCCTTTCATGATGTTCGCCATGGTTTGTTGGGGAATCTATGTAAAGAGAATGAATGAGACGTAACAGGACTTCTCCGAGTGCCAAAGTCGCGATGACCAAAAGTAAGCCGTAAATCATGTATTCATTAGATCGCTATCCAAATTCACATTCTTCAGATATTGACGCGCTCTTAACGCCATGTAGGATTGATCTCACCGTTCTGTTCCCCATTAAATAAGGGCAAATCTGTGACGTTTTCAATTCTTCTTCAGGCATTCGGACTATTCGTTGCAACGAATATCGACGACGTCATCATCTTGGCACTCTTCTTCGCACGGGCAGGTGGAGCCCCGGGATCTTCTTTCCGCATCACCGCAGGTCAGTATCTTGGATTCGTAGGAATTTTAGTTGCCTCCATTGCGACGACGGCGGGAGCGGGTATGCTCCTATCCCCCAGCGTTATCCCGTACTTCGGTTTGGTTCCGCTTGTACTTGGCATAAAAGCGGCTTGGGATGAGTGGAATGAAGAAGAAGACGAAAACGTTGCCGAGGAAACTGGAACTAAAGGCGCAAGTGAAGCGGCCGGCGTCGGAAAAATAGTTTCGATTGCGAGCGTTGCGGGAGTGACCTTTGCAAATGGGGGCGACAACATCGGCGTCTACGTTCCTGTTTTCTTGAGTCAGGGTTGGGCAGCAACAGTTACCTACAGCTTGGTTTTCCTTGTGCTCGTTGGCGCACTTGTTTATATCGCGCATTTCGTTGCAACACAGCCCACCATCGCGAAAATCCTCGAGCGCTGGGAAAGCGTACTTTTTCCTCTCGTTTTAATCGGACTGGGTATAGCGATCTTAGTGAGTGGTGGCGCATTCGGACTCTAACGGAGTGAAGTACCGATATTTTCGCCATACATTAGACGGTCATCATGCTCAAAATGCCTTTGCTAGTAAGTGAACGCGCCTATATTCCTAACTGCCTTGCACAGTCAACACAACCAGCCACAAGTTCAGCACCACTATCAGTCCAGACACAACAATCATCGCGATTCTGATACCGGTAGTGTCACGCCACTTCCCCATTACCTTCTCGCTTCGGGTTAGCATCGTTAAAGGGATGATAGCCATCGGGATTCCGAAGGAAAGTACCACTTGCGAAATAACGAGTGCCCAGGTGGGCTCAGCGCCCATCCCTAAAATAATAATCGCTGGGATGATTGTGATGGTGCGCCGGATGTAGAGCGGGATGTTTATCTTCAAGAGCCCTCGCATAATCTCTGAACCGGCATACGCACCTATTGAGGTGGAGGCAAGGCTCGACGCGAGCAAGCCGATGGCAAAAAGTAATCCTATGCCAGCTCCAAAGTTATGGGTTACTGCGGTGTGAGCTCCCGCAATGGTGTCCGTTCCTTCGACGCCTCGCAAGGACGAGCCAGCAAGCAGAAGCAAGCCGATATTCACAATTCCAGCAAGAGCCAATGCTCCCACTACGTCGACTTTTGTAGCGTGCAGAAGTCTGGTGATCGTTGAGTCTGAGTGGCTTGCTCCAAAACGATCCCCCACCAAAGAAGAGTGTAGATAGATCGCGTGAGGCATAACAGTTGCGCCAAGCATCGAGGCGGCGACGAGTACCGAATCTTGACCACGGAACGTTGGGATTAAACCACGCGCAACATCATGAGGAGCAGGAGGACTCACGATCAAACCGGATAGGAACCCGATCGCGATAATTGTTAGAAATACGATCACCATATTTTCAAATACTTTTTGCCCGCGTTTATCTTTAAGGAACAAAAAGATAAGAGATGCAATTCCAATGATAACGCCACCCCACACCAGCGGGAGATCAAAGAGCAAATTTAAAGCGATAGCCCCGCCGATTACTTCGGCAAGGTCAGTTGCTGCTGCAACGATTTCTGCCTGAAGCCAGTAGAGGATTCGCGAGCGCCGTGACCACGTATTTCCAAAATATTCTGGGATAGACTGGCCGGTTACTATCCCGAGTTTTGCTGACTGATATTGGATGAGCACCGCCATCGCCGACGCCGCTACCAGTACCCAAGTAAGAAGGTAACCGTACGTGGAACCCGCCGTAATATTAGCAGCTACGTTGCCCGGATCTACATATGCAATCGCGGCAACAAATGCTGGACCAAGTAATGCTACAACGCGGTGTTGAATTACTTTCGTTGAGTCCAGATTCTGCTTCTCATCTGCAATAACAGGCATAAATCTCAATCTTTTCGTGGTATTGAATTTTTATTTTCGTCTAGGCGAAACCTTATAACTAATCCGCGAGACACACAACCAGACCCCTGGCAAATTTTGACAACACGAGCACCACTCTCCACCCCTTGACTTCATAATTAGTAAGTACTAACTTACTAATTATGAACCCTCGAATGACAGCCGAAGAACGTCGCCGCCAGATTTTCACCATTGCAGCGAATGAATTCGCTACAAAAGGCTTACAAGCGGCATCTATTGACGACATCGCCGCTAAAGCAGGAGTGACGCAACCCTACGTTTTCCGTCTAGTCAAAACGAAAAAAGCCCTATTCATGGCTCTCGTTGACGATGCCTACGAGTCCCTCACCACCGGGCTTCGGCAGGCTTCGTCCAACGAAACTGGACTCAACGCCGTTGAGCTCATGGCTCCCGTCTACCTTGATCGGCTCACCGATAACACCCGACTACAGCTTCTATTGCAGGGACTCGCAGCATGTGCGGATGCAGAGATCAAGGAAGCAATGAGGAAAAACTATGCACAACTCTGGGAAACAGTTGAGGAGATTACTCAGCTTGATCCTGTTGCAGTCAAGACTTTTCTGGGACTTGGCCTTTTTATGAGTGCAGCAGCGGCACTTGATTTAGGAGAAGTCGATGAAAAGTGGGCACGAGGAGCACGTACACAGGTTCACGGTGGTCTCTTTGAACACATTGTACAAAACAGCAATAGGCCACCATATTCACGAAAGGAATAACAAACACCATATGACTACTTCAAACTCACCTCAGTCATATACCGTTGGAGACTATCTCCTTGATCGACTCAACGAAATTGGAATCGACGAACTTTTTGGAGTTCCAGGAGATTACAACCTTCATTTCCTTGACCATGTGATCGCGCATGAGAACATCCATTGGGCCGGTTCAGCAAACGAGCTCAACGCGGGCTATAGCGCAGACGGATACGCTCGCATTAAAGGAATCGGTGCACTTCTCACCACCTACGGAGTGGGCGAACTCTCTGCAACCAACGCAATCGCCGGTTCCTTCGCGGAATTCGTTCCGGTTGTTCATATTGTTGGCGCTCCTGCTAAACATATCCAAGCAGAACACCGCCGGGCTCACCACAGTCTGGGTGACGGAAACTTCGAACACTTTGCGCGCATTGCTAAAGAAATTACCTGTTGCGTCATTGATGTTGAGGCGCCAACGGCGAGCGCACAGATAGATCACGCTCTTTCACAAGTTTTGTTCCACAAGCGTCCAGGAATGATTATCTTGGCAGCCGACGTAGCAGCTAGCCCCGCTACTCCTCCAAGCACTCCACTTGTTCGACTCGAACCTGTTTCTAGCGAAACAGCCGCAACAGAATTCGAGGCAGAGCTACGTAATTTTATTCAAGGAAAGAAAGTAACCGTACTTGCCGATATTTTGGTTCACCGCGACGGTGCCGCTGATCAGTTACGTTCTTTTTTGGATAAAACAGGTCTGCCCGTAACTACTCTGTCTTGGGGAAAGAGCTTGGTAGACGAATCGCTTACAAATTACGTGGGGACCTATTCAGGATCCGCATCCGCCGAACCCGTTCGAGTTGCCGTTGAAAATGCTGATGCACTAATGACGATCGGTGTCCAATTCACCGATAACACCACCGGCGGATTCACTGCCAAGATCGACAACGAGCACCGGATAGATCTTGGACGTTCCGAAGCTCGAATTGGGAACCGTGTTTTTGCTCCACTTAGCATCGCTACTTCCTTAAATATTACCGAACAAGTAATCTGTGAACTTCATGTCGAGGCAATGCCGTTCGAGAAGTTTGATTCGAATTACACTCCTATTGAGCTGACGGACACCCCCTTACAGCAAGATGATTTGTGGCAATTAGTTGCTACACACCTTAATGCCTCGCACATCGTCCTAGCCGAGCAGGGAACCAGCTTCTTTGGTCTCTCACAGTGCCGCTTTCCACAGGGCGTCACTTTTGTCGGACAGCCCCTCTGGGGATCAATTGGCTACACTCTGCCGGCAACTGTAGGCGCAGGGCTTGCCGACCGCAATAAGCGGCCAGTACTTTTCATTGGTGACGGTTCTGCACAACTCACAATACAAGAGCTTGGGCAAATGATTCGTGAAGACATTCCCGCCGTCGTCATTCTTATTAACAATGATGGCTACACCGTTGAGCGTGCTATTCACGGCATGACTGCCAGCTACAACACAATTCCTGCGTGGCGGTGGGACTTGGCACTCGAATTCTTCGGGTCTGACCCAACAAACCATTTAGTTTTCAAGGCAACTACCAGCCAAGAACTTGATTTTGCGCTACAAACAGCCATGGAACACCCCGGAAAACTCGTGCTTATCGAAGCAGTTACCGATGCCCAAGACATTCCGTCCGCTCTTGATTTCGTATCAAGTATGGGATAACACCTCGATTCCGTGTGACTTAGGTTAACGGTGTACTAACCCAAGTCACACGGTCTCTAATTCTCCTAGCTCACCGGTGTTTCTTAGAACACATCGTGAACCCAACACCTACACATAGACAGAGCGCCAGAACCAGCGTCAACCAAATTACCAACTTTGATCCGGTCTGAGAAAGCTCACTATCAAGGCGCGGAGCCGGAGCAACATCACTTCCTGATCCAGCTTGTGCGTTTCCCGCGCTGGAGGTCGCACCTGTTCCTTGAGAAGCACTCGAATCTGGGGCAGGGCTCGGCGTTGGGGAACTCGTGCCGCTTCCTTGAATAGTTAAGGACATCGTTGAGGAATTACCCGATTTATCAGTTGCCGTAACTACCAATTCACGAACGCCCTCCCACTGCGGAACTCCTGAAAGAGTCCTGGTAGCTTCATCAAAACTGAGACCACCAAGGGAGGAAGTGGCTTGGGTGCTTGCCGACGCTGGCTTATAGGCAAGTTGTGGAGCTATTAACGAAGCAGTTCTGAAAACCGCCATATCTCCTTGAGCAGAGTTCATTGCCTGTAGCTGCGTGGATGGTTTGATCTGCACAAGTTCCAAATCCCGCGTAGTCGGTAGGGTCTGCGCAATTGGCTTTGCCTCGGCACCAGTAGACTGCGGAATTTCTTTGAGCGAAACTGAAATCTTCACCCCTCCTGCATTATCGCGAGCAGTTACCGTAATCGGTGTAATTGCCTGCCCCTTTTTCACAACCTGTGGATTCCATGGAGTTGCCCATACTTCAGGAGCCGCCCGATCAACAAAATCAATCTTGTCTCCATTTAGTTTCAGCTCTATTGGTTGTGAGGAATTTCCCGCATAGTCAACTAGGGAATAAGCAATTGTAGACTTTACAGTGCGCTCTACGGTCAATCGTCCATTTTCGTCGTGATTATTCCATTGCGCATTATTATTCTTTCCACGGGTAGCAACCCAGGTTTCGTCACCCTTTGACGAAACCTTTTGCCAGTCAGTCGTCGTTGGATTCTTCAAATGGAATTTAGCTCCACCAAGCAACCCAAAGTCCTGCTTATGCATTGGCGCCGCATATGAATCATGGTAGCGACCCCGCTGACATACCTCTTTAACCGCACCTAGCTCTTTACCCAGCGGTGTTACACAGATCTGGAAACGCTCACCTTCCGGTGGTGCAACCATAGTCACATCGGTTTGACCAGCTCCAACCTGTACCTTTGCTTCGCCATGGTAGGGATTATTAGCATCAGCAAAGAGCGTCTTGAGCCGCACTTCATAACCTTGAGCCCCCGAAACAGCGTTCCATGCCAAACTAACCTTGCCGGCTTCTTTTGCTTCTACAAAGTGCCCTTGAGAATCAAGAGCAGTAGGAATAGTGAGGTTCTGTGGAAGTTTCGACTGCTCAACAACTAACTTTGCAGGAGCAGAATACTGCCCGTCTTTACCGACAGCGCGAACCTGCAAGGTAAAGTCACCTGAAATACCTACATTCTTTATGTAGCGCGCTTGCCCAAATCCGCGCCCAAATTCATGAACGTTCCCTTGGGAATCAATGCCTTCAAACACATAGGAATCCACTTCATTAAAGCTCTGCGGTTGCCAGGAAATATTCATCTGACCATCTGTAAGTAGCTCATCCACGTGAAGTCCTTGCGGAGCCTGCGGAGCTTCCTGACCCGAAGTAAGTGCCAGTTTTCCAACATTCACTTGAATTGGCTCAACACCACGCGCAGCATTCTCAACCTGAACACCAAGTGTCACAATTGTTTTTCCTCCATATTGACCTAGGTCAATCACAGATTCTTGCCACTGTCCGGTTGAATCACCAAGTGGGAACGTAATAGTTTTAGTCGGTTCATCAGCGAAAACGACGGCGAGCTGAGCGTTCGCCGTAGCTTGCGTATTCTTCCACACCACCGATGCCTTCGAACCGGCCGTTACCTTAAGATCGGTTTTAAAGAGCTTCACGGTTTGTGGAACGTCAGCCACGCCATAAAGTACAAGCGAGGAACCGCCGTCGTAAGCCCCAACTGGTGTAAACGGCGAGGTAACAGGCTTGCCCTGTAAATCAGTACGGGGCTGGTCACCGTAGTCAAAATCAGCTTTGAGCGTTGGTTGTTTTTCCGCGGTAATCCACCATTGCCAGGACGGCAAGATGGACTGCGCTCCCATATCTGAGAACTTCTTAGCAGAGCTCACAGTCCCCTTTTGGTAGGAACGCATTCCCTTTCCAGTGTTAAAGAGCGAGTAAAATTCAGTTCCAGAAATCACCGAACGGGCTGGAATGAAATCAGCGACGCCAATCCAACCAGTATTATTAATACCAACTTCTTCCCGGGTGATAAGGTTTGCAGCACCGGTTGCCGTAACGTCTTGTTTCGGACCGGAGAAGTACATACGCTCACGTTCAGAAACCATCCACTGATAGGAATCTTGCTGCATAAATGGCAAATTCGTGTCGCTTCGTCCCGTAATGTCCTTGATCTGATCATCAAGTCCACGCTGGTAGAAGTCTGACGGCGTGAACAGCGCAATTGAGGTTAAAGGTGAATGGTTTGTGGCCGAGGTGAAGCCTTGGTCAACACCACCGGTTCCACCAAAACCGGTTTGGTTAGCTTCAACACCTGCAAAAACTTCAGCATAGGGGTCATACCCATTGGCTTTTGCCCACGCGTTCATCGCTTTTCCATCGTTACCATAGTTCACAAATACCGAACTGTGAATGCGTCCATGCTGATTATCTCGGAGCCAAGCCGCCTTCGAGGCATTGAACTGCGAGTTGGTGTCGTACCACTGAGTGTAAAGACCTTGGGAAGTCAGGTAAGCCATAAACGGCTTAAATTCGGACGGATCGGACACAGCTTCTTCTTGGTTAAGGAAGTAGCCATCGAATCCGTAGTATTTTGCCATCTCCACGAGTTTCTGAGCAAGCAGATACCCTTGAGAATTTGGGTCTTTATCGAACATTTCTTTAAACGTTAGGCCTGGGCGGAAATAGGGATCAAAGTAAAGAATTCCGATCGATTTAACACCGTTGCGATGAGCGGCATTTGTGTATTCCGGACTAGGAACGCTTAGTACTCCAAATTCAAATCCGCGGTCACGCCAATTCGAGGTGGCAGGGTTGTAGATCGTTTGCGGAACTCCAAGTGATGCCGCTCCGTGCCAGGGCGACCAATAATCCGAGTACTGCCAAAAATTGAACGTGTGGTCAGAAAACGTGTTGTTGTATGTGGTTGAGCCAAAGAACGAGTTGCCGTAATCGCCCTGCATTAGCATGACCTCCGCGCGCCCATCCAGTTCCGGTTTGGCCTGCGTAGCTGGATTCGCTGCGATTCGTTTTTGGAGCGGAACGGTTGCTCGCAATTGGTTTGCAAATGGATCAGATTCTGGAGTCCAATCACGAATACTTTGTACTCGATATCCAGAAAGTACTGGCTGGGCACTAGCAACAGCAGCTTCTCCGGCGGGTGGATAAGAATCCGCTGCCTGCGCAGGTGAAGCTAGAAACGCAAATATTGACAGTGCCGAAATAAAAGATATGCGACGACGTGTAGAACGCATACAAAGCCCCTTCGCTTTGATCGACCTTCAAGTTGAGCAGAAAACCGCGAGCACAAGCGCACTAAATCGGTTTAGCTACTGTAAGGTACACGCTACCTAAGGTCTGTTGAGATCCGCAATCATTTTCTATAAATAGCTCAAATTAGATAAACCGCTCAAACGGTCTAGGGTTTTATTGATTAAAAGGTTGAGGTGCAATACCACCAGAGCTAACCTTTCCATTCACACCAGAATAGTGCTCCGCATGGTTGATTCACGCTCTTCTAAACGAGGATTCTCTTCTACAATAACGCGACACTCGTCCTTATTCAGAAGTTCAGACAGCACCGTTCCGGCATGCTCTCCAAGCAAACGCGCAGACTTCCTGACCGCAGTAATCGGTGGATTAAGCACCCGGCACACATCCGAATCCTCACACGAAACCATAAGTACATCTTCACCAACAGCTAGGTGATGGCGATGGACTGCCTGCACACCTCCAAGGGCAAGGATTTCATTATCGAAAACCAAGGCATCCGGAGCGTCTTTCGATGTTAAAAGCTTCTCCACTGCTTCATAGCTTGACGCCTCACTAACATCTACATCTTCAGCTACGACGACGTCTATCCCAAGTTCTTTTCCACGATTGCGGAGTGCCGCGAAGCGTGTTTGAGTATGCAATAGCGCAAAATTACCTGCCACGTAACCCAGGCGTTTAGCTCCCTGAACTTGGAGATGATCGACGATCGCCGTCATCATCGCCGCATCGTCAGCTAGAACAGCACCGAAATCTTTATGCTTGGCACCCACAAAAACACCAGGCATACCTAACTTACGAAGGAGGTCCGGACGTGGATCGTCGACTCGTGGGTCAATAACAACCACTCCATCGACTCTCCCCTGAGCCATCCACCTGCGATACATCGAAAGCTCTTCATCGAGGTTTGTGGCGGTGTGGAAAACTAGGTCAAGGTTCGCTTCGGTGAGCGAACGTTGCAACCCCACAATAAATTCAAAGAAGAAGCGTTCGTTGGAATATGCAGATTCTGGACGAGCAATAATTAGCCCAACCGCACCAGCTTTCGAACCGGACAACGCAATAGCCACCGAATTAGGAACCCAGCCCGCTTCTTTCGCGGTGCGCAGGATTCTTTCACGAGTCGCATCAGAAATTCCAGGGCGATTATTAAGGGCAAAGGATACCGCTGCGGAGCTTACCCCTGCTTGCTTCGCAATATCCTTGATAGTTGGCCTGCCCACGATTACTCCTAGAACCAGTTCGATTATTTCTATGAAACACTTTCCCACAAACTTTGCGTAAAGTCTTGCACTAAAGCGGTTTAGTTCCTATGCTACAAGGTAGGAGATTTCAATGACGCATATCTCAACCAAGGAGAACCGATGCACGATAACCGTCAGATCCTTATGCAGCGCGTGGAACGCACCCTGCGTGAGAAGATTCTGCCCGCACAGCATACTATTCTCACACCTCTTAATCTTAGCTTTTGGCGAGTTCCACGCGAAAACAACAATTCGGGTTTAGGTACAAATAGCAGCGTCATTGGCGAACCAGTTGCTCTCAACAGTGTTCCGTGGGAATCCTTTACACCGATTACGGCAGGAACTTCATGGGGTGCACCATGGGAAACAGTTTGGTTTAGCATCAATACCACCATCCCGAACCGTGAATTAGAAACGAACGACGTTTTCGAAGCAATCGTAGACCTCGGATGGGCAGACCACTCCGCAGGGTTCCAATGCGAAGGTCAGGTACGCGATTCAAACGGTCACTGTATCAAGGCAATCAACCCACGCAACCAATGGATTCCATTGCCGCAAGTGGCGGGAACCGAAGTCCAGTTCTCGATCGAGGCCGCAGCTAATCCTCTACTCTTAGAAGTCCTTCCGTTCCAACCCACCTACGACGGCGATAAACTCACGTCCTCTCTCGAAGATCTTTACACCCTGACTCGCGCGGATCTAACGATCCGTCACGGCGATGTTTACGATCTAGCTCTAGATATTTCAGTGCTTTTTGAACTCATCCAAGCTCAGCCTCATTTCGGCGATCGTGAATGGCACGTCCTCCACACTCTTAACTGCGCATTAGACGCACTCGAATTAGACGATATTCCACGCACCGCACACCTAGCTCGCGAAATCCTCGCACCTGAGCTGGCAAAACCCGCGCTTCCACATGCTCACCGTCTGAGCGCCGTCGGCCATGCACACATCGATTCCGCTTGGCTTTGGCCAATTCGCGAAACAAAACGCAAGGTTGTGCGCACGCTTTCAAACGTCGTCCGCCTAATCGAAGACGGAACGGGACTGGTGTTCGCGCTACCAGCAGCCCAACATCTAGCATGGGTAAAAGAGCAGGACCCAGAGCTCTTCGACCGTATCCGCACCTGTGTAAAAGAAGGTTCCATTGTTCCAGTAGGCGGCATGTGGGTGGAACCTGATGCCGTTCTACCTGGCGGCGAAGCTATGTGCCGTCAGCTCGTTGAAGGAATCAGCTTTTTCCGCCAAGAACTTGATTTTGATTGCAAGGAAGTTTGGCTCCCAGATTCCTTTGGATATTCGGGCGCTCTTCCACAGATTGCAAAAGAAGCAGGGATCGAACGCTTCCTCACTCAAAAGATTTCATGGAATCAGGTAGACACTTTTCCTCACCATACCTTGGCGTGGGAAGGAATTGACGGAAGCCGTATCTTCACCCATTTCCCACCTGCCGATACCTATGGATCGGAAGTTACCGGTGCTCAGCTGGTTCACGCCGTCGAAAACTTCAAAGAAAAAGGCAAGGCATCATGTTCGCTCCTTCCATTCGGATATGGCGACGGCGGTGGTGGCCCCACCCGGGAGATGATGGCACGCCTCCATCGATTCTCCGATCTCGAGGGCGCACCTCGCACTGTAGTTGAGTCTCCGCACGATTTCTTCGAGCGAGCCAAAGAAGAATACACCGAACTCCCTGTATGGGTTGGTGAACTCTACCTGGAGCTACACCGAGGCACCTTCACTTCTCAGATCGATGCCAAGCAGGGAAATCGCCGCAACGAAGCTCTACTCCGTGAAGCCGAATTGTGGTGTACAACCGCTGCTACGCGCGGAAAAATGGATTATCCGTACGACGATCTCCAAGCGGCATGGCACAAACTGCTTCTCTGCCAGTTCCATGACATCCTCCCAGGTACTTCAGTCGCTTGGGTCTACCGAGAAGTTCGTGAACTCCACGCTCAGATCTCCACAACCTGTGAGAACCTGATCAAAGAAGCCCTAACTTCCCTTGGCGTTTCCCTCACTGATCCAAATTCCGACGATGCGGCGAGCCGTCCAGCTTCGGATTCCCGCGTTCTCATTAACGCGGCGTCGTTCAAAACGCATAGCGTAGAGGCGCTAAGCATCAGTGCTCCACAATCACTGCACAGCCACATTACGGTTGACCATAACGCCCGTAGTGTTTCCACAGAGTTCTTTACCGTAAAATTTGATGAATCCGGATGCTGTGTAAGCATGCGTAATACTCAGGGCTTCGATTATATTCCACGAGGTCAACGTGCCGGCGAACTCCACCTCCACCAAGACTTCCCGAATATGTGGGATGCCTGGGACATTGATCCCTTCTACCGTGGTTCACAACGCACGGTAACCAATATGCATTTAGAAAAGATCGAAGAGCTTGACGATTGTGTACGAATCACCGCCGATGCCGCCTTCGATTCTTCACGGGTAACACTCGAGTGGTTGGTCTACAACGATCACGTCGATCTTCACGTTGAAGCCGACTGGAACGAGCAGGAGAAGATCCTCAAGCTTGTATTCCCAACGAATATCCACACGGATCGCGCCCAGTACGAGACCCAGATGGGATTCATTGAGCGAGCAACTCACGAAAATACTTCGTGGGACGCATATCGTTTCGAAGTTTCTACCCATCGCTGGCTTCGAGTCGCAAATGCTTCTCAATCCCTCACAATCGCCAACGATTCCACATACGGCTGGGACATCACCCGTCACCCGCACGAGCAGCGCGGAACCTGGAGCGCTATTCGAGCCACGTTGATTAAGTCGGCAAAGTATCCAGATCCACAACAAGACCAAGGTGTTCACAGCTGGAACTTCCGAATTCTCCCCAATGCCAACGTTCTTCGCGCAGTTCAAGAAGGTCAAAACCTCAATCTTGGGCGTCGTTTCGGAATCGGATCCACTGTTGAGTCTCTCATTGGCGTCGATGGAGCAGTTGTGGAATCAGTTTCGATGGCTCCAGACCGCTCGGGTGACGTCGTCGTTCGCCTCTATGAAGCGCAAGGTGGCCCACAAACCGTTCAGCTTTCGATCCCGGACGCAAGCAACGTCCGTTGCACCAATTTACTCTATGAAGATACCAACGACGTACCAACCGTCTCTCATCAGGAAGGCGATAGTTATTCACTAACCTTGGGCGCCTTCCAAGTAGCCACACTTCGATTCTCGGTGGAGGAACAATGAAATTTGGAGTTAATTACACGCCTCGCCAAGGCTGGTTCTATTCGTGGCTAGACTTCGACGCCGAAGCAGTTCGCGATGATTTTGCACAGATCAAGTCAATCGGCGCCGATCATGTGCGAATCTTTCCACTGTGGTCACTACTTCAGCCCAACCGAAATATGATTCGCTCCGCTGCGGTGGACGCCGTGGTTAAAACAGCAGAACTTGCTTCGGAAGCTGGGCTGGAAACCAGCGTTGACGTTCTGCAAGGGCATCTATCTTCGTTCGACTTCCTCCCCTCGTGGGTTGTGACGTGGCACGATCGTAATATCTTCACTGATCCGGACGTTGTTTCCGCTCAAAAAGATCTAGTTCACGTTCTAGGAGACGCGCTCAAAGACGTTCCGGGAACAACTGGACTTACCCTTGGAAATGAGTTTATGCAGTTCGCTGCGGAGCGCCACCCGCACCGCTCGGCCACATCCCCCGAGCAGGCGCTTTCTTGGCTCGATACCCTGATCGGCGAAGCCAAGCGAGTCTGGCCTGAAGGACGCCACGTTCAGTCGCACGACGACGATCTGTGGTTCAAACCTTCGCAGCCATTTGGACCAGTTGCCGCAACGACGCGTGGCGATTCAACAACGGTTCATTCCTGGGTATTTGGCGCACTTTCCCCTCGTTTCGGTGTCGATTCGCCTCAGCTTCCGTGGTTCGCTCGCTATCTTTGTGAACTAGCCACGGCATGGAGCCCCGACCCTCACCGCCCAGTGTGGTTGCAAGAAGTCGGCGCCCCAGAAAACTCAGTATCCGAAGATAAGGCTCCTGATTTCCTTATCGATACCGTGAATATCTTGATGGGAGAACACGGTGGAGGCGTAAGCCCGAACCTTGAAGCCATCACCTGGTGGTGTTCCCATGACGTCAACAGTAAACTCGTTGATTTTCCTTATTTTGAACACTCTCTCGGCCTCATTGATGAAAACGGAAAAACAAAACCGATTGGCGATGCTTTCGCAGCTTCCGCCGAAAGGTGGCGTGGAACGAATGCGCAATCACCTTGTGAACGAAACACGCTTTCCGTCGTCGTCACTGAAAACCAACGCGACATCAGCGATGCCAACGGATCGATCTTCGATTCTTGGATTGACCTTGCTTTCGACGGCGATGTAAGGGCGCTACACCTAACCGAACAAGGAGGTGAGGAGTAAATTCTTATTTGCCGTCATATTCACAATCCTTTTCGACCATTTATCTTCAAAGGAGAAGACCATGCGATTTAAAAAAGTTGCAGCTATTTCCGCTGTATGTGCACTCGCGTTGACTGCTTGCACCGGTGGCGGAACCGACAAGAAGGACGATTCTTCAGCCGCTGGTAAGGGCGAAGTCGCAGGCGACATCACTTTCCAGTCATGGAGCTTGAAGAACGACCGCTTCACCCCATACTTTGAGAAAATCATCGCTGATTTCGAAAAAGCTAACCCGAAAGTCAAGGTCAAGTGGGTTGACCAGCCAGGCGATGGCTACGAAGATAAGATCCTCCAGCAGGCAAACTCCAACGAGCTCCCTGATGTAATCAACCTTCCCCCAGAGTTTGCTTACAAGCTTGCTCAGGTAGATATGCTCGCTGACCTCGAGAAGGCCGACAAGAAGGGTCTGGAAGCGTACGTTGAGAATGCAACCGACGCATACCGCTACCCAAAGATGGATGGACAGTTCGGCTACCCTTGGTACCTTGGCACCGATCTGAACTGGTACAACACCGATCTTCTTAAGAAGGCAAATATTGACCCTTCCAAGCTACCTGAGAATCTTGACGACCTTTTCGCTATGGCCACCAAGGTAGCCAAGGCAACCAACGGCGAAGTTAAGATGATTTCCGATGTTCCACGTACCGGAACTCTTTCTTCAGCTGGTGTTGAGATCATCAAGGACGGAAAGTTCGTATTCAACTCTCCTGAAGCAGTGAAGGTTGTTCAACGCTACAAGGATGCTTACGCAGCTGGCGCAATGCCTGCCGAAGCGTTGAACGCTGACTACCTCGGAAACTCCCACCTCTACAAGGCCGGAAAGACCGCATGGACCACCGCGTCTGCAGGATTTGCTTCTGAACTTGAGAAGGAAGCACCTTCGTTACTTTCAACAACCGTTATCACCCCGCGTATCGGACATCCACCTCTCTTCATCCAGGGTATTTCAGTTTCGAAGAATTCGAAGTCTCCAGAAGCTGCTTTGGCATTCGCTAAGTTCCTCACAAACAACGAGAACCAGATCGAATTCGTGAAGATTGCTCAGGGATTCTTCCCGGGAACCAAGGAAGGCAACGCCAACCCAACCTCGTTCACAAGCGTTGTGAAGAACGAACTCCAGAAGAAGGCAACCGAAGCAGCTGCAAAGGCTCTTCCGGACGCAACTCCTGAATACCCAATTCAGTTCACCTACGACATGGATAAGTACCTCAAGCAGCAAATGGCTCTTGCGGTCAAGGGTGAACTTGGAATCCAAGAGGCACTCGATAAGGCTGTTGAGTACGCCAACAAGAACCTACAAAAGTAGGGATATTTAGTTAATCGTGTGGGAGCGGATGCTTCCCTGGAAATGTAACGATCTTTTCCGTTCCCAGTCCGCTCCCACATGACAACTCTGCAAGGAGAAACAATGAAGTTCCAGCGCTGGTATACGCCATACCTGTTGCTTGCGCCTGCCCTGATCTGGGTGATCGTGTTTGCAATTTGGCCATTCCTCAATACTGTTTATTTAGCATTCACAGACGCACGCCCGTTGCGCACACCTAATTTCATCGGGATGGAGAACTTCACTCAACTTTTTGCAGACGAACGCTTCATCTACGCGCTAGTCACAAGCTTGCTCTACGTGGTGTTGTGCGTTCCTCTTCTCACCTTCCTTCCTCTTCTGCTAGCTTTGCTCGTTGAGAAGAAAGTTCCAGGAATTTCCCTTTTCAGAACCACCTACTACTTCCCCGTAATTGCATCCGTAGTAGTCGTTGGCATTATCTGGAGCTGGCTCTTCGACTCGCGCGGAATTATCAATGAATCACTCCAGTTCGTTGGAATCACAGACGGTCCGATCGACTTCCTTATTGATCGGTGGTTGATCATCATCTCCGCCGCATCGCTTACGATCTGGAAGGGCTTGGGCTACTACATGGTGGTTTATCTTGCCGCTCTGGGAAATGTTTCCAAAGAACTTTATGAAGCTGCTGCTCTCGACGGTGCCGGATGGTGGCGTAGATTCTGGAACGTCACGGTTCCAGGTGTTCGCGGTGCGATGTTACTGGTATCAGCACTGATTACGGTAGCAGCTATGCGAGTATTCTCCGAAATATATGTTTTGACGAATGGTTCGGGCGGCCCGGGTGGTAAATCCCAGTCAATGGTTATGTTGATCCAGCAAACCGGAAAGGGCTTGAATGGAAACCTTGGTTATGCATCGGCAATTTCCGTGGTTCTTTTCGCGCTCACTATTCTTCCGCTTTTGCTCGTTATGTACATCAACCAGGGCGAAGAACTCCGCGAGGCAATGCGTCTGCGCAAGATTGCTAAGAAGGTACGGAAAGCCGAAAAAACAAATCTCAAAGCCGATTCCGGTACACAAGTTTCGATTGCAGCAGCCGCTCACGAAAATACCGATAGTGGCCTTAACGAAAGTGACGGCGTAAACGACGGCGCGAAACATCGCTTAGAGAGCACACAGGAAGGTGGGGAAATCCGATGAAAAAGAAGTTCGGTTTCCAAAATCTCCAAGGAAACGGAATTGAGCGCTCGACCGTTCTTAGTATGACCGGCCGGTACGTACTTCTAATCCTGATGCTCATTATTGCGGTTGGTCCATTCCTTTGGCAGCTTTCAACTTCATTGAAAGGTCCTTGGGAAGATATTTACTCATTCCCACCAAATCTGATTCCCGATGATCCAACGTTGGCGAACTACGGGGAAGTTACCCGTGCTATCCCAGTTGTTAGCTACGCATGGAACTCGCTTTTCGTCTCTGTTCTTATGGTTGTTACGAACATTATTTTCGCAACCTGTGCAGGCTATGCCCTTGCCAACCTCAAATTCCGCGGTCGTGGAATTGCTCTTGTTCTCATTCTTTCTACTCTCCTCCTCCCTGGTGAAGTTACGCTTACCTCGCAGTACTTGACGATTAAGTCGATGGGATTGGCAAACACTTTGGTTGGCGTGTTCCTTCCAACTGCCATTACAGCAATAAACGTTCTCCTTATGGCGACGGCGTGCCGCTCGATTCCGCCTGCTGTTTTGGATGCGGCAACGATCGATGGCGCCAACACTTGGCAACGTCTTCGCTTCGTGGTGTGGCCAAACGTCCGCGGTATGGCTTCGGTGGTTGCCCTTATGTCCTTCATCCAAGCTTGGGATGATTTCCTCTGGCCTCTGGTTGTACTCTCTGATCCTGCGAAGTACACATTGACTGTTGGAATGCAGTACCTAAACTCAGCATTCGCCTCAAACCCCCGAGTAGTTGCAGCAGGTACAATGCTTGCGCTCCTTCCGATCATCATCCTTTTCGCCTTTACACAGAAGTTCTTCTTCCGTGGGGTTGCCGACGGCGCTGTGAAGGGTTAACGCTAAACGTAAAGACCCGCGTCAGGCCTAGCACTACATACACAGTTGTTTCCCCAGTCAATCATTAGCCTATTGACTGGGGAACTTTTTGTGATCTTAGAGGTATTTAGCTAAACTTCTAGTCTTTTGAGCTGGAAAAACAGACAATATCAAATTGCTTTAATTCGATTTTCAATTACTTATTGACTTAAACAAGTCTCAACAACTAAACTGTTGAATGTTAAATCATCTTATTGATTAGGAGACGCACATGTCTGATCTACATAATATTCGTGGCACGTTTGCTATTGACCCAACTCACTCCACAATTTCTTTCGTTGCACTTCATGCAATGATTACTAAGGTTCGTGGCTCCTTTGCTGAATTCTCAGGAACTGCAACCGGCGATGCCTCTGCACCAGAAGACGCAAAGGTTAACGTTGAGATCCAGGTTGCTTCGGTAGACACCCGAAATAATGATCGCGATCAGCACCTGCGCACCGGCGATTTCTTCGATGCAGAATCGTACCCAACCATTACTTTTTCCTCGACTTCAGTCAAGGTTGTAGATGATGAGAGCATCGAAATCACCGGTGACCTCACCATCAAGGATCAGACCCACCCAGTAACGATTCCTTTCGAGTTTACTGGAGCCGCTACCGACCCATTCGGTAACCACCGCGTTGGATTCGAGGGTAAGACCGAAATCAACCGTAAGGACTGGGGACTTACCTGGAACGCAGCTCTTGAAACCGGCGGAATCCTCGTTTCCGAGAAGATCGTTATGGAGTTCGACGTTTCCTTGATCGAACAGGCGTGATTAACTAGTCGATCAGATCCACGAAACGTATGATCCATCGACTCTTAAAAATAGCCACTTAGAAGCCGCTCCTTGGCGCTGCCCATCCGGGTTGAGCCAAGGAGCGGCTTCTTCATCTAGAAAATTTTACGAATAACATCTTTAACTTGGCACCACACATCAGTGTTCGGAACGGAAAGTGCGCCGTGAAAAGTACCTGCAAACATATGAAGTGCAATATTTGCTCCTACATCGGCAAGACTGCGCGCTAAATCAATCCCCTCATCTCGGAGCGGATCTGCAGGATTAACTACTACTACGAACTTTGCGTGATCTAGAAATGCACGATCCTCTTTAAGAACCACTGCAGTTTCGGGAACAAACGAAAGGCTATAACGCTCGGGGAGATAGGCATCCCAGGCAAAACTAGCTGCTTCCTTGTTCCACACAGGAGCCTGATTCATAGTTACATAGGAGCGTGTATCTAATGTAGGGTCCAAGCATGGTTCTAGAAGCACTACTCCAGAAATTTGCTCTCTATCCTTATTCGATAAGATCCCAAGTAGCTGCGAAACTAGACCTCCGCCAGCAGAATCGCCAAACAGATAAATCGGAAGATCTTCGAAATTACCCCTGCTTTGGGACTGAGTAAAAATCCAATCAAACGCAGCTTTACA
The DNA here is from genome assembly GCF_900604515.1 of Arcanobacterium ihumii. GTDB lineage: Bacteria > Actinomycetota > Actinomycetes > Actinomycetales > Actinomycetaceae > Arcanobacterium_A > Arcanobacterium_A ihumii. The sequence goes on along the minus strand of NZ_UWOS01000001.1, from coordinate 1,009,877 downwards.
ATCCATAAGCCCAGCCGGATATGGATTCTCAGGCGCTAAGCGATATTTAACCGCAACCACGTGGGCACTCAGTGACTTTGCAAGTTCAGCGTTTCGATCGTCGTCGAACTTTGGATCACCCGCAATAAACCCGCCACCGTGGATAGCTAACACCACACTACGTGGCTCCGACGAAACAGGAGTGAAGATGCGAAACTCAACGCCGGCGTCGTCAATACTGGTTAGGGACACACCTGCAGGAAGCGAAGTGTTATGCTCGAATTTGATCGCCGCTTCTTCGCGCAATCGAATCGGATCCCAAGTAGTTTGAACAGGTACATCAGGAATAATCGGAGTAAGTTCTGGGTCAAGGTACGGCTGGGCTTCTATAGAGACTCTTCCCTGAGCGTTTTGATTTTGGGTACGTGGTGCAGCTTGTAAACTAAGAAAACGATCGACTTCAGCGTAAAATGCCCGCGAGTTATCACGCCGGACCGTATGTGAAGCGTGAGGAATCGTCGCCGTAGAAATGAGTGGATTGTTTTGTGACGCGAGCGCGAGGGCATCGGTATCAAACAAGACATTTGGAGCATCACCCGAGATCAATAGCGTAGGTACAGCGAGGTCAGCCAAACAATCGCGGTCCACCACCCCTACGATTCCTGTTTTGAGAAAGTCTAAATCAACCTGCATCTTTGCCTGAAGCCAGCCCGGATATTCCTGCGCTGGCCAGTTTGGATACTGCTGCTTAATTTCATCCAAAGCCCACGCAGGATTGGACCGAATGCGCTCGATCTGCTCACATTCGGCATCGGTATTTTTAAGATATTGTTCGGCTTGATTGGGCAGTAAGAGCGCTGGATCTTCCAGAACCAACGCGGAAACTTTCGCCGGCAGACGTAAAGCCATTTGCGTAGCAACTGCGCCACCCATGGAATGTCCGATCAAAACACAGTTAGGGTTTGGCGCCGTTTTAAGAATTCGTTGAACAATAGCTGTGGCGGTTGTGACGAGCGCTTCAAACGGGCACTCCAATTCGCTGGTTTTGAATCGGGGTGAGATGCCGTGCCCAAGGTGATCAACCGTCACAACTTGCCACTCTTGGGAAAAGTACTGAACCAGGTCCGCTAGGCTCGCAGCAGAGTCGGTCACACCATGGAAAGCGATAATCGTACCTTTAGTCGGTGTGCCAGCAGTAGTGTAACTAAGTAGTGGCCGAGTGGGGTGGTCTACTGCCACGGTAATACCTCTTCATCTAGGGATCCGATACAGACTTTGATTTACGTGAAACCACGTTTCACTTCGGCGTTTTTGCTTCTTCTTTGACCTCACGCCTTCCGGTTTTTAGTATTTCACAAAGTGTTTTATACCTGGGTTTAAACCCCACCCAGAAAACTACGAAAAAGAAATACTCGCACCTTACACGTTGAGACTATCGAGAGTCGTTATAATTAGTTTTCACACACGGGTTCGTTTCGACTGCTTGCACTTAATCGTTTCGGCACAAGCCCAGAATGACTTTTCTTTAACCCGCGCTTGCGATGATGCCAACGCGAGTTATCACGCAAGGAAGCGGAGGAAGACGGCGATGCGCTTACGAAAAACAGCGGTAGCGTCTCTAGTAGCATTGACGGTTCTCGTTGGTTGCCACTTTTTCTACTCAACCTAACCCAGATGAGATCGTATGGAATGAATTTGGACCATGGATCAAGGAACGCGCCGAAAGACTTGGTTATGCAGATCGCCCTATTACAGAACCTTATAAAGGACCTCAAGCTATATCTCAAGAGGAACAAGAGGCTGAAGCAAAACGCGAAAAAGAAGATCCCGCTATCAAACAAACCAATCCAAACGTGGTCATTTCCGATAAAGATATGGACCGTATTGCCGAAGTCTGCGATTCAAGCCCCAAATATCCTCGATTTCTGATGAAATCTGATCTTAATATCAAGGCCTCTGGAGGTAGTTCCGACGACATTCCAAGAAGTGAAGCTGGAATGTCCGTACTTGAAGAACTCAAACAGTACTATACCGCGGCTGGCTATAAAACATACGACGATTCACTTGGACTTATTGGCATCGAGGGCTCGCATCCCGAAGTGATCGACGCTGAGCAGATCAAGATAGCTTTAACCGAAGTTGAATGTAAAACAAAGATCAATGCCATACCTCGACTAGCAGATGCACTTGCTGAGCTCCAAGCCTCTGCAAGTGAGAAATATGCCAACGAACTCACCGAGCAAAAAGGTTCGATAAACAGGTGGCGGAAGCAAAAGAATATTTGACGAAATATTCATCCCCTCAACTGACCTACCAATTCTCGGTTTCAAACGGGAATTGACGTTATTTCATCATATAAGGAAGCGAGAAAGGTAACGATCCCTTGCTCAAGCCAAAGAATACATCACTAACCACCCAGACCTATTCCAACCAGTTAAATAAGAACCTATGAGCACTACCTCCCTTACCAGTAAGAATCCGTTGAAGAGCAATAAGAAATTCACGTGGATTTTCTTCACCGTTTTAATCGCCCTTATTGTTATTTCTGGGGCTTTTCTTGCCGGTACTTTCATTCACTCGGCAAACGAAGAAGCAATCGATAATGCCAAGTACACGCCGGAATTAACTGCGAAAGTGGAAAAACATACCTTCCCTGCCGAATTCGTTGAGGGTAAAGGCAAGGTTAGTCTTGGTGCATCACGCCCAGTGGTGGTGAATCCTGGTGAGGGCGGTCAAGCAGTTGTGACCGCAGTGCCACGAAACGTTACTGCTAACGCGATGAAAGCTCTGTATAAGCGTGTTGGAGCGAAGCTAGAAACCCCTCAAGCTCCGTCGCAAGGAGCCGAAAGCTCCGCACCTGCACTAACCGCAGGTGGAGGCGAAAAAGAAGGTAACGGCGTCGTCACTCAAGAAAGTGCACCAACACCAAAGCTTGCTACCACACCGCTTCCAACGATTCGCGCGGCGGAATTCCTTTCCCTTACCTCGGGGCCGGCTACGGTTGTTGAGATCGCCGGAGTCAATCACCATGTGACTGCTGAAGCGCCACTTGCACGGATTCGATCTGGTCAGGCTGTGGCAATTGCGCGTGTATCAGTTGCCTATATTGCATCGTTTGCAGTAGGAACTACGGTTGAAATCAATCAGACCGGTTCTACTCAAAAGACTCAAGCGAACATTATCGCGATGAGCGATTTCCGCCAAGCTGGGCAAACAGCAGAAGATTCTGTTCCAGGTTACGACGTTACCGCCTCGATCCCTGCCGAAGCTTTCCAAGAAGGGCAAAGTGTTACATTGACGGCCACGAGCACCAAGACCCTCGCTGAGGGGATCGCGGTGCCGATCACCGCTTTGCGCGAAGATGCTGGGAAAACCTATGTTGTTGTGAAGACTGACGAGGGTACGAAGAAGGTTTCCGTCACCACTTCACGCACTGCGGAAGGCTTTGCCCTGATCGACGGCGATGCACTCAAAATCGGCGACGTTGTGGTTTTGGCGCAATGAGTATTCTTCGACTGCGTGATATACGCAAAACCTATAACGTAACGCCGCCTGTTCCGGTTCTTCACGGCGTCGACCTTGATGTCGAGGCAGGCGAGAAGGTAGCGATCTTGGGCTACTCGGGAGCAGGAAAGTCTACCTTGCTCAATATTATGGGGCTGCTTGACGTTCCAAGCTCAGGTAGCTATGAACTTGCTGGTTACGAAACTGAAACGCTCAAACCGCACGACCATGATCGCCTACGTGCTGATGTGCTCGGTTTCATCTTCCAGGACTATCACGTGCTTGGGTATCGCACCGTAGCTGAAAACCTTGATCTGAAGCTTTCGATTGCGAAAATTCCGCACGCTGGGCGTGAACAAGCAATCGATCGAGCACTTCAGGACGTGGGTTTAACCGAGCGCAAACATTCGCTTTCACGTCTCCTTTCAGGCGGTGAAAAGCAGCGTTTGGCTATTGCTAGGGCAATTATCACCCGACCGCGCGTCTTACTGGCTGATGAGCCTACTGGAAACCTTGACTCGGTTAATGCGCGCATCGTTTTGGACCTGTTTGATCAGCAGGCGGCCAATGGTGTGGCGATCGTCGTCATCACTCACGACGAGCGTCTAGCACAGTGGGCAGACCGCGCAGTTCACCTTCGGGACGGGAAGATCGATGAGTAAACCTAACAAGAAAATGTTTCACCGCCCACGCATGAAAACGTCGCGCTCCCACGTCAAGAAAATCAGGATCCCGATCCAACGGGCTGCTTGACCTAATTGTTGACGTAGCGATTGAGTTGCGCGCACGAATGGCACGCACTGTGTTGATGATTAGCGCCGTAGCACTCAGCACCGGCGCATTGCTCGCTTCGGTTGGAATTGCGCAAAACGCTGCCCACCAGGTGGATGCAGACATCGCCGCCTCAACAATCAACCAGGTTTTGGTGAAACCCGCAGAAAAAGCTGTACCTCCACAATCACCTGAAGATGTGCAGGCAGGAAAGATTCAACGCTTTTTACCTGCCGACGCCGAAGCTCGCCTTCACACCATACATACAGTTGAAGCTGCTGGACGGAAGCTTACAGTGCCAGCAGGGTCACCCGTGGGAAAGATCGGGCGACCACTAGCCAAAGTGGAAGAAGCACGTCTGGAACTTGCGGGTGTGAATGAAGAGTATTTGGATGCTGCGGAAATAAAGAAACCCGCTCTTGCTTGGATGCTTAACGGCACTCAACCAGTTGCTTTCCTGGGTCCAGACGCGGCAAAGCTTCTCCAAATCCCTGAAACAAACCGCCTTGAAGGGCTCACGATCAGGATCGGAAATGAAGACTACTCGGTGGGAGGTTTTATCCATGGACCCGACGGTTCAAGTAACGACGTCTATATCCCATTCGAAAATGGCCTCAACCTCACGAAAACCGACAAAGAATGTGAAATCCTGATTCGAACCAAAATCGGTGCCGGGTCACAGGTTTCCAACGCTGCTAGGTTGGCTATCATGCCTCAAGCACCGGAGAAACTCGCGGTTTCACAAGTAGCTTCGGTTCAAAAGATTCGAGAGAGCGTATCCGGCCAGCTCGCACGGCAAGCAGCCTGGGTAGGAGCATTCCTGATCGTCCTTACGATCCTACTCATCGCCAACTCGATGATCGTTTCAGTCACGGCACGAACCACCGAAATTGGTGTACGGCGAGCTCTTGGTAGTTCCAGAAGCAAAGTTGCTGCCGTGTTCTGGATAGAAGGAGCGCTCACCGGAGCACTAGGAGGATTAATCGGAAGTGCGGTTTCTGCCTGCATCATGGTACTGGTTGCCGCAATCAGCGACTGGACCGCACATCTCAATCCCAGATGGATTGCTCTCGGCCCACTCCTTGGCGCGGGCGTTGGAATCATCGCTTCCGCATATCCTGCGATTCGCGCATCCGCAATCCACCCAGCAATCGCAGTGCGGTCAGATTAACTCTCGAAACCTAGTTTTCTATTTAACCACTGTAGGGTAGCTCAACAATCAAGAACTGATCCATCGGCGGCTTTGTCCGTATAGCGGAAAGTGAGATCATAGGCACCCTCCCGAGGGATACCCACTTCTGCCCCATAACCATTCCCAATAGGGTTCTGGTCTAAACCGTTAATAGCAGGTCCCCACCAGTTCCTTTAAAGTAATGAGTCTTTACGCCAATTCACATAAACTAATGGCATGGAAAGCCGTTTCACATTTCGTCCAGCAACAACAGAAGACCGTACATACATCCATCGACTCTTCTACTTAACTGATGTCTATGGAGACGAATCCAAACAAGTCAGCGAATCTTTCCAGAAACTATCGCAAGGTTATGTTTTCGATTGGGATCCTCAGCACGACGGCGGTGTCATTGTCCTTGATCCATCGGGAGCTCCCGCCGGAGGAGTTTGGTTACGTCACTGGGCAGATCGAACAGCAGTGGGTTTTGCCAACATCAGTCCTGATGTTCCGGAACTCATTATTGCCGTTGAACCACGCAATATTCACCACGGATTAGGAGTAAAACTCCTCATTGCGGCAGTGGAATTAGCACGAAGCACTGGAAGTGAGCTGCTCGCTCTGCATGTAGACCATGCCAACGACCGCGCAGTTCGGATCTATAAACGATTTGGATTCAAAGTTATGGGAACAGATCCGCTGAACACCGGCGTCGTCATGACGCTTGACCTCAACGGTATTTACTAAAGACATAGCTAACAGCTAAGCAATTTCTATTGAAGGCTTCATCACCCGAGCGAATTAGCAAAATAAGGAACGCTCGTATCTCCACAAACTGGTCTTTAACTGATTTTCTACACACCTTACAGATTCAAAGTGACACAGCGCCTCACAATCGCTTTATTTCTGCAAAACACAGTATCTGATACTGATATGATGATCTAATTGACGCTCACGTTGGCACTATGGGAAACGTTCAATCTCCGTAAATAGCGATCCGCGCGATTTCGTCAATAACCCAACTGTGGAAATCCCCCACTGGGACCAATACTCAATGAGGAGTAACAATGGCTCATAAATTTTCACGACGTATAGGGGCTGGTGTCGCAGCTCTAACACTATCTGCCGCATTGGTTACGGCAACTCCACATATCCATGCTGCGGCATCGGATATTCCCACCACCACTGCAACAACTTACCTGGTTGGTGCAGGTATCTATGACGTAACAGGTGCCGTTGCAGAAACAGGTGCTTTTGGTTACGCCTCCGGCCAAGAAATGAATGGTCTGCACGAGCGCCTATACTCTCATGCGTTTATCATTGGAGAGCAAAACACCTCTAACCGCGTGGTTATGGTAACGGTGGATACCGCTGCAATCTTCCCAAATATTCGGCTTGGCGTGCTTGAACAACTCAAGCAAAAGTACGGAGATCTATACAACAGCAATAATGTTCTTATTGCTGCTACCCATACTCATGTTGCCAATTCAGGGATGGCTATCGACCAGTTGTATCGAATCGCTGGAAATGACGGTGCTGGCTACAATTACGATCAACGCATCGTAGACACCATGATTAATGGGATCGTGGCTTCAATCGACCGTGCACACGCGAATTTACAGCCGGGCACAATCGATCTGCAGGAAGGCAAGCTTCGTGGCGCTACTAAGAACCGTTCTGTTCCTGGTTATAATGCCAACCCTGACGCCAAAGACTATGCAGATAATATTTCTCCTGAGATGACCCAACTTGCTTTCAAGTCGAGTGATGGTAAGCCACTAGGCATTCTTAATTGGTTTTCCACCCACCCAACATCATTTAACATTCATTGGACTCTAATTTCAGCAGATAATAAAGGATACGCCCAGTATATGTTCGAGCAGAAGATGGGCTCGAACCCCGCTGATCCCCATGCCTTTGTTGCCGCTTTTGCTAACTCCGCTACCGGAGACGTGGTGCCAGCTCAAGGAAACTCGGTTTCTGCCCCTGGTTTTGAAGGACTTCCTGACGACTACCAGAATGCGGAAATTGCTGGTAAACAACAGTTTGATAAAGCAGTTGAGCTATATGAAAAAGGAGGAAAGGCACTTTCTGGACCAATCGAAGCTCGCACTCGATACGTCAAACTCCCTGGTTATACCGTTCATGCCCAGTACACGAACGGCGAGGGAGAGAAACAACTTTGCACTTCAGCCCGCGGATTCTCCTTCGCTCCTGGTGGTGAAAATGGACCTTCCAACATCCCCGGCGTCTACGAAGGAATGACAAAGGGAAGCTTTGACGTTGTTGCCACCGCAGATAAGATCGATCAAGCGATCGCCGGAACTGTAATCAGGATGGTTGGGAAGGTTATTTCTCTTGGTGATGACCCTTGCCAAGCAGAAAAACCAATCCTCGTTGCTGATGGCAAATTGGGCTGGACTCCTACTGTTCTCCCGCTCCAGATTGTTCGAATCGGAAATCTCGCCGTACTTGGAGTCCCAGTTGAAGCAACCACGATGTCTTCACGTCACATGCGTGCAAACGTTGCCAAGATTCTTGCCAACGACGGCGTAGATTCCGTTGTACTAGCAGGACTTGCAAACGGTTATGGCGGATATCTGGCTACCCGCGCAGAGTACGCCACGCAGCAGTACGAAGGAGCATCCACCGAATTTGGACCGCATCAACTGGGTGCATTTATGCAAGAGCTTGATGGACTCGCCAACGCGATCATAAACAATTCCCCTGTTTACGACGACGCTCTGCCAAAGCTCCCAGACACACGCGCATGGTTACAGCGTCCCGGCGTCGCCTTTGACGATAAACCTGCTCAGGAGATCTTCGGTCAGGTTTTAGTCCAGCCTCAGCCGCTTTACCACCCAGGCGACAAGGCGAGTGCGGTTTTCCGCGGAGCGCATCCGAAGAACAACTATCGCACTATGAACACCTTCCTCAAAGTTCAAAAGTACGAGAACAATCAGTGGGTCGATTACTTAACAGATCGCGATTGGGATACTAGTTTTATTTGGCAGCGCGAAGGTGGCGCATACTCACGCAACACCGTTGAATGGAGAATTCGAAACAACACTCCTTCTGGCATTTATCGCCTTGTTCAGATGGGCGATTGGAAGAACGGCTGGAACGGCTCTATCACTCCATACGAGGGAGCATCAGTAGCCTTCGAAGTTCGTTGATTTAGTTCAGAGAACCTCAGCTTTAATATTGACGATCACCGTAGCTAGGTTTTCACAGTGGTGAATTCTGCTTTGCTCGCCCCCCCCCCATTGAGGTGGTAGCACAACTCCTTTTGGGTGGTGCAAACACCGGCAATCGATGTTTGCACCACCCAAAAGCATTTGCAAAGATTCTTCTATGAGTAATTTCCGAAGCACCGGCCTAGATGCCGGTCTGCACTTCCTAGCTGACAGGGTTCGAGGTAGGATCCAGGAGAGTTCATCACAACCTATATTCGTGGCAATCGATGGGCGCAGCGGTTCCGGAAAATCTACTTTTGCTCAGGAATTAGCTAAAGAGCTCACCTCGTACAATATTCCATCTTTAACAATCGAAGTTGAAGAGTGGGCACAGGGATGGTTTGACCTTCGAGGAGCTGTTGACCGAGTAACATCAATCGTTGAAGCACTGCGAAATTCTACAGGAGTTGAAACACAACGTTGGAATTGGGTATCCGAACAATGGAACCAAACGGAAACCCTCTTTCGCCATCCTGTGACGATTGTGGCTGGCTGTGGTGCTGGCCTAACTCAATGTGACTACACTGTGTGGATCGAAGCTCCAGAAGAGCTCAGGCTTTCGCGAGTTCAGAATCGCGATGATTACGACTGGAGCGAATTTTGGCAGGTGTGGGCAGATCAGGAATCTGAGCTCTATCAAATCTATGACGTACCTGCTCACGCAGATTATCAACTTAGCACTTCAAGCGGTCCCAACTATCCCTAATTAACTACGCTTATCTATGAACGCACAGGTATGGTTTCCCGAGGCAGAAATGTTCCCATCGTGACGATAGAACATAAAATTATATGTCACAAACGATGCTGATTGCGTCACCTTTGTTGCAACACAATATACTCGCCCCTGCTTTGCCGGCCGGTGGTGATTGACTGTAATCGAAATCCCAACTGCAGTCTTCCCTTCGGGTGCAGCCAAAACTGCAGCGGTAGAACCCGTCGTCTCCCCTAAAAGCGCGGTAGATCCGCCATTCATGATCCCCATGAACTGCCGAAACCCGTCAACGGGAAGGGAACAAATCATTAGGTTCGGATCTATAACGTGCGCGCGCAACCCTTGTGAGACGACGTCGGCTCCAGTCATATCACCCAGATCGCTCGTTACGTCTGGGAGTGATGCAAAAAATTCCGCCCGTTTTTCGGGAGCAGTATTTGGCTGTAAAACTATTTCAATATCCACGCGAATCCTAACCTCTGGTCAGTATTTTACCCAAACAACAGTCAAACAACGCTACTGGGTGAACCGTTATTACTACAGTCCCTAGCTGAAAGATGCACCAACATATGCAACCAAGCAAACCACAACCGTCACAACAAGACCTAGTAGCAGCGGTCTGAATCCAACTTTCCTAAGCTCAGCAACTTTCACTCCACACCCAAGCCCAAACATTGCCGCAGCAAGCAGGAAAGTTTGGAGATATTTAATAACACCGAGCACCGGTGAAGGAACTAGCCCCAAGGTAGCAATCACAGACGCTCCAATAAATCCTGCTACAAAAAGAGGAATAATTGGCGGGTTCTTTTGGGGGTCTCCCGCGCGTTGCACTCCTAGACGTGGTGCCAAGAGGCCAACAAAAGCAATGACCGGAGCAAGCATCAGCACACGTGCAAGCTTAACTATTACAGCGGTCTTGACGATCCCGCTGCCGGTAATCCCCGCTGCAGCTACAACCTGTGCAACCTCATGGATGGAAGCGCCTTCCCAAATTCCTGCAGTATGGGCATCCATACCAATCAGTCCAGCCAGCGCAGGAGCTACAAAGATCATCGCTGTTCCGAATAAAACAACGAGCGCGACGGCAGTTGCTACGTCGCGCTCGTCGGCTTCAATCGACCCATCCATACCGGCAACCGCAGCTGCACCACAGATCGAAAATCCGCAACCGATAAGTAAAGATAGCGTTGGGGCAATCCGTAATACACGGCCAAGAATTACTGAAACAGTAATACCGAGTCCCACCACACATATCACTGTAATAAGTACGCCCCACCCTAATTTCACAATATCGGTGAGCACCAACTGAACCCCTAGCAGAACAATACCTATGCGCAACCAGCGCTTGGAAACGATCGATAACCCCGCATCCATGCTTACACGAAGGAGATTCATATTCCTGGCAATAATTCCAAAGATAATAGCAAGGAGCAGTGCGCTGAGTGCAGGTACCTGACTGTTGATCAGAACCGCCAAGATTGCCATTGCAGACGCAGTAGCGAACCCAGGCCCATATTGGTGAAGATATTCAGTTATTTTTGTTGGAGCATTATTCACATCACTTAGTATACGCTCCAGCTTTACGCCACAATTTAGCCCTGACGGCCCTTCATCCGTGGATTTTGCTTATTGATAACGTAGATGCGACCGCGGCGTCGAACCACTTGCGCACCTGGCTGATTTACTAGAGATTTAAGCGATGCACGTACCTTCACTTCGCCGCCTTCTTTCCATAACGACGCTGGAATTTCTCAACACGTCCAGCGGTATCCACGATTCGTCCCTTACCTGTCCAGAAAGGATGAGAAGCAGACGATACTTCTACGTCAATAACTGGATAAGTGTTTCCATCTTCCCATTCGATTGTGCGATCGGATGTGACTGTTGAACGGGTAAGGAATGCGAAATCTGCACTACGGTCACGGAAAACGACCGGATGATAATCAGGATGAATATTTGGTTTCATGGTCTCTTCCTCTCACCACGACGACTTACGGATGCCTGGCAGTTCGCCACGTGAAGCCATCTCGCGGAACCGAACACGTGAGATACCAGCTTTACGAAGGTATCCGCGTGGACGTCCGTCAACCGCATCACGGTTGCGTACACGGGTAGGTGACGCATCTCGGGGTAGACGATGCAAAGCAAGCATCGCTTCTTCACGCTCTTCCTGGCTAAGGTGCGGATTTACGCTCGCAGCCTTGAGTTCAGCACGCTTTGCAGCGTACCGTTCAACCATAAGAATTCGACGGTTATTCTTTTCAATCTTTGATTTCTTAGCCATTAACGCGATTCCTTAAACTCAACGTGCTTGCGCACCATTGGGTCGTACTTCTTCAGCACCATACGCTCAGGGTTGTTGCGACGGTTCTTGCGGGTGACGTAGGTATAACCAGTTCCCGCCGTCGACACTAACTTAATAATCGGGCGAATATCTTTTGCTTTTGCAGCCATTAGAATTTCTCCCCTCGAGCAATCATTTCCGCAACAACAGAATCGATACCACGCTTATCAATGGTCTTAATCCCTGTTGTTGAAACGGTTAACGTAATTTTTCGCCCCAACGAAGGTACAAAATAGTGCTTGGTCTGCAGGTTCGGATCCCAGCGACGGCGCGTTTTACGGTGAGAATGCGAAACCGCATTCCCGAAGGACGGCTTCTTTCCAGTAACTTGGCAATATGTAGTCATACATGGCACTATATAGAATGGTTCCCATTACTGCAATCTGGAGTGATTTATATGACGCAACATTCACTAGGCATCATTTCTACGCTTGACGAAGGCATCAGGGACCTCACAGCACTCATCCTAGCCGCCGATGGTGCGAGCATCTTCACCGGTTCCTTCACCGAAGATACTCAGATCAAGATATCTCGGCTCTCACCCTTAGATGAAGATGAATCTTACTTCTTCCCCATCTCAGAAGACTGCGCGACCTGCGCTTTACGTGCAGCGATCATAAAATTCACTCTTGAACGATGCGATTCAGATGTTGAAACACTGCTTTTCCTACCACCAGGAATCGAGCTCATTCACCTCATGCCTGGCCTAAGTGCCGAGCTCGACGAACTACCAGAACACCCAATCAAGCTCCTCGGCGTCACTCACATCATCGATTCAGATACTGCTAGCGACGACCTCCTTGGACATCGTGAGCTTAAAGACCTGAACGCTGAACTTTTCGATGGTGATGACCGCTGCCTTGCCGAGGTTCACCTCATGAATCTTGGATACGCAGACGTCATCCTTACACTCGGTTCCGAAACTGGACTCGGTCAGGAACTGATTGAACACCTCCGCCCACACAACGTTCTTTTGCTCAACGGCGTAGATAAACCACTCCTTGACGTTATCCGAAAAATTGAACACGACCCAGCTACGAACATTGACCATATTCACCCAGCAACAACTCAAGCCTGGGGAGGTCCTGATTCGCACGGCACCTGGACTCTTGACCTATACTCTGAAAAACCTTTCCACCCAGAACGACTTCGCTCAATGGTTGCCGACCTTGCAGGCAAAGACGTATGCGCTCGCGGTTGTTTCTGGCTCCCATCACGTCCAGATCGCATCTGTTCATGGGAAGTTATTGGCGGAACCGTTAGTGTTGGCGACGCCGGACGCTGGTCCGAACTTATCGTTTCCGAAGACGACGCCCCTCTTTCCCCTCGTTGTCACCTGATCGTGACTGGAGTTGGCAATAAAGAAATCTGTGAACAGATTGAAACCGCATTTCATGCGATCCTCATCGAAGACCCTGAGGATGCATATGCTTGGATAGGTGCTGACGACGGTTTAGGAGCTTGGTTCGGCGAATAATATTCGCACCAAAATCACTTAACATACACTCCATTCACCGCACAGAACCACAACGCTTACACCCAAAACCAACATATTGATATGTATCAATATGTTGGTTAGGATGGCTTTACCAACGGTCAATAAAGGAACAAAATGCCATCCATCTGTTGCAACACTGGCGTATGCGGAACCAACATCGATCAAGCACCGTTACATTTACCGCCGATGTAAAAGCCCTTCAAAAAGCGGGTGTAGATATCAAACGGGCAAATCTTGCAACCGATCCCACTAAATTCGGTGAGGACCAAACCGTTATCACCTTTATGAATACGGCAGGATCAGAAGGACTTCCTTTAATATTAGTGGATGGTGTTACCGTTGTTGCCGGACGTTACCCGAGTCGCGATGAACTCTGCCACTGGGCTCAGTGCTATGAACCAGGAGCGGAAGCCCACGAATCTTGTTGCTCAGCCAACAAACTTAAAGAAGCACCAAGATGATTGAGGTCATCTCAACCCCAAGCACCGGTTGCTGTGGAGCAAATTCGTGCTGCAATAGATGATGCGCCCCTCCATCTTTTCTTCACTGGAAAAGGAGGGGGTTGGAAAAACTTCGATCGCCTGCGCAACCGCAATTGCACTTGCCGATTCCGGTAAGCACGTTCTCCTAGTTTCCACCGATCCTGCTAGCAATATCGGCGAAGCCCTCAATAGTACAGTGACATCAACATTGACACCGGTAGATGGCGTAGCAAATCTGGATGCAGTTGACATCAACCCACAAGATCCAGCACAACGCTACCGCGATCGGATTCTTGCTCCTGTGCGTAGCTTTCTCCCTCAGAAAGAAATCAACACAATTACCGAGCAACTTTTACCGAGCAACTTTCAGGATCATGCACTACCGAAATAGCTTCTTTTAACGAATTCACCTCCCTGTTAGTGGCAGATTTCAACAAAGTTCCATATGATCACATCGTCTTTGATACCGCACCAACTGGGCACACAATCCGTTTGCTACAACTTCCAGGTGACTGGACCAGTTATCTCGATGAGGAAAAGGAGATACCTCCTGCCTCGGTCCTCTGAGTAGACTAGAAAAGAACCGCACCACCTACCGTCAAGCCCTTGATATGCTTAAAGATCCATCATCGAGCACAGTTGTGCTGGTAACTAGGGCACAGAAACAAGCAATTGAGGAAGCCAGCAGAACCAGTTAGGAATTGCGGATGCTAGGTATTAATCCTGCGTATTTGGTTATTAATGCGCTGCTTCCCCAGGCTTCAACCGCAGAGCCCACTTCTCATATTTCCTCGCCGCTCGCCGACGATGTTCCAAACCTATCGGTTCGTTCCATTAACCCATAAGAGGCTACAAATAACTATCGTCGTGAAGTACTGAACTCTAAAGGTGCTTCACTTGACGACGCCGGACGTACCGCTCTCGAAGAAGACCTACGAAGCCCATGTACTGAGGAAATCGCCGTCTTCAATGAATTCTCAAAGGTAATTAAGAAGGCAGATAATCAATTCGTCATCATAGACATCGCACCGACGGGGCACACGCTCCTACTTATTGACGCAACCGGAGTCTATCACCGCGAACTTCTTCGTCATGATTCAGGAGACAACAGGCACGAATCAGTTGAAACTCCACTTATGCGCCTACAAAATCCTGACAAACCCAAGCTCATTATCGTCACTTTGCCTGAGCAAACTCCAGTAAGTGAAGCAAAACAACTCGTTAGCGACCTTGATCGAGCAGATGTCCATCCCTGGGCATGGGTAATCAACAATTCCTTGGTCGCCGCGAAGCTAAAGTCATCGCTTTTACGCCATCGAGCTATCGCCAAACATCGAGCAATAGAAAGCGTGGTAGAAGCCAGCGAACGGTACGCAATCATCCAAACTTTCCCAAAAGAACCTATCGGCGTCGCGAAACTCGAACTATTTCTTGGGCTCAAGTGAAACTGGAAGAGCTGCCCCATCCTTAAGAGCTTTCTGGACCTCGGTAACGAACAGCGGGTTTCCGTCGGGATTTGGATGAGTGCGGTCACGGTAGACCGAACCGGGATTTTGTTCAACGATTGAGTACCAGTCAGCTATCGTTACCTGGTTTGGATAGCGGTCTTTTGCACGAGCAATAGCAGCGTTAGCTTCTGGAATCCACGTGGTACGGGCAGTTCCATGACCTGTGATAAGTACCAACACCCGGTCGGAACCAATTTCTTGGATCCAGCGATCGATATCAGAATCACGAATAACTCCGTTATTCGCAACCCCAACCACAACATAGTGACGAAGCGTTCCAGCTTCTAGATGCTGTTGAATCAGTGGAGAAATCGAATGCTGCGAACGGTTTTTCTGACCATCAACGATAATGCCTGGCCATTTATTAGCCATCACCGGGTCAACCATCGCGATCACTGAATCACCCAAAACAGTGATGTTTTCGCCTGAAACCTCTGCCTCAGGCTTGAGCTTCCCTTTCGAATGAGGAGCCGTAGTCGAACCGTTGTGATGCTGATTTGAATTTGATTGCGGCGCTGGTGGAGTTCCTTGATTCTGCCCTTCTTGCTGAGCGGCGATTTCTTCACTCTTTTCGAAGCCTGCTTCAACTTCCGACTCAGTCGGAGCCACAATTAGCGCATAGATGAAGATCAAGGTGCAAACAGCCGCACCGAATAGACGCATGCCTGCCAGCCACTTCTTGGTGAGAACAGAAGAATCACCGTCATTTGCTTGGCGCATAGATGAAACTTGAGTGCGCAGAACTCCAAACCAAAGCTTGAGAGTTGCGAAAATACCGTTATAACGCATGGGGTTTTCCACGAAACGGAAGCTGAAAGCAGCCGCCGTAAGCGAAATCGTACCCACCACCGTCGTCGTGAGAACTGGGTGAGCGTCTGGGAAAACCGTCTGCCAGATAACAACTGCGGGCCAGTGCCACAGGTAGATTCCGTAGGAGCGCTCTCCCAGCCAGGTTAAAATCCGAAGATCTAAGAACGAACGAAGCCTCCATGCTAGGGACCCATGTTGCTGGTAGGGAGCAGTCATTCCGAATATGATCAAGGTTGTTGAAACCACTGTGAGGAGCATACCCC
Source organism: Arcanobacterium ihumii (assembly GCF_900604515.1). Taxonomy (GTDB): domain Bacteria; phylum Actinomycetota; class Actinomycetes; order Actinomycetales; family Actinomycetaceae; genus Arcanobacterium_A; species Arcanobacterium_A ihumii. Next base: position 993,599 of record NZ_UWOS01000001.1, on the reverse strand, counting down.
ACGGATAGGTAAACGGATCACCACCATCGATGAAGATGAATCCAAAGATAATGCCAACTAGACCGAGGAAACCCAAGGCACCCATAATATTCGGCGAAACCACCGGCCGATCATAGGGGCCAGGTTCAAGCACCGAGCCGGCAAAGAGCGCAGTTGCGGCACCGATCATCAAACCGAAAGCGTGCGAATCCGTTCCCATGTAAGCTCGGGTAACGTCACCCCCACCCGAAGTCAGGTAGACCATCAAGCCAGCCGAAAACAGTGCCAAAAGAAGCGGAAAAGAAACCTCCAGCACCCTGTTCAGACGCCACAGGATGAGCATGATAAGTGGCCACACAATGTAGAACTGCTGCTCAACCGCAAGAGTCCACATATTTGTAAGAAGGCGTGGTGATCCCTGTTCAAAGTATGCAGACCCAGTTCCGATTGCCACCCAGTTATAGGTAAAAGTAAAGGCACCCACCACTTGGCTACGGAGTTTAACTAAAATATCGGTGTCGATTAACGCAGCAATCGGAACAGTTACGAAAACAGCTGTGAACACCGCAGGAAAAAGCCTGCGCCAACGACGAAGCCAGAACCGTCCAATTCGAACGGTTTCAAAGTGAGTGAGGTCCTTGACAAGAAGTGACGTAATCAGAAAACCAGATAGGACGAAGAAAACGTCGACGCCAAGGAATCCTCCGGGAAGCAAAGTTGCCCAAGTGTGGTAGATGAGGACGGCAATGCAGGCAATCGCTCGTACACCATCAAGACCACCTAAGCGGAACGGTTCCACTGATGGTTTCGAGTTGTTATCCGATTGCTGTTCAATGCGCATTGTGCTCGTTCGTCCTCCCACCAAGTAAGTCTAGGGCAATGGAAATTTTTTACGTCATTCCTTGAGCGTATTTCGGTAGGAGCTGAGTCATACCTAGGAATGATCACAGCAAGAAACGTGGGAAAACCCAGGATTGCACGGTGAACTTGTAACCTAACTGTTATCAAAGCCGTCTCTAGGCGTGTCATTACGATGGCTCTAGAATGGGAACGTGTTAATCGTAGCGGCAATCATCGTTGACCATCTGAGCAAACCGAGCAAACTGTTATGCGCCCAACGTTCTGCCCCACCCGATTTGGATGGAATGTGGGAGTTTCCAGGTGGGAAACAAGAAATAGGTGAAGCTCCGGTGGAGGCGTTGCGACGCGAAATTTACGAAGAACTTGGCGTAGAGATAACGGTTGGATCTGTATTTCCCAAGTCAACGCTCTCTAACGGCATTTACGAAGACTGGCCCCTACCTAATAAGAAAGATATGCGCCTGTGGTTTGCCACAATCAAAAACGGCGAAGCAGATCCACTCCCACTCCAGGATCATCATCAACTCGTGTGGAAAAATTTTAACGAAGCCCTCGAACTCCCATGGCTAATGGGCGACGTTCCAATTATACTTGCCCTCGCGCAACAATTCAGAAACTAGTTCCCGCTATCAAGGGCATCCCTAAGTTCGGTCATTGTCGGCTGCCCTGGCGCAGAGCCCTCACCCACCGTTGCAAAAGTTGCGATGGATCCATACTTCCAACCTTCAATCCTTGAGCGCCGGCCAAGTTCACCCATGGACAGTGCAATGATCGGGCGTTTCCGTTCACGTGAAACCTTGCGCGTCACCTCAAGGAGGCGATCAACGTCGTCATCAGACTGTGGCGTAACAGCAAGTTTCGGAATAACGCCGTCAAGCTCCATAATTGAGTCGAGCAGCAGGTTCACAAGCTCCGAGTCCGGAGTTTCTATCCAATCATGGTGAGATACGACGACGGTATAGCCGAGCTCATGAGCTCGTGCACTAAGATCGGGCGTCCCATCAAAACGAAACTCAAGGTCAATACCGATTCGCTCGGCCGGAACCTGTAGATATTTAAGGGTGTCGAGCATTTCGGCGAGCAGAATCCGGTAGCGCCCATCGGTGAGCTTCACTTGACCACCCTGCTCCATGGTACGAATTGTCAGGAGTAGCGGAGTCGTTGTTTCCGCCAAGATCGGCTCTATGATCTCACGTCCCATGGATGTGAAGGATAGATTTTGGTGGGCACCGATCATAAAGTCGATTCGCCATTCAAGTACGTCGGCACCAGCTAATTCAGCTTCGCGAGCTTGATCTATAAGCATTTGGGTTGTGGTGCCGGTTAAAGGCACGATGATTGACGGTTGCTTCGATTCGTCAAAAATCATCTTTGCCTCCCTATATCTATAGTTAGTTTAACAAGCAAAAAATGAATTGATAGAGCATTTCAGCTCGTGGGAATAACTCAGTTAGTTCTGGAGGGATTTCGCAAGTCTTTAACTGTCCAGCAGAAATCAGTTAAATCCGGCGAAATGCCGAGTAGGCGCGAACTAACCGTAACGAGCCCTCCGGTTCAGCAACTGTTACACGAACGCCGTCGCCAGCGAAAGCGCGGACGATAATCCCTTCATCTTCGGACAAAGTGGCAAAGCGGTGCGACTCCTCGCCAAGATTGAACCACACAAAGTTTCCCTGTGGAATCGGGCCACACCAACCAAGCGCACAAAGCGCATTGACCATCTTTTCACGCTCATGCTTAATAACTCTCACGCGGCGCTTTACTTCACCAACTGAGTCCAGCGCCGCAATTGCCGCCGTCTGCGCCAAACTATTTACACCGAAAGGGGTGGCACTTGCAATCAACCCCCTGGTGATTTCCTCGCTTGCCAGCGCATAGCCACAACGAAGCGCCGCAAGGCCATACGCTTTCGAAAATGTTCGTAGCGAGATGACGTTTTTAAATTCCTTGAGCAACTCAACACCGCGAACGGCATCTTCCATCTCAACATAGTCGATATAGGCTTCGTCTAAGAGTACAGGAATATGAGGCGGAACCTGCATGAGGAAGTCCCTCACTTCTGTATGCGTCAATGCCGACGACGTTGGGTTGTTCGGCGTACAAACCAAAATTGCTCTGGTGTTTGCATCGATCGCCAATAACATGGAATCAAGATCCGCGTTACCGTCCGGTCGGAGCGGAACCTTCACAGCTCGCGCACCAGCGAGTTGAATCGCGATCGGATACGCTTCGAAAGAACGCCATGGCAAAACCACCTTTGAATTCACAGTACAGACGGCGTTAAGGATCTTTTCAATTAGAGCAACCGATCCATTGGAAACAGTAACATTCGATTCAGCTACCCCGTGAAATTGTGCAATTTTGCTGGTCAGTACCTGACTTCCTATATCAGGATAGCGGCTTATGCCACCGAGTTGAGTGGCAATCGCAGCCTGGACCGCCGGAAGGGTTGGGAATGGCGACTCATTGGAGGCAAGTTTAATTACCGACGCGTCGAGAGCCTTCTTACCGGCAACATAAGCGGGAAGGCTATCAATTTCGGGGCGAAAGAATGAGTGCGCAACAAAATCCATACTCTAATCATGCCTATTAACTGGGAATTCTAAAAGGGGAAACACCTAATTTGAATTGCCCATTTTTTGAGACATATCCGTCCACTTTTCGCGCCTTCAATTTACTGAATAGCACGTCGTGAAAGAATAGTAGTATGGAAAATTTTGCATTGATCGAACCGCCTATTGCTCTTGGTCCTCTTGATGGAAGGTACCGCAACACAGTTGCACCGCTGACGAACTACCTTTCCGAAGCCGCATTGAACCGAGCACGCGTCTATGTGGAAATCGAATGGCTGATTTTCCTCACCGGACACAATGTTTTACCTGGTGCTCCGAAGTTATCTTTGGAAGAGATCGATTATCTTCGAAACATCGTCGATAACTTCGGCGCAACCGATATCTCTGAACTCAAGGAAATCGAAAACGAGACGAAGCACGATGTTAAAGCCGTCGAGTACTACCTCAAGCGTCGGCTTGATCAAGCCCAGAATGTGCTCGGTGAAACAGTTCTTGGCAACCTCCACGAAATCGTCCATATTTTCTGCACCTCGGAAGACATCAACAACCTCTCCTACGCAGTCGTCGTTCGCGACGCCGTCGCCCAGGTTTGGTTGCCTAAGGCCCGCAATCTTGTTGCACAACTTTCCGAACTCGCTCACGATCAGGCAGACCAAGCGATGCTTTCCCGAACACACGGTCAAACCGCTACTCCTTCCACCTTGGGCAAGGAAATTGCTGTGCTCGCCTACCGACTAGGTCGCCAGCTTAATCGAATCGAAAAGACGGAGTTTCTTGGCAAGCTCAATGGCGCAACCGGAACCTATGGAGCTCACCTTGTAGCCATTCCCGACGCCGATTGGCCATCTCTCTCTCAATCTTTCATCGAAGGTCTTGGCCTAACGTGGAATCCACTAACAACTCAGATCGAGGCCCACGACTGGATGGCAGAACTATTCTCTGATGTAGCACGTTTCAATCGCATTGCCCACAACCTCGCTACTGATTTCTGGACCTATATCTCTTTGGGCTACTTTAAGCAGAACCTAGCAGCTCAGGGATCAACTGGTTCTTCGACAATGCCTCACAAAGTTAATCCGATACGTTTCGAAAACGCTGAAGCGAATATGGAGATTTCTTGCGCTCTTTTCGACTCGTTAGCCTCCACTCTGGTTACGTCACGTATGCAGCGCGACTTGACCGATTCGACCACCCAGCGCAATATTGGCGTGGCTTTCGGTCATTCGATGCTCGCGCTCGACAATCTGCAGAGGGGAGTTGCCGGGCTCGATGTAGACCCACAACGCCTTGAAGCAGACCTTGATAATTCTTGGGAAGTTCTGGGAGAGCCTATCCAACAGGCAATGAGAGCCGCTTCAATAGCCGGTGCAACCGGCATGGGTAACCCCTACGAGCGACTTAAGGAACTCACTCGTGGACGCCGCGTAACCGAATCCGACATGCGTTCCTTTATCTCCGAACTCGGCATGCCCGCTGAGGTAGAAGAGCGTCTACTCAAACTCACACCAAGCACCTATACGGGCCTTGCAGCTAAGCTGGTAGATTTCTTGAGGTAACACCTGTTTGAAGAATCTACTACTTCGGACGATTCCATTCCCCCTAGCAATATGAGGTTTCACGATGACTCCAGCTTTTCTTTCAGCCATGGCACAGGCTAATCCTAATTCTCAGGATCTTACTGGAGTTGCCGCTTGGGCAGTGACCGTGATGGAAACCTTAGGCGGGTTCGGTATCGCTCTGTTGATCGCAGCAGAAAATCTCTTTCCACCAATCCCTTCCGAAGTGATCTTGCCACTCGCGGGCTTCACCGCGTCACAAGGCACTAAATTCGGATTGGTTGCCGCTATTATCTGGGCAACCATCGGATCCGTAGTTGGTGCCATTCTGCTCTATGGGGCGGCACGGTGGTTTGGTCGCGAGCGCGTTCGATCACTCATGGGGAAACTTCCACTCTTCAACACTGAAGATATCGATAAAACCGAAGCATTTTTCCAAAACCACGATCGCACTACGGTCCTTTTTGGCAGAATGCTACCGATTTTCCGATCACTTATTTCGCTACCTGCCGGCGTAGTAAAAATGAATATCTCGCTGTTCTTGCTTTATACCACTCTAGGTTCAGCAATCTGGAACACCATCTTGATTTACGCCGGTTACGCATTGGGCGAGAACTGGGATACCGTCGAAAGCTACATCGGTGTGCTCACCAAGGTAGTCGGCGTCGTCATTATTATTGCAGCACTGATATGGGTAGTCGTGCGCGTTCGGCGCAACCGTTAACAATGATGAAGGAGTCTCCTCCACTTCTATTCCTGGCTTCGCCAACAGCAAAGCCAGGAAGGATTGCCTCACCTCGCGCGTTCTATAGATAACTGCGATAATGCAAAGTACTAACACCCATAGTGCTAGTTGCTATCTGTACATATTGCTTCAATAGCACATCTAACTAGTTGAAATAACATATTGAGGAATGACGATGCCTTCGAATATTGAACTAAAAATTTCTGGAATGACTTGTGGACACTGTGCCCAGCACGTCACCGAAGAACTCACCGAGCTCAACGCAATCACTAACGTCATGGTTGAGCTCGAACCAAATGGTACATCAACCGTGACTGCCGTCGTCGATGGAGAAGTGAGCGATGCGGAACTCCGTGAGGCTGTAGCCGAAGCCGGAGATTACGTTGTGGAGAGAATTCAACGATAACTATGACTGCTGAAGTTGATCTTGCCATCAGCGGAATGACCTGTGCTTCTTGCGTGGCTCGAGTTGAAAAGAAGCTAAATAAGCTAGACGGAGTAAGCGCCGTCGTCAACCTCGCCACTGAAAAAGCGCACGTCACTCTCGATGAAAGTGTTGCCGAGATTTCCGACGCCGATTTGGTTGCGGTCGTTGAAAAGGCTGGGTATGAAGCCCAGGTTTTGCAGCGAAATACGATCACCTCCGACGGAACGAAAATCACCAATCAGTCTGGCAATGCTGAGGCGCTCAACGAAGCAACCACATTAGCGAAGATAATGCGCGTTAACGACCTGTGGAGGCGCTTCACAGTTTCGCTTATTTTCACAATTCCGATCATCACGCTATCGATGATCCAAGCAATCCAATTCCCCGGCTGGCAATGGGTAGTGGGCGCTCTTTCGCTACCCGTTGCTTTCTGGGGAGGTTACCCCTTCCATCGTGCAGCTTTCCGCGCAGGTCAGCACGGTTCTTCCACAATGGACACCTTGGTTTCACTTGGAGTCATTGCCTCTATGCTGTGGTCAATCTGGGCATTGCTTTTTGGAGGTGCTGGATTTATCGGCTACAAGATATCGATGACGGGTATTCACGGTTTAGCATATGCAGCTCACCCGCACATCTACTTCGAATCAGCGGCGATGATCGTTAGCTTCCTTCTCCTCGGACGTTGGCTCGAGGCACGATCACGTCGCTCCGCTGGAGATGCCCTTCAATCCCTCCTCGAACTCGGAGCTAAGCGAGTATATTTGCTTCGCCGAGCAAGTGGTGAGTCAGTAAATGCAATCGTCTCCGTCGACGAACTCCTGGTTGGCGATGTCTTTGTAACGAAGCCTGGTGAAAAGATCGCAACTGACGGCGTCGTCATCGAAGGGAATTCGGCAATTGATAATTCCCTCCTCACCGGAGAATCTGTACCTCGCGAGGTCAAAGAGGGCGATGACGTCACCGGCGCAACTATGAACACCTTCGGCTCACTGACAATCCGAGCCACGAGAGTTGGCGAAGAAACCACCTTGCAACAGATGGGACGCCTGCTTACAGAAGCTCAAACCGGCAAAGCAAAGATTCAAAAACTTGCCGACCAGATTTCTTCGGTTTTTGTGCCTGCAGTTCTCATTATCTCTCTTCTCACTTTCCTAACCAGGATCTTCATCTTAGGAAATCCAGTTGGAATGGCTCTGGCTTCAGCAATCACCGTTCTGGTTGTTGCCTGCCCTTGTGCTCTTGGTCTAGCAACCCCGACTGCGTTGTTGGTGGGATCAGGCGCAGCTTCCAAGCGCGGGATTTTGATTCGTGGTGCGGAAATTTTGGAATCGGCACACGCCGTCAACACGGTTGTTCTCGATAAGACGGGCACCTTGACCACAGGGGTTATGACGGTTTCGGATATTCATTCATTCGCCGAAGATATTTCACCTGCCACTATTTTGGCGATTGCCCAAACCGTGGAGACGTATTCCGAACATCCTTTGGCACGCGCGATCACCTCTTATTCCCATGCGGGTACCAACCTCAGCTTTGACGACGCCAATGTGGTTCCCAGAATTAGCGTCCAAGCTGGAACTTTCCGAGCCTTCCCAGGAAGCGGCGTAAGTGCAGAAGTGTCAATCAACGACGGTTCTATTGACGTGCTTCACACGGTGCACGCCGGCAGTCTTGCTTGGCTCACCGAACAGGGAATCGACTCCATGGCAATTGCCTCGCAGATTGAAGAATCCAATTCTCAAGGTGCAACAAGCGTGGTTATCGCACTGGATAAGAAGGTATTAGGCTCGATTGATGTTCGTGACACGTTACGCCCTGAAGCAATCGAAACAATTAGCCTCCTGAAAGAACTCAATATCGAACCGCTTATCGTCAGTGGAGATTCTCAACTGGTTGCCAACGAAGTTGCTAAACAACTTGGAATTACTGCGCGTGGCGAAGTACGCCCCGAAGGAAAAGTCAACATCGTTCATGAGCTTCAAGCTCAAGGTAAACGTGTTGCGATGGTAGGAGATGGGGTTAACGACGCCGCCGCACTGGCAGCCGCCGACCTTTCCATTGCGTTGGGATCAGGAACAGATGTTGCTCAAGCCGCATCTGATATTACGATCGTTAACTCTGATATTCGGGCAATCCCCGCTTCGATAGAAACATCTAAGCGCACACTTACCGTCATTAAAGAAAACCTTGCATGGGCATTTGGATATAACTTAGTTGCAATTCCTGCCGCAATTGCCGGTATTATCCTACCTGGTTTGGCAGCTGCAGCAATGGCTTCATCGTCGGTAATCGTAGTTCTCAATTCACTCCGACTCCGAAGCGCGTGACGTACCAAGCTCAAAAGGTCACCATCCCAAACCAAAGCATGATCCCCGTTAAACCTAAAACTTCCCTCGTGGAAAACAGCTATTTTTCGTTAGTGCACGTAAAATAAAAATCGTGAATAAAATGCAAAGCAGTCATGTGCCGTTAGGGCCACGCCGAACCGTGGTTCTCATCGACGCACCTCAGCAATGGGCGCGCCACCCAGCCGACTTGGTTGGCGCGATTGCCGCATTACTTTTCACTGTATTTTCGGGCTTTTTGGCGGTGTATGCCCAGACCACCACGCTCGCCGTCACCTCAGACGTGCGGACGGCAACGTCGTCGTTCATCCAAACCGTGCTACTAGTTCCAATCAACGTGCTTGAAGGCCTCGTTTCTTTTGTCCTTCCAGTCGCTCTGTTTGGATACGCTCTAGTGCGACGCCGGTGGCGCACAATCGGCACCTCACTTTTGGCAGGTTTTTCCGCAGTCTGTATTGCGCAAGTGATCTCAATTATCGCCGAACACTGGTGGCCGCAATCCTCATTCACCAGCCAATATCTCCAGACGCTCGAGATTCAATCGCTGGTTTCACTTCTACCTTACGTATCGGTAATCTGCGCCTTCCTTACAGTGATGGGAACTCAGCAGTTTGCACAGATAACACGAATCGGCTGGTGGCTCCTTGGAATCGTAGTTGTCTTCTCGGTACTGCAAGGGCAGCAGACGATTACCGGTGCTCTTATCACGGTTTCACTCGGCGTTTCAGCCGGACTCTTTACCAGATGGCTAATCGGCTCTAAACCAGACAGAGCAACCGGGAAAGCCTTGGTTGACCTGACAAGGCGTGCACATATCGACGTTACCGAGCTAATACGAATCGACAACCTCCGCGAGGAACAAGACGTGCAGGCATGGAACGTAATTACCACTGCCCCAATCGGATATTCAGACTTGCAAGGGCTCGTTCAACTCAAGAAACTTTTAGACGGAAAAACGCCTACACTCTCAAAAGATGATTCGCCCACGGAAACAGAGGTATACGAAACTCCAGCTACGGCCCTTGATTCGAACGGCGTCGATGCCAACTTTATCGTCACAACCGTCGATAATCTCCAGGCAGCGGATGGAATTTTCGATGCGCCTCACATCGAGGCAAGTTCACGGCGCTCCTCGATTCGCCAGATTTTCACCTATACATCCTCCAACGAAGTATCACGAAATTACATCGCAACAGATATCAATGGAAACCACTACCATATCTTTGTCTTGGACGAAGATCGAAAAATCCTTGGACTCTTAGAAGGAGCTTGGGAAAAGGTTCGACTCAAACTCGCTTTCCGGCGTCGACCTCAAACACTTGCCGAAGCGGGCGAGCAGATGTCACTCATGATGCTGAGCACTGAGCACATTGGACTATCTCCCGCTCGATTCCACGCCACCAGTGGCGATGAATCCTCCGTCCTTATTGCGAGCCACGCCATCACTGATCCAATCCTCACCGTTGAATCAGGGAGTAAAATAACTGATTCCAACCTGGACGAATTTTGGGGCGAGCTCCTTCGTGCCCATCAGCATGGCTTGTGCCATGGGAATATTGAGAATAGCCATGTAACCGTGAGTGACAAGGGATTATGCCTACGTGCTTGGCAATCTGGCTCCATTAATACGCCGGACACCGCACGTCGAATCGACCTTGCCCAAACAGTTTCGATGTTCGCTGCTATTTTTGGAGTTCAGCGCGCCGTAGCATCACTTAAACGTTCCATTCCGCTCGATCAGATTATTTCGCTTGCTCCATTCTTACAGCGCACAATCATGCCTCCTGAAACTCGTGAAGCTTTTAGAGGTAATAAGAAGTTCCAAGAGCTACGCGACGCACTTCAGGTGGAAGTTCCCGAAACCAGTTCGGTTGAGCCTGTTCCACTACGTCGCTTCTCCATTAAAACAATCGTCACGGTAACGATTGGTGTTGTTGCGGTCTATTTATTGCTCGGCTCGATGAATTTCAACGATGTTTCCGAAGCAATCCAAGAAGCTTCTATCGGCTGGATGATAGCCTCGTTCCTTTCCGGACTAGTGACCTACCTCGGTGCCGGGATCACGCTTAAGGCATACACCCCAGAGCGTCTTCCACTCCGTGACTCTGTATTGGTCCAGGTGGCAGCGTCCGTAGTTACGCTAGTTGCTCCCGCTGGGATCGGACCAGCAGCCCTGAACCTTCGTTTCCTTCAGAAACGCGGAGTGGCAACGACGGCAGCCCTTGCTACTGTTTCACTCGTTCAACTCGCACAACTGGTTACCACCTTGTTGCTGCTCTTGGCTTTGACGCTGGTGTCAGGGCAGATCACCTCCTTCTCCATGCCGTCGGCACCGTTTATGACTGGAATTGGGATTGTGTTGGTCCTCATCGGTGTACTATTCCTTATCCCGGCTCTACGATCGTGGATCTGGGCGAAGGTTAAACCTTCGTTGGTACAGGTATGGCCTCGCATGCTCTGGCTTGGCACGCATCCTCAACGTATTTTGCTTGGCCTGGCCGGATCGGTGATTATGACGGCAGCCTTCGTGCTTTGTTTCGGTTTTGCTCTTAAGTCTTTCGGATATGAACTGCCAGCGGTAACACTGACAGTAACGTACCTAGTTGCCAACTCGGTGGGATCTGCAGTTCCTTCCCCAGGCGGTATCGGACCAGTGGAAGCAGCTCTGACCGGTGGCTTAGTGATTGCGGGAATTCCATATTCCGTTGCTTTCTCCACTGCAGTTCTATACCGACTCTTCACTTTCTGGGGTCGCGTTCCACTTGGTTGGATCGCTCTGCGAATTGCAGATAAGCGCAGTATTATCTAGTAATCTTTTGGTTGACCGATCGGCGAATGCGGAAGGTTTGCCACGGCGATCAACCTGTACGGCTCAGTTCTTTTGAACGCCATGAGAAAAACTAGCATTAAATTCTCCCGCATTGCTCATTTCAATGAGAGAATAAAAACATGAACGAACGCGCCGGCAAACCTGCCAAACCAGAAGATCTAATCGATGTCAATGCTCTTGTTTCCGCTTATTACAACCGAGAACCAGATGTAGAGAATCCGAACGAAGCGGTAGTCTTCGGAACTTCTGGTCATCGTGGAAGCGCCTTCGATGGCGCCTTCAACGAAGCACATATCGTTGCCACCACCCAAGCAATCGTTGAGTATCGTCGCAGCCAGGGCATCGATGGCCCTCTTTATATTGGACGAGATACCCACGCTCTTTCTGAACCTGCGGAACGCACCGCGTTGGAAGTTCTTGCTGCAAACGACGTCGAGGTTCGCGTTGACGCACGTAACTCTTGGACGCCTACCCCTGCAGTTTCACTTGCGATCTTGACGGCTAACGGAGCCGATACCTCGGAAGGTGTGCGCACCCACGGCCCTGGACTTGCCGATGGCATTGTTATTACCCCATCTCATAACCCTCCTCGCGACGGTGGATTTAAGTACAACCCACCGCACGGTGGCCCCGCAGATTCCGATGCCACCAAGGTAATCGCAGCTCGAGCAAATGAAATCTTGCGTGAGGGTTGGAGAAATGTTAAGCGTGTTCCGTTTGAGCAGGCGAGCGATGCTGAAACTACGCGAGGTCACGATTATTTGTCCGCCTATGTAGAGGATCTTGCTTCGATCATCGATTTTGATGCCATTCGCGAGTCAGGCGTTCGGATTGGTGCTGATCCGATGGGCGGAGCTTCTGCTCAGTACTGGGGAGCTATTGCCGAACGCTACGGAATCGACCTCACCGTAGTTAACCCTGAGGTGGATCCAACTTGGCGATTCATGACTCTTGACTGGGATGGAAAGATTCGCATGGATTGTTCCTCTCCATACGCAATGGCTTCACTGTTGGATCGTATGCAAGGTGACTCAAACGACGTCAGTCCATTCGATATCGCTACCGGTAACGACGCAGATTCTGATCGGCACGGAATCGTCACTCCCGACGCTGGTTTGATGAACCCAAACCACTACCTCGCCGTCGCAATTCAATATCTGTTTACACATCGTAGCGAATGGAATACCGACGCCGTCGGCAAGACTCTGGTTTCCTCCTCATTGATCGACCGAGTCGTTGCAGGAATGGGAAAGAAGCTGGTTGAGGTACCTGTTGGATTTAAGTGGTTTGTTCCTGGTTTGATTTCAGGTACCACAGGATTTGGCGGAGAAGAATCCGCTGGTGCTTCCTTCCTTCGTAAGAACGGAACCGTATGGACGACCGATAAGGACGGACTGATTATGGACCTCTTGGCAGCTGAAATCCTTGCTGTCACGGGGAAGACTCCATCCGTGCTTCACCGCGAGCTCACGGATAAGTACGGTTCTTCCGCCTATGCACGAATCGATGCCGCAGCCACGAAGGAGCAGAAGGCAAAGCTTGGGGCACTATCTCCCGACGACGTCACTGCAACCGAGTTCGCAGGGGAACCGATCACTGCTCGCCTAGTTCGCGCGCCTGGAAACGATGCCGCGATCGGCGGACTTAAAGTCACCACGGAAAACGCTTGGTTTGCGGCACGCCCATCGGGAACCGAAGATGTTTACAAGATCTATGCCGAGTCCTTCAAGGGTCCTGAGCATTTGAAACTAGTTCAGGAAGAAGCGAAGAAGGTTGTTGATTCAGCACTCGGAAATTAGATAAGAGTTAAGCTTCGCGAAAACCGAGGCTAATTTCCGGTAGTGGTGATTGGTTGAGTCGCAACGAAAACTATTTTCTTCACGTATGCTTTAATCGAAGACTTCACCTACGGTTACGATCATGAAGGGACCTACTTTGGCACAGGTATGGAAACCTCAAATTTCACTTGATCGTGATCTCGATGTGCCACTTCATGAGCAGATCTCTGCACCGATCCAGCAGGCAATTATCGCCGGCGACGTGAGCCCTGGGATGCTGATCGAAAATGAGCTTTCCTTGGCTGCTCGCCTTCGGGTATCTCGCCCAACCACTCGCCATGCTCTGCAGACTTTAGTCGATCAGGGACTGTTAGTACGACGACGTGGCTTCGGTACCGTCGTCGCACCTAAAGCAAGGCATCGACTCCAACCACCATCGTCGCTTTTTAACGATATCCGTCGCGCGGGCGCAGTATCGGGCACGAAGATTTTAACCTACCGCCCCTGCCAGGCGGACGAAGATGTTGCGAAGAAACTCGGGTGTTCATTAAATGCCGATGTACTTGAGTTGAAGAGATTACGCCTCAAAGACGGCGTTCCTGTGGCCATTCTCTACAACTGGCTCCCGTTGCCAATAGCACCGAACCGTGACCAGCTTCTTACGGTTGGGCTGTATCAACACCTCGAACAGCTCGGGGTTACGATTGCCTCTACTCAGCAAACCGTGGGAGCGGAGCGACCACTTCGACCGGTTGCCCGCCTGCTGGGGATTACAACGAAGGATCCGATCCTTACAATTGAGCGCACAGCTTTCGACGGCAAAGGGGAAATTATCGAGTGGGGTCACCACGCTTACCGTGGCGATTTGTATCGCTATGAGTCAACCGTATTTTCCGAACTACCTGCTCAATAGTAGCCTTACTGAAGATGTAAACCCTACTTGGTTGGTATTACCGATACTCATGGCTACTTTCCATTGCCCTTGATTAGCACTGTCTGCTTCAATTTACGGTAGTAGCAAAATCTAAGGTACAAATGCGCTATTTTTGAGGCAGGGAAGTAGGCTTAAGATATGGCTCTTGCAGATATTGCGCGTTCACTAGAGGAAAACATCAACCGTAGAGGAATCGTCAAACGCCGGCGATCTGGATGGTTGCCACAAATCGTACCTTTTAGCGGTTATGGATCAACAACCGCAGTAAAGATCCTTGCTCGTGCCATGATGGCAGATCCTTCCCTCGGGCAACCTCCGTTTGACCTCGACTTTCTGCGAGGGCGGTCATATAAGAGTCCTGCAATCAACGCAGTTCGTGACATCGCCGAACTCGCTTTGGAAACCGGAGTTGAAGCTCAACGTGGGTGGCGCCAATTCTTTACCACCCAAGTGGGCTTCTTACCGGTCACGGTAGTTATAGGAGATCGTCGTATAAAAACGCGTACAGATCGAAACGGTTACGTTGACCTCCTCGTTGAAAACCACGGACTTACCCCTGGATGGCATGAAGTGGAACTGATTCCTGCTGCGGGGAAAGCAGTGAAAGCACCCGTCATGATTGTTTCCCCGAACGCTACCCAAGGTCTAGTTTCCGATATCGACGACACCATCATGGTCACGTGGCTTCCACGAGTTGCACTTGCCGCCTGGAATTCCTTCGTCGTTCATACCAACTCCCGCAAAACCGTCGTGGGAATGTCCGATTTCTATCGAAATATTTTGGAAGACCACCCTGATGCACCGGTGTTCTATCTGTCTACCGGAGCATGGAATACCTATTCAACGCTACAGCGCTTCCTAGACACTTTCCGCTTCCCCATCGGTCCTCTACTCATGACCGACTGGGGGCCAACACCAACCGGTCTGTTTAGGTCGGGTCAAGAACACAAAAAGACTCAACTCCGTAATTTGCTGATCATGTTCCCTAATATCGAATGGATTTTAGTTGGCGACGACGGTCAGCACGATCCGCTCATTTACGACGAGCTTGCCCGTGAACACCCCTCACGAGTCAACTTTATTGCATTGCGCGAGCTAAATCCCGTTGAACAGGTTCTTTCACACGGAACGCTAGATCCCGCAGAGAGTATCCGTGAGGATTCCGATATCGAACGTCACGGCGTTCCGGTGATACGCGGACGCGATGGTCATGAGTTACTTTTGAAGTTCAAGCATCTCTTCTCAAAGAGGCAATAATAAATCTCTAGAAAACTTTAACGGCACCGCTGGAACTTCCACACAGGTATAGAGGTGAGAATTTCAGAGATCACTCCTCTGTGCAAATCTTAGGAGTTTGCATAAATATGTGAGTGTGGGGTGAGTTGTAAGCAACTCACCCCACACCGGCACTAACTACCGAATTCTTCAGCTTGAAGACGGTATTACGGTTGCAAATTAGTTAAGTGGTTCAACCTTAATTTCAGGTTCCACCTCTGTTCCTGACTGCTTATCTTTGAAATCCGCCGTCTTTTCCTTAACCTTCTCTGAAGCGAAATGAACTGCACTCTTCGCTTTTTCAGTAGCTACATCAGTGGCCTGCTGGAAAGTCTGTGACGCCGTTTCGCGAGCTTTTTCACGACCAGACTGCACTGTACCAGAGTTCCAAAGCTTCGACGCTTGCAACTTAATCTGTTCATACCGTTCGCGACCAGCACGTGCACCAAGCACATATCCAATACCAGCAACGGTTACTGTCCTGAGAAATCCCATATTCACTCCTTTAACGGTTATCTCTATAGTAGTAACCTTCACCGAATATTTCGCTTACTGTTGCGCTAAGCGAACAAGAATCCCACGATGATCTGAACCACCAACTTCAACAGTTATGGCTTCCACACCATGATAGGTTTTTCCATCGTGGAGTACACGGTCAATTGGCGCACTTAAAAACGCTGGTAAAGATGCTGGCCACGTACCTTGGGCACCGGCGTCGGCCTCTAAAGCAGCATCGGTACAATGAATACCAAGTGCCTTTTGATGATCGACTGTGGAGTTAAAATCTCCTGCCAAAATAAAGTTCTGCTCAGACTGGCACAAGCCGTAAACGCCCGCGATCTCCTGGCGCCATACCTCCATAAACCGAGGGACCGGTGCAATCGGGTGAGTTGCGATGATCTTCGGACCATGTCCCGATGCCGGAACAGCAGCCACAACCGAGAGCTTATCTGCGCCTGGAATTTGAATGGGAGATTTGGAATATTTCCCAAGGGATTCCGAAATTAACAGAATCGTGGAACTAAATTCACTGTTCCACTTAGGAGTTCCGGTGGTGAATATCTGAAATTTCAACCCCTGTCGCTTCAGCAACTCCTTGAGTTGCTCACCGCGTTTCGACGACGTTTCAGGAAGCGTGACGACGTCTACTCCATTATCGACAATCACCTTCGCAAGTTGTTCGGGGCTGGTAGCGCCACCAAGAGTGTTGTAGGAGAGTATAGTAACGGTGCCGTTTCCCTGTTGGGTTTCGGTGATGCCTGGGTCTTGAGAGAGTTCCGTTTGGTCACCGAGTCCACGCTGGTAGATCGTTCCGGCATGTATAAAACCGATCACGATCAAGACTACGGCGCACAACCTAGTAAACCAAAACCTCCTCAAAAAACCTCGGAAAACCGCAGTTAAGATCAACAAAACAACGCCGAGCAGGACTAAACCAACAGCCAAAAGGGGACGAATTCCAAGAATTTGTGCGAAAGGCTGGGTTAGCATGAGGTCTTGACCATAGGGGAAAAGATCGGGTTTCAGGGTCAGAAGGGCAATCCCCACAAACACCAGCGAAATAATTCCTAGAATAATACCCATACTTCTCCATAACAACGATGCCTAGTAACTCATACTATCGAGTAACCCATCCTACTAACTTTTTCTTGGAAGACCCTTGAAGATGAGCTGGCTTCCACCCTCGATGAACATCGATGTGGCATGTACTATCAAAACCGAATTATTCGCTGGTTACGCGATCCCCTAAAAGCTAGATCATGATGATAGAGATCTTGAATAAAGGGGCCATCTACTAAAACGTCACACAGTTCTAACAGCTCACGTTTATCTTCGGTGTCCTGAAGGAGCTGTTCGTGGGTATACCCCGACCACACCCACATCGTTTTCGTATCTCCAAACTCTTGACGCACACGTCGAGCCAACGGCAACAAAATTGGCGTATTAAGGAATGGCTCCCCACCCAGCAATGACAGTCCTGCAACATATGGTTGAGCTAGGTCAGCCATAATCTGCGCTTCGAGT
This sequence comes from Arcanobacterium ihumii, assembly GCF_900604515.1. Taxonomy (GTDB): domain Bacteria; phylum Actinomycetota; class Actinomycetes; order Actinomycetales; family Actinomycetaceae; genus Arcanobacterium_A; species Arcanobacterium_A ihumii. The sequence continues at coordinate 976,271 of NZ_UWOS01000001.1, read as the reverse complement.
TCTTCGGTATACGGCTTTCCATACCTGAAACTCTGAGCAGCTTTGTTGTAACAACCAGGGCATTTAAACGGGCAACCGGACACATAGAGCGAACAACGTACACCTTCGCCGTCGACGAAGTTAAACGCCTTATAATCGGCGATATAGCCTTGCGAAAGGGAAGCTGCATCCCATTCGCAAGGCGCCGGTTGCACTACCCCATTCTCATCTTTATATGACATTGGTGTAGATCGTTCTTTCGCACATTAGCTGAGGTGAAAGCAGAAATCGTTGCACGGCTTTACTTAAGAGGTCCATCCATGTGTTTGACGCGAGATGAAATCTCTACATGGCGACCGTGCACCATCGGGCGCTTTTGTGGATTACCGAGATAACCACAAGTGCGCTTAACAACGTCGCAGGTAGCAGGATCTTCATTGCCACAGTCAGGGCACTTGAAACCTTCAGCTGTTGGATGGAATTCACCTTGGAAACCACACTCATAGCAGTGATCGATAGGAGTGTTTGTTCCTAGATATGCGACGCGTGTGTACGCATAATCCCAAACTGCTTCAAGCGCCGAAAGGTTATGCGTGAGCTTCGGATATTCACAGTAGTGAATGAACCCACCCTTGGTGTACTGCGCGTAGTCCTTCTCGAAGTCAATCTTTTCGAACGGCGTCACTTTCTTACGAACGTCGTAATGGAAAGAGTTCGTGTAGTAATCCTTGTCAGTAATATCTGAGATCTTGCCAAACTTTGCCTGGTCAAGACGGCAGAAACGATCCGTCAAGGATTCCGACGGTGTTGAATAGACGGAGAACCAGTATGGATATTCGAGCTTCCACTCATTTGCGTAATCATTGAGCTTACGTACGACGTCGAGCGTGAATTCCTTCGCCTCTGGATTAGTTTCCCATTCTGGACCATAGAAACATGTAGCTGCTTCGTATAGACCGATATAGCCGATAGATACGGTTGCACGGTGATTCTGGAAGAACTCCGACACACTGGTTTCTTCGTCACCAACACGCTTACCGAACGCACCATGCTTGTATAGGATTGGGGCGTTTGCCGGCGTCGCATCCTCACAACGGTTAATACGGAACAAAAGAGCCTGTTTCACAACGTCCATACGCTCGTCAAAAATTTGCCAGAAACGTTCTTTTTCGCCGTGGGCTTCAATCGCAATTCGAGGAATGTTTATAGTGACGACGCCGAGGTTATTACGTCCAGCGTTTACGGCTTCGCCTGTTTCAGGATCAACCCACTTTGGTAAGAACGATCGGCAACCCATCGGAGCTTTGTAGTCACCTTCAAGCTCGGTGATCTTATCGTAAGACAGTACGTCGGGATACATGCGCTTAGTTGAGCACTCAAGCGCAAGTTGTTTGATGTCGTAGTTTGGATCGGCTTTATCAAGATTAACGCCACGGCGAAGACCAAAAACTAACTTCGGGAAAATTGCGGTGTGCTGATCCTTTCCTATTCCCTTGATACGAACTTGAAGGATGGCACGCTGAATCTCTCGCTCAAACTCACTGGTTCCTAATCCAAAACCTAAAGTAACGAACGGGGTTTGGCCATTCGAAGAATAGAGAGTGTTAATTTCGTATTCGAGTGACTGCATGGCATCGTAAATATCTTTACGAGTCTTAGTCCAGGCGTAATCTTGACGGAGCTCAGGTGCCACCCACTGCTCGGCATCACTCATATGCTTAGCAAAATTCATCTCCGCATATGGAGCAAGAACTTCATCGGTGCGATCAACCGATGCACCTCCATACTGGGAAGATGCAACATTCGCGATAATTTGAGCGATCTGCGCGGTTGCGGTGTTGATCGAGCGTGGCGACTCTACCCGAGCATTGCCAATCTGGAAACCGTCTTTTAGCATACCCTTAATATCAATGAGGCAACAGTTAGTCATCGGCTGGAAAGGATTGTAATCCAGATCATGGAAGTGGATTTCACCCTTGATGTGGGCGTTTGCAACTGCGCGAGGAAGCATTGAGCGCAGAGCATAGGCCTTCGCCACCGACCCGGCAGTGAGGTCACGCTGGGTGTTAAATACGGTTGAATCCTTATTCGCGTTTTCGTTGACGACCGTTTTATCGCGCTTGAGGAGCTTGCCAACCGAGTGGGTCACATCCATGTTCTCTTCTCGAGCAATGTCACGATCGTGACGGTACTCGATATATGCGCGAGCGACATCGGGGTACTTGGACGACATAAGGAAGTTCTCGATCGTCGTCTGAATCGTAGCAATATCAAGTTCGCCTGCAGGTAGAGCGGTGATCACTCCACGAACGGCTTCCATCACAAATGGGTGATCGTCGATGCCATGATTGTTCAAAGCTAAATAGACCGCACGGTAGATCTTAGAAGGGTCAAACCGTACTTTTCGTCCGTCTCGCTTAACCACCATAGTATTGGTGGAGGCGATCGAATCTACCAACATATTGTGCTTCCTCTCTTTGTGTACCACTAGATGTAGAGTTTAGAACGTACATCGATCACAAAGCCAGATCCAACACGCCACAAAATCAAGGTTAGAATTTTTCCAATTTTGGACGTACTGGAGAAATAGAAATACATAGTCCTAAAGTCCCAATCTGCACGTGACGTAAAGATCAAATTCGGCACTAACTACCGACACTCGTTCTATGTTTTTCTTTTCGATGGAAAAGTTTGCGGTTGACTAAACAATTTTTCCGTTACGGTCCAAGAGCCTAGCTTAGAAACAAGAATTATCAGGTTGAGCACAGCAACTTTCCACCTGGGACACTACGTCAAACAATGGCTGAGCTCCACCCGGAATAATAGAATAGTGAACCCACTTCCCGATTTTTTCCCGACGAACAAGACCCGCTTCCACTAACTTTTTAGCATGATGAGAAAAAGTTGGTTGGCTAATTCCAAACGTTTCCGGGATACGGCAAGTGCACACCGTCGAGCAACATTCACTTGCTAGATGAGAAAAAATCCGTAACCGAACCGGATCCGCGAGCGCCTTGGCGATCAAAACAGCGCGCGAAACGTCGTCGTCCGAAACACTCATTTCCGAACCTTTGAAACCAGACCCTTAACCTTCTTCATGAGCTGTAGAGCCTTGTAGAAGGCTGTATTGACAGGAACATCACGGTCCGGCGCAACATCAACAACACGATCAATGAATTTGGTTTTAAATTCATTGAGACCGAGGAGTGAAGGCGCGAAGTCACTTCCAATACCCATAAGGTCATAATCAACCAAGCCACATTTTTGCAGGTCAAGAATCTCATGGAAAACCAAAACTTCAGAAACATGGTTTCGCATAACTTCCGTAGCCATGGCGGCATAGTACCGAGTTGCGCGCATGTCGTTAATCGTAACAATCGACCACGACACTACCACGCCGTCAATTCGTGCAGCATACAGGCGGCAATGATTAGGTCCAAGCATCCGCAACATCTGCTCAAAGTCCTTCTGAGGTGCTGGAACGAAGTGGTCACGACGGCCGGTATCCTGCATAACCGGGTAATATTCGTCGAAAGATTGGGACGCTTGCTCTGTTTCATCAGCGCAGATAGCAGGACATTCACGCAAAGCCTTACGAACATCACGGCGACCACGCTTCTTCATTCGAGAGAAAACATCATCTTCTCCCCCAGCGAGATCAATAACCACAGTAGCATCGTATGGACGAGTAGAAAGCACTGGCTGGGTAAGCGAAGATTTGTGTTCGACGGCCATACGCATAAAGACCGCCTTGGGGAATTCCTTCTTAACGAAATCTTTCACAGCGTTCAACACTTCTTTTTCATGCTGTTCGGTACAATCTACAACCCACACCGGAGCATGGGATGCCCGCAAGAAGTGGTAGCCATGGGTTTCATAATCCATGAAGCTAACTAACGCAAGGAGATTGGAACCGTCTTTGATGACGAGATTCTTCCACGCTTCCCTACCAGGAACCGTTGCTTGGTACTTCGCCCAGATCTCAGTCTGTTCGAGCGGGAGACTCACCTGGTGAGCTTTTGCCTCGTTCTCAAACGTTGAAAAATCGACTGCGGAAACAGTAAGCACTGGGAATTCCTCTCGCGGTAGTCCTTGGGGATCCTATCTTCCCATATCCTACCTTCTTCGACTCACCAAAACAGACCAGAAGAACGTAGTGCGCAAGCGCGCCAAGATATAGAATCGCTCATTTCAAAGCCATATAGATAACTGGTGTGATCTTGCATGTTAGTGGACATATATCCAGAAGACGGCGAAAAGACACCAAAAACCAAAGCACTCCCCGTATATTCTGACAAAAATCCCAAAACTCGTTGAATAGGACTTTAGGCTCAACTAGACTCGGCTTATCCAGGACTTCATAGACTGCATAACCAACGGAGGTCAGTATGGCAGTTCACGACAACCATCCAGTCATTGTTGAGCCGAAAAAACCACACCGCGACCGAACACACTGGCTCTACATCATGGTGATTATCGCTGTAATCGCTGGTATCGTCGTTGGTCTAGCAGCACCGTCGTTCGCGGTGAGTATTGAGTGGGTAGGCAAAACCTTTGTAAGCCTTATTAAGATGATGATCTCCCCGGTCATCTTCTGCACGATCGTGCTCGGTATTGGATCGATTCGATCTGCCGCGTCCGTTGGAAAGACGGGGCTTCTTGCCCTGATCTATTTCATCGTCATGTCCACATTCGCTCTTGCGATTGGCCTGTTAGTTGGAAACCTCATTCATCCGGGAGATGGTTTAAACATTCAGCCAGGTGCCGGAGCCGAATACGCTCAAAAAGCCGAAGGCGCTGGAGGGATCGTCAGTTTTATTCAAAGTATCGTTCCTGAAACTCTCTTCAGCTCATTAACTTCAGGATCAGTGCTCCAAACACTCTTCATCTCCTTACTTGTTGGATTTGCTATCCAACGTCTTGGCAAACAAGGCGAACCGATCCTTCGGGCAATCGGCCTAATTCAAAAGCTTGTTTTCAGAATCCTCGTTATGGTTTTGTGGATTGCCCCGGTTGGTGCATTCGGAGCAATTGCCGCCGTCGTAGGAAAAACCGGCGCTAAATCACTTACCCAGCTCGGCTTGGTGATGGTTGCATTCTATGTAACCTGTTTCCTATTTATTGTGCTTATCCTTGGTGGTGTTCTATTTGCCGTTACTCGAATCAACGTCTTCCTCCTTATGAAGTACTTGGCTCGCGAATACCTCCTAATCGTGGCAACGTCGTCGTCGGAATCGGCGCTTCCAAATCTCATGGCGAAAATGGAGCACGCGGGTGTTGCTAAGCCCACCGTCGGAATCGTGGTTCCAACCGGATATTCGTTTAACCTGGACGGAACAGCTATCTATCTGACGATGTCCGCAGTATTTATTTCACATGCCATGGGTAAGCCGATGTCGATGACTGAACAGGTAGGCATGCTCGTATTTATGATCATCGCATCAAAGGGCGCAGCGGGCGTTACCGGTGCTGGTCTTGCTACTCTAGCCGGAGGTTTGCAGGCGTATCGTCCCGATATGATTGACGGAGTTGGAGTAATCGTTGGTATCGACCGCTTTATGTCCGAAGCGCGCGCCTTGACTAATTTCTCTGGAAACGCAGTGGCCACTCTCGTTATCGGAAAATGGACTCACGCCCTTGATGTTAACCGTACACAACGCGTACTTCATGGTAATGACCCATTCGATTACTCCACGATTGGCGTCGATGAACACGATACCAACTACGATCTTCGCCACCCGCCTAAACCTCTCAACCCAGCAGACGGGATGCTCCCAACACCACAGCCTATCTTGCAGGACGAAGTCAAGAACCACGCAGCATACTAATAGGCGTGCGGGATAGTAGTAATGCGTGTTCTATTAGAAACATGTATTTTACAAAGGTAAAGGGGTTGGGCAGACTCGACTAAAATCACCACCCCTTTACCTAGCCGCTTCAACAAGATCCATTGGAATCTCTCCAATATCTCGCTGCCGGCATTGACGTGGCAGAATAAGAGACGTGGGGGAAAACCAAGGTAAAGACATACGGCATAAAAGCAATCAAGGTAATAAACGGCGGCATCGCAAGGGTGGTAGTAATGCTACGCACCCAACCCATAGTGCCAGGCGCCCAACCCGCCTCACCAACGCTGGTCCCAATTACAGCACCGAACAACGTGCTGAGCGCCTAGCAGCTGTGCCTACCATTACCTACCCTGCCGAACTCCCCGTCTCGGCACGCCGCGAAGACATCGCCGAAGCGATTAAAAACAATCAGGTTGTAATTGTTGCTGGAGAAACCGGTTCAGGAAAAACCACCCAGCTCCCGAAGATTTGCCTCGAACTCGGCCGTGGAATCGATGCCATGATCGGTCACACCCAGCCTCGGCGAATTGCTGCACGCTCCGTTGCGGAACGAATTTGTAGCGAGCTTGGAGTTGAGCTTGGAGGTGCAATCGGTTTCCAGGTACGCTTCACCGAAGAGGTTTCATCAACCACCTTGGTCAAGCTCATGACTGATGGCATCTTGCTGGCCGAAATTCAAGCCGACCCTGAGCTACGCAGGTATGACACGATCATCATCGACGAAGCCCACGAACGCTCCCTAAATATTGATTTCTTGCTTGGTTACCTCGCACGATTGCTACCCCGCCGCCCAGATTTGAAACTGATCATCACCTCGGCGACGATCGATTCACAACGATTCGCCGAACATTTTGGCGCTCACATGTACGATGTTGCTGCTCACGCACACAATCAGGGCGACACTACACAAAAGCACGACGCCGCCACTCACGTACACAAGGTGGCACCGATTGTAGAGGTGTCGGGGCGAACCTATCCGGTTGAAATTCGCTATCGTCCACTCGACTACTCACCTGATTCCCACAACTTGAGCACTGAGGTAAACAATACCTCCAGCGAAATCGAAACCGACGCTGATCCACGCGACCAAATCACTGCGATCGTCGATGCCGCTCAGGAGCTTTTCAATGAAGGACCAGGTGACATCCTTGTTTTCCTCTCAGGCGAAGGAGAAATCCACGAAACACAAAAGGCGTTCCGCGATGAGCTAGGTACTCGTTATATCGAGCCGGGAGGCACGTCAAATATTCCGGGAGCAGTAGAGGTATTGCCACTGTTTGCCCGCCTTTCTTCTGGTGAGCAGCATCGAGTCTTTGCTGCTCACAGACATCGCCGAATTATTCTTGCCACCAATATTGCTGAAACTTCGATTACGGTTCCAGGTATTCACTATGTAATTGACCCTGGCACTGCGCGTATCTCACGATACTCGAACAAAACCAAGGTCCAGCGTCTCCCGATTGAACCGATTTCTCAAGCCTCGGCGAACCAGCGGTCAGGTCGATCTGGACGTATCGCGAACGGTGTTGCAATTCGGTTGTATTCCGAAGAGGATTTCGCATCTCGCCCGGAGTTCACCGAACCCGAAATACAACGGACTTCGCTCGCCGCCGTCATCCTTCAGATGACCTCGCTCGGCTTGGGAGATATCAGCCGTTTCCCTTTTATTGACCCACCAGATATGCGCGCCGTTCGATCTGGCTTGCAACTCCTTGAAGAGATCGGTGCAGTCGATATAAGCATCGCGGGTAGGCAACCACGGCTCACGAAAATTGGCCGTCAGCTCGCACGACTCCCCATCGATCCACGACTCGGTCGTATCTTATTAGCCGGCTCAGATAATGGCTGTACCGCAGAAATCCTAGTGCTCGTGGCGGCGATGTCAGTTCAAGACGTGCGCGAACGCCCGGTGGAGTTTAAAGCCCAATCAGACCAGCTCCATGCCCGTTTCGCCGATCCTCAGTCAGATTTCCTCGCTTATCTCAATTTGTGGCGCTACCTACGCACTCAACAACGCGAGCTCTCAGGGTCTGCTTTCCGGAAGATGTGCCGCGCAGAATACCTCAATTGGTTGCGCTTCCGTGAATGGCAAGACGTCGTTTCTCAGCTTCGGCAACTGGCAAAGCCACTCGGCCTCACTCTACGTCCAATTACGATTCCCACTACTCAGCAGCTTAATGAAACAGCCAACGACGGTGGCGATACTTCCCATAACCAAGACGTAGCCCGCGCAGTCAAAGCTGTAGCAGCAACGGCAGACGTACCCGCCGCGGACGCTATTCATCGGTCAATGATAGTCGGTCTGCTTTCCAACTTAGGAAACTGGGACGAAAGAAAACGCGACTATGCCGGTGCTCGTGGAACTCATTTCGTGATTTGGCCTGGTTCTGGCCTTCATAAACGCACGCCCGCGTGGGTAATGGCGGCAGAATTGGTTGAAACTTCGCGACTATTTGCGCGCACTGTTGCCCAAATCGATCCCGCGTGGATTGAACACGTAGCCAAGCACCTGGTTAAGAAGCAGTATTCAGAGCCCTTTTGGTCCACGCGCCAAGGTGCGGCAATGGTTCACGAAAAAGTTACGCTTTATGGACTGACGATCGTTGCTGATAGACAGGTTTTGCTTGCAAAGATCGGCACACCTGATGCTCACGAACTCGCCCGTGAACTCTTCATTCGTCATGGTTTGGTGGAGAACCAGTGGCGTAGTCACCATGCATTCGTCAAGAACAACCGGCAAGAGATGGAAGCAGCCCACGAAGTCGAGGCTCGTACGCGCCAGCATGGTTTAGTTGCCGACGACGCCGCTCTCTTTACCTTTTTCGACGAACGCGTCCCCGATTCGATCGTGTCCGGACGGCACTTCGATACCTGGTGGAAGAAAGCTCAACATGACGCCCCTGAACTGCTGAATTTTACGCAGGATTTCTTACTTGGCGGTACCACAGCCAACGAGGGCGACTTCCCTGAAGAATGGATTCAGGGCGATATCACCTTACCAATCACCTATAGCTTCAGCCCTGGCGCCCATTCGGACGGATTAACCATCGACGTTCCTGTTACGCTACTTCCCCAGCTCAGTGATGAGGGCTTTGACTGGCTTGTACCAGGAATGCTTGAAGAACTCACAGTGGCCACTATCCGGGCACTACCGAAACGAATTCGTAGAAACCTCGTTCCCGCACCTGACGTGGCACGAAGTATTAACACCCTCTTGCCTACATGGGATACGGTTACGCACGGACAAGCTGGTGCTCCAAGTTTCGAGAAAGCCTTCACCGAGGCTGTGCGCACGTTACGAGGTTTTGATATTGACGACGCCGCATGGGATGAAGTCACTTTACCAGCACATTTAACGATTACCTTTAGGATTCGATCAGAGCGCGGTGCTGTACTTGACGAAGGCACCTCACTCACTGCTTTGCAACGTTCCCTAGCTCCTGCAACTCGCAATGCAGTTGAGAACGTTGTGAAGGGAGCTGTTGCGCGCGCATTAGACGAAGCCCGTGATTCTATTTTGGCTGATCAGCAGGTGAAAGATCGGCAGGCAAAGCACGATGCAGCGAAGCGCTCTGAAAAGGAACGTGTAGTTGCAGAAACTAAGTCTCGTGCCGAATTTCTTACTGACTCGGTTGACGATCTACACGGATGGCCCCAACTAAAAGGTGGTGAGCTTCCCGCCGTCGTCGAAACTCAGGGGCCACACGCTATGGTTGTGCGTGGCTATCCAGCATTCATCGCCGATTCAGGCTCGGTGGCTTTGCGTGTACTGGCAGAGCCGGCGGAGCAAGTTCGCGATCACCGAAAAGGAATCATCCAGCTTATTTACAGTGAAACCGCTCTTCCAGAAGCTCGGATCGCCACACGCTGGAACGGAACCGAGTCCCTGACCTTAGCGGGGTCGCCATACAAAAACACCGCAGCATTGGTGGCAGACCTCCAGATCACAGCAGTTCGGAATCTTGCCGATAAATGGGCAAAGCAAAAGAAAACTCCACTTGGGCGGATTCGTAAGCAGGAACAATACTTGGAACTACGCGATTTCGTACGAGGTAAGATCGAAGATGAAACCTATCGCATTGCTCAGATTGTGGTGCGAGTTTTGGCTGCCTGGGGCGAAGTTGAAGCACATATCCGAGCTCAGAATTCGATTGCGTTAATCAACACGGTCCACGATATTCGTGAACAGGTAAATTCACTTATTTACAACGGTTTTGTGTTCGCAACACCCGAAGCCTATCTCACAGATCTACCGCGTTTCTTACAAGCAGCAAGTTACCGCATCACCAAGGCAACGTCTAACCTGGCTGCCGACGATGCCCTCGCGTGGCAGATTGCTGACATCGAGGAACTTGTGGTGAAAGAACAAACAGAATTTGCCCAAGAAGCTTACGACGCCGCTCGCGCAGCTACTTTGGTTCAGGCGCGCTGGTTAGTGGAAGAATTAAGGGTCTCGCTGTTTGCCCAGCAGCTGGGCACCCGGGTAAAAGTATCTCCGCAACGCATTAAGAAGTTGCTTGCCGAGTAATACCAGCCAACATTCAGCATATAGCGCTAGTGATCAGCATCCCGAGCCTAATGACGAATCTTTACCAGTATTTCTTGTGCAACAACGCGCGCATCTCTACGAGCACCCACGGTTGAGGCACTCGATCCATATCCGATTAGGAATACATTTGGATTTTGCCGAGCATGTACGCCTTCCATCGCGATACCACCGTACTCCGATCGGAGTCCAAGCGGGGCAAGATGGCGCAGTTCAGGGCGGAAACCGGTTGCCCAGATTATTGCATCCAATCGGCGGTGCTTATCACCCCACCACGCCCCATGTGCATCGAGCCGGTCAAATAATTTGTGCCGTTTTAAGGCTCCTCGAGCACGCATAGCTTTCACCATAGCGTTTTCAGGCAAACCTGTTTCAGCTACAACTGGTAACGGAAGAAGTCCCTTTTTAACACGTGCCCGCACTCTTTGCTCAACAGCGCGTCCAGCTTCAGGACTTAACTCGTTGGATGACGAAAAGTTTTCGTCCCTCCAGCGTGGAGAGGTTCGAGTTACCCAAACTGTTTTCTTAGCTTCCTGAAATACTTCGTTTAAGTGAGATAGCGCTGAGATGCCACCACCAACGATCATTACGCGTTTACCCCAAAAGTGATCAGCTCCGGGATACGTCTGCGTGTGGAACTGTTGGCCTCGGAAAGTATCCACTCCGGGGTACCAGGGTAAAAACGGCCGCGTCCATGTTCCTGTGCAATTCACGATGTAACGCGCATTCCATATACCCGACGTCGTCTTAACTGTGAATAAATCTTCGGTTTTGTTGTGAGTGACGGAAAATACAGTCACCATATGCAAAATAGGAAGATCAAACTCTGCTTCATAATCTGCAAAATACTGGGATATAAACTTTGATGAAGGCATATTTGGATCGACTTTTCCGACCGGGAATTGTGGAAGGTCAGCAATTTGATTCACGGATCCCATCGTTAGTGTTGGCCACCTGTGTTGCCATGCTCCGCCTGGTCCCGACTCAGCATCGAGCACGATGAATGTGCCACAGTTCCGATCGTGATTGCCAGCGTACCCAATAAAACCACGTTTTTTGAGCTCATAGGCAACGCATAATCCTGCCTGACCAGAGCCAATAATAAGTACATCTACATTGTGCGAGGGCGTTTTATCAACTGAAGTATCATGCAAGATTTCAGTATTTTCCATGCCTTTACCGTACCGCACTGCGCGTCTTTAACCACACCTATTGAGCAGAAAAGAACTTCGCCTAATAAATGTCTAAAATTAGTAAGGTGCAAACAGCAGAAATCGAAATTTTAGCCCGCAATCTCATGGATTCCCACGGGCTAACTACGTGGAAACTTGCATTTGACCATGCTAAACGTCGCGCAGGTATGGCTGTTTATAGCACCCAGACTATTTCCCTTTCACGCGTTTTACTGCCGCTTTACAGCGAACCTCAGGTGCGCGACGTCATTCTTCACGAAATCGCCCACGCACTAGTTGGCCCTAATCACCACCATGACGCCGAATGGGCACTTACCTGCGAAAAGATTGGTGGCACTCCGCGAGCACGTCTCCACCACGAACTTACTGCCGATCCGCTTTGGATTGGAACCTGCCCGGCCGGCCATATCGTTAATCGCTATCGTCGCCCGTCACGACCAGTATCTTGCGCTTCATGTTCGACTCGTTTTTCACCCACACACGCTTTTTCGTGGAAGAATCAGAAAACTGGGGAGGTGTTGCAGATTCATGGTAAAAAATTCCGATCATTTGGCGGAAAATGAGCCAAGGGCACATTTATCCAGAGCGGCCCGGAGCTCAACGGGAGCAACTCAGCATTCAACCGCAGCCTCCAGGCAACAAGTCCGCACCGCTTACACGATGCTCATTCCTTCGTTTATCGGAGTTGGAATCTTCCTAATCGTCCCACTCTTTTTAGTCGTTGCACTTTCCTTCACTAAGTGGAACCTAGTTACTACCCCAGAATGGGTTGGGCTAAGTAACTACACTCAACTTATTTCAGATTCATCTTTCTGGAATTCAATCCTCGTCACAGGTATCTTTTCTCTGATGGCGATACCGCCCTCGATCGTCGTCGCACTCCTGATCGCGCTAGGACTAAACCGGCGACTACCTGGATCTCGCATCCTTCAACTCTGCTTTGTACTTCCATGGATCGCTGCACCTCTTTCACTTGGAATCGTATGGTCATGGCTTCTTCAGCCACGCGGTGGCTTACTCAACGCCTTGCTAGGAACCAACATCGCTTGGATGAGCGATGAACGCACAGCTCTTCCCATGGTAGCTTTCGTCTACGTCTGGCAAAACGTCGGATACATTTCCTTGTTTTTCCTAGCAGCCCTGCAAACTGTTCCAACGTCTCTTTACGAAGCAGCCACCCTTGACGGCGCTGGTCCAGCGCGTAGGCTGTTTTCCATCACCTTACCGCTTATCCGCCCAACCACTTTCTTCGTCTCGATTACCTCGCTCATTGCTTCCTTCCAGATCTACGATCTGGTCTATGGGCTCACCGGAGGAAATCCCGGCTACCCTGGTGGAACAACTGATGTCATCACCGCACGCATTTTCTCGAGTGCCTTCAGCTCTCCACAGATCGGAAAAGCTGCGACTATGGCTGTGTTGCTAACTGTGGTGATCATCGTCGTAACCGTTATTCAGCAACGTTACTTCCGAGACCGCATCACCTATGAACTCGGAGAAGGATAGGAAATGGCTACGTCCAATAAAACCAAGATCTTCTCCGTAATCCTTACGTATCTACTCCTTGCAGGCGGAGCGCTCCTAACCCTAGCACCTTTCGTTTTTTCAATTCTGACCTCATTGAAATCTGAGGAAGAGCTTGTAACTAATGGAGGGCTGGCGCTACCAACCGCACCCACTTTAGATAATTTCACCGCGCTTTTCACAGACCACGCCTTCATCGTGCCACTTGCTATCACCGGTCAAGTAGTTTTAGTGATGGTGGTCTGCCAGATGTTTTCCTCAATTCTGGCTGCATTCGCGTTTTCGCGGTTAACGTTCCCTGGGCGCAACATTATTTTTTGGGCATATATTGCCACCCTGATGATTCCAGCCGTGGTGACGATGATTCCGCTCTTTGGAGCAATGAGTGCATTGGGATTAAGGAATACTTTTGCCGGACTTGTGGTTCCTTTTATGTTCGGATCACCGTACGCAATTTTCCTACTTCGTGAGAATTTCCGTGCTATCCCACAAGAAATCCTCGATGCCGCAATCTTGGATGGGGCCGGATATTGGCGTCAACTGTGGAGCATCGTTATCCCCAATAGCCGCCCGATCCTCGCCACATTGTTCCTTATCACCGTGGTCTCACAGTGGAACAACTTCATGTGGCCAAAAATCATTGCCCCAGCGCCTGCTTGGAACGTGCTTACAGTGGCGACGGCGTCGCTCCAAACTCAATACACCGCTAATTGGACGCTGGTTATGGCTGCAACCACCCTATGTGTGCTTCCACTACTTGTGCTTTTCTTGATTTTCAATAAGCAGATTATTCGTTCGATAGGTATTTCTGGCCTGAAGTAGCTCGTGTGCGGGCTCGGTTTTAGCACCGGCTTAGTTTCAGTGCCGGTTTAGGTTCGCTGCCGACGACGGCGCGGTAGGGTTCGCGTCACGTTCCAGGGAGCCGTGGCTTTGCTCTAGATAGAATATGGCTACGACCAAAACCCTACAAATTTATTAGAGGTTCTTGTGAAACGATCATTAATCAAGGTTTTCGCTCTATGCGCCGCTGCCACCGTTGGCCTAGCGGCTTGTTCACCAGCAGACAGCGGAAAGAAGAGCTCCGGCGACGGCGCTAAAGCTACCGTCACATTCAGGCTGTGGGACAACACCGCTGCTCCTGCTTACGAAAAATCTTTCGCGGAGTTTAAGAAGCAAAATAAGGATATTGACGTCAAGGTCGAAGTCGTTCCGTGGGACTCTTACTGGAAACAACTTCCTTTGGACGTTTCAGCTGGTCAAGCTCCAGATATTTACTGGGTAAATTCCTCGAACTTCGCCTTGTACGCAGACGCTGGGAACATTATGGATATCTCCAAAGAACTTGGAGATAAACATGATCGTTGGCAAGAATCAGTGGTTGACCTCTACACCCGCAATGGAAAGCTATGGGGTGTTCCACAGCTCTGGGATTCGATCGCTTTGTTCTACAACAAGGACTTGGTCAAAGAAGCTAGCGTAGATCCGACTAAATTGACGTGGATGCCTCAGGCGGGTACCGGTGATACCTTGCTTGCAGCTACAAAGAGTCTTACGAAGGATACACAAGGGCGTGATGCAAACGACCCACACTTCGACGCTAATTCCACGAAAGTCTTTGGTTTCAATGCACAAGCAGACCTTCAGGCGATCTGGTTGGATTTCCTTGCGCAAAACGGCGGAAAACTCCAGGATGACGACGATAAACTCAGCATAGCTACCCCACAGGGAGAAGCCGCATTTAGCTACGTCGTAGACATGATCAACAAGCATCACGTTGCCCCTCCGGCGTCGGAGACGAACACCAAGGGAGATGTTACCCGCGACATGTTTGTACGCGGTGAACTTGCTCTTTACCAGTCTGGTCCATACAGCCTCAAAAACATTGCCGAAGCTGCAAAGATCAACTGGGGCTTAGCTCCAATGGTTGCTGGTCCAGAAGGCCGCGTAGGCGTTGTGCATGGCGTTGCAGCGGTTGGAAATGAAAAATCCAAGAACCGAGACGCAACCATAAAGGTCCTTTCCTGGCTCGGTAGCGCGGATGGTCAGCGTGCACTTGGAACTGAGGGTGTTGCTTTCCCTGCTGTTAAGGATGTACAGAAGGAATTCGTCACCTACTGGGATAAGAAGGGCGTAGATGTTTCTACGTTTATCGATGCCGCCTCTGGAAAGACCACCCCTGCACCGCGCGGAGTAGGAATTAACGTTGCATTTGACGCTTTCGTGCCAGCACTCTTAGATGTTTTCAATAGCTCGATTCCTGTAGGCGAAGGTCTTAAGAAAGCACAAGATGCTGGAAATGCTGCGATGAAGTAAGTTTCTAGGGTTACATCTATTGGGGGGGTATTGGTTCGTTTGGTAGTTATCTACTCGAACCAATACCCCCCCAATAAGTTTATGTGCATTAATTTCAATAGTTTGTAACGCTCATTAAAAACTCCAAGTTGGCAAGTGATTGAAATTTTCAATCAGGCGCCTCATGCCTTTGGTCGGACAACGATTACAACGGCGGATTTGCATACAACGAAGACCATGATTCGCCCGTCTATTCGGGAATGAATAACCGAGCATCATCAATCTCCACTAATGGAAGGCAATGTAACACCACATTATTTTTTGACTACACATACGCACCTTCTGGATCCTATATCAGGCTTTATAGCTCCTCATTTCCAAAGTTAGGAAATTCCCGGGATCCAAATCTTAGCAACGGTGCTGGTGGCAGTGCGTACGCTTATGAAAACTGGGACAACCGCATTAGTCGAGTAACCTACGCGGGGTGTTAACTAGACATAGTCATTTTAATGTGAGGATGACGCAATGAGAACAGATACAAATCGAACAACAAGAGTTAAAAGGTTATTTTCTTTATGATTGCCGTCATCCTTACATTAAATGTGGGAGCCTGTAGTTTCGGGAGTCAACATAATCAATCGGCGGAATCTGGTCTTAATCTAAAAGCTGATATCAATAAAGCGAATATAGCTGTAACACTCCCTAGCGATCGCTATATCCATATTCAAATGTTAAGTAGCGAAGAAATAACTCTCCAATCAGCAGATTCTGCAGTTTTTGTAGAATCTGTAAGGAACGAACTACATATCCCGATGATAGCCGTCCCAACCTGGAGACTTGGCGACGGTAAACCGTATACGTTTACTGAGTTTGGTCCATGGAACGTAAAAATTGCAGAAAAATACGGCTTCTCCAACCCTTCTCTTTTTAATGAAGCAATACCTGAAACCAGAATTAAAATTCCAGCAGGAGAAATAGACCCACTTGATTACAACAGTCAGTTCAGCGAACAACAGCAACAAATCGCAAAAGATCAATGCGCCAATGGAGATTCATTAAATCGTTTCAACACTCGCAAGCTAGCTCCTTTCGGCCCTTGGATCAAGGAGCTGAATAACACTCGCAACAAGTTACTTAAAGATGAGCGAGCACAAAAAGTAATTAGCGAATTAGATCAATGTTTCACTCGCAAAGGTCTGAAGATGAATTCAGAAATTCCCGGTTATGTTGAGGGAGTTGACACTTTTGACATTACTCCAGAAAATACTGCTATAGCGGTCAAAGTAGCGCAGTGCCAAGGAGAACTCAACACACCCTAACCTCTTCAAACCAGTCAAATAGAAGCCGTGGCTAACTCGAAATGCACCCCAGAAATTACAGCGAAAATGGAAACATATTCCTTTCCGGCAGAATTTATTGAAGCAAAAGGAAAAGTGAATCTCGCGATACTCAGACCGTAGTTATTTCCGCCACCGAAGGTGGTCAAGCAGTGGTGACTTCAGTAAAAAGAACGTTGGCGAAGTAAACTGGCCGCCGTATTTTGGATGGAAGGCGCACTTACTGATGCTCTTGGCGGCCTGATCGGAAGAGCTTTCTCTGCGTGCATTATGGTGGGTGCTACAGCTACTAGTGACTGGAGCCTATCTGAGTTTTGGCTGGATTGCACTCGGACCTGTTTTAGGAGCAGCAGTTGGAATCATTACCTCCGCCTATCCGGCAGTTCGTGCATCAGCAATTTATCCGGCAATCGCTGTGCGGTCTGACTAGCTTTCAGAGCTACTATTCAAACCACAGCTTTTGTTCTCAGGCAATGCACACTAGGCATTTGGCTAAACCAAGATAATCCCTTTACAGGAGTGGGCGGGAAACTGTTTGGATACAGTTTCCCGCCCACTTAGTTGGCTAATATTTAGATCAACCTAAATACTTACCCAAAAAGCACACTTAGTAGATACCGTCTGCTGGCTTACCGGCATCTGTAGTAGCAACCTCCTTCGACGTCATACGAACGTCGTTGTAGGTTGAAGTGTCACCCTCAACTCGCTTGATCTGCGAAACTTCGATGGTATTAGTGAGTCGACCCAACTTGGTGTTGCCATCGCCGAAGTTGAAGTTTGCAATAAGCTGCTCTTCGCCTGGCTCGATTGGGTTGGATAGCGTCACAAGGAAGCTGCGGGTGGACGTCTTACGGTCAAACCCAAGATCTTCGGTGTATGCGCCATTAAAGTATCCAGGGGTAATGAGACGATCCACACCCTTCGGACCGTCCGCCGTCTTCACCTTCACTAGGTACTGAACGGTTGGGTATTCACCGTAGTATTGTTCCGTTCCTACATTCTTTACACGCAAAGCAACGAGACCAGCGTAGCCTGGAACCTTACCTGCCGCGGAGGTGAGCCGCACAGAAAGGTCTTGAGCCTGCGGCTCAGCTGGTGCCGAACCCTTTTCGATGGTTACGTTTGGCTCAACTACCTGCTGGTATTCGGCTGACTTTGCTTCAACACCAATGTTTGACGTTTCGCTGAAAGCACCTGATGCAAGATCATAGAGCTTTACACGAACTTCGTTCTTAACTGGAGCAGTAGAAACCCACGGTAATGCGTCAGACCATGTTCCATTTGCCTTGCAGAATTGCTGCGTTCCGGTCATAGTGATTGAACGGAATCCATAGGTAGCTTCTCCAGTGTGATTTGCAGGAACCTTGTACGGTCCAATTTGCTGACCAACCTGCCAAGACAGTGAGTAAGAGATATTGAAACCTAGATTCTGTGCCAAGCTGTAGGAAATGCCAAGGCTTCCTTTTCCGTTCTTTCCAGACACATCACCACCGAGGTTTACACCAGCGGTTTCGGTGCGGTCACCTTTGACCGTAATCGAAATTGATTGTGTCTTTGAAAGGTTTTGGGTGAGTGGGATTTCTCCATTTGTACGGTTGGTGGTGGAGATAGTACCCACCGGCATGAAGTTATCGTTTACCTTGTACACAATGGTGCGGTAATCCTCTCCAGAATTACATACCGGACGTGGATTCAAGATGTTCGCTTTGAGGTGGTCTGAACCGCGCTGAGTGTGAACGAGTGGGAGCTGATCACTAATCTTCGAGGTTTCGGGCGTGCTGTTTGTAAATGTTGCTGAAAATGCTGGAACTGCTGTGATTCCGGAAGCAAGCAGTGCAACACTTGCCACTCCGGTAATCTTCTTCGCAATTTTCATGATGTTCCTCCTCGGAAACATATACCTTTTGGTTAATTGAGCCATTTACCCAATTAAGGGCTAAAGCCCTAGTACCACAGGTATCACTTAGGTCCTCAAAGGTTCAATTTTTCCCACTTGTCGCTTAAAGCGTGAGATAGGTAACTCCAAATTGTGATATAGCAACCAAAAATTTACCGATAATTTACATTATTCTGCTATTGCTAAGCCAATTCACAATTCCGTCGGCACCAGATTCTACGATTTCTAAAGTTCGATAGAACCCATCTCTGCCACCATACCAAGGATCCGCAACATCAAGATTTCCATCAGAAGAATAAAAATCTGAATAACGAGAGCGCTTCTGCCCTCCATACAAACCAGAGTTCTTTGCTTTCAAACCCAACGCTCCGTCGTCGGAAAATACACCACCCGGAGCAAACGGTGTGGTTCCATCAAATTCCCGCCACAGGTGAATCTTACTAACCTCACTACCGGCATCCTCAACCATTCGACGCAAGGAGTGAGCGTGACCAACCGTCATCGCGAGGATTAAGTCGGCCTGTTGTAATTCCTCGGGAGTGGCACGGTGTGCGAGGTGTTCTACTTTAACGTCATAACCACGCTCCTCAAGCACCGACCGAGCCCGCGAATCAATATTGTTTCCTGACTCTTCAGAGGATACCCCCGCTGAACTCACCAAGAACTCAGCTGCAGGGCCACCCTCGGCTGCCGAATTAGCAAACTCCCGCGAGATCCGATCACGAAGAACTATCTCACCCATCGGTGATCGGCAAATATTTCCTGTACAAACAACCAAAATACAGTAAGCCATGAAACCTATCCTAACAATTCACAACCGGATAATTATTGCGAATTCTTAGCTCTTACTCGCGAGGCAAACGCTCAGCGAGCCTACTAACCCTGATTTGCACATTCTCGGACACTGGCTCTAAGAAACTTGGAGTGAAGGTCTTCTTTGCTCCCTGCAAAGTCCACAAGCCAATTAATCTCCCACCGGAAACAATTGTCTTTTTAAAAATTCCGTTTCGAGCAGGATCGATCGTGGTTAGGTGCTCAATGCCAGTGGTGTGGGTACGATCTGTGTATCCAAGCATCAGTTCGTCGTATCCAGGCAATAGAAGTAGCGAACGCGCAGTCGTAGCCATCTGCGTCGAATATATTTCTTGCAGATCCGGTGCTACCCAATAGCACTCTCCCACAGCATTTTGCACGGTACCTTTTACGTCCATTAGAGGAGCAATCACACCGGCATCATGTAAATCTGCAAGAGTTTTTCTGATTTCTGTAAGACCCAACGCGCTCCACCATGCGATATCTCTAACGGTTACAGGTCCATGGGATATCACAAACCTCTCAATGAGGTGGCGTAAAAGGTCCTCACGCGAAGCATTTGCCTTACCATTCGATTGAATCCTTGGAAGGTCCTCCGTCAAAACTAAATACTGCTCCTTCGGTGAATATAGGGGTCCGAAAGCAATCAAACCTTCCACAGAAAAGCGGTATAGGTAGTAGTAGGCGTTGTTTGCTCCTTTGATGAGGTCATATTTCTCCAGCTCATAAACAATTTCGCTGCGTCGAAGACGGCGTTCGGGTGCCTGGGCAATAGCGTTCACGACCACATTGCGGGCACGATCAACGTCGGTAGTTAAAAGGTCATGACGGCTTAGTCGTCGCTTTTCTTCCGCTTGGATTTTACGTTGCGCCGTCAGTGATAGATACCAGTGTAGGTCTTCCGTGGGCAGAAAATGCAGAGTTCCTCTCTGCGGCCAAGTTCTGACCAGCTCCCCTTGGTTAAAAGCCTCGTGGACATCCCGTAGAGCCTTTGCATAATTAGCATTCGGTCTACTCAAACGCATTGCAACCGAAAGTAATGCGCCAGGCAGGTCCTGACCCTGTACCGCTTGCATGTATTGCACCACATGCGTAGCTGATTCAAAATTCGGCACGGAATCATTCTTCACAAGACCTTGAGAAAGGAGACGCATTCGCGAGATATCAATTGTTTTCACAATACAGACCTTAAGGGATTGAAGCTTCAGAGGTAATCCTCAGGACGGTAAACGAAGGCTGCTCTTTCATTTTATAATGAAAGAGCAGCCTTGAGATTCGAGATTCTCACGATAACTCTTAGTTATTCAGCAAAACCTCAGAAAACAGCTACTTGCAATCAGACTAGAAATCCCAATCGTCGTCGGTTGTAGCTTCTGCCGTACCAATAACGTAGGACGAACCTGAACCAGAGAAGAAATCATGGTTTTCATCGGCACTTGGAGAAAGCGCAGCGAGGATCGCCGGATTAACCGCCGTCTGATCCGGCCCGAATAATGCTTCATATCCAAGGTTCATAAGAGCCTTATTAGCGTTATAACGAAGGAACATCTTAACGTCCTCGGTCAAGCCCATTTCGTCGTAGAGCGACTCGGTGTAGCTTTCCTCGTTATCGTAGAGGTCAAGCAACAGTTCATAGGTGTAGTCCTTGAGCTCTTGCTGACGCTCAGGCGATGCCTTTTTCACTGCCTGCTGGAACTTGTAGCCAATATAGTAGCCATGAACGGCTTCGTCTCGGATAATCAAGCGAATAAGGTCAGCGGTATTCGTGAGTTTTGCATGAGCTGACCAGTACATCGGAGCATAGAATCCTGAATAGAACAGGAAGGACTCCAGCATAGTGGAAGCAACCTTACGCTTTTCAGGATCATCGCCACGGTAGTATTCAAGAACGATCTGGGCCTTCTTCTGAAGGTACTCGTTCTCTTCGGACCAGCGGAACGTCTCCTCAATCTCTGCCGAGGAAATCAACGTGGAGAAAATCGATGAGTAGGATTTTGCGTGCACGGACTCCATAAATGCGATGTTCGTGTAAACAGCTTCCTCATGGGGAGTGATCGCATCAGGAATCAAAGACACTGCACCAACGGTTCCTTGAACCGTGTCTAGCAGGGTCAATCCCGTAAACACACGAGTGGTCATGCGTTGCTCATGTGGTTTGAGGGTATTCCAAGACTGAATATCGTTGGAGAGCGGAACCTTTTCCGGCAACCAAAAGTTCCCGGTGAGTCGATCCCAAACTTCCTGATCTTTTTCGTCGGTGATCTTGTTCCAGTTGATCGCCTGTACACTATCAACCAGCTTTAACTTTGGTGGATTCATCGGTTCCTCTTCACTGTCTCTCTAACAATATTTGTACGTCAAAACTTGCTCGCATTCTGGCATTAACCAGCATCAGAGCATGCACGAAACACAACCCTCAACTTCGGTTCCATCAAGAGCTGCTTGACGAATTCTCATGTAGTACAGCGTCTTAATTCCCTTACGCCAAGCGTAGATGTAGTTTTTATTAACATCGCGAGTAGTCACGGTATCCGGATAGAACAGCGTGAGCGACAATCCCTGATCGACGTGCTGTGTTGCAACCGCGTAGGTATCGATAATCGCTTCAGGGCCGATTTCGTAGGCATCCTTGTAGTATTCAAGATTGTCGTTGGTCATGTATGCGGCTGGATAGTAGACGCGACCAATCTTACCTTCTTTTCGGATCTCGATTCGTGAAACGATCGGGTGGATCGACGACGTTGAGTTGTTGATGTACGAAATCGAACCAGTCGGCGGAACCGCCTGTAGGTTCTGGTTGTACATTCCGTATTTCTGAACGTCCGCCTTCAATTCCCGCCAATCATCCTGGGTAGGAATATCGATATTCTCGAAAAGTTTAGCCACACGCTGTGTTTGTGGAACCCATTCTTGATCAATGTACTTGTCAAAGAATGTTCCACGAGCGTAGTCAGATTTTTCAAAGTTCTCGAATACTTCACCGCGCTCCTTTGCGATGGACATGGAGCTCTTAATCGCATGGTAGACAACGTTGTAGAAGTACATGTTCGTAAAGTCAAGCGCTTCTTCAGATCCATAGTGAATACGCTCACGACCAAGGTATCCATGTAGGTTCATCTGACCTAATCCAATGGCATGGGACATCCGGTTTCCACGCTCAATTGACGGCACCGAAGAAATATCGGATTGATCAGAAACTGCAGTCAACGCACGAATTGCGGTACAAATCGTCTTTCCAAAGTCCGGCGAATCCATGGTACTCGCAATGTTGAGCGAACCTAGATTACAAGAGATATCCTTACCGACCTTCGCATATGAAAGATCTGCGTTGAACTCCGAAGGCTCCGAGACCTGCAAGATCTCCGAACAAAGGTTTGACATCGTAATACGACCATCAATTGGATTGAGCCTATTAACGGTGTCCTCAAACAAAATGTAGGGATAACCAGATTCGAACTGGAGCTCAGCAAGAGTCTGGAAGAACTGACGGGCATTGATCTTCGACTTGCGAATACGCTTGTCGTTCACCATTTCTTCATACTTCTCAGTCACGGAGATTTCAGTAAACGGAACGCCGTAAACCCTCTCAACATCATACGGTGAGAACAAGTACATATCAGCGTTACGTTTCGCCAGTTCAAAGGTAATATCCGGAACGACGACGCCGAGTGAGAGCGTCTTGATTCGGATCTTTTCGTCTGCGTTTTCACGCTTCGTATCAAGGAAACGCATAATGTCTGGATGATGAGCATGTAGGTAAACAGCACCTGCACCTTGACGAGCTCCAAGCTGGTTGGCATAGGAGAAAGCATCTTCCAGAAGCTTCATAACGGGGTTAACACCCGAAGACTGATTTTGAATCTTCTTGATCGGCGCACCCAGTTCACGCAGATTGGAAAGGTTGAGTGCCACGCCACCTCCACGCTTCGAAAGCTGGAGCGAGGAGTTAACTGCGCGTGAAATGGACTCCATATTGTCCTCAATACGGAGCAAGAAACATGAAACTAGCTCTCCACGCGCAGCTTTACCGGCGTTCAAGAAAGTTGGAGTTGCGGGCTGGAAGCGACCGGTGATGATCTCTTCCATAATTTCCATAGCAAGTTCTTCGCTACCTTCAGCCAAGGTGAGTGCAACCATGCAAACACGATCTTCAAAGCGCTCTAGGTAACGAGTACCATCGAAAGTTTTCAGAGTATAAGAAGTGTAGTACTTAAATGCACCGAGGAAGGTTGGGAATCGGAACTTGTGAGCATAACAAGCTTTGTACAGGCTCTTAATAAAAGCGAAATCGTACTGATCAAGCACATGTTTTTCGTAATAGCCTTCTTCAACCAGGTACTCCATCTTTTCTTCAAGATCATGGAAGTACACGGTGTTCTTATTTACGTGTTGAAGGAAGTATTGGCGTGCCGCCTGCTTATCTGAGTCAAACTGAATCTTTCCTTCTGCGTCATAAAGATTTAGTTGTGCGTTCAGTGCATGATAATCGAGTGCTGGATCGGTGATCTCTTCGCCGGTGTCTGTCAAAGTTGTGTCCAAAATTCTTCCAATCCTTCGCGAACTTTTTGCACATCCAATGGGGTGCCCAGAAGCTCAAATCTATACATGTGCGGGACGTGTGTTTTTGCTGAGATTATGTCTCCAGCTAAACAGTACGCCTTGCCAAAGTTGGTGTTCCCACCCGAGATTACGCCACGGATGAACGACCGGTTCTTTTCGTCATTGAGAAACTTAATCACCTGTTTAGGAACAGCTCCTCGCTCATTTCCACCACCATAGGTAGGGACCACAAGCACATAATCTTCTTCTACATGAAGAAACTCATCACGGGGATGAAGGGGAATTCGTTTCGCGGGAAAACCTAATTTCTCAACAAAACGTTTGGTGTTGTTTGTTGTTGATGAGAAATAGACGATGTTAACCATCTAGATGTGCCCTCCTCCATTAAGATTCCCTAGCATGCTGTTTTGCTTACTCTTTCACAAGGCAATCATTGCCGGAGTGTTGCTTTATGCAACACTCCGGCAATGATGACTAGTGATAGTTAAGCGGTTGCAACCTGCTCAGATACCTTAACCAAGGCTTTGATCTTGTCTGGGCGGAAACCTGCCCAGTGATCACCATCTGCAAACACGACTGGAGCTTGCTGGTAACCGAGTGCCTTAACCGTTGCCAGCGCTTCTTCGTCCTGCGTCAAATCAACTTCGGCATAGTCCAAACCGCTCTTATCAAGGGCGCGCTTGGTTGCATTGCACTGTACGCAGGAGGGCTTTGTGTAAACGGTGATGCTCATGGGGCTCTCCTTCCAAATCTTTTATGAAAACGACTTTCCCACGCCCAGCAATCAAGTTATGACTACTTCGCGGGTACGAACATAGACACTACACCTAGTGGCGAATGTTTTACAGAACCACTAGATGGCGTGCCGTCGCGTTCTATCTCACTGTTTTCTTCGCGAAATACTATTGACTTTTGTGGATTGCCTGAGGATTGTTTTTCAGTTCCTAAAACCTATCCAATAACACTCCACCATAAGCCCACAACACTATCCACCAACACATCATGCAATGCCTGGGCTCATGGAAAACTGATCGATAAAATATGACGTTCTAATCCTCCTACGCAGGTCCTGCCAAAAACGTTTCCCGCCACAAATTCACCCATCTAGGCATCACTAACAGACATAGATAATTACCAGGTTCTCCACTTTTCCACAGGAAACGGAAAAGGATATATCCACTTTCCCCAAAGCAAGACACAGACTTATCCACAGTTGTGGATAAAAAGGTTCAACAAACACGGATCATAATCCAAAAATTACGTGTCTAAAATCGGCGCGTCGAAAATATCGGCGTGTCGCGCAAATTGTTCGTATTACTTCCTTAACCGAATGAGGTATCCAATAAACACTCCACAAACCAGATCAATCACCTGCCAAATACAAAGAACAAAAAGAGTAAAAGGTTGACGGTCACAAAGGTTATGAAATGTTGAATCATTCTAGAAATGTGACAACAATAGACCTTATGAATTCAAAGTTTTCGGAAGCTCTACGCGAGGCAGGGTTGCGCGTCACACGTCCACGCGTCTCTGTCCTTGAGGAGATCTCTCGAAGACCGCACGCGAACGCCGAAAAGATTCGAAATGGTGTTATTGCTCAGCTTGGCTCGGTTTCAACCCAAGCAGTTTACGATGTGCTCCACACACTAACTGCCAAGGGGCTGCTACGAAAGATAGAGCCGGCAGGGTCGGTTCCACTCTATGAATTGGCAAATCACGATAACCACCATCATTTAGTATGCCGTTCGTGCTTCACAGTTATCGATATTCCATGTGTGGTTGGTTCAGCTCCCTGTTTAGAACCCTCAGACGATCATGGTTACGTCATTGATGAAGCGGAAGTAACCTTCTGGGGATACTGCCCCAAGTGTGCCAAAAACCGACAAAAACCCACAATAAACGCCATTAAATAAAAGATGTGTAAAAGTTGGTTTTCATCTTGCAGAATACTAATCAATACACGCTACAATAAGTTTCGACGATCTTAATATAATTGTGGAAATTCTACGATTATTTGCCGGTTTGAGCCCTCGTAACTTATTTGATTGCGACGAACGGTTTAAGAGAGTCACCCAACAGCATCTCACCGACCTTCTATTTCTGGAGATTACAAACAAATGAACGGCGTTAATGCCCTAATCGTTGCAGCTATGCCTGAGGAAATGGCCCCGTTTCGGGCTCTCCTAGACGGCTACACAATTACCACCGTCCCATCCCCTGGAGGTGGTTGCTACCTCGCTAAACGTGGGTCAATCTCTCTTTTGCTAATCGTCAGCAGAATTGGAATGGTATCCGCAGCATCAAAGCTAACTTGGGCCCTTACACACTATGTTCCTCGTTCGATCGTAAACATCGGTTCAGCCGGTGGATTAGCTGCAGATTCGCGCGTAGGTGAAGTCGTTATTGGTAGCGAATACATACATGGTGGTGCCGATGGAACCGCATTTGGTTACGAGCGCGGTCAAGTACCTGGCCAGCCCGTCGTCTTCCCAGGATCGGAAATTCTCCTTTCCTCCGCGTATGACCTTGTTAATGACATCAAACAAGGTGTTATGCCTACCGATTCTGCCGATCTCATCACCGGCGAAACCAGGTTGAGAATTGGACAGATGCTATCTTCCGATTTCTTTATTACGGACGCAAACGTTGGCGATACTCGCGAAGCGTTCCCAAATGCTCTCACGGCGGATATGGAGTCCCAAGCACTAGCGCAAGTGGCTAATGTATGGGGAATTCCTTTTATTTCTATTCGCGGCATTTCCGACCTTTGCGGAACTCCCGACGATCAATCAATTAGTTTCCACGCTGAACTTTCCGAGGTTACAGAGGCTTCCGCATGTACTGCGCTATCGATCCTGCGTCGTGCCGCCCAGCTCGCCATCGATTTTGAGACCAGCAACGTGCAGCAGTTCTTTGACAATACTGCCCTAAAGGCAGCGCTCTACCTTATGTTTGGCGTCAAGAATAAGCTCGACGGCGGTGATCTCAACAAACTTCCCGTCGATTACGTCAAGGTTGTACGCCAACATCTTCACTTCACGTCCCAGGATCAACTTGAGACCGTACTCGAATACATTTCTGCAGCTCGTGAAGTGGTCAAGGACTGTGAAGGTTCCCATTGTGCACTCTCGGCTAAGGATTACGACGCAACTCGCGTTTACATCCAATCCAAGCTTGGAATGTCAAGTAGCCGTGGACAGTACAGTTGGCCACCAACCTCACAGACCCTTATTAAACGTTTTAACGGTTACTGGAACGATGCACTTCAGTCGATTGGTTTAAAGCCGCAACGTGGACGGGCACGCGGTAGCCTCAAGTTTTCCGAGGCCGATTACACCGACGCGCTTATCCGCTACCGCGATTACGCCAAGGAAAAGGATCGCACTACCTCGTTCGCTGGCTACACGGAATGGCTAAAGTCGCTTCCAGGTACTCGGAAATATCCATCGGGAGCCGCGATTCGCCAACGCTATGGTTCCTGGCGATCTGCTTTAGCAACAGTAACTGACTGATGTTCGCAAACGCTTAGATTCCATAGGGTTTAAGCCACCAACGACCGCCAACTGATTCGGGGGAGTTCATTGAAAAATGAACTCCCCCGACTTA
This sequence comes from Arcanobacterium ihumii, assembly GCF_900604515.1. Lineage (GTDB taxonomy): Bacteria > Actinomycetota > Actinomycetes > Actinomycetales > Actinomycetaceae > Arcanobacterium_A > Arcanobacterium_A ihumii. The sequence continues at coordinate 948,675 of NZ_UWOS01000001.1, read as the reverse complement.
CTTAGGGCTTACGGTAACTACCATTTTCACCTAATCAGCGATTCCAAGCTGATCGAAAATGAAGGCTAGCTGGTGTGCACGGTCCTCCCAACGCTTATATCTGCCAGATCCTCCGCCATGGCCAGCAACAAGCTCAGTCCTTTGCAAGATCGGGCGTGTAATCTGGTCATTTAATACGGTTTGACGAAGTTCTGCCACCCACTTCGTGGGCTCTACAAAACTCACACGAATATCGTTAAGTGAAGTCGAAGCCAAGATCGCTGGGTATTCCACAGGAACAATGTTTTCATAAGGAGAATAGGACTTCATGTATTGGTAGACCTCAGCAGAGTCCACCGGATTTCCCCACTCTTCCCATTCACCTACTGTCAACGGAAGTTCCGGCTTCAATATTGTGGTCAAAGCATCAACGAAAGGCACTACCGCATGAATCACTCGGAATCGTTCAGGCGCAAGGTTGGCAACCGCTCCCATGAGCAGACCACCAGCAGATCCACCTTCGGCAGCTAAACGATCGCCGTCAACTAGCCCAGATTCCACAAGGTAACGTGCACAATCAATGAAGTCGGTAAAGGTATTGCGCTTATTGAAGAGTTTGCCCTCTTCATACCACTTGCGGCCCATTTCTCCACCACCGCGAACATGTGCCACCGCATAAACAATTCCACGGTCAAAAATGGGTAACCTAGCAGCGTTAAACCAAGGATCCATCGAAATTTCATATGAACCATAGCCATAGAGGAAACCAGGGTTTTGTCCAGTTCGATCCAAATCCGCACGGTGCACGATCGTCAACGGAATCTTCGTGCCGTCTTGTGCAATCGCCCACCGTCGATACTCTACGTAGGCCCCTGCGTCGTAATGGGGAACATTCGTGACTTTCACCGTCTCAACTTCGCCGGAGACGACGTCGAAGCTCTGGTAGGTGAGCGGGCGAATCAATGACTCAACCGTGAACAAAACCGAAGTTACATCCCAGTCGGCGTTAGAGCCAAGTTCGATCGAGGCAAGCTCAGCACCAGGAATAATTTCCGGATTAGACCATCGATCACCTTCACGTTTCATCACTCGGAGTTGTTGCGAACCATCTGAACGCATCTGAATGATCGCGAAATCTTTGAAGGCACTAACGTCGTTAATATGCTCACCGGAACCAGCAGCAAAAACACTACTCCATTGGCTTGGGTCAGAGCTTCCGATCGGCGCGCGCGATACTTCAAAGTCTACATTATTCGCATTGTGAGTAATGAGGAGCTGATCGCCAGCTGGTTCAGCACTGTATTCGAGATTCTCGGTGCGTGGGCAAATGAGAATAGGTTCGGAGAAAACATCACCTAAAGAAAGCAAGCGTTGCTCAGATTGCGTAGTCGACGCCGTCGCGATAATGAGCCACCTACCGTCACGCGAGCGTCCAATTCCGGTGTAGAACTTTTCATCGTCTTCCTGATAGATAAGCTCGTCTCGGGCCGAGTCGGTTCCCAACTCGTGGCGCCACACTTGGAAGGGACGCCACGCATCATTGGCTCGGGTATAGAAAACATGGCGCGAATCAGCACTCCACACCAGTCCATATGCGATGTTGGTTAAGGTATCAGCAAGCACCTGACCGGTTTCAATATTGTGTACGCGCAGGTTAAAGGATTCGTCACCAGATTCATCAACCGCGAGCGCCACATATTTACCTTCAGGAGAGACCGTAGCGCCTCCGATAGAGAAAAACTCTTTGCCTTCAGCAAGCATGTTCGCGTCATACACCAAGGTTGGATTGGCTACTTCAAGCGGTTCTGGTCGTGAATTAGGATCGACGACGTTGGTACGATACACGCCTGGATAACTCTTTCCTTCCCAGGTTCGAGTCCAGTACCAGTAATCGCCTTGCCGAATAGCTGGCGTGACATCGTCCTCCTGGGTGTGCCGTGCAATCTCAGCCACAATCGCTTCGCGTTGTTTTCCAAGATGGGCGGTGCGAACGTCATACCAAGCGTTCTCCGCATTAATATGGGATGTTACATCCGGGTTAGTTTCATCACGGAACCACTCATAGTGGTCCACGAACTCATCACCATGAAAAACACGACGTTCAGGCTTACGAGCTGGAATAGGATAGCTTTCATTTTGCGTCATAACACCAGTGTACAAAATCGAGTCAAGCTGAAAAGACGCACTTTTTGCCCTAGTTAGATATGCTTTCAGCACTATGGTTACCAATATGGATCACGAGATAGTCATTCACGCCTGGGCCGACATCGCTTGCCCGTGGTGCTGGATTGGAAAGAAACGCCTCGATGAGGGAATCGAACTGTCTGGCAAAAAGGTGGCGGTGGAATACCACTCCTACCAGCTCCGACCCGACGCACCGTCGTCGTCCCACGAATCTTTGACTCATCACCTCGCCGATGCCTATTCGAACACGATTGCCGACGTCGAAGAACAGCTTGCAAACCTAACGCGCTTGGGTACAGACCTAGGAATCTCCTTTGACTGGAACGGAGTTCAGTCAGTAAACACCTTCCTTGCTCACCAACTCGTTTATGCAGCTAAAGAATCAGCATCCACTCCAGAAGAGCGGGCGGTCCGTGGGATCGAGATGTTCGAACGGCTTTGGGAAGCATATTTCATGCGCGGCTTGAACGTTGCTGATTCAGATACTTTGATTGACATTGCCTCCGAAGCAGATCTTGACACCGATTTAATTAACACCGAACTCCAGTGCGGCGACCACGCCGATGCAGTTCGCTCTGACATCCGCGATGCCAAAATGCTTGAAATTACCGGAGTTCCATTTTACGTAGTGGGTGGGAAATTCGGTATTTCTGGAGCTCAACCACCAGAAATTTTTTCTGAAGCCATCACGAAAGCTGTGAGTGAGATGCAGGCGACCGTCTGCTAGGCTCGGCTCGCGTATTTTTGGGTCTGCGCAACCGCAGCACGGTCAACAAATTCGTTTGCGGCGTCGCCACTGTGCCCACGCACCCACTCAACCTCGGTAAAACCAGTGCGAGATTCATAAAGTTCCAAGAGTCGCTCGATCAATTCTCGATTGAGAACCGGCTTGCCGTCTGATTTCCGCCAGCCTTTTGCACGCCAGCCTTTTGCCCACTTGGTCATTGAGTTAATTACGTACGACGAATCTGCGCGGATCAGCAGGCTGCCTTCCGGACCGACGAATTCAAGCGCCTTAATCATCGCCGTGAGCTCCATAATGTTGTTCGTGGTCTGGACCGCGCCTCCTGATTCGCTTTGACCCGAAATCTGCTCGACCCAAGCCCAACCGCCCGGCCCTGGGTTACCTGAACAAGAGCCATCCGTTGCAATGACGAAGTCGAAGCCTGGGCGTGGCTGACCAATTGGTGCTTGTGTTGGCATATTCTCTCTTTTCGTTTGCACGTTCAGGACGTGCGGATCGACGGCGGCGCGTGCCATTTTATCGCGAAAAGCACGTTCTTTGTATTTCGGTTGCGTGTATTCTTCGCTAATCTAGTAAGTAGAACTGAGAAAGGGCAACAATGCTGAAACTTTCCGAATATCGCGACCTTGTCAATCTTGATAGCGAATTCCCGGATCCTAAAAAAGACAAACGATCGAATTACGACCTCCTTATGACCGCACTTGGAGGATTGCGTAATAAGCACTTCACCGGTACTTCGTCGATGGCACATCTTTCGACCGACGACGGCCTGTTCCGTTGGCTTCAAGCAGAACTTTCTTTGCGCAACCCTAGTCCAATCGACCCAATCACCGCCCGCGCAATTAATACCCTTCTTTACCGTGAAACAGGTAAGCGTGGTCGAGTAGAAGCATCCCACCTACGCCGCGTTTCGGAAATGATCCCGGAGTGCGACTACCTCGATGCAAACCAAGTTGTTCTTTACCGCGGCGATATCCGCCAACTCGTTGTAGATGCCGTTGTAAACCCTGCGTTACCAGAACTTATCGGCTGCCCGATTCCACTCCACGGCTGCCTTGATTCAGAAATCCACGCTCAGGCGGGCCCTTGGCTACGCAATGATTGTGCGAAAATCATTAATCTCCAAGGTGAGAATGAAAATCCTGGCGATGTTGCAATGACTCGCGGCTACCGTATGCCTACGAAGTACATTATTCATGCTCTTGGTCCGAAGGTTAAGGATCACAAAGCAGCCGACGCCGATCGCCTCGCTTTGCGTGACTGCTACTGGAATGCTTTGGATTTGGCTGTTGAAAAGGGTGACATTCACTCAATCGCATTCCCTGCTATTGCAACCGGTTTGAACGGTTTCCCTGTGCGCGAAGCTGCCGAAATTGCTTTGAAGGCGGTGGAGGAGTGGATGAAGAACCGAACTTCAGAAATGGATCTTGTAGTTTTCTCTGTGCATTCGGATGAAGACGCTGAAGTTTATATGGACATCCTCAGTCGCTGGGTCGCTGACTAGGTAACCAACCGTGACTCCAGAGGACCTCTTTCGACTAGTCGATGTTACTGGCGTAATTGCCAACGGGCTGATCGGTGCGGCTCTTGCACGTAAGCACGGTTATGACCTGATTGGATTTCTTGTACTCGGAGCCGCCTCCGCGCTCGGTGGAGGTTTGGTTCGAGACATGATGCTCGGGATTGGATTCCCTGTTGCGCTTACCGATCCTTGGTACCTAGGCGGAGCATTCGCCGCAGCAACCTTCGCCTACTTCATCCCACTCGAAAGTAAGTGGTCGATTCGAGCACTGAATTTTGGAGACGTCTTGGCTCTTGGATGCTGGTCCGCAACCGGAGCATCGAAAGGACTTTCCGCTGGGCTCGGCGTCGTATCGTCAATTTTCTTAGGAGTCGTTACCGCTATTTGTGGCGGAATGATTCGCGACGTCTTAGTTAACCAGACCCCCTCCGTCTTCGGAGGGAACCCACTCTATGCAACTTTTTCGGTGCTTGCCGCTGCTCAAATGGTATTTTTTCAGAGTCGCCACCAATATGCACTTGGGATGGGACTCGCCATCGTCATGTGCACGATTTTCGGTGCACTCGCTCGGCGCTACCGCTGGATGTTCCCCAAAGCCTACGATCTTCGGGTCTCACCATCCCGGATGCGAAACCGCAGAATTCAGCAACAACCTTCAGCACAGCAACCCTCGGCAAAAGAAGGACGAAGGAATCTCCGCTTTTTGCGCCGTCAGCACGAGGAACAGGCACCTTCTAATAAATAGGATCATTGTTTCTTCGATAAAAGCACAGGTAAACACTATACTCTCCACATACTGGACACGTATTCCTATATGTGAAACACAGTAGTAGCTTGTAAATCCGGAAATAATTCACGGAGGATTTAATGGTTGCTGCAGAAAAACAAGGCCAGAAACATCACGGGCATCGGGAAGAATGGTCTGGTCAATTTGGATTTATCATGTCTGCGATCGGTTCAGCGGTCGGTCTTGGTAACATTTGGCGCTTCCCCGGTGTCGCATACACCAACGGTGGAGGCGCTTTCCTAGTTCCATATATCGTTGCTCTTCTAACTGCAGGAATTCCTATTCTCCTCCTCGACTACGCACTCGGGCACCGCTACCACGGATCTTCACCAACGGTATTCCGTCGCCTTGGTAAGAAGTGGGAATCAATCGGCTGGTTCCACGTCATGATCTGTATTGTGATCACCTCTTACTACGCCGTCATTCTGGCATGGGCAGTTCGCTACGTAATGTTTTCCGCAAACCTCGAATGGGGTAAGGACACCACATCTTTCTTCCTTAAAGACTTCCTGCAAGTAGGTGAACCTGGTGTAAATGCCGACGTCGTTATCGGAATTTTTATTCCACTCACCTTGGTCTGGATCGCCGCTTTCGTGGTCATGGCACTTGGTGTTACACGTGGCATTGAGCGCCTCAACCGATTCTTTATCCCGTTCCTGGTGCTTATTTTCGGCGCCCTTGTTGTACGCGCACTCTTCCTCGAAGGTGCAATTGATGGTCTCAACGCATTCTTCACACCAAATTGGTCCGCACTTGCTGATCCAGGTGTTTGGATCGCCGCCTATTCACAGATCTTCTTCTCACTTTCCGTGGGCTTCGGAATCATGCTCACCTACTCGAGCTACCTGCGCGCTAAGTCAAATATCATTCCTACCGGCTTAGTAACTGGCTTCGCTAACTCATCCTTCGAAATCCTTGCTGGAATCGGCGTCTTCGCCACTCTCGGCTTCATGGCATCTCAGCAAGGCATTCAAATCAACGAACTCGAAGGTCTCACCGGACCAATCCTCTCCTTCGTCACGTTCCCAGCAGTCATTTCAATGATGCCGGGTGGACCAATCTTCGGTGTTATTTTCTTCCTCTCCCTCACAATCGCAGGATTCACCTCACTCGTTTCACTTCTCCAAGTGACATCAGCGGCTTTCCAAGAGAAATTCGGCATTTCACGACGCCGAGCAACCATGTGGGTAACGGGAGTTTCCGGCGTCGCCTCTGTATTTATCTTCTCCACCACGGACGGACTCAATGCACTCGACGTGGTTGACAAGTACATCAACGAACTCGGAATCATTTCCTCAGCAATCTTCGCGTGCGTCGTCGTTTCCTTCGTGCTGCGTCGTCTTCCACTTCTGCGTGCGCACCTCAACTACCACTCAATGCTCAACCTTGGTAAATGGTGGTACGCAATGGTTGCCGTCCTAGTGCCAGCGGTGCTTACCGTCATCTTGACCGCAACGATCATCGACCTCATTAAAGAGCCATACGGCGGATACCCTGCGATTTTCAATTTTGAGTTCGGCTGGGCGATGATTATTGCAACCCTGATCGCCTCCATTGGATTCAGCCTTCTGCGATGGAAAACTCCGGTGGACGACTTTAATCCGATGGTATTCCATGGTTCGCAAAGCGCGGGTGGCTATGACGATACCCCTGCATACTTCGCAAACAAGGAGTCGAGTACCGCACGTGAACTTGCACCGGAACCCGAGCTTGTAGCGTCATCTGCAACACACTCAACTAAGGAGAACTGACATGGGAACATCCGCAATCATCATGATGGTCATTGCCATCGGAACCGTGTGGGGTGGATTAATCGGTTCGGTCATCTACTTAACCTCCCATCCCATGACCGAAGACGACTAAACTCCCAGGAATAGCCACCTTGGAACGTCTGTTCCAGACTTGAGGAAACCTCCAAAGTTACGTTTCAAACCTAATTGCGTAGCTGGACCTAATAAAGTAGATTCAGCACTGTTGAAACCATAACTTCGGAGGTTTTCTTATGGCAGGTGGACTTGCCGCCCTTCTTGACGACGTAGCCGCCATCGCGAAGCTTGCCGCCGCGAGTGTTGACGACGTTGCCGCTGCCGCCGGTAAAGCATCGGTAAAAGCAGCTGGAGTCGTGGTGGACGATGCCGCCGTCACACCTCAGTACGTCAAAGGTCTCTCTCCGAAGCGCGAGCTCCCTATTATCTGGAAGATTTCGCAGGGCTCAATTGTCAACAAGGTCATTATTATTTGTTTAGCTTTGGCAATGAATCAATGGGCACCGTGGCTTCTCACACCATTACTTATGCTCGGTGGTACCTATTTGTGCTTCGAAGGCGCCGAAAAAGTGATCGAACGCTTCTCCAGGCACGAAGCAACCGAAGAGCCGGCGGTAGATCAAGGAGCCGACGCCGAAAAAACAGTTATTCGAGGGGCAATCCGTACCGATTTCATTCTTTCCGCCGAAATCATCGTGATTGCCCTTAACGAAGTTAAAGACCAGTCTTTCGGCTTATTGGTCGGGGCACTGCTAGTTACCGCTGTTGTGATCACAGCAGGAGTCTATGGAGCAGTAGGAATCCTCGTTAAAATGGATGACCTTGGCGTAAGGCTCATGACCCGATCGGGAGCAAGCGCCGTCGGAAAGAAAATCGGTGCGGGCCTTGTTAATGCCATGCCTTCGGTGATGACTACGATTTCCGTCGTCGGAACACTCGCCATGATGTGGGTTGGCGGGCACCTCTTCGTCCAAGGTTTAGCCGACTTAGGCTGGTCTCCGATTCATGATGCTATCCACCACGCATCTCACGCGGCTGGCACAGTTCCAAGTATTGGTGGAGTACTGGGTTGGACTACCAACACTGCGCTTTCGATGCTCTTCGGTTTCATCTGGGGATCAGCTTTCGTAGGTGTGGCTGCGCTTTTCCATAAGAAATAAACTTACTTCCACCAGGTTTCAGCAGGTGTAACCGGAGTTGTACGCTTGTGGCGAGTACGTAAGAACATTCCTTCAATTCGCTCTGCGACACTGGAATCAACGTCGCGACCTTCAAGATAATCATCGATATCTGTATAAGAAATACCCAACTCGTCTTCATCGGTACGCCCAGGGTTTTTGTCGAGCAAGTCTGCCGTAGGCACCTTCATGGCCACGGACTCTTCTCCACCCAAGAAAGAAACAAGGGAACGAACTTGGCGCTTATTCAGACCAGATAACGGCGTAAGGTCCGCTCCGCCATCTCCAAACTTCGTATAGAAACCTGTAATCGCTTCCGCAGCATGATCGGTACCAATAACCAACATCTGTTCATCGCCGGCAATCGCGTATTGGGCAACCATTCGCAGGCGAGCCTTAGTGTTTCCCTTCGTGAAGTCCGTCATCGATGAGTCGGTGGAAACTAAGAATTCAGATTCAAAGGCATCAACCGCAACACCAATATTGAAAGTGACCACACGATCAGGATTAATAAAACGAAGAGCTGCTTGAGCGTCGTCTTCATCTGCTTGGACTCGATAAGGAAGACGCACTGCAACGAAGGTAGCTTCGTAACCTTCGCTACGAAGTTGCTCTGCAGCAAGCTGAGCTAGGCGACCACCTAAGCTGGAATCAACTCCGCCAGAGATGCCTAAAACAAAGCCTTTGGTCTTGGTACTAATACAATAATCAACGAGGAATTGGACGCGTTTTTCCACTTCTAGCGCCGTATCAATAGAGGGAAGAACACCTAATTCGGCGATGATTTTTTGCTGTAGTTCACGCATAACCTAAGCCTACTCTGCTTATTAAGAGACTAGAAAATGCTCTAGCCAACTGTGCTTCCAAACTGGCTTGATGAGCTCAAAAGCTATGCAGGATCAATAAACATAAGGTAATTCTGTTCACAGCAAATTTTCTGCCGTACTATAGACGTTAAACGAGTTATATGCAACACTGGTTTCGTTATCGAATTTTGGGGTATTTAAGGTTTTTGTTCACACCATAAAGGGAATAGAAAGCTTCACATTTAACGTAAAAGTTTTCTCAGGCGAACTGTACTTAAATCTTAAACCATTAGGGGGGTTCAAGTGCGAACATATCGTCGATTTTTAGCTGTGGTCACAACCGCCAGCTTATTAACAATACCTGGACATTTAAGTGCCGTTGCCGCTGACGCAACTGTTGCAACTACCGCAACAACGCAACCGCAAAACTTTGATCCTCCGCAGGTTAATCCACCTTCGGTGAAAGACCTAGGCGGTTTTGAAAACACAAATAAGGAATCAGTCAAAGTTGTTGTAATTCTTAAGCAACAACCTGCAACACCGTCCACTTCTACGGAGCAGGCAAACCTAGCCACACAAGGATCACTTCTACCGAACTGGCAAAGCAAATATGGTCTTTCCTTAGATAGACAGTTCGGTTTTTTGGTAAATGGGTTCTCTGCCTCAATTCCAGCAGCTAATATCTCCAAGCTAGCCATGGATCCCGCAGTTCAATCAGTCAAGCTTGAGCGTATTTATCAGCCAACTGAAACCAATGCTCGCGAACTTCACGGTACCTCAGCAGCATTCAAAGCCACCCACGTTGACGGCACCGGAATGGTTGTTTCAGTTATTGACACTGGTATAGATACCACCCACCAAGATATTCGCCTTGACGACGGTAAATGCACCGCCGCAAAGATTCAAACCTTTGACGCTTCTAAGGGGTTTACCTGCAAAGTCCCGGCCGGATACAACTACGCCGATGAAAACTACACCATCATTGACACAACCGGTTCCCAGCACGGTCAGCACGTTGCGGGAATCGTTGCCGCAAATGGTGGCACTGGCGATACTCCCGCCCCTCCTGGGCGTATCGACGGCATTGCACCAAATGCCCAGCTCTTAGCAATGAAAGTCTTTTCCAACAACGGTGGAGGTGCATCTGATTCGGACATCATCGCAGCTATCGAAGACTCCGTGAAACTAAAAGCCGACGTTATCAATATGTCTCTTGGAGCACCGAATGGCGCGAACAACACCTCCGACGGAACATATCGCGCGATTGCCGCTGCTAGGAATGCCGGCGTCGTAACGCTCGTAGCCGCTGGTAACGAAGGACTTAACTTCTCCCCTACGGGGCAAACCTCTGACCAGATCGGCTACTTCGACGATGGAACGCTTGGTTCTCCTGCTGTTTACGATGGCGCCTTTGCCGTGGCATCCATCGATAACAAAAATAGCGTCAACTACAACGCCTACTGGAACAATGGTGGAACTGATTCGAAGATCAATTACATCCAAGCAACTAAATCCCCAGATGGTCTTAGCCACCCATTAGTCGATGTTGGTTTAGGACAGGCATCTGATTACACGGGAGAAAAGGCAGATCTCACTGGAAAATATGCCTTAGTTGAGCGTGGAACCTCCACTTTTGCCGATAAGTACACTTAAGCAATCAACCACAAAGCCGAAGGCATTGTAATCTTTAATTCAGCTACCTACGGCGAAGATTTCGTGTACATGTCCGGCATAAGCAACTTTACAATTCCGGGAGCTTCAATCCATCGCGCGGATGGACTTGCGATGCGTTCTGATCTACAAGCTGGAAAAACAGTGAGCGTTAAATTCACCAGCGAATTTCAAGCCAGCCCAACTACCTCGCTTCAACCGTCGTCGTTCAGCTCGTGGGGACCAACTCCGAACCTTGAGTTTTCTCCACATATTTCAGGAATTGGTGGCGGCGTAAACTCCACCCTGAACAACAATAAATACGACTACAAGTCCGGCACATCAATGGCTACTCCAAATGTAGCCGGCGTGATGGCACTTTTGCTTCAGACTTTCAATCAGCGTTTCTCGGGACTCTCAGCTACCCAGAAAGTGGACGAAGCCAAAACGCTTCTTATGAATACCGCCCAAATTCCGGTTGACCCAAGTGGTAAGCCGTATGCGCCACGCCAAGTTGGTGCTGGTTTAGCACGTATTGACTTGGCGATGCAAGGAAATGTTTTTGCTGAAGTAGATGGCAAGCCATACGTATCTCTACATGAAGTCACAGGTGCTCGTTCATTCACCATCACACTAACAAACCGAGGTACCGCTCCAGTTTCCTACTCGATACCGGCCCAGAAGGTTCTAAACGAATCAAACACCGTCAATCAAACCACTCAGACGGTTATTTCCGCTGAGACCCTTTCCGCGAATACTCAAGCAGTAACGGTTCAACCAGGTTCAACTGCAACGGTATCATTCACTTTGACACCGAATACATCGTCGTCCCACTACATTGAAGGCTGGGCTCAGCTCAACTCCACCACCACTGGTGCTCCAAGCATCGCTGTTCCTTACCTCGGTTTCGTAGGTAATTGGAACTCCGAAGCAATAGTCGACGACGGCTCCAAACTTGGCTACGCAAGCACACTCGGACTTGCCTATAACGGTAGCTTCGTCCCCGCGGGTGCGACGCCGTCACGCCCTTATGACCTCTGGCTTTCTCCAAATAATGATGGAAACCTAGACAGTGCGGTGCCTCTTCTCAGCTTGCTCCGAAACGGAACCGAAGCTCGCTACGAAGTTTGGGATTCAACCGGAACACGGTTCATCACCACGATGGGTGAAGAAGTAGGTTTACGTCGCAACCTTATTTCCGATACGCAGAAATACGGTGAGTCCTCTCGATATGCCGCATATGCAGGTCTTTTCGATGGAAATACCTGGGATCCACAAGCGGCTGCATACAAGAATCTTCCAGATGGGCGTTACACCTACCGCGTTAAAATCAAGGTTGGTCAGAATTTTGACTGGCAGACCAAGAACTTTTCATTCGGAATTGACACTACCCGTCCAACAATTACTTTTGGATCGGTAGTTAATAACCAGGTTGGGGTCACGCTTGCCGATACGGGATCAGGAATCCTCCAAGCCCCGATTGCACGTTCATCAAATGGCACAGACCTTACCGTGACCCAGACCGGCACAAACACCTACTCAATTGCTTTGCCAACAGATGGATCTTCCCAGATCTATACCTATGCTTGGGATCGCGGACTGAACAACGCAATCGCAGCAAAGAATGTTTCTGGCACACCAATCATGGTTGCAAATACAGATCTTCTTACCTCGTCCATCATCGGACCATCAACCCCACTCGTTCACGACGGTGCCGTGACTATCAGCGGTATTGTTGCCGACGACGTAACCAAAGTTGTGGTAAATGATCAGGAAGTTACACCCTCGAACGGTTCATTCTCAACCTCCGTCAAGTTGGTTGAAGGTAGCAACCCGATCTCTATCAGCGCCTACGTTGGAAAAAATCAAGTAGGCGATACCGTGGAGCTCAATCCACTATACGATCCAACAGCTCCAACTATGTCGTTTGATAAGAGTGCGCTGAACTCTGATGGAAAGCTTGCCGTGGCCGACGACGGTTCGATAACAATTACTGGAAAGGTCTCTGACACCCGTTCAGGAGCAAAGCTCTCGCTCAACGTCAACGGAACCAAGGTTGATGTGGCTGAAGACGGAAGCTTTACCTATAAGGTAGCTGATGCAACCTCTCTGGATGCGTTAACGATCATAGGATCGGACCAAGTCAACACCACGAAGGCAACCTTGGCTATCCAGCCGCAGGATAGCACCTCGACTCTCGCTGTAGAGCCAACTTTCACCAATATCAGTTGCTATGGACTAGTCCAGTGCATGGTTAATCCAAAGTCTACCGATACCACCAAGCAAGGCTTCACACTTCGTGGAACAATGGGTGACGCTTCGAAGATTAGCTTCACCCCTGGACAACGAGCTCTGACGACCGGCACCTACACAACGAACGCTCCAATTGATGTAACCGTCGCCGCAGACAAAACCTTCCAAATCCCACTGAGCTTGACTACCGGATTTAACGATTTCCGGGTACAGATCTACGACTCAACAGGAACGGTCGTGAAGGACTTTGCATCCTCATTCCTCTTTGACGTAACTCCACCAACTGTAGCCTTCACTAACCCGAAGCTTTACGGTGGAACGTTGATTACAAACCAGGATTCCGTCAATTTCCAAGGAACAGCTTCCGATGACGGTTGGGGATACCAACTCTCGTTGAACGACATCTCAGCAAAACGAGTATTTGAATACGCTGGGCTCGGTCCACAGTCTAATCAACGTACCTTCAATCAGACAGTTCCCGTTCAGCAAGGCGACCAACTCTTGGTTGCATTTACGGATGAAATGCAAAATACCCTTTCGAGCCTGATCCCAGTAGTTGTAGATAAGACCGCACCAACCGTGAATTTGTCTGGGATTGCAAACGGTTCGGTGATCAACGCTGATACGCCATTCATAGCCACTGTCCAAGATTCCTACCTTGCCAATATGAAGGTACTCATTGACGGCACGGAAGTAGGGGCCGGAACTACCGCCTTTTCACAAACCACAGGAACAGTTGAAAGTACCCTTTTAGCAGGACCAATAGCAACCACAAAACCTGCGGTAACGTCGTCTGAAACCACGATGCAGAAATCCTTCACTGCGCCTGGAACTAAGGCAGGAAAGCACACGATCCGCGTAATCGGAACTGACGTTGCCGGAAACACCGTCACTAAAGATTTTGTTTACTCGGTGAACTTAGGTTACGTTCTACTCGGACCGGATACCCTTTCATTGACGGTTCCACTGAGCCAGCTTTCAAACCAAGCGAGCATCTACTCGATGATCACTTCGAATTACAAGGCGTCGTTGACGTCAAATACTGCTGATATCGATCCAGCAGCAACAATCAAGGCAACTTCGGTTTCACCACTTACTAATGGCACGCAAACCGTGATTATCTCGGTAATGAACAAGTTCGGCGTTGAAACTACCCGATCAGTACAGGTTACGCTAAATCTTGATGATTCAGCCCTGAAGGCAACCACGCTGTCCTTGCTCTGGCAGCAACGCGCTACTGATATGGCCGTTGGCGTGGCACCATCCCCATCAACAGACCTACTCGAATACAGATTCCTAGCCTACGACGTAGCAGCCGGAAAATGGTCAGTCATCCAAGACTGGAACAAGGCAAACTGGGCAGGCTGGAAAACAACAACCGGAACCTACTGGCTCCACGTCGAAGCTAGAGAAGCATCAACCCAAAAGCACATCAGCGATAAAACCATAGCCTTCGCGTATCCGAATCTATAACAAGAGCTAATCAAAAGGGCTGGGGTGCGCGATGAACTTAGTGTTCATTGCACCCCAGCCCTTTAGTCTAGCCCGAAGAACCTAGCAATCAGCTTGCTTTTTCAACTGGCTTGTCCTTGAGTTTCGAATACTTAAGACGGTACACAGCATTCATCAGCACTCCGTCAAAGAATGAAATTGGCTTGGAGGCAAAGCTCCGACCCATCGTAGCCGCGAGCGCATTCTTATGAACCACCATTCGCACTGCTTCGGCATCAGAGGAGTCTTTACCTAGGTAGTAAACGGCATCTCTTCCGAACACCGCATTAGCAAAAGGTGTATTGGTCATCCTCAACCCCACCAGCTGTGCAAAATCGTCTAGATACGGAACCAGCTTATTCTTGAAATTCAAAACAACCGGATCTTCGTCTGCATAGATAGATTCAATATCTTCACGTTTTGCAAATATAGCAGCCACCTCGGCAGGCGCACTGGCATCCGCACGATGCCACGCCTTCGGCATCTGTGGTTCGGCGGGGATCACAGATGCGCGGCGTTCAAACTCCGCTCGGCAAAACTGCTCGATTTCCAGCGCAAGATCCAGAGCTTCCTCCGCACTACCAGCAAAAATAATCGCTCCGTGTGCCTTCATGAGAATGGCGTGTGAACCAGTCTCACGCAATGCTTCCATAATCGAGTTATGGAGCTTCTTTTGCCCTGGTAGACCGTAGTTTGCAATTGGTAAAGAATGCGATCCGATTTTCTTAGCAAGGTCAGCAGGAACCGGGTAAGGCTTATTTCCAAGAGACATCGCCGAAGCATAAGGCTGATGGGTATGAATGATGAACTGCGCATCGGGCCGTTCCGAATAAACTAGGGCGTGAAGTGAGCGTTCGGTGGTTGGTTTGACGTCGCCGTCGTAACGTCCATCTAATCTTACCTTCACCATCTCTTCGGGAATCAACGCATTATAGTCACGCCCAGAGGGGGTGCAGTAGAACGTTGAGGAATCAATTCGTTGAGAAAGGTTGCCCCACGTGCGCGCCACAAGGTTCTTTTCGAGAAGCACCTGCGACGTAGCAATAATGTTGTTTTGAATTTCGAAAGTCATGAAAGCACCTCAACATGTGAGAATACGCGATCAAACCGAGTCAGAGCCTCGTCAATCATTTCTTTGGTATAAGCTGCCGAGGTATAGAGACGCGAACCAGCCAAGGTAACCAGTCCTTCAGCCATGTAAGCGGCACCCATATGTTCCATCTCACGTTTACGCTTTGAGGTTTCCTTCAAGACGTTCGGGATCGTCCAAGGCTTGCTCCAGTTGATCGAGAAGTGCATCGTTCCAACGGTTTCGAGGTGGCACACCGATTCTTGGTTAAAAGCAACAAAAGGAAGATCGTGCTTAGCAATAAGATCTCGCAGCCCCTGCGTAAGGCGGTCTCCCATTGCCGCCGCCTTTTGGCATGCACCAGTTTCAGCGATTTCCTTTAAGGTGTAGTAACCAGCCAGCGAAGAAATAGGCGTTGCAGCCATCGTTCCACCAATGAGCGCTTTCTTCACCTTATCGCCAGTCTGGATACCTGCAGCCAAGTACTTCATGTACTCCTTCTTACCGCCAAGTCCGCCTGCACCCGGGTAGCCACCAGCGATCACCTTTCCAAACACGGTCAGATCAGGTTCGACGCCGAAGTAGCCCTGAGCTCCATGCTCAGAGATTCGGAACGCTGTTACCACTTCGTCAAAGATTAATAGTGCACCGTATCGGTGAGCTAATTCTTGAGCTCCAAGCAAGAATTCTTTATCGATCGGACGAGTTCCAGACTCTGGTCCGATCGGTTCAATCAGCACAGCTGCTGTACCTCCGCGGAATTTCTTAGCTTTGAGTTTGCGTTCTAGATCCTCAAGGGATCCTGGGAAGAATTCATCTGTATAGCGGAAATAGGTGAGCGGAACGCCATGTGCCTGGGTGAACTTCGAACCTGGGATACGAATACCGTAAGCAAGGGAATCAGACCAACCATGGTAGGCACCACCCATCTTCAAGACGTGCTTATTTCCAGTGGCAAGACGAGCAACTCGGATCGCAGCCATATCCGCTTCGGTACCTGAGCCGAGCATACGGAACATATCGACCGTTGGAATTAACTCACTAATGAGGCGCGCGAGTTTTGCTTCGTACTCGTGGAACAAACCCGTTGAGGGACCACAGGTATTAAGGAGTTCAATAACCTTAGAACGTACACTCTCTGGGTTGGATCCCAGTACGGTTGGACCACCCGCTTGGAGGAAGTCAAAATATTCGTTTCCATCAACGTCACGAAGCATTGCTCCGGAAGCTTTGTCAAAAGCTAGTGGGAACGGATGGTTGAATGCAAGGTTATGCTGAACGCCACCAGGAATAACCTCTCGGGCAGCATCAATCATTTCCTTACTTTTTGAACACTTTTGACCGAAGTACTCGTCTTCGTATTTCTTGAGGGCATCCGGATTAATTGAATAGATCGGCTGAGCAATTAAATTGTCTAATTGGTCCACGATGCTGCGTACGCTGGGCTGATTCATCGACATAGCTACTCCTCATTGAGCAAGTTCGAAAGATCTTCTCCATTATGTTACCGCAAACATATTTTTAGCGATACCCTAAGTCGTAGATAGCTACATTATTTTATTCTTTAACAACGACGTTAGGGAGTGCAATGCATCTTCTTTCATATGACATCGGCACAAGTGGCGTTAAAACTTGCCTTTACCATCTCATTGATAACAAACTGGTGACGATCGGTAGTTCTCTGCGCGAATACGACCTTCATATTTTCCCTGACGGCGGAGCCGAACAAGACCCCGACCAATGGTGGGAAGCCCTGTGTGAATCAACAAACGAACTCAAAGAGGACTACCCTGACCAGCTCTCGAAAGTTGAAGGGATTAGCTTCTGCTCTCAAATGCAGTCTCTCGTCCTTGTCAATCACGAAGGAAAAGCACTTCGGCCTTCAATGAGCTACATGGATCAGCGCGCCGAAAAACAACGAAAAGAAGGCATCGCGCACGGAATTCAAGTTTCCGGTCTAAACGCAAAAAAGTTGCTCCTGAGCCTAAAACATACAGGTGCCGTAGCTGCTTCGGTCAAAGATCCTGTGTGGAAATACCATTGGGTTCGGGAAAACGAACCTGAGATCTTTGAAAAAGTTCATCGTTGGCTGGACGTCAAAGAATACCTAATTGGTAGGATGACCGGTCAGTACATCATGAGCGAGGATTCCGCATTCGCCACGCTTTTACTCGACGTTCGCTCCCCTGAACCCCGGTGGTCGACCACTATTTGCAAGTTACTCAACGTCAACATGGAACACCTACCCGAGATCGTGGCGAGCACCTCCGTCGTCGGCACTTTACGCAAACAACAAGCCCAGGAACTTGGCCTTCACGCGGGTATTAAGGTAATTGCCGGTGGTGGAGATGCCTCCCTTATCGGCGTCGGAGCCGGTGCAACGAACCTGCATGACACCCACATTTACTGGGGAACTTCTGGCTGGGTTGGAACCGTAACCGATAAGCAAACCGTCGATCTCACGGCAATGGTAGCTTCCGTCGTCGGTGCCCAACACGGTTTCTATAACTACTTTGCAGAACTTGAAACCGCAGGGAAATGTTTTCAGTGGGTGCGCGACCATCTAGCTCTCGACGAAATCAACATTTACCTCAATAAAAAGCCGATCACTGACGATCCTGAGGCAAAGAACGCCTCGCTCTACGCATACATGACCGAAGTGATCGAAAAGTCACCGCCGGGAAGCAACGGAGTTATATTCACTCCCTGGCTTCATGGAAATCGCTGCCCCTTCGAAGACCCTCACGCACGCGCAATGTTCTTCAACCTCGGAATTGAAACTGGGAAACGTGACATGCTACGTGCCGTTATCGAGGGTGTCTGTTACCACTTGCGTTGGTTCCTTGAAACACAAGAAAAGAAGGTGACGACGTCGAACACAATACGTTTCGTTGGTGGCGGAGCACTTTCCACAACAACTTGCCAAATTTTGGCAGATATCCTTGGACGCACAATTGAGACTACAGGGGATCCCCAAAACGTCGGCTCAGTCGGAGCGGCCATCATCACCGCATGCGGTTTAGGGAAATTCAGAACCGTTGCCGAAGCAACAACCCTTATTAAACCTCAGCGCAGATTCACACCAAACCCAGACAACCGTGCGGTTTACCAAACTAGATACGATGCATTTATCTCACTGTACAAAAATAATAAAAAGACTTTCCATAAGCTCAATGGAGGCAGAAGATGAATTCCACGGGAAAGCAAGCCGTACTTTTTACACTTCTCTCGATCACCGCGGGACTAGTTGAGGCAATTAGCTACACAATTTTCATCGAGCTCACACCTATGAGCCCTGGCTGGGCTCAGGCAATTTCACTCACTCTTTCAGTGGTATATAACTTCACTGTCAATAGAAAGTTCACGTTTAAATCAACAAATAATATCCCGATTGCAATGCTCAAGGTAGCTGCGTTCTACCTAGTATTTATCCCTGCCTCAGCATGGTGGGTCGAAGCATTAACCAATGCTGGCTGGCACGAGTATTTAGTCAAGTTATTGACCATGCTCATCAACTTTATCGGTGAGTTCCTTTGGTGGAAATACGTAGTATTCCGCGAGCCAAAAGGCCACAGCAGAAACCGTAGTCGAAACTACTGAGCTTTAGAATTAAGCATTTCTAACCGATAGGGGGAGATAAGCGATGCTGCTTATCTCCCCCCTATAACTATCGACTTTCGCGTCGTCCATCCTTACTGCTGGGCAAACGAACTACAATCGTCAAACATAGTTTTTACCTCAGGACTAGACATTAAGCTTCTTTGGCTTAACAGCAATGCCACCAATAACAAGAAGCGCACCAACAATAATGAGGGCGATTCCCGCATAGAGTGCAATGGTGCCTACTAGGTACCATCCATAAGCATTCAAGAGCATTCCACGAAGTGAGTTGCCATTGAGGAAGGTGTTCATGCGAAGGTCCGTAAGCTTAGCAATCTTCTGAGCAGTTTCGTTGGTCGAAGCTTTGTTGGCAATTTCCTTGTTTACAAGAGCGTCGATTGCCTTATCGTCAACGGTTGGGTTTGCTGACTTGATCTCCTTGGCAAGCTTTGCCTTCTCTTCGTTAACGAGTTCACCAATTCCTTCGAAGGTTGCCTTATCATCTGCAACCTTGGCTCCCTTTGCAGCAGCCCTCATATGAGCAGCGATGTAGTGATCAGCAAACGCTTGAGCCTGTGGACCAGTGGTCATCTTTTCACCAACAAATCCTGAAAGAGCATCAACATCTTCCTGAGTAAGACGTCCACCCTTAAGCTGTCCATCAAGTGCTTCCTTGTCCGGCATTGAGATTTCTTGTGCGCCAAGCTGATCATTAACGAATGAGTGTGCGTACTTTCCACCGAAGCTTGCACCAGCACCAATAACAATAAGCACTACTCCGAAAATGATAGCGAGCGTTTTATAAATTTTGGCAGCCATAATATTTTTCCTATCACGATTATTTCGTTGCTACGGGCGTGATATCGACTCCGCTTTCCGGTCTTTTCTCCGCTCTATGCGTTAGCCCTTATCAAACCCACTGTAGAATTGTTGAATTATCAACTTTTACGTTTATAGAATATTCAACAACACAGCCAGTAAACAAACGCTGGTAAGTTTTGATAAATATGAAAAATATTCTCAGTAAGACGTTTCCGCAGTTCAGGAAGCTTTTGATAAAAAAGGAAGAAAAACCTCCATAAAATTCGGGACTTATCTCCCAAGAACTGCACGTATCATAAAATCTGGTGCTCGAGGGGGGAGTTGAACCCCCACGCCCTTGCGGGCACACGGACCTGAACCGTGCGCGTCTGCCTATTCCGCCACTCGAGCGAGTGTTGAACTGACAAAAATCATCAGTACAGCAACGATCAGCTTACACTCCCTCATATACCTTGTCCAAGTAGATAAATAGAACAAAGTGGTGATTCTCCGCACCAGAATGCATAAACAGCAGAGCATGAGATACCACAGAGCCTAAAAACAAAGTAATCTTTGAGTATCTATGCTTTTCAGATACGCAGGATAAGATATGGCATAGGGGTAGTAAAGATAGGAGCTATGAATGGGTGCATTCGATAAAATCGAACGTAGCGTTGAGAACGCCGTCGACAATATGTTTTCACGCGCCTTTCATTCGGATCTAAAACCCGTTGAACTCGCATCGGGAATCAAAAAGTCAATGGACGATCGAGTTGCCTCGATTACACGTGACCGCACCGTAGTTCCAAATGATTTCCTTATCAGCCTGTCACCTGCCGATTTTTCAAAAATTTCCGAGTGGGGCGAAGACGAACTCATCGGAGAGCTCGTCGAAGTAGCTAAGCAACACGCACAAGAACAGCGCTACACTTTCCTTGGTCCAATCACCATTAATTTTACTAAGAATCCGAACCTCACTCGCGG
Source organism: Arcanobacterium ihumii (assembly GCF_900604515.1). Classification (GTDB taxonomy): domain Bacteria; phylum Actinomycetota; class Actinomycetes; order Actinomycetales; family Actinomycetaceae; genus Arcanobacterium_A; species Arcanobacterium_A ihumii. The sequence continues at coordinate 927,860 of NZ_UWOS01000001.1, read as the reverse complement.
AAAAATTTCAGTTCGTGGAACATCAAAACGAGGAGCTGTTGCTCCCGCTACAGCTTCAGATGCTTCAGCCCAAAACCCAATCCTTGAGATCGGCGACGACCGCTACGTCCTGACCGGCGCACTGACGACGATTGGCCGCGGATCCTCCTGCGATATCACAGTTAACGATTCGGGAGTCTCACGCAAACATCTCGAGCTACGGATCACCCCTGGCGGCGTGATCGCAAAAGACCTTGGAACTACGAACGGTTCCTTCGTCGAAGGTCATCGCATCAGTGCTGCAACACTTGTTGACGGAAACACCATAACGATCGGACGAACAAAGATTATGTTCTGGACGTCGCCGGAGGGTCAATGAGCACTCTCTTCATCACTCTCCTTCGCTTTGGTTTTCTCTTACTCCTGTGGCTCTTCATCCTGTTCTTACTGATTACAATTCGTAACGACGTCTTCGGTACCACCGTGACCGACCGTCGTCTGGCTAGGAAGAAAACGAACCGGGCCAAAAACACCACCCCTTCTCCTCAAGGACGTACCCTCGGAGAGGAAAAACCGGCAGCACCTCAACTCAAACTTGTTGTTACCCAAGGTCCACTGACAGGTACGGCGTTACCACTCGGAACAGGAACTTTGCTGATTGGGCGTTCACCTGACTCAGCCCTGGTTCTTGACGATGGTTACGCATCGTCCCGCCACGCTCGCATTTACTACGACTCGGGTTATTACTACGTCGAGGATCTCAACTCGACGAACGGAACATGGGTTGGTCAAGAACGAATTCACCACCCAGCGCTCCTCAACCTTGGAACGCCCATCACCATTGGTAAAACTGTAATGGAGCTTCACTCATGACGATCCAGCTACGTTATACCGCCTTTTCTAATACCGGATTAGTTCGCAAAAACAACCAAGATTCGGGCTATGCTTCACCAAATCTTTTGGTTTTGGCAGACGGAATGGGCGGTGCAGCTGCGGGTGACGTAGCCTCGTCGGTCACAGTCGCACATCTTTCAGAGATCGACGACGTTCATCCGGTAGACGATCTACTCCCCACCTTGCGAAATGCACTTGCTGCCGCTCATGACGAATTGATTCAGCGCGCCGTCGATAACCCCAACCTCGCAGGGCTTGGAACCACCTGTATTAGCCTTCTACGCTCGAACAACAAGCTGGCGATGGTCCACATCGGTGATTCACGCGCCTATCTGTTACGCGAAGGCGTTCTTACCCAGGTCACTAGGGACCACACCCTCGTCCAATACCTCGTAGATCACGGGGAAATCACCCCGGAAGAAGCGGAGAATCACCCCAAGCGCAACGTGATTATGCGGGCGTTGGGAGATAACCCGGGCGATCTTGAATTCGATGAATCGATTCGTGAAGCTGTACCAGGCGACCGCTGGTTACTATGTTCGGACGGCCTATTCGGGGTCGTCTCTAAAGACACGATTACCCAAACTTTGATCGAACACAGCGATATTGATGAATGCGCCCAGCACCTGATTGATCTTTCGCTCGCTGGTGGCGCCCCCGACAACGTCACCGTAGTGATTGCGGACGTCTTCGCCACTGTTGAGGTTGATAACCTACGTGATTTTGACCGTGGGGCAATCGTCGTTGGTGCAGCGGCACAAAAACAAGTTGAACAACCGGCGGCAGGAACGTCTTCGGCAGAACAGGCAGCACAGCTTGTACCTTCAGCTGATTCTCCTGAAGAAGTCGAAGAAGAACCTCGGCGACGTAAGCCGGTAGCACGAATTGCCGCGTTGATCGGAATCCTGGCCGCACTAGGTATCGGCACAACGGCTGCTTACGCTTGGACTCAGACCCAGTACTTCGTTGCTCCTGCCGGAGAAAATATTGGGATTTACAAGGGGATTCCACAAAACATCGGTCCACTGACTTTGAATTCACTTGAAGAGCGAACCAACGTTCGAATCAACGACCTCACCGAAGTTGTGCAACAGCGTTTGAAGACGCCTATCACACGATCTTCGCTTAGATCGGCGCGTGACCTGGTGGAAAACCTCAGTGAACAGCGTGCAAAAACCGCGGATATTCACCCCAACGATTCGACACAGCCAAGTACTACACCCCCAACTGTGCAGCCAACTCCTGGAACACAACCTGCTCCACAGCCTCCCAGCACAGGGGGTAATTAATGAGCGTCATTAGCCAGCATCCAGCACGAACAGGTCGACTCCAAGAGTTCGGCTTACTCCTTATAGCCTTTGCGCTTCCGCTTCTTGCTTGGATTTTGGTGACCATCGGCGTCTCACCTTCGAAAGATATTCAGGTTATCCCTGATAGTTTCTTTTTCCTCACCGTACTTTTGGGCACAATCGTACTCGCAACTCATTTTACAATTCGAAAGTTAGCGCCCTGGGCAGATCCAGTGCTCTTTCCGGTTGCCGTTGCTCTAAACGGTCTAGGTTTAGTGATGATTCACCGCATCGATACAACCTTAGTGAAATCAACAGGAAGTACCGAGGTAGAAAGCCAACTTATCCTTTCTATCGTCGGTGTTCTGCTGATGCTCGGAGCGGTGGTTCTTGTTCGTGACCATAGAAAATTACGTAAATACACCTACACTTCGTTACTTGCCGGAATTACCCTGCTACTCCTTCCACTGTTTCCCGTTATCGGCAAACAGATCAACGGAGCTCGACTGTGGATTCGGATCGCCGGATTTTCTTTCCAGCCTGCAGAATTAGCCAAAATCGCCTTCGTAATATTCTTCGCAGGATACCTGATTTCTCAACGCGATAACCTTGCCCTCGCAGGAAGGAAAGTACTGGGAATTCAGCTTCCTCAACTGCGCCATTTTGCACCGATCTTAGTTGCCTGGGCTGCTAGTTTAGCAATTCTTGCCCTTGAAAAAGATTTCGGAACCGCCCTGCTCTTCTTCGGACTCTTTGTGGCAATGCTCTACGTAGCAACCGAACGAGTTTCTTGGCTGATCATCGGCGGTCTACTCTCAACCGTGGGCATCTATGTAATAGTCCAGCTCATGCCACATATTCAGGCACGTTTCACAGTTTGGCTTCACGCACTTGATGCCGAGGTCTACGACCAAACCTACGGTTCATACCAGCTGGTACAAGGACTTTTCGGGATGGCTTCCGGCGGGCTTTTTGGCACTGGCTGGGGTCGTGGCTTCCCGACCAAGTCCTACGCTTCTAACTCCGACTTCATTATCCCTTCGTTCGGCGAAGAACTCGGAATGATCGGCCTCTTGGCCTTACTCTCGCTCTATTTAATCCTCGTTTTCCGAGCCTTCAGCACCGGAATTCATCTACGCGACGGTTTCGGCAAACTCCTTGCAGCGGGCTTCGGCTTTGCCGTCTCTCTCCAGTGTTTCGTAGTAGTTGGCGGCGTCACCCGCGTCATTCCGCTCACCGGTCTAGCAATGCCCTTCTTGGCTCTCGGTGGATCTGCACTTCTTGCTAACTGGATCATCATCGGCATCCTGATCAGAATGTCCGACGATGCACGCCGTCCCGTTGCTACGGTTTCGACGCCTCTCTCCGCAATAGACACCGCTGACCTACGCGAACTTTTGGACGACGACGCCGATACCGATTCGCACGTACACGCAGCAGCATCATCCCACGGCTCTTTCACGAAGAACGATTCTGACCCTGACGACGACTCCCAGCTAACCGAGGTGGTAAAGCTATGAATCCACCTCTACGGAAACTTTCGACCGTCGTCGCGATTATGTTCGTTACGCTCATGCTAGCCGTGACGTACATTCAGTTCTTTAAGGCGCCCGAGCTCAACGCGGATTCACGAAATGTACGCACCCTCTATCGTGAGTATGGAACTAACCGTGGTCCGGTCATCGTCGCTGGTCAACCTATTGCGCAGTCTGAACCTATTGACGATGCCTACCAATTCCTTCGGAAGTATCCGAACGGTGATCTCTACGCTCACATCACCGGTTTTTTCTCGATCGCTCACAATTCAATGACTGGTATCGAGCGCTCCGAAAACCCTGTACTTGGTGGTTCTGATTCATCCTTGGCCGCATCGCGAATCCAAGACCTCTTCACCGGCCGGCAACCTCAAGGCGGGGGCGTTTCGCTCACCATCAACCCAGTAGCTCAAAAAGCAGCCTCAGATGGTCTGGGAAATCGACGTGGCGCAGTGGTGGCCATTGAACCCAGCACTGGAAAGATCTTGGCACTGGTTTCCAAGCCTTCTTTCGATCCTAATTTGATCGCAACTCACAATCGTGAGCAGGCAAAGAATGCATGGACCAGCCTCCAAGAAGCAGAAAATAAGCCGTTTCTTAACCGTGCACTCGGTGGCGATCTCTACTCGCCAGGATCGGTGTTTAAGGTTGTTACGGCAGCAGCGATGATCGAAAACGGAATGAACCCGGATTCGGTTGTTGATTCTCCAACCACCTGGACTCCACCCGGAACTTCGTCTGAAATCCGTAATAACGAAGGAAACTGTGGCGATGGTTCTGGTAAGAGCTCTTTACGCACCGCTTTCGTAGAATCGTGCAACACCACATTCGCCATCGCAGGGGTGAACCTTGGGGCTGAAAAACTTACGCAGACTGCCGAGAGCTTCGGATTCCACAAGGACCTTTCTATTCCTTTATTCGTGCGACCATCCGTTTTGCCGATTGCTAAGGACAAACCAACCCTCGCAATGGACGCTTTTGGCCAGCGCGATGTTTTGGCTAGCCCTATTCAGATGGCAATGGTGGCTGCCACGGTTGCGAATCACGGAATCGAGATGAAGCCTTATTTAGTCGATCAGATTCTTTCGCCTGACCTTGAGACGATTTCTGAAACTAAGCCGGAAGAATTCGGCAACCCTATTTCGAAGGAAACCGCTAGTCACCTCGCATCGATGATGGTCGACGTCGTTGAAAAAGGCACGGGAACCAGCGCACGAATCAACGGTGTCTCGGTTGCCGGAAAGACCGGGACCGCACAGGTCGGTGGCGGACGCGATGCTCATTCGTGGTTCATCGGATTTGATGCCAACAATTCGTCGAAAGTGGCCGTGGCTGTTTTCGTCGAAAACGGGGGCTACGGAAACTCTGCGGCGGCTCCGGTTGCTCGCGACGTTATTAAGGCGGTTATAGGGAAATGACCAGCATAAATATTTTTTGTAATGGAATTGCAACCATTCCTAGCTACCCTTTTGCTTATTCAACAAGCAGTATTAACAAAGATAGTTATCTAGACGCATACAGGAGCGCGAAACAATGACGGATATTCCACGCATCCTCGGTGGACGATATGAAGTGGGTGACCTCATCGGTCGCGGCGGTATGGCACAAGTGCATATCGGATATGACACTCGCCTGTCACGAACCGTCGCTATCAAGGTCCTTCGTGCTGACCTCGCAGCTGATCCCACCTTTCTCGCACGCTTCCGTCGCGAGGCTCAATCCGCTGCGGCACTCAACCACCCAGCGATCGTTGCCGTCTACGATACCTCCGAAGAACATGTGACGACGGCGTCGGGACGGTCTCTCGCATTGCCATACATTGTTATGGAATACGTTCGTGGTAGCACCGTAGCTAAGTTGCTTTCAAACGGACAAGCGCTGCCAATTGACGAAGCAGTTCAGATCGCTGCCGGCGTTCTTTCCGCGCTTGAGTATTCGCACCAAGAGGGTATTATTCATCGCGATATCAAGCCTGGAAACATTATGATGACCCAAGATGGCAAGGTTAAGGTGATGGATTTCGGAATTGCGCGAGCTATCGCCGATTCCGCCGCTACCATGACGTCAACGAATTCTGTTGTTGGCACTGCTCAGTATCTTTCACCTGAGCAGGCACGTGGTGAAGTCGTTGACACTCGTTCAGATCTTTACTCGACGGGATGCCTCCTTTATGAGCTTTTGACAGGAAAGCCTCCATTCCAAGGTGATTCCGCCGTTGCTGTGGCATATCAGCATGTTTCTGAGACCCCGAAGCCGGCTTCTCAAATCGCACCTGATATTCCAGATACCATTGATCGCGTTGTTATGAAGTCGTTGGCCAAGAAGCGCGAAGATCGTTATCAGGACGCAGCTGAGATGCGTTCAGAGTTGCTTCGCGCCGCTCGTGGCGGAGCGGTTTTAGCTCCTGATGTGGACACTTGGCAAACCCGAGTTGTTCCGACTCCAACCCGAGCCGCAGAAGCAACTGCGGTTGCCCCTGCCTATATGCCAGCGGGTGGAACTGCACCGATGTCTCACACCCAGACCGGTATTTCTCCAGTCAATGCCGAAGACGAATCTAAAAAGAAGTCTAAGAAGTGGTTGATTTGGCTTGGTATTCTACTTGCTCTCTTAGCAATCGGTGGAATTTCCTATGCTTTGCTACAGCAGGGAACTCCAGAAAAAACCGAACCCGTGGTAGTGAAGGTTGATGTTCCAGATCTTGCAAATATGGATCAAGCAGAGGCACGAAAGACGATCGAAGGTGTAGGGCTGAAATTCGTACTTGGCGATCCTATCAACGACGATAAGATTCCATCTGGTCGCTTCATTTCCTCTGATCCCGCAGTTGGAACTTCCGTTGAAAAAGGTACCCGAGTGACCGTACATTTTTCTGCTGGTCCTAATTCCGTTACTGTGCCTGCTCTCAACACCGGAAAAATGACGGAGGAACAAGCACGTGCTGAACTCGAGAAACTTGGTCTGAGTGTTGGAAGTGTTGAAACAGTAAATCAAGCAGGAATGCAAAAGGGTATCGTCATTGACACCGAACCAAGTGCTGGGAGCACAGTTCCGAAGGGAAGTGCCGTTCATCTTTATGTATCTTCTGGAAAAGTTGAACTACCAAAGCTTATCGGTAAGACCCAAGAGGACGCACAGAATACGCTCTCTGCCTTGCAACTCCAGTTCAACATTGAGCACGTAACCAATGACCAGCCAAAGGGTACCATCATTGAGCAGTCGCCACTGGCAGGGTTAATTGATTCAACCGCACGAATTACTTTGAAAGTGTCTGACGGTCCAGCACCAACGCCTCCATCCACTCCAACTGATCCAACCAAGCCTACAACTCCAACAGATCCGCCATCTACTCCTAACACCGGCGGTAGTGGAACAGGTAACGGCAAGTAGCTGTTATCTGAGATCTCTTATATAGGTGGGGAGCTCAACTCATTGGCGATACAATCCCAGAGTTGAGCTCCCCACCTATAGTTTAGGAATGTAATATCTAACTTTTACGGCAAGGGATCGCTGAATTAAAATCAGCAACTAAGCGTTGGTCTTGGCGATGTTAAACCAGCTCTTAAGCATCTCTAATCCACCTTGAGTCAGCACTGATTCAGGGTGGAATTGAACGCCGAAGAGCGGCTTTGAACGATGCTTCAATGCCATGATGATTCCATTGGTAGTATGAGCAGTCGCTATCAATTCCTCAGGTAATGATTCAGGCTCTACAGCTAGCGAGTGGTAGCGCGTAACCGTAAGTGGATTATCTAGGCCGTCCATTAGTACAGAATCACTATGGACGATCTGCGATACTTTTCCGTGCATCAGTTCGGGAGCGTGCGAAACTACTCCACCGAAAACTTCCGCGAGCGCCTGGTGTCCTAGGCAGACGCCGAGCATAGGTATTTCTTTTTCACCGCAGAGTCGAATCACTTCTGGTGACATCCCGGCATCAGCTGGCATCCCCGGTCCCGGAGAGATTAAGACGCCGTCATACAAAACAACGTCCGAAAGATCCACCGCGTCATTTCTTACTACATCGACATCCGCACCTAGCTGCCGCAAGTAATCAACGAGCGTATAAACGAAAGAATCATAGTTATCGACAACCAGAATTCTTGCCATTATCCCACCGTGTTATCAATCAAGTTAGTATTTTCAACGACCCATGGGAATACAAACATGAAAAGAATCGCCACTACCGCAACGAAAAGCACCAGTGCTTCGATGATTTTCAACCACGTTGGTCCAGGTAGTTTACGCCACAGTGCTGCATACATATTTTTTTCCTCGCTATTTCTGAAGTCACGTTGCAATGCTGATTTATTTGTCTGTTGCTTAGATGAATCAATCATCGTTGTGAACGTAATCATTTTTCACTGGTCTGGATCAATAAGCTCTTGTGGCATACCATCCGAACGCTTAACCCAGTGATCAAATTCCGCATGTACGATCCAACGTTGGTTAGAAACCATCGGCGGATGGCACGTTGTAATGGTAAGAAGACGACGGGTCGGTTTTATATTCGGAATTTCTTTCCCCGTTCGCACAGCTTCACCAGCCACAAAAGGATCGGGTGCAATCACGTAAGTATCAGCAGGGTCAACAAGTTCATGGTTAACCATCTTGAAAACCAGCCAAGCATCGGGGGTTTCCACCACGATTGGAGTCCCTTCCTCCAAGGTATCTACATGAAGCATTCGAGCTCCGTAAATTTCACGGTGAACTGCCGTGGAGAAGTTTCCAACTTCTCCTGGAAGTGCCGTTGTTGGATAATGCCCAAATGCGCCGGTATTCAACACTTTGTTCGAAACACCTTCTTTAATTGGTGTTGCATGATCGTAGCCAAATGCCGGAATATGGATAACGGCGAGTGTTGCACCTTCAGTTTTGTTTGGGGAGATGATTGGTGGCTCACCAGTTTGTGGTTGGCCAATTTTCTGAGGAACATCACCAAATTGGCTGTGGATTTTGTCCACTTCGCTGTTGATAGAAGCAGTTGCTTCGACGTTCGTCCACCAAATCTGCCACACAATGAACAGACCGATCACCACTCCAACGGTAATGAGTAGTTCACCCAAAACGCCAAAGAAGCAACTCAACCAGCCGCCACCTTTTTTACGCTTTTTCTTTTCTGGCGAGTCCTGTTCATTGCTCGAGAGGCTCTGGGCATCGTTGCCAATATATCCGGGGGAAGATGCAACTGTACCGTCTCGTGTAACTTGGTTACGCGAATCGTCAAATAGTTCGTCAATCCCACTGTTCTTGAATGATGAATGTCTACCCACTTAGCCTCTTTCAATCAGCACCTTCTGCCACTATTCTAAACTCTGGGAGCATATTTATAAGAACGCTAAAATCAAAAGGTGGAAAACTTGTTAAGTATTTCGTTTTTGGCGCAGAAATAGATAGTCTTAGTGTGGAAATATCGTAGAAGATAAGGAACGTCATGCCTGAATCAAAGAAGCGCCGTAAGGTCGTTGACCGCGAAGCTACAAAGGCACGCACTTCAAGCAAGAAGGTAGAGAAAGTCGATCAGCACTCACCTCGGTGGTATGCGCCACTTATGGTTACACTTGCGATCATCGGCCTGATTATTGTTGTCACCGCCTACGTAACAAATGGTGGATATCCTTTCCCGTTCTTCAGCAATGGTAACTATAACCTCTTCATCGGAATCGGGCTCATGCTGATTGGATTCCTAATGACGATGGGGTGGAAGTAAACCTTCACGAAGCTTTTAAGGTTTTCACTTTTCTTTTCATATAAAGAAGGAGGGGAAGGCTTCGCCTTCCCCTCCTTCTTTATATGCCCTTCGTGTTCCCCTTGTTGTATCTGTTTATTGCTATTCCTTATTTTTGCTTCTAGCTGTCCTATGAGGAAATCAAAATTCTTCACGGAATTCACTACACAAAACTACACATTCTTAAATTACATCAATGTAGTTTTCCACAATTGTGGTTAACCTGTGGAGAATTACATCAGTGTAGTTCCGCAGATGAGAGAGCTTTTCTGTTGGTTTTGTGGGAATTTTGCGATGCTTTGGGTAAACCCTTATACACAACACGGGCGGTGAGTTATCACGAACGCTGTGGAAGTTTTCCGGAACAAAAAATTAGAGTGAAAAGGAGCCCTCCAAGCAGACCACCTACGTGCGATTCCCAGGAGATGTTTGGAACCACAAACCCCATTGCTAGGTTGATACCCAGCAAAACAAGGATTCCACGAAAGTTCGACGAGCCTCGGACAAGGAGCAGCATAGCTCCAAATAGACCAAAAACGGCACCGGAAGCACCCACGGCGGCGATTGTCCAATAGCCGGTTAGCCAAGCATAAACGTAGACCGCTGCATTACCGGCAATCGCACTAAAGAGGAAAAGACCAAGATAACGCCACTTACCAAGGGTTACTTCAAGCGCCAAGCCAAGCAACCACAGGGCATACATATTAAAAAGAAGGTGAAAAACACCCGAATGCAGGAATGCGGAAGTTAAGAAACGATAGGGCTCAACGCCCGCAAGTGGGGGAAAGAAAAGTAGTGCGTATCCGAATTCTGGGAAAACAAAGTCGATCACCGCAAACAGTACACAAATTACGATTAATACGGTGGTAATGGGGTGAGACGAGGAACGCCACATCTGATGTATACGTCCTGCGTTAGGTTCGCGAGGAGTAAAGTTGCTAGATGTGGCGTCCGAAAAATTCGTCATAGTTGAAACTATAACCTAAAGGTCACTCGGTTACGGTGATACTTTCGATCACGACGTCTTCTACTGGACGATCCATTGCTCCGGTTGGAGTGGTGGCAATCTTGTCCACAACTGCTTGGGAATCAGCATCTACAACCTTACCGAAAATAGTGTGTTTACCCTGCAACCAAGTAGTTGGCGCAACAGTGATGAAGAACTGCGAACCGTTAGTTCCACGCCCCATGCGAGTTCCAGCGTTAGCCATTGCAAGCATGTATGGTTCGGTAAAGTTTACTTCAGAAGAGATTTCATCGTCGAAGGTGTATCCCGGACCACCGGTACCTGTGCCAAGCGGATCCCCACCCTGAATCATGAAACCGTCAATAACACGGTGGAAGATTACGCCGTCGTAGAGCGGATGTGACACACGTTCGCCGGTACGAGGATCTGCCCATTCACGCTTTCCGGTTGCTAGTTCGGTGAAGTTTGCAACCGTTTCTGGTGCGTATTCTGGGTAAAGGTCAACGGCAATATCGCCCATGTTTGTATGTAGTGTTGCTTTCATATCTCTATTTTCACATACCCATGGCACAGAGCAAGAATTCAATCATTTTCTGTGGAAAGTCCTTGCTATGAGCTTAATTTATCTGCAACATGTAAACTTTCCTGAAAGAATGACTATTAAATGTAATGATTGACTATATCGATCATCGGTTCGGTTTGATCATTCGACACGACGTCTCCTCTCCGGAGTCGTCCGAGATGCCTGGAGGTGGCAGTATGTCGATTATCCATTGCAAGAATAAGAAGAAAGCAAAGCGCGACGTGCTTGAGGTTAAGGACGCAACCCAAGAAGTTGTTTCCGATCTTCTTGACGACGCAAAAGAGGCAAGCCGTAAGTTCCGCGCTTGGGCTGGTCCACGTATTGAAGACGCCGGAAAGCGCCTCGCACCGGTAGCTCAAGAAACCGCACAGCGCGTTAACGACGCCGCTCACGATGCTGCAAATAAGGCACGTCCATACGTAGAAGACGCCGCAGACAAGATTCGTCCATATGTTGAGGATGCATCGGACAAGGTGCGTTCTGAGTACATTCCTATGGTTGTTGGTGCAGCGAGTGCGACCTTAGACGATGTTAAAGCCAACTCCGAAGAACTTAAGAAGAAAGCTCGGATTGCAGCAGAATCGGCTAAGAAAGAAGCTATGAAAGCTCAAAAAGAACTACTAAAGACTCAGAAGAAGCAAAAGCGTAAGGCTAAGCGCAAGAAGTGCTTTATCACCACGTTGGTAGTTGGCTCAGTTGCATCTGTTGGATATTATTTCTGGAAGCGTAGCCAGCCAGTCGAAGATCCATGGGCAGAAGCTTATTGGGAAGACGTTGCAGTTTCTTCAGATGGGCCGACGCTACGCGACTCGGTTGCGGATGCCGCTGAAGGGTTGAAGCAGAAAGTTGCTGAAGGTGCTACCAAAGCAAAGCATGCAGCCAATCGTGCAACGTCAGGAGCTGTAACAGATTCTGCGTCAGGAGCAGGCAACGAAACCCCTGCTACAAAAGAAAACAAAGAATTCGAAGATGACGCTCAACTTTCTACCGGTCTTGATCAAGATGTCGAGAAAATTGAAAAAGAAGCAAGTAAGGCTACTGAGTAATTGAATTGTCTTGAATCCTTCTGAGGGAGACCTAACTTATTAGTGTAACCCTTAAGACAAGCACTTTCAATAAAGAATAGGTTGTGGAGCCCCTGAAAAAGAGGGGCTCCACAACCTTTCTTTTTCATATAGCGGAAAACTCCATATAAACCCACTCAATACTTGAAAGGTAAAATGTATTAAATAGTGGACAATTGCTCTCTTTCTTCAAATTCCAACCAATCGGACATACACTCACATTAGTTAGTACATCTCGTACTAACTAAATTCAAATATTTGAGGAGACTAAGATGAAGAATCCCGGCGTATCATTGGCTCTCGCCACTTCATTGATGATGCCAACCGTGGGTGTTGGATTAATTCAACAGGATTCCACTCCGGACGCAGCTGCCACCTCAGCTGTCTCCACCTATAACAGCACCGAAACAGCGATGGCAAAAGAGAAGTTAGCAGAGCTCGATGCCGCAATGAACAAGATCCAGGAAGCTAACAAAGATGTTCCAAAAGCAAATTGGAGCAAAGAAATCTTGGATCTTGTCAAAACAGCAGCAGAACTTCGTAAGGAAGTTGAAGCAATCATCTCTGGTGACTTTGCTGCTTTCCATCCAGCAGTTTTCGAACGAATCACACTTATTACCCAAATCGGCATCACCATTGATACCTCGGTAAACACCCTTCAGAACAAGGTTCAAGCAGCTCACGTTGAAGTTGGATTTGCAGTGACGAAGGCTGTTCTTCGCGTTATTAATTTGACCGCTACCGAGGATCAGCTCAAGGAGTCGGAGAAGAACCTTACCGACACCTTGGCTCGGGTAAGTACCTACCCAGACCTTACTCCAGGTGACGTTGCAACCGTTTACGTCAAGCACGAGCTCCGCAAAGATATTTGGCAGACCCGTATTAACCGAGACAAGAACATCCTTGGAAAGAAAGGTTATGCGGTCTACAGCGAGCTCAATAAAGCCATCACCCATGCAGTAGGAGTTTCACTAAACCCAGCTTCAACCGTTCAAAATGTTCGCGATGAAGTTGCTACCTTAAACGCCGCTTATGCAAAGGCTATGGCTGCTCCAAACAAGTAAAACAAACTTACTTTCGTCTAAGTAATGTCGTGGGCTACCAATTGATATTGGTAGCCCACCGTTAGTTTGTGGTCTTTGGAAGAATATCCTCCGCGAAACTTCCTCTTGTAGAATTAAAAGTTTTCCAATCGCGCTTTCCCAACATCCCATTTAGGATCAGAGAAAATTCCCTTTTCTACAAGTTTCGGATCTGCAGATAACGGGGTTCTTAGCTTAGGATAACGCTTATCTTGCTTCCACCAAGGCATCCATCCTACAAATCCATTAACAGACGGCGTAGTGCTCTTTGGCTCGAAGCCGAGCTCAGCTGGAGTCTCCTTGATCATGTCAGTTACGAAATATTTATCGCGATCATCGGCATGAAGCTTCATGACGCGACGGAACGCACCCAATTCGAAGAAGAGGCAGTTTGTAAGCGGGTTGCGATGGAACTTCATGATCTTCATGAGCCAGTACACAAAGAGCCAGATATTGAACAAGAATGCCGCCCAAGCACAAACAATATTTGCCACTGGGTTCATCGTTGAGTAGTTCGTCATCACGCTTGGCTGAACGAGGAGCTCTGGGAGGATGTTATTCGCAGCAATCCAGAACATGAGGGTAAAGCAGCGGAACCAAATCCATTGGCCCTTTGCCCAAGTAAATGCTGGAACTGTACAAGCAAGCAGCAATGCAAGCGTACAGTACCAAGTGTAATCAGCTAGTGCGTTATAAAGGAATGCATGATTCCAGAGATCATAGGCAATAACCCACGGCCACGCCATATCAACCCAGATAAGTCCACGAATCTTCGCCTTTCCTGGGGAAGTAATATAAATTTTTCCAAGTCCGGTAATGGTAGCGATATTCAAGAAACCTGCAGCAGCAGTTAGCAAGTTCCAGTAGCCACCGATTGTTCGGAAACCAGTTGCTGGATCAATACCGATTCCCTTGACTGCAAAGTTAGCAGCAACAGCTTCATACCATCCATCAGACATAACCGCAGCACTAACACCACGAGTTTCTGGAAGTCCTGCAATCATTGAAATCGAACGTGCGGCGTCGATATCTTTCAAACACTGTGCGCTAGCTGCGCAGGCCTGGTATTTATCCGCTTCAAAGAAAATCGTGATATCACGGATATTGGCTTCGGTGATGTTCACCGCCAATCCTATCCACAGTGCCACTCCCAGCCAGATTGCGTACCTGTGAGCCTTCGTAGGGTTCCGTTTCCCCCAAGCCAGCAAGAACGCCGTCATCGTTGCGGTGGCAACCATAATGACGAATTTCCCAAATGGAAACCAACCAACCATTGGAACACCGTGGACGATCACATACGGTGTAATCAGAATTCCACCAACCGTCCAAAGTGCGAATGCCGTCCATATCCAACGTCGATTTATTTCGGCAACGAGCATTTGTAAAAGGAATACTACGATCCAGCACACATAAACCCAGCCAGATCCTACTTCCCATAAGAACCCCATCGTTCTTCCTCCGATGTAGAGAAAACATTATATTGACGTTTTCGTAGTTTTGTATAAAGTGCGTGCTCTTTTTTCAAAAGTCCTGTAAAACACCTTGAAACTTGAGCTACAATAAACTAATTGTAATTCAATGACGAATAGAAAGTAACACCGCTTCCAAAGAAGGAGACGGAAATTGTTACTGTACTTTCATTAGGGGACAAAATGTCTAAACCACACAAACAAGCCAAACTCCACACTATCGCGAAGTTAGCAATGGCTGGAGGAGCGCTTGGCCTCACTGGGATGTTCTCATTTAGCCAACTGTCCGGAAAAGCTACCAAAGAGGAAAATGATTGGGTTTATCCGTCGGACGACTTGATCGATCGCTGCTACGATAATGGTCGCTCGTCTACCTACGCCATCGATATTGACGCACCAGCGTACGCGGTTTACCGCCACCTCAAGCAGATTGGCTGCGATAAGGCTGGTTCATATTCTTCGGAGTTCCTCGAGCGTAACTTTGCTCGCCTACCATTTTACAACTCCTACGAAATCCAAGAACACTGGCAGGGACCAGATGCAATGCAACCAGGCGACATCGCAGGTTTCGACTATACGGGCATGTCGATGGAATGGACTGATATCGTTCCTGGTAAGTATGTGTCCCAATGGGTCGATACCAAGCATCCACCAAAAGCACCTGGTTCCTTTGCTTTCCGGTACCCTGGAATGAAGCACTACGCCGCCGCATGGTGTTTCTACGTCGTTCCACTTAAGGGTGAGCGTTGCCGCCTGATCAATCACTGGAGAATCGGTTTTGAACCAGATAACGGCATCGCAGCGTCCATCAACTGGGTCAACATCGAACTCATCGGTGGTTGTATGGCTCATCTCCAGAACATCTACATCAAGCGAGTTGTGGAGTTCCGTAAGAAACCACAGATCCAAGCACGCATCAAGCGCGCAGTGCTCGGCGGCAAGGTCTTCGGATTCGGTACACCAGCTGGTCGCTACGACGGCACTGAACTCTACGAAGATACTCACAACGTATGGTTACGCTACGGTCGCCAAGATCCTGCATGTAACGAGGTTCGCCCTCCAGTAACTGAAAACACTGAATGGCCACCAACCGGTCCTGGCACTCCTTGGGCCGACGTCGTCGACGAACACTACTTCGACAGCTGGGAAGAGCCAGAGTTCTCATGGGACGAGCAAATCCGTCAAAAGAAGGAAAAGACGTACCTGAAGAACTGGGGTAAGAAGACATCGGAGGGTAAGTAGTCATGACTCCCAACTACCCAACTCTCTTCTTTTTCGAAGTGGGCCAATGGTGGGATTATGTAATGCTCTTTGCTGTCATTGCTGGTCTTGCCATCACAGCATGGCTTGCTATTAGAAGCAAATGGGTTGCGATCGCCGTATTTATTGTTATCCCGGTGGCACTTACGATCTTCTGGTGGCCGTATTCAACGCAAGGTACGAGCTCAGCGGGATGGTTCCCGATCGTCAAGCAGTACTCTGCCCTCCTTGGTTCGCTTTCCCTGGTAGCACTGCAGTATTTCCCGAAGCTTCGCACGAAGTACTGGTACCTGTGCATTCCGCCGCTCATCCTCTCGGTTAACATCCTCGAGGCTGTCATCCGCGATTTCCAGTGTTATTTCATTGAAGGTGTAGATCCTTCGAACAATATGGTGACTTGGGGTGGTCCATGGAACATCATGAACGGCATCGCTGGAATCCTGAACTTCCTCATGATCTCAGGTTGGGTTGGAATCTACATCGCCAAAGGAAAGAACAAGCAGATCATCTGGGGCGACCTTACCGTCGCCTGGATCATCGCCTACGACGTATGGAACTTCGCCTACGTCTATAACTGCCTCGCAGACCGTGCTTGGTATTCAGGCGTTGCGCTGTTACTCTCCTGCACAATTCCAGCGTTCATGGCAGTAGGAAAAGGCGCGTGGATCCAGTACCGCGCATACACACTAACCTTCTGGTCCGCGATCGTTCTAACCTTCCCTCACTTTATGCACGATTCGATGTTCGCGCACCGCTCGGCTCACAATCCGACGGCGCTCTTCATCGTTTCTTTCTTGGCATTGGTTATCAACATAGCTGTATTCATCTACCACGTTAAGATGGTCGCTACGAAGAAGCGTAACCCCTTCACCCAAGAGGTATATGTCGATTCGCGCGAGAGTATGGCAATCGCTGCTGTTCATGCTTCCGACGCCGATCGGGAACGTATCGCTGCTGGTATAGGAAAGACTCGCGCGGAGTTCGGCTTGTGAAAGAGAGCTGATTACAAGAAACGGTAATTTCACGCAGAGGGCGGTCAACAAGTTTTGTTGACCGCCCAATTAAAAATAAAAAGAAGGAGAACGACGAAAGTCGCTCTCCTTCTCAATTGTGGAGCTTACGGGACTCGAACCCGTAACCCCCTGCTTGCAAAGCAGGTGCGCTACCAATTGCGCCAAAGCCCCTCTGATACCAGAGGTATCTTGCTTTTAGGACTCTACCTTATCTGCTACCTGATGCCAAATCCCTTGGCATTGGGCAACTTCCGAGGCTTTGAGGAAAATCGCGTAGCTAACGACTCCAACAGCAATCCAACCGATTACCTTTTTCATCGTAACTCCTCGAATTTCTTCTTTCCCGAAGCAGTGGGCCTAGATGGACTCGAACCATCGACCTCCACATTATCAGTGTGGCGCTCTAACCGACTGAGCTATAGGCCCTTTTTGAGGTGCTGCACCATTAACGGTGCCGAATAAGATTAACTCATTTCAACACGAATTTCCAAATTCGAATGCCCTGTTAGCAATGCAGCTCACATTTTAGATTACTCATCGGTAACCGTTACGTGTAACCCTCCAACCAGCACCGCAATCACATTAAAGATCAGAGCCATCAATGTACCCAGTGCCGTCATCAGCACGACCTCGATAACCGCTACAACAACGGAGAACGGAATCAAACGTCCAAATTCAAGGAACTGCCCTAGTTTCAGGAGTTGCTCTGAATTCAAGGTAGTAAGCAGATCTTCGATACCCGCCCACACGTGCATTGCATCAAAAACCAGCCACAACACGATGGATGCAACAATAAGCATGATGCCAATCGCAACCGAAACAAGGAAGGAAATCTTCAACGCCGACCACGGATCAACTCGCGAGATCGTCATATGAACCTTGCGAATACCTACGGTCTTCTTCGTCTTTTTTTCCGCTGGTGTCGGTTTTACCGCAGGTTCTTTAGCGGTTTCATTAGTCGAAGCTGTCATATTATTTCTCCGTTTTGCCGTGCTCCAAGCTCTCGCCTAGTAGCGTCGTAGCTTTCCGAGTATCTTTACTCGCTAATACTATCGTCCGTTTGGTGATTTCCTGCGTCATTTTGAACGTCGCCGAATTTTTCCTCAGTTTTAAGCTCACCTGCAGTTGCGGATTCAGGTCCAGATTCAGTCTCAGCCGCTTCTTCGATCTCCTCTTCACTAGCCGCTTCGAGGTTAAGCGCAATTGCAATAATTGAATCGTTCTTATCCGGGCGCGCAAACTTAACACCCTGCGTATTTCTACCCGTCAAGTTCACTTCGTCCACGGAAGACCTTACAACCTTGCCGGACTGCATAATCACCATAACTTCGTCACCTGGCTGAGTTATTAATGCGCCAACCAGCTGCCCACGAGCTTCAACAAGGTTCGCAACCTTAATACCAATTCCAGAGCGTCCCTGGGTCCGATATTCATTTACAGAGGTTCGCTTAGCAAATCCGCCCTCGGTTACGATAAAGACTTCAGCGTCGTCGCGAACAACATCCATGGTTAAGAGTTTGTCGTCTTCACGGAATTTCATTCCGGTAACGCCCGACGTCGAACGTCCAGTTGGACGCAAAGCCTCATCCGTCGCGGTGAAGCGAAGTGACTGTCCATTGCGCGATACCAACAGAAGATCTTCGCCTTCGTTCACAAGGCGAGCAGACACAACCTGATCCGTCGTACCATCTTCACGTTCGCGCAGCTTAATTGCAATTAAGCCGCCGGTACGAGTCGAATCATAGTCCGTGAGCTTCGTCTTCTTAACCAAGCCCTCTTCCGTTGCAAGAATTAGGTATTCTGCCTGGTCGTAATTGCGTAGGGTAATTGCAGAAGCAATAGTTTCCCCTGGTTGGAACGCTAGAAGGTTTGCAATATGCTGCCCCTTCGATTCACGCGAACCCTCAGGAAGTTCGTAACCCTTGATTCGGTACACGCGTCCCATATTCGTGAAGAAAAGGTGCCAATCGTGAGTGGAGGCGATTCCGAAATGTTCGACGACGTCGTCGCCACGTAGCGTCGTACCCTTAATTCCCTTACCACCACGGTGCTGAGCACGGTATTCGCTCACCTTGGTGCGCTTAACAAAACCTGAGCGCGTAATTGTTACAACGACGTCCTCTTCAGGAATGAGGTCCTCAACGGTCATCTCGCCATCGAAAGGAAGAATCGTAGTGCGGCGATCGTCGCCGAAACGATCTACGATCTCTTGGAGCTCGTTGGAAACAATCTCACGCTGACGTGCAGGCTTAGCGAGGATGTCACGATATTCTTCGCACAGCGCTTCCTTTTCTGCCTTCTCGTCAAGGATCTTTTGACGTTCCAGAGCTGCCAACCGGCGTAGCTGCATGGAAAGGATATGATCTGCCTGGACTTCGTTAATGTCCAGGAGTTCCATCAAGCCTTTTCGTGCCTCGTCAGGTGTTTGAGAAGCTCGGATAAGCGCAATAACAGCATCAAGTTGATCGAGAGCCTTTGCAAGACCCTCAAGGATCATCAGACGCTCTTCAGTCTTACGTAGCCGGAATGCGGTACGGCGCTGAATAACATCCATCTGATGCTGTACCCAATGGAACACGAATCCATCGAGGGAAAGCGTACGCGGAACTCCGTCAACCAGTGCAAGCATGTTCGCTGGGAAGTTGTTCTGGAGCTGGGTGTGCTTGTAGAGGTTGTTAAGAACCACCTTTGCCACGGCGTCGCGCTTAAGAACGATAACGATTCGCTGACCAGCACGGCCAGAGGATTCGTCGCGAATATCGGCGATTCCAGGGAGGCGTCCATCCTTGATTCCTTCCACCATCTTGTCCAAGAGGCGATCAGGATTCACCTGGTAAGGCAAATCGGTAACTACCAAGCACTGACGGCCGTTGATTTCATCAACCTCAACCACCGCACGCTGGGTAATCGAACCGTGACCGGTGCGGTACATTTCTTCGATACCACGGGTGCCAAGAATCATAGCCCCCGTTGGGAAGTCCGGTCCCTTGATGCGAAGAAGAAGCTGAGCAAGGAGCTCGTCACGCGTCGCCTCAGGGTTCTCTAAATACCACTGCACACCTGAAGCAACTTCGCGGAGGTTGTGTGGAGGAATGCGCGTAGCCATTCCCACCGCAATACCTTCAGATCCATTAACCAAGAGGTTCGGGAAACGAGAAGTCAAGACAACTGGTTCTTGAACGGATCCGTCAAAGTTCGGCTCGAAATCTACTGTGTCTTCGTGAATATCACGAACCATCTCCACTGCAAGCGGAGCCATACGAGCTTCCGTATAACGTGGAGCTGCAGCACCAAGATCACCGGCAGTTCCGAAGTTTCCTTGACCAGCTACAAGTGGGTAACGCAGGTTCCAAGGCTGAACCATACGAACCATCGTGTCGTAAATCGCAGCATCACCATGTGGGTGGAAGTGACCCATTACGTCTCCAACAATTTTGACCGACTTGGAGAACGAAGAATCCGGGCGGTAGCCACCATCCCACATTGCGTAAATTACGCGGCGATGAACTGGCTTCATACCGTCACGAACGTCCGGAAGTGCACGTCCGACGATCACCGACATCGCATAGTCGAGGTAGGAAGTCTCCATTTCTTTCTGGAGATCAACCTCTTTAATCATTCCGTGGTTGTATGTTGATTCGTTGTTTTCGTTTTCTTTACTCACGGTAACCCTTAGATATCGAGGAAGCGAACGTCATGAGCGTTGCGCTGGATAAAGCTTCGGCGTGAAACTACATCTTCACCCATGAGGATAGAGAAGGTTTCATCGGTTGCAGCAGCTTCGCCGATCGAAACCTGCTTTAATGTGCGAGTTTCTGGATCCATGGTGGTCTCCCACAACTCTGAATCGTTCATTTCGCCTAAACCTTTGTAGCGCTGAATTCCTTGGCCCTCGGCCTTTGGAAGTTTCTTTCCAGCGGCAAGACCGGCGGCAAGAACCTCGTCACGCTCCTTATCGGAAAAAACGTAATCATGTGTAGAGTTCGACCACTTGATTCGGTAGAGCGGCGGCATTGCCAAGTAAACAAAGCCTCCTTCGATCAAAGGACGCATGTAGCGGTAGACCAACGTAAGGAGCAAAGTGGCAATGTGCTGACCATCCACATCCGCATCAGCCATGAATACGATCTTGTGGTAACGCAATTTGTTGATGTCGAATTCGTCGCCGACGCCGGTACCAAAGGCCGTAATAAGACCCTGAATCGAGTCAGAGGAAAGCGCACGATCTAGGCGTGCCTTTTCTACGTTCAAGATCTTTCCACGGATTGGCATGATCGCTTGGTGCTTAGGATCACGACCGTTGACCGCAGAACCACCTGCGGAATCACCCTCCACAATGAAGATTTCACATTCTTCTGGATTTCGCGATGTACAATCCTTGAGCTTTCCAGGCATAGCTGCCGATTCAAGAACGGACTTTCGGCGAGTTGCTTCACGAGCCTTACGTGCAGCTAGACGAGCTGAATAAGCCTGCGAAGCTTTACGAATAATTTCCTTACCTTCTGACGGATGCATATCGAGCCAGTCGGTGAGGTATGCGTAGGTTTGCTGCTGAACAAAGGTTCGTGCTTCAGTATTTCCAAGCTTGGTTTTCGTCTGTCCTTCGAACTGAGGTTCACCCAGTTTAACGGAGATAACGGCGGTAAGTCCTTCACGAATATCTTCTCCTGAAAGATTAGGATCCTTTTCCTTTAAGAGGTTTTTATCGCGAGCGTACTTGTTAATGATCGAGGTCAGAGCAGTGCGAAAACCTTCTTCGTGGGTTCCGCCTTCGGTGGTATTAATCGTATTTGCAAACGTGTGCAGAGCCTCCGAATAGGCACTCGTCCATTGCATCGCAATTTCAACCGAAATCTTTTTCTCTTTATCTTCGGCTTCGAAGTAGATTGGTTCTGGATGAACACGCTCCACCTTCTTCGTCTGTACCAGGTAGTTCACGTAATCGTGCAGACCACCGTCGTACTTATACGAAGTTTTGTGGTAGCCGGTGGTGGGTGTATCTTCAACTCCTTTTTCGTCACCGGTAACTTCGTCACCTTCTTGAACAGCTTGTGGTCGTTCATCAATCAAGGTGATGCGCAGGCCTTTATTCAAGAAACACATCTGATGGAAGCGCTTGCGTAGCGTTTCGTAATCGAATTCGGTGGTTTCGAAGATATCGCCATTTGGCCAGAAGGTCTGGGTAGTTCCAGTTTCATCGGTAGGTTCACCCTGTTCAAGCGGCGCAACTGGAACGCCGTTTTCGTAGGAGATGCGCCAAACGTATCCGTCGCGACGAACTTCAGTGTCCATTCGCGTAGAAAGTGCGTTAACAACAGAAATGCCGACGCCGTGAAGTCCGCCCGATACAGCGTAGGAACCGTTTCCAAATTTTCCACCGGCATGAAGGACCGTCATAACAACCTGAACTGCCGAAACGCCTTCGGTTGGGTGAATATCGACTGGGATTCCTCGACCATTATCAACAACTTTAACTCCACCATTTTCAAGGAGAGTTACAGTGATTTCGTCCGCGTATCCAGCAAGAGCTTCGTCAACTGAGTTGTCAACAACTTCGTAAACAAGATGATGTAGTCCGCGTTCTCCGGTTGATCCAATATACATACCTGGACGCTTACGAACTGCTTCTAAGCCTTCCAGAACGGTGATATCCGAAGCCCCGTACGACGATCCGTTCGCCGGTTGCGTGCTGGGCTTCGCCTCGTTCTGTGGCTTTTCTTCTTCATTAGACACGCTTAGAGATCTCCTCGTTGCATCGTTTGCGCAAACCACACGAAAGAAGTGTGGCCTATATCTCAAAATGGAGCTAGAACGCCGTCTAATCCATTTGAGCCCTCAAATGGTAGGTACCTACCAATAGGACGGGCAAATTAATTATAGCGTGTTTAACGGCTATTTTCGATTAGTCGTAGGTATCTCGCGGTCCGCGTCCTTGTACCGAGAGCCGGCCGTGTTTCCAGCTTCGCACATGCGGCCCATTAATCTCTATCTTTTTGACTACACCTTCGCCTAATTCCGAAGCCAATCTCTTATCAAGAGTTGAAGCAAGTGCTTTCATCTGGGTTTCCCAAGAAACTGTACGGGTACGAAGAACGAGCACGCCGTCGTCATCAAAGGACTCAACCACACAGTTCGCCGCAACCGTCTCTCCAACGAGCTTTGGCCACTGTGCAGCAACCGCGGCGACGTCAAGCTGGCTACCCCAACCACGTTCCTTAATTGTTGCCTTGAGTAAGAGGCCCAAAGGTTTTGGATCTCTCCACGAAGGCCGCGATCCAGATCCTACTTCCTGTCCGGGAGAAGGAACGAAAATTTCTTCACCCAAATGTTCTTTAGGCTGTTGAAATACTTCGGAAGACACCATCGATGCAATCTTCACACGCACCCAGCCACGACTATACGCGTATTGACGCATTGCTTCGAGCCGTTGAAGTGGGAGTTTATCTCCGAATTTTTCTGCCGCTGCGAGCTTTGCGGCTAATACTGGATCTTTAGGCATTACTTCGTCAGTCATCGTCGCCACCATCTATCGGCGTCACTTTTCCTGACTCTACCCAAAACTTCCAGCTCACCAGTTCTTCTGGAACGTCGTCACCAACCGCTGCAGTAACAAAGACCTGTTGAGCATCTCCAATGATCGTCGCCAACCGCTGTCTGCGGCGCGCATCGAGCTCAGCAAAAACGTCGTCAAGAATCAAAATAGGTTCTGGATCTTTTCCCGCCCAAATGTCATTGCTCTGTTCGCGCATTACTTTCCACGAAGCCAAACGCAGAGCCAAAGCAAACGACCAGGATTCTCCATGAGAAGCAAAACCTTTTGCAGGAAGGGTTCCAAGAATCAGCCTTAGATCATCTCTATGAGGCCCAACTAAATTTACACCCCGCTCAATTTCAACCGAACGCCACTGTTTCAAGAGCTGAAGTAGTTTTTTTTCGTTATTTTCAACATCCAGAAGATCGTTTTCGTGAGTTAAAATTAAATCACATGACTCTTGGGTATGGGTATTTTCAGCCAGTGGAAGTTTCCACTCCATGCGCTTATCGATATTAGCGTCGTAATCGATTCGTGCAATTCCTTTTCCACCAGAAACTTCCTGGTAGTACTGTTCAATCGGCTCACGCAATAATCGAACAATTTGGGCACGCTGCGAAATTAGCTGTGCACCAAGCCTCGCCAGTTGACCATCCCAAATATCAAGGCTGGTCTCGTCAAAAATTCCGCCACGTCGTCGAATCTTCGCCGCTGTTTTCAACAGGGCTGCACGCTGCTTGAGAACTTTTTCGTATTCTGCCTTGATTCCCGCCGTTCTTGGTTTGAACTGAATCATCAGCGAATCCAAGAAATTTCGGCGTACACCAGGATCTCCACGAACCAATTCAAGATCCTCTGGAGCGAAAAGAACTGTTCGAACAATTCCTAGAATTTCTTTAGTGCGAACATTTCCGCGATTAATTCGCGCTCTATTTGCCTTGCCAGCCAAAATTTCGAGTTCAACCGTAGTAGGAGACTCTTCGTGCATAACTTTCGCTCGTACGACGGCGGCCGTGGACCCTTGTTTTACAAGTGCAAGATCAGCTGCAACTCGATGAGAAGAAAATGTTGCCAAGTAGCCGATCGCTTCGATCAAGTTAGTTTTTCCTTGACCATTTTCCCCGATAAATGCCGTCACCCCTGGTTGGAGATTTAAAACCACTTGCTCATACGATCGAAAATCGTTGAGTGCGAGATCCGAAATATACACGCTGATTAGATCACAATCTCATTTGATTAAACTTCACGTTGAAAGATAACCAAAGTGCAGGTAAATGACCTAGTTAGCTCCGAACGTGCGAATCGGCATCAGCAACATCCGGAAACTTTCGTCGGCTTCGCCCTTGTCATTTTCAGGCGTAATAACAGCTGGCTTTGTTGGGTGAGTGTAGGAAAGGCGAATATTTGGTTCGTTCATCACGCTGATTCCTTCTTGGAGGAAGATCGGGTTGAATGCAAGCGCAATATCGTCTCCATGAAGGTCTGCCTCTAAGGCTTCGGATGCTTGAGCTGCATCTCCGTGACCAGCTTCAACAACCAATTCTCCTTCGGTAAAGGACAGACGGACCGCTGAATTCTTTTCAACAACCAAGCGCGAGCGCTTAATAGCATCGAGCATATTCGAACGATCAATGGTAGCGTAACCTAAAACTTCTGCTGGGAATAGAGACCTGACCTGTGGGTATTCACCTTCAATGAGTTGAACAGTATTTTGGCGACCCCCAGCAGAGAAGCCAATAAGCGAAGAAGATCCGGAATCGTCAAGCGAAATCTCAACTGATCCAGCCGTTCCCAAAGACTTAGCGATATCAAGCAAACGTGATCCACGAACCAAAATTCGCTTATTCATATCTGGATCTTCAGGCTGCCAAGTCAAATCTCTGACTGCCAAACGATATCTATCAGTTGCCATGAGTGAAATTGAATCACCTTCAATTTCGAGGCAAACGGAAACAAGCATTGGAAGAGTATCATCATTTGAAGCAGCAACCGTTACCTGAGAAACAGCTTCTTGCCATTCGTTTCCATCAACAATTCCGACGACGGGCGGCATCTGTGGAAGTTCAGAATAGTCATCCATTGCCATCGTTTTCATAGAGAAGCGGGCAGACCCACACTCAATTTCGAGTTTGGTTCCTTCTAAGGTAAAAACGATTGGTTTAGTAGGAAGAGAGCGGCAAATGTCGGCAAGCAATTTACCGTTGACAAGAATTTCACCTGAGGCATGGACATCACCTTCGATATCGATGTGAGAGGTAATATCTGAATCTCGTGAGCCTAGGGAAATCTTACCTTCGTCGGAGGCAACAATTTTCAGACCAGCCAAAACCGGAATAGCTGGTCGATTAGGGATGGTACGGGCTACCCAAGTTACAGCTTCCGTGAACGTCTCGCGTTCGACCTGAAATTTCACTGCTTACCTACTTTCTTCAGTACTACTGAGTAACTTTACTTGAGATTGGACTTTCTTCCATAGTCACTTCCACAATTTCTTGACAAGAACAGCGCTACATACTTGATTTTCTAAATGATAAAAGTTTTGTTGCTCGGCAGTCGGCGACTATCCGATTGTTGTCATTTACTTATTAGGTAGTAGATGTAGTAGGTCTTGTGGATTTTGTGGATATTCAGCTTTTTCGTTGGAAGTCTGCCCTTTCCTCAGTGAATTGTTCTGCTGACAATAATGTGAATGATTTTGTAATTTTGTGGATGGACCATTTACGTCTAAGAATTAGTCGCAAATATTTTTCTGTTATCCACAGAATTGTTTAGTTTAATTGAGGGTTCTTCGCACCTGCTGTGGATAACTACTCTTTTCGTTGCTGTGCTTGTTCTTTCGCTGATTGTTTGACCCTGGTAGTGAGTTCCGATACTTGATTGAAAATATGTTGCTTTTCCGCCATCATTTTTTCGATCTTGCGCAAAGCGTTGATAACAGTTGTGTGATCGCGCCTGTCAAAGCTCTCTGCGATCTTTGGTAGGGATAGATCAGTCATTTCCCGGCATAAATACATAGCGATGTGCCGTGGAGTAGTCAGTGAGCGTGTACGGGTTTGTGATTTGAGCTCTTCCAGCGTGATATCGAAATAAGCAGCGGTTTGTGCCATCACTAAACCGGCTGTGATCTGTACCGATTCAGGATCGGAAATCATATCTTTGAGAACAAGCTCTGCCATCTCAAGGGTGATTGGTTGCCGAGCTAAATCCGCATAGGCATTGATCCGGCGCAGTGCACCTTCCATTTCGCGTACGTTCGTCGTCATCTTTGATGCAATGAATTCAAGAACGGGGCGTGGAACGTGAAGTTGCTCGGAAAATGCCTTCTTTTCCAAGATAGCGATTCGAGTTTCGAGGTTAGGGAGATCAATACTCGCAGTAATTCCCGAAGCAAAGCGGGAGATCATCCGATCTTCAAAGCCCTTGAGGAGTTTCGGTGCCACATCAGAAGTAATAACAATCTGTTTATTGGCATTAGATAGCGCATTGAAGGTATGGAAGAACTCTTCGAGAGTCGAATCGCGGTTAGAAATAAACTGGATATCGTCGATCAACAAAACATCAACGTTACGGAATTGATCCTTAAACGCATGAATCTTTTGGTCACGCAACGCATTAATGAAGGCATTTGTAAATTCTTCAGAAGAAATATAAAGAACTTTCTTTTCTGGATAGAGCTTAACGGTGTAGTTACCGATTGCATGTAAAAGATGGGTTTTTCCCATTCCAGAATCTGAGTAAAGGAAAAGTGGGTTGTAGGTGGAGCCAGGGGCTTCTGAAACGGCGAGCGCGGTTGCATGAGCAAAACGGTTCGACTCACCCGTCACGAATGTTTCAAATGTGTAGCGAGGGTTTAATCGTGCCTGAGTTTGGAGGGAACTTGAATCAGGAATATGGGGAAGGTTCTTAGCAAGATGAGATTGATATTCTGGCCGGTGATCTACATATGACGTACCGTGAGAGTTTTGACCTGCACTAAAATCTTCATTGGGTGAATATTCAGGTTGATCGAAATCATTCATATGGTAGTCGCGCGATGGATATTCTTGAGCTTGGGAATAGTCACTTTGAACAAATTGTTCCTTTTCAGTAGGGCGACGGTCGAAATACCTCGAATCTTGAAAAGTAATGTCAGAGAAGTGATTCTCAACTTGGCTCGAATTTTGACCAGAATTTACAAGGGGTTGATGTACTTCTTGGTGAGGAAATCCTGGATCTTGAGGTAAGGCGTAGCGGACGTTGGATTCAGTTTTTTCTTCCGACGCCGGTATCGAACGTATGTTTCGTTCTTCAACGTGATTTGGGGTCCACGTATTTTGGTGAGAGGTGGTATTTGTAGGTGCCTGTTGTTCACTTAATGAAGGATCAACCGAGATCATTAGTTTTACTTCGCGACCCAGAATTGCGCTTAGTTGTTCGGTCATCGAAGCGGAAACATGCTGGATAATCCACTCTTTAACGAAATCAGAACCAACACCAATCATAAAAACTTCGTCTACCGCAGCTAGTGGGCGCGCCATCCGAACAAATGCCGTTTGAGAATCAGAGAGTTTCCCTGCGGATCTCAATAATTCAGTCGCAGCCGTCCAAGCATCGCGAGCAGCAAAGCTTTCAGTCATAATTTCCTCATAAAAATAACAGGGTCAATGCGTTCCTATAGCAGAGAACTTAATAATCTTAAAACAGAAACTGTGGAAACGCACAATAGTTTTCCACAACGATATTCACACCTGTGGATATTACATCTTTGTAATTTACCTCGGTTCTTGGCGAGAAATCGCGATAAAGTCTTTTCCTTAAAAATATTCACATGTGTGGAAAGTGAAATTAAATGGAATCGTTCATATTTTAGCCTTGAGATGTCAGTCACGACGCACCTCTTATTTATTGACCTGACAGGGAAAAGTCACGTAGAGTCGTTAAGTCATGTGTGCAAAGAAGGTACACACACAAAATTGTTGTAGAACGCGATTTTGTGAAATAAGTTCAAAATAAGTGGGAGTTAACCCATGTCTACCAAGCGTACGTTCCAGCCGAACAACCGTCGTCGTGCGAAGGTTCACGGCTTCCGTAAGCGCATGAGTACCCGCGCAGGTCGTGCAGTTCTTGCAGCACGCCGTCGTAAGGGTCGCGCAAAGCTATCTGCCTGATTTAATATGCTGCCTGCAGCAAACCGGATGCGAAAATCTGGCGAATTTTCTCAAGTTTTTCGCCAAGGTAAGCGTAGCGGAAATCAGTATCTTGTTGTTCACACGATAAGCGATGGACAAATAAACGAAGCCGGCCTCAGCGAGGTCGGCTTCGTTGTGGATAAAAAGGTAGGTCTCGTTGTCGGGAAATCTGTGGGTAACTCGGTGGTTCGGCATAGAGTTTCTCGTAAAATCCGGCATATTATTCGCCATTACCTCGATGATCTTACCTGCACCGCAATGGTTATTCGGGCTTTGCCAGCGGCGGCGGACGCCACTTCCGACGTTCTTGAACAAGCTTTGTTAAAAGAGTTTCGCCGCCTCAGTCTCCTTAGGAGCGATTTTTCAAGGAGCAAAAATGAATAAAGCTTCTAAGGAATACGCTTCTAAGCAGAACTCTCCTAAGGATCAAGGTCGTTCAGGAAATAGTGTTTCCGAGACTGGCACTAACATTGACTCGGCTCAGAAACTCGACAGTAACTCTAGACTTTCCGATTCCGACTCACTAAAAAAGAATCCTGTATCCCACGTTTTTATTGCATTGATTCAGTGGTATCAACGAACGATCTCGGCTGGAACTCCGCGCAGATGTAAATATCAACCAACTTGTTCTCAGTATGCTGTAGAGGCAATTCAGAAACACGGGCCAATCAAGGGTACACTTTTGAGCAGTTGGAGAATTCTCCGCTGTAATCCTTGGAGCAAGGGTGGTGTTGACTGGGTTCCTGAACGCGGTCAATGGCCCAAGAAGCCGATGGGATTAACAGAACTAATGGAATATCGAAAGCAACAATCTTTAGATCTCGATGCTGCGTCAAATCAACAGGATTAATGGCGACGTAACGGACAAATCGTTCGAATGGGATTTACAGACTAATTACTAAACCGAAAGTAGAACAGTGGATACAATTCTTTATCCGATTATGTGGATCATTGCCTGGATTATGTCCGGCGTTCACTCACTGCTCGTTACCCTAGGAATGAACGATGGAGCGGGACTCGCTTGGGTTCTGTCCATTGTTGGCCTCACGATCGTTGTGCGCGCTTTGATGATTCCGCTATTTAATAAGCAGACAAAAGCAGCACGTCTCGGCCAACAACTCAATCCTGAGATTCAGAAGATTCAGAAGAAGTATAAGGGTCGTAAGGATCAGATTTCCCAACAACGTCAGCAAGAAGAAATGATGGCGTTGTACCGCGAGCACGGTACATCTCCGTTTGCATCGTGTATGCCGGCTTTGATTCAGATGCCTATTTTCTTCTCTCTGTTCCGCCTACTCTATGCGGTATTGCCACTGTCCCAAGGGTCATATATGCGCCCGGCGATTGGTCCTATCGATGAGAAGGTTGCTCAGCACATCGCTGATTCTACTGTTTTTGGAGCTCCACTCACTGGTTCTATTGGAACCGCTAAATCTTTCTCTTCACCTACTGCGGTTATTACCGTTGCCGTCGTTTTGATCATTCTGATGATCCTCACGCTATTCTTTACGCAAAAGCAATTGATGACGAAGAATATGCCAGATAGTGCTTTGGATCCGTCGAACCCAGCCTACAAGATGCAGAAGTACATGCTTTACGGTATGCCGCTTATCTACATCTTCACTGGTACCACCTTCCAAATTGGCGTGCTTGTTTACTGGTTGACTGGAAATATTTGGAACATCGGTCAGCAAACTTGGATGCTCAATAATAATCCAACTCCGGGATCAGAGGCTTATCGTAAGCGTCAAGAGAAGCTTCGCCGCAAGCGCTTGGCAAAGGGACTTCCAGCTGAGGAAGAAGAAAATGATTTCCTTGCAGGTCCGTCTGGCCAACGTGTTCAGCCACTCGGAAAGGCACGGTCAAAGAAAGCTGCTTCCAAGGTAGAACCAATTCCAGCTATGCCTGAAGATGAAGACGAAGTAGTTGAGGATACCGAGGTTCGTGGTCTTGATGGACTTACGGACGCCGAGCGCGCACAGAAGCGCTACGAGCGTCGTCTTGCTGAGCGTAAGCGTTCACAGGAAAAGAAGAACGCTCGCAAGAACAAACAGCAAAATAACAAAAAAGATCGAAACTTCTAATTAAACCTAAGTAGCTAGGATTTAAGGACAACCATGAACGACGAACTTGATATTGAAGACGTCCGCGCGCATCTTGACGAAGAAGGCGATTTTGCCGCCGATTACCTTGAAGAACTTCTAGATATCGCAGATCTTGATGGAGATATTGAGATATCCGTAGAAGCTGATCGTGCTGCAGTGGGCATTGTTGCCGAAGATGGTGGAGATCGCCGTCTCAAGCGCCTCATTGGTAAGCGTGGTGAAGCACTAGACGCTCTTCAGGAGCTTACTCGCCTTGCTGTGCAGAGTCAGACTGGGGAACGATCCCGTTTGATGCTGGACGTGCTCGGGTACCGCGAGGGTCACCGTAAGGAGATCCAGGAGATCGCTCGTGAAGCAATTGCCAAGGTTTTAGAAACCGGTGATGATGTAGCATTAAAACCAATGAATCCGTTTGAGCGTAAAGTTGTGCACGACGTCGTTGCTGACGCTGGCTTGTTCTCGGATTCCTCAGGTTTCGGAGCTGGACGTCACGTTGTAATTTCGATTCCGGATGAAGATGATATTGAGACTTCGGATCTCGATGACGAAGCAGAGGACTCAGAGGACTAAAGCTGGATTCGGGTGATTTGAACCCGTGATAATTTTGAGAAAACTCTCCGGTTTGAGCCGGAGAGTTTTCCTTTTTAAGAATTCATGGTGAACTTGGAATATGACGAATAAGAATGATGGAGCTGATCGTAGAGTGATCGATTCGGCAGTGGAAATAGTACAAGCTCCACCCGCTAGTGGTGAAGCAGAATTTGGTGCTCAGATCTGGAATAAGCTACTTCGTTTTGCTGAATTACTTGAGAGTGAAGGGCAGTTGCGTGGTTTGGTTGGTCCACGTGAAATGCAGCGTCTCTGGGATCGTCATATTTTGAATTCTTTGCCGATTAGTGACTATGTGCCAGAAGGGGCATCTCTTTCAGACGTCGGTTCCGGAGCGGGTTTTCCGGGGATAGTAATTGCAATTATACGCCCTGACCTGCAGATTTATCTTATAGAGACGATGGAGCGCCGGGTGGAGTGGCTCAATTTCGTTGTCAAAGAATTGGCGTTGGAGAACGTGACGGTTATTCGCTCGCGTGCAGAAGATCTAGTTGGAAACCATGCCACAGACTTTGTAACTGCACGCGCAGTTGCTGCATTAAAGAAACTAATCCCATGGACTTTGCCTTTAACAAAGCCGGGTGGATCACTCCTTGCCCTGAAGGGTGACCGTGCCGAGCAGGAAATCGACGACGCTATCCCCCAGTTCAAAAAATACAATGTGCGGTGGGCTGATGTGTATGAGGTTCCCGTTTGGGGAAGCTCTGAAGGGACGCGGATTGTGGAGCTACGTAAACACGATCGGTAATTAGAAAGTGTTGCGATCGAGATCTATGTTTCACGTGAAACATAGATCTTTGCTTTGAAGCGCTAACCAAATTAACAGACCGAAAACTAGAGTCCACAGTATCTGGTTATCAGATTATTTCCACAGTTTGTCGCTCCCGATTCCAGAGCGCTTTAAATGACGGTAAACTGGTTTTCATCACAACGTTGAGGAGCAATTTTGGCGGACCCAAGAAAGATGTTGAATTCAGATTCGACGGAGCATGCTGTCTCCGAACCACCTTCATTTACAGCTGCATTTTCGGAAGAGTCACCGCTCGGAGCTGAGCTCGCTCATGATCGCGAGGTTCTTCGTGAAGTCAAGGCAACAGCTTTCAAAAAGCCAAGTAATACAAGGGTAATTACTGTTGCGAATCAAAAAGGAGGGGTAGGAAAAACCACCTCGGCTGTGAATATGGCCGCCGCATTAGCAGAAGGTGGCCTAAGCGTAATCGTGATTGATTTTGATCCGCAAGGAAACGCCTCTACGGCGTTAGGAATTGAGCACCACACAGGTACCCCTTCGATCTACGACGTAATTACTAAGCAACGAGCGCTAGATTCTGTTCTTCAGCAGTGTCCGGACATAAAGAACCTTCGCGTCGCTCCGGCTACCGTTGATCTTTCCTCCGCTGAGATCGAACTTGTAATGGCAGATGGACGTGAATACAGATTGCACGACGCCGTCCAAGAATTTCTTGATGTTTCACGTGAAACATCTCCGGTGGATTATATCGTTATTGACTGTCCCCCTTCTCTTGGCCTCTTAACATTGAATGCACTCGTGGCTGCGAAAGAGATTATGATTCCGATTCAGACGGAGTACTACGCGCTAGAAGGCCTCACTCAATTAATGAAGACTATTAACAATGTGCAACAGTCTTTAAATGCAGATCTGATTATTTCAACGATTTTATTAACAATGTTTGATCGCCGAACTAATCTTTCACAGGATGTGGCGAACGAAGTTCGGCAGTACTTTCCTAATGAAACGTTGAATGTGGAAATCCCGAGGAATATTAGAATTTCGGAAGCTCCTAGTTTTCAACAAACTGTCATTAGTTATGATCCAAGATCAACCGGTGCAGTTGCCTATCTTGCGGCCGCTAAGGAATTAGCTCAGCGGGCAGGGAGATAGATTCATTGCAGGAGTGGTGAAGTGGTGATTAGAGTTCAATCAATGAATGCTTTGTGATTATGGTTGAAGAAACAATATTGCGTAGAATTCGGGTTACTAAATTAGCTGCGGATTACGTTACGTACGCCGGGTAGTATTCAAAGTTTAGGATTTGATTAACAAGATCGCCAGATCTTTCCCTAACAAAGCGATTTGTAGGGAATATAGGTAGAACGTTAGAAATATCGATTTAGAAAAAGGAAGACGAAAATGGCTGAAAGACGGCGAGGATTGGGTCGCGGTATCGGAGCTCTTATTCCGGATAGTCAAGCAGAACATAAAAACAGCCCGATTGACGTGTTTTTCAGTGCAAGCGCGAGTGCATCGAATGTTGTAGCTAATAAAGTTCCAGAAAACTTCGAATCAAATGTTTCACGTGAAACAGGATCTGTTGTAAAGGAAGGTAAAGAAACAGCATCCGGAAAGTCGGTGGTGAAGACTAAGAATAGTTCTAAGAGCACGAACTCCACTAAGAAGAGTATGAACACTGCTCATGCTACTAACAGCGCGGGAAGTGAAGTCAGTACATCCACGCAAAGGAAAGACGCAAAATCGTCCGTCGCTACGGCAGATAAAAATAGAGCACCTGCGGATATAACTGACAAGAAGTCGACATCTAAGTTTAATAAATCTACTCGAACAAAACTGGCGGAAAACAATGGCGTGTTGGCCAATGCCACTATTGGTAGTGCCGTGGATACCGAACATTTATCCAGTAAGAGTTCAACCAACTACAACAAAGATGTTTCACGTGAAACATCCAAAAACGAATTAGTTCCTGTTCCAGGTGCAACTTTCGGCGAGATTCCAGTTGATCAAATTGTTCCGAACACTAAACAGCCTCGTCAAATATTTGACGAAGACGACCTTGAAGAATTGGCGCAATCTATCCGCGAGGTTGGCGTTCTTCAGCCGATCGTTGTTCGCCCACTGAGTGAACCTTTAGTTGACTCACCAAATGCTCGCTATGAATTAATCATGGGTGAGCGTCGCTGGAGAGCGTCGCAGCGCGCAGGAAACGAAACAGTTCCTGCTGTTGTTCGCCGTACAGAAGATGGAGATCTTCTTCGGGACGCTCTGCTCGAAAACCTACATCGAGCACAACTTAACGCGTTGGAAGAAGCGGCTGCATATCAGCAATTACTTGATGACTTTGGGTGTACTCAGGAAGAGTTGTCAAAGCGAATCGCGCGGTCTCGTCCACAGATTTCGAACACTTTGCGTCTCCTTAAGCTACCACCACTGGTACAGCGGAGGGTGGCTGCTGGGGTCATTTCTGCTGGTCACGCGCGTGCACTACTTGGTTTACCAGATCCTGCAGCAATGGAACGCTTAGCGCAGCGAATTGTTGCGGAAGGTCTCTCCGTACGTGCAATTGAGGAGATCGTGGCGATGGGTGAAGATGGGCAAACAAAGCCCAAACGTACACCATCTAACCAGGAACAGTTACCAGAGCTTGAAGAAATTGCCGCGAAACTTGGAGACACTCTTGACACTCGCGTAAAGCTGAGTATGGGGCAACGCAAAGGAAAGATCAGTATTGACTTTGCTTCGATGGACGATCTGAATCGCATCTTAGCTGTATTGTTCAAAGAAAATTGATACGCATTGAAGAGTGATACTTGATCGATAAAGCATTAGAAAAATTACTATAAACCATCAAAAGATGTTTGCTAAATGTTGGTTGTTGGGTTGGGATGAACGGTTCACTCCCAACCCAACAACCAAATTACCTACTACAAAATCGATCTTTATAGTTTCACGTGAAACTTTGTAAATTTAAACAAGCAAATACCCCTCGGTAACCTTTGAATAAATGTTGTTGGAGTTAATAGTCTTCGCCGATATAGCAGTTTTTAACGTCTTGACGAATTTCAAAGTTTGTTGGTGCGCCTTAAGAATAAGGGATTCAAGCTTCTGTGCTGAACTCTTTTTAAGCTTCAGAGTTATCCGAACCTGAAAGAGTGGCATGCAGAATATCTAGGTAGACGTCGTCGGCTGTGCGCTCTGAGGCTTGGGCAAATGCAGCCGCCGCCTGTGGAAAAATCGAAGTTTCCGTCATGCCAGGTGTAACATTCACGTCAATGAACCAAGCAGTGCCAGCATCGTCCAAAATAACGTCGGTACGCGAGTAATGGCGCAGGCCAAGGGTCTTGTGGACGGTGAGGGCAACGTCGGTGATTGCAGCGAGCTCCGTATCATTGACGCGTGCGGGTACGAAGTACTCTACGCGGCCAGGATAGTAGCGGGCGTCGAAATCATAAGGGCCGGTGGCTTGGACCTCAACCGGAGGTAGCGCCTGTGGACCGTCGCCCAAATCAATAACCGCAACCCCAAACTCACGTCCGTGTACGAACGACTGAACCAGGGCGACGTCTTCGTACGCGAAGCAATCAACCATTGCGCCGGGAAGCTGTGCCTTGTTTTCCACAATCGTTAATCCAAGCGATGAACCGCCTTTAGCTGGCTTTATTACCACAGGGAAGCCATATTGGGACTCGATGAGGTCAAGAACAGGGGTTACGCCAACTTCACGGAAAAGTGGTTGAGGGAGCGCCGTTGCGGTGGGAACGGCAACACCTGCACGTTCAAGCACGGACGAAGCCACGGCCTTGTCTGACGCTAGGCGACAACCAGTGGGCTCAGTCCCTACGTAAGGGTAGCCAGCAAGATGGAGAAGGTCTTGGAGAGCGCCATCTTCACCTGTGGATCCATGAACGAGTGGCCAGACAACGTCGGGATCAAGTGCGTCCAAACGCTGCAGTAGCTGAGCGTCGACGTCCAGAACCTTGACCTGAACTCCGCGGTTCCTTAGAGCGCCGGCAACGCGACGTCCTGAATGCAAAGAAATATCGCGCTCATGAGTGAGTCCTCCAGCAAGGATGGCTACGGTTAGCGGACGATCCATGGCTACCTACTTTCTATTCCGTTGAAAACGAATCAAATGAACAGCGACTTTATTGAAAACAAACGATTAAAGGGACGTGATGTTGGGAGCGTCGTCGGAATGAATGCCACCTTGGGTGGTGTGGAACCGATCCTGCACACCAAACATATCCACAAGTTCTGCTTCGGCCTTGACAACCTCAGAAAGACGCCGAATACCTTCGGTGATGTTTGCAGGTGTGGGGTAACAAAACGACAGTCGCATATGGTCTTCACCCTGGTTATCGGCATAGAATGCCGTACCTGATACATAGGCAACCAAGTTTTTGGTTGCACGTGGAAGCATTGCCTTGGCATCAAGCCCGGCAGGGAGCTTAACCCAGGTGTAGAAGCCGCCATTAGGTACGTTCCACGAGCACTGAGGCATAAAGATATCCAGAGCATCAAGCATGGCATTGCGACGCTCACGATACATCGACCGATACTCGCCGATCTGCGCCATCCAGTCATAGGTACGCAGGTATTCGGAGATCGAAAGCTGACCCATCTTTGTAGGGGAAAGCACCGCAGATTCGTTAGCAAGAGTGAGGCGCTGGATGACGGCGTGAGGCGCGAGCGTCCATCCTACCCGGTAACCAGGTGCGAAAGTTTTCGAGAAAGATCCCAGGTAGAGCACAGTTTCAGGATCAAGGCTCTGGAGGCACGTCATGGTTTCACCGTTGAAGCCAAGCATTCCGTAAGGGTTATCTTCGAGCACAAGAACGTGATGACGCCGGCAGATTTCTACCACCTGAGGGCGGCGCTCGTCAGACATACATACGCCACCCGGGTTGTGGAAATTTGGGACGGTGTAGAGGAATTTAACTGGGCGGCCCTCCGCTTCGAGCTGGTTCAGAGTTTCTTCGAGACTCTCAGGGATCAGACCGTTTTCATCGATCGGTACATGAACAACATTTGCTTGGTAGGAGCGGAAGACGCCGAGTGCGCCTACGTACGAAGGAGCTTCGGCAACGATAACGTCGCCAGGGTTGATAAAGATCTTGCAGATATTGTCCAGTGCCTGCTGGGAGCCGGTGGTGATCATGATGTCGTCCGGATGGGCATTAATGCCTTCTGGCTTCATGACCTCGACGATCATTTCACGTAGCTCTTCTTCCCCCTGGCCACCGCCGTACTGTAGGACGGTAGCTCCGCGCTCGCGGATAAGCTTCGCCGTCATCTCTGCGAGGAAGTCGAGGGGCAGGCCTTGGATAAAGGGCATTCCACCAGCTAGAGAAACTACTTCTGGGCGGTTGGCGACGGCGAACAACGAGCGAGTTTCGGACTGCTTCATTCCAAGCGCGCGATCGGCATAATGATCGAACCACGGATCAAGGCGAGTTCCCTTGGCGGCAGAAAAGGCCTGTGAAATCCTACCTTCGGTGTGATCTTTCATAATGGCTCCTTTCTGACGTGCTTTATATTTGACTAGCGCGTTTGGGTGGTTAGGCGTTTTACTACCGCCCCTTAGACTACTCCTTATTTATGCTGGGTAGAAAAACGTTGCAGTTGATAAGACGGGGTGGGTTGGGATCACTATTCGGGTAATTTGTCTCTGAAACTGATGGAAATATCTTGAAAATTAGGAAAATAGTCCTGAGCAAAATGAGATGAATTGGGTTGCTGCTACTCTGCTTTTGGCTTGATTCTGAGGAAAATGTATTTTCTATATATTTTTTATTGTTTTGATTTGGTTGGGTATTTTTTGTCGTTTTGGTGCTTTTTGGTGTGTGCTGTGTTGTATCTTGAACTATCTGATTATTTTTTTGGCACTACGGAGTTTTCTTATGCATGAGTCAGTGTGGACTTTGGGGCGTTTCTCATGGGCGAAATCTTTTGTTTTTATGGTTTCGTTTGTTCTTGGTTTGTTGCTTGTTGTTGATTGTTTGATGCCTGTTCCTGTGGTTGCTCAGGAGTCTAAGGCTGATGCTTCTCATGATGTTGATTATGGGCAGGTTAAACCATTGGATAGTGCGAAAGCCACTGATCCTGTGTTGTTTAATGATGCTTCGGGCGCCACGGATTACTCAGTTGGCAATTCTCCGGACCGTGAGCGTGTCCGTGAAGATGTTTCGAAACGTACTGAGAACACATCGACGTTTGTGAATGCTGATGGTTCGAAAACGATGGAGTTTTCTCCTGATCAAGTGAATTATCGTGATGGTTCGAAGTGGAAAAAGATTGATAATTCACTTGATCCAGTTGAAGAAGATCAAGGCGTTTTAGGATGGTTTTCATCTTGGTTTACTTCTAATGATCCCCAGGCTTTCCAAGGGGATGCGGGTCTGATTAGTGTGGATCTTAAACCATTTAGTGATGGTGTTTCTTTTAACGTTGACGGTAAGCGGTTTAGTGTCAAGCCAGTTGGTGGACGTGATGTTCTACCTGAGCGTGATGGTGATAATGCGGTTGTTTATCGTAATGCGTGGCCTTTTGTTGACGTGAAATATGAACTCCGTGGTGAAGCGGTTAAAGAAACTATCGTTGTAAAGAATAAGAAGGCTGCTAAGTCTTTTGTATTCGACGTTGATGGTGGAAAGGTTGTAAACCACCCTACTAAGAGCGGGGAGTTGACAATCGAGGGGATTGATCCTGCTTTTAGCTTTGGTGTCTTGACGTTAGATGTTCATGATCGTGGTGTGCAGTCCGAACCTCGTGTTGGTCAGCGTGTAGCTGGTGACGGTTCTGGTCTTGAGATGTGGCTTGATGAGGCTTGGGTTAATGGCCTACCTAGTGATGCTTTCCCGATAGTTATTGATCCAAGTTTTGGCCGTGGAGCATCGAGTATCTATATGTATAAGTCGGATGGATATTCGTGTAATTCTTCGAACTGTACGGCTCATGTTGGAACGTTGAATGATGGTTCTGGTTGGAAGTCATGGCGGTCGTATTTCAATTTCCCATATAACGAACTGGCTGGTAAAAAGGTTCTGAATGCGACGGTTCATGGCGCGTTTGTTCCGAACTATAACGGTGTGACGGATCTTCGGTGGATTGCTTTCGGTCATGCCAATTGTTTGGGGTATGCCTGTACGGGCCAGTTTTTGACGAATGGTCAAGTGAGTACCGATTTTAGTTTTGATTTCACTGCTGGTTTGCAAGCTGCTGTTGATCGTAATGATTTTGGTGCGTGGTGGAGTGTATGGGGAGAAGAAGGTGCATACAAGTCGTATAAACCTTACTCGAATTTTGGGGTTTCGGTGACGTATGATTCCTCTACTCCGGTAGCTTCTCCTGAAATACCTGCACATAATCAAGTTGTTGTTGATTCACAGCCAGTATTACGTGTAACTCCGGTTACTGATGGTGATGGTGAGGCGGTTCAATATTATTTCCGTCTCTCAACGAATCCTGATGCGGAAACAGGAGCAATTGTTAATTCGGGGTGGATTGACTCCACGAGTTTTACTGTTCCGGATGGTGTGTTACAAGACGGCAGTGTTTATTACTGGCATGTTTATACAAAAGGTGGCCAGGTCACGAGTCCTAATTGGGTTCGTAGTTTTAAGGTGGACTACAGGCTAGGTAAAGATAGTACTCAAACGTATGACACGCTTGGCCCTGTTGGTGTTAGTTTAGCAACCGGTATTGTTGATACGTCTGTTGATTCACATTCTATGGAATCACTTGGCGGAAATCTTGGTATTGGTTTGCATTACCTTTCCTCTTCGATGCCTCGGCATGGGCTTATCGCGAAATATTGGAACGTTGGAAACGATTATGATTTCTCCCGTGGTGTGCCAACAACGAATCCTGTTTTAACTAAACGTGAATCGATGATTGATATGGATTGGGGAATGGGAAACCCGAATCCTGGTGTTAATAGCGATGGTGTTTTTGTTCAGTGGAATGGCTATTTTGTTGCACCTAATAGTGGGGATTACTATTTCGGATCTGTTCTTGATGACCGGATGACTGTTCGTGTGAACAATAACGTTGTCTACTCAAAAGGATGTTGTAATCTTAATGATTTCACTGGTTCACAAAAAGTCACTCTCAAAGCAGGTGAGGTTGTACCTATCTCGGTTGACTATTTCGAATACACGGGACGTGCCTATGCGAAACTCCTTGTTAAAGGAGCGGTTCCTGAACAGGTAGTTCCACGTGAATGGTTGTTTACTGAGGTTGTTAAAGAAGAGCAAAAGCATGGTTTGACGGGGCATTATTATACGAATCCGGGTGTGGCTGATATTGATGAAGCAGCGAAGGATCCGTCAAGGTTGTTGATGGTACGCCGTGATCCGTCGATGAATCTTAACTTTGGTCAAGGTGGTATCGGTCAAGGGATGCCAACGGATAACTTTATGGCTAGGTGGACGGGATATTTAACGGTTCCCACTAGTGGGGATTACACACTTGGTGCTTATGCTGATAATGGTATCCGCATAAAGTTAGGTATCAATCCTAATAGTGATCCCACGACAGTTTTAGACCTGTGGAAAGACCAATACGGTGAATCTTGGGGTAATACCGTTCGACTAGAAGCGGGAAGACAAGTACCAATCACTGTTGATTGGTTTGAACGCTACGGTGATGCATCAATTAATTTACTAATTAAGAGCGCGACGACGCCTCAACAGACAGTACCATCATCGTGGCTAACACCTACAGCGCAGGTCCTACCTGATCAGTGGCAAATGAATATTGATGCTGATGGTGACGTTGCCTATGAACGACTCCGTGTTAGTGGTTCCAACGTAATTTTGGAAGACTCAATGCGTGGCACCCATCTGTATACGGGAACAGGGCAAGGGTATAAGCCTCCTGTGAACGAAGATGGGCAGTTGTTCAAGAACACTGATAACACTTATACGCTGATTGATGGCGATGGTCGTACCTATATTTTTAACGCTGAAGGAGTGCTTGCGTCTGTTACGCAACCGACCGATGATCGCCAACCGGCAGCATTAAAATACGAATATGCCGGTAGCCCATCGAAACTCGTATCCATTACGGATGGGGCAAGTAACGAACGAAAAGCAACATTGACGTATAACGACACCACACAAAGTGCCGACCAGTGTGTTGCGGGTTCTGGTTTTGACCCTGTACCTGTCGGCATGCTGTGTTCCCTAGTCACCAGCGATGGAGACAAGACGACGTTCCATTATAAGAATGGTCAACTCGCCAGGATCGAAAAACCAGGTAATGACTTTACCGATTACGGTTATGACACGCTGGGGCGTCTGACCTCGGTTCGTGGAACGCTTGAAAATGATGTGATAGCAGCCGGTATACGTCCTGATGATGATTTAACGAAAGTGTCGATCACGTATGACGTGATTGGGCGAGCATCAACAGTGACTGGACCAGCACCTACTCAAGGGGCTAAACAGATTGTTCATCGCCTCGAATATGTTCCAGGCTCAACACTGATGCACATTGATGGTGCTTCAGAGCCGCAAGGGTTTTCTAAGAAGATTGACTATGACTCACTGTTACGTACAGTGAAAGAAACTGATCTAACAGGTAAAACTAGTGAGCAGGAATGGGATCCGGTCAAAGACCTTATTCTTTCCACGACTGACCCAACGGGACTGAAATCAACCACAATCTATGACCTTGATGATCGGAAGATTGAAGCATACGGCCCGGCACCGAAAGAA
Organism: Arcanobacterium ihumii; assembly: GCF_900604515.1. Lineage (GTDB taxonomy): Bacteria > Actinomycetota > Actinomycetes > Actinomycetales > Actinomycetaceae > Arcanobacterium_A > Arcanobacterium_A ihumii. The sequence goes on along the minus strand of NZ_UWOS01000001.1, from coordinate 886,110 downwards.
TGGTTTACCACTAGCCGTGTTCCGTTGCCTGACAAAACAAACCTTACCCCACATACATCGACTCGTTATGATGAGGGAATTGATGGACTAGCCGCCTCGTATTACACGGTTAAAGACAGGCCAATGAGCGTGCTTTCCCCATGGCAAGAACTCCATCCAGGAGACAGTATCACCTCCACCGATGGTCGATTCCGTTTCGTCTACCAAAGCGATGGAAACCTTGGCGTCTATGGTCCTAATGGTGCCATGTGGGCAAGTAACACAGCAGGACGCCCATCAAACCGCCTCCTGTTACAAAGTGATGGCAACATGGCGCTATTTAACGGAACCTCTGTTGCTTGGATGACGGGATCAGTTAACCCCTATGGTGGAGACGTACGCCTTGAAATTCAAAACGACGGTAACCTAGTGATCCGATCCCAAGCAGGAGCATTCTGGCACACCAACACCGCTCGTTTCACAGCAAATGGTGCGAACACGTCACTTATCGGACAGCCAAAAGTCAACACCACAAATATTGGTAGCAATGCGGCTCAAGAATCCCATACCTGGACTGGCTCCCCTCTACCAGATAAAGCAATGACCTGGGGACTACGATTGAGTGGAAAAATCTATCTACCCACGGTAGGAACCTGGAAACTACGTGTGGTCTCTGACAGTGGTGTACGAATCAGTATTGATGATGTTAATGCTGTTGATGATTGGGTTGACGGCACGAATAGAAGCCACCCGATCGCATCGATTAATAACACTCAAGCCAACATGCCACACCGGATATCGATTGACTACTATCACCTAGCAGCACAAGGAAACGCATCTTTCACCTTCTACCTCACTAACCCCAGCGGGGTAGAAACTGCTGATGTGCGTCAATACCTCAAACCGGGCTATTCACTGACAACATCAACAAAAGCACACGACAGTGAACAAGGCAACCTTGAAACGAAAACATTCTACAAAGACCCCGCCTATGGGCAGGTAGACCACACCGTGCTTGATCCGGGTGGAATGAATTTCGAAGGAAAAACAACCACCGAAGCACCAGGTCAAGGGTTCCTTCGTACGCTCAGCACCAGCCTGCCAGGCGGGGCAACAACCACCTATCAACATTACGGTGCAAACGAAAAACGCACCAACCCGTGTGCTAGTGGTGATACAACAACATACAATCAAGGAGGGCGGCCTAAAGGTAAAACAGAACCGGACCCGGATGGGGCTGGACCATTACAACCACGCACCACTGAAACTGTCTATAACGATAAAGGTGACGTGATCGCTACTCGATACAATGATGACCCGTGGACGTGTTCAACATACGATAAACGTGGACGTATTACCGAGACCGTTGTTCCATCAATTGATGGTAAACAAGGATACCGAGTAACGAATAACTATGCGGTTAACGGAAACCCGCTCATCACCTCGGTAACTGATGATACTGGCACGATCACTATTGAAAACGATCTACTAGGCCGGACAGTCAAATACACTGATGCTAGTGGTGAAGTAACAACATCGACCTATGATGATTACGGGAAACTCCTTAACCGTCAATCCAAACTCGGTAAAGAAGAAAACACCTACGATCAATATGATCGTCTGACTACTTACAAGCTTGATGGAACCGTGTTAGCTTCAGTATTCTATGACGAATATTCGCGTATTGATCACGTTGACTATGCTAACGGTATCCACCTATCGAAAATCACGCGTGATACTCTCGGGCGTGAAAACTCCGTGACCTACACGTTAGCTAACGGGCAAACAATCACCGATAGTATCGAACGCTTCACCAGCGGCGATATTAAATCCGGGATCGAAAATGGTGTTAATAAACAATACACCTATGATCGTGTAGGGCGTCTTATTAAAGCCGTGATCGGAAATAACACATTCGACTACGGTTTCGGTCCGCAAGATCCATCGTGTAACCCTACCCCGGGATATGACGCTGGAAAAGATGGCAACCGTACCAGTATGAGCATTAATGGTGTCACCACCACTTACTGTTACAACATGGCTGACCAGCTGATAGCATCATCAGACCCCACTCTGACCAATGCTGCCTATGACGGGCATGGAAACACGATCAGCCTTGGCGATAACGACCATCAAACACGTATCGAATACGATGTGAAAGACCGTGCCATCAAAATAACGGCAGGGAACAAAGAAACCCTGTTCACGAAAGACACGCTCGGACGTTTAACCCAACGGCATGTCAAAGAAGCAGGACAAACCAGCAGTATCGTGAATTATCACTACACTGGTGCCGGAGACGCTGCAGACTACACCACCGACGCTAACGGCAATATTATTGATAAATATCTTGCCCTGCCAGGAAATATTCTTCTCACGATCCGTCCTGACACGCCTGACACAACAACATACAGTCTGCCCAACATGCACGGGGATATCTTCGCAACCACAAACAGTCAAGGATTGCTCACTGGTACTTTCATGACAGGACCATTTGGTGAAACCCTGCCAACACCAAACAACACGCCCACGCCACTACCAGCCAACACGGTAGCAGGAACCACGTTCGGGTATGTTGGACAACACCAGAAAATCACCGAAACAACCACCCCCATACCAGGGGGAATCATCCACATGGGAGCCAGACTCTACATCCCCACCCTCGGACGCTTCCTCCAAGTCGACCCCGTCCAAGGAGGAACAGACAACAACTACGCATATGTCAATGACCCTGTCAACGACTTCGACCTCACCGGACAATGGAGCTGGAGCGGATTTTGGAAAGGCGCCAAAAAATTTGTTAAAGCTGTCGGGCGTGTTGCTGTGAGTGTTGTAAGTTCAGCCGTTGATATTGCGATTGATTTGGGGCCGGTATTGGTATCTACGGCTGCTACAGTGGCAATTTGCGCTGCCTTTCCTGCGGGGTGTGTTGCTGCGACTGTCGTGTTGGCTGGAACAGCTCAACTAACATCTTACGCAATAAGAGAAAGAGGTAATATGACGTGGCAAGGCGCCGGTACCGAATTTGTTAGAGGTGCTGCGCTTGCTTATTTTCCTGGGAGGTATTTAGGAAAAACTGCGAAAGCTGGAAAATTAAAGAAAATATCCTCATCCCGTAAAAAATCACGCTCCCCAAAACCAAAGAAGAAAAGAAAGAGATAACAATTTCAGTAAGAGATGGTTATTGATGTGTTTGTCTGTAAATCTGGAGGATCTGTTTTTAGAGTGGTATTGGAATCGATCAAATGAGTGAATATTTGTCTATTGATGTTGGTGAGCGACTAGCTGGTATTTGTGTGCGTTTGATGTTGCGTCGCATATATCAAGTTACCACCAATGAAAATGATTTGTGTGGTGAAGGTCGAGATGGTGAGTACCTATGTGTAGAGACGTTTCTGCGACAGGCTTTGATAGCTATTGAGAGTGGAGAATTTAGTGTTGCTAACTCGTCACTAAAGGAAATACGAACAATTATCGAGTGCCGTACTGGGGATCCTTGGCTTGATTGTGAATCCCTTGATGAGTTGATGCGGTTCGTTGGCGGCTTGCAAGTCGGAATTGTTGATCGAGAGGCTGGGCTCTCTGTCTGGTTCCATGAGACACATTATTGGCGTACTAATGAAGTATTTGAATCCCCATACGTGTTTTCGTTGCCGAAAAATGCCTATTTAAAAATGCTGCTGAGCATTGTTTTGTTAGTGGCAGGGACTCTATGTCCTGTGTTCAACTTGGGTAGCCGCTCCATTGCTCCAGCTATGGGATGGTTTGTGTTTTTTTATTTGTCTGCGGGTTCTCTTGGGCTTTTGAAAGTCTCGATGCGTGGAGTTTTTTCTTGTTCATTGCTGTTAGCTATTTCTACATGGTTTTTTGTTCGTGTGTTTCCAGCGGTTGACGCTTCTTATCAATTCAGTATGGTTGCTGGACTCATCGCAGGTGGATTCCTGTTTGATCAAGTTGTTAGGTTGAGTCGAATGCGGTGGTTAAAGAAGTTCTCTCCTTTAACTAGATTGTGGGTGAAAAAGAAAGGGGTGCATTCTTTTGAAGTAGTGATAGAAGACGAGAACTTCAATCTTGTGAAAAGGTTTGAAATTGCTCGATTATCGAACTACTTTGATCTGTTTCTTTCTTACGAGCTTAGCTCGCGACTTGATACGGCTGTCGAAAATGTGCAAATGAATGGCGAGGAAAACTGGTTTCAAGTTTATCCTTTGTTAGTCGCTCCACGGATGAGTGAAGGTAACTATGTGATCCCATATACTTGGGATGAATCACAGAGAGCTACCAAAGGCATTGAATCGGTAGATTTTGAGAATTATTTTGCTCGCTATGATCTAAGGTTGCTCCCCGAGTTTGTTAGGAAATATAGCGTCTAGCCAAAAGTTAGTGATCCAATCTCGATAGATCTTTGCCTCGAGGGTGTAGCTCAAATTGACGGATATGCTAGATAGGTATCCATGCTTTCATCCTTTGAGAAGGACGCCGCAGCGCGTAACTGTTTAATCGTGGTGTCGTGAACGAGTTTAACGTAATCTTGATGTGTTTGACTTTGATCATGAAAGGTTCAATTCCTCGGGTGCTATTTTTGCTTAGGAATACTGTAGATAGTGCGGTGGATCTCTTCAATCATCTTGTGGATTCGCTGTTTGATGGCATGATCTACACCTCGTCCGGTGTTGGTATTATGCGCGTTGACTGGCTTCCATATCGCTATCTTGATTGGGATGTCTGGGCTACATAAAGGAAACTTCGTAGCACGACTTGAGGTATTTTTGCCTGAAAAGAAAGTTGTATTTTGGGCTCAACGTATTGTTCTTCAGTATGTAGTTTTAAGGAAATTCTTTCTGAAGCGATGAAGTGAAGGGAACGGTGTACAGAAATGAATCTCACCGAAGAATGGCTAAAAGAGCTTCACAGCAAAACATGTACGGTGCTGCGCGTTTTGCATCATGGTAAATCACTCGTAGTTGTTTTTACGAAGCCTTTTCCCGCCCATGCGCTCAACGGAGAACAGTTCCTTGTTTTTACGCTTACCTTTTCGGGTGTGCAGTATTACCAGCAGAATTACCAATCGAAGAATACTCTGTACCACAGTTCAGAGGCGAAATCAGATCCCCTTGATCGTCAAACTTCTCCCTCTGATTCAATGTTTTTGCTCAATGCGCTCGAAATTTCTGGGTTGGATGCTACATCCGCGATTGAAGATTCCGACTTGGTTTCGTGTGCTTTGCCGTGCGATGTGAAGCTTGTTATTGGAAGTAAAGAGTTTTCCTTCACCTGCGAAGACATTGCCTTAGACGCCTATGCTCAGGACGGTGAAGAATGAAAGTTCAGCTCATATCGACAGGTGTGGAATACGACGTCGTACTGATCCAAAAGACCTGGAAGAATACCTATTTTTATCTCGCAAGCTATTCCGACGACGCTCGCCTCGTTCCTTATGGTTCTCGCGTGCCGCAAAGGCAAGTGAGGGTGTTGGATCCTGCGCAACCAAACTGGGTTTCTCCTCGGAAAATACGCGGCTACCTAGGAACTATCACCACTGATGAGCGTTTAATTTCTTACCTGGAGAGAGAACCATATTTTCTTCGCTCGCTCAGGGAAGGAGTTCGTGGACCTGTTGAAATTATTAATCTAATTTTTGCGTCGGACGACACCGCTTTAAGTATTCTTAACGATAAGCGCGACATCAGTGGTCTACTAGTTTCTCAACAACAAGTAGAGCGATATGTGCGCAGTGAAGTGCGGGCTTTGATTTCACGCATGAGCGAGACGGACTGTAACTGCCGTTTTGTCGATGACGTAGTTCGATTCTCCCAAGATAATTGGTGGCTATCCATCAGGAGTGATTCGATTGTTGGCTATGAACTTATGGTTCACGTTCAAGAAGGCGACGAGAGCGTTGGACTTTGGATTCAAGAGGATACGGATGCCTATCCGCTTTTCGAAGCTGACGACGCTTGGCGAACGTTGATGAGTGTGGATGCTGCAAAAATCGTTGTAAACGCACTGTTTAATGGTGAGATTTACAGTGGAGCGGTTGCGGGAAAAGGCTATCTTGCAGTTCCCACTGGTGAGGACGATTCGTATATCGTTTGTGAAGGAGAACTAAAGCGCCGTCGTCAAACATTGACGATGACGAATACAACTAAGTGGACCCGTGACCAAGTGGTAAAAATGCTCGTTCCTATTCAAGTTAAGTAAGTAAATCGTGGTGACTGAAATTGAACGACCTTGACTTTCTCAAGCTTTGCAGCGATTTACCGCTTTTCCATAATTCATCGCAGCGTATTGAACACTTTGATGGTGTGTTTTGGAATGTATGTTTCACGTACTCGGCTTCGAGTGAAGGTTTCGTATTTCGCTTTGAGGATATTGGCGTGTCTGTAGGTCTTGGATCTGTGCTTGGTTATGAGTTTCAAGAGTTCAAAGGTGAATGGTCGAGCACATTCTAAGGCGCATACTGGGTGCTAGATTCGCTGCTTGCGGGAAATATCTATACGCAGCGCATCCATAAAAAGAATGCCTGTGTAGCGATTCCTTCAATGTGGCAGCCAGATAGTTATGACGTATATTTTTCCGATCTTTCGCACACAACCGGTCATCGACATTGTGAGCAATGGACGGCAGAGCGGGTATTTGCACGCTTAGTAAAGATCGATTTTTATCGTGATCTGCTTGCCTCGCTCATTAACTTCTACCGGTACGATCTAGAGTTTGATATGGGTGTTGGCCCGTCTTACGAAAGTGAAATTTCTGAAGTTGTGGAGTTTAGATGCCTCATTAGCCGAGTCCTATCAGATATGTACCAGCGCGATATACACGTTGATCTAAGTGTTCTCCTCAAATGTGACGAGTTGTGGCAGGGGCAGTTGGGGGAGTTTTATGCGCGGGGTGGTTCGTTTGTGGGTGAGGTCCCGTTCTCGGATGAGCCGGCTGTGAAGTGGTGGTGTCATTTAGCGAAGTTTGATTCGCTGTCTGGTGCTGATTTGGCTACGGTTTTTGTTGAAGAAGGCGATGATGACGGCGGTGTGGTTGCGTATCGATATGATGATCTGGGTCGTTCTTTGAGCTTCGCGACTTGGCTTGATTGCTTGCGGGATCGTGGCTGTGATGTAACTGTTGAGAACGTTACTGATAGCGCTGATGGTGCTGGGGTGCTCCGCCGTCGTCAGATGGCGGTGGTTCGCGCTGGGTGGTTCACGGTTCGCCTTGATGCTGTGGATGACAGTTTGACTGGGTTTGGTGTGGATGGTTTCGTGATTCCGCAGCTATGGTTGGGTAAACGACTCACAGACACACAAATACGCGAACTCACCGAAGCTGTTGTGACCGGTAAAAACGCTAGTTTGCGGCGCGCTGGTAACTGTGGTTTGCTCACGATCAATATTAACGAGCGTTTTATATGCGGAATTGGGAAAATGGAGCGATAATACCGAAAAGTTGAAGGATTCTTTTTCTAGGGGGGCTCATGCGTATAATGCGCTACGCATGAGCCCCCAAGCCAAAACCAGCTAATATTTATTCGAATTTAGACAGATAATCCTGAGCGTCAAGAGCTGCTACACAACCACTGCCGGCTGCAGTAATCGCTTGGCGATACTCGTGGTCTACGACGTCACCACAAGCAAAAACACCTGGAATGTTGGTGCGTGATGACGGGCTATCCACGATGATGTAACCGCCGTCATCAACCTTGATCTGCGAAGAAACAACAGCCGAGCGTGGTTCGTGACCGATCGCCACGAATAGGCCGCCAACCGGAAGCTCCGACTTCTCACCGGTAACTGTATCTTCCAAGGTCAGAGCCTCGAGCTTATTCTCGCCCTGGATGTCGGTTACGCGGGAGTTCCAGTGCATCTCCACTTTCTCGTTGGCGAGCAAGCGATCAGCCATTACCTTCGAAGCGCGGAGCTCCTCACGGCGATGGATAATGTGTACCTTCGAGGCGAAGCGAGCCAAGAATAGGGCTTCGGTAACGGCTGAATCGCCACCGCCAACAACTGCGATTTCTTGGCCCTTGAAGAAGAAACCGTCACAGGTGGCACAGAACGATACGCCCTTGCCTGAAAATACAGTTTCACCTTCCAGGCCTAGCTTCTTATAAGCAGAACCGAGCGCAAGAATCACAGACTTAGCTTCGTAGGTTTGCGAATCGGTCTTGATAATCTTGGTATCACCGGCCAAATCAAATTCGATTGCATCTTCGTATTCAACCTGCGCACCGAATCGCTCCGCCTGTGCCTGCATCTTTTCCATGAGCTCAGGGCCCATAATTGCATCTGGCCAGCCAGGGAAGTTTTCTACCTCAGTGGTGGTCATTAAGGCGCCGCCCGCATCGAGTGTGCCGGCGAGCACCAGCGGGTTCAATCCCGCTCGCGCAGTGTAGATAGCTGCAGTCCAACCTGCAGGTCCGGAACCAACGATGATGACGTCGTACTGTGTAGACATTCTTAACCTTCCTGAAGAACTGTTAAACCTGAGTAAACAGTCAAAACTACGAACTTTATTTAATTGAAATTTCGTTTATGACGGCACGCAGTTTACCTTCTTTGTCCACTGGCAAAGTATCAAACCAGAGTACAAATTCCTTGGTAGTAACGGGTTTGTTAGCTTTCAAAACCGTCTGGGCCGACATCGCTCCGCTTGCAATAACATCACCCTGAGTAGGCGCTGCTTGTTTAGCGTTGACCCATTGAATATTGCCACCCTCACCCGCAACAGCAACAGTAATTTCACTAACAGCTGTTTCTTTCTCAAGTTCGACGTGCAAGCCAACCTTATTCTTGGTGTATGTTGCTAGGTTCTTGTACCACCAGGTCTGCCAGGCGGTTTGTGGATTTCCATCGAATGTCTGTCCCGTCGTATTAACCAGACGTTGCGTCGATTCGTCCTGATTAGCAAGGAAGTCAGGGTTTTGTGCAACCGTGGTGACCTTAACGATCTTCGGTGGAGCAGCCTGTGCCTGTGCTTCCTTTTCTTTCTCCGCCTTAGCCTTCTCTTCTTCCTGTTTGGAAGTACCTGGCTGCGAGGTACTCTTTTGGTCCTTGGTGTCAGGTTTGGTTACTGAAACTGGATCGAGTGGCTTAAAAAGCTGCGAGATCCCAAAAATTAATCCGATCAGTGCCAACACGCCAAAGATGACGAATACTGCCTTAGGTGCGTTGAACTTCCGTTCAGTGATTGACGACGACGCCGGTACGGACGCCTCTTTAGGCGCCGCAGGTTCCTTACGTGGCACAGAAGCAGAATTTTCTGCCATGCCAAGGATACTCTTTCGCTCCGGAGCCTTGACTGGTGCTGGTTCTTCGAATAAAGAACTTGCGTTTGAATCCACTGTTTCAGGCAGTTTTGGCCATGCTAGCTTCGGCAATGCATGAGTAGCATCGCCACCTTGCTCATCTCCCTCACTTTCCTTCACAACATCGGCTTCTTCGCCTTTTCCGTTGCGTGATGGCCAGCTTGGCTGCGTGCTTAACGGAGCTTCTTCCACTAAATTATTTTCTTCGGCAAAAGCTTTAGCAAACACCGATGTTTCAGTGAGCTCGGGTTCTCCATTTGCAGCATTGGTGCCTTTGTTGGAAGAACCGGACGTGGTTTCGGTAACCGCAGTGATGGCGGCGTCGTCTGAACCGGTGTGATCGGGAGAATTTTGCTCTGGCGTCATCAGTTCTTCAACGGAAGGAAGGCGTGGATCGGGAAGGGCGGAAAAATCAACGTCTCCCCAAGGCATAATCATTCGCATGAAATCACCCGCGGAATTGACATTCCGGCTCTCGTTCTCCATCTCAAGCAGGTCGGTTAATGACTGTGGCAGATTGGGAAGTTCAAGTGCCTTGGCAATGAGTGCATCGTGTGAATCTGGATCTTTAGGGAAATCTTTGCCAAGCAAAAGCGCTGCCAGCATAACCACAAGTCCGCGTGCTTCTTCACGATCAAGCGTGGAGCTCAAGCGGTTCGTGTCAACACCGGAAAGTGCGGCACTCAAGCCCAGACCGTCCACAAGGGTTTCACCGGCGTCGGTAATGTAAATCTTGTTCGCAGCAAGTTGTAGGTGGCGTACCCCACGATGGCTCGCATTATAGATAGTAGATGCGAGCTGACCCATGACCGATGCAATGGATTCTGGATCGAGTGGCCCCTGGCCCAAATATGCAGAAAGGGGAGTTCCTAGAGGGAGCTCTGTGAATACGACTGAATCTTTTGCATCATCCACCACCGAAAGGACGGCGATGGTGTGGGTATCCTCGATCAGCGTGGACCGACGAGTTGCGTCAATAGTGGCTTCGCGGTTCGGATGCTGGCGATCAATTAGTATCGCCCGGACTTGGCGTGAAAGCACGGTGTCATTCGCCAACCAGGTTGCAGTTGATGCGGTACCAAATGAGTACGGAGCTGGCGTAGTCAGCTCGAACCGATCAGCAATTCTTTTCCCAGTGAAGGCAAGTTCCTCAGTCAAAGGGTCCCCCAAAATGCAAAATGGATATATCTACGCCAAGTTTACTCTGTTCAAGGGCGTTTTAGGCATTTCGGGAAAGAATCTGCACCTAATCAGTCTAAATGCGGCATATCTGGCACTTTCTTAAGGTCCTCTTCTTCAGCTTCTTCGGCAGCTTTCAGCTTCGATGTAAATTCTTCAGGAGCAACCGGCTTCGATCGACGGCCGTTATGAACTGACTTAACCAAACCAAACACCAGAACACCTGCTACCAGTGCGGCGAGTATCAAAGTTCCAGTAGATTCCCAACTTGCTCGAACGCGTACATTCACCGACATTGACTTTCCAACAAGTTGACCGGCGTCGTTCGAAATAGACAGGAGGAAACGAAGGTTTCCAGAGCCCCGAGCTTGAACCGGTACTGAAACGTTAACCGTGTTATGTGCAGGTACCGCAACCTTGACCGGTTGAGGTGCGTAAAGACGTGAATCAGAACCTTTCAGCTGCACCGTGACTTGAATCGGGAACGGTAGTGGGTTCGTTAAACGAACCGGAATAGAAGCCGTTTCTGAAATCATGTTGATAGTGGAGAGCGGTTCGAAGTGAATCTCCTTGAAGAGCCCTGAATCATCGGATAGTGACTCCAAATACTGCTTACGTTTCTCCACGTTAGAGCGGAAATTTACCGCGAAGAGTCGGTTGGAATGATTATTTATGATCTCCATGAATGGTGAACGATCTTGGAAGATGTTCGCGAAAGACTCAAGCTGTGAACGGTACGTTGTTAGCTGAGTAAAATCCTTGTGGTCAAACTCTCCGCCATTAACGGTGTTCTGAGAAAGTGGCCGGTAACGAACTCGGTTTGATTCGCTCTGTGCAAGAGAAGCAAAAGGAACTGGGCTTAACCAAGGCGCTTGGAGAATTGCCTGAACGTTCGAAAGAGTTTGACCAGAACCAACGCTATTACGCGGAACCGAGATTAAGATCGGGCGTGAATAGTTTGGTGCTTGGAAGGTGTGAATTGCCGTCAATGCTAATGAAACTTGGCGTGAATTTAGTGAATCAAGTTTGAGAGCAGGATCGTCTGATGTTGGGCTAAAGCTACCTGATATCGCATTATTAATGATCGAATCAGTTATCAGCACATCGAGTTGAGAATCTTGGGTGGGAAGCGTTGTATGAGGAGCAGGAGTGTAGTAAGAATCCGTTCTCTGAGCTAGTGAAGAACTTGGCACAATTGCGCCACGCACACCCGCCTGCTGCAAGAAATTAATCGTTGTTTGATCAACTTTTCCCTGTAAAAACGCATAACCAAGCTTGGGTTGAGTGACGATGTTTTGGCTGGCACCATTTGACTCACGAACGATTTGGCGAGCGTAATCGAGTTGTTGCAGATGGGCAAGAGCAGCGTAATCAGTATCAAAACGCGGAAGTAGCTCAGCGCTTGTATTCTGATTCGTCGCGAGCGCTGAACGGGCATTCGCCGAATTCAAAGCAGTGGGATCTAGAAGCAGATGGACACCGCGTAAATCGAATTTCTGAATCGTCTGAGCGATTGTTGATGCGCCGTCTGCAGATGCTTCATCTACAGACGCTTCTGCGTCCGTTTCCGGCGTTGGAACTCCGCCCGTAACATCGTCGTAAAAAGAACGTTCCTTGGCGAGGGTGTCTGTGGATTGAGTGACCGGCACGACGACGCTCACCGGCATCGGGCTGGGATACGAACCGTTCGACGTCAAAACTACCGACCGATCTGAAATCGTCGTCTCCTTGGTATTCACAACGAGGCTACCGTTTACTTCGATACCGTGCGCATTCCATTGTTCAGATGTTTTCCAGGGCAGTTGTGTTGCAGGAACCGTAAAATTAAGGCGGCGTTCACTTCCCGCTGGGACGTTGAGATTTGACGACGTTCCAATCACTTTCGTTGTAAAGGATTCGCCACTGAACCATTCGTAGAGGTTAATTGCGCGGTTGACGCTCCGCGTCTGTGCTTCGAGCTGCAAATCCGTCACGTCCGCATCGGAACCCGATGTGTTCGTCACTACCGCGGTAACGTGCAGATCGGAACCATTGTTAAGAACCGGAGATCCAAGATCAAGGATATGGATACTTACCGTCCCATCCTTAGTCTTTTTGGAATTGGCATGGTTGAACGTGGGTGCTTGGTGCGGAGTGGAATTCGGATTGCTAGGTATCGGCGCGAGAGTTGATGATGCTGGTGGAAGCGGATCTTCTGTTGCAGATGCGCTCTCGCCAAAAGGAAAAACCGTGAGCCCCGAAACCATAAAGGCAAGCGAGCCACAAACGGCAACTACTCGTGCGAAGCGAGAACGCAAGGTCACCGGCGTCCTCCTTCAAGTAGTTCCCGTGCGGCAGCTACAATTCGGCGTTCGTTTGGGTACGCCAAGCGTGAAGCAACCTTATCGATACGTACCCACTCTACTTTTTCTGCCTCGTGGTCAGGATCATTTTCGATGGTGAGTGTTCCGGACAATGCTTCTAAGAGGAAATGGTGGACGACCTTGTGAACGCGACGATCGGTTCCGGAGAACCAGTAATCGATTGACGCGAGATGACGAAGGATGCGGCCAAAAATACCGGTCTCTTCGGAAATCTCTCGAACGGCTGCTTCTTCAGCAGTTTCTTCACCTTCTAGATGCCCCTTAGGAAGGCACCACTCAAGGCGTCCTCCACGGTTTCGACGTGCGATCACAGCCACGAACGCAGTGTGATCTTGAACCGAAACAATTACGCCACCAGCTGAGGTTTCGTGGACAATTGGTAGGTTGCTTCGGCGCGTCGAGGTGTATGAAGCGGCGGCAATGCGCTTCATACGGCGTGGTCCACCCGTTGAGGCGGGGGTGGCCTGCGAATAATTCGACATAACTTCTATTGTAGTGAGTTAGGTTCTTCAATAGATGACCCGGAGGTACGATTCGTGGCACTCTTGGAGAGTGACGAAACAAAATCCAGATTCATTTATTTCAGAGACGGACGTAAACACCGGCCTAAACCAGCGTGCCCGGATGCTTGCTCAGGGACACCAAACCCTCAGCTCGCTTCCTGCGGCAATTCTTGAACTGGGATCTATTTTCTCACGTTATGGGGTGGAATTGGCACTGGTTGGTGGACCAGTTCGTGACGCGTTCCTTGGAATGCCTATTCACGACTTCGATTTCACTACGTCTGCCGAGCCAGAAGAAACCCTACGTCTCCTTACCGAATGGGGCGGAAATACGTGGGAAATCGGCCGTGACTTCGGAACAATCGGCGCCACAAAAAATGGTCTTGTGGTAGAAGTCACAACATATAGAAGTGAGGCTTATGATCCCACTTCACGCAAACCAGAAGTTTCTTACGGTGATTCGCTAGAAGGTGACCTCACTCGTCGTGATTTCACCGTCAATGCGATGGCTGTTCGACTCCCTCAACTGGAGCTCGTTGACCCTTGTGGCGGTCTAGACGACTTGGTTGCCGGCGTCTTACACACCCCGGCCCCCGCCACACAATCGTTCGACGACGATCCTTTACGTATCATGCGCGCCGCACGTTTCTCTGCGCAACTAGGGTTCGACGTAACCGCTGACGTTATGAAGGCAATGGCTGAGCTCTCGCCACGCCTGAGTATTGTTTCGGTCGAGCGTATCCAAGCCGAGCTCACTCGGCTCGTGGTTTCCCCCTACCCACGCCGAGGTATTGAGTTGATGGTTCATACCGGTGTTGCCGACGTTGTACTCCCAGAGCTCGCAAGCTTGCGTGAGACTGTGGACGAGCACGGAAAACACAAGGACGTTTACGAACACACTTTGACGGTTCTAGACCAAGCGATCGGTTTTGAAACTGATGCCGACGGCGAAGTGCCTGGTCCCGATTTTGTGTTGCGTATGGCGGCGCTTATGCACGACATTGGCAAGCCTGCTACCAGGCGATACGAATCAGACGGAAGTGTGTCTTTCCATGCGCATGACGTCATCGGTGCTCGAATTACAACGAAGCGGATGAAGCAACTTCGGTTTGATAAGCAGACGACGAAAGACGTATCACGGTTGGTTGAATTACACTTGCGATTCCATGGTTATGGAGAACAAGCATGGTCCGATTCTGCGGTTCGGCGATACGTAACGGACGCAGGACCGCTACTTTCGCGCCTTAACCGCCTTACTCGAGCAGATTGCACAACTCGAAACAAGCGCAAGGCACGCTGGCTTCAAGCAGGAATGGATGACCTTGAAGCTCGGATTAAGCAACTAAAGGAACAAGAAGAGGTTGATGCGATTCGCCCAGATCTGGACGGAAAGCAGATCATGGAACTTCTTGATCTCAAGCCTGGCCGAGAGGTTGGAATTGCGCGTAAGTTTCTTTTGGACCTCCGAATGGAAGAAGGGCCACTCGGTGAGGAAGAGGCGCGTAAACGTCTTTTGACCTGGTGGAACGAGCAACAGTAGTTTCGGGTATGGGGGTCTTACATGACTGCGCGGAGTGCCTTGAACATCGAAACTTAAGAAAACTGCTCTTAGTTCGTTTTAGTTCGCAAATCGGCGATGGAATGTTCCAAGCCGGTCTAGCCACGCTGTTCTTTTTCAACCCCCAAACTCTTGCCACGGTTGGCGATGTGGCCAGCGCCTTCGCCATCCTATTGTTACCATTCACCATCGTTGGTCCTTTCGCTGGTGTGCTCATTGATCGGTGGTGGCGACGCAACGTACTAATCGGTGCGAACCTGGTTCGTACGTTTGTGACGTTAGTGCTCGCCGTCGTCATTTCCTTGAGTCCTGAATCCGTAACCGTCTATGTATTAGCTCTGGTGACGCTCGGTGTGAATCGCTTCCTGCTCTCCGCGTTCTCTGCCTCATTACCTCATACTTTGCCTAGTCACCTGTTGGTTCTGGCGAATTCGATCATCCCAACTATCGGTGGAATCGCTGCCGGAATCGGTGCGGTTCTTGGCGTTTTTGTGGGAATGACGCCGGTAGCAGGAGTCACGCGCAACTCCCTTTCCCTTGTGCTTGCGGCGCTACTGTTCTGTTTTGCAGCACTCCTCGCATACCGGTTTCCGCGTGACGTGCTTGGTCCTCATCGCCACGTAGAACTTGATCAGGCCGCGGTAGTCACTAACCAGGAAGGCGCGCGTCTCTCCTTAATGTGTGACATGAAGGGAGTTATCGGAAACTTAGTTGAGGCAACAAAATATTTGATCCGGGTTAAAACTCCTGCTTATGCGTTAGGTGTAATGGCAATTCATCGCTTTATCTACGGTATCAATTTTATCGCCCTGATCTTGATCTCAAGAAACCTGTTGACCGATCCTAGCGATACTGCTGATGGGTTGGCGATTTTTACGCTTCTAGCAGGGCTTTCTTTACTCGGAAATGCGCTCGCGGTTGTTCTTGTGCCAATCCTGAACCAGAAATTTTCCCCGCACCAGTTAATCATCATCGGGCTTTTGGCCTCAGGCGCGTCACAGTTT
The DNA here is from genome assembly GCF_900604515.1 of Arcanobacterium ihumii. Lineage (GTDB taxonomy): Bacteria > Actinomycetota > Actinomycetes > Actinomycetales > Actinomycetaceae > Arcanobacterium_A > Arcanobacterium_A ihumii. The sequence goes on along the minus strand of NZ_UWOS01000001.1, from coordinate 870,226 downwards.
GTGCTGGTCTTTAGTTATCGTCAGCCTTTGATATCTATAGCGGCTGTGCTCTTGGGGTGTGGCGTTCAAGGAGCCAAGATTACGGTTGACGCTATTGTTCAGCGTAATACCAATGATGTTTACCGTGGACGCGCATTTTCTATCTATGACATGCTCTTTAACATTGCCTTTGTGGGTGCCGCTGCACTTGCAGTGTGGTTAGTTCCTGATTCGGGATGGTCACCGGTTGTGTTTATTGGTTCGATAGTTGTTCACTGCGTCATGATTGTTGGCTTAGTGCGAAAGCGTAGTGATTTTCCGACCGTGGAATGATGTAACTCCGATAAACTCACTAATAGACTAAATAGCGAAGTAAATTTTGGTTAGCAAACCGGCAAGGTGCGCGAGTAAAATTCTCAAGAAGGGGTTGACTGTGAGTAAAACAGAGCAATCTGAAAATGTATCGAAAGATGCATCAAAGAAAGACGAAGAAAACCTCATTGAGCCGGCGCATCCGGAAGAAACTGCACGCCCAGTAACTGGCCTAATGATTCTTGCGGTAGGCGCGTTGTTTACCATCGCGATGGCGGGAATCAACTATATCGACTCGGTGTTTGCGCCGATGTTCCTTGCGTTGACGCTGGTTCTTGCCTTCCGCCCGATTGGTCGAGGTTTGTTGCGGCGTGGACTGCCTAGTTGGTTCGCAATTCTTACCACGTTTATCACCCTGATCGTCGTCTTCATGGGGACAATCGCTGTTACTGTATGGTCTTTGACGCCGGTTCCTGAAACCCTACTCCGCTACACATCTAACTTTGAAAGAATGGTAAACCAGCTCACCACGTTGCTTGAGAGCTACGACATCCAAACCAAGGATCTTACCAAGTATCTTAACGATTTGAACTTCAATTCCCTGATCAGCTGGGTGCTTGGCCTTCTGGATTCACTTAGCTCCGCAAGTGGTCTCGTTACCGTCGCCATCATTGCCCTGTTCTTTATTACGCTCGATACAACCACGATGACGGCGCGCTCCCAAGTTATCCGTAAATCTCATAAGAACTTGGCAAATGCGCTGGCTGGATTTGAAAAGCGGGTTCGTCACTACTGGATCATCTCCACGGTGTTTGGTTTGATCGTAGCTGTTATCGATGTCTTTGCTCTTCAATACTTAGGTGTTCCGTTAGCTTGGACGTGGGGAATGTGGGCATTTATCACAAACTACATTCCAAACATTGGATTTGTGCTCGGCGTTCTACCGCCGATGGCGATGGCTGCGCTTGATCAAGGTTGGGAAGCCATGCTGATCGTGATGGTCGTATATTCCGTGATTAACGTGGTAATTCAAACCTTTGTGCAACCAAAATTCGTAGGCGATCTCGTGGGTCTCTCCCCGACCGTCACATTCTTCTCCCTGATCCTGTGGACATCGATCGTCGGCGTTCTCGGTTCAATCCTTGCGGTTCCACTCACATTGTTTTTCAAGGCGATACTGGTAGATTCAGATCCTAGAACTCAATGGCTGGATGTTTTCTTAATATCGGAAGAAGACACCAAGAAGCGGAATTCTCTAGGTTTATACAACATAGATCAATCAGTTGAGGATCCTCTCACTGAACTTCGCAACCCGATCTTAGTGCGAAGCATTCATCCATTGGAATCAGGAAAACGTAAGCTTTCTAGTTTGTCGCGTCAGCTCAAGCGAGATACTCGCTCGACGCAGGCGCCTTCCGATTCTGGTAGCGAAGCGTAACTAGATAGGAACCCAAAGTAAACGAGGTGAACCTTAATGACCAAGCACACGGCTCCGCAAGGAGAGAAAGTTGCTGGTAAAGAAGGCGTAAAGAAACGTCGCTGGAACTATCCCCGAGCAGGCAAAGGCCCGGTTAGGCGTTGGCTCCCTTCGTGGCGATTCGTCGTAGGTACATTCCTAACGTTCCTAGCGGTAGGTATCGGTCTGTTCGTAGGTCTATACGTAACGACTGAAGTTCCTGAACCGGACGACTTCGCACTTGCACAGTCAACTACGGTTTACTACTCGGATGGGCAAACTCAGCTTGGTCGATTCGAACAGGTCAACCGAACCACGGTGCACCTGAAGGATATTCCGAAAACTATGCAGAACGGCGTCGTAGCTTCTGAAGACCGCACCTTTTACGACAATAACGGCGTATCTCCAAAAGCAATCATGCGTGCGCTCATTAATAACTTGCGTGGCGGTGCAACCCAAGGTGGTTCTACGCTGACTCAACAATATGTTGAACGTTATTACACGGGCACAACCACCTCGATCTTCGGTAAAGCCAAGGAAGCAATCTTGGCGTTGAAGATTGATCGTTCGCAAACTAAAGAAGAAATTCTTGAAAATTATCTAAATACAATTTACTTCGGCCGTGGCGCATACGGCGTTGAAGCGGCCTCCCAGGCGTACTTTGGTGTTCCGGCGTCACAAATGACGCTTTCGCAGTCGGCCATGTTGGTAGGTATTATCCCTGCGCCGTCGGCTTGGGATCCAGCTAAAAACCCTGACCGTGCCAAAGAGCGTTTTGACCGAGTAATTAAGTTGATGGCCGAAGACGAATGGATCACGCCAGAAGAGGCGAAGACAGCGGCATTTCCAACTACTTTAGACCCAGGCGCTCGCAACAGTTTCAGTGGAACTAACGGTTATCTCCTTGCAGAAGTGCGAAAAGAACTGATCAACAAGGGTGGTTTTACCGAAGACGAGATGGACACCAACGGCTACAAGATCGTGACGACGATTGATAAGAACATGCAGCAAGCGGCGGTTGATGCAGTTGCTAATTTGCCGAAGGACCGCCCAGCTAACAACCAAGTTGGTTTATTCTCTATGGATCCAAATAACGGTGAAGTTCTTGCGATGTACGGTGGTTCGGACTACCTTAAGCGTCAGCGTAACACTGCTACTCAGGATCGTGCCCAAGCGGGATCAACGTTCAAGTACTTCGGTTTGCTTGCCGCGATTGAGAAGAAGATTCCATTGACGGAAACCTTCCCCGCGCCGGCTAAGCAGTGGATTCCTAAGCTCCAAATCAACATTGCTAACTCGGGCAACGTCGGGTATGGATACCTAGATATCATTGAGATGACGAAGTATTCGTCGAATACGGCATATGTGAATCTCAACGAAAAGGTGGGAGCAGAAAACACTTTGAAGATGGCTCATAAGCTCGGTTTGGCGGAAGAAACACCGGGCCTTGATGCTAACTTCGCAAATGTGCTCGGCTCCGCGTCGGTCACCGCCAAGGAGATGGCACGTTCATATGGAGTCTCAGCCAACGGTGGAAAACTGGTTGACCCACATTTCGTGCGCGAGGTCTCTAAACGAGACAAGGAAGTTGTATATAAGGGTGTGACCACCGGTGAACAGGTGATTACTTCGGATCAAGCAGCTTTGGCTACCTTTGCTTTGGAATCAGTGTTCTCTCCAAGTGGCACTGCGGAAGACGTCAGCCTCGGAAAGCGGCCAATTGCTGGTAAGACGGGTACGTCAACGGGACCTGTGTCCGCTTGGTTCGTTGGATACACACCTCAAGTGGTTACTGCAGTCAATATGTTCCAACCTGGTGCGAATGGTGGAGAAGAGGTTCTCACCCCGTTCGGTCGTGTAAAGACGGTGTTCGGATCTACCTTCCCAGCGCAGGTCTGGGAAGAGTATATGAAAGTTGCTACTGATGGAATGGAGATTCAGGACTTCCCAGACGCAACTAAGCTAATGCAAACACAGAAACCAAAGGTGAAGAAGGAGAAGCTGCCGGAGCCAACTGAACCTGCCGAACCGTCCGCGCCAACAGTCGACCCAGCGCCACAGCAGCCAGCTCCTACAGCTCCTACAGCTCCAACAGCCCCAGCGCAGCCACCGGTAGCACCGGCTCCACAACCTGGACCAGGAACGGGTAACACGGGTGGAACGGGAACGGGCGGTAATAACGGCCAAGGAAAGAACCATAATCCGAATGGATAGATGAGCGATTCGGTGGTTGTGCTGATTTTCGTAGAAACCACGTGGTAGCTCGGAACAGTTAGAACTGCTCGATAACTCAATAAAATGTGACGAAAAAAGGCCGGCTAGAAGGAATTGTGGTGGAATCCGCAGGACTTTCTAGCCGGTTTTCGTGTAGTGTTGAAGATTGCGTAGATTTAGCGTACCTCGCTGAAATCAACGCATATGCATGACCCTCCTGTCACGGAAAGACCGTGACCGTAAAGACCAAAGGAGGTGGGTAAATTGCGTAAGTATGAGATGATGATCATTCTCGACCCAGAGGTAGATGAGCGTAATCTACAGCCATACCTAGACAAGCTACTCGCAGTCGTACCAGCTGAGGACGGAATCCTTGACAAGGTAGACATTATGGGTAAGCGCCGTCTGGCCTATGAAATCAAGAAGAAGTCCGAAGGTATCTACGTTGTTGTCTATATGACCGCGACGCCAGCAACCGCTCAGGAACTCGATCGCCAGCTCGGCCTCAATGAAGCCGTTCTGCGCACCAAGCTGCTCCGTTTCGAGCCAGCACCAGTAGAAGACTGAGAAAAATAAAGTAACCGAGGGAGATTACTCATGGCAGGCGAACCGATTATCACAGTAGTTGGCAATCTAACGGCTGATCCTGATCTGAAATATGTAGGATCTGGAACTCCAGTGGCTTCGTTTACGGTGGCATCAACTCCACGCACGTTGAACCGTCAGACCAATGAATGGGAAGACGGCGAAGCGATGTTTATTCGTTGCACTGTGTGGCGCGAGTATGCGGAGAATGTTACAGAATCCCTTTCTAAAGGAATGCGTGTAGTGGTAACGGGCAAACTCCAAGTCCGCAACTACCAGCGTAACGATGGCTCACAAGGTACTTCGATTGAGATGCAGGTTGACGAAGTGGGTCCATCCCTTCGTTATGCCACTGCTAAAGTTACTCGATCCCAAGGATCAGGTGGCGGTGCTCCTCGCGGTGACTTTAACCAGGGAGGCGGCCAGCAGGCTCGTGCTTCCTACGATGCCCCAGCCGGTGGGTCAGCATATGATCCATGGATGAAAGCTCCACAAGGATCGTCTTTTGACGATGCTCCACCGTTCTAAGCATCATCAGACTTTTTGATGAGTGGATAAAGGTGCTAAGCGCCATTTTCGCTCATGTGATTGAAAGAGGATTCAACATGGCAAAGCCAGTATTGCGCAAGCCAAAGAAGAAGGCCAACCCGCTAAAGTCGGCCAAGGTCGAGTCGATCGACTACAAAGATACCGCAACTCTGCGTAAGTTCATTTCCGATCGTGGCAAGATTCGCGCTCGCCGCGTTACCGGTGTAACTGTGCAGGAACAGCGCCAGATTGCACGTGCAGTTAAGAACGCACGCGAAATGGCACTTCTGCCCTACTCGAGCTCTGCTCGCTGATAAGAGAGGAAGATAGATATGAAGATCATCCTCACTCACGAAGTTAAGGGTTTGGGCGCTGCAGGCGAAGTAGTTTCTGTAAAGGACGGTTACGGTCGTAATTTCCTTATTCCACGCGGCTACGCAACCGTTTGGTCTAAGGGTGCACAGAAGCAGATTGATCAGATTGCTGAGTCCCGCCGCAAGCGTGCGACGGACGACATCGAAGCAGCTCGCGAGCTTCGCGACGCTCTCGAAGCACAGACCATCGTCGTTACGAAGAAGGCTGGCGAAAATGGTCGCCTCTTCGGTGCAGTAACCACTGCTGATGTTGCTGTTGCCGCATCTGAGCTAACCGGAAAGTCAGTTGATCGTCGCTCGGTCAACCTCCACACCACTGTTAAGTCGGTTGGAGACTACACCGGTGTTGTAAAGATTCACGATGAAATCGTGGCAAATATTAAGGTTCAGGTTGTTGCTGCGTGAGCAAGTAGTTCACTGAACGATGCCGCTTAGTGAGCAATCTTGTTCATTAAGCAAAAGCCAAGGTGGTGGGTGAGAATCTAATCAGATTCTCACCCACCACCTATTTTTGATTGCAGATCTAAGATGATCAGTGAGCTACCATCTTCGATGGAAGTTGATCAGCAATCGTATTAGCAGCAACATGACCAAACGCGATAGCTGCTCCGATAGAGGTTCCGCCTGCGGTGTAGGTATGACCGATCACCGACTTGGTGGTGTTGCCTGCCGCGTAGAGACCTTCAATAATAGATCCGTCTTCACGGGTGACGCGTGCCTTGGTGTCGATAACCAAACCTCCGGAAGTTCCGATATCGCCAGGGTAAACGCCTGTTGCGTAGAACGGACCTTTTTTGATTTCACCGAGTGATGGATTCGGCTTATGGTAGCGGTTTCCATAGAAGCGATCATGTTCATCTTCGCCACGATGAAAATCTTCATCCACACCTGTACGAGCGAAGCTGTTAAAGCGATCAAGTGTTTCCTTCAGTTGTACAACCGGTACATTGATTGCCTCAGCAAGTTCTTCGATCGTGTCGCGCTTTATAACTGCGCCAGAATCGTAGAACTCTTGAGGGAGGTCAACGATTGGAAGGTAGCCGTAGGAGAACATGTACTTGTTACGGAACTGTTGGTCGAAGATAAGCCAGGCTGGTAGATTCTCAGCATCTCCTTCGCCCTTACCGAAGTGTCCACCGTATAAACCTTGACCGGCAGTGCAGTAAGGAAGTGCCTCGTTCATGAAGCGTTTTCCTTTACCATTAACAATCATGGTGTGCGGCAGCGAGCGGTCAGGAACAATGAAGCGCTCGACGTCGTCAATAACGATCGGGGCGAATGCTTTGACCTGCGGCAACTGGATAACAGGAGACCAGATTGCGTCTGCCATATTGCTGATAGCGGCACCGTGTTCAACACCGATCTCAATTCCATCGCCGGTATTTCCTTCAACACCAACTGTCCATTCGCCATTAATTGGATGGCGTTGGTACTTCTTGCGCATTTCGTCGTTGCGTTCGAATCCGCCACAGGCAAGGATGACGCCGTGGTTAGCCTTGACTTCGATCTTACGGCCACGTTGCTCAAGAACGATACCGGTGACGCGGTCGCCGTCGCGAATCAAGTCGATGATTGCCGTTTCGAGTTTGACTTCCACGCCGTTCTTCAAAGCGTTGTGCATAATTGCACCGGTGAGAGCGGCACCCATGGTCACAACCTTTTCACCACGGAGCTTTTGCTTTGCGTTACGAAGAGTCAACTTCAATCCGCGTAGAAGTGGCTTAGGGTTCGTGGCAAACAAGAGTAGGTCTGCTGAATCAAAGGAGCTGATGTCGAGGCTAATCATCGGACGGAAGTACGATTTAACGTGCGTGCTCTCCCATTCTCCAAGTAAACGAGTGTCGAATGCGCCGGCCTCAACGCCACGACCCGTCTTTGCGGCGCCCGGAGCGTCCAGCCAGTAATCGGGGTAGCCTTCCATATTGCGCCATTCGAGTTCGGGGCAGGAAGCGGACAAGAAGTCCATCGCTTTAGTTCCCTCAACTAAGAAAGCCTCAATCATTTCGTCGGAAGTGCAATCTCCAACTGTGGCCTTCATGTACTGGCGGCCAAGGTCAATCGAATCGTTCTTTCCAACTTGGGCGAGAATATTGTTTCCTGGAATCCATACCATTCCTGCGGACTTTGCCGTGGAGCCTCCCCATTCAGAGGACTTTTCCACGAGAAGCACGCTCATTCCTCGCCGTGCGGCGGTGAGCGCGGCGGTGAGGCCGGCAGCGCCGGTTCCCACTACTACAACATCGTAAGCGTCTTTGCTTGGAGCGTTATATGCGTTCATATGCAATATGCTAGCGTGTTTTACGCCACTTTTGGGCGAAAACTAAGAATCTGAGTATCAGGTATTTTAGGTTATTTGACCTTGGTTTTTATTTGAGATGCGATGAAGAGAGTAGCTACCAAGCCGAGCGAGAGGAAGATGATCGAGGCCAGGAGAGAGTTAGTTGTTCCGGTCGTAAACAAATCTGGGGTGGTGTGCATGAAGTCCACACCGATTGAGTGTGCCAAGATGGACCCAGCGATGGCGCTTCCGGTGGCACTTCCTAGTTGGCGTACAGTGCTTTGTGTTGCCGACGCCGATCCTGAAAGTGAGCGTGGTACGTCACCAAGTACGGTTGAAGTAAGTTGTGCTGAAGCAAGACCAAGCCCGAAGCCGTAGATTGCTAGTGTTCCTGCGACTTTCCAAGCCGTTGGTGTATGGGTGAGGATGACGATGGTTTGAGCAATTCCAACGAGCTCTAGGACCAAACCAATAATTACAACTTTGATTGGTGAAAGTTTCAGTGCGATGTTTCGTGCCATACCTCCTGCAAAAAAGGCACCGAATGCCATTGCTGCCAAAACCCAACCTGATTGCAGCGCGTCAAGGTGTAAAACAGAAACCAGGAACAGTGGTGTGACGAACACCAGAATGAACTCTCCGATAGAGATCATGGCTGCCGCTACGTTTCCGGCGCTAAAGCTTTTGATTGAAAACAAAGATACGTTAAGCAGCGGCTTTTGTGTGCTGCGCAGTAGGGATTCCCACGCTAAGAAGAAAATGATAGAGATCGCGCCAATGATCAGTGCAACCGGAGCAGCTGAAATTTCCCAGGGCCAGGTGAAGGAGCCAAGGGTGAAGGGCGCCGAGGAAGTCCACCATCCTAGGGAGTTTCCTTCGATAAGGCCGAAGATAACTAGCCCGAAGCCGATGGCACTAAAGATAAGGCCGACGACGTCGAATCCAGTTCCGGCTTCGCCGCGAGTATTTCGGATGAAGATGGAGCCGAAAATGAAGACGATGATGCTGATGGGGATATTGACGATGAAGATCCAGCGCCAAGAATAGGAGGTGGTGAGCCATCCACCTAAAAGGGGGCCGATCGCAGCAGCTCCAGACATTACCGCTCCCCATATTCCGAAAGCGGTGGCGCGTGCTTTTCCTCTGAAGATTGCATTGACTGTGGATAGTGAGCTTGGTAAAACCATAGCTCCACCAATCCCTTGTAGGGCGCGAGCGGTGATCAGTGCGCTGGTGTTGTTGGCAAGTGCAGCCATAAGTGAGGTAGCTGCAAAAATAACGATTCCAAGTAAGAAAATTCTTTGACGCCCACGCGCATCTGCAACTTTACCTACAGAGAGCAGAAGCGCCGCAAAGACTACAGAATAAAGGGAATTCACCCACTGTGCATCGGTGAGGTTGAGTTTTAAATCAGCGATGATTGAAGGTAGTGCAACGCCTACGATCGTTCCGTCTAGGACGATCATGCCAAGTCCAAGTGCAAGCGTGGCCAGACCAACCCAGTCTTTTGCTTGCGGTTTTTGAGGTTCTTCGCAATTCATTATGTACTTCCAAATGATTAAATATTTTAGCGACAAGGTGTCGCGCATAGTGGAAATACTGCTCCTTTGGAGTGTTAAAGTCAAGATAAGGACATGGTGTCCTTAAAGTGTGGTTAGAATCCCATCCAGCTATTGCCACGGACCCGAAAGAACATGGTTATTCCACGAGCTACCATAAAGAGGAGTGCATAGCCACCCCAAAGAAGGAGCATCCCGGGCATCCCCCAACTACTGCCACACAACAAAATTATTAGGGGAACGGGAGCGAAGACGATCAGGGCAGCTACCATATAGCGGGCAAGTTTTCGTGTGTCTCCAGCGCCGATCAACACGCCGTCGAGCATGTATGCAATTGCGGCAATCGGCATTGAAACCGACGTAACCCACATCGTCTGTGTTGCAAGATGCTGAACTGAGGGGTCCGTCGTCATAATTCGAGGGATGAAAAAGGAAAGAGCGCCGAGGATGATTCCAAGTCCAAAGCCGACTCGCGCTCCCCAACTGAGGCAACGGTGGAGAACGTGGTGAACACGGTGTTTGTCTTGCGAACCGAGGTTTTGCCCCACAAGGATCTGTGCTGCCGTTGCCAACGAATCAAGACCGTAGGCTGCAAAGTTCCACACAGTCATAACAATTTGGTTAGCAGCCAGCGCTACTGTTCCAAGCGACGTCGCTGCCGCGATTTGGAGCAGGATAGCGCCACGTAGTGAAAGCGTACGAACGATAAGAGGTATCGCTTCTCGGAGGGAACGAAGTACACCGACGCCGGTGGGTTTGGCGCTTACCTGAAGATGATGAGCGCGTCGACGGATCGCAGACATCAGGTAGATGGCCATTAGTGTTTGAGCGATCGCTGTTCCTAGCCCGGCACCACCGACTCCCATGTGGAGCACATAGATGAGGATGTAATTCAAAGGGATGTTGAGCAAAGCACCTGCGGTAGAGGCATAGAGCGGAGTCTTTGCGTCCGCAAATCCGCGAAGAGTGCCGGTGGCAGCGAGAACTAAAAGCATTCCAGGAAGTCCGAAACAACTGAACTTGGTGTAAAAAATTGCTTGGGCAAGAACTTCTTTGGAGGGATGAAAGAATTCCAATATTACTGGTGAACCAAAGAAGAGGATGGCGCCAAGGATTATTCCAAGCCCGGCCGCCAACCATAGGCTATCAATCCCCTGACGTAGACCTTGCTTGGGTTTTCCGGCTCCGACGAGTCGAGCCGTTGCAGCTGTTGAGGCGTACGCCAAGAAAATACAAAGTCCAACCAACGTGGTCAAAATGGTTGAGGAGAGTGAGAGCCCTGCTAAAGGTGTAGTGCTTAGGCGACCGACCATTGTTGAGTCTGCTGCAACTAAGAGTGGCTCGGCTAAGAGTGTGGCTAGCGAAGGAAGAGCGAGCTTGAGGATCTCAGCATCAACTTGTTGTTTATCGAGTGGATTGACATCGTGATCGGAGCAGGACGTGTTGATGGGCTTAGACATGAAGAAATAATCAAATTCTAGAAAAGTAGCAAATTCATTGAGCTTTGATGCTCAACGAAGCAGTATCGGACTCAAGATAACGCTACCAAAGCAAGATAGTACGAGCATCCTGATAAAAGAGAGAATGAGATGCGCTTGGGCGGTGACACGAGTATGTGATTCGTCTAAAAAATGAGATGTTTACCCTTGACTTACAGTGTTGTTACTTTAAGTTTCTTAAGATTTAAAAATTACCTCGAAGAATTTTTGTAACTCGTTTTATCCACTGTTGTGGGTAAAAATGGGGACGAAATTAAGCCGTTTTCCATAACTAGTCCACAGTTGTGGAAAAAAGATTTCAAGTCTGTGGGTAAGTGGGGTGTGTCGTCCACGGTTTGTCCACGAAATCTACGGCGTGTATCCACAAAATTTCTTAAAGAATCCACAGGTTGAGGTTTTTATGATTTGACATTTTAAGAAAATATCTTCTAGTTTGCCTACCTGCATGATTGTTGAAAACCTGATTTCTACACCGGTTAAACACGGGGTTTCACTAGTTTTTGTCATTTTTAAGCGCTTGGTTTCGCCGTATCCTCAGCCTTAAGGAACGGTGCGATTCCCCTCTAAGTAGGGCATACTTGTAACGTCTAGGAGGAATAGAGGGATATATGTCTACCGTTTCAGAACACGGATTTGATCGTGTGCCACCGCAGAATATTCAAGCCGAACAATCGGTGCTTGGAGGAATGCTCCTAAGCAAGGATGCGATTGCGGACGTCGTGGAAATCTTAAACGTCAAGGACTTCTATAAGCCAGCACACGCAAGTATCTACGGTATTATCCTTGACCTGTTCTCCCGTGGAGAGCCTGCCGATGCAGTTACAGTTGGCAATGAACTCCAGCGCTCAGGTGAATTAGAGCGAATCGGCGGTTTTGCTTACCTTCACTCTCTAGTTCTTTCGGTCCCGACGGCAGCAAATGCCGCCTATTATGCAAATATCGTCAAGGACCAGGCGAAACTTCGTGCACTTGTTGAAGCTGGTACTCGAATTGTGCAACTTGGTTACAACACTGACGGTGGTGAAGTTCAAGGTCTGCTCGATATGGCACAAGCGGAGATGTTCGCAGTCACCGAATCGCATGTAAAAAATGATTACGCGACTTTCCATGAAATTGTTCCATCGGTTATCGAAGAAATCGAAAAAAATGCGGCACGCGATGGTCAACTAGCCGGTCTCGAAACAGGATTTACCGATTTGGACAACGTTCTTTCGGGACTTCGCCCTGGACAGATGATTATCGTGGCCGCCCGTCCCGGTATGGGTAAATCTACGCTTGCTATGGATTTCTGCCGAACCGCAGCAATTAAGAATGGACGCCCAGTGGCGTTCTTTTCCTTAGAAATGAACCGTATCGAATTAACGATGCGTGCGCTCGCGGCAGAGTCAGATGTTTTCCTCAACAACCTTATTAAAGGTGACCTGAAGCAAGATCAGTGGCAGCGAGTTCTTGAAACTTGTGAACGTTTAGATAAAGCACCCTTGATCGTTGACGATTCTCCAAACCTCACCATGACCGAGATTCGAGCAAAGGCACGACGCTTGCGTCAGCAGAACCACATTGAGCTTATCGTAATCGACTACCTTCAGCTTCTCACTTCAGGTGGACGCACGCCTGAATCCCGCCAGCAAGAAGTATCGGAGTTCTCACGTTCGATCAAGCTTCTTGCTAAAGAACTCGATATTCCGATCATTGCGGTTGCGCAGTTGAACCGAAACCCTGAACAGCGAGCCGATAAGAAACCTCAGGTTGCCGACCTTCGTGAATCTGGCTCGCTTGAACAAGACGCGGACGTTATTTTGTTGATACACCGTAAGGATGACGACGGGTCACCAGACATGCCACCGTCAGAAATCATTATTGGTAAACATCGTGCAGGACCAACAGGATCGGTAGAGCTTATGTTCCAAGGAAATCGTGCTAGATTCTCTAACTTTGGTGGAAGTGGAGACTACTAAACGAACGGACAGAACATTCGGCCGGAAAAAGATCATACTTGAGTATGATGCATTTCCTTAGGGTTGCCATAGATAATATTAGTGTCTACTTAATTCGATAACGCCTAACGATTATTCGTTTTCTACGCAGGTCCCTAAGCCTGTTTAAGTAGATTTTTCATTGCCCGGTGTGTTGCATTCCTTCCAACACACCGGGCAAGTTCGTTTTTACGAGTCCTCGTTATTCGAGTTAATGACAGTCGATCTCAATCAATAGCCGTTTGAAGAACATTGCCTGGTAGTTGAGATTTTCGATCCACATCTTTTGAGCCATCTCCGTGGCACACTTCTGATTTCGGCAGGTGTGGAGCGAATCGATATAGTTCATGATCCATTCACGCTGCGAATCCTTATCCATGCCCAGGAAATCTACATAACGCAAGGTATCGCAAATTCGGTAGGTAGAGTAGCGATCGATATTATCGCAATCTCCAATGGACTGAGCTAGAACCGATGGCTCGTGGGCAAATACGATATAGGGCTTACCATGAATGTTTGTGCCGGTTCCTTCGCCGTCGGTGCGGGTATTCCAGTAACCGTCGGTATGCATAGCAATTCCTTGAGCGAGATCAGCACAGATTTCATTTGGCAACTCGGCTTCGGTAAATAAGTCATAAGCAATAAGCGCCCCAGCGCGACCGTGATCTACCGGATCTTCGGCATCCCATTTTCCAATATCGTGCACTAGGCAACCAAGCTCAAGGAGCTCGGCATCCATACCTTCAACTTCTGCAACAAGTCGCCCGATCTTCGCCACACGTTCGCAGTGTTCGATGCGGTAACGTTTCGCACGGTCGGTCGGCCGATCTGCTTGTTGAAGGTTGGCAACTAGCGCTTCGTGAAGAAAAGAGCGCAACTCAGCAAAGGTATCAAATTTTCCGTAAGTATCCATCAGGCGGAGTAAGCTCCTTGCCAAACTGTATCGAATGGGGTGTGGGCGCTAACTCGCGCATTAATACCTTTCGTTACAACTTCTTTGGCAATTCGCACTGCCTCGTGGATATCGGTGCCCTTAGCCAGCTCTGCGGTAATCGCAGCAGCCAAGGTGCAGCCTGCGCCAGATACGCGTTCCTGACCGATCTTCGGCGTGCGGTAGGCGGTGGCTTTCTTTCCGTCCCACAAAACGTCTACGGCGTCGTCGCCAGGGAAATCAATTCCACCCTTGACTATTACGTAACGTGGCCCGAGCGCGGAGATACGGCGTGCGGCTTCTTCGAGGTCCTCGATGGTGTTGAGTGATTCCATCCCAGCAAGAGTGCACGCTTCAAAGTAGTTTGGCGTGGCAACGGTGGCAAGCGGAAGGATCTGCTCGCGTAGTGCGTTGTCGGTATCTAGTGCGTGTCCCGGCTCTTGACCTTTGCAAATCAAAACAGGATCAAGAACGATATTGCGCCATGATTGTTTGCGCAAGCTTTCTGATACTGCCTTAATTGTGTCTGGGTGACCGAGCATACCGATCTTAACGGTATCGAGATCTTGAGCTTCGGTAGCTGATTCGATCTGATCTTTGATCACTTGCGGATCCACAGGGACGAAACGGTGACCCCAGTTGTTCTTAGGGTCGAAGGAAACGATGCAGGTGAGTGCACCCATTCCATACGTTCCAAGCTCGTGGAAGGTCTTTAAGTCTACCTGAAACCCGGCACCGCCGGTGGCTTCAGAACCCGCAATCGTGTATGCGAACGCGACCATAGTGCCGCCAGTCCTCTCTCAGTTAGGTATAAGGTTCATCTCGTCTGGGTGTTTACCCGTTCGACCAGCTTCTCCCTTATCTAACGTGTCTATAGCTTCCATATCGGCAGAACTCAAAGTAACGTTCGCGGATTCGAAGTTTTCGCGCTGACGTTCCACTGAACTTGCCTTCGGAATGGCAATATTACCGTGTTGGAGGTGCCAAGCAAGAATTACCTGTGCCGGTGACGCTCCAATCCGTTGTGCAATCTCCACGATAGTCGGATCTTCGAACTGCCGTCCACGACCAAGTGGAGACCACGCTGTGATTACAATCCCTTGATTGCGGCAAAACTCAGACGTTGCTTTGTTTCGCAAATAAGGATGCAGCTCAATCTGGTTAGTGGCGGGAACAATTGTTGCCTCGCGCAAAATTGGAACCAGATGGTGTGGCTCGAAGTTCGACACACCGATTGCACGTGCACGTTTGTCGATCGCGAATTCTTCCATCACCTTGTAGGTTGTGACGAAGTCGCCATCGTAGAGCTTAGGGAGCGGCCAATGCATCAAGAACATATCGACGTAGTCTGTGCCGAGCTTCTCAAGGGACTCCTCGAACGTACGGCGAGCGTCGTCAGGACGATGGTTGCCGTTGTTGAGCTTCGTGGTGAGGAAGATTTCTTCGCGTGGAATACCTGATTCCTTGATCGCAATACCGACTTCGCGTTCGTTTCCGTACATTTGAGCAGTATCGATGTGGCGGTAGCCGATCTTCAGCGCTTCAAGCACTACTTCGGTTGCGTTGTCTGGGGTGAGCTTGTACGTGCCAAAGCCAAGCTGTGGCATGAGCTTTCCGGTATTTAGCTTCATTGCTGCAATTTCTGTCATGAACCTATTGTGCACAATTTCCCCGCTAAGGTGGTAGGTATGAACACAATTCGAACATCCGCGGTACCGATTTCTGAGGAGTTTTCCACAGCAATTAGGCTCTCAACTGGGCGTTCATTTCTTGATGAACACTACTTTGCCTATTCCTTGGACGACGCCGGTAGTTTAAGTCGCGGATGGATTATGCACGAATTGCTGTGGTCTGATTTTTTAGAGCGTCATGGTGTGGGCTCGAGTGGTTCAAATAAGAGGCTCGTGGGTAGCCTTGCCGATGCTCATACTGCTGTTCGCGAGGCAATCGGCGCATGGTGCCAGCAAGACCCAGATGCGTTCCAGAATCTGAAAATTACCTTTACCGGAACCGAGTTCTTAAAGGCAGCCAGAAAAGCAATGTGCAAAGTACCCTTTGGAGAGATGGTCACCTACGGTGAACTGGCGGCGGAAATTGGGCATCCACGCGCAAGCAGGGCAATCGGGACTGCGTGTGCCACTAACCCAGTTGCGCTGATTGTTCCGTGCCACCGGATTATTCCTCAGTCCACCCGCACCCAGATTTTGCGCAAAGGTAAGGGAAGTTCCAAAGTAATTGATGTAGGAAACTACGGTATCGACGTCGGAAACTATGCCATCGGCTCAAAGCTGAAGTATGAATTACTATCCTTTGAAGGAGCAATTTAGTCATGCAGTGCTTTGAGTAGTTCTCCTACCACTCGAGCTGAATCGGTGCGTAACGCATCATGATGGTAATCCTCTGAAATTAAAGGAACCAGTCCCCTGATGCGATTCGCGGTTTCCATCGAAACCTCAAAAGGTACGAACATATCGTTGCGATAGATCCAGGCTGCCACCGGCACAGAATTTTGTGCGAGTACTTGCGCATCATGCAAAGCCGGGAAATCGGCTCGTTGCGCTAGTAATTCCGTTGCGGGAGCCAACCCCACCAGCGCAGGGTCTTCTTCGCCCTGCCAGGGGAAAACATGCTCACCGGAAAACCGGAATCCAAAACCAGAACGCTGCATTTGTTCTTCGAGTTCCTTTTCACCAGCCGAACCAAGGTGAATATCTGGAACATGGAATTGGGGCAGAGTTTGGCGCACTCGATTAGCAGCCCACTCAGTTGCGCCAGAGGAACACTGAGCGTAGATAGATTCGTGGAGTGCCCAGTAAAGCGGACTTCCACCAAAGCTCAGTTGTTCGCCCATGGAAACCAAGAAACGGCCGCGCAGCTTAGTCTTTCCACCGATTTCCACAAAAGGATCTTCAAGCAGATGGTGGAGTTTTTCTAGCCCGTAGGACCACCCCAAAGAAATGCCGATCATTCGGAATCGCCTTGGTGTGAGGCGCTCACCCGTTGGCAAGAATTCCTTAACGTCAGCTAGGTGTTGGACTATTTTCCAGCAGGTAGCTTCGTCTTCTGGATAACGATCGAAGAACTCACGGTTGCGTTGTTCAGTTTGTTCCCATGTGCGCTCGTAGACGTCGGTTGCGGACCGGTCTACTGACGGTAGCCCAGCGGTGATCATTGCTTCCTTGAGGCCCTGTGGCGCTCGCGAAAGATACGTCGTAATGCAAAATCCACCAAAAGACTGGCCGAGCGTACTCCATGGTTCCTCGCCCTGAAGGGCAATTCGGAGGGCCTCGGCGTCGTCAACAATCGAATCTGCACGGAAACAGGACAGGTAGGCCGCTTGCAACTCCGGTGTGCCGACGTCGGTAACCACAGTGGCATCCAGGGCATGTGAGAGTCCAGTACCTCGTTCGTCAAGAAGAAGCACACGATATTTTTCCAATAAGCACTCAACGAAGCCACCTACCGGCTCTGGTCGCGGTGATGGAGAACCTGGACCGCCTTGAAAATAAACTAAGCGGGGGAGCTCGGCGCCGCCGTCACGAACATATTCACGAGCGAAAACCCGAATAGTCGCTGGAAGCTGAGTGCGCTCAGACTCTGAAAGCAGAGTCCCCTTGTGGTCGAGTGGAACTGTAAGTTGATGCTCGTAAGTCGTGAAACCTGGGATTTTTACTTCGGTGGTGTGTAGCGCAGGGGTCATTTCGACGATTCCTCGTTGCCCAGTGGCTCGCTATCTTCTTCACCTCGCAACCGCGGTGTGCTCTTCCACTGCGGATTGATGCCTTCTTTATCTGCATAGAAAGCACGGATTAGGTCCATGTCTGCTCGCATATCTCCGGTCAACATAATTCCGTGCTCCCAACCGTACGTTTTCGTGGCTGAATCGATGTAACCAAGTACAACCGGAATATTCGCTTTGCGCGCAATGTGGTAGAACCCAGATTTCCAGAACTCGCGCGGAGAACGAGTTCCCTTTGGTGCAATAACCAATAGGAATTCGTCAGACTCAGCAGCTTTCGTGGCGATCTGGTCAACCAGACCGTGGGCGGAACTGCGGTCTACCGAAATCCCACCGACCTTACGAATAATTGGGCCAAAAGGTGATTTCATCGCCGAATCTTTAACGAGAAAATTGAAGTTACGCTTGGCGTCCCAAAAGGCAACCGCCATCAAGATTCCATCCCAGTAGGAGGTGTGTGGACCGCCAATGACGATTGCCTTCTTAGGAAGTTCTTGATACTGGAGCTTTAGGCGTGAAAATTTTTGAAATGTGTGCGAAATAAATGTTGTGAGGGACATGTACTATGCTGCCTTTTCACGTTTGAGTTCGGAATCAACGATCTGCTTAAAAGTATCGAATGGGATGTCGCCCGGAACAAATTGGTACCCGATAAGGAATGCTGGTGTTCCAGTCAGCCCGAGGCGGCGGCCATTATCCATTTCTTTTTTAACAGCTTCGACGGTTTGAGGTGCCGTGATATCTGCGCGGAATTTCTCTAAGTCCTTCACACCGGCTTTCTTAGCAAGATCCGTCAAGCCGTCGACGCTGTAGGTGGCAGACTTCTTGGCAAAAGCCTCATACAAGGCATCGTGGTATTCCCAGAACATTCCTTGATTGGCGGCCGCTTGCGCTGCCTGAGCAGCCATAACAGAGTCCGCTCCCAGAACTGGAAGACTGTTGAACTCGTAACGGATCGTACCGTCGTCGATCATCTTCTTGAGTTGAGGCTCAACGTTCAACGCGAAATTTGCACAGTGACCGCAACGGAAATCGGCGTAAATTTCTACAACTACGCGGGCGTTAACGCCACCCTTCGCACGAGGATCGCCGTCGGTGAGGCGATGCTGAGAATCAATGATCTTGCGAACGTCGTCCGGTACAGCTGGTGCTGGAGCTCCGTCTTTTGGCTTTTTCTCCTGCTGGGATTCATCGGTTCCCGAGCCCTGTTTCTGGGTTCCCTGCTGAGCGCTCTGTGAAGTTTCGGCATTTTTATCGCTCTGATCTGCGTCTCCGTTTCGTGAGAAAAGCAAGACGGTAAGCAAAACCACTACTGCAAGAAGTGCCACCACAATGATTAAAAGCGCCTTGTTGGTACCGTTTCGTTGGGTGTTCGGCGTTGCTTTCGCTGTGGGGGATGACGCCGCTATCGGCGTAGATACCTTTGCTTTAGTCGCCTCAGCCTCACCTTGGAATGTGTTGTTGGAGTCTTGTGGAAAATCAGAGTTAGTCATAAAAACCTCATCGGAAAACGGACACTACCTCTAAGCCTAGAGCAGGAATCCGAAACTTGGGGAGTTTGGCTCGAGCTTCTCGGAATGAATCGCGGACTTATCCATGCGTTCTAGCAGGGAATCAATATTTTTTGGATCGTCAATTTCGATTCCTACCAGTGCGGGACCAGTTTCGCGATTGTTTTTCTTGGTGTATTCGAACAAGATAATGTCTTCGCCGTCGGAAAGAACTTCGTCAAGGAAGGTTCGCAATGCCCCTGGCTGTTGCGGGAAAGTAACTAAGAAGTAGTGGCGCAGGCCCTCATGAATCATAGAGCGCTCAACGATGTCGTCATACCGAGAAACATCGTTATTCCCACCGCTAATAACAAAGGCGATTGGACCGTCAGGGAGCGAATTAAGGTCAAGGTAGCCTCGAAGTGAAGCAACGGAAAGGGCTCCCGAAGGTTCGGTGATAATTCCTTCCACCTGGTAGAGCTCAAGCATCTCTGAGCTGATAGCGCCTTCTGGGACGGTGACGATGTGATCACAGTGGTTGCGAGCCATGTCGAAAGTAATATTTCCAACCCGCGCAACCGCGGTGCCGTCTGCAAAGGAATCAACTTTGGTAAGGGTGACCGGTTCATTTGCTTCGAGTGCGGCTTTCATTGAGGCGGCCCCGCTCGGTTCCACACCTATGACGACGTCGGGATGGAATTGTTTTACCCACGCCAAGGTTCCAGCGAGCAGACCGCCACCACCGATCGGTACGACGACGCTCATAGGAGGTTCATCCGCCTGCTCAAAGATTTCCTTGACCACAGTTCCCTGGCCGGCAATCGTGCGTGGATCATCGAAGGGATGGACGTAGACTCCTCCGTTAGAGATGGCAAATTCCGTTGCTGCGCGCGAACATTCGTCGAAAGTGGTGCCGGCTTCGATAAGGGTGATCCAGTTTCCACCGATATCACGGATGCGATTCCGTTTTTGGCGCGGAGTGGTGGTAGGGATAAAGATTGTGCCTTTAATGTGTAGCGTGTTGCAGGCGAATGCGACGCCTTGGGCATGATTACCAGCTGAAGCACAAATGACTCCACGATCAGCGTCGCTCGCATCAAGGGAAGAAATAAAGTTGAAAGCGCCGCGAACTTTATAGGAACGACCAACTTGGATATCTTCGCGTTTGAGGTAAATCTTGCGACCCGTTTTGGAGCTTAGACGCGCACAGGTATCGAGTGGGGTGCGACGAATGGTTGGTCCAAGTGCTTGAGCTGCAAGAACAACATCGGTACCGGTAGGTAAGGCCGGCTGAGAATCGCTAGAAGTGGCAGTCATGTTAGTCATACAAGCAATGTTAGCTTTCAACTATTATTTGAGCATGAGCATTCCATTTTCATCGGCGGAAGACCGCGATTTCCCTTTCGAGTTTGAACGTAAGTTCTTTGTTAATAGCATCCCGCAGGACGCATTGAAGCACGGATCCGAGCAAATTATTGTTCAAGCTTACGTCTTCGCTGAGGCAGGATATGCGATCCGAGTGCGGATTATTTTCCGTGGGGTTGAGGTAGATTTCCCAAAGTTCGACTATCGCACTGACAACGTAGGAACGTATGAACGTAGGGTTTTGGCTCAGCTTATGGAGATCAAAGACGTTGATTCTAAAGCTGCTGCCACAATGGGAGTGAAATCGCCGTCGGTAAATGGTGAGCGCTATGAATTGGAAACCGAAATTGCCTTGGATGTGGCGGTGCAGATTCTGCAACATTCGACGCACTTGATCTTGAAAAAGCGGTATTCGATTTGGCATGGAGAAGATGGATGGGAGTTCGATCTTTTTGCCGGTCAAAACGACGGATTGATTGTTGCCGAATGTGAACGGCTCACTCCTGTGGTTGATCTAGATATCCCTGATTTCTGTGTCACTGAGTTGACTGGAGATCCTCGTTTTACGAATGATTCGCTTTCTAAAGAGCCGTGGAACCGCTGGGATACGATATATCGGAAAGAGCTTGTTGACCGCGGTCCTTACTTCTTAAATATGAAGAGTGAAAAATAGCGTTTGATTTAGGTGTTTTACCTGAAAAAGGTGATAAATTTCGGAATGTAAGAAAATGTGTGCGTTCGCGAATAAACCATGATAGCTTTGTGCTATAGAAATCTTTGCGCCGCTTCTTGCGAGCGCAAACGAAGGAATTCCTTTTCCTACTGAGGTGAGCGGGAGGTTTTGCGAATCCTTCGTATTTTCTGGCTGGTGCAGGATTTTGCTGTGTTCTGCACCAGCCAGTTTTTTATTTTTAGGGTTATTGAAGTGGTGGGGGCTGATCGGTTGTTAAACCGATCAGCCCCCACCAAGTTTCTAGTGCTAAATCAACCTCTATTTGTGGTTATTTTTCGATTGTCTAGCTATGTCTAGCTATGTCTAGCTTTTGTAGATTTGGCTTCACTGTGATGCCGAGGCTTCGCACGACGCCGCAACCTAGCAATTTCTTCCTTTTCGCGGTGAAGACGGCGTGCCAAAGCTAGTTGCCGTCCGAATCGCTCCTGTTCACGTTGATCGAGGTAGATAACGTCGTTTCGGAGGTCTTTAACCAGCGCAAACATAAGTCCAAACACGATAAACAGGAATGGTGTTGCCGCTACAATCGTGACACTTTGAATATTGTTCAAGGCTGTGTCACCTCCTGAAATCAGAAGCGTCAGACCGATAAGGGCGGTTAAGAGCCCCCAGAGTGCCGACAGCATTGGTTTAGCGGTAACTTGTCCGTTTTGTGAAAGTGAACCCATCACCGTTGATGCTGAATCGGCTGAGGTGATGAAGAAGGTGGCAAGCAAAAGGACTGCAATTAGTCCGAAATAGAAGCCACCGGGGAGATTGTGGAGCAAAGAGAATAGCTGACTCTGAGCGTTTCCATCACCGTAGATCGAGTTTCCGGACTGCTCCATAGAAATCGCAGTTCCACCAAAAATGGCGAACCATACAGTGGAGAGTCCTGATGGAACAAGTAGTACCCCCATACAGAATTCGCGAATTGTTCTTCCACGCGAGATTCGTGCAATGAACATTCCTACGAATGGAGACCACGAAATCCACCAAGCCCAATAGAAAATCGTCCAGCTTGAAAGCCACTTACCGGCGGTTCCGTCTGCTGATGCTGCTGTGCGTCCAGCCATTTCGAAGAAGTTTGAAACATAGGCTCCCAGGGAACCAGGTAGCAGGTTGAGCTGGGTAATTGTTGGACCCAGAACAAAGACTGCCAAAGCGAGCACGGCAGCTAGAGTCATATTAAGGTTTGAAAGAATGCGGATTCCTGCACCGACTCCAGACATTGCGGAAAGAAGGAAAGCCAAGGTGAGTACCGAAACAATGGTGACGATCAAACCTGTTCCCGCGTTGTTCACAATTCCAGCGGCTTCAAGTCCCGCTTTGATCTGAAGCGCGCCCAAGCCTAGCGAACACGCAGTTCCGAAGACGGTAGCGAAGATCGCCAGAACATCGATTGTTTTTCCGACGATGCCGTTGACGTTCTTTTCACCGATCAGAGGCGTAAAAGCGGAGGAAACGAGCTGTTTGCGTCCGACTCGGTAGGTGGAGTAGGCAATTGCCAAACCAACAATTGTGTACATCGCCCACGGGTGAAGTGTCCAATGGAACAGTGCAGTTGCCATCGCCGTACCAACTTCATTGGGGTTGTGCCCCGGTACGCCGTCTCGATAGAAGGAGAGTGGTTCTGATGCGCCGTAGAACATGAGGCCGATACCCATGCCAGCAGCAAACATCATGGCAATCCACGATCCATTAGAAAATTCTGGTTGCTCGTCTGCCGCACCTAGCCTAATCTGACCAAACTTGCTTCCGGCAATAACCAGTACGAAAACCACGAAGATTGTGGTGATTAAAACGAACGCCCAGCCAAGGTTTTCAAGAACCCAGCTGAAAGCAGCCGAGGAGGCGTTTCCGAAATTATCTGGGACTGCCAATCCCCATGTGATCACGCTTATGATCAGGATCATTGCAGGAATGACTACCGGCCATGAAATTGTTGCATTATCTGATTCGGCAGCTAATTCGATGGGCTTTTCACCCAAATCGGATTCGTTTATCTCCTTTTCAACCGAAAGTAGCGCTTCGAAGGCCGACGGCGGTTCGGTAGCTGGCAGTGTATGAGTGCTTTGTCTACTATCATCGTTGTCCATTTCACCATTCTTAAGGAAATGGTCAAGAAAGTTCAACCAAAAAGGAACAAACTAGCCGTAAACGCAGATTTCTCACAATGTGTTGAGGAAAAATCCTAACGATGATAGTAAAAGGCTTTGAAATACCTTATAAAAAGCACAATCTGAGGGTGTAATCGCCTGAGAATTTGTTAAAGAGCACCTGCAGATTCGGCGATTCGCTTCAGCATCGCCATCCGCTCGGTATTGCTTGGAGCAGGGAGGATCGTGGTTTTTGCACCAAGGTAGTGAACTCCGGCTTCGCGAGCGGCGCTTGCGGCGGTATCGACTAGTTCTGGAGTCATGAGTGACTCTGGTACGAATTCTTTGAGTCCAACATGGGCATCTTCCCACTCTGGACCCCAGTCGTTGGCAACGTTGTGGGCACCGGAGAAAATGAGTCCTTCCAAAACGCCTGCACGCGCAGCGTTTTCTACATGGACGAGTGGGAGATCGGCACCTTGACCTTCAATTGCGGAGCGTCCCCAGTTGATTGAAACCCCGACCTTGCCACCAAATTCCTTAGCTGCAACGATTTCGTCGCACAGTTCAAGGAAACCCTTGCTGATGATGCGCTCGGTAGAGAAAGCATCACAGTGTTCGATCGTGAGCTTAGCACCGTCGATCTCCCAAGAGAGCAGTTCCTCAAGCGACTTGAGGAGTGCGTGGACGTTTCCACCGCTACGAGGAGCAGTATGAAGCGCTAGATAAGTGAAGAATTGACGGCCGAGTCGGTCATTAATCCCTTTCATCGCATCTGCAGCGTTACGCAAGAAACCCAACGCTGCCTGGCGACCGTCGTCGTCCACCGATGCAATTCCCCAACTGGTATCACCGACGAAACTCATGGTGCCAGGAATCGGGGTGAGGACGTTTGTAGTGAAGGAATCACCTAATTGGGCAGCGAACCATTCTGGATCATCTTGCAAGCCTTTCGCCATGTACGGAATCTCTAAACCGGATACCCATTCAGCTTCATCAAGTAGCTGGTAAAACTCTTCTTGGGCAGAGCGTTCCTGTGGCTTAGCGGCGTAAGCTCCAATGATGAATGGTGCGTTCATGTTTTCTCCAAAATTTTTACTGCGCGTCGCCCCGATGCGACCTTTCCACGCTACACCCGAAATTTTTGGAGAACGTGTCTGAAAAGTCCCAGTGACCTACGATAAACTATGATCATGGAAAATCTTGGGGTTTCAGCGATACATCCACCGGCACCGGACGTTCTTTCTGCCGTGGCGCTCTTTTCAGCGCCGATCAATATCGACGCCGCGTTGGCACGTCTCAAAGAGCTTTGGTCGCTATCGATTGAGCCGAAATGGCAGCGAGTAGAGTCGGATCCGGAAAACCCTAATCTGGTTGCTGGCGACCTCGTTCATTTTGCTGATCAAGGCGTACAAACAATGATTTCTCCGCTAAATTACCCGCTTCAGTTTGACGGTGGTGCGCTACCGGAACACGTTTTCCATGTTCCGATTACTCTCTATGCTCCGGTCCAAGATGCCGAAGATGGAAAACTTGCGGGTGAAAAGCACCCAGACGCTATTGAATTGCCTGAGTTAAAGCGTCGCAAGCGGATGGTTTCTGCCCACCTATTACTGACGCAGATCATCGATGCGCTTATGCGAGAAGACGCCGCAGTTGGGGTGTTCCGATCCGAGCTTGGTGTAGTCCAACCTCCGAATATGGTGGTGTCAATGGCTGAAAGCTTAACGCGTGGAGAAGCGCCTTTGCCTCTGTGGGTGAATATTCGCACGGTTCAACCGGATCTGACGGTTGGGCGTACCCTCGGTTTGCCTCTTTTTGGTCATCTTGACCTTGAAATTCGTGAGTCGACGAAATCTGAAGACGACGTCTACTCCATGCTCGCAAGTATTGCCAACTACATCATCACTGGTGATACCTACCTTCTTCCCGGTCAAACGCTTGGAAGTTCTGATGGTGAAAAGACGCCGATTACTCAAGAACTTTCGCCGTTTGATAAAAATCCAATTATCCGAGTGATGTATTAGCTAGTGATTACGCAGGAAAACCGGTAGTAAAGACGAAAGAAAGAGGAAGATAATGGGCAACGAAGCCGCTCCATATGAAATCGTCCATAACGAAGAGCAGAGCCAATGGGAAGCAAGGCTGACCGACGGTACTCAAATCATCGGGTACATGACCTATGAGATTCATGACGCTAAGATCTACTTCACCCACACCGTTGTCAAGGGAAGTTTCCGCGGGCAAGGGATTGCTAGTGAGCTGGTGGAGGCAGCATTCGAATTTGAAAAGACGCTCGGTGAAAATGAGATCGTAGCGGTATGCCCGTTTGTGAAGAAATACGTAGCTGAGCATCCCGAATACCTTTCGTAAATCTTTTGATAATATAACTCCCAGAGTTTGAGCGATCGGCTCTACGAGGGAGGGGGTGACGCATCGGCGTCGTCATTTCTTTCGCGCCTCGGTGGTGGCAGTGCCGGGCAAACCAGTTAAATATTTCTTGCTAGGGAAATAGTAGGCGGTTGATTCTACGGCGCTTACTGCACTTTCACTTGGTATGGAATATTCCTTGTTCAATGCTTAGTTGCTGTTATTTCCTTGGAGGGGTTTCTTGTCACGTCCAGTCACGCGCCGTGCGATGTTCGACGTTTTTGCCGTTTGTTTCGTAGCCTTTTTATTACTGTCCAACATCGGTGCCACTAAACTTATTTCCGCCGGTCCATTGATTTTCGACGGCGGTGCCATCCTGTTCCCACTTACATACGTTATCGGTGATGTGCTGTCCGAAGTGTATGGGTTCAAACACGCACGCCGCACTATCATCATGGGATTTGTTATCTCGATTATTGCTTCGGTGGTGTTCTGGCTGGTCATTCTGGCTCCACCAGCGCCTGGCTATGAAAACCAAGCTGCTTTTGAAGCAGTTCTGGGTGTGGTTCCCCGCTTTGTGCTTGCCTCGCTAGCTGGATACCTCGTTGGTCAACTGCTCAACTCCTGGGTGCTGGTGCGCATCAAGGAACGTTTCGGTGAAAATAACCTGTGGTTCCGTTTAATTGGATCGACTGTTGTTGGAGAATTTGCGGACACCGCCATCTTCTGTGTGATTGCATGGATTGGAGTAATGGACTGGGCAACCATCCTTAATCTGATGTTCGTTGGCTATATCTACAAAGTTGGCGTTGAAGTGGTGCTGTTGCCGGTAACCTACCCTGTTGTTTCCTGGGTTAAGCGCCATGAAATCACTTACAGCCCCGCTGGTTCAATGCAATCGCATGAAGCGGACCGTAATATAGAAGCAGCCCAAGAAGCTACCCGCTGATCTCGATTGCAGAGAGCGCACAACGAAAGAAAAGATTCGGCTATGACCTTCGATATTACCACTCGTCTAGAAACTTCCGACGGGAAGGTGCTCGGTAGGACGGGAGTTATTCACACGCCGCATGGGGATATTCAGACGCCGGCATTTATCCCAGTGGGAACGAAGGCAACCGTTAAGGCTGTTTTGCCTGAATCGGTGAAGGCGGTTGGGGCGCAGGCTGTGCTCGCCAACGCCTACCATCTTTATCTTCAGCCAGGATCGGATGTACTCGACGAAGCCGGTGGGCTCGCAGCCTTTATGAATTGGGGAGGTCCAACGTACACGGATTCCGGTGGTTTCCAGGTGATGAGCCTTGGCTCAGGTTTTAAGAAAGTGCTTTCCGAAGAGTTCTCTGGAAAGACGGTTGCCGACGATGCCGTTGCTGCGAACAAGGAACGTCTAGCTAATGTTGACGACGACGGCGTTTGGTTTCGTTCGCACCTAGACGGTTCGAAGCATCGCTTCACTCCCGAAGTATCAATGCGGATTCAGCACGAACTAGGTGCCGATATCATTTTTGCTTTCGATGAGCTGACTACGCTGATGAATTCACGTGGTTATCAGGAAGAATCGTTAGAACGGACGCGACTCTGGGCAGAGCGCTGTTTGCATGCCCATAAAAAACTGACACAGGAACGTTCGGAAAAGCCATATCAACAGTTATTTGGTGTGATCCAAGGTGCGCAATACGAAGACCTGCGCCGCAAGGCTGCCTGTGACCTTGGTTCGATGGAAGTCGAGGGCCAGCGATTCGATGGCTTTGGAATTGGTGGAGCTTTAGAAAAAGAAAACCTTGGCACAATTGTGGGCTGGGTAAGTGAAGAGTTGCCAGAAGACAGAGCTCGGCATCTGCTTGGAATTTCCGAACCTGATGATTTCTTCCGTGCAATTGAAAGTGGAGCAGATACTTTTGACTGCGTCAATCCTTCGCGAGTGGCACGAAACGCTGCAATTTATTCGCCTGATGGACGTTTTAATATTACGCGCGCACAGTTCAAGCGTGACTTTTCGCCGTTAGTTGAAGGCTGTGAATGCTACACATGTACGCATTATTCGAAAGCGTACATGCATCATACTTTCAAAGCGAAGGAAATGATTTCTTCAACTTTAGCAACTATTCATAATGAATATTTCACGGTGACGATGGTAGATAAAATTCGCCGGTCAATCAATGAAGGCTATTACGAAGAATTTAAGAAAGAAACTTTAGGCAGGTTCTACGCAAAGAAGTAAATAGGGCCTTTTATTAGGTCATTTACTTCTGTAAAAACGAATCAAATGGTGGGTGCGTCCAATAGTTGGACGCACCCACCACGTTATGGACACCTCTTCTACGGTTAAGTGTATTCATGCACAAATACACATAGATATCGGGAGTTCCTTTATGACCGCTGCATCATCACCGGAGCAAAGCCTGTGGAAACGAATGTCAAAGACGCTGCTTTTTTGGGTGATTCTGGCTATTGTAGTTGGAGCACTCCTAGGGCAATTTCTTCCAAACTGGGCGATCGTTCCATTTGCGACTTTTAATGATCTTTTCGGAAAATTCCTTTCCTTTATGGTTCCTCTTATCATCGTTGGATTAGTTACTCCGGCTATTTTTGAGCTTGGAAAATCCGGTGGTAAATGGCTCCTTGTGACCGTAGTTCTCGCTTACTCTTCCACGATGATCGCTGGTTTTGGCACGTGGGGTTTAGCGGCACTTATCTTCCCTTCGCTACTCCGCGGGCAAGCCGTGCCTGACCTTGCGACCCCAGAAAACGCCGTCGCCTCTCTTATGGATCCAAGTTTTACTCTGCCACCTGTATTTGGGGTGATGACGGCACTCATTGTGGCCTTTGTTTTCGGCATCGGAATGGTCACAACCCGCGCAGTGAAGATGATGGCGATTTTCGTTGAGTTCCGTGACCTAATGATGATGGTCATCCTTAAAGCGATTGTGCCGCTACTCCCGCTTCACATCTTCGGAATCTTCTTGAATATGTCAAAGTCAGGGCAGTTCGTTGACGTCATCGTAGCGATGGGCAAAGTTATCCTCTTCGCTTTCATTCTCACGCTCGTCATGATGCTTCTTCAATATGGACTCGCGGGCGCTGTAGCGAAACGAAACCCACTCGCTGCTCTCTGGGGAATGCGTGACGCTTACTTCACGGCACTTGGAACAGCGTCGTCGGCGGCAACAATTCCAGTTACAGTGCGTTGTACTCGAGCAAACGGCGTCAGCCACGAAATTTCAGACTTTGTTATTCCACTTTGTGCAACGATCCATTTGGCAGGTTCAACCATCAAAATCACCGCGTTTGCTTTGGCTTTGCAGTACATGATGGGGATTTCTCCAAGTCCAACCCACATGGCGGGATTCATTATGATGCTCGGCGTGATTATGGTTGCGGCTCCCGGCGTTCCTGGTGGTGCTATCACGGCAGCTCAAAGTGTTCTTCAAGGAATCCTTGGCTTCACCGATCCGATGTATGCGATCATGGTCGCAATGTATGTTGCAGTAGATTCCTTCGGAACTGCCACGAACGTAACAGGCGATGGAGCAATTGCCATCATTGTGGATAAATTGGCTGCAGGGTCACTCGGAAATGAAAAAGAGAGTGCACTCGAAGCGGCTGAAGAAATCACTGCGGGACGCGAACTGCGCACTGAAAACTAAATTTTTGGGGGCTTTAGATCGGATCTTGATCTAAAGCCCCCAATTTTGACCTTACAGATGTGCCGTTAATACTTTCAAAGCTGTTGCCGGAGCAAAGATCTAGAATTCACGATCTGCCGATTCTCGTAATTTATCTAGCTGTTGTTCGTTCGGGAAGCCCTTGACGTACCACCGCGGTGGCCAGGCGTTTTCGTCTTTTTCAAAACCTTCTGGCCACACTTCTCGGGCGATATGTGAACGAATTGGAAGATTAACTGCTTGCTCAGGCTCCCACGGATGAGGAGAAGCTGCGCGGGTGAAAATAATGTAGTCGGTCAAGGGAATCGATCCGTACTTATCGATATCGGACCACTCCGTTGTGGAGACTCGCTCGTTATTGCGTAGCCTCCTAGAAGTGAACGTCTTCAGAGCTCCGAATTCTCCCCAGGTACTCATCTCCTTTACCTGTGCCGCGTAGATAGATTCGCGGAATTGGTTGCGTAGTGTGCCGAGTACCTCGGCAAGCTCCGATCCTGGGAATGGAACCCACTCACGCCAGCCGTCGGCAGCAACGGTGTGTGGAAGCGGGTAAACGGCTTCGTTTGAGTCTCGCTGGGCAAGGAGAACCTTGAAGAATTCGGTTAGGTGAGGATCTTCGGAGAAGACGACGAAGAGTTTCGTGCGCGAAGCCGGAACGAAGAGTGGGATGTCATCTGAAAACTGTGCGGAGATTTGTTCTGCTACCTGTTGCATCATGTCAAGATCGCAGAACCAAGATAGTTCGTAGTTTGCCGGTTGTAAAAAGGTTAAAACTCGAGCGCCCACGATATCCATCATCCCGATTTCTACCGTGTGGCGAATCGCTCCGGTCATTTGACGCAAAGTAACCACGGATTCGGCAAGGATCTCACCAACTTCGCGCACGTCGTCTTCAATCTGTGAATAGTAGACTGGCTGAATAGTCTGTGGCAGATCGTAGGCGAGCCCGGCGGCAACGAAATCAGTGAGAGGCAGATAAACCATGGAATCTGCTTCTCGATGTGAGCGAAGGTAGTAGTCTGCCGAGCGTACGATAGGCACGATATTTGCTTCGGGAGGTGGAGTGACTGGATCGTGCGCCGCTGTGCTGGACAAAAGATCTAGGCCGACGTCGCGAACTTTGGAGTCAGAGTGCTCTGGTGCGGGTTGGGAATCTTTGACGATATCTGCTTCGATTTTCGGGGTTTCGGCTTGTGCGATTCCGATGGTGATAAGGCGATTTAGGATATCTGTGCGCTGATCAAGTGGTGCATTTTCGTTTATCAACGCACCTGGCCGGAAGCGGAAAGTACGCCCATCATTGAGAAGAATATCGAGCCAGTCTTCGTCGGACGTAACAAGAGCGTCGTGAAGATCAGGATGTGCGATTGCTGTTTGAAGTGCCCAAGCCATGAAATCCATGTTCCTATTTTGGCAGGTTTCGGGTCCTTTGGGAATTAACACCCAAAATTTTGTGAGTGCTATGGTGAATAACTGGACAGATTGTATGAAATTGATCTATCAATCATTTCTCGATGACTAAAATCCAGTAGCATGACTACTAGATCACGCAAATAAGCACTGCTCTTTGAAGAAAGGATGGAGAAATGCCAAGTATTTCTGCACCCACAGTCAAAGAACATCATCGTATTATGTTCGGTAAGTTGATTGATGCAGCCGAAGAAATCCTGCGTGAGCGCGGGCCCGAAGATCTCACAGCTGGTGCCGTCGCTAAAGTTGCAGGGATTGCTCGAAACTCGATATACCGATATGTTTCCTCGGTTGATGATTTACGCATCTTGGTTCTCGAACGTTACCTTCCTCAATGGCAAGACGCGGTTGACGATGCGATCAACCGTGATTCTACTCCCCAAGAACAAATTCTTGCGCTCGCGGTGGTCAGCCTAGAGTTGGCGCGCAGCACTGGGCATTCTTGGTTGATTAGTGTTATGAAATCGGCGCGAAGTGCGCGGCCAGCGTCGGAACATGACATTCCAGAACAGCGCGCGGAGTATCATTCGGATCTTGTGGCTAATTTCCATATTGAATTTGCGCGAAGAGTCACATTGTTGTGGACTATGGTGGATCCGAAAACGGCTTCGCTTCATTCACGAATTAACCGAGCTTTGCTTGATGTAGGAATGAAATCCCTCGATGCGGGCGAACCGTTCGAGAGTGTTAAGGCTTCTGTGCTAGCTAGCATTTCTGGTTTGTTCACTGTGGTGGACGAAGCTTAATCGCCGAATACCCTTGCCAACATTCGCGCCAAGTCTGTAGGAACCGTAGAATTTCCCTTATGAAAACTCTCCTCTTTGATCTGTACGGCTTGTTTATGAAGACCCAAAGCGATGCTGGTAAGCATGCGATTGAACAAGCTGCACGGTTAGGGGAGCTAGGAGTTGATCCTTCAGAGTTTTGGCAGGTTTATCGTGAGGTCCGCGATCCTCTTGACGCCGGCAGAATTAATTTTGCCGAGTATGTTGATTTGATGGGTGATGAACTCGGAGTTGAGTTCTCTAATTGGGAAGATATTTTCAAAGCAGATTGTGAATCGTGGATCGAGCACGACGACGTTATGGTTGCCTGGCTTGAAGAGCTTAAAGCGAGCGTAGAAGAGGGCTCCCTAAAGGCTCGAGTTGCTTTACTATCTAATATTCCGGCAGCTTTGCTCGCGAAAATCCGTGAAGAAAAGCCGTGGTTGAAGCGCTTTGAGCCCGCATTTTTTTCGTGCGGACTGGGAATTGCCAAGCCTCAGGAAAAGATTTTTACCTATGTGGTCAAGGTGCTTGAAACCACTCCGAAAGAGATTCTGTTCTTTGACGACACGCGCCTGAATGTGGATGTTGCCCAGAAGCTCGGAATTAATGCGCATCATTTCCAAGGAATTGAAGGGGCTAAGCAAGCAGTTTCTGAGTTTCTTGGTGGCAGAAGCACAGATGTATCCGTTGCTAGCTAAGCGTGAGCTCCTAACGATCTGAGAGAAGCATTGTTTATGGGTGCACCTATTATCGATTGTCACTATTTTCGAGAAGGCTTGTGTAGATCATGCACGAACCTTGACGTGCCCATGCCCGAGCAGCTTCAGGTTAAGGAACAGGTTGCATACGATTTGATTGACGCAAGTGAGTGGCTTTCAACTGCTCGTTCGCGCACGGAGTCTTTTCGAAACAAAGTGAAGCTGGTGGTTACCGGATCAGTTTCAAAGCCACAGCTTGGAATTGCGGCGCCAATGGTTCGTGAGCAATTTTCTCCTGTGTATAACGATGGTCGATCGGCTCGTGAGTTTGGAGGTAACGGTGTACCCGGCGTCGACCTTCGCGACTGCCCGCTACCAACGACGGGTATTCGTGCCGCTACTCCCGCGCTTACTCAATTCATTAAGGAGTGCGAGCTTCAGCCCTATAACCCTGTCACAGATCAGGGCGTTCTTAAATACGTGATTGTAGTGGAGTCACCTTCGGGAGATCTGATGCTTCGCTTTGTGGTTCGGCGCCGAGGTGCCCAAGGAATTTTCTTTAAGAAATATGATCGCCTACGCGAATTAGTCCCAATGCTATCGGTGTGCTCAGTGAATGTTCAGCCCGAGCATAAGGCGGTAATCGAAGGTAATGAAGAAATTCTGATCAGTGACCGCGTCTCGATGCCGATGCCTGTTGTTATTTCTGATCCAGCGACGGAAATAGACGACGGTGTTGCCTCGCTCGAGCTTGAGCTTCGGCCCCAGTCGTTCTTCCAGACGAACACTGAGATGGCTGAGGAGCTCTATCGGCGGGCAGCTCAGTGGGCTGCGGGTGCAGAAAACGCCTGGGATCTTTACTGTGGAATCGGTGGTTTTGCTTTTGCCCTCGCCCATGCAGGAGTTACACGTGTGACCGGCGTCGAAACCTCGGAAGACGCCGTCGCTGCCGGTAACAAACATGCCCAGTCGATGAAGGGTGTAGAAATCTCGTTTGTTGCTGCTGATGCCACGCAGTGGGTAAAGAAACAAAGCGAGATTCCGGACTTGGTAGTTGTGAATCCGCCACGTCGGGGAATTGGTGATGAATTGGCTAGGTGGTTGAACGATTCTGGAGTTGAGCGAATTATTTATTCGTCTTGCAATGCGCAAAGTCTTTCGGTTGATCTTGTTCACATGCAGGATTTTCGTGTGCGTTATGCACAGGTTGTAGATATGTTCCCGCATACCAATCACTTTGAAACTATCGTGCTACTAGAGCGGGTTTATAGTATTCATTAAATTTCAGTGATTGTGGAGGAGTTAAACGATGTTGGAAACAGAACGCCTGGTTCTGCGTGAATGGGAAGAAACGGATGCTCAGGAGCTGTTTAAACATGCCCGCGATCCTTTGGTAGGTCTTCCGTGCGGCTGGCCGCCGCATCAGTCGGTAGATGAAAGTGTTGAAGTTATTCGAAACGTTTTAAAAGACCCTGAAACCTACGCAGTGTGCTTGAAAGGTTCAAATGCTCCGATTGGGAGCATGGGGTTGAAATTGGCTGATGTCTCAGATAGCGCTGAGCGTTCGGATGAATGCGAACTCGGTTATTGGATTGGTCAAGCGTACTGGGGGAAGGGGTACATCCCTGAGGCCTGTGAGGAGCTGATTCGCCATGGTTTCGAAGATTTGGGAATGCGCCAAATGCGGTGTTGCTACTTCGAAGGAAACGAAAAATCCAAGCGTGTACAAGAGAAACTCGGGTTCCGGTTTGTAGAGACAAAGCACGATATGGATGTGCCACTTTTAGGTGAAAAGCGAATTAGCCACGTCTCGGTACTTACTAAAGAAGAGTGGGCTATGCTCCAGTGATTTCGTCCATACGCTGAACTACTCGGCGAAATGACGCAAAGCCTGTAAGACTTTCACCAATAGGTTTTATTAATTCGGCTAAGCTAAAGGGATTTCACGATGAGTATCGACTTTATCAAGCTGCACGGTTTAGGTAACGATTTTGTGGTTATCGACGGGATGAAGGGCAACGTGGACGTTGATCCGGCTCAAGTGCGTGCTCTTTGCGACCGGCATTTTGGTATTGGTGCTGACGGCGTGATCGTGGTTCAACCTCCGAAGAATAGTGGTTCAGCTGGGTATATGCATTACATCAATACCGACGGCTCCCTAGCGCAGATGTGCGGAAATGGCGTACGTTGTACCGCAAAGTTCCTTGTTGATGAAGGTTACGTGGATGCCTCGCAAGGTGAATTAACCGTTGATACTTTGGCTGGAAAGCGCCCACTTCAATTCTCGGTAGATACCGGAAAGCTCACGGAAGCCACTGTAAATATGGGTGAGCCGATTTTCGATCCAGAGTTGGTTCCGGTTCGAGCTCCGCAAGAGAGCGTTGCTGATCATGCCGAATCTGGTACTTCTTTTGTTCGTGACTTGAAAGTGCAGACACCGTGGTGCGACGTTACTTTCACTTGTATTTCAATGGGGAATCCGCACGCTCTTTGGTTTATTGATTCCTTTGAGGAACTCCCAGATGCATTATTCAACGGTGAAAAAACCCTTGAGAACATGGATATTGATCGAATTGGTGCGTATTTAGAATCGCATGAGGTTTTCTCTGAGAAATCTAATATTGAATTTGTAGAGTTGCGCGACGGTTTGCTCCACACTCGCGTATTTGAACGCGGGGTTGGCGAAACTCTTGCCTGCGGTACGGGAGCTTGTGCTACCGGCGTCGGCGGATATTTAACTGGCCGAGTGGGACGCGAGGTAGATGTTGTGCTACCAGGTGGAATGTTAAAGATTGAATGGACAGAAGGCGGAGCGGTGAAAATGACCGGTCCAGCAACAGAATCTTATCGAGGAACGATTTAAGGAGAGCGTGTGCAAACAGCAGAATGCTTGAACCAGATTAAGCCCTATCTCTTTGCGGAAATTGACCGTAAGCGAGACGCTTTAAAAGCTCAAGGGATTGACGTAATTTCACTCGGCATTGGTGATCCGGATTTGCCAACACCGCAGCACATTGTTGAGGCAATGGCTGAGGCTATTCGAAAGCCGCAAAACCATCAATACCCTGATTATGCTGGTTCGATAGAGTTCCGCACGGCTGCATCGACGTATATGAAGCGTCGATTTGGTGTTGAGGTTGATCCGAAGACTGAGGTACTAGCACTTATCGGTTCAAAGGAAGGTATTGCCCACCTGCATACTGCATTCGTCAATCCGGGTGAGTATGTGCTTGCTCCGTCGATCGGTTACCCGGTTTACTCAATTGGCGCTACGCTTCAGAGCGCAAACACCTACTTCATGCCTATGAAGGAAGAGAACGGGTTCCTTGCAGACTTTGATGGAATTCCAAATGAGGTGCTTGCTAAGGCAAAGATCATGTTCCTTGGCTACCCCAATAATCCAACCGGAGCGATTGCGCCGGTGGAGTACCTAGATAAGGCGATTGCGTTCTGTAAGGAGCACGATATTCTTCTTGCTCATGACAACGCCTACGCGGATCTGTCTTTCGATGGGTATATTGCTCCGTCGATCTTAGAGCGCCCTGGTGCAAAAGATGTATGTATCGAGTTCTTCAGTCTTTCGAAGCCTTACAACATGACTGGCTGGAGAATCGCATTCGCCTGTGGAAACGAAAAGGCTGTTAAGGCTCTCGGTACGGTGAAGAATAACCTCGATTCTGGTCAATTCACCGCAATCCAAGAAGCCGGATGCGTGGCTTTACTTGAATCAGACGGCTTTGTTGCGGAGATGAATTCGATTTACCAGCGTCGCCGTGACTTAGTTATTGATGCCCTACGCTCAATTGGTGTGACGGTCGAACCACCAAAAGCAACTATTTATGTATGGGCACGTGTTCCTGAAGGTGAAACGTCGGAATCTTTCGCTACAAAGCTACTTGAGAAGGCACACGTGATTGTAACGCCTGGCAGTGGATACGGCCCCGATGGTGAAGGCTATATTCGTATCTCTTTGACCACGCCAGATGATCGATTGCTTGAAGCAGTTGAGCGCATGCGTGAAGCAATGGCTTAACAAAAAGAGTGCTCACCTGCATAGGAAGTGTCACTAGGATAGAGTCTCCCTGAAAGCAAGGTTAGATGTTTCAATCTTGCTTTCAGGGAGACTCTTTTGGTTTTAGTTTAGATGTTTGTTTACTAACAAGCGTTACATAATTCCTTGGTCGATCATCGCGTTAGCTACTTTGATAAAGCCAGCAACATTGGCTCCTACCTGGTAGTCGCCTGGTTGCCCAGCTTGCTCCGAAGCTTCCAAGCAGGTGTCATGGATATTAGCCATAATTTGTTCGAGCTTTTCTTCGACCTTGGCAAAAGTCCACTGGGTCTGGCCATCGTTTTGTTGCATCTCAAGTGCAGACGTTGCCACACCGCCAGCGTTTGCCGCCTTCCCGGGGGCATATAGCACTTTAGCTGCTTTTGCTTCTTCAATAGCCGCATGTGTGAGTGGCATATTCGCACCTTCTGCGATCAACTCCACGCCGCCTTTGACCATCTGGGCGAAGTCCTGAGCATTAACTTCGTTTTGTGTTGCGCAAGGTAGAGCGATCTGTGCCGGAACTCCCCATGGCTTAGCGCCGTCACGGTATTCGGCGCTACTGCGACGTTGTGCGTAATTTGAGATACGAGCACGCTGAACTTCCTTAACGTCCTTTAACAAGGCGACGTCGATACCTTCAGGATCGTAGATGCTTCCGGAGGAATCGGAAACGGTAACGACCTTTGCTCCTAGTTGCTGTGCTTTTTCAACAGCATAGATCGCCACATTTCCAGCACCTGAAATTGCAACAGTCTTACCCTCTAAAACCTCGCCCTTGGTTGCCAACATGTTTTGAGCAAACAAAACTGTTCCATATCCAGTAGCTTCCGTACGGGCAAGTGACCCGCCCCAATTAATTCCTTTTCCAGTTAGCACCCCGGCATCAAAACGATTGGTGATTCGTTTGTATTGACCATAGAGGTAGCCGATCTCGCGTCCACCGACGCCGATGTCCCCGGCTGGAACGTCTGTGTGTGGACCAATGTGGCGGTAGAGCTCGGTCATGAATGCCTGGCAGAAACGCATGATTTCGGCGTCGGACTTTCCGTGAGGATCAAAATCCGATCCTCCTTTTGCGCCACCAATTTGTTGACCGGTCAGAGCATTCTTGAAGATCTGTTCAAATCCAAGGAATTTAATTACGGATAGATTGACTGTGGGATGGAAGCGCAAGCCGCCCTTGTATGGGCCGAGCGCCGAGTTGAATTCGACACGGTAGCCGCGGTTAACGCGAGTGATACCAGCATCGTCCTGCCAGGCGACTCGAAACATAATCTGGCGTTCAGGTTCAACGATACGTTCAAGAATTGCGGCGTCGGTATAATGAGGGTGTGAAACCAAGATTGGTTCTAGGCTGTTCATCACCTCGCGAACAGCTTGCTGGAATTCTGGTTGTTCGCCGTTTCTTTGCAGCATTTCGTCATAAATCATTTCTAATGACGCATCCATCTTGAGATCTCCTACCTGTTTGTTTTCTGCTCGGCGGTGCGGAGCTGCAGTATCACAATAGAACAGAAAAGAAGATGATGCTGAAACAATCCATAAAATGGAACGGTTTACGTAAGGAATTGATAAGAATTTCTCCCTGATTTTGGAGAAGTATTTTCACGGTTTTGCATGTTTTTGGGAGCTGTTTTAGGTAATAAAAATCGGCTCGACAGGGCATAAAGTCAACCATCGAGCCGGAGCGCGCCGAAAGGGACTCGAACCCCCAACCTCCTGATCCGTAGTCAGGTGCTCTATCCATTGAGCTATCGGCGCATGTTCGCTTGGGAACGTCGTTCAGTCTACATTGAAAACCTGGGTTAGTGCCAATTCTTAGAGAGTGGCGGTGCGCACACTGCTTAGAGTCTAGCTGGAGTAATGGAATCCTTTGTTGCGATTGCGCCGGTTTTGTGGGGTGTAGTTGAAAAAGGATTTTCAAGACAAATTCGTTCGGCGCGACTAAACGTGGGTAATGTGCAACGATTGAATACAAGTAAGGATGAAAACGGTGGAGATCAGGGCTCAATAGTTGGGCGAGAATACAGCGGAAGGCGGATGTGATGGTTATGCAAATGATTCAACCATTAGATCCTCAGACGTTTGTACGTTCAATCCCCGACTTAAAAATTCGGCAAGACTGCTGTGAATTAGCACGAATCATGACTGATATTACTGGTCAAGCTCCAGTAATGTGGGGGCCGTCGATCGTGGGGTTCGGCAGACTCGACCGCAAAGAAAACCCAAACTGTATGTGTGATGGTCTTGAAGTGGGATTTGCACCTCGAAATAGGAAGATTTTCTTATACCTGCGCAGGTACTCCCATCATTACGACGATCTTATCGCCAAAATGGGTCAAGTACGCAAAGGACGCGCATCGATTGCCTTCGATTCGTTGGATGAATTAGATCGTTCGGTTCTGGAAGACCTCATCACATATGCTTGGGAAGATTGCTCGATTTCTGAGGGATAATCTCTTTCAACCCTATGGTGAGGAATGAATGTAAAAGGTGCTCCGCCGAATCATCAATTCGGCGGAGCACCTTACCAGCGGAGACGGCGGGATTTGAACCCGCGAGCCGCTTTTAGGCGACTACTCCCTTAGCAGGGGAGCGCTTTCGGCCACTCAGCCACGTCTCCATCTACAAATAGAAATAATAGCGGATCATGCTCTCACTCACCAATTGACGGTTCTAGGTGCAACGAGACATCAAGCACGGTGATACGGTTGCTCTATGAATGGACAGTATCGAGATTTCACCCGTGATCCACGTATCGCTGTAGATGACTCCCTTGGTTTCACAACCAACAAGATTCCTAGAAAAATAATCCTGGACTGCGATCCTGGGCATGATGATGCCATCGCTTTGCTCTTAGCACATGGATCGCCAATGATTGATCTACTCGCAGTTACTACTGTGGGTGGAAACCAAACACTCGAAAAAGTCACTCGCAATGCGACCGCGTTGGCTAGGCTCTACGGTATTACCGGAGTTCCAGTTGCGGCTGGCTGTGCTCGCCCGCTAATCCGTGATCCCCATAATGCTCCATCGATCCACGGCGAATCGGGACTGGACGGCGTCATCCTTCCTGAACCGATTGAGCTCGATTCTCGCCATGGTGTTGACCTCATCATTGAAACGGTGATGGTTCACGAGCCTGGTGAGGTAACTTTGGTTCCAACTGGACCGCTAACGAATATTGCACGGGAAACTGGTCACCGTCGGCTGAATTTAATATCTGGGCAGATCCAGAAGCTGCTCAGATCGTATTTACCGCTGATTGGCCGGTGGTCATGATCGGTCTGGATGTCACCCACCAAGCTGTTGTGAACGACGTCGTAACCAAAAAGATTGCAGAGGTGGGCACGGAAATCTCCCAGTTTGTCCTTGACCTTTTTGCTTTCTTTACTGAGTCGCATGTGGGAACGTTCGGAATGAATGAACCGCCGGTTCATGACCCCTGTGCGGTTGCATATTGTATTGATCCCTCGATCGTGAAAACCGTCCGTGTTCCGGTTGAAATCGAAACACTAGGGAACTTGACGGCGGGTAGAACCGTCGTTGATTTCCGTCAATTGACTGACGATTCCTGCCGTACCTCTATAGGTCTTGAACTGGACTTTGATCGTTTCTGGGAGTTGGTGATTGATTCGATTCGGGCGATTTCTAAATAGCTAATTTGTTCGTAAAGGAGCGAGCGGGGCTCTCGGTTAGAGGTCCCCGCTTTGTTTCCCAGATCTTGAACAAAACCGTCTCAGTTACTGTTTTGTTTTCGTTTCGACGGCTTTTAGGGACTTAGTATTTTTACGTGATAAAGACTAATACCACGAAAGCACCAAATCGCATCGTTGATCCTATCAATGCTGTTCCAGCAGCTCCTAAACTCACTCTTCTTTCTATTCAACACGTGCTGGCATTTTATGCCGGTGCAGTAATCGTTCCACTATTGATTGCGTCATCTCTTAAACTTGATGCTCAAACCACCATACATCTCATTAATGCCGACCTCTTCACCTGCGGTCTTGCCACACTGATTCAGTCGGCTGGTCTTGGACCAAAGATCGGTGTGCGCCTGCCGATTATTCAAGGCGTAACAACCACGTCCGTCGCCCCGATTATCGCAATCGGCCTCGCCGCTACTGGTGGCGAAGGCGGAAAAGAAGGACTTCCTCTCATCTATGGCGCTGTGATCATCGCGGGGCTCTTCACTTTCTTTGTAGCTCCGTACTTCGCTAAGCTCCTTCGCTTCTTCCCATCCGTCGTCACAGGAACCGTTCTATTAGTTATGGGAACGTCACTTCTCGCCGTTTCCACCAATGATTTCGTTAACTACGCCGACGGTGTTCCTGCAGTACGTGACCTTGCCTATGGTTTTGGTACCCTCGCCGTCATCGTTTTGGTACAACGTTTCTTCAAAGGCTTCCTTGGAACAATTGCAGTGCTCATCGGCTTAGTTGGCGGTACCACGATCGCTTACGTACTAGGAGATATCAATCAAGCCAAAGTCGATGCAATCGGCACGGCAGACGTTATCGGTATCACCACGCCGTTTTACTTCGGAATCCCTACCTTCTCATTTACTGCGATTCTCTCGATGATCGTCGTCATGCTTATTACGATGGTCGAAACAACTGGCGACGTCTTTGCAACTGGTGAAATTGTAGGAAAACGCATCAATGCTAAGGACGTAACAGCGGCAATTCGTGCAGATGGACTTTCTACTACCCTCGGTGGTGTCCTTAATTCCTTCCCATATACCTGTTTTGCGCAGAATGTAGGACTTGTTCGAATCACCCGGATCCGTTCGCGCTGGGTGGCTACGGGTTCAGGCGTCCTCATGGTGATCATCGGCTTAATCCCTAAGGCCGGCGCGATCGTCAACTCCATACCTTCGCCAGTCCTAGGCGGTGCATCGCTCGCACTCTTCGCTAATGTGGCTTGGGTTGGTATGCAAACAATTTCCAAGGCGAATATGCGAGATAACCGCAACGCCGTCATCGTTACCACGTCACTCGGCTTGGCGATGCTAGTTACTTTCCGTCCAACGATTTCTCAAGTATTCCCCGACTGGGCCCAGGTTTTCTTTTCCTCGGGAATGTCGATCGGAGCAATTACGGCGATCTTCCTCAACCTACTGTTCTTCCATGTTGGGAATCGGTCCGAAACCAAGGCCGCTGTTGCCCTCGATGGAGATCGAACCGTCTCTCTCGACCAAGTGAACAGCATGGACAAAGAAACCTTCGTTGAGACCTTCCGTTCCCTTTTCAACAACGAGCTGTGGCCATTAACTCAAGCGTGGGAAAGTCGTCCATTTACTGATGTCCACGAGCTACGTGCCGCGATCCAAACGTCCGTGCTCCGTGCTAACGTCTCCGCCCAAGAACGCCTTATCGCGGATTACCCAAGCATGTACGATCTGATTTCGGTGGACGACGACGAAGCAGCACGCATCTCAAAGGACACCGGTTCTCTTGCCCTCGCCTCAGCTACCACGGCAGACCTGAACGAACTTCGTGAACTCTCAGAGCGCTACGAGGAAAAGTTTGGTCTTCCATACGTAGCTCGCCTGGACCGCGAAGATTCGGTTGCTCGGATTATTCATAACGGAGTCCGTCGCCTTGCTAACTCCACAGAGCAGGAACATAACGTGGCGATTTCTGAGGTTGTAGAGATTTCGAACGATCGCCTAGATATCTTGTTGCGTGATGCGAATCCAATTCGCCGTGAGTGGGAGGCTAACCACTGAGTTAAAAGGTCCCGCCAATTCAATGATTGGCGGGACCTTTAGCGGAGAGTGGGGGATTCGAACCCCCGATGCGGGGTCGCCGCATACTGGTTTTCAAGACCAGCTCATTCGGCCGCTCTGACAACTCTCCTTACACAAAACGAGAAACGCATCCAAATCTTTGATTCTGTAACGCGTTCTCAGAACGTGCTTTCTGATTCTAAACGAATTTTCTTAAAGTTAAAACTCCGATAGGGCGAAATCGGTTTTCCTCGTATTAGATCACAGTGCAAGATAGAAGAATGAAGGTTGTAAAAGCAGTCAATAATCACCTTGTCTTTGAGTCAGCACCGATACCCATCCCGGGCCACAATGAGATCCGAATTAGAGTTGTAGCCGCGGGAGTGAATCGTGCAGACCTTCTCCAAGCCGAAGGAAAGTACCCTCCGCCTGCAGGCGCCTCGGATATTCTTGGTCTCGAAGTTTCGGGCGTCGTCGACGCCGTTGGCCAGCTTGATCCACATCTTAAGAAACTGCCTGTCACTAGTGTTGGTACTCCGGTAGCAGCTCTGCTCCAAGGTGGTGGATATGCAGAGTATGTAGTAGTCAACGTACAACTTGCCTACCTGGCTCCAGCTAATTTATCGCTTATTGAAGCTGCTAGTTTTCCTGAAGCGTTCGCAACCGCATATTCCAACCTTGTGATGGTCGGTGGACTCTTCGCTGGAAAACGTACACTGATTCACGGTGGATCAGGCGGCGTCGGTTCCCACGCAATCCAGATAGCATCTGCTTTTGGTGCTGAAGTGTTTGCGACGGCGGGAAGTGAAGACCGAGCTCGAAAGTTACTCTCCTTGGGTGCTCACCATGTAACTGATTACCATGCGTTTACCGAGGAAAAAGATCTCTGCGCTTGGATTATGAAAGAATCCACGACCGATATAGAGAGAAGTAAAAACCCTGGGATCGACGTCGTCCTTGACGTCATGGGAGAGTCAACTTTGGATGCGAATATCCGCACACTTGCCGACGGCGGGCGGATAGTCATTATCGGAACCCAGGGTGGTACACGTCCAACTTTCAATCTAACTCGACTGATGGCGCGGCGTGGTTCGATTATTGGTACAACCTTGCGCTCGCGGCATCTTCAAGATCGAATCGAAGTTCAACAACGCGTTGGCCGTGAAATTGTTCCGCTAGTTGAGTGCGGAAAAATCCGCCCCGTTATCGATCGAGTTTATGCATTTGATGAAGTTCAGGAAGCGCATGATGCACTTGGTCGAGGTGAGGTATTTGGAAAAGTCCTGCTGAAAGTGCAGGAAGGAGAAGAATAGCTCCCATACCAGGTAAAACGATTCCCGAATCGTTCACTACGAAAGCAATGGTTAAACAGGTGGCGATGGCGGTGAGGGTGCATACCTCAATTGACTTAGTGCTTTCGTGGTAGCGCTGCTTTAAAGCTGGGATCACCACCATCAGAACAAAGATAATCCCTGTTAGAACTACCCAGCGGTGCGTCGAAGTAACGAGCAATCGAAGATTGACTCCGATCTTACGGCTGATGATCTCCCAGGCTTCGCCGTCGATGATGGATTGAACGAAATTACCTAGGTGGGTTCGTGAATCGACCGGTCGCATCCAGTCAATCAGCGCAGTTCCGAAGGATGCTACCGCGGCGCATACTGCGAAGAGGAGCAATTTCTTCATTGATGGCAGTTTTCCACTGACTAGCATGATGAAGACGGCGATCGAAGGAACATAAGCTAATGCACCACCGAAATCTGCACCCATAGTTGGCCATACACCAATTATCGAGGAGATAAGTGGTAGAGTGCCCGCAACTAAAGCCACGGCGATCCGGTTCCAGCCACGCCGAAGGAACTGTGAGGCCACAAAGCCAGCAAGAACAAACATTCCGGTAGAAAGCAGAGCAAATGCCTCGTTTCCGAGCCCATAGAAGCGCGCGCCAAGCAAGGTATTGAAGCCCATCGGGGAATCGGAAAGAACTTTAGCTCCGGTGGCAACATCCACCGTAAGTAAGACACCGGTGAGCGAGGCAATCGCCACCGCCGGAAGCCAGATATTGAACCTAAACAAGGTGAAAGCTACCAACCCGATGATCAGGGCAAGTGTCCATGTTGAGTAGATAACTGCTGATTGTGGTTTCGCCGCCTGCCACCAGCTATAAGTCATGGTCACAAGGTGTGAAGCGATTGGCACACTGGAAATGGTTAGTCCGATGATGCTGAGCGTATTTGCAACCCAACGTTTACGAAGGCTTAGAGAAAGGAACTGAAGCTTGCGAACTACCGCCGTGCTCAGTCGAGCCCAACGAGAAGGCGATTGATCGACGTCGCTATCTGTGTTGCGGAAAAGCGGGATAAGGAAAAGAGTTGCGGCAACAACGTATATGATTGTTGACCACGTCAT
The DNA here is from genome assembly GCF_900604515.1 of Arcanobacterium ihumii. Taxonomy (GTDB): domain Bacteria; phylum Actinomycetota; class Actinomycetes; order Actinomycetales; family Actinomycetaceae; genus Arcanobacterium_A; species Arcanobacterium_A ihumii. The sequence continues at coordinate 825,966 of NZ_UWOS01000001.1, read as the reverse complement.
TTCCGCGTAAAATCCACCCCGAACTTTACGAATTTCCGCAGCCTGAAGAGCGCTATCTTGAAGGAGCATACGGCGTTCATGGAAACAGGTGTCCTTGGCGCAGGAGTTCGCCTTACCAGCGGAAACGGATTGAACCGGCGCACCAGATAGCTTGATTTCGTCGGTGGGTAATGCTTCTGGGAGGAGCTTCATTGTACGGAGCTGCTCGAATGCCGTCGGAATTAAAGATGTGAAGCTGATGTTTCCGTTTTGACGTACTTGAGGAGTCCATCCAAGTGCGTCTGCCACTGACGTGTTTCCACCTTGCTTAGAATCCCTGGCGATGCCGTTCGATAGGAATCCGGCTTGCATGGATTCGGCGGCACCTAAGCCTTGAACCGAGGCAAACAAAACCGTGGTACCAGGATCTATCTGGGAAAGGATCTGCTCTGCGCGTATAACGTTGTTCTTTGCCTGGGTATCGCGATAAATCTGGGCGGGGAAGAAATCCAAGCCTGGCGTTGATTCCGGGTCGTTGAGTGGCAGGCGCGTAATGAACACAGATTTCTCGCTGGCCGCTGATTGACGATCTGGATCAAGTACGAAGTTCGATTGCGAAGCGTCAACCACCGTGAACTGGTGCTTGAGTGAAGACCGATGGACCTGTTCAGCTAGCAGATCGTTTCCAAGAGCGGCATCTTCGTACGTCTTTGGCGCTTTTCCTTGCCGATTAGCCAATACGATGCCGGCCTGCGTCCCGATTGCAGCCACGTCTACTCCGTGGGATTCGAGGATCGTTCCCACAGCTCCTGGTACGAGATGAGGTGATTCGGTAGCGGCAGATATCGAAATTGCACCCCAGTTAAGGAGCTCCGTGCTAGGGGATACACTTGGTCCAAGGCACGTCGGTTTTCGCGAAACAGAGGAGTCTGAAAGTTTTCCACCGGCACCCATTGCAATCGACACATCAACTGGGCAGGTCCAGTCAGAGATTGACAGTGGAATAATGTTAAACATCGTTCCGGCTGCGGCCCAGCGTGAAAGTGCCGGTGTATCGCTTGGGTTGATGTAATCCCAGTTTATTGAATCGGTCAAAATGACGACGACGGAAGGCCTCGGTTGTGTGGGAGCGTTAGGGGTTGTAACCGCCTTTGGACCAATCGCCACCACCGGACCGGAACCCATTTTCAGACTTGCAATGCTAGCGCCGTTGGCAAATGCGGGTTGAAAAGCAGAAATCGTAAAGAAGCCAAGAATGAATCCGAATAAAGAAAGTACGAAACGGACCAGAGTCACGGAAGTGCGCCGAGCTGAATGTTCAGTGTGGGACTTGGAAAACATAGCTAGTCCAACAAACTAATCCAGCAAGGCTTCGAGAATGAGCGCACAACCGTCCATAGCCACATCCTCGGTTTTTGCTTTAGCGTAGGAAGCTACGTAATCGGGTGAATTTCCCATCGCAATACCTAGGTGAGCCCAGGCCAGCATTTCGCAATCGTTTCCAGAATCACCAACGGCGACCGTTGCAGTTGAAGAAACCCCGAGCAGTTTCCGAACCTGCTCTAAGCCAACAGCTTTCGAAATCCCTTCAGGTGCAACATCCATCCATGCCGACCATCCCACCGCGTATTCAACGCCATGTAAGCCCAGATTATTAACTGCTTCAAGGAGCTCAGTTGCTGTGAGGTGAGGGGCGCGAACCGTGAGTCGTGTAGCGGCGTGATCAGAGAGCTCAGATACCGGAACGATTCGTGAATCACCCGTGAGTTCGCCAGGTGGAAATTCATCCGTAATTTTGCGAACTTGATCTAGTGTTTCCACAGCCATAATTGCCTCGGGTAAAGCTTTAGCAATGACATCGATCTCATGGGATGGGTCAAAGGTGTTGGATCCGATCAATGACACTTGGGGGAAAGGTTCGCATACGGCGTCGGCAACCGGAGTTACCGGTACGGGAGGGGTTATGTCCCCAACACTCAACATGATTGCGCCGTTAGAGCAAACCGCGTATCCGTGATCGTAATCGAGTTGTTGCATAGCGATCTGAGCACCAGAAATACCACGTCCCGTAGCGATAACCACGTGGGTTCCGACTTCAAGATGAGTCAAAATAGCTTTTTTCACTCGAGGAGACAGTGAAGTGTTGTGGTGAAGAATTGTGCCGTCGATATCAAGAGCTACTAAGAGCTCGGGGCCGGCGGCCGGTAGCGAAGCATCCACAACGGCACCCTGCCACGGTGTGGCAGGGACGTGGAAGCTAGACTGCGCTATATTCACTTTGTAGCTATCGGCTCAATTACTTCACGGCCACCCATATATGGGCGCAAAGCTTCTGGGATATAAAGTGAACCGTCAGCCTGTTGGTGGTTTTCAAACATAGCTACCAGCCAGCGCGTGGTTGCCAAGGTGCCGTTCAAGGTAGCGACGGCGGAGGTACCATTTTCGGTGCGGTAACGGGTGTTCAAACGACGTGCCTGGAATGTAGTGCAGTTCGAGGTAGAAGTGACTTCCATGTAGCGGTTCTGAGTTGGTAGCCACGCTTCACAATCGAACTTTTGAGCCGCGGATGAGCCAAGGTCGCCGGCTGCAGTGTTGATAACTCGATAAGGTAATTCTGCCTTTCCGATCATCTCTTCTTCCCAAGCAAGGAAACGCTGGTGTTCTTCACGCGCATCGGCAGGATCACAGTAGGAGAACATCTCAACTTTATTGAACTGATGAACGCGGATAATTCCGCGGGTATCCTTTCCGTATGAACCAGCTTCGCGGCGGTAACAGGTGGACCATCCAGCGTAGCGCAACGGACCATTGGAAAGATCGACGATTTCATCTTTGTGGAAGCCGGCAAGCGCTACTTCGGAAGTGCCGGTGAGGTAGAGGTCGTCAGCTGGGAGGTAGTAAATTTCATCCGCATGGGCGCCCAAGAATCCGGTTCCGCCCATGATATCTGGGTTAACTAAAGTTGGTGTAGTGAGCAAGGTAAAACCGTACTTCTCAGCTTGATCGGCAGCTGCAGTAAGAAGTGCGAGTTCCAGACGTGCGCCTGTGCCTTTGAGATAGTAGAAACGCGATCCTGAAACCTTGGTCCCGCGAGCCATGTCCACGGCGTCGATGCCTTCGGCGATATCGAGGTGATCCTTCGGATCGAAGCCTTCAGCTGTGAAATCACGAGGTTCACCCACATGTTTGAGAACAACGTAATCGTCTTCGCCACCGGAAGGAACGCCGTCTTCAATCAGGTTAGGAAGCTTTAACATGGCCTCGGTGAATGTTTGGTCGGCGGCATTAGATTCACCTTCAAGTACCTTAACTTGATCTGAGAGCTCCTTTGCCTGAGCTAAAATCGATGGGCGATCCTCAGGAGAGGCCTTTCCGATTGTTCGTGAAAGAGATTTCTGTTCTGAACGTAAATCTTCGAAAGCTTGAAGCGCTTTGCGGCGCTTTTCGTCAGCGTCCAAAATGAGATCTATTACGGTTTCATCTGCGCCACGAGCACGTTGCGAGGCACGTACAGCCTCAGGATTTTCACGAATAATACGGATGTCGATCATGTAATAAGGATATGCGCTACCGGTGACGTCATGCGAATTTGCGCGCCGATTGTTCACAATTACACTGCGTCGAATGCTTCAGTCACGTACTGTTGTGACTATGAATGCTGCATTAACTGTTTCCATCGTCGCGTTAGTCCTTGCGTTTATCGCGGTTTGCCTTGGTTGTGTCCTTTTATTTATACAGGTTAAGCAACGGAAATTTGTTTATTCAAGCAATTCACATGCAGTCCTTTCCTATGAAGACGACGACATACCAGTTCTCGATGGACCGCCGTGCGTCATCTATAACCCTAGTAAGACCGCCGATTGGAAGTTGATTCGTAAAGAACTAATGAAAGCTGCTCAAGCAGCTAGATTGCCTGAACCAGTGTGGATTAAGACGACGGAAGACGATCCGGGCGAGGGCCAAGCCAAACGTGCCTTAGAAATGCGAGCTTGCGTCGTTATTGCTGCCGGTGGAGATGGAACCGTGCGGCTTGTGGCCCAAGCGGTGGCTGGAACTTCGACCCCGATGGGGCTTATTCCGGTGGGAACAGGGAATTTACTAGCAAGGAACCTAGACCTTCCCTTGGGGTCAATCAAAGATTTGGCTCAGATCGCAATTATGGGCGTAGACAAGAAATTCGATGTTGGACGGATTGATGTCCAGGAACCTAGCGCAGGAAACGATGCAACCGAAACTGGCGCTTCCCATGAATCTGAGGGGTGTGGAGTTGGTTCGGGGCAAGAAATCGCTAGAGGATCACATACGTTTATGGTGATGGGTGGAGTTGGGTTTGATGCCGACATCATGGATTCCACAAATTCAAACCTTAAAAAGAAAATTGGTTGGTTAGCGTACGTGCAGGCAGCCGGTCCAAACCTATTTGCTCCGAAACTCAAAGCAAAGCTTAGAGTCTCATCGGGTGAACGCTTCGCGGATGTGGAAGCACGTTCAATCATGTTTCTCAACTGCGGCGAGCTCACTGGTGGTATCGTGCTAGATCCGTCAACAGATCCGGCCGACCAGTGGCTCGACCTGGCAGTTCTTGATGTACGCGGCGGGATTCTCGGTTGGCTGGACTTGGTTCGGCGCGTTGTGCTCAAGGGAGTTGGCTTTCAACCGCGTGACGTCATCAGCCAAAACATTGTGGCTGGAGAGATTTCAACGCGCCGCTTCCGCGAATGTCATATTGAGTTGGAAGAGCCTCAACAACTTCAGCTCGACGGCGATGTAATCGGTTGTGTCCAGCATTTTGATGTGGAAGTTTTGCGGGGAGCTCTTCAGATTCGCGTTAGAAGCTGAATCTATCTAGTTTCCGTTCGACCTTTTAACCAGGCTATTAACCCAGGCACGGGCAGCAGTGAAATCAGAATCAGCAGTTCCTGCCTCCAATTTGATCGCAATTTTATCTGCTGATGGATACGATCCTAAGAATGTTACCCGCGGGCTCACGCGGTGCAACGCAATTAATGTTGACTGGATGCGTTCATCGAAAATATGGCCTTCGGCGTCGATCGAAAAGGTGTAGCGTCCCAAGGAATCACCGAGTGGTCGCGACTCAATGCGCGTCAAGTTCACTCCGCGCGCCGCGAACTGTTCCAACATGGCGAGTAAGGCACCCGATTCTTCGGCAGGAAGTTGCACCATCAGCGTCGTCTTATCAGCGCCGGTTCGTTCTGGAACTACGCCAGCTGCCCCGATCATAACGAATCGCGTCACGGCATCGGGATTATCAGCAACGTCGCTCCTCAGAACCTCTAAACCATACTGTTCTGCGGCTAGAGGAGATACTAGTGTGGCTTCGTATCCGGCGTCGTCATAAGGTTTGGTGAGGCCCTCCGCTCCCGCGGCTGTAGAAGTGGCAGGGAGATGGATAACGTTGGGAAGGTTTTCCATCAACCAGTTACGGCACTGTGTCCAGGCGGCGTGGTGGGTGGACAGCCTGTGGATTTGTTCCATTTTAGTGCCTGGTCGGACCGCTAGCACAAAGGAAATTTTGACTAGGACTTCTGCAGTGATGATAAGGTCTGAGCTCTTGGCCAGCGAGTCGAGAGTAGCATTGATGCCACCCTCGACCGAGTTTTCAATAGGGACGACGGCGAAATCAGCTTTCCTATCCCTCACCATTTTGATAGCACGAGGTGCATCGATAGCTGGAATATGTATGGCTTCATCTTCGGAAGCGATTGTGTTCAGTGCCTGTTGGCAGAAGGTGCCACGGGGCCCGAGAAAGGAAAATCGAAGTTGCTCCTGGGCGGACTGTGCATTATCAATTGTCATTGGGCCTCCTTAATCGTCATCATCGATGATCCTAACCGCTTTAGCCTATGCTTTTCTGGATGTTCCGAGTTTTGATGGTCTTTGGTAGGTATTCTGGATTCTGGAGCCTGATTTTCATTAGTGGTTTAATCAGCGTTGGATCTCGTGTTTTCATGCGCTACACAAATTTACGGGTTACTTACTTTAAGATGGTGTTGTTCCATGCAGACACTGCAGTTCCAGAAAGTAAAGAAGAGTTATCCGCACGTGAGCCAATTTATTTCGAACATCCGCAAGTCACCTTCCTTTGTGGTGATTGTGATTGCCTTGGGTATGTGCGCGATATTATTGACTTCGCTCTTGCGGCCGAGCCCAGAGATTCGTAATTTTCATCCATCCGCACCAGAGGATAAGCCTTGGACGAATCCCGTGGTTGTGATCGGCTTTTCGGGAGTTCAATGGAATCACGTCGATCCACAAACAACTCCGCACCTAGCTGCTTTCGCTCAGGAGGCGGCAAGCGCGAACCTCGTCGTTCGAACACTTGATACAACAACGTGCCCCGATGCGGGGTGGTTGATGATCAACACCGGTCTTAGAACTGCCTCGCCAGATGGACCAGGTGGTTCATGTGCACAGATGCCAGCAGTTATTGCTTCCAATGGAGGAACAAGGATTGCGAACTGGCAAACTTTTAACGATGCGAATGCCTCCAATGCATATAAACCTCAGCTGGGATTGCTTGGAAGGCAGTTGTATGAGGCAAAAAAGAAAGTCGCTGCTGTTGGTTCTGGGGCGGCACTAGCGGTTGCGGACGAAAGTGGATCGATTCCAGGTGAATATTTTTCCGACCTGTCAAATATTGGTTCGATAGTAAAAAACCACGATATGACCGTCGTTGATCTAGGTGCGGCGCGTCATCCAAATTGGCCACTCGGGCAGAAAGAAGGAGCGCTCGCAGGCTCCGAATTTAAAGCAGCGTTTATGCCGGCTCCAAAAGCGCCTGAAGATTTAATTAACCAGGTAAAAGGTATTGACGCGCGCCTGGGTGAGATCCTATCTCAACTCGATCCGAATACTACCGTGGTGTTGGCTTCCGTTGCGGATTCCGATCAGTTGACCGCGCGCATGCAGTATTTTGCAGTTCGAACAGCGGCAACGAAAGAGAGCGATGTTGGTGCGCTCGCTAATACCGGGTCAACTCGCCAGCTAGGAATTGTGCAGCTCACGGATCTTCTCCCTACCCTTGAAAAGCTGTTGAATATCCCCTATGGAAAGGGAATCACGGGTAGTCCGATGTGGTTTTCGCTTGATGAGCGATCCGCGCAAGAACGAATTACATATCTAACCGACGTTGAACAACGAGCAGTTTCTGCTCGTCCAGCTGTGGGACCGTTTTATATTATCTTCGCGCTGTTTGCGCTTTCGGCACTAGTTGTAGCGTTTGTGGAATACCGACGACGTCGCTGGAACTCTCTAACTGTATTCGCCTTATTCTTTGCTGCGGCTCTTCCTGTTTCTACGTTTTTACTCAACTTGATTCCGTGGTGGCAGCTTCCCTATGCGAACTTTGCACTTCTTGGGTGTGTTTTTCTTGTGGCTATGGCACTAGCGGGGGTTGCTTCCCGATTGACGATTTTCAATCATCTGGCGGGAGCGCTGTTTATTGCCACTTTAACGATGCTAGTTCTTTCACTCGACGCTGCGTTAGGATCCTCGTTGCATTTTTCTTCGATCATGGGTGACCAGCCACAGTCTGGTGGACGTTTCTATGGAATCAGTAATGCCCCATTCGTAGTGTTTGCGACGTCTACGTTATTTGCGCTCGGTGTGGTCCTTAATCTGCTGAGGAAGAAGTCTGCTCCTATCCACCTGAGGTACGCGACGATTTTCCTATTCGCGGTGTTCGCCGTCATCATTGATGGGTCCCCGAGCATCGGAGCAGATTTCGGCGGTCCACCAGCGCTTCTTATGGCGTTTGTGGCAGTATTATTCCTCCACGCAGAACAGAGGCTAGGGTTCGTTCACCTTTTCCTTATCATCGTGCTCGGAGTTGGTGGAATGATCGGAATTTCCTATCTCGACTGGAACCGTCCCGAAGAAGACTGGTCTCACCTAGGAAGATTCTTTGATTCTATCGTGACCGGCAATGTGCTTTCTGTAATTTCGCGTAAGTTCGACTGGCTAATTACATCTGTGCCATTGGCTGTTTGGCTCATCGTGCTGCCGATCGTTGCAATGGGAATCTGGATCGCTGTTAAGAAGCGCTCCAAGATCTTGGATCTCACGCGTGAGCATACTGGAGCAGTTCCTGCACCCAAAGTATTCCCACCAGATATTGTTATCGCTCTGATCGGCATGGTGGTGCTAGTGTTTGTTGGTCTAGTGGTCAACGATTCTGGTCTAGTACTACCGATGATGGGTGTTTTATATGGGCTTCCGCTGTGGTTTGGAGCGGCTAAGATTAACGCTAGGCAAATTAGCGACAATTAGCGACGATATGCGTTATATGGCTCGCCTGGTGCGCTTGATTCAGCATTCCGCTCAGACTTATTTACCCCAATGCGGCGAAGACGCCGGCTGTTGACGGCAAGGAGCACGTCCTTGTACTGCATTGCGCGGTGAATCTGGCCGGAAAGGTCATTGGCTGTCGCGCGATGCTTGAGCTTGCACGGAACTTCTTGAACAGTGAAACCTGAGGTTAGTAGATCGATCGTCATGCCAACTTCTACGCCCCAACCGGTTGCAAGCGGCTGGACCGAGTCGAAGGCTTCGCGAGTGATACATCGTTGACCGGAAAGTGGTTGCTGTGGAGACCATCCTGTGAGCTTTTCGATTGCTTTTCGTCCGAGTCCGGTTACGAATCCATGACCACCTGCACCTGCCTGTGGCGGAAGATAGGCGATTGTGCAGTCCACATTACCTTCGAGAATCGGGGTGATAAGCGGTGCACATTCTGCTGCGGAGTCACCTAAGTCAGCATCAAGGAACAGTAGTGCACGTGGTGGTACACCTTCGGCATCGCGCATACCGGCTACGGACGCACCGGTTCCCATAGCGGATGCCTTGCCACGATTGTGTGAATGGCGTACAACGGTCGCGCCTGCTGCGCGAGCGACTTTCTGCGTATCGTCTTCGGAACCATCGTCGACGACGATCACCAAGTCCACACGTGGGAGAGCCCAAGCGGCTCGAATCGTGGCACCGATTCGATCGGACTCATCTTTAGCTGGGATGACTACGGCTACGCGTTGGTTCTCTTGTACGTTCACGGTTCAAATTATACGGATTTTGTAAAGACTTTCCCGAATATTTGCAAAGTTTCGCGTACTGAGAATGCAAGGTCACAGATCGTCAACGAAAAAGTGGGTTTTTCAAGGTGCTTGAAACACCCTTGAAAAACCCACTTCCTGAGTCAGATAGTCGACGAAGCCGAACTTAGCGCAGGGTTACCTGACGTGAAACAATTCCAGCTTTTGCACGCCGTTCTTCCGGAGTAAGAGGTTGGGTGGACTCGATTTCAGCAGTGAGTACCTTGTTGAACTCAGCCATTGGCTTCGCGAGTTCGTCAGCCTCGGTGCCCGGTTCGAGCTCGAATACAGGGATCAATAGACCAAGTGCGCGGAATGCGCCAACGAAGCGAGCGTCATCGAAGGAAAGTTCTCGACGAGTCTGGAGGCGTGCGAGGGCATTTAGGATAGCATCCTCGTCCTCGGTTCGTACCCAGCGAACGAATTCGCGCTGCATACGAGTCCAGTAAGCGCCTTCAACACCCTCAACCTGAGCGGTCGGGATGATCTGGTCCTTGGTCTGGCTAATTGCCTGTGCAACATCGGGCTTTGCCGCTTCTTCTTCGTCGATCCAAAAACCGAAGTCTTCTTCAAGAGTCAGCTTCGATTCGAAACTTAAATCTAGAATATCTTGGAGGCGTGAGCCTGGTTCTGGCTGCTCGGTCTGATTAAAGGTTTCGCCGTTCTCAAGTTCAATACCCCACAGAATACGATCTGCGATGTCCGTTGAGGCATCACCAGAGCTCATTACCGTCTGTGCTGCAACGAGTAGCTTTCCGTCTGCGCGACGAATAGCGCCAACCATCTGTGGCAACATCGTCACCAGTAGGATTTCTTCAGCGCCGTGCTCTTCGGTGGTACGAACGGGGAGTGTAGCGGCAGGGATGATTTCACTCATAGCTACGAGCTCAGCTTCGAAAGGTAGTCCTTCGAATGGGCGCTCAACAAACTGCACGCGGGCACGCTTTGGCTTGTTTTCTTTTGCGCGACGGCTCTTCTTACCCATATAGATATCTCCGTTTTAAGTTAGGAATGGAAGTGGTCGTTAGAAAATTTAGCTCCCTAGATGGAGCAGTTGACTGGACTAGTCAACGACACCGTAGAGACGGTCGCCAGCGTCGCCAAGACCAGGAACGATGAATCCCTTTTCGTTGAGTTTTTCGTCGACGGCGGCAACGATGATCTTGACATCGCCACGATCGCCGATATGGTCTTCGAGTGTCTTGAGGCCTTCAGGAGCTGCAAGAATGCAAATTGCGGTCACGTCCTTTGCTCCGCGCTCAAGGAGGTAGTCGATAGCTGCGATAAGCGTGTGACCGGTAGCGAGCATCGGATCAAGAACGAAGCATTGACGATCGGTTAGGTCATCAGGTAGGCGGTTAGCGTAGGTGATTGCCTCGAGTGTTTCTTCGTCACGCTTCAGCCCAAGGAAGCCGACCTCTGCTGTTGGCATGAGGCGAGTCATTCCCTCAAGCATGCCAAGACCCGCACGAAGAATCGGAACGACGATCGGGCGTGGCTTCGAAAGTTTCGCAGCCGTCATTGGTGCTACAGGCGTGTTGATAGCCTTTGGTGTGATTGCGACGTTGCGAGTTGATTCGTAAGCGAGCAACATAATGAGCTCTTCAACGAGCTGCCGAAAAACCGGGGACGGTGTATTTTCATCGCGTAAAACGGTTAGTTTATGGGTGACAAGAGGGTGATCGATAACCTGAAGTTTCATACTTCCAAATGTACCGTGTTTGAGGTGTTCTCGGGTAATACCATAGACACATGTTTGAAAATGAATCCAAACTCATGGAACGAGCGATAGAGCTTGCGGAACATGCTGGCTGTGCTGGTGACGTGCCCGTGGGCGCCGTCGTCGTCGGTAAAAACGGGGAGATTATCGGCGAAGGTTTCAACACACGCGAGGTTGACGACGATCCGGTAGGTCACGCCGAAGTTAATGCTCTTCGTGAAGCTGCGAAGGTGATGGGCACGTGGAATCTGAGCGGATGCTCCTTGGTAGTGACTTTGGAACCCTGCACGATGTGTGCCGGAGCGATCATTAATTCACGAATCTCACGTGTGGTTTTTGGGGCGTGGGATGAGAAAGCAGGTGCCGCGGGGAGTGTACGCGATGTACTTCGTGATGCAAGGCTTTCGCATACGGTTGAAGTTGTAGGTGGCGTGTGCGAGGCGCAGACACGTAAGCAACTTATTGACTGGTTCGTGCACGAAGTTCGTGTGAAGTCGGTAGCACCGCCTATAGCTGAGTTGTAGATTTTGGTGAAATCCGGCTAGGATTACAAGCCGAGGTGACGTGTCCGAGCGGCCGAAGGTGCAGCACTCGAAATGCTGTGTAGTTAATAGCTACCGTGGGTTCAAATCCCACCGTCACCGCTACTAAAACGCTGGTAAGCAACGAAATGTGCTTACCAGCGTTTTTGGTTTTTGTTGGGATGTGTATTTTAGAATTCAATATAATTGTGTGAGTGAAATTATTGCCAAATCTTACTACTAGGGTTTTATGCTGTGTATACTGGGGTGCCATCAGCGCCCACCCAAGGCTATGACCTTTTGGTTAACCTAAAATGCGGTGGGCCAATGTTTTAGGAATTCCCATGCAACAAAAGAATTTCAAATCTATCCCAGAGCTAGCAGATTTATTAATTCAACGAGGTCTTATTGTAAAAAGTGCTAGAAAGCGCTTCTGAACTTGAGTGCTTTCTTGAAAAGACCGCCTATTATAGATTTAGCGGATATTTCAGGGAATTTCAGGTCGATCCGCGTCACGGTGAAAACGAGTTCGTCCAAGGTACGACTTTGAATGAGCTTGCCGAATTAATTGAGCTTGATGCTCGACTACGTGTGAAGCTTCTGGAAGCGTTGACGATTATTGAACTTAGGGCTAGGACTGCTTTTTCTCATCAGGCAGGTAGAGTTTTGGGAGAGAAAGCATTTTACTTGAATCCTGAATATTATCTAAATGTTCCGGGTAAGGTGGATGGATTGATCCAAAAAATTGAACGTGATCTTAAAAGGTCAATGCTTCCAACGATAAATCGATACAAAGTCGGCGATGATTTGAGTCGGATTCCTATTTGGGTAGCGATCGAAACAATGACATTTGGTACGTTAGCAAAAACCTCTACGTATTTGAAAGAAAAAGAAGTTATAAGTGCAGCGGCTAGCTCTCTCAACATTGCAACGACGGGTTTTTCTGATTCGCTTCATGCCTTCTCGGCTCTAAGGAATCGATGCGCTCACCATTCACAATTGTGGAATAGGTCATTCGATATTGCTTTTAAAGTATTGCCAAAGGAGAAGAAAGGTGCACCGAAGTTCTCACATCCAGGTAGCTATGCGGCCATAATTGTGACCGGTCGTTGGATGAAAAGAATGGGATATGGATCCTCGTGGTTTGAGTCCGTAGTGGAACTTCTTTCAGAGAATAGGACGTTTGAAAAGGGAATTTTAGAGCCTTCAATGAAGTAGTTGCTCACAAAAATAATACTCTGTCTAGCAAACTCCCCAAGTACGTTCTTCTCGGTCATTTTGGTAGGCTCGACGTGTCCGAAACGGGACACGATAAACGGCTCATTAAAACCGTGACCATCTAAATTAATAGTTTCGATTCTTGATAGGAAAAGATGAACATCAAGCTCAGGTATTTTGCCAGTGCAGCTGCAGCCGCAGGGGTTTCTGAAGAACACTACGAACTTCCTGAAAACTCCACGATTGCGAACCTAATCGAAGCGATTAACGATAAACACAAACCTATGCCCAATGGGGCGGACTTGGCGCGGATTCTTGGCTTCAGCTCGTTTTTGCTCAACGGTGCACGGGCCAACGTGGATGCCCAAATTCCCGACGGCGAAGCCTCGGTTGATGTGCTCCCACCTTTCGCAGGGGGATGAGTAGATGAAGCCGCTTGTAGATGTAGGGCCTGAGCTTTCGCCAAGTCAAAAGGAACGTTTCGCTCGTCACCTTGTTCTTACTGAGCTCGGAGAAGAGGGCCAGCGCCGCCTGTGTAACGCACGTGTTTTGATGGTCGGAGCGGGTGGTTTGGGTTCGCCCGCGCTCCTTTACCTTGCCGCCGCAGGTATCGGCACCATCGGTATTGTGGACGACGACGTCGTCTCTCTTTCGAATCTTCAACGCCAGGTGATCCATTCCAACGCTGCGATCGGAGAACCTAAGGTAGAGAGTGCAAAGCGTCGACTTTTGGAACTTGATCCAGATCTGACGATTAACACCTACCAATTACGTCTCGATGATTCGAACGTGGACGAGATCCTTGCTGATTACGACCTCGTCGTCGAAGGAACCGACAATCAAAAAGTTCGCTTTGTTATCTCTGATGCAGCGGCGCGGGCGCAGAAACCAATGATCTGGGCTTCGGTTCAGTGTTGGCAGGCTCAAATATCTGTCTTTTGGGCAGGTGAGCGCGCAGTCGAGCACGGGATGCCAGCACCGAACGGAATCACTTTGCGTGACGTTTTCCCAGCCGAAGCACCTTCCGATGCGATTCCAAGCTCGGTTGATATTGGTCTGCTGGGTGCACTACCTGGTCAAACAGGTGTGATTGAGGCTATCGAAGCAATCAAAGTAATCACAGGGATTGGAACTCCGCTGGTAGGCAGAATCAAATTTATTGATTTGCTCAATGCTACGGACGTTGATATTCCAATCAGCCCCGCGCCGTAATCTTCACCTGGGTTGCTTTCACTTCCGCAATCACGGCGTCGCCGATGCTCAGCGCAAGTTGAGTCATTGCCGACGCCGTGATCAGCGATTTGATGTAGGTTTGCGGAGCAATTTCTACCGTGACCACAAAGTTTGTGTGTTGGGATTGGATCTGAGAGACATGGCCCTGCCAGGCGTTTCGTGGAGAGCCTTCAGAAGTTGTTTTTCGAAGAGCGACCGCTGCGGGTTCGCAAATGGCAGCTGCGGAGTCACCGTCAATTAGCTTGGTTTCTTCACTCAAGATTCCAGCAACGTGGAGCCCAGATGTGAGCCGCACTCCGGCGTCGTCAAAAATCCCCACCAACATATTTACGCCTAAGAAATCGGCAACAAAGCTGGTAGGAGGGTTGTCGAGGATTTCAGAAACAGTGCCGGTTGCTTTTAGGTGTCCGTCTTCAAGCACAGCTACTCGATCTGCCAAAGAAATAACGTCCAATAGCTCGTGAGTAATGAGTACGACGCCGAGTCCACGCCGGGTGCGTTCTTGGATGATTGATCGCAAACCGGATTGAGCACGATGATCAAGACCAGAAAATGGCTCATCGAGTACCAGGAGCTGAGGGTTTACTGCGAGTGCCCGAGCAAGCGCAACCCGCTGGGCTTGACCACCGGAAAGCTGATGTGGTGGACGTTTGGCAAATTCTTCCATGCTTACTGCGGCTAACTCGTGGCGAGCGATTTCTAGAGCTTTTGACGACGCTAAGCCCTGGCAACGTGGACCGAACGCCACATTTTCTAAAACCGTCATATGTGGGAAGAGTGCAGGCTTCTGATGGAGGAAAGAAATTCGCTTTGGGAAATTGTCGGACCTTTCAGCACTGTCAGATTTTCCAGAGCGGTTCGGAGCTCGCAGAAGGTCTCCTGCTAAGTACTGTGCCGTCGTCGATTTTCCTGCACCGTTAGGACCGATCAAAGCGATAACTTCGCTGGTCTTAGACTTTAACCGGATATCAACTCCGCGTGATGGAACTAGGGCACGAATGGACCACGGTGTGTATCCGGTTCCGGCGTCGGAATGGTAGGGATGCCGAGGAAGTAGTTTAGATGAGGTGTCCACGCGATCGTGAGGGGAATTTAGAATCGTGCTTTGTGGCGCAAATCGTTTGGCGTTATATGTCTCAATCAGAGTTGTGAGTAGGGTTAATATCAAGGCAAATACAATTAGCACCATGGAAAGAGCCAAGGCGGTATCCGTATCTACTTCGCGTTGAAGGTAGACCTCGAGGGGGAGTGTTCGAGTGGTGCCTTGCATCGAACCGGCGAAAGTGATGGTTGCACCAAATTCCCCGAGGCTTCGCGCAGCAGCAAGAGCAGCTCCTGACAGAAGCGAAGGTGTAAGGAGTGGAATGGTAATCCGCGAAAACTGTCTCCATCTACTTGCGCCTAGGTGGCTTGCTGCTCGTTCAAAGTCGCAGCCGAGCGTCTTAACGGCAGTCTCAACGGTGATGATGAGAAACGGCATCGAAACGAAGGTTTGAGCAAAGATAACCGCTACAGTGGTGAATGGAACGGTAACCCCGAATGCACTGAGGCTGGGTCCGAGTATACCTGAACGACCGAAAGCCGTGAGCAGTGCGATACCGGCAACCACCGGTGGCATCACCAGAGGAACAGTCACAACGGCCCGTACCGTTGCTAACCACGCCGGCAATCTTCCCTGCTCTCCGTAGCGTCCAAAAATTAGCGCCAGTGGAACGCCAAGCAGCACGCTTAATGCTGTTGAAATGAGGCAGGTGAAGACCGAAAGTTGAATTGCTTCTGTGGCGGCCGGCGTCGAAAGGATTTGAGGAATATTGCTCCAAGGCAAACGCAACGCGACCGCCAACAGCGGTAATCCGAGGAATACCGTTGCAACTGTTGCGGGAATCCACAACCAGCGGGGAAGAAATCGCATAAGCGTTCGCTCTTTCCTAGGAACCTCTTAAAGAATTGCAACGTGGATTGGAGAACATACTATTTGATCTCCGTGAAGCCATACTTTTCCAGAATTTTCTTGCCTTCAGGTGAATTAACAGCTTTGATAAATGCTTTGGCAGCTTCGGAATTCTGGCTCTTCTTAATCTCTGCAATCATATAGAAATTGCGAACCTTATCGGTGCCCGGTACATCAATCACTTCAACTTTCTTTCCTGAAAGTTTAGCGTCGGTGAAGTAAACCATCCCGGCGTCGGCTTCCCCGGATTCAACCTTGGTGCGCACTCCCGTGACGTTCTGTTCTTCTGATACAGGATTGAGCTTGATACCAAGTTGTTCTTCGAGTTTCTTGGTTGCTTTTCCGCACGGAACTTGGCTCGCGCACATCACGAATTTCTTTCCCTCAAGGTCTTTCAAACCGGTAATGCGTGCAGGGTTACCGGCAGGAACAATGAGACGTAGGGTGTTGGAGGTGAACTTCTTTGGCTCAATCACGAAGTTATCCACCTTGTGCATGTTGTTTTCATCTGCCGATGCAAAAACACTGGCTGGAGCTCCGTTCTTAATTTGCTCAGCAAGGTTTGATGATCCATCAAAAGAGAACTTAACGTCAATGTTTGGATTTTCTTTATGGAGTACATTATCTACGATGTCTGGGAATGCGGCATTCAATGAAGCTGCTGCGAATACCGTGATTTCAGTCTTTGCTTCCTTATTTCCGTCGGGTTTAGCATCTGTTTCACCAGCTCCACAAGCTGCTAGGAGTGATGCTCCGATTGCAAGAGCTATTGTGGGTTTAATAATGCGCTTCTTTGTAAAACGTGAAAAGGTCACGGAAAAATCTCCTTGAATTGTTTGAATAGACTTATTTACCAGTGTAATTACTAATCATCCATAATGTGAACACCCTTTGGTGTATTAGGAATGTGACTCGCGCTGAGCTACGATACTGCTAAGGATTTCATCAAGGAACAGTAAAGAGGAAGTAATGAACGGTAGGAAAATTACAGCGGCTGTCATCACCATCTCGGATCGCTCTGCCGCGGGTCAGCGCGAAGATCTATCAGGGCCTTTGGCAGTGAAGCTTCTCTCTGAAGCCGGTGTTGAAGTTCAGTACACCGGTATTACCCGTGACGACGTTCGAGCGATCGCTGAAGAAGTCCAAACCGCAGCTATTCATGAAGTTGACTTTGTGTTTACGACAGGCGGAACAGGCATTGCCCCACAGGATTTCACTGCACGCGCGATGGACACCCTGCTTCGCTTTGATATTCCTGGAATCGCAGAAGCCATTCGTTATGAAGGGTGGAAGCGTGGAATTCATGGCGCCGCTCTTTCACGTGGACGCGCAGGAGTGTTGGTTACCGGCCTGCACCGCGTGTTAGTGGTCAACGCACCAGGATCACCGAACGGTGTTAAAGATGCTCTAAACGTCCTCATCCCGATGCTTGAGCACACTATCTCTCAGATGCACGGAGAAGATCACTGATCTGGTAGACACTAACCATATCTCCCCTGGTTACGAATACGGTCTCGTCGTCGACGACGGCGAGGGCGTTCGCTTGGGCTAGAGAAGCTACCAAGTGGGAACCTGATCCCAGGGAATGGATCGGTGTGATCTGAAGTTCACTGCCGTTTGACGTTAAGCGACCTGGCAGGTACTGACGTCGGCCGCTCGCTGACTTCCAGTCTGCACCGGCTTTAACTTTAACTGGTACGGCTCTTGAAACCTTGGTCTTTCCAAGCATTGCATCCAGTACCGGGCTCACAAAAAGGAAGAACGATACCGCTACCGAAACAGGGTTTCCTGGTAGGCACAGAACGCAAGTTTTGTGTTCGCCGTCGGAAACTAGTCCGTGACCTTGTGGCTTGCCTGGTTGCATTGCAACCTTTTGGAAAGTGAAACCGTTTGCCAGTCCAAATTCTTTTACCGGATCGTACGCGCCCATCGACACTCCGCCAGAGGTAATAACTATATCCGCTACCGCGGCTGCTTTGATCAGGGTAGCTCCGAAGTTTTCGGCGGTATCACATGCTCGGAAAATTCCCACAACCTCAGCACCGGCCTCTTGGGCAAGGTGGCTGATCAACACAGAATTTGAATCAGGGATCTGACCTTCACCAAGTGCTTCGCCTGCGTCAACAAGTTCCGATCCCGTGGAAATCACAGCGACGCGCGGTTTTTGACGTACCTCAACGCTTCCGTGACCGGTGGAAACAAGTGTTGAAAGCGCATAAGCATTCAATGTGTGACCAGCTCGTAAAACAACGTCGCCAACATGAACATCCTCTCCGGCACGTCGGATATTTTGCCCAACCTTTGGGAGAATGTTGATCTTGACGGTGTCTGGCATCCTAGAGGCGCCGTGAGGAGCGTTGGTGTCCTCAACCTTGATGACGGCGTCTGCCCAGCTTGGCACGGGTGCGCCGGTCATAATACGCGCCGCTATGCCCAGCGTTCCAGTATCGGTACCTTGGGCATCGTCGGCATTCTGGTTATCGCTTGAATTTACGGAATATCCTGCTGCGATATCGGTAATTACCCGAAAATGATAGGGTGCTTCTCCGTAAAAATCTGCGGTCCGCACAGCAAAACCATCCATTGCCGAATTAGTGAATGAGGGAACGTTCAATTCAGCATGTACGTCAGATGCAAGAGTATAACCTGAACTTTTGTGAAACGGAACGCGAATGGTTTCTGTTAGCTTCGGCTGAAGATTATTAAAAATAAGCGCTTCGTATTCTTCGGGGGTTATCAACATTTTTCTTCGAGCTCCTCTTCGAATCCTGGGCGAATCCAATTGCCGGATCGTCCGCCCGATTTGTGGGTGATCAGGCAGTCAGTGATCGCAGCTGATCGATCCACACCCTTCACCATGTCTACGACGGTAAGCGCAGCAATGTTAGCAGCAGTCAGAGCTTCCATTTCTACGCCGGTGCGATCAGCGGTACGAACCAGGGTTTTAATCAGGACGTGGTCTTCGTTCAAAATTACGTCCACTTCGGCTCCGTGAACACCGATAGTGTGTGCAAGTGGAAGAAGATCTGGAACCTTCTTTGCGGCAGCAATACCTGCTACCCGAGCTACGGCAAGGACGTCGCCCTTTGGAACTGTGCCAGTGCGCAGGGCTTCCATTACCTGCGGCGAACATGTGACCTTTGCTTGGGCACGCGCGTGACGCACAGTTGGTTGTTTGGCGGTAACGTCAACCATCCATACTTTGCCTGATGAATCTAGGTGTGTAAATTTAATATCGTTCATGAATCCTCCGTAATCCATGCTAGTGTGTTTTGAGGTTTTTGAAGAACTTCGCAGATTCAAGGAGTGGATGATGATGGCGACTTCACAGGTTCGAGGAACCGGGATTTCCGAAACCGCATTGGATACCGCGGCGATTGCTGCTTTGGTGGACGACGACGCAGCGGGTGCCAGCGTAGTATTTGAAGGTAAGGTGCGCAATCACGACGACGGTCGCGGAGTGACAGGGATCGAATACAGTTGCCACCCAAGTGCCGATGTTGTTATTGCGGAGGTTGCTAACGAGATAGCGGCTAGACATCCGGAAGTCTCGGTTGCGCTATATCACCGTGTTGGGGTTTTAGGTATTGGTGACCTAGCGATGGTTGCGGCTGTTTCGAGCCCTCATCGAAGGGAATCGTTTAAAACAATTGTGGAATTAGTTGATTTGATCAAGGAAAAGCTCCCGGTATGGAAGCGCCAAGTATTTACGGATGGAACCGATGAATGGGTGGGATCTGCCTGATTCTGAATGGCTATTACCTATAGGGGTAGGCTAACCACCAATTTCAGACATGTAACGTTCTGGTTGGACAAAGGATGGGTCATCAATTCCGTGACCTGGTTTTTTAAGTGCCATACCTTCCTGCCAAACACGTGCAATTTCTTCGTCGGAAGCGCCTGAGCGAAGCAGTGAGCGGAGATCGGTTTCTGCATTTCCGAATAAGCAGGTCCGCATCTGACCATCCGCAGTGAGTCGGGTGCGGTCGCAGGTGGTGCAGAATGGCCGTGTCACCGAGGCGATAATACCAACTTGACCGGCGGGGTGATCTTCACCTTCCGCTACATTCCACAAACGGGCTGGTGAATGAGGATCATAAGATGCCGTTGTGAGTGTGAACTGCTCGCTAAAAATCTCCAAAATTTCCTGTTCAGGCACCATGTTTGAACGAGACCACGTCTCGCGCGGACCAAGTGGCATTTGCTCGATAATTCGGAGTTGCAAACCTCGCTGAAGTGAAAAACGAAGCAGAGCATTTAAACCGTTTTCGTTCGCTCCACGGAGTGCAACCGCATTAATTTTGATCGGGGTCAGACCAGCTTTTTGAGCAGCGTCGATTCCTTGAAATACGTCCTTCAAACGATCTCGATGGGAAATGTGAGCGTAAGTTTTAGGTTGAATAGAATCTAGTGAAATATTGACCCGGTTTAATCCTGCTTCTGCCAGTTTCTGAGCTTGTTTGTCAAGACCCAAGGCATTGGTTGTGAGCGCAAGATTGGGTGAAGTACCTACACTGGTTCGAAGCGAATGGGCGAAAGCAACAATTTCTTGGAGTGACTTTCGCAGGAGAGGCTCGCCTCCGGTGAAGCGGATCTTTTCAATCCCGAGCATATTCACAGCAATGGCAAGGAGTCGTTGGACTTCTTCGGTAGTCAGAGTTTCCTCGGTGGGCAACCAATCGAGCCCTTCGGGAGGCATGCAGTAAGAGCAACGTAAATTACATCGATCAGTTAAAGAAACACGTAAATCGCGAGCTACTCGACCCCAGTTATCGCGGAGTTCGTAGACGGGTGACGAGACAGTACCGCTCACGCTAATTCCTTTCCGCGATATTGTACCTTGATTATTTTTATCAATGCACATTAGCCTAGCGAGGATTTGGAGGGGAACATAATTTAAATCTACAGTATTGATCACGTTTTGATTTGAAAGTGGGCATACCCAACATATTTATAAATAACTCAAGAGAATGAATTATGTGAGTCTTTCTTTTTGTAAATAAAAACCGAAGGTTATTAAGTATGTTTTTAAATAACTTTCTCCTGCATCATTATGAGTGTCGGTCGTGCTATGGGTGTAATATGCAGGTATTTTATTGTGATTTTGTATATTTATGAATTTTTGGTTAATCTGCCACGGAAGGAATGTGAAATATCGGTTTTTAAAAGTACCGAAACCGACCTTTCAAAAGTTAATAACCTGCGAATAGTTTGGTATGTTCATTTTGTAAGGTTTGTCTGATTGTATAGAAATGGCAGTAAATTATGAGAGTGTCCCCACCAAAAGGATCAGGCGTCCTTTATAACGCCATTGCGAACCTTTCACCCGCCCACCAGGCAATGTTGAAGTATTTGTCTACTTTCCTTGAGCCACTATCTATTGCGGAAATCGCAGAGCTTCAAGGTTTGCATCAGAACTCGGTTCGCGAAAGCATTGACGCTCTCACGGCTGCAGGTTTAGTGGAGCGTAGCAAGATTGAAACTAGTGGACGAGGGCGTCCGGCTTGGGCATACTATACGACTGCCCCTGAAACTGATGTTGTAACAGATGCATATCTGACAAAGTTTGTTCGTGGCATGTGTGAGATGTTGCGTGAATATGCTGATGATCCAGAAATGAAAGCATATGATATGGGGAAAGACTGGGCTGAAGAGCTTCGTCCCCATACGGTCGCATTTCTTGAAGATATTGGAATTGAGTTCTTGGACGTTTCAAAGGTTGATGATAAAAAGTTACTAAGTATCATTCGCCTGCTTGCCTCGGTTGCTGGGCATGATGCTGTATTGAAACCACATACAGAAGCCACTGTTCAGATGCGCGCGTGCCCATTTGTTGATGTTGATGGTGGTATTGATCCAATAATGTGCGAAATGCATCGTGGGCAGCTTGAGCGTTTTACGTCAGTAGTTTCTGGTGGCCGCAAGCAGCTTTCCCTTTCTCCGATGTTCCGTCCGGGTGTTTGTGAATTCTCGCTACGAGATGCTGAAGAAGCGCAGTGATCTGTAGCGAATTCTATAGACCTAGTTTTCTGATGTGCCTGAACTCGATAAGCTCTATGTAAGAATCAGTACCATGGGCTAAGAGAGAGCAGGTACATCTTGGCATCACAAACACCTTTTATGGAATCGCATAACGAACAGGCTGTTGGGTTAATTGGTCTTTCCTATGCGGATGTTAACGCTCGTATTAAGCGGGGTGATGTTAATAAACGACCTCCAAAAACGGGAAAGACTGTTTCAGACATTATCCGAAGTAATGTTTTTACTCGAATTAATGCTATTCTTGGCGTTCTTTTTCTGATGGTGATCGTAACAGGTTCTTGGATTAACAGTGCTTTTGGTCTATTAATCATAGTTAATTCCCTGATTGGGATTGTTCAAGAATTTCGAGCCAAACGTACTCTTGAGTCGCTCAGTTTAATTGGTGAGGAACGTCCAGTCGTCATAAGAGATGGAGAAGAGCAAGAGATCCATCAAGATGAACTAGTGGTTGACGATGTAATCGTTATCAAAGCTGGATGCCAAATCATTGTTGATGGTGAGGTTGTTGCAGATGATTACCTTGCCGTGGACGAATCGATGTTGACGGGCGAATCCGATCCGGTGGTTAAAAATACTGGAGATATTGTATATTCGGGTACGTTCGTCGTCGTTGGTACGGGAAAATATCGTGTAACTAAGGTGGGCGCTGATTCTTATGCCGCGCAAATAGCGGCTCAAGCGTCGAAATTTACTTTGAAAAAGTCCCAACTCCAAGCTGGTATAGACGTAATCCTCAAATATATTACGTGGATATTGATACCCGTTGGCATGTTAACAGTAATTGCGCAACTCGGACATCATGGTTCAAATAACTGGCGTCAAGTTATCCTTTCTATTACTGGTGCGCTTGTTCCTATGGTTCCCGAAGGGTTAGTGCTTATCACTTCGACGGCATTTGCACTCGGAGTAATTCGATTAGGAAAACGTCAGTGTTTGGTACAAGAGCTACCTGCGATTGAAGGGTTAGCTCGCGTCGATGTTGTGTGTGCAGATAAGACGGGAACACTCACGGAGAATGCTTTAGAATTTTCACAACTTCTTCAAGTCGGTGGGGAAGCACAGCAGGGCAGTTCCCAAGTCTTAGCTGAATCTATTTTGGCACAAATGGCATGGGCTGATCCTGATCCAAACGCCACAGCTTTGGCTTTGCAAAAGGCATTCGATGAGCCTGCCATGAAGTGGGTTGTAGTTGGACGCAAGCCATTTAGTTCTGCAGATAAATGGGCGGGAATTTCTTTTGAGGAAGACGGCGTCCGATCTAGCTTTGCTTTTGGGGCTCCAGATGTATTGGATCCGGCTGGCATTGTGAGAGACCAAGCAGAGTCCTTTGAAAATAAAGGTATCCGAGTATTGCTTGTAGGACGTTTAAAGAACAGTGGTAGTGATTTCTCTTGGGAATCTGCCGATGTGGCTGAAATTCCAAACAAAGTAGTCCCAATTGGGTTGGTATTATTTGATCAAAAACTGCGTACTGACGTTCCTGACACCCTCGCCTTTTTCCACGAGCAGGGTGTTGAACTGAAGATTATCTCAGGGGACAACGCTAAATCGGTTGCTGCTGTGACGCGACGTCTAGGGGTTGACGTTGGTGATCCAGTAGATGCCCGGACTCTTACCGACAGCGATTCTTTTTCTCAGAGAATTGAGGAAGGTGAAGTTTTTGGAAGAGTGCGTCCCGACCAAAAGCAAGCGATGGTTCGGGCATTGCAGCATAATGGGCACACTGTCGCAATGACTGGTGATGGTGTTAATGATGTTTTAGCTCTTAAAGATGCTGATATTGGTGTTGCCATGGGGGAAGGTTCTGCTGCTGCTCGTGCTGTTGCAAAGATAGTGCTACTGGATAATAGATTTGCGACGTTACCATACGTCGTTGGTGAAGGCAGACGCGTCATTGGGAATATAGAACGTGTTGCTAATCTATTCCTAACTAAAACTATATATTCCGCGCTGATTGCGATCCTGGTAATTATTGCGGCGGTGCCGTTTCCTTTCCAGCCGATCCATGTAACGATTACGGGATGGTTTACGATCGGTATTCCGGCATTTATTTTGGCGCTTCCGCCCAATAATCAAAGAGCCCGCGACGGATTTGTTCGGAGGGTGCTTTGGTTCGCCGTGCCAGCCGGAATTATTGTGGCTATCAGTTCTTTTGTTACCTATTTAGTAGTCTCAGGTGGGCAAGTATCGCCGGATCATGTTCAAGAATCAACGGCTGCACTAGCTGCTCTTATTATTCCATCAAGCTGGGTTGTTGCTTTGATCGCGCGTCCCTGGAATTGGTGGAAGTCCCTACTGGTTTTCCTTCCACTTGTTGCTTATGGTGTTATCTTTACATGGAAATTTACACAACGATTATTTCTTTTGGATTCCTCTAACCTCCAAATGATGTTGATAGCAGTAGGAATCGGCGTAATCGGCGCAATCTCGATTGAAGTGTTATGGAGATTTGTGACGCAACGAGAAGTTGAAATCAATTAGAAGCGGTTTCTAAAAAGTGTTACAAGTCATATTTGTGTGATTTGTGGCGGATTCTCAGCAAAAAATATGACGGATTTGTTGGGAACCATATATTCCCAGCGAATTTTCAGAAAGACTTGTGGGTAATCCTAGGTTGCCCATTAATACTTGTATCAACGGCACGGGAAAGGAATTCCTACTCCGAGGGTTCGTCTCCTGCCGTTGCGTGTATGAGTGCAAAGTGAGAACTGGCGGTCATTGTTTTGGAAGTAGTGCCCCAAGGCAAAACGATCGCCTCCCCCTGGAAGAGGGGCAACCAATTGCGTGGATGGTTGCCCCTCTTCCTTTTATGTAGAGAGCTTCACTTATTGCTTTATTTTTCTGTGATCCAAGGGATACATTTCTAGATCTTCGATAGAATACTGTATGTCAGAAGGGAAGAAATTTGGAATTTCAAGAATTGATTACAGCAAGACATTCTGTGCGAGCGTATTTGGATAAGCCTGTACCAGAAGAAGTGATTGCACAGGTGCTAGATGAGGCTCGGCATTGTGCGTCGTGGAGTAATACACGTGGTTACATGTTAGGCGTTGCTACGGGAGATCGTCTCCATCGACTCAGCGAGCGGTATATTGATGCCTGGGAAAAATTTGTAAAGGAATCTGGCGTAAAAGGGTCACAAGGCGATTCGGTATTTCCTGACGGTGATTTCGAAACTTGGAAGAAATATCCGGAACAGTTACGTGGCAGAGCTATTGCAAATGGTAAGACTTTTTACGGGCATTTGAATATTATGCGTGGTGATGACGTTGCCCGCCTTGCACAGCAACGTGATAACTACGAATTCTTTGGAGCGCCAGTGATTATTCTGGTGTTCGTACATCGTGGCTTACTTCCATTCACAGCTCAAGATGCTGGCATTATGCTCGCGCATTTAATGTTGTCGGCCACATACCATGGGCTTGCCACCGTGCCGTTGGGTAATTTAGCAACGTGGCGTCATCCGGCCGATGCAGAGTTTGAGGTTCCCGAAGATTATGCACTAATAACAGGCTTGGCCATGGGGTATGAAGATACTTCGGCTCAAATAAATACCTATCGCGCAGAGCATCCGTCTATACCGTTGGTTGAGCCGAAAAACAATTAACCAATAATCGATCGTATTTCAAGTGCGGGGGGGGTGAAAGGAATAATCCTTTCACCCCCCCCCGCAATAAGGTTGGCTAAATGGTTCAAATTACTTCTTTGAGCCACGAGCTCCCAAGTAGATCGAAATTGCAACAACCGCAAAGATTGTCGATACAATCCAGCGGATCCAGTCGATTCCGGGTGTGTCTGCCGAGTAGTTGAAAAGTTGTAGAACAAGGTTTGCAACAACTACGCCTACTGCACCAAGAAGCATGGTCCATAGAATGGAAATGTTTTGGTTACCCTTCATGAAAAGCCGTGCAAGAGCGCCAATAACAAGTCCAAAGATAAGAGTGCCAATAATGTTTGCTACCATGTTATTCTTCCTTCATTTTCCGCACATCCCGAGGGGTGCGTGGGCTAGAGACTTTCTCTAGCATTGCCCTTCGCAGTTGTTTTTAAGCTTCCTAGCAATGAACTAGGTATCTAAGATATAACTGATGTAGCGAAGTGCTCTGATAAATACTCTACATGGGGATTAGTACTTAAGCCCTAAGATTTATGCTCAGGGTGAGAATTGGGACGGCATTAAAAACAGTGCCGGCCCACGAAAAATCAGCAAATATTAGAGTGCTGCTTGGATAGCCGGAACAACCTCGTAGAGATCTCCAATGATTCCGTAGTCGGCTTCTTGGAAAATCGGTGCCTGCGGATCCTCGTTGATTGCAACGATAATACGAGATTCTCGAACGCCTCCTGTGTGGTGGATTTGCCCAGAAACCCCAATTGCCATGTAAAGTTCTGCGGTAACAGGTTGCCCGGTTAAACCGATGTAGGAATCAAACCATCCGTGACCCTCGGCGAGTGGACGTGTAGCTCCCACCTTGGCATCAATCGTTTTAGCTAGCTTATTGATCATCTCAAGGTCTTTTTCTTGCGCGATTCCACGACCGACGCCAATTACACGCTCAGAACGGGAAAGATCGGATGACGACGAAACAGCAGGTTGAGTTTCAACGACCTCGACGCCTTCGGAAGCTTGAAGAGAAACCGTCTCGACGTCTGTTGAACTACCGCAGGGAATATCGCTACTAGGGAGGACCAGTCCAACCGGTCCTTGAGCCTTAACAGTTTCGAGTGCCATGCCAGCAACGGAAACACTTGCACTGCGCTCAGACGCACTCCACGCCGACGCCGAAGAAATCCAAGCTCCATTGAGTGCAACCGTTGCTGCAGTTGCGAGTGCCCGCTCGGATGCAAAATCTGCAGCGAGGATAGTGTCTGCACCTTGCTCTTTAAGCCATTGACCCACAGTAGGGGCGTAGAGCTCAGGAAGTTGGAGAAGTGGAACGTGCACGATGCGTGCAACCGGGGTGTTCGAGAGCTGTGAAGCAAGGGTTTCGTCGCCCACGATTAATAGGTTAGCTTCGGGACCTGCTGCTTCAACGATAGCTGAGATGCTTGCAGAGCTGCTGGCGATAATCCAAGTAGACATTCTTACAACACTCCTTCTTCACGAAGAGCAACAACGAGCTCGCTCGCGGCTTGACCAGAATCGAAAATAACGTGTTTGCGGGCACGGACCTCTGGCTTCGCCGTCTTGATAACGCTAGTTGTTCCAGCTGGAGCTTCAATATTAAGGGAGGCAAGGTCTAGCTTGTCAACTGGCTTCTTGCGTGCAGCCATCATGTCCTTCATACCGATAAGCGGGATGGAGGATGCATCTGTGGTGACTGAAAGAACTGCGCATGACGAAAGTTTGAGAACTTGGTGCGCGCCTTGGAAGTGACGTGTTACTTCCAAATGGGAGTCCACTGACTCAATTGAGTTCACGTCGGCAAAGGCAGGTACACCTAGGTAAGCAGCTAGGAGCGCTGGGACTGCGCGGCCACCGACGTCAGCAGAGGCATCGCCCGTGATGATGAGGTCGACGTCTCCGATGGAGCGGACGGCGGCAGCAAGCGTACGTGCGTACACATCAGGTGTAGCGAACAAAAGAGAATCATCAGCTACGACGACGAGGCGATCAAGTCCACGTGCCGCGGCTGCCTGAGTTGCCTTAGGGGCCGCACAAGAGGAATCGCCAGCGGTAATCCCGATGAGCTCAGCGCCGGTAGCGTCGGCAAGAATGCGTCCAACACGCATCGCTACTGGATCGTACTCCGAAATAGAACGTTTCTTTCCCCAATTGACGACGCCGTCGTCGGAAACTAAGGCGTCTTGAGGATTTGCTGCCCATTTGTAAGCAACTACGATTTTCATCTTATCTGCCCTCTCAGTTATGCCTTTCCATTGTCCACTACCTCAGAGAGAAATGGAACGCTCATGTGAAAATGGAGACGAATCGCAAACTCCGTGATTCGTTGGAAATGCTGATCGTGAACAAGTCCAATCGTGTAAATAGTTCGAACCAAATAAGATACCTCGCAACGCGGCAAACCGAGTTGCGAGGTATCAAGTGGTCGGGGTGGCGGGATTTGAACCCACGGCCTCTTCGTCCCGAACGAAGCGCGCTACCAAGCTGCGCCACACCCCGAAAGTAGTGCGCATGATTTCTCATGCAACTGCTCCATAATATCTGAAAATAGAGCGTTTGTGAAAATTTGTGGTCCTCGAGACGTGTATTAAAGACTTATGACGTCCATCTGAATAACTTCAGGGGCACAGAAGGTGCGCCACGGAGTAAAAGGTGACGTTCCCATTCCAGTAGAAATCTGCACGATCGCATCGTGTGGTTCTTCGTGCGAGCTCCAGCCTATAACTGCGCCGTCTCCGTGTATTGGTTGGAAATTTCCAAGTGGCCACCGGAATAGACCAGATGCGAAGCGTTTCGGAATATCACAATTAGTAACCAGTGCGCGGTGACCCGGCAAACAAATCTGACCGCCGTGGGTGTGCCCAGCGAAGATCAGATGGCAGCCGTCGTCCTGCATCTGGTTGAGGATACGGCGGTATGGAGCATGAGTGATGCCAATCTGAATGGAATGCGGCCCGATTTCGTGCTTTGCTGGGATTGGTTTCGGTAAGCAGTCACGGCCAATATGCGGATCGTCCACACCAACGAAATCAATATCCCACAGGCCCACATTGAGGTGAGCTCGCGCGTTATTGAGATTCATCCACCCCATCTCCTCCAACCGGGAGGTTAGTTCTGCCGTTGGCAACAGGGCAGGAGATTTCTTAGATTGATTCCATTCATTGGAGTTCTTCACTAAATATCGAAATGGGTTCTTTAGCTGCGGTGCATGATAGTCATTTGAGCCGAACACAAAGACGCCGGGAACGCCCTTAAAGATTGAGAGCGCTTCCATCAGCGGTTCAATAGCTGTAGCCTGGGCAATAAGGTCACCCGTGATAATGATCAGATCCGGTGCTTGAACATCAAGGTTACGTAAAAAAGCAATACGCTTTGCTTGACGTGTTAGCAGGTGAGTGTCGGAAATATGTAAGATACGCAGTGCATTCGCGGCAATTCGTGCTTCCTTTACCGCGCGCTCTTCGTCGTCGGCAGTTTGAATCTGGGTGGAACCGTCAGGAACCAAAACTGTGCGGCGTCGTAATTTGTATGAGTGTGCGTGAACTGCGGAACCGCCACAGATACCAGCTGCAAACACAAAGGGTGCTGCCCAAAGGAAAGGCTTCAGTCTCACGGCTTCGGTCCTTGAGAAACGACGAGGTCAATAGAAGAGCCTGGCTCCACGGTGGATCCAGCTGCCGGGTTGGTACTGATCACGGTGTTCTTTGGCTTATCGGACCAAGCGCCTGAAGCAGTCACCTTATAACCTGCGTCACGCAAGGCTTTAGCTGCCTGGTTCATCTCTTGACCGGTAAGGTTTGGAATGCCGCTAGCTTGTTGGTTCTGTTGCTCTTGCGCCTTTTTCTCTACCTCTGCGTCAACTGACGTCGTCACTGGCGCAGACGGTGACTTGAAGGACGCGGCTGGCTTTCCAGCTAGGTAGGCGTTATTAAAGTCCGCAAAGGACGACGCTGCCACGGTTCCACCGTAGAGAACGGAATAGAAGCGTCCGTTAACTCTAACGTTAAGCATCGGCTCATTGCCGGTCATGTGTCCAGTCCAGACAGCGGTTGCAAGCTGAGGAGTGAATCCGACGAACCACGCGTGGTAAGCATTATTTGCGGTACCGGTTTTACCAGCAACCGGGCGCCCGTCGGCTAGTCGAGCTGCGGTACCGCTTCCATAGCGTGCAGAGATAACTTGTTGCAGAACAGAGGTAGTCTTACGTGCCACTTCGGCATCAATTGCTTGGCGGCAGTTAGAATCTTGCTTCGCCAAGGTCTTGCCGCTGCGGTCGCGAATTTCCGTAAAGGAAATTGGTGTACACATCTTTCCATCAGCCGCAAGAGTCGCTGCGGCGTTAGCCATGGACAGTGGGGTTACTGGGTTCGTACCCAGAATCATACTTGGGTTGGGAACGAGTGGAAGAGGATCGCCTTCCTTAGCTCCGAGTGGAGCTAGTTCGGTAACGTCCTTCGCGGTTGCCAAGGAACCACGTTCAACACCCATATCCTTCGCGATCTTTGTGATGTCACAGAGGTCTAGCTGGGTAGCCATTGAGGCAAAACCAGCGTTTAACGACCGGGCAGTGGTTTCGGCAACGGTGCGCATTCCGCCACCTTCACCCTCGTTGTTCTTGGGGCCGTAGGGACCGGCGAGTTCCGGCATACAAGAAATTTTCCAAGCCGAAGCAGGATAGTTTCTCTCAGAGGTGTTTACCTGGTCAGATGCGCTCTTTCCAGCATTAAACCACTGGGCCAGGGTAAAGATCTTGAACGTTGATCCTGCTTGGAAGCCACCCCCGCCACCACGTGAGCGGCCAACGTTAACATTCAACTTCGTGGAATTAGGATCTTCTTTTGAAGCATCGCCGTATCGTGTATTTTGCACCATTGCCAAGATTTTTCCGGTTCCTGGTTCAACAGCGCTAATAGATCCCTGAATTGACGATGGGTCGTCAACAGGAAGATTCGAAGTAAGTCCTTGATAGGCGTCGTTTTGCGCCTTAGGATCAAGCGTCGTCATAATCTCGAGTCCGCCGCGATAGAGAAGACGTACGCGTTCGTCCCGTGATTTTCCAAATTCGGGGGAGTTAAGAACGTCATTAACTACGGTCTCACAGAAATATGCGGCATTTCCAGCAGCAGCACATCCGTTAGGGGTTGGCGTTACATGCAGCATCTGCTCAACAGGAACTGCGATAGCGGCATCACGCTGTTCCTTTGAGATGTAGCCGAGTCGAGCCATTTGGCTTAGGACGACGTCTCGGCGATCCTTAGCTTCCTCAGGGTTCTTAATTGGGTTCCAGCGGTTAGGCGCCTGGGTGATTCCAGCCAACATTGCAGCTTGTTCAAGTGTTACCTGGTTGGCAGGAACGGAGAAAAAGTATCGTGATGCGGCTTCTACACCCCATTGTGAAGGACCAAACTGAGCGATATTTAAGTATCCGGTGAGGATCTCGTCTTTGGTACGCTGCTTTTCGATGGCAATTGCGTAGCGTGCTTCATTAAGTTTACGAGTAAGCGTGGTCGCAGTTGCCTGATCGATCTGCTCAGCATCGTTTGCGATTCGTCCTTCTTCGATCAGTGCGTTCTTTACATATTGCTGAGTAATTGATGAACCGCCGGCAAGATTTCCACCGGTGAAGTTATTGATCGCAGCACCCAGGATTCCTTGGGCGTCAATGCCGTTGTGTTGCATAAAACGTTCGTCTTCGATGGAGATAACGGCATTTTTAATCATCGGCGAAATGTTCTCTGAACTGACGACGATGCGGTTCTCCGCGTAGAAACGAGCGATTTCAGATCCGTCAGAAGCGCGAATAACCGACTGCTCAGAAGGGCGAGTGAAATCGATCTTGGTTGGAAGGTCATCGAATAGTGTGAGTCCGGCATTGGTAGCGGTACCTGCGGACGCAACCATCGGGATTGCCGTGGCTGCAACCAGCAGACCTCCGGTAATACACAACGCGATAAACGAGCCTACAACTACCAAGAGTTGCATTGCGCTCATGTTTTCATCTCGAGAACTTCTTGCCATGTAGTTCAGAATACTTGGTTTGTGTGCCAATTTCGCGTGCCTGACCACGAAGTGGCAGATTTTGTTCTAAATCTTGCAAAACTTAGCTCCACTGCCCTATGTTCGAGCCAAAAATCATTTGCTTTTTCCGGATTTTGCATGCGTATTTTCGGTTTGTGAGACGGTGAGAACTAGGTATAAATCGCTATATCCTGCGGTATTGTGCAAATGCGTTCTGATGTTAGCGGTCCTAATGTGCGTTTTTTAGGAATAATGAGTAGAATTCTAGTGATGCCTATCACTGAAACTATGTGTGGTTTGGCTGAGAGGAAGAGATCAACAATGACGTTGGTATATGAAGATCAAACGTGGGCTGCACAAGGTGCATGTGCAAAAGCTGATCCGGATGCGCTTTTCGTGCGCGGTTCTGCTCAGCGCCAAGTACGTCAGCTATGCTACGGATGCCCAGTACGAATCGAATGTTTAGCGGATGCGCTTGATTCCAATATGCTCTTTGGCGTTTGGGGCGGCTTAACTGAACGCGAACGCCGAGCAATCTTGCGACGCTACCCAAATGAAAATAACTGGTATCGTCGCATAACTGTCTCTGAGGACCAATTGGCAGTTGAGTTACGAACCGGGCATGTCCCACGGTTCGCTAATCGTTGAGCACTTGCCGAACTCTCTATACAGCCCATAGCCTTAACTCATGACTAAATGGGAATATGTAACTGTGCCTCTCTTGGTACATAATACAAAAGCAATTCTTGATAACTGGGGACTTGACGGCTGGGAGCTTGTGACGGTTCTTCCTGGCCCTGACGGATCCAATCCAGTTGCCTATATGAAGAGACCAAAAAATGATTAGTGATGAACTTCGTAGGCTCGGTATTGAACTTCCGAATGTGGTTGCTCCGTTAGCTGCCTATACTCCTGCCCAGAAAATCGGTAATACAGTTCGCACATCTGGGCAGTTGCCGATGGTTGAAGGCAAGCTTCCGCTCAGTGGAAAGGTGGGCGTTGAGGTTAGTGCCGATGACGCCAAAGATCTAGCTCGAACTGCGATCCTTAATGCTTTGGCTGCGGCAGCGTCCGTTGCTGGCGGAATTGATCGCATCGAAAAGATCGTTCACGTTACCGGATTCGTCGCATCGTCTCCGGATTTCACCGGCCAACCCGGCGTTATCAATGGAGCTTCCGAACTACTTGGTGAGCTTTTTGGCGACGACGGTATTCACACCCGTTCCGCGGTAGGCGTTTCCGTTTTGCCTTTGGATGCTCCGGTGGAAATTGAGCTCACAGTGCTTGTGCGTGAATAGTCTTGGGTGTTTCTAATACGAAAAACTAAATACCTAAAAATAATCGTGGGTGGAAACAGAATCCTGTTTCCACCCACGATGTATGTAGGAGTAAATTCTAGCCAGAACTTACAACGTCATCAGTGTGCGCGGCGCTGAAGTCGTGCAACCTGGATGAGAAGAACGGCGCGACCTTCGAGTCGAATCCATCCGCGAGAGGTGAAGTCTGCAAGGGACTTGTTTACGGTTTCGCGTGATGCACCAACGAGGTGTGCGAGCTCTTCTTGAGTGAGGTCGTGAGCTACGTAGATGCCTTCTGGGGTGCGCTCGCCGAAACGCTCAGCGAGGTCAAGGAGAGCCTTTGCAACACGGCCTGGAACATCAGAGAATACCAAGTCGGCCATCTGCTGGTTAGTGTTGCGAAGGCGTAAAGCGAGCTGGCGAAGCATCGAAATTGCAAGTTTTGGATGCTCTTCGATGTACTGACGCATTTCAGCATGGGAGAGAACTAAAAGACGAGTTGGTGCAATTGCAGTAACGGTTGAGGAGCGTGGCTCAAGATCGAAGAGCGAAAGCTCGCCGATGATTTCACCAGGTCCAAGCACTGCGATAAGATTTTCGCGACCGTCATCTGCGGTGTGGGAAAGCTTCACTTTACCGTCTGCGACTAAGTAAAGCCGGTCTCCGGAATCACCTTCCTGGAAAAGCGACTCTCCACGCTTCAGGGAGGTCTCTGACATTAATGCGGCTAAGGCCTGGCGGTCTTCGTCGGTGAGGCCTTTGAAGAGCTCGACGTTACCAAGAACGTTGGAATCCATCCGAATTCCTTCCTTTACTTTGCTTATCTTTTTGAGGACTGAATATTAGTACACTAACAGTGTGCACTTGTGGGAGAGGTCATATCAAATTAAATTTTGCCACGTATTCGACTGATTAGCATACGTTCTGCGAAAATTAAGTGATTTTGGTCAGATTTCTTTTCAGTGTCGATGAAAAAGTATGAGGGGCAAAATGGCGAAAACAGTGGCAAAAGAGGCTTTTCCGGCACGTCCTCGTTCGGTGTCCACACGAAAAGATGCCGCTAGAGCAATAGTTGCGCTGCTCGAAAAACTCTATCCCGACGCTAAGTGTGCCCTATCACACCAGAATGCTTTTGAGTTACTTTGCGCCACTGTTTTATCTGCACAGACGACGGACGCCCGAGTCAATAGCGTCACGCCCGAACTATTCAGGAAATATCCGGATGCTTTGCATATGGCCGAAGCTAACCGTTCAGATCTAGAGCAGATCTTGCGTCCGCTTGGTTTCTTTCGAGCCAAGGCTAAGTCCCTTCAAGAACTCTCTATGTCTTTAGTGGAAAAGTACGACGGTGAAGTCCCACACGATCTGGAAAGTCTAGTTTCGTTGCGTGGGGTTGGCAGGAAGACGGCGAACGTCGTATTAGGAAATGCCTTCGGAGTGCCAGGAATTACAGTTGATACCCATGTAGGTAGGCTTTCGCGGCGCTGGGGTTGGACGCGCTCAATGGATCCCGTTGTGACTGAAAA
The DNA here is from genome assembly GCF_900604515.1 of Arcanobacterium ihumii. Classification (GTDB taxonomy): domain Bacteria; phylum Actinomycetota; class Actinomycetes; order Actinomycetales; family Actinomycetaceae; genus Arcanobacterium_A; species Arcanobacterium_A ihumii. Next base: position 791,728 of record NZ_UWOS01000001.1, on the reverse strand, counting down.
AGATATTGCGGTACTGCTTCCTCCAGAAATCTGGACGGATACCTGCCATAGAATCATCGACCACGGCCGCCAAGTTTGCCATTCTAGGAAACCTGCGTGCGAAGAGTGTGCATTGACTCAAGTGTGCCCATCCTACTCGCTTTTTATGAGCTGATCTTTTCGATCGTTTTAGAGAAAGACCTAGAGCGTAGCCAGGAATTCGAGAAGAGCTGCCGTAAATGCTTCTGGCTGTTCCTCGGGAACGAAATGCCCGGCGTCGGCGATGCTCCTGCGCTCGTAGCGGCCACAAGCAAATTCCCGATCCTTATTCCAAGCTCGCTTTGGGAGTAACGGATCAAGGTTGCCTCGTACCGCGAGCACAGGAATTTCAACTGGATTCGCGGATTCACGCAGATACTTGCGTCCGGTGAGGGACTGTTGCGCCATCATCGTCCAGCGGAGCTGAGCGAGGGCGAACCGAGCAGCACCAGGTAGCCGCATCGCCTGAGCGTATAAATTAGCCTCACCTGCGGCACCGTTGTTATGTGGAGCAGACCATTCCTTCAAGAGTCTCTCCATGGTTTGCTCATTCATTAGTCCAGGCTGTGAAAGTGGCGTAATGAATGAGGTAATGGCGTGGCGCCAGGCTTTGAACGTGATGTGAGAACCAAGTCGGTGAAGGGTACGAGGGTGTGGGGAAGATACCGTAACTAAGCCCTTGAACAGGTGCGGAGCCATCGAAATAGCGGACCATGCAAAGCCGCCTCCGCGTCCGTGCCCCACAAGCACAGCACTTGATGCACCCATCGAACGTACGATGGAGATAAGGTCGTGGCTCAAGAGCAGGGAATCTTCAGAATTCGGTGTTTTGTCCGAACCGCCGATTCCACGCCGATCAATTGCGATCACTTCGTAACCGGCGTCGGCAATAGGCTTAATCTGATTACGCCACGCCCACCAATACTGTGGAAAACCATGAACCAGAATTATCAACGGTTTATGGGCAGAGTGTTCACCAGCATGAACGACGTGAAACTGGGCTCCGTTAGCCTGGATGAGTCGATGCTCCCAAGGTCCGGGAATAGTTACGCAAGAATTATCGGCTGGAGAAGTCACGGCTGACGTCCCCCTTGCTCAGTTAGCTGGTGCGTCTGCGTCTTTTACTAGGAATTCGCGGCGCGTAACTGCGGTTGCGCGAACTGCACCGCGGCGTCGTGCTCCGTGTGCAACGATTCCCGCAAGCAAAAGAACAAAGCCTAGAACAGCGATTCGTCCGGTTCCAAGGTCAAGATTGAGGTGATGGGCAACGTTTCCGGTAAAAGCATTGTACGAGCCGATGGCATCGTCCACGGCCGTGGCAAAGCGCGCTCCTTGAGCTGGGACGATGATAGCAACGAATCCTGCAATAGCAAGGAGCCCACCAATAACGTGTGCGCCTATCGACGAAGCGCGTGCAAGTAAGAAGATCACAAGAAGAACGATCAAGCCGGCGAGGAGTTCGCCGACTGCCAAGAAGTTCAGCGATCCCGTCTCCCACGGGTTGTTCTTTACCATGCCGAGGCGAACACCTGCGTCGGAAACGAGGTACCAAGCCAATGGAAGGAGAAGTAGCGTGGCGAAGAAAGCGCCGAAGTGTGCGCCTATACGGGACTTAGGTTCCTCCGGGACGTCTACATAGGCATCTTCACCCGGATCGGTGGACCAGCGAGCGCGCTGATCATCGTCTGGAGTAACTCCGTTCATGAAACCGTTGCGCTGATCGTCCTCATCAGAGGCGACGCCGATTCTATCGTTTGCGTAGGAAGCTTCAGTTGCGGCGGCAACGGCCATGCCACCAGCGGCAAAACCTGTGCCGGCACTGGCCGTTGAGGTGGTTGCATCGTCGGGCGAAAGGGCGCTAGCGAAGCTTTCGTCGCGGTTAAGCGCGTGGGTACGGCTTGGGCGCGAAGCATCGTCTGCTTCGTCAGCCGAGTGAGCAGAAGCAACATCGAAAAGCGTTGCGTTCTTGCGATCCTCATTGGGAAGCGAGTTGTAGCCGGTAGCAGCTTGCGACGCGTCGTTTGTAGGCTGGTCAAAATCTTTAGATTCGTCGATGGACTCGAACGTCTTTGTTTCAGACGGAGTTGATTCACCTTCAGAGATGACTTCAACAGAGTTCTCCCCTGCAAGTATGTCAGCATGCGAGGACTCGTCCAGAGCTGGAGCATCGTCGTTTGACAGATCTTCTGCTACTGATGCGCTCTGTGCGGAAAATGCCTGATCCCACGCGAACAAGTCGGAATCACCATAGGATGGTCCGGACTTCTCGGCATCGGCAGAGGCGTCGCCTTCAAGCGGTGCAAGCACTTCGTCGTCGTCAAAAGGACGGCGTGATGCGGAGTTGTATGGATCGGTAGGTGTGGTCACGTTCATCTCCTTGTGAATAATTCTTATTCGAACGCTACTGGTTTTCACACGCTGGTAGGCGAAAATGACCCGGCGTGGCGTGAAATTGTGGATAAATGCCGACTTTCCACAGATGTGTTAAACGGGGAACTGTGCTGGCAGTGATTCGCCACACTTGCACTATGACTACTTCTCATCGATCAAGAAATTTCACTCCATCCGCCGAATCACAGGTAGATCTTACCTCCGTGATCTACGTAGGGCATGATCAAGATGCTTTCGACGAGCTTCGAAAACTTGCAGAGTTAGTTGGGGTAGAAATTGCTCACGTTTCACGCTCAGAGCTCTCCCAAGGGGTGTTGCGGTTTTCTTCCCTAGGTTGCGATGACGGCGAAGTAGAGGCGAGTTTCCACGAACTCTTTGCTCCCTATTTTGCCAAAGGCGTGGTTCACCTTAAATACCGGGAAGATGCCGCTGACCTTCTTGAGCTAATGGTTGCAGTGGGCGCCACAGTTCGAGGCAGGGTGGTTGGGGTGATTGGAGCTCAGGGAGGAGTTGGGAGTTCAACCCTAAGTGCATGGATTGCCCGTACCCTCGGACAATCAGGGGAAGATGTAGCTCTTGTAGATATGAACCCTGGATCGGTGGGGATAGATATGTTGCTATCCAGAACTGACGCGAGTGGAAAACGTTGGGTTGACCTGCATGGACGTGGAGCTTTATTGGCAGGACGGCTGTGTGATTCATTATTTTCTTGGCATGGAGTAAAAGTATTGTCTGCAGACCATCGTGGGGGTGTTCCGCTCAATAATGACCAAGGAATCAAAGTTATTTCTGCACTTGCACAGGTAAATGCTTGGACGGTCCTGGACTTTGCGCCGTCCGTCATTTGCGCAACTAGTGCTGAAAACATGTGGCTTGAGTGGTGTGACTTCATCGTCGTCGTTACCGGAGAAGCAGAACTAAATCTGGCAGTAACGAAAATAAAACTCGAGAAACTTGGGAAAGGATGCCCGACTGCAGTTGTGGTAGAAAACGCCCACTCGAAGAACCACCTGGCGCACATATCACAAGTCCTCAACTGTATGAGGGTCTATAACTTACGTGAACAAAAATCATTCGACGGCGATATTGAACACGGGATGACCCCGGGTGATCGGCATCGATCTGGAACTGCAAAAGACGTGAAAACAATCTGTGAAAGATTCCTACTTGAGGTGGAATCCGAATGAGATATTCGAATCAACAAATTCACCAGATTCGTTCGCGGTTAGCGGCGGGGACTTCGATGGTACATGCCTTGGAACAGGTACCGATAATGTTTACCGAAGAGCTGGCCCAGCTCCACTCGCAGGTTCGGTATGAACTGGTTGGAGCTGGGCGTACTTTGGCGCCTTTGTTGGAAAATCCAGCTACCACAGACGTTTTGGTTAATGGCATTAATGGAGTGTGGGTTGATCAAGGAAACGGATTGGAAGCAGTTCAAGTTGATGATCCCCAGCTTCAGAGTGACGGTGGTGTTCGTGCGCTCGCGGTGAGGCTTGCGGCAAGTTGTGGTCAACGTTTGGATGACGCTAGCCCTATTGTTGATGGGACTTTTCCGAGTGGGATTCGACTCCATGCCGTGTTGCCACCGCTCTCTGCACAAGGAACTCTAATTTCTCTTCGTACGCATCGGTCAAAGGTTTTGACGGTAAGTGAGCTAGTTGCTAGCGGGTCTATCCATCCTGAGCTGGAGAAATACATTTGTGCGATGGTTGAAAACCGTGCCAACATCATAATTTCCGGCGCAACAGGTGCTGGAAAGACTACGTTTCTCAATGCGGTGCTTTCGCTTGTGCCATCTGATCAGCGAATCCTAATTATTGAGGAGTCAGCAGAGCTTGCACCTATGCATCCTCACATCGTTCATCTCCAAGTTCGGCATGCCAATGTGCAAGGTGTTGGAGAGATATCAATGAGTGAGCTGGTGCGAGCGGCGATGCGAATGCGTCCTGATCGAATCGTACTTGGAGAATGCCGTGGTGCGGAAGTTCGTGACGTTCTGAGCGCCCTTAATACTGGGCACGAAGGTGGCTGGGCCACAATTCATGCAAACTCTGCTCAAGATGTACCCGCGCGCTTAGTTGCGCTTGGTGCACTTGCTGGAATGAACGAGGCAACGGTGGCTGCACAGGCGTCGTCGGCACTAGATGCGGTTATTCACGTGAAACGAGAGGGGCGACGCCGATTCGTTGCGCAAGTTTCGGGAATGGAAAGAATTGGTGGCGAACTTGTTTGTGTTGAGGCACTTAGCGTTAGCGCAGATCAAAAGGAACTTTGGAGAGGATCGGGGATAGCAAAATTAGAGGCTAGGCTCGGTGTTTCCGAGGTTTGGGGATGAGGTGAATTGAGGTGTTATACAACGTTGTATTACTCATTGTAGTTCTATATGTGTTGTTTATGGAGATCCCGGTTACTGGAGAATTCCGCAAGGAAAAAATGAAAAGAGCTCGGTGGAGACGCAGCCGAAACAAGGAGCCGAAGCAGAAGCGAACGTCGTCGGTTGATATGGGACTCCTCGTGACGGAAGTGGCTACCCGTCTACGGTGTGGGTCAACAGTGGAGAGTGCTTGGCAAAAAACACTGGAACACCATCACTTCGCTGTGGAGTCTGCTAAATGTAGCGGAGATGAGCAAGTTTTCGCAAAGGACGTGAGGATGGGTAAAGGGAAAGGTCCTTCTGAGGTGCTCGATGATGAAGGCGTTCCGGTTGCCTTGTTGCAAATTCTGGATATGAACTGGGTTCAAAAGAGAAAGAAAAATGTAACTCCTGCAGTTATAAACTCGCTGGCTGGAACATTTGCGGTGTGTCGGATGGGTAAGGCAACAGGTGCTCCCATGGCTCAGATACTTGACTCATGTGCTGCGGGAATAACTGAAGCAAGTGAAGCGGCATCGGCTCGAAAAGTGGCTATGGCAGGACCGCTTACTTCCGCACGAATGCTTGCCGCGCTTCCTTTATTAGGGATTGTGACGGGGTATGTTCTAGGGGTGGACCCGATCGATTTTCTATTGAATTCTTTGATCGGAAACTTTGCATTAGGGTTTGGGATTTTGGCTGAAATTAGTGGAATCGTGATGGTCCGGCGCATGGTGAAGCTAGCTGTGTTGCACGGTGATCAACTATGACGATCATTCTTGTCTTCATTGTGGCGTTTGTCCTTTGGGGTCCCAGAGCAGAATTTGGTTCAGGTGTTAAGAGAAGTAACTCAGGGAAACCGATTCGATTTGCTGCACAAAGGCGTTTGTTCGGCTTGGGTGTTCAACATTTATATGTGGATCAATCAATTATCTTAGACTTGGCCGCAGCAGCATTAAATGCGGGAATATCAATTCCTAGAACTCTAGAAGCGGTCGATGTTGCTCTTGGAAATGACGATACCGTGGGCAATGCGACGTTGAGCCTTGGAAAGTATTTAAACCTAAGTGGGAAAAGAAATTTAGGTAGTCCCAGAGCTCTAACTGAAGTGGCGAACTCACTCATCATGGGAGCAAGGTGGGGTGAGGCTTGGGAAGGAACAAATCCGAGGTTTCAATTGCTCGCTCAATCTTTAGAACCCGCGTGGAACGACGGTGCTGCTCCGGTACCTCTTCTAGAACGGAGCGCACACACTCTTCGCTTGACTCGCCAGCGCCAAGCAAAAGAAGCAGCAGCACGTTTGGGTGCTCGGCTGGTTGTTCCTTTGAGTTTATGCTTTCTACCTGCATTTATGTTGATTGGCGTGCTACCTGTAGTTGTTTTAGCTGCCCAAAATGTTTTGTGAAAGGTGGGCTACGTGCATTAAAAGTTCTCCACAAAACGAAAAGTGTTTTCCTTTTCCACATATTTTCTTGGGCAGCGATGTGAATTTTGAAAATTGGGCACGCTTATATCGTCTAGACGAAATCAAGGAATAACTAAGGAATTCACCAAAGGGTGATTCCAAGGAATCAAAGGAAAAACAATGACTATCAAGCTGTTGAAAGAAAAGATCAACCGTAGCGCAAAGCGTACTGAAGCAGGAATGGTAACAGCAGAGTATGCAATCGGTACTGTTGCTACAACGGGAATTGCAGGAATTTTGCTTTGGCTTTCTAAGCAGGAGTGGCTTCGAGAGCTAATCGCTAATATCTTCCGGCAGATGCTTGGCATTTAGGAAGTACTTACGCAATGGATGGTTGATTCTAGCGGGGTGGCGAACACACTGCGCCACCCCGCTAGGCAAAGGATGCACCGATGAAAATAAGTGAAACGGAAATGAGTAGGCTATGAAAGCTGTGGATTGCGATGGCTAGATTCAGGTGTTCTGGTAGCGAAAGCGAACGAGGAATGGTCACAGTGGAGTGGGCATTAACAGTTCCGTTGTTTTTGATTCTTGTGGTTTTGTGTGGGAGTGGAATCTTCCAGATCTCAATGGAACCCCGAGTTAACAATGCTGCTAGAGAAGCAGCCCGTTCATACTCTTTGGGAGCTAATCAAGAAAAGATCGAATCTATTGTTCGATCAAACGTTGGCAGTGACGCTAATCTGTCAATCTCTAAGGAAAATGATCAAGCAACAGTAACCGTGACGAAACCGGGAGAAGGCGTTTTTAAGTATTTGAACATCAATTTCTCGGCCACGCATGTTGTGGTGATAGAGCCTAGCTTCGAAAGTGGGCACTAGAAATGTTTTGTTCTGGAAGACTCAATACTTTGCGCCGAGAAGACGGAATGGCAACCGTATTTGTAGCGATATCGATGCTGGCAACAGTGGTTGTGGTTGTGTTAATCATTCAATTCTCGGTGGCGAGTTCAGAAGTAGCACAGGTAAGGAACCAAACTGATTTGGCAGCTCTTTCAGGAGCTCAGTTACTGATGAACGGAGAATCGGAAGAAGGAGCCTGTTCTCATGTTCTTCGGGTGCTTCGTGACTATCAGGTGGACTGTGCTGTGGAAGGAGAAAATGTGGTGCTGAACATCGAAGCACGCAATCCATTTTCTTGGTTAAGTGAAACTATCAAGGCACACGCTAAAGCAGGTCCGGTTATCCGTCCTTTAGAGTGATACGTTTCAGGGAAGTAAGCAAGGTTCGCATCAAGATCTTCGCTCCTTCTTTCGAGAGCGGCGAGTTGTTGTTTCCGCACTTGGGTGACTGTACACAGCTTGGGCAACCAGCTGTACAACTACAGTTCTCAAGCGTATCCAAAGTGGCAGCGGTCCATTCTTTCATTGCATTGAAGCCACGGTGGGCTGCTCCAGACCCTCCAGCAATGGCATCGTGAATAATGACTGTAGGGCAACCAGTTTGAGGATGAACAGCGGTGGAAAGGCCCCCGATGTCCCAGCGATCGCAGGTAGCAAACAGTGGGAGCAGGGCAATCATCGTATGTTCGGCTCCGTGCAGAGCGCCGGGAAACTCAGCGGATTCAAGACCGGCGACGCGAAGAGTGGATTCATCAAGTGTGAACCAGGTTCCGGCTGTAACCAGCTCATGCATAGGCATAGTAAGATCAACCATTCCCAGATACATGCCATCTCTAGTTCGGCGAACGTCGTACCCAATCACGCGGGAACGAACAACAACCTGACCTTCGCACCAAGTGCCGATTCCAAGTGAAACCTCATTGTAAGTATCGAGTATCTCCACGCTCGTTTCTTCACGCGGATAGGTGCGAATATCTTCTTCACGGTGGCGGTGAACAAGTGCCACGTTGCCGTCGCGTCCTTCAACTTTGAAAGGAATGCCCTGATGTAAATAAATAGCTCCAGGAAATACTGTGGTATCAGCACGTGCTTCGTCAACAGTACCGAGCAAGGCTCCACTTTCAGAATCAATGATCGAAATAGTTGAACCTTCTCCGCGCAGATCTACCAAACCGTGTGCGCCAACATGCAGACCGGTATTCCAATACCAGCCGTGAGGGCGCTTCTTCAACAGTTGCTGATCAACTAGCTGGGTGAATAGATCGAGATTCGGGAGGGAGAAAACCTCTAAATCATCCTCGTTAAGCGGAGATTCGACGGCGGCAGCGCAAAGATGACCAGGAAGAATCCACGGATTCGTAGGGTCAAATACGCTCATTTCGGCAGGAGTTTCGGTGAGCATCTGTGGATGTTCAAGGATGAACTGGTCAAGCGGATTATCACGACCAACGAAAATCGCTACTCCTGGTTCGCCTGCACGTCCGGCTCGTCCAGTCTGTTGCTGGAACGAAGCATAGGTTCCTGGCCAGCCAGTAACTATCACCGCGTCAAGCCCAGAAATATCGATACCGAGTTCGAGCGCGGATGTAGTTGCCAAAGCTCTAACATCGCCGGTGCGTAAAAGTTTCTCTAGCTCACGGCGTTCTTCGGGAAGGTATCCTCCACGATAGGCACTAACTGTTCCTTTTAGGTGCGGTGCTCTTTCGTCAAGGAACTCATTGGCAACTTCAGCTACTCGCTCAGCCCCTGGTCTTGATCGAACAAAAGTAAGTGCTTGAGCCTGATTGGCAACTAACAGAGCAGTGAGCTCACCAGCTTCGATATTAGCTGAGCGACGACGTTTCGGGGCTGCGATTTCGTCGTCGTCAAGAACATCGCTAGGACTATGGGTGTTTGAGATTACCTGTGTTCCTCGGGAGGTACCGTGATCGATGCTGGATGGGTTAGAAGGTGAAGCCACGATGTTCGTACCCGAATCGTCGTCTAAAGGGATTTCCCGGCACTGAATCGTGAAGATGGAGCGCTCACCACGCGGGGATCCATCGTCGGAAACTGAAACAACTGGACCAAAAGCGTTCCCGATGAATCGTTGGGCGGTTTGCTCTGGGTGGGGAGACGTAGCGGAAAGAAAAACTACCGTGGGGTTATTGCCGTATTTCTTTGCGAGCCGCAGCAACCTTCTTAATACAAGTGCAACATGTGAACCAAAGGAGCCACGATATGAATGGAATTCGTCGATGATAATAGTAGTTAAGCCGCGCCAGAACCGTGCCCAATATTCTTGGCGTGAGAGCATGGCATGGTGGAGGAAGTCGGGATTCGTAAAAATAACGTCGGCGTAGTCACGTGCCCATGACCGAGTGCTCGCCTCAGAATCGCCGTCAACGGCAGCCAGGGCAATCCTAGGATCGATCCGATTAGCGAGTGAAGTTAAAGACTGTTCTTGATCCACCGAAAGAGCCTTCGTTGGTGAAAGATAGAGAGCACACGGCCGGCGCTTAATTGCGCCGAGCGAAGTGGTTTTCTTCTTAAAATCGCTAAGTTCGGAAAGCACCGGGATCCAAGCAGCCAAAGACTTGCCTGAACCAGTCCCAGTTGCTACAACAGTGTGATGACCAGCGTGGATGTGGTTTGCTGCCTGAGTTTGATGAACCCAGGGAGCAGACACGCCAGTTTCGGTAAGAGCAGAAACTACAGCTGGTGCAACCCATTCGGGCCAAGCTCCACTACGGGCTCGATGTGCCGGAATCGTCAATGAGCCGGTAATTTGGGTGTTAAGGTTGCGTGAAATCACCTTGTGCAACTCAGGCATCTACTGGTACCTCCGACCCATAAATCTATACCTATTATTCTGACGCTTATGAACACCTTTTTCATTTCGTGGCAAAATGCGGGTATCTTAGCAATCGTTAGAACGTTCTTCTAAACGGCAACCTAACTTAAGGAAGTCATTGTGACCAAACTGGTAATCGTCGAGTCTCCGGCAAAAGCACGCACCATCGGGAATTTTTTGGGTGCAGACTACGATGTTGAGGCGAGTATCGGCCATATTCGTGACCTCCCGAAGCCTTCTGACCTTCCTGCGGATATGAAGAAAGGACCGTTCGGAAAGTTTGCTGTTGATGTTGACGGTGATTTCGAACCCTACTATGTGGTTACGCCAGATAAGAAGAAAAAGGTAACCGAGCTGAAGTCGCTCCTTAAGGATGCCGACGAACTCTTTCTGGCAACTGATGAGGACCGTGAGGGAGAGGCAATCGCGTGGCATTTGCTTGAGGCGCTTAAGCCTAAAGTTCCTGTAAAGCGAATGGTCTTCCACGAAATCACTAAAGAGGCAATTGGTCGCGCTCTGGAAAATACTCGTGAACTAGACACAAAGTTAGTTGATGCCCAGGAATCACGACGAATCCTTGACCGCCTAGTTGGTTACGAGGTTTCACCACTGCTTTGGCGAAAGGTTGCTCCTAGTCTTTCAGCTGGTCGTGTTCAATCCGTAACTACTCGCCTCATCGTTGAGCGGGAGCGGGAGCGTATGGCGTTCACCGCTGCTCATTACTGGGACGTAACCGTTACCCTGGAAAAAGAAGGTGAGGAGTTCCAGGCAAAGCTAACGTCAATTGACGATGCTCGCATCGCAACCGGTAAAGACTTTGACGATCACGGTCAACTCACTAAAAAGTCTGCAAGCGCTGGCGTTCGCACCCTTGATCAGGAAATCGCCAACGATCTAGCAAAAGCGCTCAGTACCGGTGAGGCAACGGTTGCCTCGGTTGAAACGAAACCATACCGTCGTCGCCCGGCAGCACCATTCACCACCTCTACTTTGCAGCAAGAAGCATCGCGAAAACTAAGGTTGAGTTCGCGTGACACCATGCGTTTGGCTCAGTCGCTGTACGAAAACGGATACATCACCTATATGCGTACAGATTCCGTTAACCTTTCCAGCCAGGCGATTTCCGCTGCCCGCAAGCAGATAAAAGAACTCTATGGAGCTGAATCACTTCCAAATAGTCCGCGGTTGTACTCCACGAAGTCGAAAGGTGCACAGGAAGCCCACGAGGCTATTCGTCCAGCCGGAGATCACTTCCGCACTCCGCGCGAAGTCGAACACAAGCTCCAAGGCCGTGAGTATGCGCTCTATGAGCTCATTTGGAAGCGCACAGTTGCTTCGCAGATGGCAGATGCAACTGGTTTGACGGCATCGGTCAAAATTGTTGCTGATATTTCCGCTAGCGGTCGAGGATCTGAGGCAACTATGTCCACCTCGGGAACGATCATCACTTTCCCTGGATTTATGGCTGCTTATGAAGAAGGCCAAGATACCAAGCGTTACGAGGAGAAGGCAGAGTCACGCCTTCCTGATTTGATTCAAGGTGAGCAGGTACAAAAGGGTGGTGCTCAGGCTGAGGGTCACGATACCGCTCCACCTCCTCGTTACACAGAAGCATCGCTGGTCAAGACTCTTGAAGAAAAAGGAATTGGACGCCCTTCCACTTACGCTTCAACAATTTCCACCATCACAGATCGTGGCTATGTTGAACGTAAAGGTCAGGCACTTATTCCTACTTGGCTTGCTTTTTCCGTTGTACGGCTGCTTGAGGATAACCTCCCTGACCTCGTCGACTACGATTTCACCGCAGATATGGAACGCGATCTTGATCGTATCGCTGCCGGTGAGGAAGACCGCATCCAGTACCTCACAAAGTTCTATCGTGGTTCGAAAGATGGTGCCGGGCTTCGTGAGCATGTCTCCAGCCTTGGTGATATTGATGCCCGTGCAGTTAACACCATCAATATCGGCGAAGGAATTGCCGTTCGTGTGGGTCGGTTTGGTCCATACCTTGAGGAAACGAAGGAGGATGGCACGGAAGGTCGCCGTGCATCCGTCACCCCTGGTATCGCTCCTGATGAATTGACCGTAGAGCGTGCTAAGGAAATATTGGATCAAGCACTTCAAGGTGATCGTGTACTAGGCAACCATCCTGATACTGGCTACGAACTCGTCGTGAAAGATGGCCGTTTCGGTCCCTATGTTTCTGAGATCCTTCCCGACGACGCAGTGCAGCTTACTCCAACAGGCAAGGTATCGAAGGCGAAGCCAAAGCCAAAGACCGCGTCGTTGTTCCGTTCGATGCAGCCCGATACAGTTACGCTCAACGAAGCGGTTCAGCTTCTTTCGCTTCCTCGTGAAGTGGGAGAATCTGAAGGAGAAATGATCACTGCTCAGAATGGCCGGTTTGGTCCTTACCTCAAGCGTGGAAGCGATTCGCGCTCGCTTGAATCTGAAGAGCAAATCTTTGGAATCACTCTTGAGCAGGCGGAAGAAATCTTTAAGCAGCCAAAAGCTCGTGGACGTGCGGCTGCTAAACCACCATTGGCTGAATTTGGAAAAGATCCGGTCTCAGGTGGAAACATCGTTCTCAAAGATGGTCGATTCGGTCCATATGTTACCGACGGTGAAACGAATGCCTCAGTGCCACGTGCAGATGATATCAACCAGCTCACCGCTGAGCGCGCCCAAGAATTGTTGGTTGCTCGCCGTTTGAAGATTGCCGAAAATGGCGGTCCAAAGAAGCGTAATGCCACTAAACGGACCGTGAAGGCGAGTACGCGAAAGACGACGAAGAAGGCGGGAACGAAGAGCACTGCCAAGAAATCGACGGCGAAGGCGACCACAGCGAAAAAGGCACCAGCAAGGAAAGCTGAGTCATCGTCGTCGGCAAAGAAGGAAAGCTAAAGAACGATGGCAGGGTTGTTTATTTCTTTCGAAGGTGGCGACGGCGCTGGAAAGTCTACCCAGGTTGGGTTACTTGCAAAGTGGCTTGAAGAGCGGGGAAAAGAAGTTGTTTCCACGCGTGAGCCCGGCGGTACTGAGTTGGGTGCACAGATTCGGAACTTACTCTTGCATGGTGACCACGTATCTCCGCGTGCAGAAGCCTTGCTTTTCGCCGCGGATCGAGCCCACCACGTGGAGTCGAAGATTAAGCCTGCGCTGGCTCGCGGCGCAGTAGTGATTACTGATCGCTACTTTGACTCCTCGGTTGCTTATCAGGGAGCTGCACGATCGTTGGATTCTGCCCAAGTTCGAGATCTTTCCATATGGGCGGTTGAAGGTTTGCTACCTAAGCTGACGTTCCTCCTTGATGTTCCAGCCCAAGAAAGTTCTAGTCGCATCGACGGCGAGCTGGATCGAATGGAATTGGCAGGAAGCGACTTCCATTGCCGGGTCCGTGACGAGTTCCTTGCGCTAGCTAAGGCAGAACCACAGCGCTTCGTCGTCATCGACGGTACGCAATCGATCGAAACAATCGCTGAACAGATCAAGCTTTCAGTGGAGCCGCTACTGTGAGCGTATTTCAGGAGCTAGTGGGTCAGGCGGAGGCAATTGAAGAAATTCAGCGTGCCTCCGCTGCCGCACGTTCGATCGTGGCCGCTAGCGATGGCTCACCTGCACATAGCTCTGCAATGAGTCATGCATGGTTGTTTACGGGGCCACCCGGATCAGGTCGATCCTATGCGGCACGTGCTTTTGCGGCAGCCCTTCTGTGTTCGGGGGACGAACCAGGATGCGGTGAATGCGCTGGTTGCCGTGCAGTACTTGCCAACAATCACCCCGATGTTGATATCGTAAGTACCGAGTTGGTGACGATCAGTGCTGACGAAGTGCGAAGCTATGTTTCGAAGTCTTATCTGGCACCTTCTTCAGGGAAATGGCGAATCTTTATTATCGAAGACGCCGATCGCATGATTTCCCGAACCACTAATGTGTTGCTGAAAGCAATTGAGGAACCAGCACCTCGAACAGTATGGATGCTCTGCACGGCAGCTGTAGCTGATGTTCTTCCCACGATTCGTTCACGTTGCCGTAACATCAACCTTGTTACCCCAGACGTCGAGGACGTAGCACGGCTTCTCGTTGAGCGCGACGGAGTTGATCCAAAAGACGCGATGATTGCTGCTCGAGCATCCCAAGCTCATATTGGTGTGGCACGGGCGCTCGCGACGGACCCTGAAGCGGGTTTGTTGCGGAAAAATACCCTTGATGCCTTGCTTTCTGTGCGTGGGGTGGGAGACGCTGTTGTAGCGGCTCAGCGACTCCTCGATGCGGATGCGATGCATGGTCGTAATGCTAATGGAGCAAAAAAGAAGGGTTCGAAGGCATCTACCGAGTCTGATCGGGATGCCGAAGCGCGCGAGAAAATGATGGATGCGTTGGGACTGGACTCCTCGGGTCGAATTCCGGCTTCAGTGCGTAGCCAACTAATTACAGATAAAGACAACGCAAAGCGGCGTCAGACGCGACGTGAGCGAGATATGCTTGACCGCGAGCTGATTTACATGCAGTCATTCTTCCGTGATGTTTTGGTAGTTCAGCTGGAAACCGGAATTAACCTAGTTAACTCTGACTATGAGCAACAGGTTTATCAACGTGCCCAAATGCTTACTCCTGAACAGGCGGTCGAAAAAATCGATGCGTTGAGTTTGGCTCGTGAACGATTAAAGGGCAACGTTGCTGCACTTCTTACGATGGAAGCCGCGCTGATTTCAACGCGTTAAGATGTTGAGACGAGTGCGGGGGAGGATATTGCAACTGTTGAGTTTATAGTTCCCCACATATCCGACCACGGTATGGTTTTTCCACAGTTTTCTATCCATAGGTGCATCGATACCGTCTTTTAGCATACGGTAGTACTGTGAAAAAGATTCGTTATGCTGCTGTTATTTTGGCGATCGGGCTGAGCCTGTCTGCATGTAATTCTGCTGATCAGAAGAGTTCTCAAGGCGACGGTGCCAAGGCTTCCGTTGAAGCAATTGATGCCAAGATGCCCGAAGTTCCTGCTGGTTTGGAAGATTTCTATAATCAGAAAGTTTCGTGGGAAAAATGTGGTACGGGGCTTGAATGTACAACATTCAAGGTGCCGTTAGATTACGCCAATCCCAAGGCTAAGACGATTACCATCGCTGCAAAGAAACGTAGAGCCGATGAAAAAGCAATTGGCTCTCTGTTCGTAAACCCAGGTGGTCCTGGTGGTGGTGGTCAAGAAATGGCTGAATCCGCGGCGCAGTACCTATCAGATGATGTTCTGAAAAACTTCGACGTAATTGGATTCGATCCGCGCGGAGTTGGAGAGTCCACACCGGTTGATTGTTTAGATGATGCGGAGCTAGGTAAAGGGCTAGAGGCATCCTTCCCAAAGACGGCTGAAGGCCAAGATCAATATAAGCAACAAATGCAACAAGTTGCTGCATCATGTGGTCAGAAATCGGGCGATCTTTTAAAGTTCGTTGGGACCGAAAGTGCTGCTCGGGACATTGACGTGATGCGCCAGGTCCTAGGAGATCCGAAGCTCTACTATGTTGGCTACTCCTATGGAACATCACTCGGTGGAATGTATGCGGATTTGTTCCCAAAGAACGTCGGACGGGTTGTGTTAGACGGCGCGGTTTCGAGCAATGCCACGAACTTTGACCAAGCTATGGCTCAGGTCAAGGGTTTCGACGATGCTTTTACGAGTTACGTACAGAAGTGCTTGAAGGGTGATGATTGTCCATTTAAGGGTTCTGTGGACGATGCTCGGAAGAAGGTTGCGGATCTATTTGAAAGCACCTTAAAGGAACCAATTCCAACGAAGAACGTAGAGCGGCCACTTACCCAAGCCGCGTTGATGCTTGGAATCATCACCCCGCTCTATGACGATTCGTCTTGGCAGCTACTTTCCCAAGCATTTAGCCAGGTATTTGAAAAGAACGACGGATCGATGTTCCAGCTCTTCTTTGATGCTTACACTGGTCGCCAAGGAAACAAGTTCACAAATAATTCAATCGAAGCTAACTGGGCAATTAACTGTGCTGATCAGCCAGCCTCTGGCACTGAGACGGACTGGGATGCTGGTGCAAAAAAGATCGCCGAGGTAGCTCCAGTGTTTGGTCCGACCTTCGGCTACGATGAATACCTCTGCTCGGCTTGGCCCTTCCAGCCAAAGGAAAAGCACAAGGCGTACGAAGCAAAGGGTTCTGATCCGATCGTCGTCGTTGGTACTAAGGGGGATCCCGCGACCCCATACCAGTGGGCAGTGGATTTCTCCAAGGCTTTGGATAACAGCGTTTTGGTGACCTATGAAGGTGAAGGTCATACTGCTTACGGACGTTCGACCACGTGTGTAAGCGAACCGATCGATCGGTATTTGTTGAATGGAACAACACCTAAAGAAGGGCTTTCCTGCGCGGCTAAGTGACCGATAGACTGCGGGATCATTGGTAATATTCCGTGCTAAATGTTACATCTGTATCCAATGCAAGGACTGCATTTGAAATTAGTCCTAAAAATTAGGTACATTAAGGACGCTGCATTTAGCAGGCCGCCTTAGCTCAGTCGGTAGAGCGTCTCACTCGTAATGAGAAGGTCGTGGGTTCGATTCCCACAGGCGGCTCTGAAAATCCCCCATTTCAATCAGAAATGGGGGATTTTCGTACATGTTTTCTTCAGGGATTGATTTTGTCCTATCAGCCCAGAATTTACTACTTCGTCATCATCTGCCAGTTTTTCAAATCTAAGTGATGGTAAAATCGAGCAAAATCCAGGGAGAGTCCATGAAATCTAAGCTTGTTTTACTAAGTAGGAATTTTGGTTATAACCCTCCTATCGGTTAACCAAAATTGGAAAACCTCAGCTGATCCCCAAGGCTAATTACTCAATCTACTTCTGTCCGTTAGCAGATACCGGGGCAAAACCGCGCAGGTTCTGACCAAGCCACTCATAAGCTGGAGTTTCGCTCTCTCTGTAGACTTCCCAGCGGTGTGTACTTCCCTGAATCTCGTATACGGTCAACGACGTCGGTGCCTGCACCTTTGGCTTGAAATTTAAATAACTCTGGCGATTCTTTCGGTCGCGTTGCCCCGTAACAACGAAGAGCTTCACATCTGGTTTCTTAGTAGCGGCGATTTCACCAAGATCATAGTTTGGATCATTTTGGCGATCCCATTCGTACCCTGGCGCATACTGTGGCTCAAAATATCCAGATTTAGCGATCGCTGCCCCGAAAATATCTGGGTGGCGCATAGCTAGCAACGCTGAACAGTAACCGCCTGCGGAGAATCCTTCTGTAGCCCAAGCATCGCGTGACGGAAGGACTCGCAGGTTAGTCTTAATCCACTGGGGGAGCGTCGTCGTCGCCCATGTTTCAACTGCAGCCCCGGGAACGTCCATGCACTCCGTATCCAAGCTCTTCGGGAATAACGACGGTGCTACGATAATTGCTTCACCGGTTGATCCTTTTTTAACCGCTTCGTTGAAGTGGGTATCCGCATTCAAAATGCTTGGGTATTCATCTGGGTTGCCTGGAACGCCGTGAATAGCAATAAGTACCGGATATTCCCGATTTGGGTTTTTCATGTATGACGGCGGTAGGTAAACGAGCGTTGTACCGTCACCGCGCTCACCCTGACCGTCGATCTCTGCTGTGATCCACTGGCCATTCGCATTCGGGTTAATTCCAGGAAGTGCTGGATTGGAAAGAGGATTGCGCTGGAGATCGGTCAACCTCGATTTAGGCTCGGGTGCCGTAGGTGCCTTGGGTTTATGGGGATCAGCGGTATTCCCAACCGTTGTAATAGAAACCGAGTTATCGAGCTTCCCAAAGAGATCATCCCACGAGGCATACCACAGAGTGATGTGATTTGCGGTAAGGAAAAGCACTACCACGGTGTAGCCAGAGCAGATCGCCATAAATAAGAATTGCTCAAGGTACCGAAGTTTCAAAAATCGGCTCTTTGGTTGCTTTATTGACGATTTGCTGCCGTCAGCAGGTAAATCTGTAACTGCCTCAGTTGCTTCCTGTCTAGTAACATTGCGCTCCGCGGTAGCTTTTTCGAATCGATTGATGCGTCGCGACCATACCCAAGGGATGCCGACGACGGTCCATAGCAAAAGGAGCACAAGAATTCCGCCCGCTACGAGTAACGTCGTGGTATCGAGTAAGCCAAGTTTAAGCATTCGATATTCCTTCAAGATGGGGTGCAACGGAAAATACAGTGGGCAAAGTAAGGTTTAGAAGGACTTAGGTGAAGAACCCTAGTTGTAGAACGTATCTGGACTACAGGTTGATAAGTCGGTGGAAAAGGTCATTCCAGTCTCTAAACCACAAGGTGTTGTGATTGGCCACAAGGATTGCGATCCAGATTGCTAGACCACAGCATAGTGCGGCCCCACAGGCTTGACTTATATACCTTTTAACTACGAACCGACGCGGTAGTTTGACTATAGACTTTTCGATGGTCGAGGGTTTAACCGCGTCCAGAGAATCGCTCTTCGTATCATTTCCACCAGCGACGCTGTCAGCCACAGATCTGTCAGCTAGAGGGCTTTCACCTGTGGAGCGATTTGCTACATCGTCTTCAGCTACAGCGCTTTCGTTCCGGATTTCAGACCCCGAGGGAAGCGTTGTGTAGTAGTCGTGAATACGACGTTTCCACAGGTAAGGAAGTCGAAACGACGTCCATCCCAATGCCACTAGAAAGAGGAGGATCGATGCGACTAGCGTTGAAGTGTCCACCAGACCAAACATTTGCATAGTTGCATTCTAATTCCCACCGTACACTTGCCCTATCATACGGTGGGTTGATTTTTGTGGCGTTACTTTCCGCTAGAACTGGTAGCGAATCCTGGCAAGTTTTTGCCCAGCCATTCGTAAGCAGGAATAGAGCTTTGACGATAGATTTCCCATCTGTGGGTACTGCCCGGAACCTCATATTCGGTCAGCTCAGTCGGGTACTTCACATTGGCTCTAAATTCTTCGTAACTGTCTCTAAACACCCAGTCTTGCTTACCGGTCACTACAAAGAGCTTGACCTTTGGTTTATCTTTCACCACCTCTCGCAGCAAATACCGTGGATCCTGCGGATCGTGCCATTCTTTACCTTCGGCATAGATTGGCGCAAAGTACCCGGCCTTTATAATTCCAGCGCCAAATATTTCTGGGTGGCGAACAGTAAGCATCGCCGTACACCATCCGCCCGCTGAATACCCTTCCATTGCCCAGTAGTTACGATCGTCTTTTGTTCGTAAATTTTGTTTGAGCCAGTTGGGAAGCGTCGTCGTCAGCCATGTTTCCATCGATACTCCAGGTATATCCATGCATTCGGTGTCGAGATTCCTTGGGAACGGTTCGGGGACGACGATGATCGCTTCCGCCGTCGTACCTTCGCGTACAGTTTTTCCGTAGTAGCGGTCGACGTCAAGGGCATCGCGGAACTCCATCGCAGATCCAGGAATGCCATGGAGTGAAATCAGTACCGAGTAGGCTCGGTTTGGTTCACTAAGATAAGACGGCGGTAGGTAGATTAGTGTCTTGCCCTCACCAAGTTCTCCCTGTCCATTGATTCTGGCTCGAATCCAAACTCCACGTTTTTCTTTCTGATAGCGCGCTAAAACAGGGTTGTTGAGTGGAGCCTTTTGAAGCTCGGAAAATTCAACCGGAGTCTGTGCGGCGGGTCGGGCATTCGCGGACGCTGAAGGGGTATTTGAATTCTCTGCAACCGGTGTACCGGCTTGGGAATCGCTCGGTTGTTGAGACTCGGTCGAGCGAGGGTCAATTCCTTCGTTCGTCGTCGGTGTTGTGGTAACGGCGTGAATTGTTGCATCGTGCTCAAGCCGGTTAAAAAGGTCGTCCCAAGATCCGTACCAAACTGAAATTCGATTGGCGACTAGGAACAACGTTGCAACCGTGGCAAGAGCGCAAACAATTACATAAAAGGCTTGTTCAAAGTAGTTCCTTAGTGTAAGTCTTGCTTTGCTAGAGGATTTGCCAGGTTTTTGAGTAGCTCTATGCTCTTTGTTTACCGACTGTATGAGTCGTTTCTTCCAAATAACAGGGAGTCCGAAAGTTACCCATAGTCCAGAGACCGTCGCGATAATGGTGGCGACGACGATTGGTCCAATGCTAAGTAGCGTGAAGTTTTCCATATGTTTCGTTTCCGCTAGATCGTCAGAGTAATCCGATTTGGTGGAAGAGTGCCCTCCACGAAGGGAAAACAAGCGTATTTTGGTTTGCAAGTACTACTGCTACGATCACGGCACTTGCGCAGCAGGAGAGTAAACCGAAAGCTTGCCCTAGTCGATACAGCAGACCGAATGCCCACTCTGGAAGAATAGGATCGATATCCTTATTGGAATTTTCTTGGCGCTTCTTTACGTGTTGTGACCAAAGATAGGGGAGTCCTACGATCGTCCACGCAAAAATTGCGAATGAGGCAATGATGATCGCAATGATCGTGGAGGTATCGGAAATTCCAAAAGCATGCATAGAGAGATTCTAAGATGAACTGCCAATAAATACGTGGTGAATCTCGATATTGTGGCGCGGGATTGTGAATCGAATAGCGATAGCTGATTATCGGGTTCGTTTCCTTAGTGAACTGAATTCTTCTCTACGCAAAATGGTATTAAACGTCGCATTTTTCCGATATGTATGGAAAAGTGGATACTGTTAATATTCAATTATCATTGCATAGCACTAAAAGCGCTTAAATGAACGGGCTATCCGTCGCTTTGCTTTGTATATTCCTTAACTCGCAGTACACAAAATATTTCAGATATTTGTGCACTACATCTTGATCAATGGCAGATTTCCGATTTTTTAATGAAGGAGATCCTGCCAGTAGCGGATCATTATATATCTTGTAAAAATGTAGTAGTCTAAATTCGGAGTAATATAAATGCGCAAGCAAAAACGACTCGGTTTCGAGCGCTCTCCTCAAGCCACGTATTTCACGTTGTCACACAAGGCCTTTGCGTTGTTCAGCACGCTAACGCTTTTTGCCACAACGTTTGTTTCTGCCCTTGCCTTTCAGCCAACAGACTCGGCACAAGCGGCCACTGAACAACCGGGTGCGCAAACGCTGAATATCGGCAGCGTGTCAGGGCGAATGGGGCAAGTTACCGTTAATAACGATTCAACTCAAAGCGCCCCTGATTACTCCTATCTTGATTGTGTCCGGTATGGATATGGTACTGGTACAGTGGGAACAACTACGTCGCAGCCAAGTTGGCAAACTGCTACTCGTGCAGATATTTGGTCTTATGTTTCGCGTGGCTATAGCGTCTCGTGTGGTCCAAACATTTCAGTAAGTGATACCTCTGCGTTGGGATTCCGCGCGAATAATCCGGGAAATGTAGTGGCGGGTTCGCAATTCTTGGTGGGAACTATGCGCCACAATAACTTCCCAATCCAGACCACGAATCGATTCGTGCACGGCTCAATTGATTTGAACATCAATGGGAACGTTGAGAGCTTTCCATTTGATCAAGAAGAAACCCCGAATAACGAGGTACCGTCCACAGTTGCTAGGAAGGGTGGTGCCTACAATTTAGTGGCATGGCCACAGGGCGAACCGGGCTCATATGTTTGTTACCAAGGTTCCTTAGCCGAAAGCGTTGATGGCGTATGGGGTTGCTACCAGTACGTGGGAGAAGGCTATGGGTGGTACGACATGTACGCCGATGTTGACTCTAACGGCTATTTCCAAATCGATAACCATTGGTATCGCTACCCTGGTATTAAAGGAAGTGCTGATAAAGCTCCGTCTTCGGATGATGTTCTTCGTATCAAAAAAACAACTGCTACCAAGATTGTTATTGATTCAAATGGTGTTCCATATCGTCTAGTTTTATGGGGCTTTGTACCGGATGCCGATGGAACTTGCCCAGATACACCACCTGCAAATTCTTCTCCAATTGACCGTTTCGTAACTAAAGAAGGTCAAGTTTCCTACGGTTGCCTCTACGGGTCTTTTAACCAGGAACGAATTCTAACGATCAAGAAGACTGCCACGGCGGATGCAAATTCCCAAAATGTATCCATACCAAAGTTTTCGTTTACGGAAACCCTTGGCGTTAAATCCCATGAAGTTGCAGGAGCTCCTTCAACACTTTCAACCAGCAAGACATTCCTGCAGAGTGGGTCGATTCCAGATCTGCAACCTGATGGTTTAGGAGACGCGCAGGCGGCTTCGTCACAATCATATTCTTTCCTTGTTGGCCGAAGCGACTTTACAATTACCGAAGACGCTCCAACTCCGCTAGGTGGAGATAACTCCACCGGTTGGCAACTTAAGTCCATGAAGTGCGTAAATACTGCTGGAGATGATGTACCGGTTGATTACGATCTCACTAAGCGAAGTATTAACTTCGAACGAGTTGGTTTAGCTCCCAACGAGCAGAGCAATGGCATTATTTGTACCTTCCATAACGATTACCAGGCAAAAACGAAGCTCACCTTAAAGAAAGAGGTTACGAATAACCTTCCACAGGTGACAGGCAATGAGTGGACGCTCTTCGCACTGGGAGTTGCCAGCGATGCCGTTACCAAAGACCAAACTTTTTCTGGAACTTCTGGAGTAACTCAATGGGTTCCATCCGGAACTTATTGGCTTTCTGAACTGGCAAATACCAAAGTTATTGGCTTTAGCCAAAAGTCTTTGGTGTGCACTGATTCCTCCGGTCAATCAGTACCAGTTGATAGCTCTGGGAACGTGAAATTGGCCGACGGTGCCGATGTAACCTGTACTTGGAATAACGAATTCCGCACCGGATCAATCAAAATTACTAAGGTTTTGAATGATCCTGAAAATGGCTTCACAGGTGGAAGCGCTCAAGTATTTCCAATTTCTTATTCGTGCGGAAACTATAATGGAATAGACTACTCGGGAACCGTGCAGCTTGCTGCGGGTGGATCACAAACGATCGACAATCTACCGCTTGGCGCCCAGTGTAAGGTGAACGAAGCCCAGCCCCAAGGGTACGTTAAAGATACGTCGTTCGTATGGGCACAGCCAACCTATAGTGCGCTATCCGTAAGTCCTTCGAATGACACTGTTCCGAATGTGACTGTTACAAACACTTTGACGCGCAATATGGGCACCCTTGTTATTAGCAAAGAGGTTCGCCCTGCCGATAGCAGTATTCCGGCAGGTTACGTAGGAACCACTAAGTTCCCGATTAGCTATTCGTGTACGACGTCGGGTACCCCTTTTACAGGCACCGTTAACGTTGCAGCTGGCGGAAGTGAAACTGTGGCAGTGCCGGCTGGCTCAAGTTGTAGCGTGACTGAGGCAAAGCCAAGTGTTCAAAAAGGTGAATTCTCTGCTCCGTACTATGTGTGGAAAGATCCTTCTTTATCCGCCTTTGTAGATGCCAACGGTAAGGCAACAAATGTTGTTCCAACTAATGGTGAATTGAAAACCACGGTTACGAATACATATGACGTAGAGCGCCGAAACCTCACAATCAAAAAGTCGGTAGTAGGTCCGAACGGTGACGCTACAACCGGATACGTTGGTACGAGCTCGAATACTTTTAATGTCAACGTGACTTGTGGTGATGAGTTTAAATATGCGGTTGACGTTGCCAATGGTGCGCAGCAAACAATCAGTGTGCCTAATGGAGTTAGCTGCGTTGTCTCCGAAGCCAATACGGATGCAAACTTCAACGAGTCGTTACTTCAAGCTGACTTTGATTGGAACCGCGATGCCACAAAGTATCTTGATTCTGCTGGCAAGGCGCTAGCCAACAATACGATCGCAGTGTTGGATGATAACTCTGCTACCGTCGTCGTCCAGAACGAAACGATAAAATCTTACGGTGGGATCGCCGTCGCTAAGGAAGTAAGCCCAGACTTGGCACCACTGAACTCAAATGAAACCTTCACCTTCACGGTAACCTGTGATGCACCAGCTCAAGGGGATACCCAGAATTACAGTGCAACCATAACTCTTGGTGCAAACCAGGTTTGGCGCAATACCGATAAAAAAGTACCTGCAGGAACCAACTGTACGGTTACGGAACAAGACGTGAAGGGCACATCTGTTGGACTGATCGACGAATCCTACCGCTGGGCAGGCACTTCGTGGCGAGTTGATTACGGAGTTGAACATAACGGATCTTCAGGAAATACGAATAGCACGGTAGTTACCGCTCACGCACAATCAACAGACCAAGCCCACCCATTTCCGCGCGTGACGTTCACGAATACATATGAGCGCGTATATGGAGCATTTTCGATTGAGAAGAAGCTTGACGTTCCTGCTGCTAACCCTGAAGTTGGAGCGGCTCTGACCTACACCGGAACCTGGCAGTGTGTTTATGGCGAAGGTGGTGAAACCGTAAAGGGAACGTGGTCGCGCGTTGGGCGTGGTGTTGCCACTCTAGCGGTGACATCTGGATCGGCAACGTTGAGCGCTGATGGAACAAATGCCAACGTCTTATATGGCTCGCGTTGTTCGGCAACGGAAAATGACCCGGCCGCACCGGATGCCTCAAACCCATCTTTTTATTGGGTTCACAATACCGTCAGCAGTCCTGTTTTAGTTTCCTCAACTATGCCTGCTGCTAAGCTCATCATCGATAACGAAATTGCTAAGTACACTGCCGGAATTACCTTGACGAAACAGGTTGAGGGTGGCAGTGCCGGCGAAGCCTTTGATGCGGGGGCCCAGTTCAGCTTTGATTTCACCTGTACGTCCCTTAGCGGAATTATTTATAAAAACACTGGTCAAACAATTGGCGTGGATGGCTCGATAACGTTGACCCCATCCTCTGGTGACCCGATCGCTGCTGGCTCAACCTGTACGGTCACCGAGTCCAGCACTATGCCTCCAACTAAGGATCCATACCGTTGGGACCAAGTGAAATTTGATGTTTCCGGCGTCGGTATTACGAACATTACGACGACGGATCGAAGCGTCACGTTCACACTACCTGCGGATAGAGCTGTCCAAGCTGCTGTTAATGCCACGAATACGATGTCTGAACATCGTGGAAAAGTGAGCGTCCATAAAGTCGTCGCTTCAGAAAATAAAGCACAGGGCTTCGTGGGCGGAACTCAAGAACTGTTCTCGATGAGTCTTCAGTGCTCGCGTCCAGGTGTTCCGGGATATTCATTCCCAGCAAAAACTGTGGCAGACGATGGAACTGTTTCCTATGACGTTTTGCTCGGAGCGTCGTGTAGTGTAGTGGAAACTACGCCAACTGGCGGACTGAAAGACTCTTCCTATGTGTGGGGAGAATACACCGTCTCTCATACAGGAACATCTACAACCGATTCGAAGTTGCTCGTGACAACCGAAGGCGACAACGGTACGTTCACCGTAACGAACAAGATTGATCGTGCTTATGGAACTGTTGCGCTTCTCAAAGAGATAACTGGAAATGTGGCTGCGAGCCAACTCGGACACGACGTTCAATATTCGGGAGCTTTTACCTGTACGCACGACGGCGATGCGCCCGTTAACGGACAATGGTCTATCCTTGGTCCTGGTAGCGCTACTGTAACAGCACAAGATTCCACAGGTAAGACGGTTGACTTAACGAAGGAAAATTCACTTCTGCCACTTAATGCTTCGTGTGTTCCAACCGAATCTGCTCCAGGCGCTACTGCTACAAATCCGACCGGGGCACCTGCCGTCGGCAACCCCTCTTACGTGTGGGGTAAATCGGGTGTAACTGCGGAAGTGAAACCAGCTACCGTTGAAGCAGATTCAACAAACGTGATGGTAGTGAAGAACGAGATTCTTCAGCTTGAGTCGAAGGTGAATATCTCCAAGACCGTTGATGGCGAAATTACGGGAATGGCTGATCCTCAGCAGAAATTTTCCGTCAACGCTTCGTGTGTTGATCAGGCAAATGACGTTTTTGACCCACGCCGAATTGACGTGACCAATGGTGAAACCGTTTCCTTCTTGCGAACTGTTCCACGTGGTTGGACGTGTACGTTGAGTGAAGGTGCGCTTGGACAAGATTCGCTTAAGGATGCCTCATATCGGTGGAAACAACCTACGTTTGCAGTATCCGTGGACGGTAAGCCTTTAACACTTACCAATGGAGACACGTTTACAGTTCCAATGGACGCTGCATCGATTGACGTGAGCGTTACGAACCATATTGAACGCGTAACGGGAACCTTGGATATTCTCAAGCAGTATGGATTGACTGCGCAGACCGGTGGTGTCAAAGATACGGCTCAATTCTCAGGAGCATACCAGTGTGTATATCAAGGTCAAGAGGTGGCTCGGGGTTCGTGGTCTCGAACAGGTACCGGTGCCGCTGAATTGATCAATTCCACGACGGGTGCCAGGCAGACGCCACTTCCATTGACGACCAGCTGTACCGTTACTGAAAGCACTCCTACTGCACAGGGATTAGTGGATGCTTCATGGTCTTGGACTCAACCGTCGATAGCGTATTCACAGGCGGACGCCGGTTCAACGGCAGTTCCGACCGCCGCAATTATCGCTTCGGAAACGACACCGGCAACTGCTACGGTGACGAACGATGTGCAACGTGTTTACGCGCCGGTTGAGGTTTCGACGATATTTAATGGAAATGAATCCATCCTCAAACCAGGCGGAAATATTAACGTTGTGTGGAGATGCTCCTCTCCAACGAATACTTCTGATGTTTTGGAGGGTTCACTGGTTTTGCCTATCAACAATGGCTCGGTTCGATTGGTTGATGAATCAGGTGCTGACTTCATCCCAGTTGGGTGGGAGTGCCGTGTTCGTGCCAAGGAATTAAACAAGAACGCCTTCCAGGATTCTTCGTGGGCTTGGAACGAGACAACGTATGCGGCGGCGTCGGTGCCAACTGGGGCAACCCCAGGTTTCGCCCCGCAGTCAGGTATATGGTCGATCCCAACTCAGGTTGGAAACACAACTCATCTCCGGGTGATCACTAGCCCGTTACGTCAATATGGATCAATTGATGTAACCAAGGTTGTAACAGGTGCGGTTCAGCAGTCTCTTCAGGCAACCAAGGAAGCTGCAACAAACCAATACTTCGGATATTGGACGTGTTCGGCGCAGGATGGGACCGTCAAGACTGGTTCATGGTACGTGCTCGGAGCGGGGAAAGCACAGATTCTTGCCAATGAGGGTGATACTCAGATCCTTGCCGGATCAAACTGTATTGTCACGGAAAATAGCCGACCGTCGCAGCCGGTATCAGTGGATGCCTCCTACGAATGGACGGTGCCTATGGGCAATGTTCCGATTGAAGCAACAAGTTCAGTGGTTGCTACTGACCAACTGGCTTCCTTCACGGTTACAAATGATACGCAACGTTTCTTCAGCAAACTTAACCTCGGGAAGGCTCCGATTGCAGGAGCTTCAGAAGGCGCTGTGCCAAATGGTATTTACAAGGTTGGGTATATTTGCCGTGCTGGAGATGGAACCGAGGTTCGCAATATCGTTGATGTAACCGCAGGCGGAACACGTGTTTCAACTGGTTCAGTTATCCCACGCGGAGCTGCTTGTAGCGTTGCGGAAATCCCGCCGGGCTCTGATACTACAACCGTTGGTGGTGTAGCTATTGACCGAACAGTTGCAGATCTCAATTTGGTAGATCCGGCTAAGTACCAGTGGGATCCGAATCAAAAGTTTGTGATTGACGGCGCTCCTGTGGGCGATGAAAACCACGACGGTTTGCACAACACCTTCACGTTTGATCTTTTGGGAACTCAAACAGATGTGGATGTGGTTAACACGATTGTGCCGGCTGCTCAGGTATCCAAGACCTATGTTGGTACCCATCAAAATCTGGTCAACGGGCAGTGGGACGGCACTTGGAATGTTGAATATCAGATCAAGGTCAGCAATCCATCGGTAAATGGATCAACGAGATATTCGCTTATTGACCGTCCAGAAGTTCCGGCTGGGGTGGCACTCGAGTACCTGAAGGTTGTTTACCCTGATTCGAACCCTGCTGATTCAACCCCTCCTCAGACGAAGATCTTTAGGAGCCAGCCGAATACTGCAGCTGGTGAAGAAGGTTTTGTTGATCACGGTGGAAAAGCTGACGCGGTGATCGTGGCTGAACCAACAGTTCAGCCAGACGGTACAGTGGTAGATCCACGTCGTCAGCTGGGCGCTACTAATCCGGCAGCATCGGAAACCTATACGGTGATAATGAATATTTCGAATCCTACCGGTGATGGAGTCCTGCGGCCGGACGCCCTTCCACAGGTCAAAGATCAATGCGCGGTGCGCAATGAGACGAGTATTCAAGATATTCACAACACCGCTTTTGTTAGCTCGGCTGGTAAGACGCTCACCGATGGCGACTGTGGTGCGATTCCATCTAACTTCGCTGTGAAGAAAGAAAATACGAATGGCGACGCCGGTGCAACGGTTGTCAAGAACACCGACGGTTCGTACACGGCGAAGTACACTGTGACGGTGACGAATAAGTCGACGTCGATCACTTCGGGGATTCCTCAGGATGTGACTGATACCTTGACGATTCCCGCTTCGGCTCAGTTACGGAATGTAGCGGTAGGGGAAGAATATTTGGATCAAAATGGCGTGATGGTTCGTAAAGACGATATCAGTAGAGCCGATGTAATGGCTGGTCAACCGTGGACTCTGGCTAAGGCGGATCCACTTGGTGAAGTTCCGCTGGCTCCGGGTCAGTCACGGGTATTTACCGTCTCTATGAACTTCGTGGTGGACACTGAGCACTCCTTGTTCAAGGTTTCCGATTTCCAATGTGTGCAATCGGGCGTGGCGAGTTCAGGGCCTGGTATTTTCAACCGCGTCAGCATGGAAAACGATTCGGATGGAGAGGCAAATAATACGGCGTGCCAGAATGTGATTCTGCCCGAACTAGTAGGCGATTTAGCTGCTCCTTCCCCACACCTTGCGAAAACCGGATCGGCTACTTTGTGGCTGTCTATGCTTGGGATATTGGCTCTGCTAGGGGGTGCAACGATACTCAGTCGCCGTCGTGCGCTCGCGAGTGAGTGAGTCTTACAAGCGGTCTTTATCGAACGAGTTAAAAGTACTCGCGTCACTGAACAAAGGGTGAAAGTGTGGGGTCGGAGCGGTCAATCGCCGCAATGACCCCACACGTGCATGAGCATCACTCGCTGTATTTAAATCCCGCAAGTGTTTTTCCAAGCCAGGCGTATGAGCGTGCCTGGCTATTTACCCAGACGTCCCAGCGGTGCGAACTGCCACCTACTTCAAACTCAGTAAGAGTTGTAGGTGCTTTGAGCGCTTGTTTGAAAGCGTCGTAGCTAGCGCGTTTTGTCCCATCCTTCTTCCCAACCAGCACGAATAGTCTAGTGTCTGGTGCACCCTTAGCAACTTCAGCGAGTAGATAGGCGGGATTATTAGGGTTGTCCCACTGCACGCCCTTGGTATAGTCAGGAGCAAAATACCCTGAACGCACGATCCCGGCACCGAATATGTCCGTATGCTTCATGGCAAACATAGCTGAGCACCAACCGCCAGCTGAATATCCATCAACTGCCCAGGAATCACGCGAATTATTGGTTCGCAAGTTAGTTTGGACCCATGACCGCATCGTCGTCGTCACCCAGGTCTCGATGGTTGCACCTGGAACATCTCTGCATTCGGTGTCAAGATTCTTAGGGAACACCGTAGGTGCCACGATAATAGCTTCCCCTACTTCTTTCTTACCCACAGCTTCTTGATATTTTTCAGCGGTGTGCATGATTTCGGTAAAGCCTGCAGGTGATCCTGGCACTCCTTGGAAAGCAACCACCACTGGGTAGGCGCGGTTGCTCGAGGCTAAGTACGACGGCGGTAAATAGATATACGTTGTACCGTCACCTCGCGCACCTTGACCGTCGATATTCGTTTTTATCCATTGGCCTTGCTTAGACTCCGTGATTCCGGGTAGAGCAGGGTTGCTTAAAGATTCGGTTTGAAGCTTTGTAAAAGGTGAGTGAGTTTGTTTCGGTTGTGGATGGGATGTTTCGCCCTTGTTGCCTTCAGTGGGATCACCACCGCCGATGTCTTGAACTTCCACCTGTTGGTCCAGTTGTCCGAATAAGTCATCCCACGTTGCGTACCACAGAGTTGACCGGTTGAAACCGATAAAAGCAGTCCAAATAGCCAATAAACAGCATAGAATTAACGAAAGGAAATGAGCTAGGAAACGCCCAGCCTTGCGCATTCCGAGCCGGAAACGTTGTGTGCTTTGTGATCGTGGCGAACTTTCTTGACCGTATTCTTGCACCATTGCAACTTTTCGGATGCGGCGTTCCCATAGGTAGGGAAGTGCCACAGTGGTCCAGATGATCGATGCCGCGAGGATGATTATCGAAGCGATAAAGGTGGAATCATCGATCAATTCAAAGAAATTCATAATCTGATCATATTTCACGATCTATGTTTCATTTCTCCACCCGTGGGATGATTTCCGAGGTTAGTGGATGTATATCTATTTTCTTTATCGTAAGAATATAAATTGTTGGAATTGTGTTTGATGCCAGTGTTTCTTATGCCACATCGTGTAGGTGTGGGTTTACTCTATAGAAAGATGTACAGTCTGAATTGTAAATTATGCAATTTAGTGAATTATTAGACAAGGAACTGCCATGACAAGCAATCCTGAAACGGAAGCAGCCGAAGGTAACCTAAGCCGCGGTCTGCGTGCCCGTCACTTGAATATGATCGCAATTGGTGGCGCTATTGGAACGGGTCTGTTTCTTGCTTCTGGTAGCTCCATTATGGAAGCAGGCCCAGGTGGAGCACTTCTCGCTTATGCGCTAATCGGCTTGATGGTATTTCTTCTTATGCAGTCTTTGGGAGAAATGTCCACTTACCTCCCAGTAGCAGGTGCATTCGAGGAGTACTCAACCCGCTTCGTATCCCCCTCTTTCGGCTTTGCAACTGGTTGGAACTACTGGTTCAACTGGGCGATCACGGTCGCTGCAGAATTGGTAGCGGCCTCCCTGGTAATGAAGTACTGGTTACCAGACGTTCCCGCGTGGGTGTGGTCGGCAATCTTCCTTGCCATCCTCTTTACTATTAACGCTCTTACAGTTTCTTCCTTCGGTGAATCCGAATTTTGGTTCGCCTCAATCAAGGTTGTAACCGTCCTTATCTTCCTAGGGATAGGAATTCTGATGATCCTCGGAATCCTCGGTGGTAAATCTCCTGGTTTCGAGAACTGGACGGTTGGCGAAGCTCCGTTCGTTGGCGGCGCGCTTGGCGTTCTCAACATTTTCATGATTGCTGGATTCTCCTTCCAAGGAACGGAACTCATCGGCGTCGCAGCTGGTGAAGCAGAGCATCCAGAACGTACGATCCCCAAGGCGATCCGTGCAGTATTCTTCCGAATTCTTCTGTTCTACATCGGAGCAATCGCCGTCATCGGGTTCCTTCTTCCTTATACGGACAACCGCCTGCTCGCAGCAGACGTAGACAAAATCTCCGTCTCACCATTTACCCTCATTTTTGACAATGCAGGTGTACTTGCAGCGGCAACCATCATGAACGCCGTCATTCTTACCTCGATCCTTTCGGCTGGTAACTCTGGTATGTACGCCTCGACCCGTATGCTCTGGGCGCTTGCACGCGGTGGAAAGGCGCCAAAGATGTTCGGCAAGCTTAATAAGCGCAACATTCCAATGAATGCTTTGATTGCGACGACGGTTGTTGGTGCGCTTTGTTTCCTCACCTCGCTTATCGGTGATGGTCAGGCTTATGTGTGGCTCGTAAACGCCTCTGGCTTGGCAGGGTTTATTACTTGGATGGCGATCGCTTGGTCGCACTTCAATTTCCGTCGAGCTTACGTGAAGCAAGGAAATGATGTTTCTAAGCTTCCGTACAAGGCTGCGCTTTTCCCGCTCGGTCCAATTGTTGCAATGGTCATGTGTGGTTTTGTTATTCTTGGTCAGAACTACGAAGCAATCTTGACTAACCGAGACATGGTTGCGTTGCTATCGTCATACATTGGTTTGCCACTCTTCTTGGCATTGTGGTTTGGTCATAAGATTGCAACTAAATCTAAAAAGGTAAACCTCATGGAAGCGAATCTGAGCCGTAACGCTCCCGGTGTTTCGGTAGATAAGTAACCTCGATTTGAAAATAGTTAACAGCGTTCCTCGCTGTAAGCAACTTTAGTTGACGGCTCTTGGATCAATATCCAAGAGCCGTCAACAGCATCGTTGCCACTGCTACCAGTGCTAACAGCACGGCGAACGATAGTGTTAGGGTGGAATCTTTCATATTGCGAGTTACTTTGCTACCAACGGCACTTCCGAGCATCGATCCAAGGGCGAAGCAAAGGATTAAAGCGGTATCGATGTGAACGCTGGTACCAAGGCGTGCTCCAATCCCTGCAATAGCGGTAATTACCATGATAAGTAGGGAAGTTGCGGTTGCTGCCGGCATGGTGAATCCTAGCGTGAAAACTAAGATCGGAACCACCACAATTCCTCCGCCGATTCCAAAAAATCCTGTAAGCACACCGGTGATGATGGCAGCGATAGCAGCAACCCACAGCGGCCGGCTTTGAGCAACGTTTCCATTGGTTGGGTCGATCGTAGCGGTGGCGTCCGTCGGGTGCTTGTGGGATCTCAATGCCTTGGCAAACATCATGACGGAAATAGCAATAAGCAAGGTACAAAACGAGTACATCAGGAAAGACGCCGGTACTCGGACGTTCAAACGTGCTCCGAGCACAGCCCCAACCATACTAATCACCGCGAAAACGA
Organism: Arcanobacterium ihumii; assembly: GCF_900604515.1. GTDB lineage: Bacteria > Actinomycetota > Actinomycetes > Actinomycetales > Actinomycetaceae > Arcanobacterium_A > Arcanobacterium_A ihumii. The sequence continues at coordinate 759,140 of NZ_UWOS01000001.1, read as the reverse complement.
AACCTTGAGACCACTGGACCTGCCGGCGTCGCAATCCGAGTGAAATTAGAGAACTAAACAGAACTATAACAAGGGAAGCGGCAGCGGCATCGTGCGCATTTTGACCGAGCAGGAAAACGAGGAATGGGATGGAGAGGATTCCCCCTCCAGCGCCGAGGGCTCCAACCACCACTCCGACGCCGATCCCTACGATGCTTGCTAGTGATAAGTTCATATTTGCACGTTATACCTTGGTTGATGGTCCTGTATCGTTCACGCCAAAATTCGATAGAATGATAGCGGTGCGCTTAGCGCATGACCAAACCACTTCAATTTGAGGAAGTTGACTATGACTTACAAACTGGTGCTTGTACGCCACGGTGAAAGTGAATGGAACGCAAAGAACCTGTTCACTGGCTGGGTAGATGTTCCACTTTCGGAAAAGGGTACGCAGGAAGCTCGCCGTGCAGGTAAGCTCCTCACCGATGCCGAGGTTCTCCCAGATGTTCTCCACACCTCAATGCTTCGCCGCGCAATCATGACGGCGAACTTGGCGCTTGACGCGGCCGATCGTCACTGGATTCCAGTTAAGCGTAACTGGCGCCTCAACGAGCGTCACTATGGTGCGCTCCAAGGTAAGAACAAGAAGGAAATTCGCGACGAATACGGCGAAGAGCTTTTCATGGAATGGCGTCGTTCTTACGATGTTCCACCACCAGCAATTGAGCTTGGGTCGGAATTCTCCCAGGATACGGATCCACGTTATGCTGGTGAACCAATTCCAGCGACTGAGTGCTTGAAAGATGTTCTTGCGCGCCTCCTGCCTTATTGGGAAGAGCAGATCGTTCCTGATCTCAAGACCGGCAAGACGGTTATGATCGCAGCTCACGGAAACTCCTTGCGCGCGATTGTTAAGCACCTCGATGGCATCTCGGACGATGAAATTGCTGGTCTTAACATTCCAACCGGAATTCCGCTTTACTACGAGCTCGATGAAGAAACCCTTGAGCCTGTAATCAAGGGTGGAACCTACCTTGACCCAGAAGCAGCCAAGGCAGCTATTGAAGCAGTTGCTAACCAAGGTAAGTGAAACTGAATTAGCCTGATCTACTTGCTTTAGAGAGGGTGGACCTAAGGGTTGGGTGGGTACCGATTATATACGGCACCCACCCAACCCTTAGTTTAGAATCGCAAAGTCAAGGCTCTTGCCTTGCTCTGCCACAGATATTTATTTGGCCGTAGATTGAACCGGGAACGAATCGTTGAGGAAACCTTGTTCGGCATTATGGAGGCAACCATCAAGTGGCCAACGTACTCGGTAAACATCACCTTCATCGTCAACGACCCAGAGGTTTGGTGGATAGTTAACTTCCTTGGTGCAGTTGCGTTCTCGCGGTGCATCATCGCGATGTAAAATCTCAGCGAGTTGGTCAAGATCACCAGTAAATATGGTCTTTTGCCACATTTTTGGTGTGCCTATGGCATGCCGTATAGCCTCGGCAGATTCACTTTCGAATCGATTTTCAAGGACGGAAAAGCTCTCTTTGGTACTGCATAAAACAGCTGCTTGAAGAGAAGGCGTACGAATCGGCGTCACATGACCAGAAAAGTTTCGATCAATTCCGCCGGCGGAACGAACAATTCCGTCCGTGCAATCGATACCGTCGAGCAACTGTTGGATTTGAGATTCAGATAGACGCGATGAAGACGACGATGGCTTACTAGGCTCAACGCCACGAACGTCGTTGGAATGTGTGCCACTACATGAACTCAAGCTAATGGTGCTAAGTATGAATAAGGCGAAAACTCCACATTTCTTCATCCCCTTGGCACCTCATAACTTTCAGACTTCGGTGAGGTCTACCTCTGCAAACGGATCAGCACCGTCGTTACCGAGTCCTTTCACCAAGAAATTCATCCGGCGCGCAACAGACACTGCATGATCACCGTAACGCTCAAGGTAGCGCCCCAGCAAGATGGTGTCAACGATTTCCTGGCGAGTGAGGTCGCGCGTATCGTCAAGAACAATTTGGAAAGACTTGGCATGAAGATCATCGAGGATATCGTCTTCTTCAACAATCTGAGTTGCGAGGGAGAGGTCGCGCGTATCAACTAGAATCGCAACCTTTTCACCAACTGTTGCAGCGTGCTCGGCCATCGTTACCAGAAGATCGTGTACATCTCCCTGAACTGCAACATTGGGGTAGCGTCCGCGTGCAACATAAGCAACGTGACGAGCTAGGTCGCCCATGCGCTCTAAAGTAGCAGAGAGGCGCAACGCCGCTACGACCGTACGGAGATCTGAAGCAACCGGTGCTTGGCGTGCCAAGAGGGAAACTCCCATTTCATCTACAGTGCGCTCAAGCAGGTCAATCTTACGATCAGCGTCAATAACCTTTTCTGCTTTTGTTAGGTTGGCATCGCGTAGTGCCTCAGCTGCGCCCTTCATAGCCTTTGCCGCTGCCTTAGCTTCAACCACTAGAGTTTCTGCCAATTGATTCATCTGCTGATGGAACTGTTCGCGCACGTGAGCTCCTTATGCTTCCTACTAAATTGCAATCTAATACGTAAGCAGAGCGCACTCCACCTAACGTCTTGGTCCTAGCTAACCAGATTTTTATTAACAATACCTAGAATTTAGGTAAACAAAAGGTTTCTAGTTTTGCGCACTTTTGCATGATTGATTAAAGAACGCGTTAGTCTGGATTTATGCACGATGCACTCATCTTCGTTCTGGGAATTTTTCTAGGGACGGTAACAGTCGCGGGTATCTGGCGTACTGAAGCGCGGATGCACAAGAAAAAAGTTAACAAGCAGCTCACCGAGAACACTGACCTTGCAGAGCGTCGCGTTATGTCTATGCTTGACGCATTGCCTGAAGGTGTCATCGTCGTTAACCCTGATTTAACGATCCGCCACTCGACTGAACTCGCAACCGTATTTGGGTTGATCCAAGACGGAATGCTGAGGCGCAATATCGCTACGATCGTCACGAGCGTTATGGAATCCGGTGTTCCTCGCGATGCGGAATTTGACCTCACTCGCACCACGAAAGATTCACCGTCGCGCCGGATCTGGGTTCGAGTAGCTCCGGTTATGGACACTCATTCAATCGTTCTATTCGAAGATCAGACTGAGAAGCGCCGCTTAGATGAAACGCGCCGCGACTTCGTTGCCAATGTTTCGCACGAGCTTAAGACGCCGGTAGGAGCAATAAAGCTTCTTTCTGAAACTATCCAAGAAGTATCGAACGAGCCCGAACTTGTAACGAATTTCGCTGGAAAACTTGAACGTGAATCGGCTCGGCTCGGGGAACTGGTACAGGAAATCATCCAGCTTTCGCGCCTCCAAGAAGGCGATGCGCTGGCGAACCCAGAGGTTATCTCTGTAGATTTGGTAATCGCCGACGCGATCGACCGTACCCAGATCGAAGCTCAACAGCGTGCCATCAACCTTCGTTGTGGCGGTGAAAAGGACTTGAGCGTCGTCGGCGATTTTTCGCTACTTACGACGGCGGTACGGAACCTTCTCGACAACGCCGTTCGATATTCGCCCATGCATTCCACGGTTTCGATTGGTGTTTCGAGTGACGGAGGCAAAGTCAAGATAGCGGTAATTGACGAAGGCTCGGGAATCCCGCGCGAGATTCAGGACCGAGTGTTTGAACGTTTCTATCGTGCCGACGAAGCTCGTTCGCGCGATACCGGTGGAACTGGGCTTGGTCTAAGTATCGTTAAACACGTAATCGCGGATCATGGCGGAGACATCACACTGTGGAGCGAGGTTGGTAGAGGGTCGACCTTCACGATTACGTTACCGCGTTATGAGGATCCAAAATATTCGCAAGCAGGGATGAGTCAGCCGGAAGACGCGTCGCCGGTAGATCTGGAGGAAAAGTAATGACTACGATTTTGCTAGTAGAAGACGAACCTACCTACCGAGAGACGCTCGCTTTTAACTTGGGGCGCGATGGGTACGACGTGATCCAGGCAGAGAATGGTTTGGTGGCGCTCGATCGATTCGCAAGTGCCGACGTCGATCTAGTGCTTCTCGACCTTATGTTACCCAAGCTCTCGGGAACCGAGGTATGTAGGAAGATTCGCCAGGAGTCGCGCGTTCCGATCATCATGCTTACTGCCAAGGATGCGGAAATCGACAAAGTTGTGGGTCTTGAGCTTGGAGCAGATGACTACGTGACGAAGCCCTACTCGTACCGCGAGCTCTTGGCTCGAGTTCGGGCATTGCTACGCCGAACTGTTTCGGTAAATATGGTGGAGCCAGACCCGGAGGAAGTGCTCGTCGTCGGCGGTCTTGAGATGAACCTTGAGGCACATGAGGTAAAAGTTGACGGAGAACTTGTACAGATGCCATTGCGAGAGTTCGAGCTGCTTGAGTACCTGATGGAAAATCCGGATCGAGTTCTAACACGCACTCAGATTCTGGATCGTATCTGGGGAATCGACTACATCGGCGATACAAAAACCCTAGATGTTCACGTAAAGCGGATACGTACAAAGATTGAGAAAGACCCAGCACAACCAAAGCTTTTGGTGACCGTTCGAGGCTTGGGTTACAAGCTTATTAGTGGGGAATAACTACCCTAGGAAATCTCACAATTTTCTTTCGCTCAATTTTGGTAGAATAGAGGTCAGCGAACAGAAAGAGTTGAGATCACTATGACTTTCCAAGTTGGTGAGACGGTAGTCTACCCCCATCACGGTGCAGCTTATATTGAAGACATCTCGGAGAAAACAATCCGAGGTGAGAAGCGCATGTACTTGACGTTGCGCATTATCCAAGGTGATCTCACGATTCAGGTGCCTGCTGATTCAATCGAGCAGGTTGGAGTGCGTGATGTGTCGAACGATGAACAGCTTGAGCGTGTTTTCTCTGTGCTTCGCGAGGAAAACGTTGAAGAGCCTTCGAACTGGTCAAGACGCTACAAGGCAAACGGCGAGAAGCTAACTTCTGGAGACGTGAACAAAGTTGCTGAGGTAGTTCGCGACCTTTCCCGCCGGAACAACGATCGTGGTCTCTCCGCTGGTGAAAAGCGTATGCTTTCCCAGGCTCGTGGAATCCTCGGTTCTGAAGTTGCGCTTGCTCGTGATATTTCTGAAGATGAAGCCGGCGTGCTTCTTAACGAAATCCTCGGTGAGTTTTCCGCAGGCTCAGCAGCATCCGCTGATGAAGCAGAAGAAGTAGCAACTCCATCGAGTGCGGCTTCAGCGCAGAGTGCTGATTCTGCAGCTTCAGCTGATTCCGCTGAATCGGCCAAGTAACGCGTCACTGCGATGAAGGTAGCTGCTGTAATCGCAGGTGCCGGGTCAGGCTCTCGGCTAGGCGCACAGATCCCCAAAGCTCTGGTTCTATTGGCGGGAGAACCTCTCATTGTGCATGCCGTTCGTGGTATGAACGAAGCTGGTATTTCCGACGTCGTTGTAACTGTTCCTTCTGGATATGAAGGTGATTTCGCGCGTGCTTTGGGTGATGCCAGTTTGGGTGCACGACTTGTTGTAGGTGGAAGCACTCGTCAGCAGTCGGTTATGCGTGGGCTAGATGCGATTGATGCCGATTTTGTTTTAGTGCACGACGCCGCTCGCGCGCTTACACCTGCTGTGATGATTCGCCGTGTGGTTGCTGCATTGGAAAACGGCAACCTTGCGGTTATTCCAGCTCTCGCTGTTACAGACACGATTAAACGCGTTGATGCTGGGACCACGGTTGGTGCAGGTGCAAGTGCTGAAAATGTTCAAGAAACGCTCGATCGATCAATGCTGCGAGCAGTGCAAACACCTCAAGGCTTCGATGTTGAACTTTTGATGCGCGCTCACAAAGCTGGCGAAGCGATGTCTGAAAGTGAACTTAGTGCCGCACCGGACGATGCCGCTTTGGTTGAACTGCTAGGAGAACCGGTGGTTGCCGTTCCTGGCGATCCCGAGGCGATGAAGATTACCACGCCTTTTGATTTGGCTGTTGCAGATCTGCTGTTTGCTCAGCGTATCCAGAGCCAGGCCGATGATCAGCATAACCGCGGTACAGCAAGCGTAGGAGTAACCCAATGAATCTCAGTAACCTTCGTGTTGGCACGGGCGTAGACATTCACGCATTTTCTCCGCACCCAAGCAGGAAGATGATGCTGGCATGTTTGGAGTGGCCCGGCGTGGTTGGACTCGAAGGGCATTCGGATGCCGACGTAGCTGCCCACGCGGTTTGTGATGCCTTGTTAATCGCCACTGGTGTGGGTGATCTTGGAACTGTTTTCGGTACCGATCAGCCCCAATGGGCAGGAGCCTCAGGTGCAGTGCTTTTGGCTGAATCAGCACGCCAGATCCGTGCTGAAGGCTGGGAAATAGCAAATGTTTCGGTGCAGATTGTGGGTGAAAAGCCGCGCTTTTTGCCTCGGAAGGTAGAAGCTGAAGAAACTATGAGCGAAATTCTTAATGCCTCTGTTTCTATTTCGGCAACTACCTCTGATCATCTCGGCTTTGCCGGCCGCAAAGAAGGCTTGGCGGCAATTGCAACCGCGCTCGTGTATCGCTAAAACTCATTTGTAAAATTACAGACGCGTTAGAAAGCTTGTAATATATTGTTCGGTCTGCAGTTCCGAGCTTTAATGTAAATGCCGCGGTAAATTATGCGATGGCTTATGCTGCGACACCTAACTATGCAAATTATCGAGTGTTTGATAACGATCGTATTAATTTCGCATCGCAGATCTTAGCTGCAGGAGGGTAGTCGATGAGCAGTGCTTGGCATTACTATCAACGACCACGGGGACGAGATTATAACCAACTATCCTATTCGCGGAGTTGGACTACTGCTAATGATTTTGCCCGCCCTGATGGTGTGGTTGTGCATATAGGTTTTGTAACAAAATATGCAGGAATGGCAACTGATGATGGAATGACTTACCGATCGTTCGCGATTGCTCAGCATATCCGTAATCATCATGCGTGGATTCATGGAGACCAAGAGGCGAGTCGGCGAGGCGTATATCTATTCGAAGAATGAGAACCTAGTTCTCGAACAAACAATAGGCACAAGCGTGCCAGCTTGTGAGATCTATTGGAAGGCGTGGAGCGGAAAACCTTCTCCACGCCTTGACGAAACTATCAAGCTATTTGAAGCCTACAAGTCTAATCCTTGATTTGTGCTTTGACTGGGATAAAGGTTAGCAAGCCGATTAGGAGCACTAACGCAATTCCTAGGATGCCAAAATAAGCTGCCTCATCAAGCGAAAGCCCGGTAATGCCTGCTCCCACACTGATTGCGGTGGCATACATGAACGGCGCCAGGAAGGAAACTGCTCGACCCGTCGTCGCATATAAACCAAAGAGTTCGCCTTCTTCACCTTTGGGCGAGATTCTGGCAAGGTACGTACGCGAAGCCGATTGTGTAGGTCCAACGAACACACAGAGTCCAACGCCGAACACCCAGAACACACCTTTTGCGTCAAGTGGGCCGACGCCGTCGTGGAAAAGAAACACGATTAGCGAAAAGACTGTCATGGCGGCAACTGACATAATGATGACGGCTCGCGAACCGAGTTTATCGTCCAAAACTCCAAAACTTATTGTTGCGATACCCGCAACAACATTGGAAATTACGCCGAAGATGATAACTTCGCCGCCACTAAATCCGAATGCGGCAGACGCAAGGATCGCTCCAAATGTGAAAACACCAGCCAAGCCATCGCGGTAAATAGCGGATGAAATGAGGAACCAGACTACGGAGCGATCGATTTCCCATAATTCGCGGATCGAAGCGAAAACTTGACGATAGGCACCGATGATCCCCTCGGATTCAGTGCCAGGGCGGCGTGGCTTATCTTTAGCAGTCCGCAATAACGGTGCAGAGAAAATAAACGTCCAAGCAGCAGCAATGAGCATGGCAACACGAATGTTGAGGCCGTTGTCTTTGGTAACACCGAACCAGCCCACCTCAGGACTGATGAATCCCACAAAAAGAATGAGGAGTAGGACGATTCCACCCACGTATCCCATTCCCCAACCGAAGCCGGAAATTCGGCCAACGTTCTTTGGGGTTGAGATGTCGGTGATCATGGCGTTGTAGATAACCGAGCCAATTTCGAAGGCGATGTTTCCGCTAGCAAGCAGGAAAAGCCCCAGCCACAACCGATTTTCGTTTGGCGAAACAAAGAAAAGGCATGCGGTAATTGCAACAACTGTTAGTGTTGCGATTCGGAGCACGGTTGCGGATTTACCACTGCGGTCAACGCTTTGCCCAAGAGCTGGGGCAACGATTGCAATGATAATTCCGGCGATTGACAGTGCGTAACCGAGCAGTGTGTTTGCAGAAGATCCAAAGAGGTTCGCGTTCGTCAAGTAGACCGAGAAAACAAAGGTAGTGACGACGGCGTTAAATGCGGCAGACGCCCAATCCCACGATCCCCAGGCAAGAACTTTTTTAGTGAAAATTTTGCCGTCCGTTTTGACGACGTCGGCAGCCAATTCTGGAATTTCGCTCACTGGAGGGATCACAGATTGCGCGGTATTTATTTCTGTCATAGATACAAAATACTTCGAAATTGCTTCAAAAGGGAAAATAATCGTTAAACACAATGGAAACGGATACAATAGTATCGTGTTTTGGCGCAAAAATACCGTAGCAAGGTAGGCTAGAACCGTGACTCTTAAAATTCATGACTCCGCAACTCACACCACTCGAGAATTTGAACCTCTCGAACCAGGTAAAGTGGGGATTTATCTGTGTGGTGCAACTGTTCAAGGTGCTCCACACATCGGGCATATTCGCTCTGCCCTTGCTTTTGATGTGCTGGTTCGCTGGCTACGTCGATGTGGTTACGAAGTCACGATGGTACGAAACGTCACCGATATTGACGATAAGATCCTCAATAAGTCAGCTGAGGCTGGGAAACCTTGGTGGGCTTGGGCATACCGATTCGAAAACGAATTCACTGCAGCCTACGACGCCCTTGGTGTCCTTCGCCCAACGTACGAACCCCGTGCTACCGGTCATGTTCCAGAGATGATCGAGCTGATCAAACGGATCATTGACCGTGGTCATGCCTACGTGGGTGAGCAAGCAAACGTGTATTTCGACGTCGCCTCTCTACCAGACTATGGTTCACTGACGCGCCAATCACTTGCCGATCTCAATGTGGACGAAAATGACAGTGAACCAGATAAACGTTCCCCTCATGACTTCGCGCTATGGAAGGCGGCTAAGCCGCACGAACCGTTAACCGCTTCATGGGAGACGCCGTGGGGTCGTGGTCGCCCAGGCTGGCACTTGGAGTGCTCAACCATGTCTGGAAAGTACTTAGGTGAATCCTTCGATATTCATGGTGGTGGAATCGATCTTCGCTTCCCGCACCACGAAAATGAGCAAGCTCAGTCCCATGCAGCCGGATATGGATTCGCTCGATACTGGATGCACAATGCTTGGGTTACCATCGACGGTGAAAAGATGAGTAAGTCCCTCGGTAACTCCTTGACCGTGGAAAATATCGTGCGTGAGCATCCAGCCGTGATCGTCCGTCTTGCACTTGGTACGGTTCATTACCGTTCCACAGTTGCCTATTCGGATCGCACATTAGAAGAAGCAACGGCAGTGTGGGAGCGTCTCTCCGGTTTCGTCAACCGTGCCGTGGATACCGTTGGGGAGATTTCTTTGGAGGACGTCGCCGCGGTAGGTCCTGAAGAACTTCCAAGCGAATTCGTCACAGCGATGGATGATGACCTCAACGTTTCCGCTGCGCTTGCGGTTATTCACGAGCATGTTAAGCGTGGTAATTCCGCACTTGCAACTAAGCACACGAACGAAATCCACCAAGAGCAACTCCTTGTTCGTGCTATGCTCGACGTTCTTGGTCTTGACCCATATGCTGCTCCATGGCGTGGATCTGACTCGGGTTCGAACAAACTCTACGATGCCCTTGATTCACTGGTTCAAGGAATCTTGAAAGACCGAGCTACCGCTCGCGCAAATAAAGACTGGGCCACCGCAGATGCCCTCCGTGATGCACTGTCTAACGCAGGTATCGTGGTGGAAGACTCCAGCGAGGGCGCTCGATGGAAGATTGGCGATTAAATCTATGGCAAATCATTTTGGACGCCCTGGCGCAGTACGTAAGGGTGCAAAAAAAGGAACGAAGGTCGGCTCTGGCGGTCAGCGTCGCGCTGCCCTCGAGGGTAAGGGGCCAACCCCAAAGGCTGAAGATCGCACCTACCATGTTGCTTACAAGCGTAAGAAGGCTGCTGAGGCCGCTGCAGCAAAGGCGGCAGGTCCAAAGTTACGTGGATCGCTACGTCTTCCAGAAGGTTATGAGCTGATTGCTGGCCGTAATCCGGTTGTTGAAGCGGTAGCCTCGGGAATTCCTTTTACTCGCGTATTCGTTGTTGGTGCACTAGCGAACGACGACCGTGTTGCAGAAGTAATGCGTGCCGCTACCCGCGCAGGTGCACCACTTTTGGAAGTCACTCGCTCTGAATTAGATCGCATGACTGATGGTGCTGTTCACCAAGGCGTTGCTATCGAGGTCCCACCCCACGAATACGCGGAACTAGACGAACTTATCGAAGCTTCCTACGACTCTTCCCGTCCAGGACTTATCGTGGCACTTGATTCGGTAACCGATCCACACAACCTTGGTGCCGTGCTCCGCTCTGCTTCGGCTTTCCGTGCAGATGGAGTGCTCATTCCAGAGCGTCGTTCCGCCTCGGTGAACGTCACCGTCTGGAAAGTTTCTGCTGGTGCAGTGGCGCGCGTTCCAATCGCACGTGAAAAGAACTTGGTTCGTTCTCTTGAATACCTCAAGGAAAACGGCTACTTCGTCGTCGGTCTGGCAGGAGAAGGCGATCAGTCGATTGCTACCCTCGATCTTGCCGATGTGCCACTGGTACTCGTCACCGGTTCAGAGGGCAAAGGACTTTCCCGTTTAGTGCGCGAGACGTGCGATGTTATTGCTTCTATCCCGATTGCCTCGGAGATGGAATCCTTGAATGCGGCGGTGGCAACTGGAATTTCGCTTTACCAGGTTGATCAGCTTCGCTCACGCTGAGCGAAATGTATTCACCCTTGTGCGGCGCATCTAAGCTAAGCTAGAGGAAACAGAAAGGCGTTCCTCATGGCATCTTGGCGACCAGTACGTGGCCGTATCGAACGGCTCGATCCACGACTAACTTCCACCGAAGATATCCTCGATTTCTTTGCCGAGCATCGAATCCTCGGACGCGGTCAGGACGACGGCGACTGCGGTTTCGATTTTGAGCTCGCGGTAGGTGGTAGGCGCAGGCGCGTTGCGACCTTGGACGATCATGGTCAGGTTTTCTTGGGCTACTCGGTTAATGATCTGCTTCAAGAAATGGTTGAGAAGCTTCGAAAAGTTGCGGTTGAAATCGGTGGAAACGTTGTTCACGGTCCAATTGATCTTGGCGCCGTAGATATTGACGACGCCGATCTTGCCGCGGCAGCGGGCGAGGATCTGACCTCGGTTGCAGATTTCGACGTCAGTAAAGTTACCGATGACGAAGCTGATGGAATTATTGGAGAAGGAATCCCAGAGCTCGATGCTGGTCCGATGCTTCTCCTAGCTGATTTAGCGATGTCTGAAATGCCGGTCATGGCAAATGCAGAAAACGCTGATCTTGCCGTCGTCAAGATGGGTGAAGTCCGGCTGGTGGTTGCTAAACAGTCACTCGATCTTTCGCGCAAGATATTCCCACGCCCAGATTTTGTGGTGGCGCTCTCGGTTGATAACACTCCCGAGCAGCATCCGGTGTTGATCGTTCGCCGTAACAACACGCGAGTTACATGGGATTGGTCTGGAGAACAGCCGGCATTTCCATGGGTCAAGGAAAACACGGTCGCCAAAGAATTCGTTATCGACGAACTTGGTGCCGGTGCTGTTGCTAGGCGTGCGGTTGCCGACGTCGTTGATGCTTCTTTCGCTGATATTCGTAAAGCGCTCTTGGTCCCAGCTGAAGCCGGCGCACAAAACTTAGTACGAGCGCTTGGGCTTCCTGGCGAGGTCATGGCTGTTTTGAGTGGAAATGGCGAACTTGCAGATATTCCAGGTGCTCGGATTTTCAAAGCTCAGCAACGCCGCAGCGATGTTCTTTCCGAAACTCTCGCTTGGGAAATTGCAGGAGAGGGTGTTGTAGAGCCGGATGTTGCGCGAGCCTATCGTGAGGTTTACCTCAAGCGTCCAGTTTTGGTTTCGATCGTTGCTGCTGCTCAAGCCGGTGTTGGTGGAGTGATTCTGTCTCAAGGTTTGCGTGGCAACGGCCAAGTCAAGCACCCAAAGCTAAAAATCGGCATTGGAGCTGCTCTGATGGTTAATGCTCTATCTCGTATTTTAACGACTCACTGGGTTCAAACCATCTTCACTGAAACAGACACGAACGTTCAGACTTGGAATCCAAAGGAATCGGAGCATGATCATGAGTGACATAGTGATGCCTCGCGACGTTGACCTTGAAGCGTTCTGGATTCACGCCATCAACGCTGCAAAGCTGAATCTTTCGCAGGGTTTCGATGCTCAAGATGATCTCACTTCCTTGCGTCCGTCGGCATTTACTCTGGGGGATACGCGTGAGCTCGCCAATGAACTTTGTGAATTGGTGCTTTTGGGGAAGAAGCGGGCGACGTCGTCGTACGAACCTTCGTACAGGATGGAAGGGGTGCCTCTTCCGACGGTCGGTGATCTAGGGATTCTTTGTGATGGTGATGGTAACCCGCGGGCTTTGCTCCGCACCAGCGAAGTAGAAGTAGTTCCATTTTCTATGGTAGGAGCACATGTTGCTGAGGCTGAGGGTGAAGGCACCTTGGAAGAGTGGCGCCGCGACCATCGGCTGTTCTTTGAACGTGAGATTTCTGACTTGGATGGAAAATTTGATCCGAACGAACGCGTGATTACAGACTTCTTCGAAGTTCTTTATTCGTTCTCTGAGTAGGTTTTCCCAACTGCAGTAACGATAATTTCCTGTTACTAGCGATAATTTCACGCGATCATATGAGTGTGAAAACGCATAGAAAAAATACCACTGCTAAGTCTGCCATGAATTTTTCAGATATTCCGGATTTTGAGCCGTGAATAGGGCAACATGTGGACAGTGTGCGAATTGAGCTATTAAGCCACTACTATAACTGAGAATCCACTTGCGAAGAGGAGTAGTAATGGTAAATAAGCTGGGTTGGAAATTGCATGGGGACGGTAAACACATGCCCCCTGGGGATGTAGTTCTTCCTAATGAACGAATGAACTGGCCGATTATGCTCGGCATTGGAGCTCAACACGTGGTGGCAATGTTTGGAGCCACGTTCTTGGTTCCATTACTCACTGGTTTCGATCCGGCAACGACGTTATTTTTCACCGGATTCGGAACTATTCTTTTTATCTTGGTAACGTCAGGGCGACTCCCATCGTATTTGGGGTCGTCCTTTGCTTTACTTGCCCCAATCGGTGCAGTAACTGGTTACGTAGCAGGAGGTGGTGAACCGCTCGACGAATCGAAAGCATCCTTGGCGCAAGGCGGAATCATCGCCGTTGGTGCTACTTTGGTGTTAGTTGGCGTGATCGTCCACTTTGCCGGTGCACGTTGGATCGATAAGCTGATGCCACCGGTAGTAACCGGTGCGATTGTTTCACTCATTGGCTTCAACCTAGCTCCTGCCGCCTGGAATAACGTCAAGATCGCTCCGGTTACCGCAATCGTTACGATCGTGACGATCTTGCTTGTGACGGTATTGTTCCGTGGAATTTTTGGTCGACTATCGATCCTAGTAGGTGTGCTGGTTGGCTACCTGGTTGCTGTACTACGCGGTGAAGTAGATTTCACGGCAATCGAAAATGCGTCGTGGCTTGGTGTGCCGCAATTTCGAGCACCTTCCTTCGATGTATCTTTGCTGGGTCTCTTTATCCCAGTAGTGCTGGTACTCATCGCTGAAAACGTAGGCCACGTAAAGTCAGTTTCAGCTATGACCGGCAAGGATCTAGACGACGTCACCGGCCGTGCACTCTTTGCCGACGGTATTTCCACTATGTTTGCTGGTACTGGTGGTGGTTCAGGAACTACGACGTACGCTGAAAATATCGGTGTTATGGCAGCAACACGAGTCTATTCCACCGCCGCCTACATTATCGCGGCGGTGATTGCTCTTGGATTATCGATGTTCCCCAAGTTTGGTCAGCTCATTGCAACGATTCCGCCGGGAGTTTTAGGTGGAGCAGCTACTGTCCTGTACGGAATGATTGGAATGCTTGGTGTACGTATCTGGGTACAAAACCGTGTGGACTTCTCTGACCCGGTAAACCTTAACACAGCAGCGGTTGCAATGGTTGTGGCGATAGCGAACTACAGCTTTCAGCTGGGCGATATGGCTTTCGAAGGAATTGCAATTGGTTCCTTCTGTGCAATTATCATCTACCACGTGATGCGTTCGATCTCTCGTTGGCGCGGGACCTCGCAGGAGGCTGCTTCTCCGGCATCTGCACCGGCCGGTGTGGAGCTAGAACCAGGAATGCTGGTTCGATAGAGGCGAAACTTCAAGGCTGGTCATCCACTGGTTTGTGTAATGACCAGCTTTTATATCTAAAGTTTTGAGGGTGTGTTGGGGGCTACTTATCGGTAGCTCCCAACACACCCTCAAACAACGTTCAGGTTAGAACAACTCAGAAGTTGTGTTGCGATCTCGGTGACTACAAGTCGCTAGGATCCGTGCACTTCTCTTGAGGTTTCATTGCATCAGTGAAATCTTGTTCCGTCGGGTGAGAGTGCATCTCAGACCAGCCTTCACCAATGACTACGTCTACGATTTCAGACTTCAAAGTTGGGTCGTAAACAACCTTTGAATCTGGGAAGAAAGCGCGCAGTGTGTAGGCGTTGTTAATCCCATCTACGCCAGTCAAGATGCGGGTGGGCTCAGCGACCTTGGAGTCGCCGTCCCAGTTAGCAGTAGATGAAACCTGAATCTCGTGGGTCTTGAGACCGTCGCTCACGGTCTTTGCGACGCCGGACTTACCACTGGCATTGAATACGCGAACTGGGATTTTCTTTAACTCTGTTGGTTTAGCACCCTCATCTGAACACGGGTAGACGAGCGTTGCTACCTCTTTCTTCGAAAACTCATGCTTAAAAGGAAATGGAATGAGGCCCGTCCAGAACAAAGTGTTCAGGAGTAGAAGGAAAACCATAACCGCGCCGATGATTCCAAAGAGCAGAACTTGGCGTTCGTGGATTTTGCGGCGGTACTCGGAGCGTACCTTGCTATCAGAAAGTCTTTCAGTCACACAACAAATGTAGCCTAGTGTTTAGACAAATGGGGAGAATGTGCACGAGGTATTTTCCGTGAACATTCTCCCCATTCAGATTTTTTAGGCAGAAAGTCGAGCTTCTCTTAATTAGAAAACGAACTTGTTCATTCAGATAGTTGAGGTTCACGAACGGAAAGACGGCATTCGCCGTCGACCCGAACTGGGCTCAGGAGAACGGTTCCACGCTTTCCAACTGCCTGCTGTATGATCATGCGATGCATTCGGCACGTGAATCCCGGGATGTCGTCTTCGGTGTTACGAAGTGGGCATGAAGAAACGTACACCTTGCCGTCTTCTTCGTAGGATTCGATGTCGATTTTAGCCAAGAAATCCATAATTGCCGGCATAAGTTCTTCTTCGTTTTCGAGAATTCCTTCGTACTTGCCGCTAATCAGAGCCTCAACGATTGCCTTCTCTTGTTCGGTGGAGTGTTCGATAGTTGCAATAGCTTCGCGTAGAACAGGGAAGCGTCCAGTGCGAGCCCGAAAGACAAAGGTAGGGCGTCCCTTTTTACCATCACGATGTTGACTACGCTCAAGTAGACCGCCATTGGTCAATTTTGTAACTGCGCTACGTGCGGAATTAGGATGCACTTCTAGCGTCTCTGCAATCTCTAAGATCGTTACCCAATCTTCTTTCTGCTGTAAATAATTGAGGATTGATTTTTGAATTTCAGATAATTTCATTGTAATTTCCGCGCTCAGGTACCAGAGTTTTTGTTGTTATTAAATGTACCAGAACTTTTTGTAAACTGTAATCCATAATTTACCCTTTTTCCTCGGGTTTTATGATATGAAAACGTCAAGTGTCTTTAAGGTGGTTCGTTTGACTATCAAAATAGTCTAATTTTTTACGTTAATCTGCCGGTTAGGTAGTAGTTTTGGATCGAGAGATATAATGGCTTTTCTCGTTCATTATATCGTGTGTAAATCTGTTATGAAAATGTGATATGAAAGAGTCTAATTGATATAAAAGTCAGAGCTATAGAAATTCTCTAAGCTGTTTACCTAGTTTTCTTCTCTGGTGTGCGCAGTCTTCGATCGATTGTGAACAGAGGCCCTTAATGTTTATTTCTTGCGAAGCGCCACGCTTTCAGCCTTTAGCTTCGCGATTGTGTGAGGCATTGCCTAACAAAACAAAAACGTCTCACAACATAGTTTCTCTATGTTGTGAGACGTTAGATGGCGGAGGTAGGGGGATTCGAACCCCCGAGGGCTTGCACCCAACACGCTTTCCAAGCGTGCGCCATAGGCCACTAGGCGATACCTCCTTGATGCTTACAAGAAGCACACCCGAACAGTGTACTTGTTTTTCACCCAATTATGAAAATTGGATAGCGGAAGAACGTCGTGTGATGTGTCTCAGTTAGCCGTCTTTACTGTATAGAACACATATCTAGTCCATGTTTAAGGTTTGGTTAATTGCATCGACTCCGTTAGGATAGAAGCGACTCCCCACGTGGCGTCATCTCTCGGAATCCCCCAGGGCAGGAATGCAGCAAGGGCACGGGGGCTCTGGCGGGTGCGTGGGGCGTCCCATATCTGCCACATGTATGGGGTTCAGGCTTATATGTCACACTTATTACCCCTGTATCTGGGATTATGTGCTGTGTTATGTTTAAGTGGTTGCTTTCTTTCCTCTCTCGAATTACTATTGTGACTAGTTGCTCTGGCCGTTGACTCTCCATTTATAAGGATGATGCCGATGACCAGAGCCTTTCCTATATGAGCAGGAGAATTCAACGATGAATAACTCTCGAACTTTACGCTCTTGAACTAGCGATAGAGAGGGTAGAAACCAAAGTATTGTGTTACGTAGGCCTGTAACCACCGCAATATTCGTGGACGGTGGTTTCTACCGCAAACGCGCCTATTGATTGTTCGGTGACAAGGGTCTGGACGCCCGTGCGGATGAACTTATTGAATACTGTAGGAGGAATGTTAGGAAATCCAACAGTAGCCTCTATCGAATCTATTACTATGATTGCCCGCCGTCGGAAAAAGTTATTTACCACCCCTTACTGAAAAAGCATATCAATCTTGCGAAAACAGACCAGTTTAGATGGACGAAAGAATTTTTTGTTGCACTCTTGAAGAAACGCAAAGTTGCGTTGAGGCGAGGGGAGGAGCTTGAGTCTCAAAGTGGCTATATCTTGCGGCCTGCTTCCCTCAAAGCAATATTGTCAGGTAAGAAAGAGTTGTCCGACTTAAAAGAGCACGATTTCTTCCTAGATATCATTCAAAAAGGAGTCGATATGCGGCTCGGGCTAGATATTGCATCTCTTGCAGAACGTGGTCATGTTAATCAAATAATTATGATTTCGGGAGATTCTGACTTTGTTCCTGCAGCAAAACTTGCGCGGCGTGCGGGTATCGATTTTATTCTTGATCCTATGTGGTCCAACATTGCTAACTCATTAAGTGAGCATGTCGATGGGGTGCGTCAGTGTGTGAATCGAGAGCCTGAAAACAAGAATGACCCCTTACATATTGACAATTCTTCTGAGCCTATCTCTATTGATGAGGATTTGGATCTCGACGACGAACTGTAGTATGTAAATACCAGCCGTCCCCCTGCATCTGGGATCACGTCCTTCGCTCTTGGCTACTGATTGTAGTGGCGACTATGATGGACTCCGTGAATGAACTTGTTTTAGGTATTGAAACGTCCTGCGATGAAACCGGTGTGGCGCTGGTTCGAAATGGCGAATTGCTTGCCGATGTTACCGCAACATCCATGGACGAATACGCGCGCTACGGTGGAATTATCCCAGAGATCGCTTCGCGTGCTCACCTAGAATCCTTCGTTCCCACTCTTGATGCTGCACTCGAAAAAGCGGGTGTGACCTTGGAAGACGTCGACGCAGTAGCAGCTACCGCCGGTCCAGGTCTCGTTGGTCCATTGACCGTTGGAGTATCCGCCGCCAAGGCACTCGCTCTAGCACTTGGAAAGCCTTTCTACGGTGTTAACCACATCATCGGGCATATCGCAGTCGACGAACTCGTGCACGGCAACTTCCCAGAAAAGTTCGTTGGGCTCGTTGTTTCTGGTGGACACTCGCATCTGTTGTTGATCAAGAATATCGTTTCCGACGTCGTCGAACTTGGTGGAACCTTGGACGACGCCGCTGGTGAAGCCTTCGATAAGGTTGGGCGTCTCCTTGGGCTTCCGTACCCAGGTGGACCGCACGTTGATCGTCTCTCACAGCAAGGCGACCCGAAGGCAATTCGTTTCCCGCGCGGTCTAACCTCGGGAAAGAACCAGGCGCTTCATCAGTATGATTATTCCTTCTCTGGATTGAAGACGGCGGTTGCTCGCCATATTGAAGGCTTGGAGCAACGCGGTGAGGAAATTCCGAAGGCTGATATTGCTGCTGGATTCTCCGAAGCTGTTGCAGATGCGTTAGTTGGAAAGGCAATTCGTGCCTGTGAACTCAATGATTGTGACACTTTGGTGGTAGGTGGAGGGTTCTCTGCTAACTCACGTCTGCGTACTCTGGCTGAAGAACTAGCTGGTAAAGCCGGGATTACAGTTCGAATCCCGCCAATTCGTTATTGTACTGATAATGGTGCAATGATCGCCGCACTCGGTTGGGAGATGGTACGTAACGGGGTGGAACCGTCTCCGCTAAATATCACAGTAGATACTGGACTTGAGCGCGAAGTTACGATTTTGCGCTGATTGGGTGGGCTCTGGATTTCTCCACAGGAGGCCTTCGTGGCTAACGAGCGTGGGGGATTTGAAGTAGACTGTAGGGCGTGAGTATTGCCCTTTATCGCCGTTATCGACCGCAAAATTTCCAAGAGGTTATTGGTCAAGAACACGTTACCGAACCTCTTATGGCAGCCCTTGAAGCGGGGCGAACTACTCATGCCTACCTGTTTTCTGGTCCGCGTGGGTGCGGCAAAACAACTTCGGCGCGAATCCTTGCTCGGTGCTTGAACTGTGCCGAATACCCAACGGACACCCCCTGTGGCAAATGTGAATCTTGCCGAGAACTCGCGCGCGATGGCTCGGGCTCGCTGGACGTCGTCGAACTTGACGCTGCTTCACACGGAGGCGTGGATGATGCTCGTGAATTACGCGAACAAGCAGGGTTCGCTCCGGTTCGTGACCGTTTTAAGATCTTTATTATCGACGAAGCCCACATGGTGTCGAATCAGGGTTTTAACGCACTGTTGAAGCTGGTGGAAGAACCGCCACCGCACGTTAAGTTCATCTTCGCAACCACCGAACCTGAAAAGGTGATCGGAACGATTCGGTCGCGTACTCATCACTACCCTTTCCGGTTGGTTCCGCCGCCCGTTTTGGAAAACTACCTGTCACAGCTTTGTGCCCAAGAAGGCATCACCGCTGGTCATAATCTTCTCTCTTTAGTGGTTCGTGCTGGTACTGGTTCGGTTCGAGACACACTTTCCGTTCTCGATCAGATCATCGGCGGTTCCGACGGCGTCACGCTCGACTACGAATCAGCCGTCGCCTTGCTTGGCTATACCTCGGCTCATCTGCTGGATAACACTATTAATGCCATTGCGAACCAAGATGGATCGGCACTTTTCGGTGTGGTCGATTCGGTTGTGAAATCCGGACACGATCCACGACGCTTTGTGGAAGACCTTTTGCAGCGACTTCGTGACCTCGTGATTATTGCCCTTGCCGGAGAATCGGTTCACGATGTGTTTGTTTCGGTTCCGGATGACCAATATGCCTTGATGGTTAACCAGGCCCAGCAACTTGGAGCACGCCGGGCATCGAAGTCCGCGGACCTAGTTAACGAAGCACTGACCACCATGGCAGGAGCAACTGCACCGCGTTTGCAACTTGAGTTACTGTGTGCGCGTTTACTTGTTTCACAGGCTGACGCCGGTGCGTCAGTTGCATCTGTTCCTGCAAGTCCCGTATCGGCGGGCGTTGTGCCAGGATCGTCTGCACCAGTAGCTTCTGTTGTAAATAGTTCTTCGCTAAGTGGAGCAGCTCCTACCTCTGTGCCAGGTCAGAGCGCTAATTTTGCGGCGCGTAAAGCTGCTGAAAATCCGCATAAACCGGTATCTGATCCGCGTCATCGGCCGATGCCTTCATTCTCTCCGGTTGCTGGTCCGGGGCAGACTGATCCTGTGCAGGCAGCTTCTGTGGAGAGCGAACCAGTTTCTGCAGATACTATTCTTACGCAAGCGGAACAAGGGGACACTAACCCTGCTATATCTGAACGCGTTGACCCAAACCCAGTACAAACTCAATCCGCGCAAGTCCTAACATCGTCTCAACGAGCCGATGAGAAGTCTGACATCCAACCTGAGCCGGAGGTCGAACGTACCGAACTGGAAAAGATTCAGGCAAAGTGGAACCAGATCATCGCTAAGACCAACTCTAACCAAGAAGCAGCTCGAATCATGGCGGCGTCAACAGGTGCCGTTAGCTTCGAAAATAACGTAATCGTCGTCGGATTTATCGATGATGAAAGTGCGAACGCATTTAATTTCAGTCATCCGGCAATCTTCGCATTGGCTCATGCAGTTTACGACGAAACTGGGTTGAAGACTCGTTGTGAAGGAAAATTTATATCGCCAGAGCGTTTAACAGCGTCGGCAGCGACTTCGGAATCGCCCGGTGATCGCCACCCAAAAGATGATGCTCCGCGGGAGAAAGCTACCAGCGGAGCTACGGCATCGGTAGAGGAGTTTCGCTACCCGCTTCCAGTAGAGCCAGATGATGGCCTAGAAGAAGAGGAAATTCCTGAGGAAGATCCGATCTACGATTTGGACCGTTCGCAGGTGCAGAATAACGGTGATCCGGCAGGTGTGCTTGGAGCACTGCTTGATGGTGTTTCCTTGCGTGAAATGAGATTTGGTGTTGATTCGGAGTTGAGCTATGAAGCGGAATCTGCAGAATTAGAGGAAACGATTCCATTCGACGGGGTTGGGGAAATCTTGGAGGAAGAGGTCACGTCTACGCCTTTACCACCAGCTCAAGCTACTCCGGCTCCTCAAGTTGCATCAGCAACGTCGCCTGCTCCTAGCTCAAGTAATGTGCCATTCTTTGCCCAGAATATGCCAGCCCCTCCACCACTTGAACCGAGTTTTGTTCGGAGTTCTCAGGTAGAAACCTCATTTTCAGCGAGCCGTGGTTTGGGCTCAGGAGCTAATCACAGTGCTGGAGTAACACCCCAAAATAGCGGTAGTCAGAATGAGGACACTGGGCGCGTATTCCGAGATCGTGGCACTTCCAACTCAACTTTCCTAACGTCACAAGAACATCCTACCTTTAGCCGTAACAGGGCGTCGGACGAAGCACTGGGAGAAGAATCGGAGTGGGATGAGGTCTCGCTTGATGACCCTGAGATATCACAGTCAAATTTGGTTGGAATCAATGTAGTGTTGGATAAGTTTGATGCGAAGGTTATCGAAGAAATTCCACATGAGGCAGGTATGTGATGGCAGGCGTTTACGATGGGGCGGTCCAGGATCTGATTGACGAACTTGGAAGGCTCCCCGGCGTCGGACCGAAGAGTGCTCAGCGCATTGCATTTCACCTGCTTGAGGCAGATGATACTGAGGTTCAAGCACTCGTTGAGGCTCTCCAAGCCGTAAAGTTGAAGGTGAAGTTCTGCTCTATCTGTGGCAATGTTACCGAATCTGATATTTGCAGAATCTGTAGTGATCCACGCCGTCTGGATTCGGTGATCTGCGTGGTCGAAGAGTCGCGAGACATTGTTGCAATCGAGCGAGCGCGCGAGTTCCGCGGACGGTATCACGTACTAGGTGGAGCCATTGATCCGATCGGTGGCATCGGACCAGACAAGCTACGTATTCGTGAGCTATATGCTCGCCTTGCATCGGGCGAAGTCAAAGAAGTTATTTTGGCGATGGATCCCAATGTGGAAGGTGAAGCAACCGCAACCTACCTTTCGCTGAATCTTTCTCATATGGGCGTGGTAGTTTCCCGCCTAGCATCTGGTCTCCCGGTTGGTGGCGATCTTGAATATGCTGATGAAATTACTATTTCGCGAGCTCTTGAGGGACGTCAACGTCTCCACACTCCCACCAGCATGCAATAGGGACGAAACTTAGGCAACGGCGTCTTTCCAAGAATTAATAACACGGCTTCGTGCGTGTCCAAGAATTGGAAAGCACAACGATCCTAACGATCTTCACTTTAGGATTGTGTGCAAGACAGAGGAGGATGCCTGTGACTCTTGTAGTACAGAAGTTTGGCGGATCGTCGGTAGCCGATGCGGAGTCGATTCGTCGCGTCGCGAAACGCGTTGTTGATACATATAACGAAGGTAAACAAGTAGTAGTTATTGTTTCCGCGATGGGCGATACCACCGATGAGCTCATCGATCTGGCTAACTCCGTCTCAACTAAGCCTCCCGCCCGTGAAATGGATGTGCTTTTAACTGCGGGTGAGCGAATCTCCATGGCTCTTCTTGCAATGGCCGTCAACGAATTAGGAGTTCCTGCCTTTGCCTATACTGGGCAGCAAGCTGGTTTGCACACCGATTCCACCTATGGAAAAGCCTCAATTGTGGGCGTGATTCCAGAGCGAATTGCCCGAACCGTCAAAGAAGGCGGAGTGGCAATTATTGCTGGCTTCCAAGGAGTGAACCGCCATAACGATGCCACCACTCTGGGACGTGGTGGCTCAGATACAACCGCTGTGGCTTTTGCCGCTGCCTTGAACGCGGACGTATGCGAAATCTACTCGGATGTGGACGGCGTTTTCACCGCAGATCCGCGCGTAGTGCCAAGTGCCCATAAGCTCAACGCACTCAGCTTCGAAGAAACTTTAGAAATGGCAGCTCACGGAGCAAAGATCTTGCATCTGCGAGCCGTCGAATATGCGCGACGTTTCAACGTGCCTCTTCATGTGCGTTCGTCGTTTTCTGACAAGGAAGGAACTTGGATCGTGGAAGAAAATTCGCGTAAATACCTCGAAGGAAAGAACGAAGCTCCAATTATTTCAGGAGTCAGCCACGATAAGTCTCAGGCTAAAATCACGGTTGTGGGGGTTCCTGATCACCCGGGTGCGGCAGCTCAACTCTTTGCAGTCGTTGCTAAAGCAGACGTCAATATTGACATGATTGTTCAAAATACCCCGACGAACCTCGAAGGCGTTGCGAATATTTCATTTACGCTTCCGATCGCAGATGTGGACGCTGCAGTTTTGGGTCTGGAAGGCGCACAGGGCAAAATCGGCTTCGAAAAGATCACGCGCGACGACGGTGTGGGAATCCTTTCACTGGTAGGCGCAGGTATGCGGTCGCATCCAGGTGTTTCTGTGAAACTGTTTGAGGCTCTTCAAGAAACTGGTGTCAATATCGATATGATTTCGACTTCCGAAATTCGAATCTCGGTTGTGATGGAGCAGAAGTTGCTTGACGATGCCGTTCGAGCCGTGCACACTGCCTTTGGACTTGATTCCGAAGGCGAAGCAATTGTTTATGGAGGTACAGGGCGATGAATGTAACCCTTGCGGTAGTAGGTGCCACTGGGCAGGTTGGACGCGTAATGCGTACTTTGCTTGAGGAGCGTAACGTCAACGTCGATTCGGTCCGTTTCTTTGCGACGGCGCGTTCAGCAGGTACGATTCTATCTTTCCGAGGCAAAGATGTAGTAGTTGAAGATATTGCCACTGCTGATTTTGCTGGTATTGACGTTGCTGTGTTCTCCGCCGGTGCAAGTGCTTCGCTGGAGTATGCTCCGAAGTTTGTAGCTGCTGGTGCGGTAGTAGTGGATAACTCGTCTGCTTGGCGCAAAGATCCGCAGTGCCCGCTGGTGGTTTCTGAGGTAAATCCGCAGGATCTTCAGAACCGTCCCAAGGGGATTATCGCCAATCCGAACTGTACAACGATGGCGATTATGCCGGTGCTTAAAGTACTTCACGACGCCGCAAAGCTAGTGCGTTTGACGGTTTCGTCTTACCAGGCGGTTTCAGGTTCTGGCGTAAAAGGTGTGCGTGCGCTCGCGGATCAAACCCGCGCTGGTGCAACGAACCCTGACCTTGAAAAACTTGCGCTTGACGGACACGCGATTGATTGGCCCGCAGATACTTCACCCTACGTTGCGCCGATTGCTTTCAACGCGGTTCCTTTTGCAGGAAATTTAGTGGACGACGGTTCCTATGAAACCGATGAAGAGCAGAAACTCCGCTACGAGTCGCGTAAGATTCTTGGGATTCCTGAGCTTGCTGTGAGTGGCACATGTGTTCGTATCCCAGTATTTTCAGGGCACGCAATGAGCGTTAATGCCGAGTTTGCTTCGGAGATTTCAGCTGATCGGGCTATCAAATTGCTCAAAGAAGCGACAGGTGTTAGGTATGTTGATGTGCCTACACCGCTTACTGGTGCAGGCATTGATGATTGCCTCGTTGGCCGCGTTCGTCAAGACCAGTCGATTGACGAAGGTAAGGGTCTCGCACTTTTCGTGGTTGGTGACAATTTACGTAAAGGTGCTGCTCTCAACACCATTCAGCTTGCGGAGTTACTTATTGCTGAGCTTCGCGAAAACTAATTTTGTTAAAAATTTCCGGTTTTTACAAGGGTGGGGTGGAAAGACTCAGGTCTTTCCACCCCACCCTTGTTTTAGCTATAGTGCAAATCCTGTTATCAAGAGCAAAGCTAGCCCTGCGCAAATCGCAAATATAATCAGGAAATTCTTCCCTTTTTCTTGCTTCTCTGAACTTGGTAGAAAAGGGATGATGATCCCTAAAACCCCAAATATTACGATTGAAGGAAAGTAGGACTGTGCTGTTTCTGTAGCTGTTAGTCCTTTGAGACCGCCGATCATAAATATTATTGCAATGAAGCAAAGGGAGAATAGGACTCCTCTAAGAGACTTAACGAAGGTTTGTTTTGAGTTCATCGGCATATGTTATTCCAAGGGAGATAAGTAGTGATGGCAGATCCAACGACACCACAAGCAAACGATCCAAATCCGCCTGTACCGATACCGAAAGGTATACAGACTAATCCACTCCAGGCGATTGAAAATATCATTTGGCCATGTTGTGCTTTTGCACATCCAGTTTGGCGAGAGACTCGAGGGTAATTAGGAATATAGTGAAGTCCGCTACCACCATCGGTGTGAGGTGTCATAACTTTTGCGTAAGGAGTTATTGATCCCGCAGGGCGTAGCTTCGCCAAATTGCTGGCAATCGAATCAGAGCCGTTTAAGTCTGGACTGTCATTTACAGAGGTTAAGATTGTGTTTAAAATAGGTGGATTCGAGGTTTCCGAAGGCTCAGCAGGTATTGCAATATTAGAAATGATTGCGATCGTAGCTAGCGGTCCTGCAAAAAAAGACAACATTAGAACACTCCTTTATGTATGTAATGCCTTAATCAAGTGTACCAATTGTTTTGCAATTGTTGATATATTTTGAATTCATTTTCGATCGATATAAAAGTGACTGATTTTCACTGTGCAATAAAAAATATATAGTTCTTGACTCTTAGGCCATATAGCCAGACCAGTCGTCGTCAAAATCGTCATCGAAAATATTGTGCTCAAGAAGTGCGACTTCATCAGGGCGATCTTTCAGGACGTGCTCAATATAAGACTGCACAGCTTCCTGCATTGGCACGTCATGACCAGCGTTTTCAGAAATAAACCAGCGGTGCTCCAAAATCTCATGGAAAAGCTGAGCTGGCTCCAATTTTCCGCGCAACTCGTGGGGGATAGCACGAACAGTAGGCTCGAAGATCGTCGTCATCCATTCGTGTGCGATCAAAGATAGAGGCATCTGCGAATTTCCAGTTAGCGCGCGATACGATTCAATATCGTTCATCATGCGTCTTGCCTGCATTTCTTCAACATCAAGTCCGGTGAGGCGCATGATTTTTCGCGAATAGTGCCCAGCGTCCACAACCTTCGGCTTGATTGAAAGAGAAGTGCCATAGATATCAGCCGTCATCGATAACTCGGCAACGTCAAAGCCAAGTTCATTGAGGCGGCGAATGCGGTTGTCCACGCGCCAGCGTTCGTTGATATTGAATGACTCCTCCGAAGTTAGCTCCTCCCAGAGTGAGGCGTAACGATTGGCGAATCGAGTTCCCACAGCGATGGAGTCAAAGTCTTCATCCAACACACCGCCTGCCTGGAGATCAAGTAGCTCGCCAATGATATTGGTACGTGCTACGTCGACGTCGTATTCACGCTTCCGAGTTGAAAGCTGTTCGCGTAGTTCACCGGTTTCGGCATCAACAAGGTAAGCGGCGAATTCTCCGGCATCGCGGCGGAAAAGGGTGTTTGAGAGTGAGACGTCTCCCCAATAGAAACCGATCAAGTGTAGGCGGACCATCAAAACGGTGAGCGCGTCGATCAGGCGATTCACCGTTTCTGGACGAATAACTGACTGCCCAAAAACGGCGCGATAAGGCAAAGAGAAAGAGAGATGACGAGTCACGAGGGCTGCGTTAAGAGGTTCGCCATCGGTGTCGTAGCGATGCGTAACTACGGCCATCGGTTCTACGCAAGGAGCTTCGAGGCGGTTCAAGTCACGAAGAGTTTCGTATTCGTGATGAGCGACTGCGTCGCCGATTTCCTTGATGGCGAGTATCTGCCCACCGAGCTTGACGAATCGGACCACGTGGCGCGAGATTCCGCGGGGAAGGGCGGCGATGATGTCGTCCGGCCATTCGCGTAGCGGGATGCTCCAGGGGAGATCGAGCAACGCCGGTTCGACCTCGGCTGACGTAATCTTGAGAGCCTTACGCATCTAATTCCGTTCAAATCGTCGTGTGACTGCGCATTAGTGGTAATACTGCGGCAGCAATGTGGGCAGAAAAAGGGGCACGGAAAAATCCGTGCCCCTTAATTATAGGTGCTGTTACTCAGTTTCCGATACGGTTTCCGGTCGTTGCTGAGAAGTAGTGGATATGCGTTTCACGTGGAACAATATAAATGACATCACCTGAGGCTGGAACGTTCTCTGGAGTGACGCGAACGGTCATGGATTCGGAGTTGTCTCCAGAACCGAAACGGGTAGTTTCATTTCTTGCTCCGACCACGGTTCCGTAGATGTAAGCATCTGAACCGAGGTGCTCGACGAAGGTGACTTCAAGCGGAATTGAATTCTCCGTTACCGTTCCAACAACTTCGAACGCTTCTGGACGCATACCGATTGTTACAGCCTTCGCGTTTTCCGCCGTGAGCGCCGAGCGGATAGGTGCTGGCAGGGGGAGCTTTGCATCGCCGAATACAGCGTTCGTTCCCTCAACGCGCCATTCGCCAAGGTTCATGGCAGGAGAACCAATAAAACCTGCGACGAAAGCATTAGCTGGGCGGGCAAACATTTCATCTGGACTTGCTACCTGCTGAAGGATTCCATCTTTGAGGACGGCGATGCGGTCGCCCATGGTAAGAGCTTCGGTCTGATCGTGGGTAACGTAAACGGTGGTAACGCCCAGCTCACGCTGAAGTGAAGCAATCTGGGTACGAGTCTGAACACGGAGCTTAGCATCTAAGTTGGAGAGCGGTTCGTCCATCAAGAAGACCTGGGGTTTACGAACGATGGCACGACCCATAGCAACACGCTGACGCTGACCGCCCGAGAGCGCTTTTGGCTTGCGGTCCAGGTATTCGGTTAGATCAAGGATCTTCGCTGCTTCTTCAACGCGCGCGCGAATGGTGTCCTTGTCAACGCCTGCAATTTTGAGTGCGAATCCCATGTTGTCGGCGACAGTCATGTGCGGGTAGAGCGCGTAGTTTTGGAAAACCATTGCGATATCGCGATCCTTTGGCGTTACGTCGGTGACGTCGCGGTCACCAATGTAAATACGTCCAGTGTTGACATCTTCGAGACCTGCAAGCATACGAAGGGAGGTGGATTTTCCACAACCCGATGGTCCAACGAGAACTAGGAATTCTCCGTCTTTGATCTCGAGGTTTAATGAATCAACTGCGGGTTTCTCTGAACCCGGGTAAATACGCGTGGCATTTTCAAACGTAACTGTAGCCATGATATTCCCTTCACCGGCAGGTACGTGCCGGACGATCCGAGTGAAAGGTGCGAGGCGGTTGCCTAACACTGTGAGTCGAAAAGACCCACAGGCTTCATTCTTACACAATTCGAGGCAATTGTGGGGAAAAATACAAAACTGCTCTTCACGAATGTAAAAAATGTAAGTGATTATGCCAGCTTTTGCTTCGAGTAAAAGCCCAATGCTTCGCTTTGTTTGATGCAGGGCGATGTTGCGAAGGGCATTAGTGTTTGAAGAAATAGGAAGATGTCGCATTTTCCGGTGTTTTTGCGAGATACTTTTGGGAAGGCGTGCAGTCTCCGCTCACGTAGCAACTGTTAGAACATGGGAGGGAAATGCGTCAGCGAAACGAAATCGGCGGATACAGTATCGTCAAACGGATTGGGTTTGGCGGCATGTCCTCCGTCTACGAAGCTATCGATGCTGGTGGCGCCCGCGTAGCTCTCAAGCTTCTCCATCCAGCTATTGCTGCCGACCCATCTTCGCGTGAACGCCTCTGCCGCGAAGTCGCGATGCTTCGACGTATCAACGGCCCATACGTTGCCCAAGTAGTTGACGCAGAAATTGACGACGACGATATCTTCATCGTTACTGAGTTGGTAGACGGCCCAACCCTCGAAGCCGATGTTCGCGAACAAGGCGCTTATTCGGGTGAGGACCTCGTTGAACTCGGAGAAGAGCTAGCTGATGCACTTGACTCTATCCATGAAGCCGGGGTTCTTCATCGTGACCTCAAGCCCTCGAATGTAATGATTGGTCCTGAAGGGCCGGTGCTCATCGACTTCGGTATAGCTCAGACCGGTGATGATACGCGCCTGACCCAGACGGGCTCCCTAGCCCATACTCCAGGATATTGTGATCCACGTGTATTGCGCGGAGCTTCCCCTGACGCTCAGGCGGATTGGTGGGCAATGGCTGCGGTGCTTGCCTATGCTGCAACGGGGCGCCCGCCGTTCGGAAAAGGCTCCGCGCCAGTCGTTATGCATCGAGTGCTGTCCCTTCCTCCTGACCTTGCTGGGATTGATGAACCGTTGAGGCTGGCTTTTTCAGCGGCCCTCGATCCTGATTCGAACCGTCGCCTTTCTTTTGACGAGTTACTTTCGGTTGTTCGCGACCTAGCGAATGCCTCGTTGATCGGGTTGCGTTCTGATAATTACGACGCCGGTGGTGCACTTCCCGCCACGGTTTTGCCTAGTTTTGTGCCAGATGAGGATGCGACACAAGTGACACAGTTGGTGCTTGGCACTGACCTGGAGAGTCACGACGATTTCGCAGGCGATAATGAATTTGTAGGTAACGATGATGCAACCGTTGTTGTATCGGATGAAAACCTAGGTGAAGATGATCATGACTTTGGTAGGACTGAGATGTTCGGCGTTGGATCTGAACCTGGAAACGCTGGTGAAACCCAGATCTTGAGCCAAGGTCTGGAGTTTGGTGGCGGCGATACGGGAACAATGGTGCTCCCGGATGCGACTCAGGTGATGGAGACGCCTGTGGAGATGCCACCGTCAATCATACCTAATGCGCACTGTAGTGAGAGGATGGGTAGGCAAGAACCGACGCACGTTATGCCGTACACAACTGTTCCCGGGCTGAATAATCCATTTCAAGCACCTGCGGAACCGGCTCGGCTTCCAACTTTCAGGGTTTTTATATTTCTTATGTGGGGTGCCACGTCGCTTTTAGCTGTCCAAGCGCCGATTATTGGGCTTGGTGTGGCGGTTGTGCTCTTCATATTTTGCGATGCTGTGGGTGCTGTGCGTCAAAAGGTTTTGTGGCGGCGGATGCGGCGTGGCCGGCAATCCGGTTCGGATATGTCGATCGCGATGCTTGGTCTGCCGTTCACGCTCGTTGCAGGGATTCTTCGAAGCGCGCTGTCTGTGGCGCTTCCGGCAGTTGGTGTTTTTGCATATGTGCACTTCATATTGCATGAGAACCTACAACAATTGCCGAAGTCGTATCTTCTTGTTGCTTTAGCAGCAATACTCCTTGTGGCGTGGTTAAGACCGTTCGGGAGCCAGGCACGCGATGGTGCTCGCGTTATCTTGCACCTGCTTACCCCAAGCCGTGGATACTGGATTTTCTGGGTTTTTGTTGCCCTTGCGTTCTTGCTCAGCGGAGTATTCATCTATCTATTGTTGACGACGGTTCAATGGTGGCCACTCGCCACAGTTTTCTTTTAACGGTAGGTTAGGTATCTTTTTATGAAATATGTGTGCGAGTGGAATGCATATGGACAACTGGAAGTTTTCAGTAATTCACTAAGAGGCGAAATAATGAATGGAATGCCAGAAAATTAATGGCATATAATCAAGCGTGTTGTGGTTTCCTTGGAAAGCATACGGTTTTATATCAAAGATATTTAAGTTTTACATCAGCGTTGAAGGAATAGTTAATGACTCCCAAGCAAACTCCGGGAATGACGGTTGAGAAGAAGACCAAAGAGCAACGGCGTAGCGAAGCTCGCGAAAAAGCGCGATTGCTTCGTGAGCAGGAAGAAAAACGAGCTAAGCGTAATCGGATTTTAGTTATTCTTGGTGTTGCTGCAGCGATTCTCATGGTTGTATTTGCGGTGTGGAAGATCGTTAGTAATGGTGGATCCGATTCGGGGAATTACAATGGCAGCTCACGTGAAGCAAAGCTTGCAAATGTTTCTGAAGACTACGGAATTTATGTAGGTGCAGACGGTCAGGCGATCGATAAGCCAAACGGTGCGCCGATTTTAGGAGTTTACTCTGACTTTATCTGCATCCATTGTAACGAACTTGACCATCAGTCAAAGGATGCGTACGCCAAGCATTCCAAGGCAGGGGATGTCCAGATTCAGTACTATCCAGTATCGATCTTAGGTGGCACAATGTCCGAACTTGGTGCAGCAGCGGCTTTCTACGTTGCAACCTATGCGCCCGAGCAGTACGTGACTTTCCAGGAGAAGATGTTTGACCGGACGAATGAAATCTTGGTTAAGCGAACCAAAGGTCAGCCATCGGCAGCGGAGATCACTGACATTGCTAAAGCCGCTGGCGTTCCCGATAAAGTGCTCGCTGATATGCCTGCTTCGATCGAATCTGATGCATGGCAAGGAGTGGTGAAGAAAGCGACTGATAAGTTCCGTGAAAAGGGATTCAAAGGAACGCCGACCGTCACACTTGATGGCAAAGAAACTCAGCAGTGGGCACAGGGTGGAATGGAAGCATTTCTTGGGTCGGTCGCAAAGCCAGCTAAATAAATAAGTGACCTAACTAATGGGACTCAAAGTGGGGCGGGATGCCAATCCAATTGGCATCCCGCCCCACTTTCTGGCAATATTAAGACGCTGAAGTTTTTGGTAGATAGCCTTTGCCAAATCTGAAGCAAAGCCTCCTTAGCTCAGTTGGTAGAGCACCGCTCTTGTAAAGCGGATGTCGTCGGTTCGAGTCCGACAGGGGGCTCTTTTCGTGCCCGCAATCATTCTTACTCTAAAGGTCTACTCTAAAACTGACTTTAGAGTAGACCTTTAGAGTAAGACGTATGCTGCGAAATTAAACGTTATGTCTTGATGATCTAACCTTTTGTGGAAGTGTTTGGATATCTACTGGTCACGGGTGAAGAAAAGACCGGAGGTGGCGCACGATGCGTTCATTCGGCTCTGGTAATTCGATCAATTTACTATGTTTACCGAGAAATTAGCTCCGATAAGAAGTATGCTAGATATCGTCAGATGCCGAGGTCTGGGCTATTAGCCAGTGACCGCGGCATATTTTATACAACCGATTGCAAAATGTTTCATTTTTTAAATGTTATGATGGAAAGTTTCCCATTGTAGCAATTTTGTTAAGTAAATAGATATTCGTGGTGTGTCTTTTTCTCTGTATTAACTAGCTGGTCAATGACGATAGTAGGAACTATGACACATGTAATGTTGGAACGTGAAGTAATTGCACATCGTGGTCTTAATGCACTCGCTCCAGAAAATACACTTTCCGCATTCAAACTCGTTGCAGAGCACGGCATCAAATGGCTCGAAACGGACGTTGATATCCTCGGTGATGGTACGCCCGTCGTCATCCATGACACCTTGCTAGACCGCACCACAAATCGCTCCGGATACTTCTATGATTTAACCGAAGATGATCTTCCAAAGATCGATGCCGGTTCCTGGTTTTCGAAAGAATACGCAGGCGAGCCGATGCCCACCTTGCGTCAACTTGTTGACCTTATGAATGAGACCGGTCTGAATGCCAACATTGAGCTTAAGTCTAATGAGCGTGGCAAGGAAGCATCTCTCAAATTGATTGAAAATACCCTAGCTGAACTCGATCGTCTTGACCCAGAGCGTGAAGTTATCGTTTCGAGCTTCAACCACCTACTTCTCCATCATGTTCACGAAGCACGCCCCGAACTCCCCCTCGGTGCATTGTTTGTGAAGGAAAACTTGTGGCCAGACTGGCGCTCCATCCTTGAGCTGGTGGGCGCTAGCTACATCCACCCTGAAGATGCAACGCTAACCCCAGAAATGGTTACCGCTTTCCGAGACGCCGGCTACGGTGTGAACGTGTGGACAGTTAACAGTAAAGCCCGTGCAAACGAGCTTTTTAACTGGGGAGTTACGGGCGTATTTACGGATGCTGCCCACGAATTTATGGCATAACCCTATCCTGCCACTTTAAGATTCACCGGCGATGTGGTCGGTGGGCTTCGGCGTGCCTTAGTGCGCCGAATTAAAGCGGTCCTGCGTGGGATCTGATTGCCTGCCCACGTAGGATCTCTTTCTCGATGTGGCGCTGTGCCACATCGCACGTTCAACATACTGAAAGTACTGCAATAATGAATGAAACAAGTACTGCTTCGTCTTCACGCATTCCTCATTTCTTGAAGCGTGGTAAGATCGGAGCTTTCCTTACAGTGGTTCTCACGGGCCAGCTTGTCTACGTTTCTTTCGAAGCGTTCAAGGGTGCCCTAATGTTGCCACTGACGCAATCCCTGGGAATTGGCATGGACCAATTTGGTATCCTTATGGGCTGGATTGGTATTGCGATGTTCTTCTACGTCCCTGCGGGCTGGGTAAACAATCGCTTCACCATCCGTTCCATTCTGATTGCCTTCGCAAGTTGGCGTCTAGTAACCTTCCTGATCCTCTTCCTTGTTCCTAACCTTTCCTTCAGTGTTATGGTTGTTATTGCAGCTAGCTGGGGTATCTGGGATGCAATTGGCTGGCCGGCCGTCGTTAATGGCGTCGTCTTTGTGGCAAAAGATGAAGATACCAAGGGGCGCGGTCTTGCCATGGGATTACTCGAAACTATTCGTCGTGGCGTCGAAGTGATCATGAACCTCATCGTGATCGGCGCAATCGGACTTTTCCCAGACCATGCAGCCGGCGTCCTCAAGGCCTTCGGCGTTGGGTATGCGCTTCTCCTAGTGCCGATCGTTATTTCACTTCTTCGTTTCGTTCCGAAGAACGCAGTTGCCGAATCTGTTCAGATCGGTGAAAAGAAGGCCGGAAAGAACCTAGCTGCTTTGGCTGGATTGGTAAACGTCCTCCTAAAGCCACGTGTTTGGCTTGCTGGACTCGCAGCAATGTGTATCTACTGGACTTACGTCAACCTTATTTACCTGTCAGCTCCTTACATTAAGCTGGTTTTCCACGCATCTGACTCTGTGGCTGGTATCTTTGGTATCTTCAACACCGGTTTGGTTGGCGTATTTGCTGGCTTGGTTTCAGGAATCGTTGCAGACTATGTGTTCAAATCCTCTACCGTGATGCTTGGCGTCGCGCTTTCGATCACGACGGCGGGTGCGTTCTGCGTCTACCTTCTCCCTTCCGGCTCGGACCTAATGTGGCTCGCTATGGTTCTGTTGATGGTTATGGCACTTGGAGTCTTTATGGGTAAGGCTGTTATCCTTGCTCCGATTGCAGAACTTCATCTTCCTGAACATATCTCTGGTTCGGCGATGTCTGTTGGTTCTTTCCTTGCTTACGCATCCGTTTTCTGGGCGCACCCGATGACGGCAGGAATTGTCGAAAGTCACAAGGCTAATCCATACGATGGATATCAGAAGGTTTTGCTGATTACCGTCACGGTTGCTGCTGTGGGTGCTGCCTGTGCGATTGTACTCGCGCTTATTAACAAGCGTCTTGAGAGCAAGGGGATGCTTGAAGACGGCGGAGAGCACGATATCTTGGCTGTTACTGCAGATGGGTCTGCGGAGGTTGATTCGGAATCTAAAGCCGAGTTAGAAGCAAAGCTCGCGTGTGATGAAGCTAGACGCACTTTGTAGTTAGATAATTAGCTCAGTAGTTGGGTGCTTCTGGCTTGGTCGGAAGTGTGGCTTGACCTTGGCAATAAGTGCTGGGAGGAGAGCGTCAACTTAGGGTGGGGTAGTTCAGAATTTTTCTGAACTACCCCACAATTGTGTCTCTAGAAATATCTATAGTGCAAGGCTTAAAATCGCTGAAATGGTGTGTGGGTTGTACCTCTATATTGATTATTAGGTTCACTTTCAAGTTGGAATTACCTAATATAAGAATGAATCTCAGTTAGAATAGGTCGACTCATGCATAAATTTGGTTCTTTTGGGTGGAAAAGAAATGTAGCTGCACTGAACAATCAGAGCCGAAATGCTGCTTTAAGCTCACAAAGCAGTTTAGTAACTGGTATTTTTTTCGTTGCGTTATCTTTGATCTTTGCTACCTTGGTTGCGTTGCCCGCCCAAGCGGCGTCATCGTACACAGTGCTCACTACCGGTCATACGGATGCAATTACCGTTGTTCCAAACGGGGGTACCGTGTCTCTAGTGACGAAGGAAGACATTACCACACCAGGGAAATCCACCTATCACAATCCAAATGAAGTAATTTTTGGTGTTGCGGATGCATCCTACAACGAGCAGACTAAACAGCTTCCAGAAATCGGAATTGCAGGATATGCTCTGCCGCAGGTGCAAGACCAACGGCTTCTCTGGCCAGGATTTGACAGTCTAAAAGTTGGTGAAATTGATCCAGCAAAAATCGAATTTGAATTCATCTCTGTTAAAGGTCCAGGAAAAGTATTCATGTGGCAACAGGGAGTATTTGGTGGAGCCGAATCGGTGCTGTCTGGCGGTGCGTTCGACCTGCGTGATGGATTGCGTCTAACTCACCAAAACCCAACGCATCAACACGTTAATTGGTTATTTAGCGCTCGTGGTGGATATGACTTCACTGTTCGAGCACATGTTACTTACAAAGATGGTGCAGAAATAGTCTCTGAACCAGCTGTTTATCATTGGGTAGTTGGGGATGACCTAATCGCACAGGCTAAAGCCGGAAATTACACTCCTTCTACCACGGTAGTCAATCCTGGAAATCCTTCACTTCCTTCCCCAGGATCAAATACAACACCAAGCGAAGTAACTCAGCCAGCGCCTTCAGCATCGCCTACGCCTCAATCTGCTACGCAGAATTCACAGCCACAGGCTGAGCAGTGTATTCCAACTGAAGTGAAGACACCGATCGCTGCACCATCCGCAGGCGCAACGCGGACAGGTGGAAGCTATACGATTCCCGCTAACACTCATGTTCACCCAAACTGGGTTTTTAGCGCTCCTGGAACGTATAGAGTATCCATTACTCAATCAACCACTTCCAAATCCGGGCAAGCTCTAACAACTTCAGGAGTATTGACCTTCAACGTTGGTGGAACCGGTAACGCAAATTCTGGACATTTTGATGTAGGAACCGTTTCTAACGGCGGTGGAATTACGATGAGTATCAAGGACGACCG
The DNA here is from genome assembly GCF_900604515.1 of Arcanobacterium ihumii. Taxonomy (GTDB): domain Bacteria; phylum Actinomycetota; class Actinomycetes; order Actinomycetales; family Actinomycetaceae; genus Arcanobacterium_A; species Arcanobacterium_A ihumii. The sequence continues at coordinate 723,140 of NZ_UWOS01000001.1, read as the reverse complement.
TTCTCAACCAGCTAATTGGGTATCTCCTAGTTCCTTAGTGTTTGGTGTTGCGAATTCGGCAAAGACTACCGCTCCAGCAGGTATTGAGTTTGTAGCTCCTGCGGGAAGCCCAATTTGGCTAATTTCTTCTACCCAGGTTCCTGGTGTTCCGTGGGTGGGTGCAAATACTATGCACCCATCGCTCCTTCAAAACACCTCCGGAAACGTTACCTGGACCTTGAACTCCGTTTCCGGTCCAGGATCTCTGGCTGTCTTTGAATCAGGAAACTTTGGAAAGATTGTAGGACGATACTGGTTTGGTGGATCGTCGTCGTCTTCTCAAATGCCAAGCGGTGTTGTTAAAGAAAACGGACAATACTATCGAATTGAATACGTTGGTAAGACTGCTAGTGGAGCCGACTGTCAGCTATCTGCTGAGCAAATTGCCGCTTTGCGCGCACAGGGGAAGAATATTGCTGCTTCCGCTCTTCCTGGAAATCTCTCGACCACTGGGTCGTCCCTTGTTCCTGCGATTATAGCGGCTGTAGTAGTAATTTTTTCCGGGGTAGTGTTCGTCTTGTATAGGCGTCGCCGTTCAGATACGTCGGCACGAGTGAGTACGAAGTGACCTTCAAGAAGTATTTTTCGTGGTTGGCTAGTTTTGGGATGGTGGCAGCGGCTAGTGCATGTTCAGCGGCTACTGTCTCACCAAACGTTGCCGATCACGAACGCATGACGATCGTTGCAAGTACTCCGATTATTGCTGATCTAGTACGGCACGTTGCGCCAGAAGCGAAGGTGGTCAGCCTAGTTCCGGTGGGAGCCGACCCTCATACCTATGAGCCTTCTTTAGCAACGTTGAGAGACGTCTCCCATGCAAAAATTGCATTTTCGAATCAATTATTGCTTGAAGAGTCCTCGCTGATAGAGACGATTGACGCGAATCTTCCTGACGGAACCTCCCACGTTGCTCTCGGACAGGAAGCTGTTCCGTATGGAGCACGTCATATTCGGTTGGTGGAAGATGCATCCCTCTCAACAATTTGGTTGGGTTTCCGAGTAGACGGTCAGGGTAGTAGCACGGACCAAGTACGAATCAGCGCAACCTCAGTTAACGGTCCGGGTCACTTATCCGCCTTCACCACGGGAACTTTTGGTAATCCAACACCGTGGATTGCCTCCTATGATGGTATCGATGGCGATGATGTAGTCTCGCTACCCACGAACGCACATACCCATATGTCGTGGGGATTTTCTAAGCCAGGAAAATACGATCTCAATCTCAAAGCGGAATTAATTCACGACGGCGTTCCAAAACTTCTGGGGACGACGGCACTTACCTTCATGGTTGGAAAAGATCCCCAGGGAGTTGCCCCAAAAGTGCTGGATTCCGGGCACGTTGATATTACTGCCCACCTCAAGGGAGAAATTACTCTTGAAGGTACAGGTGAAACCGGATCTGCGGCTTCCTATGATCCTCGTTCAGTAGTAATTTCTGTTCCTCATTCTGTAGCCACTACCGTCCCCTCAAATGAGTGGAAATTCCTAGGAGCTCCCGGCAGTGATTCTTGGGTACTAGCCCAGGCAGTTCTGGGAAAACACGTCCACGGTGAGATTGATCCGCATCTGTGGCATGACGTCAAAAATGCAATCGCTTACGTGGAAGTAATTCGGGACAGGCTCAGCGCATTGGATCCGGAGCACGCAACTAACTATCGTGATTCTGCCACATCGTATCTCGAGGAGTTACGAAATCTTGATGACTGGATGCGAAGCGTGTTGGGGTCCATTCCTGCCAGCCAGCGGAAACTGGTAACTGCACATGATAGCTTTGGCTATTTAGCAAAGGCATACGGATTTGATATTGCAGGTTTTATCGCTCCTAATCCGAGTCTAGAGCCCTCGGTGCAGACACTGGCTAACCTCACTCGTACTTTACGCGACACCCAAGCACGCGCCGTCTTCATCGAGCCAACAAATCGTACTCATGCTGCGGAACTGATAAATCTTGCCCATTCAGCTCAGGTCAGGCTGTGTGAAGTCCAGTCCGATACCTTCGCTGAGGGGGTTAACTCTTACGTGGAACTTATGGAATTTAATACCAAATCCTTGAAGTCATGCCTTGATCCAGATTCGCTTCCCGCGTGGGATCGCACTTGGCATTCAAAGAAAGTTGAACAGAAATGAAGTTATCGAAGGCATTTATGCAATGTGTAGTAGCATTCCTTTCGCTGTGCGCACTCCCTGCAACTGCCTGGGCAGAAGATACACCGAAGCCTGCACCTGCTGATCCGGCACTTACCCAGGTTGTGGACGCGAATGAGGCAATTGCGTCTCGGGGAACACCTGTTGAAATTTCCGCGGGTCATGTGGATATGGGACCAAAATTTATTGATGGAACATGGACTCTGATGGCACGCGACGATGCTTCGCAAACTCCTACATGGCGTCACCTTGAAGATGTAGTATTTCGCGTGAGTGATAAAGGAAAGATCGCTGTTCCACAAGGCAAAGAATATTCCTTTATTAAGGCTGATAAAGAAGTTTGGGTTGTCCCACAGCAGGAAATCGCTAATGTTGTTTGGCTTGGATGGAACACCCAAGATCCAAACGTTGTTTCAAAAGTTAACGGCGGTGTGTCTTTAATTTATTCGGGTCATGAAGGTCCAGGAAACTTTAATGTATTTGTGCAGGCAGGGAATTTCGCTGGACCCCAACTGCTATGGAAGAGCGATTCTGATAAAGCTCAGCCAATCCATGTTGACCTCAACACTCATACCCATGCAAACTGGGTTTTTACTGAGCCAGGAATTCATCTGGTACGAATTACCGCCCAAGCACAGCTAAAAGATGGGACAACGGTCGAAAATTCGCAAATTTTACGTTTTGCAGTAGGGAATGCTACCGATGCACAAAAGGCATTAACGGCAAAGTGGAGCAAAGAAACCGCCCCTGAAGCACCAGCAAAAGTCAACGAGCCAAGCGCTGTTGATAAATCAACGTCGCTTCCATTGATCATTGGTCTGGCGATTCTTGCGGTGGCACTTGTGGTCGTAGTGGGCATTGTACTTGGACGTAAGGCAACGTCGAAGCGTCAGAAGGCTGCAGCTGATTCTCTATCGCAATCGGATGATCGATCGGCTTCACAGCAATCTGAACCAGAAAAACATTCGGAACCGTTCGGCGTCGAAGGCAAAGAAACAAACGGTGGTAGTAAGTGAATCCGGTTGTTCATATTGATCAACTCTGCGTGAGTTTGGGCGGACGGAAAGTTCTGAGTGACGTCAGCCTTGATATCTTTCCGGGGGAACTCCTTGGGCTTATTGGTCCAAATGGAGCAGGTAAAACCACTCTCATGCGTTCAATTATGGGGTTAATCCCTGTTGACTCAGGCGAGATAACGTGCGAAGGATCCGCTCGCTCAATTGGGTATGTACCACAGCGTCAGGACATCGATTGGACCTATCCAATCTCAATCGAATCGATGGTCATGACCTCTTTTCTGAGGGAATTAGGGGTATTTCGGCGGCCGAAAGAAGAACATTGGGCGGGGGTATATACTGCGCTCAAAAAGGTTGGGCTTTATGATTTGCGTTCGCGAACAATCGGGGAACTATCCGGTGGGCAAAAACAGCGTGTGCTTATAGCACGGGCTCTTGCAACCAATCCAGTAATGCTCCTCCTTGACGAACCTTTTACGGGATTGGATCATCCCAATCAGGATGCACTCTCGGATCTGTTCGTTGAGCTGGCAGGGAGCGGAGTGGCAATTATGATGTCCACTCATGATTTAAGCCAGGCAGTCGATATCTCGGATCGCTTAGCCATGATAAATGGGACGCTGCGTGCGATCGGCGAACCTAAGGATCTTCTTATCCCGGACCTTTGGATGGAAACATATCAGGTCCGTGCTGATTCGGCACTGTTACGTTCACTCGGAATGGGGGTTCGATGAGCTTCGTAGATTTCCTTAACGATTTGAGTAATCCTGTACTGGCATTTTTACCGCGTGCGCTACTCATAGCAATAATGAGTTCGGTTGTTTGTGGCGTGGTGGGTGTTCACGTAGTACTTCGAGGCTTATCTTTCGTAGGTGACGCGCTCTCGCATGCGGTGTTCCCCGGCGTCGCCATCGCATTCGCACTCCAAGGCTCGATTTTGTTGGGTGGCGCAGTTGCGGGCGTCGTTGTTGCTCTTCTTATCGCAGCATTCTCTCAGAATCGGCGGCTCCGTGAGGACTCAATCATTGGTATTTTCTTCGCAGCTGCATTTGCCCTAGGTTTAGTTATCATGTCAAGGATTCCGGGATATACGGGATCGCTCGAATCTTTCTTGTTCGGTTCGCTCTCTGGCGTTACAAACACAGACATCATTGTTGTTGCGGCTTCAGGTTTCTTCATTTTGGCGCTCTTGGCATTACTGCACCCCTACATTGTGCTTGTTAGCATTGATCGTGACCACGCTCGTGCACTCGGAATTAAGTCTGCTCTTATAGACCTAGTCCTCTACTTAGCAATCGCCGCTACCGTGGTTATTTCAGTGCAGTCAATTGGAAACATCTTGATTTTGGCGTTACTTATTGCGCCTGCGGCAAGTGCGCGTATGCTCACTGATCGCGTTGTGAGCATGATGATTATTGGTCCGATTCTTGGATCAATCGCGGCATTTCTTGGTGTATGGGCATCGTGGGAGTGGAACCTTCCAACCGGTGCTGCAATTGTTCTTTGCTCGTCAATTATTTTTGTTCTCGTATGGATTTTTGCTCCGCGTCGAGGTATTGCAACAGGAGTTCTTTCGCGAGTGGTTCGTCCTAGGAAGGTCGTCAAATGAAGATTAGAAAAATGATCCTTACGCCGCTTCTTGCGGCAGGAGTCATGCTCTGCACACTCCCCGCAACGAGCAGTTCGGTTGCCCTTGCAGCTAGCGATACGGCAAGTGAGGCAACAGATTCAGAACATATTCCAGGGAACCCTGGATATGGTGATGTCGTACCAGCAGACCTCAAGGTGCCATTTGGTTCACCTGCGGCTCTTCCTGGAGCGAAACCAGATGCACAAAATCAAGTCCCGCACGTGTGTGCTGGGCGTAAACTCCTTCATCACGCACACGTTGATGCCGCATACGTGACGCGTGTAGACGAACAATTTACGACGACGGTTGTAGACGGTCAGTCTGTCGTCAAAGATCCTTCGAAGATCTGTGTACGTTTAGCTCCAGATGCACGTAGCAACGATGGACTCGAAGTTTCGCGTATGCTTGTTCCCAACGATCCAGAGTACGGATTTCTAGGCGCACCTAAATCTGTTGTGTGGCGGGCTCCGCAGGAAGATATTGACGGTTGGCGTCCGGTGTGGGCAGGTGTAGGCGCTTTTGATACCCACCATGAAGTTCAGGTTCCAACAGATATTTTCTTGAATGAAGTCTATTTAAAGATGGTTGAGAAAGTTGGGCCAGGTAACGTTGAGGTCTGGCGCACGGTTGGAAATGGTTCACCAAGCCGTGGCCTTTCATCGGATCCGAGCATGAAACCACTTCGACTCGAGGTTGGAAGTCACGGACACTGGAACTGGACTTTTTCTAAAGCTGGTGTGTACCACTTAGGTTTCCAAGCAAACTACAAATCTAATTCGGGAATCAATGTAACATCACCACAAACGGATATTACATGGCTGGTGGGAAGCGACGACGAAGTCCAGCTTCCAGCGGGAACAACCACCCATTTACAACCGATTAAGATTCTTGTGGATAAGGACCAGTCGGTGCCTGCTCCGGATACTTTGAACCCCGGAACCGGAGATGGAAGTAATTCGGGTCAGCCGGGAGAAACGACTCCAACTCAGCCCTCTCCTACAACGCCAGCTCTCTCTGAAGCTGAAATCAGAAAACAGATCTTGGCGGAGATTCGAAACCAGAAGTTCATGCCGAGCCTAATGATCTCAAGCGCAACAAAATTAGTGTTCACTGGATCGTTTGTGGCTGACTCTGAAAATCCGGGAGTTTCACTGGTATCCTCGGCAATTATGGATGTGACAGATCCGAAGAACCCTACCCTTGCCAACGGAGGAGCACGTCTCGGTTTTGAAGTTTCGGATGACCTTACGCAGTCAGTTAAACCTGATGCTGCCGATCTATATGAATCAACCAAAAACGGTAAGGTTTGGGTGCTCCCTGCCCAGCCATCAGCAAAGGCAGGGGCTCTAGGCTTTAATTTCAGTGCCTTTACAAAGGACAAAATCTCAGCTCCTGTTGTATATGATGCTGAATACCGTTCAGGACCTGAAGGCTACCGCTACTTAAGTGGTGACAGCGTTGACGGCGTATTCAAGATTAAACTTGACACTCACAACGATCCAGCAAGAGATGTGTTGACTGAAGGTAAAGCTTTTGATTCAGCTCATATGTTTACTCGCCCTGGGTTCTATATGGTTGACTTTAACGTCGAGACGAAGGACGCCACAGGGAAGTTCTCCTATAGCTCGAAGTCGGTTTATTTTGCGGTAGGGAATGAGACCATCAATGTCTTGCGCAAGATGAAGTACGAAAATGAAGTAGCGGCAGCTCAGGAAGCAGGAAAAGATCCTAAATCAGTACCAACTCCTACTTTGCTCCCGACGGCGGGCGATTCTGCTGCTCCGGCACCGGCGAATCCAACCCCAGGTTCGGATCAACCTGATACGTCAGCTCCTTCAGTAACTGAGCCTCAAAAATTAACGCTGGAGGAAGCTCGCCAGCAGCTTGAGGGATCACTTAAAGGAGCGCTTGGCGCAGTTATTACCCATGGGCATATGGATCAGGCGATGGAATATTCAGGTGGTGAGCCTCGTGTATTCGTGCATGATACCGCAAACCCAGCTGCGCCGTTGATTCACGAATCGGGAACCTTTGCCTATGCGGTTCCAGATTCAGCATGGTCTAAGGTGTCTGACAAACCTGAATTTGCTGAGTTAAAAGCAGCTGCACCTAAGGGCGTGTGGACGTTACCGGAATCGCCACTAGATGGTATTCCATGGGTAGGCTTTTCAACCGAACGTGTAAAGTATGACCTTCTAGGTAAAGAAGGCATCGAAGTTTCATTGCGTAACATTTCTGGACCAGGAAGAATGATTACGGGTCAGTATTCCTTAATTGATGGTTTTACTAAGAAATTAGATACTGGAGATGCAAGCAAGGTTATTCGTTATGGATACCGCTCACATGACCACCAGAGCTTTTACTTTACAGCACCGGGAACCTACACCATGGACTTCGTTTATACTTTGCAACGGATCGATGGAACCAAGGTTGAAAAGGTACTTCAAGCTCGTTTCTTAGTGGGTGATACCTCGATTACTGCCGGTAAGGAAAAAGTTTCCGGTACGAGCTCAAATGAAGGAACAGCTCCAGGTTCCCAGCCGGGCGAGGGTACTCGCAAACCACTTTCGATCGATGAGCTTGTTGCTCGACTTAACAAAGGTGAGAAGATTCCGGTTTGGCGTGAAACTTCAAACGGAAATAGTTCAACTGGAACGACTTCCCCAAGCGATACAGGATCTACTGGACCTGTTGTGCCTGGATCAACTAGTTCGTCGAATACTAAGGCACCTACGAATTCTGGTGCTCCAGCAACTTCCACGCAGAACGTATCTGCATCACCCAAAGCAGATACAGGAGCTGCTGGATTAGGTGGCTCTGCGACGTCGGGTTCGACCCCAGATGTGACAGAACCTGTGGCTGGAAACCAAATCGCGAATGGTTTGATGGCACCACCTACTCCTGGAGGAACGCAATCAGGTGATCCTAATGCTGCTCAGGCGATTTCTGCTACTGAGAATCCGGTTAAGTCCCTTGAGGCGGGCGACGAACACGTTTCATCGTTGATGAATCCAGCGCATGGATCACAAGCACTCGAAAGTGAAAATGGAACTCCATTGTGGCAGTGGCTGGTGTTGGCAGGAGGAATCCTAGCTCTGGTGGGAGCTGTAGCATACATCTATGCAGTTAGGAAGATGTAGTGGCTCGTAGATACTGCTGAACAAGGTGCTTAATATCCTAGATATCTAGGTGTATTGAGCACCTCGTTTTATCACTCAGCAAGAATGACTGTGGTTGGTGCTAAATCAACTAGAATCAGTGGGAGCAACATTAATTTTATATTGAAGGATCGTCAGTTAGACGTGAATATTTTCGTTTCCACTGGAATTGGTTTAACAGTCATGATTGCCCTCATTATGGGGTTGCAATCATACGTAGGTGTTCGTTCTGGATTTAAACCGGCGATCGCCGCAATTCGTGCAATTGTTCAACTGGCTGCAATTGCCCTTATCCTTCATGGAGTTTTTCAAAAGCCTCTGACTGCGTTCATCTTCGTTACCGCAATGATCGTTATTGCGAGTTACACGGCTTCAAAACGTTTGAGCGAGTTACCGCACGGAACTCAAGCGGCATGTGTTGCTGTTAGTGTGACGGCAACTGCTTGTATCGGTCTTATTTTTGCTTTTCGCATGATGACGCCAACCGTCGCTAATTTAATCGCCGTCGGTGGCATTATCACCGGAAACTCAATGAGCGCAGCCACTTTGGCGGGAAGAAACTTTATGCGTGCTTCCAGGGCAAAGAGGGGCGAAATTGAAGGCTGGTTTGCGCTAGGAGCTCCTCCAAAACAAGCTTTTGCAGATGTTGCTCGTACCTCTATCCAAGAAATGCTAATTCCGAATCTGGACCAAACCAAGAACACCGGTCTGGTGACGTTGCCGGGAGCCTTCGTCGGTGCATTGATGGGTGGTGCTTCGCCAGCTGAAGCGGCACGTTTCCAGGTGGTAGTCTTGGTGGGAATCATGCTGGCACAAACTGTGGTTGGTATTCTCGCTACTAAGATTCTCTCGCGTTCCACGGTAATAGTTGCCGATCCTTTGACAGCGTCCTAACAGGTAGTAGCAATGAGCAAAATCCATGTTCCGGATTTTTGGAGCGAGAACCAAAACCAGGTGTGGCTCAAGCAAGAAGAGATTCGAAAGCAACTAAACCTGCCTCGTGAGACTCTTGCCGAAGTTCGATATGGATACCGCAAGAAACGAGAGTATTGGAACGCGGGCGGTCCACTCATGGCCACGAAAAACTTCAGCTTTTCCACAAAATACGGTGAAATCCCTGCTCGGCTCTATGCATCACCCACCAGTTATTCCAACCGTGACCAGGAGAAAGTCATTGTTTATGCCCACGGTGGGGGATGGATTGTTGGTGATCTTGACACGCACGATCGTCTATGCCGAGAGCTGGCTGAAAGCTGTTCCTGTGCAGTTTTGGCGATTGACTACACGCTCTCACCCGAAGCAAAGTATCCTCAAGCTCTTGAAGAATTTATCGCTGCAATTGCGTGGGCCCAAGAGCGATTTAAAGAAGTCTGGCTTGGAGGGGATTCTGCGGGAGCTACATTGAGTTTGGGGGCAAGTGCTTGGATTCGTGATTCGCAGGGGAAAATAACTGACCTAGCCCTTGGGCAAGTGGAAGGTCTGCTTCTCTTTTATGGCGGATACGGTTTGAAGGATTCCCAGTCTCGAGCCACATTAGGTGGCTATTGGGATGGGATGGATGACGAAGATTCGGCCAGTTATGAAGGTGCATACCTGATGGAAGGTCAAGTAGCTCCTTACCATTATTTGCTTGAAAATGATCTGAGCGGTTTGCCAAAATCATATATTTTGGCTACTGAATTTGATCCATTACGCGATGACTCCCGAGCTCTCTATCACGCTATGGGCGGTGCGGAATCAGCATCGAAATATGTTGAAGTGCCGGGTGTGATCCATACCTTCTTACAATATGTGCGAATGTTGCCGGAGGCTGAGCGGATTTTCACTGATGTTGGGGAGTTCGTAAACTCGGCCTAGCGTTGCAGCGAGGGCTGTTGGACTTCGTTAAAAGTGAAGATCCGAGGATAGATCCGCCCAGCCACCGAATTGAATTGTTGCTACGATCTAGGCATTAATTGTTCATCGGTTGAGAAGGTCGAATCTCAGCTTCAGTCTTGCGCTCGGATCCAAGTTCCGCTGCAATGGTTGCTTCCGAAGCGACCGGTGAAACGTCGTCTTCATCATCTTCGAAAAGATCATCCGCGTTAGCCGAGTTGTACTTCTCAAGATCGATGATGCCTTCACGCTTGGCGACGACGGCTGTGACTACTACCTGACCTGCTACGTTAACCGCGGTACGTCCCATGTCGAGGATCGGATCGATCGCCAGTAGGAGACCGACGCCTTCGAGTGGAAGTCCGAGAGTGGAGAGGGTGAGTGTGAGCATCACAGTTGCGCCGGTGAGACCCGCGGTGGCAGCAGAACCGACAACGGAGACGAACGCGATCAGGACGTAGTCCACTGGGTTCAGGGTGACGTGGAAGAACTGTGCAACAAAGATTGCGGAAATGGCTGGATAGATTGATGCACAACCATCCATTTTCGTGGTGGAGGCCAGTGGGACTGCGAAGGATGCGTAGCTCTGTGGAACACCGAGATTCTTTACAGTGACTGCTTGGGTGACGGGCAAAGTGCCGATTGATGAGCGAGAGACGAATGCTAATTGAATCGCTGGCCACGCACCGCGGAAGTAGTGACCGATTCCAAGACCGTTAGTGCGCAAAATGATCGGGTACACGATGAAGAGCACGATCGCCAAGCCTAGATAGATCGAGAGAGCGAAGACGCCGAGCTGTGCAATTGAGCTCCAGCCGTAGGTAGCAACGGCGCGGCCAACCAAACCGATTGTTCCGATTGGAGCGAGCAAAATAATCCACCATAGGATTCGCTGAACGACCGATAGGAGTGAGGCGTTGAAACTAAGGAACTGCTCGGCTTTCTTACCTTGGCGAAGCGCTGCGGCTCCGACCACTAGTGCAATAACGATGATTTGAAGAATATTGAAGTCGATTGTGGTTGTGATCGCCTGGGTGCTTGTATCAACTGAGCTGGCTCCCTTTATTCCCAAGAAGTTTGATGGAATGATTCCAAGGAGGAAATCGAGCCAACCGCCGGTGTGGGAGGGCTTTGAAACTGCTTGCGAAGAAATTGAGGTATTTCTTCCGGGATTAGTGATTAGTCCTATCGCGATTCCGATCGATACGGCAATGAAAGCTGTGATGGCGAACCAAATGAGAGTTTTTATTGCAAGCCGTGCTCCATTGGCAACGCCACGGAGGTTTGCAATTGAAGCGACAATCGCGGTGAAGACTAGTACCGGTACAACTGCTTTAAGGAGCGTAACAAACGAGGATCCAATGGTGCTCAACGTGAAAGTGAGCCAGTTTGGGGTGTCAGGAGAAGGATTACCCATTCGAAGAGCAATCCATCCCAGTACTCCGCCAATAATGAGACCGAGCAGGATCTGAACTCCGAACGATGGGAGTATCTTTCGTGGTTTTTTGGAATTATCTGTGCTTGGCACGTTGGTGGTCCTTTCGGGTTTTATGCGGTGTAGGAATAAGGGGATCATAAAAATAAAATTAAATATTCAATGAGAAGTGTAGTGATGAGACCGTAAAATAAACGGTGAGAGCTTAAAGGATTGATCTTTGGTTTCCATCTAAGGTAATAGCCAAAGTTTTAGCTTGGGTTTACAAGATTTTAGACGTTGAAAACCGACTCATATGGCTTTTAGATGTGTGCGTGCTTGCGAACGCGCAAGCTTAAATCAGCAACAACAACAGCAGGCACGGCTCAAATCAACGCAACACAAACCGCGAACGCTGCGGTTTGAAAGTGCGTTCTGAGCGATAATGCCTCGCATGGAGTCTCCTAAGTTAATTGGCTTTATGCCGACCCAAAAAGAGTAAGCAAGTTTTCAATTAAAAATCAACAGGTGGTAGATTTTCGTGATCTACCCTGCATCTCGTTAAATCTGGCATGCAGAATAATATTTGCTAAAGCCGTGGTTTGAAGGCTCAACATATCGGTACTTGGGTAACTTTTTTAGTAAAACCAGCCAACAGCGTAATGCCAACGAAGTTTCCAATTTTGGCAGGTACCTAGATATAGGCTTGACTCCATGATCCAATTTGAAAACGTTCGTAAAGTATTCACGAGTTCCAAACAGGGGGTTGAACATGTGGCGGTTGAGGACTTTTCTTTAACTGTTCCACATGGAACCTCGGTAGCGATGGTTGGATCATCAGGTTGTGGCAAAACAACCCTGCTCCGGATGGTTAACCGAATGGTTGAGCCAACCTCCGGAAGAGTTCTCCTCAATGGACAAGATGTTGCCGACGAAGACCCTGTGAAGTTGCGTCGCTCAATTGGATATGTGCTTCAAAATGGAGGATTGCTTCCCCATCGAACGGTTGCAGAAAATATTGCTACTGTACCTCTTCTCGAAGGTGTAAAGCTCAAAAACTTCCAAGATAAAATTTACGAACTTCTTGAACGTGTAGGACTCGACGCGGATCTTGCTAAACGTTTCCCCGCAGAGCTTTCTGGCGGACAACAACAGCGTGTAGGCGTCGCTCGCGCCTTGGCTGCCGAACCTGGTGTGCTCCTCATGGACGAACCTTTCGGAGCGCTTGACCCTATCGTGCGTCGCGAACTACAAGAAGAGGTACTGAGGCTACACGCCGAGCTAGGCAAGACGATGATTTTCGTAACGCACGATATCGATGAGGCATTCCTGCTAGGTAATCGAGTCGTGATACTTCGCGAAGGTGCGCGAATCGAAAGGGAAGGTGCCCCGGAGGAAATCCTTAAAAATCCTGGTAGCGAATTTGTTGAGAAGTTTATCCGGGCGCGTCGATACGAACCATGCAATGAATCCAAAAGTGAAAGCGTAACTCCTGCTCTGGCGTCGTCAGCAGAAACGGTGCAAGTTTCGGAGGGGTGCTCATGACTTGGGTCATGGCAAATTGGATGGAGATCGTCAATTTGGCGTGGATTCATCTCCAACTCGTAATTCCCACCATTGTGGCGAGCGTTATTATTGCATTTCCGATCGGAAGATTCGCCTTTAATCGTCCGAAAATCGGAGGAATGTTGCTGACGGCATCGACTCTGCTCTATGCGATTCCTGCTCTTCCTCTCTTGGTTATTATTCCAGCTCTGGTACCGGTTCAACTCCGCTCATTCCTCACGATGTACATTGCGCTCACCGTATACGGAGTCGCATTGATGGTGCGTAGCGTCCGAGACGCTTTTGTTTCTGTGGATGAACAGGTTCGTCAGGCGGCGACGGCGGTGGGGTATTCACGCCGCAGTATGCTTTGGAAAGTTGATCTTCCGCTTGCAATTCCCGTGCTCATCGCCGGTATCCGGGTAGTTTCTGTTTCGACGATCGCAATGGCAACTATCGGTGCTCTGGTTGGTATTCCGAGTCTGGGAAGTTTGTTAACCGACGGTTTTCAGCGTGGAATTACGGGAGAGGTTCTAGCAGGTATTTTCTCCGTTATGTTGCTCGCGTTATTCATTGATGTATTACTGCTGTTCTTGGCACGAGTACTCACACCTTGGAGGAAAGTACTATGACGCTTGGATGGTTATTCACGTGGGAACACTGGCTGGGCGAGAATGGAATTTTTTCTCGCCTCGGTGAGCACTTGGCGATCTCATTGGCAGCGGTCATCATCTCGATGCTCATCGCGATTCCGCTCGGTGTGTTGATCGGACACACTCGAAAAGGTACCGAAGTTATGGGTGCATTCACAGGTGCAACGCGCGCAATCCCAACCCTGGGAATCATCACAGTATTTGGTTTGTTTTTAGGGATTGGAGTGGTTCCACCACTGGCTGCGCTGGTAGTTCTGGCGATTCCGTCACTGCTCGCAGCTTCATATTCCGGAATTCAATCAGTCAACCAATTAACTGTCGATGCGGCTCAAGCCATCGGAATGAATGGTTGGGAAGTGATCAAAAATGTGGAACTTCCTCTCAGTATGCCAGTTTTGGTGGGTGGAATCCGCATTGCCACCTTACAAGTTGTTTCCACTGCTACCTTTGCGGCTTACACCTCGGATTTGGGGCTTGGTCGCTTCCTTTTCCTTGGATTGAAAACGAGGGATTACCCGCAGATGTTAGGTGCGGCAGTCTTGGTGATTGTACTTGCAATCATTTTGGAAATGACGCTTGCGTTCGTGCAACGCCTGTCTAGACCCTCACATGAAAAATAAGAAAGCCACTCAACCGAAGGGAAAAGTATGAAGAAATCAATAGTTGCTCTCCTTGGCATGGTGGCGGTGGGCTTGTCGGCCTGCGGAAGCAGTGATCCGTTGGGTACAGAAAGTAAGGAAGCGAAGGGAAATAGCACGATCGTCGTCGGCTCTCAGGACTATTACTCCAACGAAATTATCGCTGAAGTCTATGCCCAGGTACTCGAAAAGCATGGTTTTGACGTTGAGCGCGATCTACGAATTGGGCAACGCGAAGTCTATATGCCTGACATTAAATCTGGACGCATCACGGTTTTCCCTGAATACACAGGTAACTTCTTGCAGTACTTAGACCCGCAATCAAAGACGACGATGGCGGCCGACGTTGTTAAGGAGCTTAAGCGCAAGCTTCCCAAGGGTCTCTACGCACTAGATCCGGCTCCTGCCACCGATCAAGATTCTTATGTGGTTACGCGAGAGCTAGCTGAAAAGTACGGTCTTGAGACCATTGGTGATTTAGCGAAAGTTAAAGGACTGGTGCTTGGAGGTAACGCGGAATTGGAAACTCGGCCGTATGGTCCACGTGGTTTGAAAGATATCTATGGAGTAGATGTAAAGTTCACGCCGGTGGAAGATTCGGGTGGTTCGCTTACGCTTAAGGCTCTTCAGGACGGCCAAATACAAGTTGCCAATATCTATTCCTCGGATCCCGTGCTTGCAAACCCCGATCTTGTTGTGCTGAAAGATCCACAGGCGATGTTCCTAAGTTCGCAGGTTATTCCAGTTGTTGCTGGTTCGTTAACCGTCGAAGCTGCCGAGGTGCTTAATTCGGTTTCACAAAAGCTTGCTCCGCAAGATTTGGTTGCGATGAATATTGCTTCGACCAAAAATCAGAAATCTGCCAAACTCATAGCCAAAGAGTGGATTGAAAGCAAGAAGCTTTAAGAATCACTGACTCGTGTTGCGGTTGATGAACGCTTTTTCTTGCGTTGCTCAACCGCAACACGGTTGTATTCGACGGCGGCTCGGATGAGCTCTTTAAATTCGTCTTCGCCCAACCTCCGACCCGCGGAATTAAGGCTCATTCCCTCGCGAATATCAATCGCGCGCCATTCTTTTCCGTCAAGTCCATTGTTAAATACCTGATTAGGGTCGTGAAGGTGAGCGCCGTGGGAAAAAGTGAGCTTCACTTTATCCTTGTGCATATTTCCAACGATGTAGTTACCATTGTTTTCCCACACCGGGCTGCCCATCCATTTCCACTGTTCAATCACCTGCGGATCGGCTTCGTTGATCCAGCTACGTACCTGAGCTAGTACTTCGCTCCGCCAGTCTTGAACTCCTTTCAGATAGGAATCAATTCTTTCCTTAGCTTCGGTGGGATTTAAGGCTGGTTTCTTTGTAGTTGCTGCCACTGTATGCTCCAAAAACTTGATCTGAATAAAGAGCTAGAGGATCTATCGGTTCAACCGGACGTAGCTACCCGCGCCTACGTTCCTCATCGTTTCTCAATCATAGAGCCACCGAAGTTTCGATGCAGGATGAGACATTGCTGAATAGCAAGGAGTTTGGCGTCCCAAAAACAGGACGAATTTTATCCTCATAATAAAAGGACGATAGGCTTCAACCATCATTAACCACCGGAGGAGAACAGTGGACACCGTAGATCAAATCGCTAAGCAAATAGAGACCGTCGCCAACGCTATCACAGGCTATGGCACGATGTGGGTCCTCATTGGTACCGGTTTGTTCCTTACTTGGCGCACTCGCGCAGTCCAACTTCGCCTCTTCCGCCACATGGTTTCCGTGGTGTTAGGCTCTCGTGGAGGCTCAAAAGACGGCATCTCATCATTCCAAGCATTCAGTATTTCACTAGCTGCTCGAGTCGGAATTGGAAATGTTTTCGGCGTCGCGGCCGCGCTCCTAATGGGAGGTCCTGGCGCAATTTTCTGGATGTGGATTGTGGCACTGGTGGGAATGGCAACCGCTTTCTTCGAAGCAGTTCTATCCCAAATTTTCAAGGTCGACGCCGGTGACGGCACCTTCCGAGGCGGTCCCGCTTACTACATGCGCTATGGCATGAAATCAAAACTTATGGGCACTATCTTTGCAATTATCACAGTTGTAACCTGCGGGGTAGTAATCACTTCGGTTCAATCCAATGCAATTGCGTCAACGCTTTCGGCAGCTGCCAGCACAAGTGCTCCAGTTACTGCTTTTATTCTTTTTATTCTTGGAACGCCCATCATTTTCGGCGGTATTCGCTCTGTTGCGCGAGTCACTGAAATCATGGCGCCCGTTATGGCACTGGTTTACATCGTGATGGCATTCGCCATTGTGGTTATCAATGTTGCAGAGTTCCCGCGAATCATCGGAATGATATTCAGCGCTGCTTTTGCTCCAGAACCGCTAGTTGGTGGGCTCGGAGGAGGAATCCTCGCAGCCGTTATCAACGGAACAAAACGCGGTCTTTTCTCTAACGAAGCTGGTCAAGGAACTGCGCCAAATGCAGCGGCCACCGCAACGGTTGCTCACCCTGTTTCGCAAGGACTTATCCAGTCACTCGGTGTTTTCGTCGACACTATTGTGGTTTGTACTGCCACTGCATTCATCATTCTCACTGCCGGTCCAGAGGTTTGGAGCGCCGAAGGAATTAATCCAGCTAACCTCACAACCCTAGCTGTCGCTCACGAGCTCGGAAACTGGTCCATTATTCCAATGGCGATCATGATCTTCGTTCTTGCATTCTCATCGATCATCGGAGCCTATGTATACTCCGAGGTCAACATGTATTTCGTAACTCGCTCGAAGGCTGGAATCTGGATTGTGCGGGTCGCTTCGGTATTCTCGATGGTTTTAGGGGCTTTGGTAAGCTTAAATATTGTTTGGGCGACAGTCGATATTGCGATGGCGGTTATGACGATCACCAACCTTATCGCTTTGGTTGTACTTTCCAAGTGGGGCGTGGCCGCACTTGCAGATTATGAGCGACAGCGAAAAGCTGGGATTGCCGAGCCGCGATTTATCGCTGCAGAATGTAGTGATCTTCCGGCTCTACACGGCACACACGTGTGGAAGTAGAGCTCGGTTGGCATCTACCTGTGTGCGTTGAGCACACAGGTAGATGTTTAATCCAATTCGTTGTTGTCTCTGATTGTGTCAACAGCGGAGAGGAAACATTATGCGTCGAATTATGACGCTCGTTCTTGCTTTTATTGGAATCGTTGTTGGTGCGGGCTTTGCCTCGGGCCAAGAAATGATGCAGTATTACGTTGCCTTCGGGCATGAAGGCATCTATGGCGGAATCATCGCTGCAGTGCTTATGTCTCTGGTGACGATGGCTGTTTTCCAGTTTGCGAGCTACCTCCTCGCAAACGAACACGGCGAAGTCCTGAATTTCGTTGGAACTAAATGGATCGCACGATTTCTTGACCTCAGTCTCCTTGTTGGAATGTTCTCAATCGGCTTCGTAATGTTTGCGGGAGCGGGAACCAACCTTAATCAACAGTGGGGACTTGAGACGTGGATCGGCGCACTTCTCATGTATGCCCTGGTGGTGGTCGTCGGTATGTTGGACGTAGATCGGGTAACGAAAGTAATCGGTGCGGTTACGCCATTTATTTTGGTCTTGCTCGGTATCGTCTATGTGGTATCTTTCACGCAGCATTCACCTAGCCTTGAGTTTCTTGACGATGCCGCAACACAGGTTGTTACAACCCTTCCGAGCTGGTGGTATGCGGCATTAAACTACTCTGGTTTGGTTTTGATGACCTCCCTGTCCATGGCTGTCGTCATCTCTGGTACCGCGGTAGATCTTCGCACTACCGGCAAAGCTGGAATCTGGGGCGGGATCGTATTCTCGATGCTCTTGGTATTGAGCGTTATTGCTCTTTACCTCAACGTGGACAAAATCCACGCTGCTCCGATGCCACTGTTATCCCTGGTAAATCACATTCACCCGGTGTTAGGCGCCATTATGGCTGTGGTTATCTACTTCATGATTTTCAATACCGCGATTTCCCTTTTCTATGCATTCGCACGTCGTCTCACTGCCAGCCGTCCGGAAAAGTTTCGTGTGGTTTACATAGGAGTTACGACGATCGGTTTCGCACTTAGTTTCGCGGGTTTCAAGAGCCTAGTAGGGTACGTTTACCCAATTATCGGTGTGATTGGCTTGGTGCTTTCAACAATTCTCATTGCTGGATGGCTCCGTTACCGCAAGAAGCTTGGGTTCGAAGCCGCGCGTCGTGAAGTTGTAGTGGAACTCGCACGTAAGAAATTCGATTCCGACGTCGTCTTTACCGAAAAAGAGCAGGAGATTCTTGATCAGGCAATCGAGTATTCGAACCTTGATGAAGAGTCCTTCCGTGAGGCTTTAGTTGAGGAAGTCGTCGAAAATTCCGAAGATGTTGATATTGCCGATTGGGACGACCTCTCTGCAACAAATCCTGATCCCGAAGAGCTGAAGGCTCGCGAGGAAGAAAAGTTACGCGAGGTTATTGAAACTATCTCGGCCGGCGTTGATGAAGAAGATCTTATCGAGGCACAGACCACGTCTTCAGATAATGAAACTTTAAAGCACGCCGAATAGACTCGGTGGCAACGGGAGAGTAAGCCTCCTCGTTTTATTTTGTTGACGTATGTAGCCACTTTGCTGATCAATCGTGCTAGGAGCTTTCATGGCAATGCCACGAATCCTGTTGTTTTATAAGTTCACGCCTATCAAGGACCCACAAGCAATGATGTTGTGGCAAAAAGCCTTGTGCCAAGAACTTAAACTCCGTGGCCGTATTTTGATTTCTGAAGACGGCATCAATGCAACTGTTGGTGGCTCGCTCGAAGCTTGTAAGCAGTACGCGAAGCGCTTTAAGGAATATCCACAGTTTCGCGGTACCGATATCAAGTGGTCGGAGGGAACCGGGCTCGATAGCGATGGGTACTCCCTCGATTTTCCGAAGCTCTCAGTCAAGGTTCGCAAAGAAATCGTGGGCTTCGGTGCTCCCGGCGAGTTGAAGGTCAATCGCGACGGCGTCGTAGGCGGTGGAACGCACGTTAAGCCTGAGGATCTCGAGCAGCTCATCTCTGATAACCCTGACTTGGTCTTTTTCGATGGTCGCAACAAAATCGAGTGGGAAATTGGTCGTTTCGAAAATGCCATCGTCCCTAACACCCACACTTCGCATGATTTTATTTCTGAGCTTGAATCAGGGAAGTTTGACGACATCAAAGATAAGCCAATTCTTACCTATTGCACAGGCGGAATTCGTTGCGAGATTCTATCGGCAATGATGAAAAACCGTGGCTTTGAAAACGTCTATCAGCTAGACGGTGGTATCGTGCGCTACGCAGAACGCTTCGGGAATGAGGGTAGATGGCAAGGATCGTTGACTGTTTTTGATAAGCGTGAAGTTATTGATTACGATCCGGAAGCGCGGAAGATCGGCACGTGCCATCACTGTGGCGGCCCGGCGAATCGCCTCCATAACTGTAACGATCTCCAGTGTCGAACTCGCCTCGTGACGTGTGAAAACTGTATGGATTTGCCCGCGTATTGTGAAGACCATGCGCAGGAAGAGGCCGTAGGTACCGATAGTTTGTGAGTTTGAGTTAGATGCCGTGTTAGGCGCTGACCGATTTCCTGTGGGTGTCACGCGGGCATCCTACACCTATAGACTCCAGTCGATAGGTGTTGTGCCTTGCCGGATAAGAAGCTCATTCGCTCGCGAAAATGGGCGAGAACCGAAAAATCCACGGGACGCAGATAACGGCGAGGGGTGAACAGATTCGATTGTTGGTGTATCACCTAACAGCGGCTTGAGCTCTTGAGCTTGGCGTCCCCATAAGATGGCGACGAGTGGCTCGTTGCGTGCAGCGAGTTGGGTAATGGCGTGGTTCGTGATGGCTTCCCAGCCACGTCCGCGATGGGCTGTTGGTTTACCTGGTTCGACGGTAAGAACACGGTTGAGGAGCATGACGCCGTTTTCGCACCATGAACTCAAGTCTCCGTGTTCGGGGATGGCTACCCCGACGTCGTTGTGAAGTTCTCGATAAATATTCGCAAGTGAGCGTGGAACTGGGCGAACATGCGGTTGGACGGAAAACGAAAGCCCCATTGGGTGTCCGGGAGTAGGGTAGGGGTCTTGACCGACGATCAGGACTTTTACATTGCTGAGTGGATAGGTGAAAGCTCGGAAAATCGAATCACCTTTAGGGAGGTAGCTGCGGCCTTGAGCAATTTCTTCACGAAGGAAATCGCCCATGGAGCGGATATTGTTCTCTACCGGTGCCATTGCGTCAGCCCAGTCGGGTGCCATGAGGTCGCTGAGGGGAAGTATCGTCATAATGATAAGCCTAACGCGATAACTGTGAATCGAGAATGATGCAAGGTAGGTAAGCTGGATCTGTGTCTATAAGTAAAAGGGGAGAGACGCCGATGAATCAAGAGCACGACGCCGAGGTGCCACAGCTTTATCGCGATGTTTTACGTATCGAAAAAGAGTGGTGGAAGATCGCGCGTACTCGAGAAGCGGCGATTGGTATCGTCCTAGGAATTTCCCCGATGAAGTATTATTTGGTGCTTTCAGAACTCCTGGATAACCCGAATTTTTGGGCGATTGATCCGGTTTTAGTTGACCGGTTGCGATCCTTGCGTGATCGTCGTCTAGAAGAGCGAGGCTCCTTGAATGAAACGAAACCTCAGGTAGAAACGCTAGGAAAACACCATGAAGCCAATAATATTAAAGAATTGTTTTCATAAGGGGTAAACTGTAAGCGTGGCTGATAATTATCCAGAAGATGAATTTGACCTTCTTGCGCAAGAACGCGAGTCTCACGGGGCTCATCGGGTGCCAAGGAACAACCACGGATGGTGGATTGCTCTTATAGCTATTCTTGTGTTTGCACCGCTCATCGGTATTGGTGCTGGGCAGTTGTACGCATCCACTCGCACGAGCAGTAGCGAGACGGCATCGTCATCAACCACTGAGTCAAGCACGAAAGAAACGGATAAAGACTCTAAGTCTGAAGACGCCACCAAGGATTCGAAAGACTCGTCTAGTTCTTCGACTGCTGACGCTAACGCTCAGCAGCAGCCGGCTCCGGCAGCGCCCGCCACTCCTCCTGCACCGACTCCGAGCATGGACGCGAAGGTACAGGTTCTCAATGGTAAGGGTACGCGGGGATACGCAGCTCAGAAGACTAAGGTTCTCACCGACGGTGGCTACACCTCGGTTGTTGCCGATAACTACACGAAGTCGGCTCCTAAGGCAGCCACTGTTTACTTTGCTGACGACACCATGGAAGTAACCGCGCGTGATATCGCTGCGAAATTGGGCATTTCTCAGGTCCTCAAGGCTCCTGACGTTGTAAAGACTCCGAATCAAATCGTCGTCATCCTTCGTTAGTGGCGAAAATATCCACATTTGATTTCCTCCACCTTGCACTCGAGGTCGTTGAGTGCCAGAATCGTATTAGCACTCGAATTGAACGAGTGATAGTTTCACAGCCGATGAGGCAAGTGAATCAGCGGAACATGAGCGTTGAGGATCTTTCCGTCCGTCGCGGGCATTGGCTGAAATAAAACCCATTACTGGGAGGAAAAAGAAGCAATGTCAAAGATTATTGCATTCGACGAAGAAGCTCGTCGTGGCATGGAGCGTGGCCTTGATATCCTCGCAAATACCGTTAAGGTGACGCTTGGACCTAAAGGTCGCAACGTTGTTCTCGAAAAGAAGTGGGGCGCCCCAACAATTACCAACGACGGCGTCTCCATCGCGAAGGAAATCGACCTCGAAGAGCCATTCGAGAAGATCGGCGCAGAGCTCGTCAAGGAAGTCGCTAAGAAGACTGACGATGTTGCTGGCGACGGAACCACCACCGCAACCGTTCTCGCTCAAGCTCTTGTTAAGGAAGGTCTGCGCAACGTTGTAGCAGGTGCGAACCCAATTGCTCTTCGCAAGGGTATCGATACTGCAGTTGATGCGGTTGTAAAGCAGCTCCTTAAGAACGCTAAGGAAATTGAAACCAAGGATGAAATCGCGGCAACTGCTGCTATCTCCGCTGGTGACCGCGAGATCGGTGAACTTATTGCCGAAGCTCTTGACAAGGTTGGCAAGGAAGGCGTTGTGACCGTTGAAGAGTCCAACACTTTCGGTACCGAACTTGAGCTTACTGAAGGTATGTCTTTCGATAAGGGCTACCTCTCACCTTACTTCGTTACCGATGCTGAGCGTCAGGAAGCTGTTCTTGAAGATGCCTACGTGCTCTTGGTTGAGTCCAAGATCTCGAACGTTAAAGATATGCTCCCAATCCTCGAAAAGGTTATGCAGACGGGTAAACCACTAGTCATCATCGCCGAGGATATTGAAGGTGAAGCACTTGCAACTCTCGTTGTGAACAAGATTCGTGGTACCTTCAAGTCCGCTGCTGTTAAGGCTCCTGGATTTGGCGATCGTCGCAAGGAAACCCTGCAGGATATGGCTATCCTAACCGGCGGTCAGGTTATTTCCGAGACCGTTGGTTTGAAGCTTGAGACTGCTGATATCGACCTACTTGGTCAGGCTCGCAAGGTTGTTCTCACCAAGGATGCCACCACTATCGTTGAAGGTGCTGGTTCCGCAGAAGACATCGCAGCACGCGTTGCAACTATCAAGTCCCAGATCGAGAAGTCGAGCTCGGATTACGACCGTGAGAAGCTTCAGGAGCGTTTGGCTAAGCTTGCTGGCGGCGTTGCCGTTATCAAGTCCGGTGCTGCTACAGAAGTTGAGCTTAAAGAGCGTAAGCACCGCATCGAAGATGCTGTTCGCAATGCTAAGGCTGCAGTTGAAGAAGGAATCGTTGCCGGCGGTGGCGTTGCTTTGATTCAAGCTGCCGACGAAGCTCTCGCAGAGCTTGGTCTTGAAGGAGACGAAGCAACGGGCGCAAACATCGTTCGCGTTGCCGTTTCTGCTCCTCTCAAGCAGATCGCAGTTAACGCCGGCCTCGAAGGTGGAGTCGTAGCTGAGAAGGTTCGCTCGCTCCCGGTTGGACAGGGTCTCAATGCAGCAACCGGTGTTTATGAGGACCTTCTTGCTGCTGGGGTTAACGACCCAGTTAAGGTAACTCGTTCAGCACTTCAGAACGCTGCTTCGATTGCTGGTTTGTTCTTGACTACCGAAGCGATTGTTGCTGATAAGCCTGAGCCACCAGCTCCAGCTGCTGGTCACCCAGGTGAAGACATGGGCGGAATGTACTAATTCCTAGCATTTTGTGCAATGCTTTCTAAGGTGTGGGTTTGGCTAATACGTGAGCCGAACCCACACCTTTCCCAATTAAGAACGAAGTATTTTGAAATTTGAGGGCTCACACATCGTCACATCTTTATGTATTTGCCGGAAATGATCTAAGTTAGATACGTGCATAGAAATCTTTCACAGAAAAATGTGGCAGGTGAACGACTCCTTGAGGGGCGTGCGCTTATTACAGGCGGAACCTCAGGCATGGGATTGGCGTTTGCAAAAGCCTTGGCTAGTCGCGGTGTGGATCTAGTCCTTGTAGCTCGTGACGGTGAACGTTTGGCGGCGACGGCGGGCGAGCTTTCGCTCACCTATGGCGTAAAGTCTGAAACTTTAATTGCAGACCTCGCCACCACCGATGGTGTCCAAGCCGTTAAAGAGCGCCTAGTAGCAAGCTCTGAACCGGTAAATATTTTGATTAACAACGCTGGCTCGGGTCTTTACTCCAAACTGGCATCCACGGACTATTCAGATATTCTTCGTGGTGCACAGGTGATGGGTCTTGCCCCGATGGAAATTGGTGGTGCCGCAGCTGCGACGATGAAGGAGCGCGGTTCGGGTCTTATCCTCACAACCGTTTCAGTTTCTGCTTTGGTTCCTATGGGTGCTTACTCGGCAATTAAATCCTTGGTAAAGACTTGGTCCGATTCCCTCGCTGTTGAGCTCCAAGATACCGGTGTTCAAGTTGTGACCTTCATGCCGGGCTGGGTTCACACTGAGTTCCACCAGCGTACGGGGGTGTCGAATAAGTCGCTTCCCGCCTGGGTTTGGATGGAGGCCGACGCCGTTATCGAAGAAGCGTTGCAAGCTGTGGTTGCAGGTAAAACTACTGCGACGCCGTCGAAACGTTTCAAAGTAATTTCGTTTCTCGCTAAGCATGCGCCGCAGGTGGCTGTTCGTAAAGCTGTCAAGAAACTCAACAAAGGACGTCGATGAACGAAAGTAATCTTCATCCTCTCGACTCCTATCACGACAGAGGCAAACGAAAGGTACGCAACATCGTTCGTAAGGCTGTGACGCGGCCCGTCGTCAAAACATTCGTTAAGCCCCATGTTGAAGGCGACGAAAACGTTGACGGTCTATCTGGTGCATACATCGTGGTGGGAAATCATTCGTCACACCTTGATGCACCGATGGTTTTTTCCTTGCTTCCTCAACATATGACTGAAAACTTAGCTGCGGGTGCAGCTGCTGATTATTTCTATCGTCGCAAGGTAATCTCAAAGCTCACGTCGGTATTCTTTAATACCTATCCAATTGAGCGTAAGGGGAAAGTCAGCGGCCCTCACACTGGTGCAGCAGCTGGAATGACTGGTCGCTTGCTTCGCGATGGAATTCCAATCCTTATTTTCCCAGAAGGAACTCGTTCACGAGATGGCGAGCTTGGCGAATTCAAAACAGGTGCCGCAGCGTTATCTATGAAGATTGACGTGCCGATCGTTCCGCTCGCTCTTGAAGGCGGACACGATGCCATGCCTGTTGGAAATGTTTTGCCTAATCTTGGACACCCAGATGTAGCTCTTTACATCGGAAAGCCGATGAAGGCTCGCGATGGGGAATCACCCGAGGAATTTATGGCGCGCGTTCGTGCACATATTGAAAATATGCTGGAGCAAAAGACAGCTTTTCCGAAGTAGAATGTCATTTAGGGTGCATGTTCTAGCGATGAAGGGCCTTTGGAGTTTTGTGAAGGCATAGCAATAGCGTATTAAGAACGAATTTAGCGGCGTGCTTGCGCAGTCGCTGCATCGTCCACATTGGGCAAGGTGATTCGTACCGTCAGCCCTCCACCAGGCGTTTCGAACACATCAGTAGAACCTCCGTGTGCTTGAGCAATTGCGGAAACAATCGCCAAGCCGAGTCCAGAACCTCCTGAATCGCGACATCGGGAGTTATCTAATCTGAAGAACCGTTCGAAGATACGTTCACGATCTTCTTCGTTGACTCCCTCGCCGTGGTCGCGTACCTCAATAATTGCCTTTGTTCCTCCAAAGGACGAGCCTTTGCTCGGAGCCTCGGCTAGCACTCCAACGGCTACCTCCACGGGAGTTCCATGCGGTGTATGCGTGAGCGTGTTGCTCAACAGGTTCGCGATTACCTGGGTAATACGATTCTGATCGGCATGGACGACTACTGGTTCGACGTCGTCGCCATTCAGCCCGATAACTTGAGCCTCGCGTTCGGGCGCTCGCACATGGAAATCGCTAATCGCGTTTTCGGCTATGCTTGCAAGTTCGACCTTCGTGACATTTAGCGGGCGACCTTCATCTAGGCGAGCCAATTGCAGTAAATCTTCTACGAGGTCACCCATTCTGCCCGCCTCTGATTCGACGCGTCCAAACGCGCGTCCGACTTCTGCTTCTGGAACTCCACCCAAACGATAAAGCTCGGCATATCCGCGCACGGTAGCGAGTGGCGTTCGTAGTTCGTGGGAGGCATCGGAAACGAAACGGCGCATATTTTGCTCGGACTTTTGCTGGATTTTGAATGCGCGCTCGATCTTACCAAGCATGTCGTTAATAGATTCACCGAGCAAACCGATTTCGGTTCCTTCAGAACCCTGCGGCACTCGAGTTGAAAGATCACCCGCGGCAACGGCGTGAGTTGCCTGTTCAATTGTGCGTAGGTGCCGCAACGAACGCTGGACTAGTAAGTAGGAAAGCAAGGCGCCAAGCAAAATAATTGCAAGGGACATCAGTGCCATCATATGCACCAGGTTTTCAACTGCCATATCGACCGAGGAAAGCGGATGGGCAATGACCACTGTTCCCGCAACTCGTGACGTTAGCTGTGACCGTAGCTCAACGGTGATTGTGCGCCATTCTACATCTTTGCGAGTTCCTTTGACAGTATGTGGAACCGAACTGGTAGTTTCTGCAAGTTTGGCTGGGGCTTCGGGAATTCCAGAGTCTTCGCGAACTTGAGAGTGAACAACCTCGACTGGGTCTGCATGGGAAAGGTTGACGTAAAAATAGAAGTTCGACGGGAGAACTTGGGTCTGCGATCCATTAACAAGCTGATCGACTGTTTGGCTGGCGATCAGCCGTCCAGAGGAAGCTAAAGATTTGTCAACGTCGTCGGTCAGATAGGCGCGTAGTGTCATTTCAACTAAGAATAAAACTGCTGCGAGCACAGCACTGATCAGAACAACAGAAATAATGATAAGACGCCACGATAACGTCTTATAAAATCTGAGTTTTTGTTGACCCGGCACCTAAACCACAATCCGATTTATTTTCCACCACGTAGAACATAGCCGATTCCGCGTTTGGTATGAATGAGAGGGACTAGATTCTTTGCTTCCTCTGGGTTGGTAATCCCCAGTGAATCCGCCGAATCGATTTTGCGGCGGAGGTAGGAAATATATGATTCAACGATGGAAACTTCACCGTGCCAGTCATATTCCCAAACGTGATCAAGAATCTGAATCTTCGAAACTACGCGTTCTTTATTGATCATCAGGTAGCGCAAGAGTTTGAATTCAGTGGGAGATAACTCAATTTCGCGTCCGGCGCGGCGAACTTCGTACGAATCTTCATTGAGTTCAAGATCCATATAGCGAATGATTGAGTCTTCGGCTTCATTCGGGCGTGTACGGCGTAGAACTGCACGAATGCGAGCAATAACTTCTTCTAGTGAAAAAGGCTTTGTGATGTAGTCATCGCCGCCAACCGTTAGGCCTTGGATTTTATCTTGGATATCGTCCTTGGCGGTCAAGAAGAGCACGGGTAGTTCCGGTTCACGTTCACGCAGATGGCGAAGCACTTCGAAGCCGTCCATGTCTGGAAGCATAATATCGAGCACTACTAAGTCAGCACCAAAGGACGACTCTACAGTTAAAGCTTCGTGACCGTTTTGTGCCACTTCAACCGTGAAGCCTGCAAAGCGCAAAGAAACGGATAGGAGCTCACGAATATTACGTTCGTCGTCCACAACAAGGATGCGTGCCTCTGGTTCTTCTTTTCCAGCCATAGAACAAGTATCCTTCCCGTTCCTGAAAGCTTGCTGGGAACTTCACGATAAAGAGCTTGTAGGTTTCGGGTAGTAAGCCCGAAACCTACAACGATTAGATAAATTGATAGGGGTCAAAGTCGCCAATTTCGATAGGAGAAACTCGTGAGAGAGGTACGTTAAATGCTTGTACATCGTATTCAAGATCGATGATTTCAAGACCGCGCTCTTCGAGATCAGCCAATGATGTAGCGAGGTATTCGCGGAAGCAGATAATCGCTACGCGGTGACCGGAGTCAAGGAGGTTTTCGATCTGTGGAAGGTAGTCAACATCATGTGAGGCAAGGACGACGTCGGCGCCGGGACGATCTTTTGCGATGGCTTCTAGTGTGCGCTGAATGCCCATGTCGACGATCTTCAATTCAGGGTTATCCGAGGTAAGAAGAACAGGTGTCCAACCGATAGCAAGGAGGGCTTGAACAAAGGTCATTGCCGTTCGTTGGGAGGCGTTGAGGAAGAAGAGTCCGTTTGGATCTGGAGTTTCTGATTCCGGATCGGTTTCATTTGTAGAGCTATCGGTTGAATCCGAGTGGTTGGAAGAAGCACTGAATGTTCCGGGGTGTGGAACGGGCTTTGGTTGGCGTTCTGAGGAACAGTCTGAGTCTTCTGCTACATCTGCGAGAGCCGGGCAAGTCATGAGTGCAGAGCATTGGTCGTTTGACCAAGGATGAAACCGCAATACTCGATCCCAACGAGGGCGTTCGTCGGCACGTGGGAAGTGCTTCAAAATGTTTACGCCGAGTGTCGCATCTATGTTTTCACCATCAATAAGAAAATAAATCGAATTCATATGACTCATTGTAGTAGGAAAATAGAAGTGGGGGAGTGTAGATACTTTCTGCACTCCCCCACGAAGCAAGTTTTTATGCTATTTAGAACTCGGTTACCACTGAAGGTGGTATCGGATACTTTAGTAAGCAGTAAATTCTTTTCCTTCGATCTGTGGCTTTGTTTCGCCTGATTGCAGAGCAGCAAGGCGAGCTTCAACCTCAGTCATGTGAGAAGAATCTTCGAGCTCAGCAAATTGATCTTCGAGCGACGACGATGAAATCTCAGCGCGACCTGCGGCAAGAGCTTCTTCGCGACGGACCTTGTCCTCAAAACGACCAATTTCTGAGGTCGGGTCAAGTACATTGATCGAGCCTAGTGCGTCGTGTACCCGATTTTGTGCGTCTACTGTCTTTTGGCGTGCAACTAGCTGATCGCGCTTGGACTTCAGCTGATCAAGCTTGGAACGCATAACATTTAAGCCATCTTTAAGCTTTGCAACTACTTCTTCTTGTGAAGCAATCATTGGCTCCGCACTACGGGCTTCTTGCTCAGACTGGATTTGGCGCTCAATTGCTATCTTTGCCAAATTATTGAACTTTTCGGCACCTTCATTGTTGCCAGCCTCGGTCATTTCCTTAGCTTTTGCCACCGCGGCAGCAGCCTTCTGACCCCATTCACGAGCAGAATCAATATCTTCGTTATAGTCGGCTTGAGCTAAGCGAAGGTTACCGATGGTAACTGCAACCGCATCTTCTGCCTCAGCGATGGAATTGGTGTAGTCGCGAACCATCTGATCGAGCATCTTCTGTGGATCTTCTGCACGATCAAGAATTGCGTTAACATTTGCCTTTGCAAGTTGGCTAATGCGACCCAAAATTGACTGTTTTTCTGCCATGGGTTGTACCTTTCTGCATATGTACGTATGTATATCTTAAGTGTTGACGCACATTGTTTTATTGGAAATAAGCTTTTAGCTTGAGGTTAGTTCGACCGATCAGAAACCTTCACGGAATCCGCCACCGTCGAAGCCATCGAATCCGCCAAACCCTCCGTCTCCGAATCCGCCGCCACCGAAGCTGCTATTCGAATGACCACTGAGGATTGATCCAAGCAGGATTCCAGTAAGCAAGTTTCCACCGCCACCAAATCCGTTTCCATTGGTTACTTGGACATTCGATTGTGCTGAACGTAATGCGCGTTCAGCGAGTTTTGAGGCTTCCTCGTACTGTGCAAGTTGTTGTTCTAATGGTCCAGCGCTATTCTGTGCCTGAACCATCAGCTCTTTGGCTCGAGCTAGATAGGTTCGTGCATTATGAGTAATCCCCGCCCGGTAGGCGTTGATGAAGTCCTCCGCATTATCGATCGCAGCCTGTGCCTGTGCCTGCATCGTTTGAACGTGACCCGCAAAACGCTTCTGGTTTTCTTCTGCCGCGCGTGCGCCCATCAGTGCGAAGTCGATCTTGGCCTCGGCGCTTTGAAGTTCCTCATTGATCGCAAGTACATCGAGATTCTTGTTTTCTTTGGCTTTTGCAAGGACAGCTTGAGCTTCAATCTTTGCTTCGTTAATTGCTGGGTCACCTCCGCCGATTCGTTCAGCATCGGCTACATCTGAACTAAGTGATGCGATGTTGGCATGTAAGCGTTCTTGTGCCTGCCCTAACAGTTTCGGTGCATCGTCGATCCGCTTAATCATCACCGCAGCTTGATTAACGGTTGATTCTGCAAGCTGAACGTACTGAACTGCTGCATTTTTCTTTCCATTTGCTACCTGCTCGCGTGCCTGAGCAACCGTTGCAGAGGCACTTTGTAACAAGGTGGCGAGCTGTTCGGGATAGGATTGCAAAGATGTGAGCATAGCTGCGTTATAGCTTAATGATAGGTGATCTAACTTAGCCTGAAGAAGTGGTACTTGTTCGCCAATTTCCTTATGACGTTCTTCGACTTCGACGATTTTGCTTTCAACTCGAGCAGCTAAATTACGCAATTCTCCAAAGCTCTGCTTTTGGCTTTCGAGATTATGTTGTGCTTGCTCAACAAGCTGCAAAATTTCTGAATTAAGTGCGCGTTGTTCCTCAGGAGTTTCTGGGTCTGGATCGTCAAGCGTGGTGCGAATAGCAAAAGCTCGCTGCATTGCTGCCTGGGCCTGTGCTAGTACCTCGCTAAATTCCTTTGTGGCTTCTGTACCAAACTCGGCACGTGCGAATTCGAGCTCAGCGACAGCAGCACGAACGTCGTCGTCCGTTTTAATTAATTCTGAGGATGCTCGCTGAGACAGCTGAGCTAGGTCTTCAGCTTCTTGAGCTACGGTACGCTTGCGCTTTACCCGTGAGAACCCGTAAATTCCGCCACCGACCAGCAAAGCACCACCAATGAGGGCTCCCGTACCAATCGCGCTAGAGTTATCGATGGAGTGACCATTCGCTAATGCGGCGGCGTTGTCAACAAACTCTCCCACGCCTTCGTCCCACTTCGCATCGTGAAGTTTAGATTTAACGGAGTCAGTATAAGCCTGCTTAAGTTGCGTCTTCGTCAGCCCAGCTCCGCCCGAGTGAGCGCCGATCTCTGAAGTCCCAACCGAAACTGCAAGTAGGGCATCATACTTCTGAAGCTTTGACTTTATAAACGTCTGTTTAGTCCATTCTTCAGCATCCATTCCGCCGAAATCTTGAACCACAACCACCCACAAATCTTTACCAGGCACTTTATTTAGTGATTCACGAATCGCTGTATCATCCTTTATAACGCCGGCAGAGTCTTGAAAATTTGAGCTAAGCGCCTGGACATCTTCAGCGGACGCGAAACTGGGCGCAGCCAGCAAGCCAAATGTAAGCGTTACGACTGCGGCAATTTTCTTTAGTAGTTTCAAAGAAGTCACATCCTTGATCGTGGGATATTTGAGTTTGCGGCTCGTCTTTCATTCTAGCAATGAGGTACGCCAAAAATGTGCGCCTCGTCCACGAGCTCTCTAAACTATTCTGGTGGTAGGTATAATCAACGCTTGGCGTAAGTCCCGCGCAACAGTCTGGGGTTACTTATCTTTTCCTAACTTTTCCTGTACATTAGTGAGACTGGTCTGATAGCTACGGCATACCTGCAAAAAATGCCATAATAGGAATAGAACAGACTCGAAATACATTTGATATAAGACTTAATAGAATCTGCAGATTACCTGCAATGAAACGGAGATTTACTGTGCCTACCGGAAAAGTGAAGTTCTTTGATGAGAATAAGGGCTTTGGCTTCATCATGGGCGACGACGGAACAGAAGTTTACCTACCTGGGACTTCAGTTCCGTTGGGAACGCGTTTGCGTCCAGGAATGCGGGTTGAATATGGAATTGGAGAAACTCGTCGCGGTGCCGCGGCTCTCCAGGTTTCCGTGATCCGCAAAGAGACTTCATTAGTTGAAAAGAACCGTCGTTCGCCCGAAGAAATCGTTCCGCTGATTGAGGATCTCATCAAGATTCTTGACCATGCTTCAACCCAGCTACATCGCGGCCGGTATCCCGAAGGTGGTCCACGTATTGCGCAAGCTCTACGCGCATTAGCAGAGGATTTTGATGTCTGATATTCGTATCCACCCACGGCAAAAACTCACGAAGGAAAAGATCCTCGCTCAGGCTGTTCATGTTTCTCGTGAGGCGCTGTTCGAGATTACCCAAGAAAAGTACATCGGTGAACACGCGGGGCTGCTCCAAGAAGGAGAACGCGTCGTCACTCACGTGTTTGAGTGCTTGATGCCTGGTTATCGTGGGTGGTACTGGACGGTTACTGTTTCTCGAGCACCCCGCAGGAATGACGTAACCATCAATGAAGTTTCGCTACGCCCAGGAGAAGATGCTCTCCTTGCTCCTGAATGGGTGCCTTGGGCAGATCGACTTTCACCTTCGGATATTGGTCCTTCTGATCGTCTTCCCTACAATCCAGATGACGCTCGCCTCCAGTCCTATGACCATGACCTCATGCAGGGCTACGAGGAAACCGGGATTGACACTGATGCTGCAATTCAATGGGAGCTTGGGCTGGGGCGCGCTCGCGTTCTTTCAGACGAAGGCCGTGCTGCTGCATTTCGCCGTTGGTATCGGTCTGATTCGGGTCCACGTAACCCCGGAACTCGCGACGCTCATGCCCAGTGTTCAACCTGTGGTTTCTTCATGAAAATGGAAGGTTCTGCTCGCAAACTGTTCGGTGTCTGCGCAAATGAATGGTCACCTTTCGATGGTCGAGTGGTGTCACTTGACCACGGATGTGGTGCTCATTCTGAAACAGATACCAAAAAATCGCAGTCGCTATGGGAACAATCCAAACCTGTTATTGATGAGCTTGGAATCGAAGTAGAATCAGGGAAATAAACAGGTTATTGGATTGCGTTAGTGCCGGTAGTAGGCTCGCGCGTTAAGAACGGACGTTAAAGTGGAACGGTTGCAAGGGCGTATCCGCGATTACTCGTGGGGTTCGACTCACGCTATACCTGGGTTCTTCGGGCTTGAACCCGCGTCTAAACCGATCGCTGAACTCTGGCTTGGTGCTCACGTTGCGGCGCCGGCAGTGATCACGCAAGACATCGGCTCACCTGCCGTGGTTCAATCTGAACTCTATGCGGATAGCGGGAAAGGGAGTGGTGAATGCACAACACCAGTAACGAACCCGGACCTTTTCCTGAACTCGTATATCGCTTCGAATCCAGACGATTATTTGGGCGAGGACGTCGTACAACAGCTAGGTCCGCGCCTTCCTTTTCTTCTTAAATTGATTGCACCTGACCAGCCGCTTTCCCTTCAGGTTCACCCTTCTCGCGTCCAAGCGATCGCTGGTTTTGATCGTGAAAACCAAGCTGGAATCGAACGTTTTGCTCCGCATCGAAGCTATCGTGACCGCCGTCATAAGCCCGAGTTAGTCTATGCCTTAACTCGTTTTGAAGCGCTCGTGGGTTTTCGTGCACCGCGCCGAATCATGGGTGTTCTGAGTGGTTTGGGAACACCGATTACTCGGAAAATGTTTTCTTTGATTTCCGAAAATCCCAATTCCTATGGTGTGCGCCAGGCATTTTCATATCTTCTTTCGGAAGAAACGCGACCCAGCCCAGAGGACGTTGCGGCCGTTGTAGCCGCGTGTGCACGCCGTCGTCCTGAAGATTCTCCGTCCCCGCGTGCGGACTCTATCGTTGCTCGGCTAGCTCGTAGCTATCCTGAAGACCCGGGCGTGGTTGCATCGTTACTCCTTAATCCGGTCACATTGAACCGGGGTGAAGCGCTCTTTATCCCAGTTGGAACTGTCCATGCCTATCTCATGGGATTTGGAGTTGAGGTCATGGCGAACTCGGACAACGTACTGCGGGCAGGTTTAACGTCTAAACATATCGATATCAACGAACTGCTCAACGTTATGGATACGGTGGCAGCTCCACCAATTCGAATTGCTCCTGAACGTGTGAACGATATGCAGTCGACTTTCTATGCTCCCGTCGATGATTTTGAGCTGTCGATCATCGAAGCGTCGTCTCAGTATGGTGCGTGCCAACTCCACGGAACGGGGCCGCGAATCATGCTCTGCCTTGAAGGTCATGCTTCGTTATGGACGCCCTCTTCGAGCTGTGATCTAAGTGCAGGGCAAGCCGTATTCATCGGCGCTGACGATGGTAGGGTATCGGTTAAAGGTGATGGACGTTTGATCATGGCGGATGTTCCGTAAAGGCCAACCGTGTCGCGATTTAGGGAAAATATCGCTATTTGAAACGGTATTGACCAAATTACGAAACTGTTTTTGTTAATCGGGGTTTTCCCGTGAGAATTACTTAAGTGAATAAGACTCAAGGGGCTGCACCCGTAAAGCCGCAAAACTCTTCTTGGCTAGATGTGTATTTTAGTATTTCCGCACGTAAATCCTCTGTTAGGAGCGAAATCCGCGGTGGATTCGTAACCTTCCTGTCAATGGTTTACATCTTGGTGCTGAACCCGATCATTTTGTCGGGAGCAGATTCGACCGGCGGTTACCTCGGTGGTGGTACTGAAGCAAACATCCCGGCAATTGCTGCGGCAACGGCTTTGGTAGCTGGTCTAATGACCATCCTCATGGGTGCGGTTGCAAACTTCCCGATGGCACTTGCTGCTGGCTTGGGTTTGAACTCAGTTGTTGCCTATTCGTTGGTGCAACTTCCAGGAATGACCTGGGCAGACGGTATGGGAATCATTGTTATCGAGGGTATCGTCATCGTTCTTCTTGTTCTGACGGGTTTGCGTGAAGCTATTTTCCGCGCGATTCCCAAATTTCTTCGAGTAGCTATCTCAGTAGGTATTGGCCTCTTTATTTCACTTATTGGTTTCTCCAACGCGGGCTTGGTGAAAGGCAACAAGGCTGGTCCAACCCTTTTGAATTTCGGAAACTCTGGCTCAATCGATACTTGGCCACTCCTCGTTTTTATCTTGGGTATCTTCATCACTTTCATCCTGATGGTCCGCCGCATTCCAGGCGCTATCTTGGTAGGTATCTTGGTTTCGACCGTCCTTGCCTTCATTGTTGAGGCAATCGCACACCTTGGACCAATGATGGGACCGGACGGAAAGGTAGCCAATCCAGGAGGGTGGGGCGGCTCGGTTCCTACCTTCGGCGGATCGCTAGTACAAATCCCTGAATTTGCAACACTCGGTCAATTCTCAATCACCGGCCCATTCGAAAAGCTCGGAGTAGTTGCGGTTGCAGTTCTCGCTTTCACCGTGATGCTCGCAGACTTCTTTGACACGATGGGAACAATGGTTGCGGTGGGTGCTGAAGGTCATCTTCTCGATGCCGACGGCAATCCGCCTCGCACCCGCTCAATCCTCCTTATTGACTCCATTGCTGCGATTGCGGGAGGTATGGGTGGAGTTTCCTCCAACACCTCCTTCGTAGAATCAACGTCCGGTGTTGCCGACGGTGCTCGCACTGGTTTTGCTTCCGTCGTCACTGGGGTGCTCTTCATCCTCTCTACGCTCCTTGCTCCGCTGGTATCTCTGGTTCCAAGTGAAGCAGCGGCCCCAGCTTTGGTTGCAGTAGGCGTCCTAATGATGCAACAAGTTGCTGACATTGAATGGAAAGACCTCGGAATCGCGATTCCTGCCTTCCTTACGATCGCATTTATGCCGTTCGGTTACTCGATTACGGTTGGAATCGGCGTTGGCTTCATTGCTCACGTAATTATGGAAATCGTGACCGGACGCGGTTGCAAGGTTCACCTTCTCATGTATCTGGTAGCAGTACTTTTCGTGCTCTACTTTGCGATGGGTCCGATCCAACACACGCTTGGGATTGCGTAGACTCTAGACTTCTCTGGGTGCTGCTGCAACTCTTATCCCCTTGGTTGCGGCAGAAATGGGGCGGCAGTTTTGTTACTGTCGCCCCATTTGAATATCTGCTGGGCCCGCTACTCAAGATAGGCCAAAATGGCGCGAATCAGTGTGGACTAGTGAGCTAAGCGTTCGATCTCTTTGTTGATGCAGGAAACTAGTGCTTCGACGTCGGCGAAGTCAATGGCGGGGAACGTTGCGATCCGCAACTGGTTACGTCCCAAAGAACGGTATGGATCGATATCCACAATTCCTTGTTGACGTAGAGAAGCAGAGATTTCTTTTGCTGGAACCGAAGCGTCGAAGTCGATTGTGGTTACGACGGGGGAGCGGTGTTCTTCCTCTTTTATAAACGGAGACGCTAGGGGGTGGTTAATAGCCCAATCGTAAATAAATTGCGAAGACTTTTTACTCCGAGAAGCCATCTGGGAAAGACCCCCGTTTTCAAGCATCCAGTTAACTTGGCTGTGAAGAAGTGAAAGAGTGGAAATTGCCGGAGTGTTAAGAGTTTGGTCTTTGCGTGAATTTGCTAGGGCAATCTGAAGGTTTAAGAAGTCCGGTACCCAACGCTGGCTCTGGAGTCGCTCGATGCGCTCGATGGCGGCTGGCGATGCGAAAGCGAGCCAGAGTCCGCCGTCAGCCGCAAAGCACTTCTGAGGGGAGAAATAGTAGAAATCGACGTCTCTAGGATTAAAGTTGACTCCTCCGGCGATAGATGTGCCGTCAACGATCGTTAAGGCGGACTTTGCATCTCCATAGCGACGAAGCGGGCTCACTGCTCCAGTGGAGGTTTCGTTGTGTGCGTATAGATAGGAGTCGATACCGGCTTCATCATGATTGGTGATCATCTTGCCCGGTGTTGTTTCAACGACGGAGTGTCCCTCAAGCCATGGGGCGCGAGTAACTGCGCGTGCTGCTTTCCCAGAAAACTCTCCTATGACGGCGATTTGTGCTGTTGATTCGACCAAGTTAAAAGGAATGGCATCCCAGAGTGCGCTGGCTCCGCCATTGCCAAGCAAAACTTCGTAGTCCTCTGGTAAAGCGAAAAGTTCTGCGAGGCCACGGCGAATATTTCCAACCAGTTGCTTAACTGGTTGCTGTCGGTGGGAAGTGCCGAGTGGAGCCCCTGAAAGTACAGCAACTTGTTCTGGGCGGACTTTTGAAGGACCGGAACCAAATCGACCGTCGATGGGTGCCAATATATGTGAAAGTTGAGCCATAGAACTATTTTGGCACCAATGAGATGTGGTTTTCTTGTGCGCCCGAAGTGTGGTGTTCAAAAATCTCATGGAGGTAGTTATGCATTGTTTCTTAAGTGGCGCTGTTGGAAAGAAAAAATCTTCAGATGTGCATTAGAATGGAGACGTTCAATTTTAAGAATTCAGTCCTGTTGTAGGGTGTAGTTGGATAATGAACTTAGGCTGATCTGAATTTGATTAGCTTTTGATAAATGAGGAGCGGTACGTGAGCGGTCTGATCGACACCACAGAGATGTACCTGAAAACAGTGTATGAACTGGAAGAAGAAGGTATCCCTGCCCTGCGGGCGCGTATCGTCGAGCGATTGGGGCAGTCTGGACCAACTGTTTCTGAAACTGTGGCTCGCCTAGAGCGTGATGGTCTGGTTGAAGTAGGGGCGGACCGTCGGATTCGTTTCACTGACGAAGGTCTGTGCCGCGCTGCTCGGGTAATGCGGCGTCATCGCCTTGTTGAGAGGTTGCTGAGGGATATTATTAAGCAACCTTGGGAACAGATTCACGATGAAGCCTGCCGTTGGGAACACGTCGTTTCTGACGACGTTGCCAACCGTATTGAAGCACTCCTGGATGATCCGTCGAACGATCCGTTTGGAAATCCGATCCCGACTCGCGAAGCTTTTGACCCTGTTCAGAACTCTGCTACTCATCAAGGCTTGAAGAGGCTCGGTAACGTACTGCCTGCAGTTGGAGAATCTGCTTCCTTTGTTGTTAAGCGAATTACCGAGAACGTTCAAACCGACTTCAATGAGTTGGTTGCGTTAATTGAGCATGGCCTCACGCCAGGGGTGAAGATCGATGTCGAACTTGATGGCGCCGGCAGGATTACGATCGCTATTGCAGGCGAAAAATTCGCAATCTCGGAGCTAGCAGCTCAATCGATTTTCGTCTCATAACAGTTGGTGAATAAAAGATAACGATTGAAACGTTATCTGTGTTACATTTTGAGGTGCGATTTTCAAATCGTGAATAAATTGTATTTTTAAGCTGGAGTATTTCCGCAGGCTGTGCGGTTGAAAGTCCTGCGTAATCCCCAGAAAGTAGAATGTTACAAAATCGTTATCAAATCGTGACCTAATACACTGTTACAAAATTGTGACAATCCGTTGCCAAGTCGTTATGCTGAAACCTGTTGAAGAAGTTATGTATTCGTTAGGGCATAACCCAAATCAAAAAACATTGGAGACATTTAATGGCCGGACGTCACTTGATGGTGGAGGTAAATCCCAGCTTTTTAGGGAAGCAGGGCGTGAAGGGATTCGTTACCGCCTCCGCAGCAGGAACGCTTCTTGGAATTGGGGCTCCTGCAGCATTTGCGGCACCAGAACAAGCTGAAACTACCGTTGCTACCGCTCCAACAGCAGTTGCAGCAACTGTTTCACTCGCCTCAGATAAGCCAAGCTTTGAAATTCCAAGTGTGGAAGTTCAGACCGCTGAAAACCCTGCTCCTAAAGGCGATTGGGCCATCTCTGCTGTTCAGGTAGATGTTAAAGCCCCAGTAGCGGAGCGTCAGGATGCTCCAGCGGTAGCCGCCACACGTACTCGCGTCACAGTCTCCGAAGCTAAGGCTTCTGAGTCAACTCCATCCTTTAACCAGACTGTTCCTAACGTAGGGTCCCGTGGAGCTTCGATCGTAGCCTTCGCTCGTCAGTTTGCCGGCGCTCCATACATGTCCGGTGGCTCAACTCCTGCTGGTTGGGATTGCTCAGGATTCACCTCCTTTGTTTACGCACACTTCGGTGTTTCGCTTCCTCATCAGTCCGGCGCACAGGCAAGCGTAGGTATCCGTGTTTCGCGAGCGGAAGCTCAGCCAGGAGATATCGTTTACTGGCCAGGACATGTTGGAATCTACACCGGCAACGGAATGCATATTTCGGCTGAAAACACCCGAGTAGATACGATTGAGCGGGCAATCTACGGAAGCCCAGTGTTCATCCGCATCCCGTGATAACAAATCTTTAAAAATGACCGCCGAAAGTTGCGGTCATTTTTTATTTGCCTGCCCATTTGAATATCTACTCAACATTTTCACAGCTAAGTGAGATAATGTGGGTATCAACTGAAGGAGGCTCTCATGGCTCATGACAATGTTGTTGTAGTTGGGGTAGATGGTTCGGAACCGTCAGTTTCAGCCCTCAAATGGGCGCTGGAACAGGCTCGTAAACGAGGTGCAGAACTTCGTCTTGTGTGTATATATGAACTCCCTTCTTACGCAGCGCATACGATCGCTACCGGTCATATCGCAGAAGAAGGACAGCACCTCTACGCTGCAGCTGAAAAGATGATCACTTCCATGGCGAAGTCGGTTGAAGGTCAAGGCGTAAAGATCAGTTGGGAACTCGTCGACGGTGATCCTTCTGAAGTGCTGGTTGAAATGTCTAAAAAGGTAGCTTTAATCGTGGTAGGCGGAACTGCCTCACGTTCGGGCAGAATTGCCGACCGTCTTCTTCGCACCGTTTCGACGGCGGTGCCTGCCTATGCTTACTGCCCGACCGTCGTCGTCCCTCATCAAGGTGGAGATTCCTGCCTGCCAGTGAAGCATGTGGTTGTTGGCGTAGACGGTTCGGAACACGCAAAAATGGCCTTACAACGCGCGGTTTGGGAAGCAGACCGCTGGCGAGGAAAGCTCTCCATTGTTTGTTCGGTTAATGTTGATGCCGTGAGCTGGGTTCCACAATTCTCACTTGATGATGATTTCTTCGAAGAAATTGCGTCGAGCGTTGAAGACCAGCTCGTCGCTGTTGATGAAGGTCGCGATATTGACGTCGAAGTTCATGTGATGCAGGGCAATCCAGTTGTCCTTTTAACTGAGCTCTCCAAGGAAGCAGATTTGCTGGTACTTGGTACCCGCGGACGGGGCGGTTTTAAAGGGCTCTTGCTGGGATCGACGTCGCAGGCGATCCTTGAATATGCGGCCTGCCCGGCAATGGTTGTACCACGCCGTGTCCGTGAGGGAGATGACGTCGGACCAGACCACGCGGTGGAGAGCGCAGGGTTGTGATCGGCGATTAGTACACAATCTCATTGAGCGAGTGGGAGCATACATCTGAAATTGGGGTGTGTGCTCTCATTCCGCTAGACTAGTTAAGTCCGCCTTCGTAGCTCAGTGGATAGAGCACCGCTCTCCTAAAGCGGGTGTCGGCAGTTCGATTCTGCCCGGGGGCACCAAAAGTACCTATATTCAGGGATTTCTTGTAGATGTCTGTTATTGAGTGTTATTGAATATCGTGCAGTATCGAAGTTTACGAGAGTAGATAGGAGAGTAGATTTAAAATCTACTCTCGGATCAATTGACCGATAGTTTTAAGCACGGGTCTGACATTGACATAATCGGTGTAGGAACGTGCATTTACACGCTCGGAATGACCGAAGAAAGCAGCTCGTTCATCAGGACGAAGGTAGGGCGCGATGATGGTGTTCAACGTTCCTCTCCAAGCATGAGAGCGCACGTGTTGCAAAAATCCAAGTTCAGGATGGGTTTGTGCTATTCCTGTGTAATACTCACGAACTGCTTTGTGTACGCCTGCTTTATCCCATGGACGTTTACTCGTAGGTTACGGGTTTACAAGTTCACTGTCAGCACCTTTTCTAGCAATCAACCGCTGACCGACCTCGGGAACGAGTATAGGAATGGTACGCCCAACTTTAGTCTTTGATATTTTCGAAGCTACAGTCACCCATACAGTTCCGTCATTGTCCTGAGAGATATCGCCCCATGTTATTTGACGAGCTTCAGAGGCACGCAAGCCAGTAGCAAGCTGCAACTCGGTAATTTGGATAATTCTAGCGTGCCGTGCTTTTGCGGATTTTTTGTGAGCCTGCGGAATGTGCTCTTTACCAGGCAGAGGAGTATGGGGATCGTCATTGAGGACAAAGTTTAAGAAAGTTTGCCATTCATCCTGTGTTGGAAAGTATTTATTTCCTGAGTTTCACTTTTGAGAAAATCAAGGGACACGCCGCGTATGGGGTTGGATTGGACGAGTTGATGAAGGATCAACTGTTGGAAAACGTAATTAGACACAACTGATCGTGTTTGACGAGCCGTTTCAATCCCAACCTCATCGGCAATTACTTTGAGAGTTTTTATAAGCGATGGCGCTGTTGCGCATGAGGCAATCGATTTGCCTTTTGTGTAACGACGATAGTGAGCGAGCACACCGAGGTAACGTTCTTTGGAAGTGTCGGAGAGTCTTTTGGACTCGATGATGGGGAGTACCTCTTGGTCAAGGAAGTCCGTAATAGTATCTGCGGTTGACCAAGTTGATTTCATGTCAGCTGTAGAACGGAGAATATGGTCTACTTTTTCGTAAGCTCGCCTGCGAGCCTCGCCAGCGGTGGAAGCTTGTGAACGTTTTATGTGCAGCCTGCCCTCATGGTCTCGGATGCGCCACCTCAACTCGTAGTGATCTCCCTTTTTGATTGGAGTACAAGAATATATGGTGTGCGTTCCAGGTGCGAGTTTTACGTTTGACATACATGGAGAGTAGCTTTTACAGAGTGTCGTGCAATATAAGTAGATTAGCGTGCCTCACAGAATTTGATTATTTTAGCCGAGGTAAATATTGCTTTCTTTGCTGTTTAAAATTTCACGCTTCAAATACGTTGGCTCATTACCAGTAGAGTGATTCTAGGTGGTAGATTCGATTTTTCTGACCAAATTGGTGAACGCGTGTAGTTTGATTTATTAATTATATTATGCGATGGGTGAAGTTTTTTCGCTTATATTCTTGGTTATTTGAGCTCAAAGTGCACGAGAGTTAACACTCATTTTAGGTCAATTTATATAAAAATGTCTTGAATGATTGACAACTTTTTATTTTAAATTTTAAACTTAAGAAGTCACTCCACATTGTTCAAAGGAGAAAAATATGGGGCAGACAAAAACAATGAGTGGAAAGACTGGAATTGTTAAAGGTCATCCGATTACTACAGATGAATACGAAATCATGCTTGACGTAATTGAAAGCGAAGCTAAATAGCACTTTTTTAGGGCTCCGTAAACAAAAATTACGGAGCCCTAAAAAGGAATGATAAATTGTACAACGACTACGATATACAAACACGCGAACGTATTTCTTCGCCTCAAGACGCGATTAAAATTGCTTGTCGATGGGCCGAATCCTATGGCTATCAGTTAGAAAGTCGATTTATACACCAATCCCCTGTAGGTGACTTTATTACTACAGGTTCAACTTTAAAATCTCTCGATGGCAGAATTGTAAGCAAGGCGTCGGGAAAAGGAATTGGCGATCAGGCAGTAGCTTCAGGACTTTTTGAAGCTGTTGAACACGCGGCTACTGCTCACCGGATTCCGGGAATCTATTCCAAAATAATCCACACAAAGTTACAGGGGTGACGATCGCATTGGTGAAATTGACTATGCTTTTAAAGCGGCACAAACGCTTGCTAACGGGGAGGATCAAGACCTTCTGGAATTTTTCCCGCTTAATTCAGACTTGTCGATAGCTAGCACAAATAAACTTCTTTACCCTCGAATTTTAGTGGATATTTCGATTGATCTGGATGCAAATCCAGTAAAAATCGCACCATTGTCAGCCTATGCCAATAGTAGTGGCACAGCGGCAGGTTTGACTATTGAAGATGCTGCCTTGCATGCACTAAATGAAATCATTGAAAGAGATGCAGAGAGTCAATTCCTTCTTGATGTATATCGAAATCCAGATAGGATCAGAACTGTTGTTCTCGAAAGTCAAGACCCTTTAAATCAAAACATAAAACATATCTCAGATCTATCTAATGGGTCTGTATCTATTTATCTTCTAGAGTCACTGGCTGGTTTTGTTTTTTGTGCTGCCACAGAACCCCGTAACAATGAAGGAATCCTTGGATTCGGTTCATCTCAGTATCCTAGACTGGCTTTGATACGCGCTCTGACAGAACTTCAACAATATTACTGTGCAACGGAGAGAGGAGCTACTTGGCAGGATGAGGGGGGATTTCCATTGGAACAACTTTCTAAATATCCAAATATGCAAAGAATTGCGACACGCATCTTTCCTCTGGATGGGTTTTCTTCAATAGATTTTGATCATATTCAGAAAGATCAAATAGCACTAGAATCTCCTGTCGACACTCTCAAGCAAAAAGGTTTTACATCTTACGCGCGCCTAGCCTGGCAATCAGAAGACAAACAAGTATGCACGGTACAGATAATTGTTCCAGGAGCCGAATCTCTCTGCAATCTAGTTCTAGGACGCCCTATACTCCCCACGGGTCGCCTCCATAACACTAGCAATATCCAATATCTACGTTCACCACAGGATCTTACTAGCCAAAATATGACCTTGTAAGGATGTCGTTGTTTCATATGCTACGCCAATTAAATCCAAGTATTCTCCGTGTAAGTCGACGATTTATGACGGCTGGTCTTGTTGTCAGTGTCATGGGAAATCGTGTTATCGATGGATCATTTGATTCGCTGACAGCTCTGGGAGTAATCCCAATTGTTTTTCTTGCTCTTACGGGGCAAATTGGTGAGCTTGTTGTGTTTTTATTTCCTGCCTACGCACGTATTTTACGCCGATTTAGTCCTGATCTAGCACTTATCGCTACTGACATCACCGAGACTATACTTTCGACTATAGCCATTGCTGGAATTCTTGTTTTTCCTGATATAGCAGGATGGATTATGCTTGGCTATGTTTGGATTGGTCTTGCGCTAAGTCCCATACCAGATCTGGCTGATGAGTTCTATGGTGAATCTCTTGCGGCAGCAGATACTTCTGAGACGTTAGTTTTTAATACGTCCGTTGATTCGCTCCTCGCTTTCACTGGATTCGTTATTTTTAGCCCACTTGGTGCTTTGCTTGCAGGTATCGATGTTATTGTCGTTTTCGCGTGTAATATTGTATTGTCGCTGGTGGGTGCTAGTCTGCGGTGGCGATCGCGCTCGATTTATCCGATTCCGGCACCACGCGAGAATGTTGATATTGATGATTATGCACTCACGGGTGTGAGGGTGCCGCTAGGTCAGTTTTTCGCTGAACTTTTCAAATCAGGCG
The DNA here is from genome assembly GCF_900604515.1 of Arcanobacterium ihumii. Classification (GTDB taxonomy): domain Bacteria; phylum Actinomycetota; class Actinomycetes; order Actinomycetales; family Actinomycetaceae; genus Arcanobacterium_A; species Arcanobacterium_A ihumii. The sequence goes on along the minus strand of NZ_UWOS01000001.1, from coordinate 679,414 downwards.
CAGCTTCTCCACTTTTATCAGCAATCATAGGAATAGCAACTGCGTGTTCAGGTTCCCTCTTCTTTATATGGGTATCCCGACTTGCTAATAATCCAGCCCACGGGATGGCAATAACACTTATCTGTTTCGGGTTGGGTGCCACAATAGGGCCACAGCTAGCAAGGATTTCTGTGAAAGTAGCTTCTACGAGGCGACTCCTACAAGGGCTCGGTCTAGCAGGCGCTCTTGCTGCTGGTAGCTTCGCTGTTCTTACAAGCATTTTAGATGTTACTTATGGTGTTGCAGTCGTTTTTGTTGGTCTTATGGCGGTTCTTTCCCGCGCAAGGATGAGTCTTTTGACCACATATCGACAGACGACATTTAAGGGCGAGAAGTTTCGACGTATCATGAGTTGGTCGTACGCCTTTGGAGCAGGTGGCACAATCGTGGGCATTCAATGTGCAACGATACTTAACGTCACTGAGTACCCTGCCGCAACACTCACTCTTGCAGCAGTATGCTGGTTAGGCGTCGCTCTTGTCGTCACTCCAACTTCTAATCGTTAAGCCGTTATGAGAGTTTTGACAGTATAGTCTTATTTCATATGGGTTAAATGAGGTGGTATAGATTGAATAGTATTATCTATCAGCCGTAAAGTAAAAGAATCTTAACAGAGCGCATCCTTGTGTTTAGATATATGTGATAAGGGTTACGAAATAGTGTGTCGGCAGTTCGATTCTGCCCGGGGGCACCAAACGGTTATCTCACTTCATCTAAGGGAGAACCTTTCAGTGATTTTCACGGCGCGCGTTCACCGTTTCATAAGGAAACAAAGTACGGTAAAAGGGTGAGTCCTTTCTTTCGTCGCAAGTCCAAGAAATCTGACTCTGCTAGCGATAACGCAGCAGGGTTAAAAAACCGTCGCGGTTCAGATCCTGCACCAGGGGTAGAGGAATCTAAGTCGCAACCCGATCAGCCGCTTAACGGAGCGAATGTGGGAACAGACGGTTCGCAATCTCAGAATCAACCGGGTGTTCAGCGCACCTCGATACTTTCCGATCGAAATGGAAGCGATGCGGCGTCGTCGAAAACCCGATCCCGTGATGAACTCATGGACATCGCTTGTTCCGTGTGGAGAAATGAACTCACTTTTAAGGTTGCCGAATCGGATGAGGCTGCTGTGGCCACGCGCGATGCTGGTCAGATCGATATTTCGAACGCACATCCCACCGGGTCTGCCAACCTCTATTCACACATGGAGACGCGTCTATCTAGCTTGATCAGAGAGCCTCATTCACTCGAACGCGCTAAAAAGAGACTCACCCAATTGCGCGGTATTGCAACGAAGCTCGAAGATGAACACGGTTACGCTCCGATTTCCTTGAGTGTTGGAAAGATTTCCTGGACGGAATTGCCTGAGCCTGAGGAAGCTCCATCCGAATGGACCGACGTTTACGAAGCAACTGGTGAATTGCGTCTTGCGCCTCGTGAGATGCAGAAAGTCTTGGCAGGCGAGCGGTCTGACCAGGTTGACGAAGCGCTCAAAAATCACAGCGAGAAGAGTTCGGCTGCCAAGACGGAGCGCGAATCTACGCAAGCTCCGCGAGCCGCGGTGGAGCGAAAAGCTGCGGCGCTGTTCCGTCATGTTCGGATCCAGTTCCTTTCCGATGGTGATGCCAAACTGCAGCTTTCTAGCCAAGCTCGAATTAACCCGGTTATCGAAAAAGCGCTTCGCATTAATGGAATACCTGCTGAAGACGTTGCCCAGCTCCGGCAGATGGCAACTCATTCCCAAAACGTCGACGAAATCATCGCCAGAATCGTCGAGCTTGGCCGTATCTATCTGCCAGGATTCTCCTACGAAGAGCAATCTATTATTGGTTTCTTCACCAGTCCAGCTCAAACAATGCTTACTGATTTCGAAGCAATGTTGCCTTATGTGCGTAGCTCGGGAGTAATGGCAGCGATTGCGGGCGATACAGAACGACGCAATCGCTCATCGATTCCCCTACCTGCAGGTCTGAGCGAAGATCGTATCCCAGAAGCAGAACGAGGTGCTGGTGACCACGATGTGCGTGAGCTTGATGCAATTGAAGCAGTTGCCTCAGGGCGCTCGTTGGTTATCGATGCGGCCCCTGGTACCGAACGAATTTCCACAATTGCTGGAATTGCAGCTGATGCCGCGGCATCAGGCAAGTCAATCATCTATGTCCCGTCACGAGCTTCTGCGGGCAAGAACCTCCGTGCCGAACTCGACAAAATTGGATTGGGTGAATTGGTACTCGACTTTACTGATGTCGAATCGGTCCCGTTGCGACTACGAACCGGATTGCGTCTGAACAAGCCTGAGATTGACGTCGACGCGCTTCTTGCCCTTAGAGAGGAGCTTATTGATACTCGTTCGAAGCTGAGTACCTTCGTTGATGATCTCCATGAAGTGGATGCGGAGTGGGGCGTCTCAGTGCACGATATGCTTGAAAAGCTCGCCCGACTGACCTCGGGACCTGAGGCTCCCAGGACGCGAGTTCGCCTCGGTTCTGAAGCAATTGAAGCGCTTAAAGGTGAAGGCTACGGCGAAGTGGAACGCGTCCTTGATCGTGCCAGCGAACTAGGTGTGTTCGATGCAGTAATGGCTTCTTCCGCTTGGGCAAAATCGCCAATTGCAGACGACGGCGAAGGAGCAAAAGCTCTGGAACGCGCGCGCCGTCTGTCAACGATTACCGTTCCGGCAACGATTTCGCAGGCTGCGCGTGCAGCAGGTGAAACTGGGTTGCGTCAGGCAAACAATCTTTCGGAATGGTTCGAGCAGATCTCTGTGCTCGAAGGTATCTCGGACAGCCTCGATACGTTTAAACCTCATATTTTTGAAACCTCTCCAATGGACATGGCGATTGCTACTGCCACCAAGGAATGGCGTGATTCGCATGGACACTCAATGAAGAGTGGCGAACGTCGAGCATTAAAGCGTCAAGCTGAAGACTTGTTACGACCAGGTGCTACGCCGCGCGATCTTCATTCAGCACTGATGCTGGTCCAAGAACGCCGTGAGATCTGGCGCCGTTATACCCACGACGGCGGATGGCCAGCTTTGCCTGATGGCCTTGCGCAGATTCGTCATACGCGAGACGAAGTCCGCACTGAGCTGGGTCTTCTTTCTGAGCAGGTTGGGGGAATGGACTTCCTTAACTTGCCGTTTAGTGACCTAGAAGCCCGTCTCAAGGAACTTGTTACTGATGCGCCTCATATGGACTCACTTCCTGAGCGCAATGCGGTAACGAAGAAACTGACGGAACAAGGATTTGCACGTTTCGTTGAGGATTTGCGGAATCGATCAGTGCCGGTGGAAATGATTCACGCTGAGCTTGAGCTTGCAAATACTTCTTCAATTTTCGAGCGTTTGATTACGAAGTCTGAAGTTCTAGCTGCCTTTGGCCCTCGGGATATCGCAAATCTGCTTTCACGTTTACGCGAATTGGATTCGCAGCATGTGGCTGCACTAGCAGGACCTGTTCAGCTAGCGGCTATCAATGTGATGCGGGAAGTGGCTCGTGCGCATCGAGACGATACCTTGCGCCTAGATGCAGTGCTTAGTCAGTACGATATTGGCGCACTGCGCGATGCTATTGCCACTTATGCACGCCTAGTTCAAGTTGCGCGACCAGTATGGATTGTTCCACCTGTGATGGTTGCGGAATACATTCCGCCAATGCCGTGGTCAGATATCGTGGTGGTTGACACCAACGATTCAGCAACGATGGCAAGTGTTGCGTCAACGGTTTTGCGTGGATGCCAAGCGGTTATTGTTGGGGATACTCGGCGCTCGTCACTGATTCGTGGCGAGGGTAGGAATAGCGCTGCTCAAGATTCTGGTCATGAATTGGTTCTCGAAGCAAATGCGATTGATGCTTTCTCTGCTGTTTTGCCGGTTGTGGAGCTTCCTACAGGACGTGTTCAGCAAGACGAACTTTCAACCCGTGCACTGATGAACCACGGTTATCAAGATCTTTATCACCCGATCCCCGCTCGTCCGAACACTCGTGCTTCGAGGCTGGTTGTGGTGGATGGTCGAGGTGTTCCGAGTTCGTCTGGTGATGGCGCAATCGAGGGCACAAAACCTGAGGTAGAAGCTGTGGTGGACGCCGTCGTCGAGTATGCGTTGGATCAAAATACTGATTCACTTGCTGTGATCACTGTTTCGCCGGTTCATGCGCAACGGGTTCGCGATGCACTTCAAGAGACTCGTGCTAAATCGATTGCTCTTGATCGCTTCATGAATCGGGCTCAAACTGAACCGTTTATGGTCCTTGATATTTCGCAGGCGAGTGGTATTCGTCGAGACCATATCATTTTCTCACCTGGGTTCGGGAAGACTGTGCACGGTCGAGTTCTTCATTCTTTCGGTCAGCTTGCCGAGCCTCACGGTTTGATCGGGTTGGTTGACGCGATTGAGTCTCCGCGGCGTTCGATGACGGTTGTGAGCTCGCTTGATGCTGGGGATATTGATGTTTCTCGAGTTTCGACTCCAGGTCCACTCTTGCTCGCTGACCTGCTCAACTATGCGGGTGGCGAGAGCGTTTCTTCCGCCTCTGGATCTGCAGAAACAGATTCGCCGTTACTTTCTGACCTGGCAGAACGTCTAAATTCGGCCGGTTGGAAGACTCTGATTGACTATGGTTTCGAAGGCTCTCAACGTATCCCATTGGTTGCGGGCCACGATGATTTCCCAGGTACGTGGGCTGTTGCCGTCTTGCTTGACGACGCCGACTACGTGGCTGAGAAATCTTTGCGCAATCGTGATCGCTATCGTATCGAAGCATTCGAAAAGCGCGGATGGGATGTTTACCAAACCTTCTCGACTTCATTGTTCATTGATCCGGTTGGTCAGGCGGATGCTGTAATCGCGATGCTTGAAAAATTGCGAGGTAAACCGGCGGATTCTCCACTTACCGTTCCAAACTTGGAGGAAACTGCCGATAGTCAGTGGATTGAAGTTTCGAATACGGCCGAGTTCGGTGCCGGAACTGGTGAGATGGGGACTCTTGCAGGAGATATGCAAAGTATTCAAAAGACGATTGTTGCAGTCCCGCGTGGACCACGCCCGAGTGTAGTTCCAGGTTTGCAACTTGCCGCTTATACTGATGATCAGCTTGACGAAATGGTTGAATGGATTTCTTCGGACGGAATCCCACGAAATGCGGATGAGCTTGTTCAATCATTGCGCGATGAGATTGCGCTGGTTCGCCGTGGGAGCCAGTTTGATGTTGTGCTCCATAACGTTGTTCGCCGCTCAGGTCTAGCTGTTGAAAAGGTCGCTGACGATGTAATTGTCGTTACCTCGGCCGGCGTGGTTAATGAAGGTCATAACGACGACGGTACTAATACTCTCCACGGGGTAGGAACCGTTACTGATGATTCAACGCACGCACAAGATGTAGTAGCCGATGAGGAGCTTGCAGGTAAAGACTCTGCTGCTGATGTTAATTTTGCATACGAAAGTGCTGTAGGTGAAGCAGATGCAGAGAACGCTGAAGTGGAGACGAACGGCGATGAGCATCAGCGATAAAGCTAGCTCGGGGTCTCGTCCAAAGCGGGTGGTGCGTCTATCTCGAATAGATCAGAAGCGGCTTGATAGGGGAGAGATTCAAACTCCTGAAGAGGCACTGCATATTTATGACGCTCCTCCTGTACGCCCTGAAATCCCCAACCGGGATGGGCAACGCGGGAGCGGTAAAGGCTCACATAGCAGTGCGGGCCAAGCGATTAATTCGCTTAGCCCGCACGAGCGTGAGTTACTTGAGAATCTTCCTCCTCATTTTGGGAAGATCTAGCAACATTTAGTTTGGAAGTTAGCTAATCTCGACTGGCGAATTAGCCTAACAATTACAGACCAGGGGTGTTGTGTTGCGCATTTTGCGCAAGCAAGTCACGGATTTCGGTAAGAAGTGCGACGTCGTCTGCTGGAGCATCTTCAACAGCGTCTGGGTTTTCGTCACGCTTACGGTTGAGTTTATTCATTGGAGCAACTACGAAGAAGTAGAGCGCAGCAGCAACAATAAGGAAGTTGACGAGTGCGGTAACGATGGTTCCCGGCATGATCATTGCGCCGTTGACAGTGAAAGCACCGACTTGATCGAAATTAGGCTTGCCGAAGATAGCAGCGATGAGTGGCATGAGGACTTTGTCGGTTAGGGCTACGATGATGGGACTGAATGCGCCTCCGATGATAACGCCAACTGCAAGGTCAATGACGTTTCCGCGGCTAATGAATTCTTTGAAGCCTTTAAGCATGATTTTCCTTCTCTCTCGTGGATTGGGAAAAGAAGTCCTCACTATCCCGCAAGCACGGCACGTAGAGGCGTCCTTGCTCCAATTCCAATTACTAGCCTAGCTGTATCGTTTGGGATTGCGACCATCAAAGATGATTTGTTAGTAAAGTCATCAAATAGTGAATTGCTACGATCTGATGGGGAAATCGTAGACATGACGATGGCATCTTTTGCAAGTAGCTCCGCGTCTAATTCATCCGAATTTTCCCTTGGCGGAGCGTAGATATCTATCCGACTTCCTTCCTTCAATATCGCAAGAGTGGCGTCATCGGCAAGTGAAATAGTAGTGATCACCGTGTTTGGTGGAGCGTGGCTCGAAAATGATGAATCGAGGAACTGGCTACGAACCACGGGCATGCCCTTTGGCAGTGGTGCAACTATACGTTGCCCTGATGCGTCGTCTAGATTCGAGATAGTGTTTTCGGGAAGGATCTTAGTGGGAAGTTGAACTATCTCTAGGTTGTGTGAATCGAGTACATCACCGGTGCTCAGCTCTGTTTTTGCAACGACGACGTTTTCCAAAGTCACGGACGATGACGATACGTAGGTCAAGATACTTTGGACGAATGCGCCGATCACGAGTGCAAAGACTACACAGCGCCATCGCCAAAGTACGGCGCGGATTGGACTCGAACGCCGGCTGTGCCGTGCAAAGTTGATTGTTCCTTTATCTGTACCGGGTTTTTCACTGTGGTTTCGACGGGGTTTCTTCATGCCTTAACGGTCGCAAAACCATTCTGGGTGAGGGGAATGGGGGCGAAAAATTGTGGTTAGCGATGTCATCATAAATAACTGTGGACAACGAAGTATGTCGTGAAACTGTGGAGCACACACGAAGCCACGAACTCACAAATTACGAACGTACAGAAGTGTGAACGCATGATACTACGCACTTATGAAACCGCAAACAGACGAGCGTGAATCCCTGGAAGCTGGTCAAAACCAGCTGGGCTTACTTAATCAGCGATGTTTCTACGATTTCGCTCGGGCGCAGCACATACGGAATCTGGACGTCAAGCTCGGTTTGTGGAACATGACCATCAATGAGCTCTTCTGGAAATACCATTGCGCCAATTTTGGTACGCTCACCGACCTCTTTTAGAGCACGGTCGTACCAACCGCCGCCTTGACCGAGGCGCTCACCATCGCGAGACATGAGCAGAGCAGGTAAAACTAGCACATCCACCTCAGTGAGAATATCGTTGTCGAAAGCTGGGCCGGACGGCTCCGGCGGGCGACCAGGTGCCATTTGAACGAGATCGTCTAAACCTTTGAAGTATCCCCAAGCGCGGGTAAGACCTGGGCCAAGTTTTGGCAAAAGCAGGGTTTTACCTGCGTCTGCGATTACTTTGCACAGCTCGAGCGTCGGTGGTTCGTAATTAGTGGAAACAAAACATGCAACGGTTTTCTGATCTCCAATGAATTCAAGAACTGTATCTTTCCAGAGCTCGGCAAAGTTGGCACGAGCTTGATCGCTACGCTGCTTGCGATGCTCACGCACATGGGAGCGGAGAATGTCTTTTGCCTCTTCTTGATCAAGGTGAGAAACATCCGGAAGATGCAGAACTAAATTTGGCATGATTCGATTATCCCACGGTTGAGGCAGGATAGGAATTATTACGCCCCCAGAGGACTGGCACGTTATGCTGTCTATAGGAAAGATACGCCGAACTAAAGGAGCGTCATGAAATCGGTAGCAGAGCATCTTGCTGAGTGTCTGGCGGTTTCGAGCCCGCTGCCACCGTTTAATGTGGCAATTGACGGCGCTGTGGGCTGTATGCTTGCCCAGGATGTGAGATCGCTCGTGGATGTGCCTCAGGCAGATCTAGCAGGTCGTGATGGATATGCCGTACGCATCGAGGACGTTTACGGTGCTTCGGAAACAAGCCCGCGCGTTTTACCGGTGGTAGAGGAAGTTCGCGCCGATTCCATCGAGCCATCGGCGCTGGTTAGTGGAACTGCAGTGAAGATTTCGTCGGGAGCTCCGATGCCGCGTGAGGCTAATGCCGTCATCCCTATCGAAGCTACAGACGGTGGTCGAGCTGATGTAACAATCAGGGTTTCAGCTGATCATGGTGCGAATATCCGCGCTCGAGCAGAAGATCTCGCTGCTGGAGAGGTAATCCTTAAAGAAGGTGTTCGCATTGGATCGCGCCAGGTGGCACTCCTTGCCTCTGCGGGTCACGCAACTGTGTTGGTTAATCCAAAACCGCGCGTCGTCATTATGTCCATTGGTGATGAACTTCAGGAGCCGGGCAGACCGGCGCGTCAGGGAAAGATCTATGACGCAAATTCGCACGCTCTTGCGATGGCAGTGTCCGACGCCGGTGGCGAAGTTTACCGAGTCGGACAGGTTTCGGACGACAAACGCGAGCTTCGAGAAATGATCGAAGACCAACTCGTTCGCGCAGATATCATCATCACTACCGGAGGTCTTTCCTATGGTGGTGGCGATACCTTAAAAGAAGTGCTTTCGCCACTTGGCTCAGTGCGCTTTGATAATATTGCGATGGCTCCTGGGCGCCAGCTTGGTGTTGGACGCTTGGGAGATACCACGATTTTCTGTCTTCCTGGATCGCCGGTTTCTGCGCTAACTAACTTTGAGGTCTTCATTCGCCCATCTCTTCGCCAGATGGCTGGTCATACTCATATTCATCGCCGCTCGATCAAGGCTTCTGTAATTCGTGGTTGGGAATCACCGCTCGGGGTGGAGGAGTTTGTCCGTGCTAAAGTTTTGGGAAACCCGACGCGCGGTTACCAAGTCGAACCGACGGCTGAGCCAGGAAAACCATTGCTCACTGGGCTCTCCGAAGCGAACTGCTTGGCCGTTGTGCCGGCGTCGCAACGTTCAGTTGCGATTGGTGATGTTCTTGATTGTATGATCCTGGATCGATAGCCGAGTTCTGGTGGCGTAGCGACGGCCTGTTACAGATGTTTCTAATGTGACGGTTGGGACTGTGACCTGATATTTCACATCAATATCTTTTCAACACGCCCACCCTGAAGAGCCCTACTCGTGGTTGAATTTAATACGGTAAGGAATGTGGGTGGAGACGGTATTGCAATTGCTTTAGTGGTACTGCTCTTGCTGCTTTATGTATTGCCCGCTTTGTTTAAACGCCGCAGGGTTTTGAATGAGGCTGTGATAGACGAAAAGTATGCGCAAGAGCTACGTATCATCCAAGGTCGTACCCATAAAATCCAACCAAAAACAAATGTAGAACACGGAACAATTTTCACAACGGAGCGCAAGATGAAACAAGTAGCGGGAGCAAAGGCAGCGCGGCGGCCGAAGACTCTTGATGTGCGTGCTGTTGCGCGCAAACGTTCCCAGGCTAAGGCTCGTATTGCCAAGCGCTACGTTTACCATGTGCGCGGAATGGCAATTGGAACTGTTGCCGTTGTGCTCACTGTTCTATTTTGGATTCTTGCCGGTACAACGACTTTCCCTACTTTGGCAGCCGCTATCTCAACCGGCGCCGGTGCTGTTTATCTAGCTAGCCTGACCTACTTGATTCGGGTGTGGCAGAAGTCGGATGAAATTGATCGTGCGCGCGTAGCTAAGTATGACGCATTGTTACAAAAGTCTGGTGGAAAGTTCCGTGATGTTGCAGCGGCAGGTTTAGTTGCGCACCAAGGTTCGAAGGATTCCGACGACGCTGCGAGCGTCATCGACGTGGAGGCTGAGGCTACACATGAAGCTGAAGTTTTGCCGGTTGGAATGACCTTCGATCAGATTTCACGTGCGTCACGTCGCCCACAGGCTCGCAAGAGTGGTGAAGTTACTGGGAGTGAAAACCGAGTTCAGGCTAGCGTTGAACGTTCAGGTGAAGTGCGTGAAGCCGAAGTAGGCTCACGTTCACGAGTGGTGATGCCACAAACTTCTGGTGTACGCGTTCCAGCTCCCAGTTACACAATTAAACCACGGATCCACAAGCGTGCAGTTAAGCCATTTGAAGCGGCTGAAGAAGCTAGTGCAGCAGTTCCATACCGTCCTGCAAAGATGGGAGAACGCTTTAGTGATGTGGCAGTTGAGGCGCCAAACGCAGCTCCTGAAATGACCGGAAACGAAGAACTCCGTAAGGATCTGCTAGGCGGGGGAGCAATGCTTGATAGCTTGCTTGATCGCCGGCGTGCTTGATTTTTTGAAGTTCGGTAGTCCGCGGTGCTAGGATCTATACGTTCGGGGCATTGGCGCAGTTGGTAGCGCGTTTCGTTCGCAATGAAAAGGTCAGGGGTTCGAATCCCCTATGCTCCACGTATGAAATGGGCAAGGTATAAATCCTTGCCCATTTTGTGTTTTGGCTGAATCTAAAATTCGCCCAAAATGAATTGCCATTATAATTTACTCGCCCAATCGGATCTAATATTGGTAGAACTGTCTGCTTCTAGGTATTTTGCCACTGTATCCTTAAACTGGCGATAGTAATCCCTTTTGAGACGATGAAGATTTTGTCGAGCGGGCGAGAGTGGCGATAAAAATTAATTTTTCCAATCAATTTTTAGCATTTCGCCAATTTCAAATGATTCCTTGCATCGATATGCGATGCGTGAGGTCGCAGTACCATCATATACAGTGACCTCAGGGTGGCGTTTGTCGAGAATACATCTACAGAATTCTTCTATTTCGTTAATGTAAGCTTGATGCCAGCGTGACACAAAATCTTGATAACATTCCTTTCGAACACCATATTCATCAAAAATTTCCAATAAGTTTGGTGAAGGAACTGCAGCAATACGCAATGCCCCACGAGTTCCAATGATCTCTGTTTCTACATTGCTACCGTGTGCGGCTGCGCGTCCTGCGAACATAAATGCCATTGTTTCGTCGTCGCATTGCAACATTATTGATACATTGTCGCCATCGTTCCATTGACGATATTCTTCAAACTCGAAGCACCCTCCGATTCCCCATACGCGCTCCGGTTGTGCGCCACTGAACCAGCGGACTAAATCAATATCATGCACACACATATCTAGGAATTGGCCACCGCTATGTGGAGCAAACTTCAGTGTTCCTTCAATCGTGCTTATTGGATCTTGTGTGTAACTACGTACTAGAATTATCCGTCCTATTTCGCCCCGATCAATTCGAGCTTTAGCATCAAGGTATGAGGGGTCAAAGCGACGCATAAAACCCAACATGAAAATGAGATCTGGGTGTTCCTCGACGGCTGATTCTGCGGTCTTGCATGCTTCTATTGTGGAACCCAATGGTTTTTCATAGAAAACATGTTTTCCGTAATCCATCGCGATGCGTATCTGTTCAGGGTGTAGAGCTGAAGGAGACACAATAGTAATGGCATCGATATCTGGGTTTTTACACATCTCTTCGAAGTCTGTGTAAACATTGGGAACGTCTAATTCTTTCGCTACTGCTTTTAGATGATCTTCTGCAATATCGCACAAGGCAACGAGCTCACAGTCGGGAATAAGTTTTGCCATGTTGAAAGCGTGCTCATAACCTAAACGACCTAAACCAACAGAACCAATTCGTAATTTGTTCATGGATATTACCTCCTTGTAAATATCATTCACTTTAAAGTAAGGCACTCCCCAGAAAACCAAGGAGAGGAATAGTTTTCTGGGGAGTGTTACTTAGGATTTTGTGAATTGTGCCAGTCGTTTTGCTTGCAATAGCCAACTGCTAAGCCAACCGCCTGGAAACACAATCACGCGTGTAACCTACGCTAATGCTTTCAATGCCTCGAAGGACTTTCTGGCGCTCTCGATCGGTCCCGCTCCTTCAGGAGGCTCTTCGTCAATCATGATGTCCTGCTCAAGCACATAGTAGCCGTCAAAACCAGCTTCATCGAGCAAGGTAACGATCTTCTGGAAGTCAATATCTCCTTCGCCGATGGGTGCGAACATTCCCGCTTTAACGCCCTCACCCCATACGATCTCTCCCGGCAAGAGCTTATCGGTCATATCCTTGTGAATGTCCTTCGCATGGACGATATCCACCCGATCAGCGTATTTCTCCACCAAAGCCACAACATCGGCACCGCCACAAGCCAAGTGGCCAGTGTCGAGGCAGAGTCCAACCGTCGAGTTATCGAGCACACGCTCAACTTCGTCGAGGTTCTGAATCATAGTTCCCCAGTGAGGGTGTACGCAGGCAATCACTCCATTTTCAGCACATACCGCGGTGATTCGGTCCAAGTTAGTGAACAGGGTCTTCCAACCTTCCTCATCCAACACTGGGCGAGCATCGTATCCATCTTGGCCAGAATCTGCTGCCAAGATTAGATAGCTTCCACCAGCTGCGGCGAATGCTTCGAGCTCTTTCTTTACTGCTGGAATAGGATCAACGTTAGGATCGTGCATTACTGCAAGGAAAAACGATCCAACCGGCTCGAGTCCAAACTTAGATACAGCCTGAGCACGAGCTTCAGGCTCGGTTGGCAACCATCCCTGTGGGCCAAATTCAGTTGCAGTTAGGCCAATTTCTTTCATTTCTTTGAGCACGCGGTCGGGGGACATTTGGTAACCCCACCCAGGTACTTCACATACGCCCCATGAAATCGGAGCTCCGGCTATCTTCATTGATATGGTTCCTTTCAAATCTGGAGTAGCTACGCATTTGTGTAACTACACATGGCTCTGTTGCCAAACGGCTGTAATTACAGTTGGACTTGCTTACCGGTGTGTGCAGATTCAGCCGCTGCTTCAGCGATCACTAAAGCCTTAACGGCGTCGTCAATTGAAGGCGAAGGTGCGGCACCAGCGCGGATCGATTCTAGGAATGCGTCGAGCTCATAGGCATAAGCTTCCGTGTAACGCGTAAGGAAGAAATCGAGGTAGGGATCTTGGGCATCCGTCGTCGTCCCGTTTGAGAGTCGAACTGTGGTGGGGCGAATATTTTCCGCATTGAGCATTCCTTTGTTACCGAAAACCTCAAGGCGCTGATCGTAACCCGAAGCGCAGTGGCGTGAGTTTGTGATCGTCGCGGACTTTCCGTCAGAGTTTGTTAGCACAATGACGACGCCGTCATAGTCACCCGTGTCCGCAAGATCTGGGTCAAGGTGTTGCCCGACTGCGTACACAGAGGTTACATCACCAAGGAAGTAACGCGCGGTATCGAAATCGTGAATAGTCATATCCTTGAAGATTCCGCCCGACTGAGCAATATACTCACGTGGCGGAGCTGCCGGATCACGTGAAATGATCGTTACCTGCTCGAGGTCGCCGATTGCGCCTTCTTCCAGCAGGCGATGAATCTTGTTGAAAGAGGGATCGAAGCGGCGGTTAAAGCCCATCATTACCATTGGCTTTGCGTCGCCAACGGCAGCCTTGAGTCGATCAACTTCCGCCATATCCATTGCGATTGGCTTTTCACAGAGTGCGGGTTTACCCGCCGCATGAGCAGCCAAGATGTGGTCCACGTGGAAAGGAGTCGGAGAGCAGATGATGACGGCGTCAACATCGTCGGCTGCAAAAACGTCAGCTGGATCCGTGGACGCCTTTGCGCCGTATTTTTGAGCGAGTTGAGCAGCTGAATCACCGAACGGGTCAGCAACCATAACGAGCTGAGCATCAGGATGTGCAGAAACAGCGTTGGCATGAACATGAGCGATTCGCCCTGCACCAATGATTCCAATTTTGAACATAGGAATTTCTCGTTTCTAATAAGTATGTGAAGTCAGAGTTTTAAGGTTTACGGTGCGGGAACAAGGATGTCACGAACAAGAACATCCAAGTCGTTATCAGCTGCGAGGAACTGACGTAAGGTGCGAGCAGTCGGACCGAAGGTATCAAATTCTTCCACATCCATTCCGTCCTCCTCATATGCGCGAACGAAATCAGGAATGCGGCGCAGTTCCTCAATGTAGTGCTCATCAACAGGAACGCTCATGCGCTCGCGAACTTCGTAATCGGAATCGTTGACGATTTGTTGCCACTTGAATGGTGGGGAAACCACGACGTCGCCACCTTGGAACTCGGACCATTGGTAGCAGTTTCGGAAAGCTGCAACTAGGACGCGTGAGGAGAAGTTACGCTCTTGGAAAATTGCGTAAGCCTTCTTAACAGCTGCGATACCGGCCCATTCAAGTGCCGAAGCATCGATGAAGATCTTGTCACGGGCGACGACGTACTTCAGCCAGTCATCGAGTCGCCCAACCATGATCGTCACCACTGGTCCCATGGTTGAGACATCATGGCCAGCGGCTTTGCGCTTTTCGAGACCACGTTCGATTGCTTCGGCTGCTTTCACTGCTTGTGGAACAGAGAAAGAAACGGTTACGTTGACCGAAACTCCGCGTTCAGTTGCCATCTCGATTGCTTCGATTCCCGTCTTAGTGGCCGGAATCTTCACGACGATGTTCTTCGCTAAGTTGTGGAAACTTTCTGCTTGATCAGCCAAAGCTTGAGGGTCACGATGAAGGCGTGGATCGGTTTGCACCGAAAGCCTTCCGTTTCGCCCGTTGCTTTCTTCGAACTTGTCTTCGAGTAGCTTGGCAGCTTCAACTGACATATCTTTTACCGCTTGCCAACCGATTGTTGACTCTGACCAAGTTGGGTTGCTTTCAGCGATTGTACGAATACGATCCGTCCATACATCGCGGTTCTTGGAAATGGTTGTATAGGCAATCACGGGATTGCATGTTGCGCCAACTGCTCCGAAAGAAATGGACTGCTGTAGTTCATTAAGGTCAGATGAGTCGTTCCATAATACTGTTGGGAAAGCCCGAGTTGCGTCTAGCAGCGGGCCACTTGTGTACTGAATATCAGCCATTGATGCTCCTGTACTTTGTATGGTACGCGGATACCACCGTTGGGATCTGCGTCATGTACCCATGATCGTATATACAAAGGTGGGAAATGTCAATGTTTTGTAATTACATTAGTAATTTAATCAGCAACCAATGGCATAACAACATTATATTGAGCAGCATTGTAGGCATGTGAGCCAAACTCAATTACCTCACCGGTGCTTGAGTAGGCTACACGTTCCATGGTTAGTAGCGCTGCTCCGGGCTCAAGGTTAAGGAGTTTTGCCTCTGCCTCGTTGGCGATCTTTGCGCCAATCGTTTGAGTGGCTGAAGCTAAAAGGATTCCTCTTTGGCTAAAGCATTCATAGAGTCCGAAGGCTGAAAGATCGGTCAGTGATGGGGCATTTTCCGATGCGATGGTATTTCGCATAATTGCCAGAGGGGTACTGTTTACGCTGCGCAAACGTTCGATAGTAACGAGCTCGCTACCTTCTTCACATTCGAGTCGAGCCGCATTTTCTGCATCTGCAAAATGAACGGTGTAGCTCAGCACTTTCGTTTGTGTAGCGTAACCAGCCTGAACTAAATCGTCGTTTAGGGAGGTGAGGCCGATCTGGCGGTGTACGTGATTTGGAGTGACGCGCGTTCCTGTTCCGCGACGTCGAATCAAAAGGCCGTTGTTTACCAGTTCTTGTAAGGCTCGACGTGCGGTGGGGCGAGATATCTTGAGCCGGTTGGACATTGTTACCTCGTCTTCTATGAGGCGACCAGGCTCGAGTTCACCGGACATAACCAGCTCTGAGAGTGGGGTGGAAATCTGCTGATATAGAGGCGTGTCTGAATTTCGATCTAATTCGATATTGACGATATATGGAGTGTCGAGCGAAGCGGAGTTGGCACTACGAGAATTCATGACAGGCTTCCTAACTGTACAAATGCTGGTTTAATGTGAAAATAACAGCGAATATATAAATTGTACCTGACGTTACATTTAACGTCTAAAGATTGGGATTTTGCGAACCTTTGTATGCCTAAAAGTTTAGTTTGTAAATACAAACGCTTGACACTGGCTTTGGAACGTGTTGATAATTGAGATGTTGATCCCCTCAAAGACGTGGAAGGCCTGTGTAATGTCAACTCACGATGTTCCAGACGTGATCACAATTGGTCGCTCGGGTGTAGATATCTATCCTCTTGAAACCGGAATTGGTTTAGAAGAAGTAAAAACTTTTGGAAAATACTTGGGAGGCTCGCCCACCAATGTTGCCGTGGCCGCGGCTCGATACGGTCACAAGTGCGCAACGATTACCGGCGTCGGCGATGACCCGTTTGGACGCTTCGTCAGAAACGAAATGACGCGACTGGGTGTCGATGATAGTTTCGTCAAGGTTCACTCAGAGTTCAATACGCCTGTTACATTCTGTGAAGTTTTCCCACCGGACGATTTCCCACTGTATTTTTATCGGCAGCCTTCAGCGCCGGACCTAGAAATCGCGATTGAGGATATTCCAGTAGAAGCTGTTAAGGCAGCCAAGGTATTTCTTTTCTCAGGAACAGGGCTGACGGTCGAGCCGAGCCGATCGGCTCACCATGCGGCCTTAGATGCCCGCGCAAAAGCACACTGGACGATTGCAGATCTCGATTATCGACCAATGTTTTGGGAATCGGAAGAGAAGGCTGTTGAGGAAATCTCTGCGGTATTGGACAAGGTTAACGTGGCGGTTGGAAACAAAGAAGAGTGCCGCATCGCCGTGGGAGAAACGGAACCAGACCGTGCAGCTGACGCACTATTGGAGCGCGGAGTTGAAATCGCTATCGTCAAACAAGGACCGCGCGGTACACTTGCGAAAACTCGAAGTGAGCGAATCGAAGTACCTGTAACCAAAGTTGATATTTGTAATGGCTTGGGTGCTGGAGATGCCTTCGGAGGGGCACTGTGCCACGCCTTGATTTTGGGATGGGATCTTCCACAAACTATTCAATTTGCGTCCACCGCCGGTGCAATTGTTGCTTCCCGGCTTGAGTGCTCAACGGCGATGCCTGCGGCTGAAGAAGTGTTCCAGCTTATTAAAGACAACCCGCAGTCGCAGCCGCGGGTACAAGAACAAGACCCATTTATTAAAGAACAAGGAAAGCTTTCCTGAGCAAAGTCACGCATCAATATTCGGTGATGACGAGGAGTGTGGAGAAAATGTCAGTTACAATTGAGGATATCGCGCAAGTTCGCGCAGATTCTCCTGAAAAAATTATGGAGGCTTTGGAGTTTCGTGCTCCCGCAACTACACTGGAGCCTGGCCAGAAACACCTGATTATCGCGCTTGATCATCCGGCGCGTGGCGCTTTAGGAGCGGGTTCGAAATCGCTCGCGATGGCGAACCGTCAAGAAGCTCTGGAGCGTTGTGTTGCGGCGCTGGGCAGACCCGGAGTCACAGGTTTTCTAGGAACTGCAGACTTTATCGAAGACCTCGCCCTGCTCGGTGCCTTGGATGGTAAGTACGTTTATGGTTCGATGAATCGCGGTGGTTTACAGGGGTCCGTTTTCGAGATGGACGATAAGTTCACCTGTTACGACGCCGAAACCATCGTTGCGCACAAGTTAGACGGTGGTAAAACCCTCACCCGAATTGACCTTGGTGATCCTGCAACTGTAGACACCCTTAAAGCCACGGCGCAGGCTATAAACTCGATGGCTGAGGTGAAGAAACCGATCATGGTGGAACCATTTATTTCACGCAGAGTAGATGGGCAAGTATCGAATGATTTGAGTCCGGAAGCAGTAATTAAATCAATCACGATTGCTTCTGGTTTAGGAGTGACATCGGCCTATACCTGGCTAAAACTGCCGTGCGTTGAGCAGATGGAACGCGTAATGGCGGCTACCACCCTTCCTTCCCTCATCTTGGGTGGCGAAGTGGCTAAGGATCCGCAAGCAGCCTTTGATGGCTGGGGCAAAGCCCTAAACCTTCCGAACGTTTACGGTTTGGTGATTGGTCGTTCCCTTCTCTATCCCACGGGAGACGACGTTGAAAAAGCAGTTGATCAAGCAGTGGAGCTTCTATGAACGACAACGAAAAATACGTAATTCCTGCCCGTAGTACTGCGCAGGGAATGTTCGATACCTGGATTACCCAAGAAGCAGCTGGGTGGGAGTATTCTTCGCTTCGCATCGCATCACTCGACGTGGGTGAAAGCGTTGAGTTTTCCACGGAATTTGAAGAAATTCTGGTGCTTCCGTTAAGCGGAAGCGCAGTGGTTGAAATAAGAAATGAAGAATATGAATTGCGTGGGCGCTCGTCTGTATTCGAAGACCTCACAGACTATCTCTATGTTCCACGCTCAACAAACATCAAGTTGACGGCAACTACCGCTGGTCGTTTTGCCATTCCGGGTGCAAGATCTACCAAAGATTTACCGGTTCGTTATTGCCCACGTTCGGAGGTTCAGTCAGGGATTCGAGGTGCGGGAAATTGTTCACGTCAAGTTACGAACTACGCACTCGGAAATGAGGTTGAAACTTCGCATCTTCTGGTTTGTGAAGTGATTACCCCGGGAGGGAACTGGTCCAGTTACCCACCGCACAAGCACGATGTTCATAACGAAAACGAGCGCGAACTAGAAGAGATCTACTATTTCGAAATCGCCAAGGGCGGACCGAATAAGAGTACCGAAGGCTTCGGTTTACAACGAGTCTATTCTTCGCCAGGTAAGGATATTGACGTGTGTACCGAGGTGCGGTCGGGAGATACAGTGGCGGTTCCCTTTGGGTATCACGGTCCGTCTGTGGCTGCGCCCGGTCACGACATGTACTACCTCAACGTGATGGCTGGACCATCTGAAGACTCAGTGTGGATGATGACTGACGATCCCGTACACACCTGGCAACGCCAAGCTTGGGAAGGCGACGACGTCGATCCCCGGCTTCCCTTTTTCTCCCTAGCGGGCTCCGAGGACGCCGCGACAAAACCTTCAACTTCCGATCAGGAGGACTAGCAACATGATTGATCTCAACGAAATGAATCTTAGTCACGACGCCAATGGCCAAGGTAGCGACGGTGCCGTTGAAAATACCATCCGCCTTACGGTGGGCCAAGCAATCATTCGTTTTTTGGTGAATCAGTACGCCGAACGAGATGGCGTTGAAAAGCGCCTAGTCGCCGGTGCTTTCGGCATATTTGGACATGGCAATGTTGCAGGTATTGGTCAGGCACTTCTTCAAAACGAGATTGACCCAGATCCTGACGGCGGCGAAATGCCTTATCGTATGCCTCGCAACGAACAAGGAATGGTGAACGCAGCTGCTGCCTTTGCAAAGGCTACCAATCGCATGCAGACGATGATGTGCACCTCGTCTATTGGGCCGGGAGCACTCAATATGGTTACGGGCGCTGCGCTTGCTACCACGAACCGCTTACCTGTGCTTTTGTTTCCTGCGGATCAATTCGCTACTCGATTTCCTGATCCTGTTTTGCAACAGATCGAGAACTCCCAAACTCTCGATACCTCGGTAAACGATGCGTTCCGTCCAGTATCTGTTTTCTTTGATCGTATTAACCGACCCGAGCAACTCATTCCTTCGCTGATGCAGGCGATGAGAGCGCTTACAGATCCAGCCGAAACTGGTGCGGTCACGATCGCACTTCCACAGGACGTTCAAGCAGAAGCATATGATTTTCCAGCTGAGGCGTTCGCAAAGCGAGTGTGGCACGTTCGTCGCCCGCCGCTGGAGAAGACTGCGCTCGATCGTGCAGTGCAGCTGATTAAGGGAGCGAAGAGACCACTTGTGGTTGCCGGCGGAGGTGTTATTTACTCTGAGGCTTCCCGTGAACTGAGAAAATTCGCTGAAGCTACCGGAATCCCAGTTGCTGATACTCAAGCCGGAAAAGGCGCAATCAACTTTGACCACCCGCAGTCGGTTGGGGGCATTGGTTCCACCGGTGCAGATGCCGCTAATCATTTAGGGGAGAACGCCGATGTGGTTCTTGGCATTGGAACACGCTATTCGGATTTCACTACGGCTTCCCGTACCCAATTCAAGAACCGTGATGTGAAATTTGTGAATGTTAACGTCAAAGCCTTCGACGCGGTGAAGAACGGTGGCGAAATGCTGGTTGCCGATGCTCGCGAAGCTCTGGCGGATTTGACTGATGCGCTCGCGGATTACCGGGTGAGTGATGAATACGCGCAGGAGATCGCTCAGGAAAAGCAGGCATGGGAACACGAGGTTCAGCATTGCTACCACCTTGGGCATGGGCCTTTACCAGCTCAAACAGAAGTTTTCGGGGCGCTTAACGAATTGATGTCCGATAGTGATGTAATCATTAACGCCGCAGGGTCGATGCCTGGAGACTTGCAGGCACTTTGGCAGGCGCGTACTCCTGAGCAATACCACGTCGAATATGCTTTTTCGACTATGGGATACGAAATTCCAGCTGCTCTGGGCGTAAAGTTAGCGATGCCTGAATCTGAAGTGGTAGCGATTGTGGGTGATGGAACTTACCAGATGCTACCGATGGAGCTTGCCACGATTGTGCAAGAAAACATCAAGGTAATCTTTGTTCTTTTGCAAAACTACGGTTTTGCATCGATTGGTGCTCTATCAGAATCGCACGGTTCTCAACGTTTTGGCACTAGGTACCGTATGGGAGCAGGTAATGCCCACAATCAAGAAGGTGAAATCCTTCCGGTGGATATCGCTAAAAACGCTGAATCTTGGGGACTGAATGTGCTACGTGTTTCTTCGATCGAAGAGTTTAAATTGGCCTACCACGAAGCAACTCAAGCACCGCGCGCCACGATGATCTATATCGAAACTGATCTGATGGGACCGAATCCTCCTAACTGCTCATGGTGGGATGTGCCGGTTTCCCAGGTATCGCGCCTGGAATCAACGCAAAAAGCCTATAAAGAATACGTGGAGTCAAAGAAGGATCAACGTCATTATTTCTAAGCCTTAGTTCTTAGAGGTTTAGAAACAGCAGCAGAAAAGGAGTAACAATGGAAACGATTCAGCAGTGGATCAATGGTGCCGAGTACGCTGGAGTACCGGATAAAATTGCCCCAGTTGAAAATCCTGCAACGGGAAAAGTGGAGGCTCAGGTTCACTTAGCGTCTCGAGAAGACCTTGACTACGCCGTGAAAGTAGCCCAAGAAGCTCAACGTAAATGGGCAAAGGTATCATTGGCTAAGCGCACAGAAATCATGTTTAAGATGCGTCAATTGGTACTTGATCATCAAGATGAAATCGCGAAGTCAATTGTGGCAGAACACGGAAAGGATTATTCTGACGCGTTGGGAGAGATCCAGAGAGGTCGTGAGACGCTTGACTTTGCCTGTGGCATTAGCGCGGTCCTCAAGGGGGAGTACTCCTTTGATGTTTCTCGTGGAGTTGACGTACATTCGCTCCGTCAGCCGGTAGGCGTTGTAGCCGGAATCTGTCCATTTAATTTTCCGGTCATGGTTCCGATGTGGATGCATCCAATTGCGATCGCGACTGGAAATGCCTTTATTTTGAAACCTGCCACCACTACGCCGTCGGCATCACTGATTATCGCAAAGCTTTACAAGGAAGCTGGCTTGCCGGACGGTGTATTTAACGTGGTATCGGGTTCGCGTGATCGTGTAACAGACATTTTGAAGCACCCCGGAATCGATGCAATTTCTTTCGTTGGATCTACACCGGTTGCTCATATCGTTCAAGACACCGCCACTGCTCACGGCAAGCGAGTACATGCTCTCGGTGGTGCAAACAACCATGCGATCGTACTCCCGGATGCGGATCTGGATTTTGCTGCGAAGCATATCGCTGCCGCTGCATTCGGCGCGGCAGGTGAGCGATGCATGGCTCTTCCCGCCGTCGTCGCTGTTGGAGATATTGCAGATGAACTCGCTCAAAAGGTTGCAGCCGCTGGTCGTGAAATTAAAGTTGGTTACGGCTTAGATGAGGGTGTTCAGATGGGTCCGGTGATTACCGCAAGTGCCAAGAAACGAATCGTTTCGCTTATTGACGACGCCGAGGCTCGTGGAGCCAAGGTTGTTCTCGATGGTCGCAACATCGTTGTTCCTGGATACGAGGATGGATTCTTTGTTGGGCCAACAGTGGTGACCGGGGTTGACCTTGAGGCGGATTTGTATCGCGAGGAGATTTTTGGTCCAGTTTTGACTATCACGAAGGCATCTAGTTACGAAGAAGCAATTGCCTTGGTTAACGCCCAACCATTTGGTAATGGTTCGGCTATCTTCACGAATGACGGCGGTATGGCACGTCGCTTCCAGTTAGACGTTGAAGCAGGAATGGTTGGTGTTAACGTTCCAATCCCGACGCCTGTTGCTTATTACTCGTTTGGCGGTTGGAAGGGATCATTGCTGGGAGATACTCATATTCATGGTCCAGAAGGAGTACGTTTCTATACCCGTGCGAAAGTAGTGACTTCGCGCTGGCCATCAGAAGAGTCTTACGAAGCAACGATGTCTTTCCAGCGCGAAGACTGAGATTAGTTGCCGGGGGTTTGCTGGACCGTGCTTAGTCGGTTCAGCAAACCCGTCATGCTCAAAACTATCCTCACTTGAAATGGCTTGTGGATAAAGATTTAGTTAACACAAGAAAATACTGTTTTGGTTAAAAGTAATGTCATTTCATAAAAATACTTGCTATATGTATATACATATGAAAGTATAGTTTCATTCAATCGGACGTAACGGTGCGGACGAGTTGAAAGGGGCAAGGTATGTCGATATGTAATTTTGATATCGATATTCGCAGTACAGACTGGGAATACATGTTACTCGCAGGTGTTACTGGGTGGCATGAATTTGGATTGTTGAATGTTCGAACAATCCCCGTTCTGGGAGTGGATGATGGATGACTCCTAGACCAAAACGTGTTCTTTAGTTATGAGAAGAAGTTTGAAGAACACGAAATCTAAGCCTTAGGGCGATGATCAGTCAGTTAGTGGAACAATGATGTTCAGATAATTAGAAAGACTTGGTTCATGAATGAAAACAAATTTCCTACGAAGGAAGAAATCCGTGCTTTAACGGAAGAAACGCCTATGTCAGGGAAGCATAGGTCGATTGGTTGGGTTGCGGGCATTGCAACCCTGGGTTCGTTCTTATTTGGTTATGATACCGGCGTTATCTCCGGAGCTCTGCCCTATATGTACATTGCTCAGCAGGGGGGCGGTTTCCATCTCACAGCATCTGAGGAAGGGCTTATTGGCGCTTGTCTAATGTTGGGCGCTGCGTTTGGCGCGCTCTTCGGTGGCCGTCTTTCTGATCGCTATGGTCGCCGTCATAACCTGTTGATGCTTTCGGCGATTTTTGTGATTGGGGCCATTGCTTGTTCGGTAGCTCCAAATCTATTGATCATGGCGTTAGCTCGTATCGTTCTTGGATTGGCGGTTGGTGGGGCTTCGGCGACTGTGCCAGTGTACTTAGCGGAGACTGCTCCAAAACGAATTCGTGGAACCATCGTTGCAATTGATCAGTTAATGATTGTGACGGGTCAGCTTGCGGCATTCACCTTCAATGCTATTATTAATGGCGCAGCTGGCGGCCCGAAAGTGGTCGTGGATGCTGATCCTTCTGGGTTGCTTGAGCCGGGCACTCATATGTGGGCTGATGTAGTTTCAAAGGCCTCGCACTTCAACGATGCTGATTATCAAAGCTGGTTCAATCAGTTGGTCATTTCCGATGGAAATGGAAGTACGTGGCGTTGGATGTTGATTCTGTGTACGATTCCTGCAATCTTGTTGTGGTTTGGTATGCGGCTTATGCCTGAATCGCCACGCTGGTACGGTTCGAATCAGCAATACGTCGAAGCAATTGGATCGTTAAAACGAGTACGTGACCACAGAGATGAACCGGTCGAAAATGAAATTTTCGATATGGTGGAGCGTTTGCGAGAGTCTAAGACCGAAAAGAAGAGTACAGTCGGGGACTTGTTCCATACTCCGTGGTTGCGAAAGCTGTTCTTGGTAGGTCTGTTGCTTGCTGCATCGAACCAGCTTACAGGAGTTAATACGGTCATGTACTATGCTCCAAAGGTGCTTGAATATTCGGGAATGACTACGTCGGCATCGATTACGGCCCAGGTAGCAAACGGAGTTATGTCCGTTCTAGGTGCAGCAGGCGGGCTCTTCTTGGTGTATAAATTCCGACGTCGTTCAATTTTGTTGTTCTGTATTGCGGGTGTGTCCGTTTGTATGTTTGCAATTTCGGCGTTGTTTGGATTCCTTATTCAGCCACACATGGCTGCTGGCACAACTCCTGAATCTTGGGCGTCGTTTGCGATTCTTGCAATCATGGGTGTATTTATGCTCATTGTTCAGTCGTCAAATGGCCCAGTGGTGTGGACGATGCTTGGTGAGATTTTCCCATCCCATATTCGTGGAGTTGCAAATGGTTTGGCAGTTTTCTTCCTGTGGATCATGAACGCGCTGGTTGCATGGACTTTCCCGATTATGATGGATGGCTTGGGTGGAACGGTAACCTATGGTGTTTACGGAGTTATCAACGTCATCATGTTCATTGCTCTGTGGCGGTGGATGCCTGAGACTGCGGGCCTTTCGATGGAAGAAATTGAAGTTGAAATGGAGAAGCAGTTCTCCTGAACAGTCAAATGACTTTAGATGCTTTGTTGTTCGATAACGTAGCGGTCATATCTAAAGCGGTGGGGCGAGTGTTGTAAAAACACTCGCCCCACGTTTATATGTAAGTACAAAAGACCTATAAAATTAACCATTTGTTAGGTACAATAAAATTGTGTTTGGACACGATCTAATCGAGCAATGATGCTGGACAATGGAGGACGATTACCGTGAATATCCCACCAACAATGCGCGCCGCAGTTTTGAGGAATGTTACAAAAGGGCTTGAAGTCGAAGAAATAAAAACACCTCGCCCCAAAGATAACGAAGTTCTGATTAAAGTCATCGCCTGTGGTCTTTGCCATTCTGATCTCCATGTGATTCATGGGAAAATAGCTTTTCCGTCGCCGAGTGTGCTGGGCCACGAAGTTGCTGGTGAAATTATTGAACTGGGTCCAAATGTTGGGCGGACTGATCTTCGAGTCGGGCAGCGTGTTTCTGGAGCTTTCCTAATGCCGTGTGGTCAGTGCGAGGCGTGCTCTGAAGGTCGCGATGATCTGTGTGGCCCGTTCTTTGAACTGAACCGACTGAAAGGGCAATTATATGACGGAACGACTCGGCTTGAATCCTTAGATAGTGAACCGATTGCCATGTATTCGATGGGTGCTCTTGCAGAATATGCAGTTATTCCAGCGACGTCTGTGGCACCACTTCCGGAGAGCGTGGACCCGATTCCGGCTGCGATTTTGGGCTGTGCGGCGCTAACTGCTTATGGCGCAGTGCGTCGGGGAGCGGACCTTCGTTACGGGGAGAGCGTTGCTGTGGTTGCAACTGGAGGAGTTGGTTCAAA
Source organism: Arcanobacterium ihumii (assembly GCF_900604515.1). GTDB lineage: Bacteria > Actinomycetota > Actinomycetes > Actinomycetales > Actinomycetaceae > Arcanobacterium_A > Arcanobacterium_A ihumii. Next base: position 653,961 of record NZ_UWOS01000001.1, on the reverse strand, counting down.
CATTATTCAGATTGCAAAAGAGTTCGGAGCAAAACAGATCATCGCTATTGACGTCGCTGACGACAAATTGGAAGCTGCAATACGGCTCGGTGCCACCGACGTCGTCAACTCGATGGATGACGACGTGCGTGAACGTGTATTTTCACTTACCGGTGGACGTGGCGTTGATGTTGCGTTCGAAGCGTTGGGTAGGCCCGAAACTTGGAACTCGGCACTTGTATCATTAAAAGACGGTGGGCGTATGGTGCCTATTGGCTTAGGTGCAGGAGTTCAAGAGGCGGCGGTTGAAATTAACCGGACCGTGCGACGATCGCAATCGATTCTTGGCTCCTATGGTGCACGCACACGCCAGGATTTGCCTGCGGTTGTTGAGATGGCTGCGCAAGGAAAAATTAGCTACCAAGACATTGTGAGCAGGCGTTTTTCGTTAGAAGACGTTAGCGCCGGTTATTCCCTTTTGGAACAGGGAAAAGTGCAAGGGCGCGCCGTCGTTGACATGGCTCTTTAAGATCCTTGCGTTGAGTGTCCAAACTTACTCGATGGTGCTCTTTTGCTTGTTGTTAATAGCGACGACGAGCCATGCAGGAATGGCGAATGTGGTGACTACCCCGGCTGCGAAAATTAGGCTCGGGATGGTGGCAACGATTCCGATGAGCGTAAAGAGTGCCATCGCAGTAACGAATGCGATTGGCGTGGTGAGATGAAGACGGTGATCCTGCTTCGCGGTGATGAAGACTGGCTTTGCTTCGCAGGTTTCCATAGTTAACATTTTTGCTCCTTGGTTGGATTCAAGGTGCAGGCCACAGTGGCGGCGCTGCACCACTGTGTACGATGTTCCGTTCCTTCGAGGACTCCTAGCGAATGTTTTGAGCATCCTCGGGGCGGAACATCTTCCATGTTAGCTACATAAAGATATTTTGGCTAGTGTTGGTTCGCTTAATAGGGTGTTAGTTTGTCTGAAAATACCTTTTGAACTGGGGCTTTGATAGAAATGTGTTTGTGCATACATAGGGTTTAAAATCGATAATAAAAATGTCGCCACCTGATGATGAATAAAGTGTTGTCCGCGATATCGTGATCCTTTCGGGCAAGTCGAGTATTTTTGATTCTCCTTAGAGTAGTCTGGGCGGTGGCTCATTTAATGAAACGATAAGGATCACACATGCGGTGGGGAATCTTCTCCGGTGCGCTCTGGGGGATGGATACAGTTACCCTTGGTCTAGCGCTCTTATTCATTCCTTTCTTGAACTTGCCTGATGCTGCTCTCGCCAGCGCAATGTTTCACGACGTCCTGTGTGCAATCATCCTATTTATATACATGCTGATGCGCGGAAGGCTACGTGCTTCCCTTAAGGCTATTACCACACGTGCAGGTCAAGCAGTGATGATCGCTGCAATTCTGGGTGGGCCGATCGGAATGACGGGTTACCTAGTTGCAATCAACAATATTGGGCCTGGTTTCACCGCCATTATCTCTACTTTTTATCCGGCGTTTGGCGCGGTTCTTGCCTACATTTTCCTAAAAGAGCGTATGGGCTTACACCAGCTCGTGGCGCTCTTGATTTCCCTCGTTGCAATTATTCTGATTGGCTGGTCCTCTGCTTCAACTACACCCACCGGGTCGACGATGGTTGGGGTAGTCGCCGCATTAACCTGCGTTATCGGTTGGGGTTCGGAAGCTGTGATCCTCGCGTGGGGTATGAACGATGACGATGTCGATAACGATACTGCACTACATATCAGGCAGACGACGTCGGCACTTGCCTATCTGTTTGTTATTGCGCCCGTAACTGGAACTTTTTCGTTTGTTAAGTACTCGATGCTCAACGTTGGAATCGGAGTCGTGGTCATCGCGGCAATGGCAGGAACGGCGTCGTACCTTTTCTACTATCGGGCAATCCATACAATCGGAGCATCTAGGGCAATGGCCTTGAATATTTCTTATTCGGCGTGGGCTGTTTTCTTTGCGTTTCTAGTGTTAGGGCAGGTGCCTTCGCTCTTACAGATTGTCTGTTGTGTAGTGATTCTATGTGGAACTGTGCTTGCGGCTACTCCAGATTGGAGGATACTGGCTGGGGATAAGTCGGGTGGCGTCTGCACTGACTAATATGATGGTGGGGTTCGGGTCATAAAAGATGACCCGAACCCCACCATAAAACAACCTTTAGCAAGGTTCTGAATTTTGCTCCCTATCGGTGCGATTTGCGCCGCATCGTTACAGTGAGTGCAATTCCGGAGGAAAGTAGCAACCCACTAATTAATGCGATGGCAGCTCCGTGCAGTCCTGTCTCTGCTAATTGAGGTGCAGGTGTGGAAGAGTCAGCTTCAAGTTTAGGAGTTGGAGCTGCTGGTGTATTCGGCTCGGAAACAGACGGTTGTGTTGGCACTGGTGGCTGTTGCGGAGCTGGTGATGGATTGTTTGGTTCTGATGGTACTGGAGGTGCTGGGGGAGCAGGCTCTGACGGGGTAGTATCTTCTGGCTCAGAAGGTACATTTGGCTTATCTGGCGTAAACGCATGTGCTGGATCGGACGCTGATACCGTGGCAGGATTACCTGGAACCTGTGGGGGAACTCCGGTCACAGTTCCGATATTTGCGTGGCTATGCCCAGCCGCAGGAGCAGGGATCGTGGCGGTAAAGGTAACGGTTTGATTTGGCGCTAGTATTCCAATAAAGCCGGTGGGTTCTTCAATTTTCGAAGCAGCAATTACGTTATCGGTAAGCTTTACATCGGAAAGTGGTTGCGAACCGGTGTTTGTAACATCGAAACGGATGCGCATTTCTGATCCTGGAGTGACTTGTACTCCTGGAGCGTTGTTGGCATCGTCGTCGTTAATATATTTCTTGATCGCAATTGAAGGTTTACCGCTGACCGTAGTGCATGCGGTGTTGTTCAATTCACCTTCAGGATCGGAGTCGCCTTCCATGGTCACCTTGTTGAAGATACCCTTTATAGGGGCATCTTGGTCATTTGGTGCGCCACACTGTGAGAGGTTCTCCCAAGCATCAGGAACGATAACTTCAGGTGTAACTTCATAATGAACAGTTACGTTTAGAGTGCGAGTCTCTCCAATCCCGAGGGAAAGACCTCCTGAAAGTTGGAAGCTTCCGTTTTTGTTAACGGCAGGTATGCCGTCTACGTCAAGACCAGTAACCTTGAATCCTGCAGGTACTCCGGGGGTGTCGATAATTTCTTTTGTGGTACCTGTGGAGGTACCAGTGTTAGAAACCTTAACTTGGTAATTGCGAGTTACATTCGTGACCGATGGCTTATCGAGCACAAGAGGTTGGTCAGTTGTAGTTTTAGAAATTGCAAATTTTGGAGTAGTAAGTGGGGTAGGTGTTTCTACGACAGTAGTAACTGATGCTTCTGAGTTGCTGAATCGAGGTGCAGTCGCTGTGCTTAAACCAATCGAATAACTGTATTCATACTGCCATGGATCGTATTGATTTCCATTATCTGGCAAGCAGGCCGAATCGGTTACGCTCTGTTCATAATGGACACGCGTACCTGCGGGAAGCCAAGTGTTTCCAGTTAGGTTAGAAACTGGAGTTCTATTTTCGATGTGGTAATCAAATGGCCAGTTGTATGACTGTTTCCATTCGTTATCTCTACTTAGGCCTTTATCGATATTAGGATCGACAGGGTCGGTGCTGTCGTTAGAATTAAACTTTGCATTTGCCAAAATGGTAGAGGTGATATCTTTCCCTTGACCATCGGTAAAGGTTAGTTTTGGGCCATTGCTATCGAGACGAACATTGGGTGAATCAATACCAATTTTTAATTCGGCAAGCCACTGGCCGTATTCGCCATAATTAAGTGTTAAATCTCCGTATGCGGTTGCAGAACATTTATCTGCTGAGATGTTCTTAAATGCCGGTTTTGGACCATCCCATTTGCTCCTTGGATCAATTCCAGAGAATGCCAAAGCATCGGCTTTAATGGTTGTTCCAGGGGCGGCAGTGTCGCTAACCCGTGCAGCAAATTTAGCAGTTCCAGTTACGTTTCCATTGATACCGTCATCGAAGGTGAACGACCAGGTGCCGTCGTCGAACTTTTCGGGAGGTGAAGAAAAGCTTCGAGCTTTTCCGTCAGACCAAGTAAAATCGCTTTCTTTTGGCGTTCCGATTAGTGGGGCGTTTTTATCGGGAAGGAATCGAATCTCGTGAGCAATCAGGTTTGATTGACCTGGGGTGGTCTCTGAACCTGGATGAGGTGCGTTCGCTGTGAAAGTAAAAGTGTAGTTAACCTCTTGCCCTGGGCGAACCATGTTTTCGGAAATAGCTAACTTCGATTCGACGGATGGAAACTTACCGTCTGGTGTGCCGAATCCGATTTCGAAATTTTCCTCTGTGTAGGCGGATGCCTGTGGTGGATTGACTCCGAAAGCTGTTATGCCAGCAATGGAAAATGCTGCAATTCCGCACATTGCTCGCTTGAGGAGCCTGACACGCATGGGTTTCTGTGCCATGTTTACCTTTCGCGTGAAAGCGCCAGACGCTCAAGGAGCTATCTGATGCTAATGTCTATAATTTATGGGCCTGTTAATTGTATGTCATGCCATTATAGGTGGAAACTAAATATCAAATAACTATCTGACCTGTAAGTATGTATTTTTTAGTGTGTTTGTATGGAAATTAACGATCCTGAATAGAATTAAAACTTTTGAGTAAAAAGACCGAATTCTATCGATCTGTCCAAAATGAATTGAAATTCAATACAAAAAGCGGTCTGATTTGATCTCCTAGTTAGAAGAAAATCAGACCGCTTGGTCTAAAAATAATGAATTTATATGCATCTCAATCTTATTACTATGTTATTCATTACGTTGGCGAACTTCTTTGAAATTGTTATGATCTAAGGCCTTGTATCGAATGTGGTAGACCAAGATGGTATTTCAGTTAGATTTAGCTTGGATTTCTTTGACCTAACCGTTCAGGTAGGCTTGCTAAACGTTGTAATGCTTTAGAAAGCATTTTTTCTGACTTGGCAAAATGTAGACGAATATAACGGTTTTCTTCCTCATTGAAGAAAGCAGAACCAGGAACCGCTCCAACTCCAACTTTTTGGGCCAAATCTATACAAAAATCCATATCTGATTCGTATCCGAACTCTGATATGTCTACAAGCACGTAATAGGCTCCTTGAGGATTCGTGTGCTTAATTCCTAGTTTATCTAGCCCTGATAGGAAGAAGTCGCGTTTTTCTGTGTAGTGAGTACGTAGATCCGTGTAATAAGAATCAGCGAACTCTAAGCCGATCGTTGCAGCTTCTTGAAGTGGTGAGGCGGCACCCACAGTCAGGAAATCATGCACTTTCTTTGCGCGCTCAACGACGCTTGTGGGGGCAATAATGTAACCCAGACGCCACCCAGTGATGTGATATGTTTTTGATAAGGACCCGCACATAATGGTTCTTTCAAACATTCCCGGTAATGAGGCAAAGTAAATGTGCTGGTAAGGCTCAAAAACGATATGCTCGTAAACTTCGTCGGTGATAACAAAAGCGTCGTATTTTTCTGCAAGTCTAGCGATCGTTTCTAACTCGGCAAGTGAAAATACTTTGCCACTAGGGTTAGAAGGATTACACAAAATCAGTGCCTTCGCTCCGGACGCAAAAGCTTTCTCTAGGGCATCGGCGTCGAAATCGAATGATGGCGGACGCATAGGAACATATATTGCCTCAGCGCCACATAAGATTGCATCTGCGCCATAGTTTTCGTAGAAGGGCGAAAATACTGCAACTCTGTCTCCAGGATTACACACCGTCATTACAGCAGCTATCATTGCCTCGGTACTTCCGCAGGTGACTAGTACTTCGCTTTGGGGATCTATGGTTATTCCACTGAAGTTCTTGAATTTTTTCGCAAGAGCATTACGGAAATTTTCTGCTCCCCAAGTAACGGCATATTGATGAGGGCCGTCAGCTGCTACCTCAGCCAGCCTATTGGTTAACTCAACAGGGGGAGCGTCGTCCGGAAAACCTTGGGAAAGATTAATCGCTCCATATTCATCGCAAATACGCGTCATTCGGCGGATAACCGAATCAGTGAAACGTTCACTGCGAATAGATAATTCTTGCATTGCAGATTCCTTAGTAATCTCTAGTCTAGTTTGTCCAAATGAAAGGAATATTTACAGGTCAGCGTGAATAGCTCTTATTGGGATTAAGAATCCCACGTGGGTCAATAGCAGCTTTGATCTGACGTTGTAAATCGATTAGCGCTGGGTCGGTCAAGTTCAAATAGAATGGTCGTTTTGAAATTCCGATTCCGTGTTCGGCACTTGTTAGACCTCCAAGTTCGGCTGCCTTTTTATACACTTCAATCAGAAAATGGTCGCGAACGGTGAGCCAATCATCTTCATTTCGATCCCCGCGCAATACGCATAAGTGAACATTTCCATCCCCTGCATGCCCAAATCCTACGGATTCTACGCCTGTTTGCTTCTCCAGACTATGAACGAAATTAATAAATTCAGCGGTTTTATTAATAGGAACCACAAGGTCAAGTGGCTCCTGCTCGCAGCGTGCTTCGACTGCATTGACTAAGCTCCCGCGGATACCCCATGCTCGGGCAGATTCGCTTTCGCTTAGATAAATAAAATCGCTAGCGCCGTATTCATAAAGAATTTCTCGAATGAATGCACAATCAGCCTCCACCTGATTATGAGTGCCATCGAAAGTGAGGAGCAGATAGGCATTAGCTTCTGGAGCAGGAAACTCAAACCCGGTGAATTCTTGACCGAGCTTTGCTACGGAACCTTCAATAAACTCAATCGCCGTTGGCGTTACTCCGCTACTCAAGATTTTAGGCACACTATTGAGAGCGGAATCTAAACTGTCAAACGGGATAATTGTGGATTGGCTAAACTTCGGTTTAGCAATTAGTCGCAGGGTAGCTTGTGTAACGATGCCTAAGGTTCCTTCTGAGCCAATAATTAGGTTCTTCAGTGAAAGACCGGTGGCATCTTTGACGTTTGTGGATCCAAGGATAACGATTGCCCCTGACGGGAGTACTACTTCAAGCTCACGGACATAATCCCGAGTTACCCCATACTTGACTGCACGCATTCCCCCGGCATTCGTAGAGATGTTCCCGCCTATGGATGCGTTTTTAGCACCTGGATCAGGTGGATAAAACAATTGGTGATGGTCAACGAACTGTTGCACTTCACTTAAAAGGACGCCGGGTTCTACTACCAAAGTAAGTGTTTCGGTATCTATGTTGAGTATTCGGTTCATTCTTGAGAGATCAATTAATAAGGCGTCTCCAGAAGAATCGGGAAGAGTAGATCCAACCAAGTTAGTCCCAGCTCCGCGTGGAATTACAGGTACTCGGTAATGATTAGCTAGCGTTACCGCTTTGCTCACCTCGTCAGTAGATTGTGGGAAGACCAGAGCAGCTGCTGATCCGCCATGCCGTCCAAAAAGATCTGATACATAGGACCGTGCAATTTGATCGCCTTTCTGAATTCTTTCGGGTGGAAATATTTCTTCTAATTCGCTTATAAACATGGTGTTTACTTTCCTGATTCTGCGGAAAGACCTTTAGGAGCTTCGCCCGCTTTTTGGCCGTCTTTCTTATCCCACGCAGAAATTAGATTTCCCTTGAACTCTTTTTCGAACAGTTGTTGAGCTTGTTCGGTTTGAAATGCTTCAACAATGCGCTTATAAACTGGATTATCTTTATCTTCTGTACGAGCAGTGATGTTGAGGTAGAAAGCATTTGAGTCCCAGTGCTTCTCACTATAGATTTTCTGGTCTTGTGGCAGCTTGGAATCAAGTGCATAGTTTCCATTTACTACTGCAATTTTTGCATCGGGGATAAGGGAGGCAACCAGGTTTGCATCGGCTTCCACAAATTTGAGCTCAAGATCGTTCTTGGTTATGTCCGCAACGTCTGGGGTATTTCCTTTAGCGGGATCGACGCCGATAACGCCAGCTTCTTCGAGAAGCTTAAGGGCGCGCCCTCCATTGGTTGCGTCGTTAGGGATAGCTACTTTATCGCCTTTCTTCAATTCCTTAAGGTCGTGGATCTTGTCTGAAAAAACACTCATCGTCACGATGTAGGTATCGCCAATTGGAGTGAGGTGGTAGCCATGACTCTTAATTTCATTTTGAAGGAATGCATGATGCTGAAAAGCGTTAAGTTCAATATCTCCGGCTTCTAGCGCTGCGTTTGGAAGTGAATAATTGGCAAACTGAACCGTCTCTATCTCAACTCCTTCTTTTTTCAACTCTTTCTTTATTGGAGCCCAGATGTCTTCATTAAATGTGCCTGTCAAGCCAATACGAACGTGTGTAGTCTTACCCTGAGAATTGCTATCTGAGGAACTGGATGATTCGGAACCAGCACCGGAACACGCTGTAAGAGAAAGCGCAGATGCTATAAGTAGAGCAAAAAATGGTTTTTTCTTCATGATTTTTATCCTTAATTATTTGGTTGATGTGTGATGTTATTTAGTGTTTCGTTTGGCAATTACATAGCCGATAATCTGGATAACCGTTACTAGCGCAACCAGGATGATTACCGTTGCCCAGATAATGTCCATTCGATTTCGTTGCTGGCCATAAATGTATGCGTAGTTTCCGAGTCCTCCTGCACCAACAGCGCCTGCCATCGCGCTCAAGGAAATAAGGTTGATTAGTGTGATGGTTGTGCCTCGGGCAAGGCTCGCGATGCTTTCGCGCCAGTAAACACGCACAACGATTTCGAGGGTGCCCATACCGATTGCCTGCGCGGCCTCGATAAGACCACGACCAACTCCTGCGAGCGCTGCCTCTATTTGGCGCGCGAAGAATGGAGTTGTTCCAACAACCAGTGGAACAATTGCTCCTTCAACGCCAATGGCGGTACCAACAATTAGGCGTGATACAGGGAGGAGGAGGAATAATAGAATAATGAAGGGAATTGATCGTCCTAGATTAAGTAACTTATCTAAAACCTGATTGAGAATCGGTACCGGATGGATACCGCCCCGTTGCGTAACGATGAGTATGGTTCCAAAAAGCAGCCCAAGGGCGAATGAAATAATCCCAGACACTGCAAGCATGTAGATGGTTTCTTCTGTTGCTTTCCATAGTGCAGGAAGGTCTTCAAAGACATTTGGAAAATAGTATTTAAGCCACTCGAGCATCGTTCAATACCTCCACTCCAATACCTACTGCAGAAATATGATCAAGGAGAGCGTCGATATTCTGTGGTTCACCTTGGACGATCGATATAAGACCGCCAAGTGGACTATCGTCAATTACTTCCAAATCGGCCAAAATAATGTTGAAATCTACGTCAAAATCTCTAGATAGTTGCGATACCAGCGGGATTTTCGTCGTTTGATCGAGGTACTGAAGTTGCAGCAAAATTTCGCCTGGAGCAAGCTCAACGATTTGGTGATTGTTGTCAATCAAATCATCGATTGCGCCCAAATTTCCGGCAGAACGAACAAAAGTTTGCGCAATTTTACTTTGGGGATTTGCGAATACAGAAAAGATGTTGCCTGATTCAATAATCTCGCCGTTCGCCATAATTGCCACTCGGTCGCAAATAGATTTTATTGCGTCGATTTCGTGGGTAATGAGTACGATTGTGATCCCCAATTCACGGTTTAAACGTTGAAGTAGCTTCAAGATTGACTGTGTCATTTGTGGGTCTAGAGCTGAAGTAGCCTCGTCGCAAAGTAGTACTTTTGGTCGTGAAGCAAGAGCTCGAGCGATGGCTACACGCTGCTTTTGCCCACCGGACAATTCAGCGGGGTATTGATTTGCCTTATCAGATAATCCGACTAAATCCAGCAACTCCTCAACCCGGTGATCTATTTCTTTCTTGCTTAGATTGAGGTGTTTTAACGGCAGGGCAACATTCTGAGCAACCGTGCGCGAAGGAAACAGATTGAACTGTTGAAAAATCATGCCAATATCTTTGCGCTTTGCACGAATTTTACGTGGGGAGAGCTTAGTTAAATCGACGCCGTCAAGAGTTACTGTTCCTTCAGTGGGGTGCTCCAGTAAATTAATAAGGCGAACGAGAGTGGATTTTCCTGCTCCAGAGAATCCTATGATTCCGAATATTTCTCCACTTTTGATCGATAGATCTACATTCCTGACGGCGTGAATTGGTGGTGTTCCACCGAATATTTTCGACACATTGTTCAGAGTGATCACTGAACAATTCCTTTCCTCTGCTGTACCGAAAACTAGTTACCCCGTGGATGCCTAATTCTGCATTTCGAGAGGACGCCTCTCAAACAACAACTGATGAGAATGATTTATTGGCGAGGTACTAGTTATGGGCACAAAAAACGGTTCTGAGAGTTTGTGCATCCTCCCGAACCGTTTGAGGTATTTTGATTTCGCTTACGACGCTTAAAAGCGGGCTCTATATGATGCCAAAACGAACCCAGAAGACCTACGAATGGAAACGGTCCGGGAGCTAAACATTCGACGCATCATCGAGAGCAGATGCTTGGAAATCATCTCGAACCTCCTTTTCGTAATCTTGCTGTTTTGCTAGTTTCATCGAAAACTAATTTTGTTGTTGCAAGCTTAGCTTCCCAGTATCGGTGATTAAAAATTTTGTCCATAATCTGGGATTGTATTTTTACAGGGTACAGGGTACAGGGTACAGGGTACAGGGGACGGCGGGTTATGACGATGGAAAAACTGGGTTGGGTGTAAGAAATAAATTCTATACAGCACAAAGCTTCTTAATGCCAGCAAAAGAACAAAACTTCCTCGCGAAAATAAATGAAACAATGATCACAAAATATAAAAATAGGACCTTTGCACTACTGGGAATTCTTCTCTGGGCGTAGTTTATTCTTTATGAAAATTAAACAAACAGCAGTTGAGCGCCGAAACTATGGCGTTGCAGTTCTCGTCGGCATTATCGGTGGAATTGTGTCGGCAATTATCAAGTTCGGCTGGGAAGTTCCGCTTCCTCCACGTACCCCTGAGCGAAACGCCACAAACCCACCGCAGGCGTTCCTTGAGCAACTAGGTTTTTCGGACACGACGACCCACTTAAGTTACACTTTCAACGGTAACGAAGGTCTACCTTGGATTTCGTTCCTAATTCATTTTGGTTTCGCGATCTTCTTTGCAGTTCTTTACTGCATTCTCGCTGAGCGTTTTCCACAGATTAAGCTGTGGCAAGGCGTTGCGTTTGGAATCTTCATTTGGGTTGCCTTCCATGTTGTGTTGATGCCGCTTATGGGAACCGTTCCAGCTCCGTGGGATCAGCCATGGCAAGAGCACTTCTCGGAGATTCCTGGTCACGCAATTTGGTTGTGGGTGATTGAGATTTTCAGACGTGATCTCCGTAATCGAATCACCGGTGAGCCTGATCCTGAGGTCGAACTTTCAACTGCACGTGCATGATGAAATAGATTTTGCATGATTATTGTTGTTCACCCAACACGTGCAAAATGAGCGATGTGGTGCCACTCCTTTCTTGGGGTGGCACCACATTTTTCTTCGGGTTTAGAAGAATTCCAGGGTTAAAGGCCGGGATATGCGTCTGGGATTGGGCTTTTTAGGCTTGGCGTAGCGGATGAATAGTGGGCGATTACTTGTTCTCTCCCCGGATCAATGGTGATTTCTCCTCCAAAAGGAATAATGACCTGTGGTTTTGTGTGCCCGAAAGGTAGATTGAGGCATACAAGTAGATCGTTTCTGTAGTGTGCGATATTTGCAAACAGATAATCGTAATAAGCGTTGCGTCGTGCCTCGCGTATTTCTGGTGGCGCTGGAGCATCTCGATCGTCGACGACGGGGCATGCGAAAACAAGTGCGTTAGCGGCTTCTAAATACCCACGTTCTCCGAGAGCGCGAATCCATCTCCCTACATAGTCGGCAGGAGGGAGTATTTCGGACGTTTCAAAAATCAAGATGCTTCCCTCAAGATCGTCTAAGTGAGGAAGCCGGTTTGCAAGTGCTAGCTGATCTATAACCTCAAGGCATCCTCCCCATGTTTTTCCACGAATCGCTTTGTTGCTTGTTCCGTAAAACTCCAGGGGAAGTGCTGGTTCAAAAAATGATTCTTCGGTTAGTGCACGTGGATCTGACCAATCAAAGCCGTAGTCTTGACTAATTTTGGGAAGTGGTAGCATTAGCGAAGCTTCACCGGAAAGTGCGGCGCGTATGGTAGCTAGATGTTCGGAACTGGGATCATTTGCGCTACCCCAATGAACCATTGTTGAGCCGCCATAAAAAGAGCTCACACCGTTCATCCATAACCAATTGAGCAAATTTGTGTTATCGCTATATCCAAAAATAGGTTTAGGATCCGCCTGAATGGAACTCGGGTCCAGATGCGGAATTACTTGGATTTCGTCGTCGCCACCAACGGTTGTGAAGATCGCGCGAATTTCGGGATCGTCCATTGCTTCTTGGAGGTCTGCTGCACGCTCATGCGGTGATGTGCCCAGCTTTCTAGTGGTCGGGAATTCCACCACAGTGAGGCCCAGAGTTTCTTCAATTCGCTGTATCGCCTGTGTGTGGATTTTCGGGAAATACCCAGGGGCTGCCCATGCTGGAGAAAGAACCGCAACCTTGCTTCCAGGTGGTACGGGGCGTGGCGAGCTAAGGCAAGAAGTCATTGGCTCGTTTGGTTGTTCGTTCGGATTGAGTGCATGGTTCATAACGGAATTGTATCCGTTAGAAATGAAAGTGGCGTTCTGCCGAAGTGTGCTCGGTAGAACGCCACAGAGACGATTCGCTTACTTTTTATCATCCATCTTGTCGTCGGTCATCTTGCCATCGTTCATTTTTTCGTCATTCATTTTCTTGTCGTTCATCTTGTTATCTGACATCTTGCCATCATTCATCTTCTTGTCTTCCATTTTCTGATCGTCCATCTTCTTATCTTCCATCTTGTTTGCTGGAGCGTTGTTGGACTTGTCATTCATCTTGTTGGAATCAGAATCAGATCCGCAGGCTGCAAGCCCGGTCATCGAAGCGAGAGCGATCATGGTGAATGCGGAAATCTTACGAAGGTTCATGGTTTTCCTTTCGATTAGGCTGAGCTGTTTGCGTCAGCAGTCACTCAGGGTTCGGAGTGCAAAAGATTATGGATTGGAAAATAAGTTATGAATCAAATCACACCTGGAAACCAATCTATTTGCGATCGGTGTTCGAACTTACAGTGACGAAAGGACTTATATGATTACGATTCTGATTGGTTTGCTTGGTGGATTTATTACCGGTATTTCGCCCTGTATCCTTCCAGTGTTACCGGTTATTTTCCTCTCCGGTGGTGCCCAGTCGGCTAGGGCGGTATCTCCGCTAGGGGTAGCGCTACCAAAAAACAACATCATCGGGCAAGGAACACGTCTTCCTCTTGCCGGTCATGAAAGCCCAGGTCAAAACAGTACCGCAGCCCTATCGTCTGGAGCGCCACCTAGTGCTCCAAATTCGGTTAATGAACCTTCTCGCTGGCGCCCATACTTGGTGGTTGCCGGTCTTGTTCTCAGCTTTACTGCTTTTACCCTGCTTGGCTCAACACTCCTTAACCTTCTACATCTTCCGCAGGATACTATTCGCTGGGCGGGGATTTTCATGCTCGCGGTCCTGGGAATAGCAATGCTTGTTCCGCAATTCATGGAATTCCTTGAAAAACCATTTCAGCGGTTTGGCCGAGGGAAATCGAAATCAAACAACGGTTTTGTGCTTGGTCTAGTACTCGGAGCGGCATATGTGCCGTGTGCAGGACCCGTACTTGCCGCTATTGCGGTAGCCGGCTCAACTGGCGAAATTGGTACCGATACTATTGCTTTAGCAGTGTCTTTCTCAGTTGGTACGGCGATTCCGCTACTGTTCTTTGCGCTTGCGGGACGTAAACTCACTGAACGAATCTCGGCGTTCCGTCGTCGTCAAAAAGCAATTCGAATCGGGGCAGGACTGGCCCTGATTGCATTGTCGGTTGGAATGGTCTTTAACTTACCTGCCTATTTGCAGCGTGCGCTACCGGATTGGACCGCGTCTATACAACAGCAGACTGAAAAATACCTTCATGCAGGTAGCGTTGGACCATGCGTTGATGGGGCGGAAGCGTTGGCTGACTGTGGAACTTTGGCGCCAATCGAAGGCGTGACTTGGTTTAATACCCCGAATAATGAAAGCGTATCTACTCAAGGGAAAGTAACGCTCATTGATTTTTGGGCGTACTCATGCATCAACTGCCAGCGGTCAATCCCGGGTATTGAAAAACTGTATGAGACGTATAAAAATGCTGGATTCAACGTGATCGGTGTCCATTCGCCGGAGTACGCCTTTGAAAAAGAAGAGCGTAACGTTCGATCCGCGGCCAAAGAACTGGGTATTACCTATCCAGTGGCTGTGGATTCGAACCTTGTTACCTGGACGAACTTTAATAATCACTACTGGCCGGCACATTATCTAGCCGACGCCCGTGGGCAACTTCGCGCGATTAAATATGGTGAGGGCGGGGAAGGTACAACGGAGAAACTGGTGCGTGAGCTGCTTAAAGAAGCAAACCCGAATGTTTCGTTGCCGGCGCCTGTATTCACTTCGGATGCCGACGACGCCTCGTCCACCCCGCGTAGCCCAGAAACATATCTTGGTGCGGATAGAGCAAGATACGCTGTAGGTGAGCCGATTACACTTGGCGAGCACGACGCGCGGTTCCCGTCTGATATCCCGCAAAACCGATTTGCTATTTCCGGGAAGTGGAAAGTGAGTGAACAGTCGATTTCGCCGATTGGTGGAGGCGAAGACGCTCCGAGTGTAGACGGAACATCGAAGTCACAGGATGCGATGCCGAATACCGGTCAACCAGCGCAGCTTAAGTTGCATTGGTTTGGAAAGCAGGTAAATGTTGTGGCATCGGGATCTGGGAAGATTCGCTGGGAAATGAACGGGAAATCCGGCGAAGTGAGTGTTCCCGATGTGCCGAATCTGATCGCACTTGTTGAAGATAATGGCGGAACCGATGGTATCTTGACGTTGACTGTTGATCCCGGCGTCGAACTTTATTCGTTTACGTTCGGGTGATAATGCTGATAGATGTGCATAATTCGCCTGCCCTATACGTTGATGTAAAGGTAAACGAATATGATGAAGCTGTGATAACCGATATTGATTCTGCTCTTTTGCTAAAAATGGCGGCCGGTGACCGTGAAGCCTTTGCGAACGTTTACGACCGCTGGAGTGGCAAAATATTGGTGCTTATCGTGTCGATCCTGGTGGACTATGCGCAAAGCGAGGAGGTGCTTCAGGAAGTTTTCCTTGAAGTATGGCAGCGGGCGTCGTCTTTCGATCCGGATCGTGGTTCAGCACGTGCATTCTTGGTGACGTTAGCACGGCGGCGAGCCATCGACCGGGTACGTTCCTCTCAAGCTGCACGCAATCGTGAGGAACGCCAGCTTCCCGAACCTGACTATGATCAGACGTTATCTGAGGTAGAGGAAAGGATTGTGGCGAGTGATGTGCGCGCAGTGCTTAACGAGGTTGGAGAGCCACACAAGTCCACAATTGAGTTGGCGTTCCTAACGGGTTACAAGTATTCAGAAATAGCGCAGATGCAAGGGATTCCACTTGGCACCGTCAAGACTAGAATCCGTGATGGTTTAGCAAAAATGAGGAAGTTGATGGAGGGGGAGCGATGAACGAACGTGAACGTGACCGCGCTGGTTCAGAGCGGGTCTTTGGTGAAGATCCAGTTCAGAGATATAACTCTGGATTGCCTCAGGAGGCAGATGTGAATCTGGATTCGACTGAACATTATGTGTTTGGCAGTCCTGAAGCCGAGGTTGTGGGTGCATTGGGTGCGTCTTTGAAGCCGATGACGCCGAGTGCTCACGTACGCGAAAACCTGCTGGACTCGATTGTGAACCTTCCTCAAGAACCAGCTACGCGAAGTGACCAGGCAGAAACTAAGGCGGAAGTTACGGACTTGGCAACGCGGCGTCGTCGCTGGAAACAGGCGACGATCAACATTGCTGCTTCAGTTGTGTTGGTAACGGCAGGCGTTGGAGTTGGCCGTTGGAGCGCAATGGACTCCATGCAATCAATGGAGCAAGTCAATCATTATGCCGAGCTTAACCAGGCACAGGATGTTGAGCGCACGATGACGACGATGGACGACGGACACAAAGTGACGTTGACCTGGTCGAAGTCAATGGATATGGCTGCGGTAACTTTCCCTGCGGAACTTCGTGCGCCACGTGGTAGGAGCCTGCAAGTGTGGGTAGAAATGAATGGAAAAGTATCCTCTGGTGGAATGTATGCGCCAGGAAAAGACGGTAGTTTTTCGTTTGTACATTTGATGCCAGAGCCAGGCGATCGGGTATTCGTGACAGTGGAGCCGGGTGAAGGTTCGATGGCGCCTACGTCACCAGCGATTATCGAATGGACGATCGGTGCGGACGGGAAAGCTAATGTGCCGGGAAATGATTCGGTGCGGGGATTGTGAAGCTATACCAGGAACTCTAATAGATAAAGCAGGTGGTAGATACCATCTCTAATAAGAACGATACGCAATAAGAAATAAGTGTCACACCTTTCGCTCTTGAGAAAGATTCTAAACAAAGTAAAATTAGTCGCAACCTATAGTAGTGATAGTCGTTATCACAAAATGGCACAGGAAATACTAGGAAGAATCAGATGAGCATCTCAAACCCGCAGGCACACGAGCCTCGGTTGCAGCGAAATAATCTTGGAATAAAGATTATCTTCGCTTTCTTGGCAACATTTGCGCTCGTATTTGCCCCAATGACGACAAAAGCCTTTGGGCAGACGATTATTGATCGTAATCATACCGATGCGTTCTATGTAGACATCACTGGGAACAAGCCCAAGGTGATGATTCGAAACGGTATCAATAATGATCTGTATAGCATGGATAACTCGGAGATCCGTATTGCTGACTACGCTTATAAGAACGATGAAAAATGTGCTGAGTTCTTTGAGCTTTTCGACAATGGATACTACCCACAACTCGGTGAGGCAAGCAAGAATGGCTACTACAGTGCTTGTGGTGCTGCCGGTGCTGAGCCGGGCATGAGCGCTCCTGGTCAAGATGACCTTGGTGTTAAAGTGAAGGTCAAGTTCACGAAGGTCACTGGCCCGGGTAAGATTAGCTTCTTTAACAACAATGAGATGCCTGCTCAGGATGATGGCTCGGATGCCATTCTTCCATTCATGGAAAGCGGCAATCTATTTATCCAAGCCGGCGATGTGATGTCGATTCCAGGTCACCAGCACGGACACTGGTACTTTGAGCATTCCGGAAAGTATACGCTAACCGGCCGCGCGATCGTCATTAAGAAAGACGGTTCTCAAGTATTATCTGATTCTTTCACGCTCACGTTCAACGTGCTGAAGAATGCCGGCGATGAACGACCTGCTCAAGCCGTGAAGGTTTTGTCCGAAATTCCAGATACTGCTGATCTCCCGGCCAAACCGTCGCCTACGAATCCAGCGCCTACGAATCCAGGTTCTGGCGACGACGCGAACGGCAGTGACACCACGCCCTCACCAACTCAACCAGGAGAACCGCAGCCGAATGAACCGCAACCCGGTAGCGGGGACACAGGTGGTACGTCCCCCGATACAAACTCGCCTGTACCTGGAACACCTGGAACGACGTCGTCACCCCGCTTGGTGCTGAGTAAAGGACATATCGACCTTTTCCACGTGATTGCGAAAGATGGAAAACTCGTTCTGAACGCGAAGGACGACACGGGATCGAGCCCTGTTGAACGCAAGGCTGAAGATATTATCGTGCACGTGGGGTCGCAGTCTAAAACCGATCTTCCACAAAAATTCGCCGGAATGTTCGGCGTTTCGGCAGGTTATCTGCTTGGGCAGAATGGGGATAAGCAAGGGGTGCTCCCATTCCCTGGTTGGGATACTGGCGCGGTGCGTCCTAATTTCGATGCGATTGATCTTGACTTCCTAGAAGTGAAAGGCCCGGGCAAGGTATTTACTTACCAAGTTGGTGGTTTTACTACCCCGAAGTCGCCCCTCGCTTCTGGAAAGTTCGAGCTATTGAGTGGTGATAAGATCCACCAAGCTCAGCCGGGACATGTGCACACCAACTGGATTTTCACGAAGCCGGGCGTCTACACGATGAAGATGCGGGCGAAGGATGCGCGCGCTGGCGCGTCTGCGGTATCAAACGAGGCAACTTATGTTTGGTATGTAGGCAATGACGTGCCAAAAGAGCTGATTGATGGTACATACAAGGGCGATCCGAGCGAGGTACAGCCATCTCCAGGTGACGTACAGCCTAATCCGGGGGATGTGCAACCGACGCCAGGCACGAACGATGGGCTTCCAAATAATGGCGTTCCAAACGATAATGGTACTGGTACTAACCCAGGCGTACCGTCTCCGCAGCCGGTTCCTGGACCGGCACCTCAGCCTTCGTCGGGAAGTACTCCTGGAGCTCCGGCGCATGGTAGCGGTGCCGCTACTGCGGCTCCTGCGGTGAACCATCCGCAGTACGTTGATGCGATTGTGCCGTTGATTAAAGATGACCGCTCGCAACCAGCGAAATGGGTAAATCCGAGTTCGCTCGCGTTTGCGATTGGTGACGCGGGTCGTGCAACGACTACGGAGAATATTGGGCGTATTCCAGCTGGCACTGCAGTGTGGATGATTTCAAATAGCCAAGTGGCGGGTGTGCCGTGGGTGGGCATTAACTCCCAACATCCAACACTCCTTGCGAAGACGACTGGTCATTTGAAGCTGACGCTTACCTCGTTCTCGGGTCCGGGCGCGATGGAAGTATTTTATTCGAACAACTTTGGAGGCGCGGGTCAGCGTATTTTCTCGGGCGTGAATGGCTCGGCAGGTGGCTCAATCGTGCTTAACCCGAATGTGCACGCGCATCCGAACTGGGTGTTTACCAAGGCGGGAACGTATCGGGTGGGAATTACCACCACGGCGACGCTCAAGAATGGCAAAACGGTGTCCAACACCGGCACCTTGGTGTTTAATGTTGGTTCGGCCGACGGCGTGACCAGCGGTCATTTCGATTTCGGGGCGGCGATTGGTCAAGCTCTTGTGGGCTCTGCGGGAACTGGTACAGGACGCGGCGGCATGGGCGGCGGCACGGTGGCCACGAATGTGCTGGGTTCACTTAATGATGCGCTCGCGGGCAATGATGCTGCCCTGGCTGGCGATGCTGGCTTGGGTAATAATGCTGTTGCGGGTGGCGAGAATGCTGGCGTGAAGTCGCTGAGCGGCGCAGGTTTGGACGATACCATGGCGAGTTCCGACGGCGCGGGCTCTGGATGGTCGACCACCAATGTTCTGATAGGGGCTGGCGTCGTGTTGCTGCTGGTAAATGCAGTTTTGCAGGCAATGCGCCTCGTGCAAACGCGCCGGATGGCTTAGGGATCGGGTTGCCCTAGAGATTCGTAAGTAAATCCGGACGACGATGGACGTGTGGTTACACTTCAAAGTGTGGCGCGCGTCCGTCGTTGTTTTTTGGGCGTCGGTCCAAAACGGTTGTGTTGACTGTGCTCGACAAGATTGTCGAAAATCGTTGAGTTGTCGAGTATTTTGGTGAGGTTTGAGACCTTGCGATCACCGGCGTCGTAGCTTGGTTGGGGGCTTGGGTGAATGACTCTTATTGAGTGACCTCGCTGCATGCTGGCGTCGCATCACGCGATACCTTGGCCAGAATTTATCTGCATACATTTGTACTTCAGATATTTCGGATGCACTGGTGTAATCAGAAATATCTCCGAAATCATTGGAACTTCTGTTGGAATTGGCGTGACCTTTGTAAGTGGAAACAACGATTCTAGCGATTTCTTCGCTTATATGATCGCGGACATCTTGATTTTCTTTTCTTAGCCGGTTGCTCAGCCGTTTTATATCTTCAATGATAATCTTTTTAATCCTTTTTAACCGCCATTGATAATACTTTGCGAGCAGCGGAATGGATTTAATTGTCTTTGGGTAAAAAATAATCGCAGTCCAGATTAGCAGGCTGAACACTCCTAAAATACTTGATGGTGTGATCAGGCTTTGAGGAAACAGTTTTTGGATGATGATCAGTATGATTAATGCTGCCAAAGAAGATTGTGCCAAGAATATTATGCGTAAGAATATGAATTTTGATTGGCCATAGATCTTATTTTTAGCGGCTCCTTCGATTCCTATGACCGCAAATAATGGTTGAATAGCTAAAAGTAACATACCTGCCGGTCCAATCTTCGTCGTAAGTGCTACAGCAATAGTTGCCATCAGTAGGGAGGATAGGTAAAACGCGCTGACGACGAGCCGGCGAGGTCCTTCTTGTTGGATTCTTCCTTTCTCTACTGCGGCCGCAAGGTCGATACGAGTCAACAAGGAAAAGTTGTCAATGAACTGTTGAATAGGGAGCGGATTAGATCGAGGGATGAACCAAGCGATAAGGATAGCCGCAACAAACAGTAATCCGTTGACAACAATCAAATATGCTGGTGCCGGTGGAATTTTTAGAGGATTATTTCCATCGACGATCGACACATATGGTGCTAAAAAAGCAGAGAAACTGAATGTACAGGCGAGCAATGCAATGTAAAATACCACGTCAAGGCTGGTCTTATATTTATTTTCACTTCTCACTTGTTTTATGAATAAGTCATGTTGTGTATGTTTTTCAGCGAAAAGGGCTGGGAATGCTTTTGCGGCAAAAATAAGAGGAACCAGCATTTCGGTGAGAGCTGTAAGGGTGGAGTAAAGATCGGCAACTTCCTTCTTACATTGTATGAAGGGAAAGACTGTTGAACGCCATATCCAGGCACAAAGGATCAAAATGAATATAACGCCAACGGTAACTGCTGGAAACAGCACAATCGAATTGAATGGTTGTTGTGATGGATTATTTTGTTCGCCGTTGTTTGGCTTGTCGGCTGTCATTGTGAGCCTCCATATGAATCAACAAGCAATAGGTATTAAGTATGTGTTGATTATATATATGGAATAGCAGAGCGGTGTCACACCGGAGACGGAGTAAGCTCGCAGGTAGGTTGGATATGGCAGAACACGGTTTGGCTGAGCAATAGAGCTGGACATTCATGCAAAGGGGCTTGGGGTGGAGCATAAAAGAAAAGCTGTGCAGGACAGAACGATGACGGAAGAATCAGTTGCTGATGAATTCATTGCGCTGAGAGATGCATACCATCGAGCTCGTTTGGTACAGCGCGCGCGTATTGTGGCAGCGCTGGAAGGTGTGGGTTTCGTCGTCGTCAATAATGGTCGCGCCGGACGAGGGCTGCGCAAGTACACGAGTGGGCGACGGCTGGATCCTCCGTTTGACCTCACCGGCTGGCAATGGGTTGAGGCATGACGGGAGGACGTACAGGTGCTGGTGAATTTGCAGTCGCTTGACGAGGATCCGAATTCTGGGGATGTGCATGCGCTGGTAGATCGGGTAAGTATTGAGGTGAATCCAGGTGGCAAGCGTACGACGCCGCGCGATCCGTTGGTGGAACAGGCACTGACGGCGTTTGAGCTCCCGTTAAGTGAAGAGGATCTTGAGGAGCTCGTGCGGATGGTTCTGGATGAGTGCAAGGCGGCGCATCTAGGGAGATGATGGGCGATATGAACTGGCTTTGTATTCATAGATGGAATACAGAATCGGAGAGCCAGAGAGTGTGAGTTTGACCTTGTTGCAAAGTATCGAGAAGAACGTGAGCGAAGCTATTCTCCCCGCCTCTCAAGTTCCGCAAGCGTGACGCCGTCTTCCGTTTTCCATGCCGCCATACCGCTAACCGAAGCGCCGACGACGAATGCCGCCGCTCCCGAGGGACTAGCGAGCAACACGTCTTTGACCAGGGTAGAGGTTGAAGAGTCGATAGCGTCGCGGTAGCGCTCGCGTTGTTTGAGCGCAGAACCAGGAGCCGTGTTGGTGAATTCCGATTCCGGGCGGAGTTTGGAGCCGGCGAGCACGGCGAATCCATCCGAGGTCTGCCGTCCGGTGGCCTGCGCGCTTCCCCAGGTGAGATATAGTAACGGTTCGACGGTGGCAGTGGCTTTGGCGTCGGTGAGTTCGCGGGGATTTTCCGGTGTAACGCTACGTGCCTCATTGAACGGATCGAAGACGCGATAACCAAGCACGCCGATGAGTAGCTTGGCGTTGGTGATAAATTCGTCCAGCTCAGCGCGTTTTTCTTCTGTCACTTTGCCGATTGAGGGATCGTTCCCGTTGGCGACGTCGTAGCGTCCCGCATCGCGTGCCATCTGTGTGAAGCGGTGTTCAAGGTAGCTGATCTCGGTGGGGCCGAACGAATCATTGGAAGTGATCAGAGCGATCGCGTGGGTCCAGTAGTCAAGTTTTTCCTCGCGATGTTCGATGATTCTGGCGAGTACACCTTGGCCGTTCTTGCGTTCGCAGGCTTGGCCAATGTATACCTTTGTTTCGTCGGAATCGTCAGTGCCAAAGAGGAAGTAGACGCCGGTTTGGCGTAAGTCGTCACGGTCTCGAGAGGTTTCGATTGTGGTGCGGGGCAACAGGAAGACGACGCCGGTCCAGTTGCTGAGCGATGCTTTCTTACGTCCCGCAGCGGTACCGTCCAGAAGGAAAAGTTCGATTGTTTTAGGCGTGGGCATGGGGCGGAGGCTCCTGCTATGTGCGTGTATATTATTGCTAATAGACTGATTCTATCGCGCTTCCATGCTTGAAGAATTCAGTGGTAATTTTTCGAAAAGTTGCTCCTTGCCTTCGGGAGAGCTAGGGCGTGAGTGTGATTCTTTGTGCCATAGATCAAATATTATCTTTGAGCGTCACTAGAAACAGGCATTTTCTGGTGATAAAGTAACTGCATTAGTGCGCTCGCAAGGATAGACTTTAGCTGTTTCTTCAAATGCAGAGGGCAGATGACTATTATAGCATCTCGAGCAGTCGATGATACGAGCGTTTACTTGTGCAGGGAGGTGGTCACGATGGCGATGAAGTTTGAGTTCCACATGGTTAATGCCGAATGGCCCAATGGCATGATTCCTCTTGCTGATCTCAACCGTATTAGCGCTAGCCTGCAAAGCTTGACCTCGCAACTTGGTCGAGGCGTGACTAACGCTTCTCAGCAGGGCAGGTTGCCAAAAGAAGCGCAAGAACTCGCGAACTTTATGATCGGTATCGAAAATGGCTCCACATCGATAGTAATCGAACGCCAGAGCAATGAGGAATACCTTATCGACCCTATTGGTGACGACATCGATGCCCGATTTAACGAGCAAATGATGCTGTTGTGGGATGGTAAAACCAGCGCAGATAACACTGGGGAAGCAAAATCTCGGCAGCAACTGATCAAAGCCTTCTCCTTAACCGGCGCAAGCGTGGAGTTTAAGTCTGACGGCGAAAGCAAGTTCACTCTGTCGTCCAGCCGCCTAAGCGAGATTGCTGCTTCGTCGTCGCAACTAATTGATGACTTTCCTATAGCGGTAGTCCAAGTAGAAGGGATGCTCTCCCGCCTCGATATCAGCAAAGGATTGCTCGTCACCGATAATTCTGGCCATTCATGCAAGGTGAACACGGTTGATGATCCAACGAGCTTCAAGGATCTATTCGGCACTTGGGTGCGAGTTTCTGGCGTGGCTACAAAATTCACATCTTCGGGCTATCCTTCACAGCTGGAAGATGCCACCATCGAGGCAACCCAGCTTCCTTTTGAGCCGGTGACTAATGTGGGTCTGGAAGATCTTCTCAGTGCTCCTCGCCCTGCTTATCCCGGCACAGTTTCCCTTTCTGCCGACGAAGCAGACGAGTTTATCGCCCTGATGATGAAAGGGTGAGCTATGAGCGCCGATACTAACCGCCTCAAGAGCTCTTACCTTGAAAACCTCGTATTGTTAGATACCGGCGTTTTCTCTTTACTCCGAATGACTGGTAAGCAGACGAAAAACCATATTCAAGAACTCGATTCCTGGCAACGCACGCTAGCGGGAGCTCAGTTTCTTATCTCTTTTCAGATACGAGCGGAAATCTTGTATGGGGCGTACAAAAACCATTGGGGTAACTCTCGGATAGAGCGGGCAGTTGAGATTTTAGATTCAACAGTGACGATTCCGGCTTCTTCTGAAGTGATTGAGGCTGCCGCACGGTTGCGAGCCGATGCTGAGGCACGCGGCCAAGCCATACACAATAAGGTGCACACTGGGGATCTTTGGATCGCGGCATGCGCGATTGCGTACGACATTCCCTTAGCAACCACCGATACAATTTTCCGGGGTCTTCCGGAACTTAACGTGATCGAGATTGATGATGAGCAGGGGAATGGCTTATTGCTGGTCTGATTGTCATGGCGAATTATGACGGTACGGGACACTTTCTGATATCCGTGACGGGAGCGCGGGCGTTCGCATCGGCAGAGAACACGTTGGTTATGAGAGTGAAAGGCTTCGGTGACGCCAGAGCGTGTGTAAAAATTGGTGCGTTTTTGGGAAAATCGAAGTTATTGACTGTGAAGCGGAACTATTGAAGATGGCCTTTAGTTTCGCAGAGGTGCTCGGCATTTATAGTGCCAGTTATAATGTCGCCGATCCGATTCCTTACAAATTGAGGAGGGTGCGCTCGTCCGAATCGCTATAAGAAATGACGATCGTCTTTTCTTTAAGTTTATTTACGTGGTCTGGATCTGATATCTCTGAGACGTCACGAAATTTTTCGAAGACGTCATCAGCGGTGGCTTTTTTATTCTCGTCTGGATTCCACCAATATATAAGTAGTGATGATTTTCCTAGCACTACTTGTTTCGCAATATTTTTCCACCACCATTGGTCAGTCGCCCCAATTGAGCAACCAAAAATAATAAAGAGACTCGTATCGTTGAATAGTTCGCCATAACGGAAATTCAACTGTGCGACGTACGGTTTCACTAAGGGCTTTAGTTCTTGAGAGGGCTTGGAAGGGGAATTATCGTCAAACCCGAAGAGCATAGAGCGTGGTATATCCATGTAACCATGGGGGTGTACAAGCTCAGTCGCAATATAGCTTGATGACTTGGGTTCCCAGCCTGGCGTTGTAATTAATTTATGGGGGTCATAGTCAAATTCGAAGTTTCGGTCAACATGTTCATGCGGTTCGGGGTCGAATTGTTCAAAATCGAGGAAAAGGTAATTATCCAGTAGCGGCGTGTAGTTGAAATTGACGACATAAAAATTGAAGATTTCGTAGTATGTTTGTTTCCCAGCAAATGGGATTTTCTTAAGATTCTCCGCATCGCGAATATCGTACAAGAGTTGTGAGTATGTTTTATTTGCAAGTTCGCCTCGTTGCGCATGGCCACTTAAGTGTGTCATTAGGTCGCTGGTTACAACACGATTTAAGAAATGTGAAAAGGCGTCTCGTACTTCTATTGCGGCGGAACAAATTGTCGCCAGTTCTGCCTGGGGGTGTTCCTTTGTCAAGGTTTCGATGGACAATTCGAGGTCGCTCCAATTTGCATCGCCTCGCGATTGAAGATCCCCCATTTTCTGGAGAATTAGGTTGTCTACTGATATGTCGCGAATTTGGCAGAAATCAAAAAAGTCTTTGTATGAAGTAGTTGGTAGCTGTTTGTAATGATGCAAGACTTGGAGGTCAAAACCGTTGCCGACGATCATCATGATATTATTCTGCTCTTTGGCTTCGCTATAGAATTCTTTGTAGTTTCTATATCCCATAGTGTCTCCTAATATGAAAGTGCAAATTTATATATCGTCTCTGCTCTTGTGGCAATATGGCTGTTTGGTTTAGTTTATTATAGGATTTATATGGACATTTTATGATTCCTTGAAATTTTCTAGGACTTCCTGGGTCATTTTGTTCATGGAAGCACGAATAGGCTGAACATCCTCTTTACTATTAGCCAATCTCCCAGGGATGTGGTTTGGCGCAACGATGTGGATGAAAACGAGTGCTTCGCGGATAAAGCGCAAGTAATTATCGGGCGAAAGCGTCGGAAGTAACCCGTAGTTACATGACATAATCTGAAAATGAGAGTGGGAATCTGGGTTGATGTATGGGCGTGCTGGGAAAGTGTTTAAGAAGTTAGCGATTCTGGCGGTATATGAATCCTCAAAGAGCGCGCGCGTCTGAGGTGAAGAAACTACGTCAGTAGGTTTGCTTTGGCCCAACTCGAAAGAGGCGAACCCTTCCCAGACACGTCGGAATCTATTGCTAACCTCATTATCGATCATTGAAGAAATATTATCTTTTGCAATATCGAATAGGTATTGAAGGTGACCTTTGTATATATCGTGTTCAGAGACATTAAACTCCGATAATTTTCCATCACGTCCGAGTCGCCACGCTATGCGGTTGCCGTGAAGCTGGTCCTTCAGTAAGTTTTCCAATTGCCAGACTACGGAAATGTCATGAGTCAAAATTATACATTTGCTAGATTGGTGCTCCTTCGAATGAATTTGGTGTAGGAGAAATGAAATTAATGCTGTAACACCATACTTATTATCGAAATCGAAGCTGGAAATAGGGTCATCAAGGACTATGAGTTTTCCTGCACCCAGATCCTTTCTGAAATCTCCTCCTTCGACTGTTTTAACAAAAAAGTAACAGAGGCCTAAAATATTCTTTTCGCCTGTTGAAAGGTGCGAGGGGTTTACCTGTGATCCGCGGTTTATTACGTCATAGCCGGGATTGCCATCTTCTCGTACTTTGAGCTTTATTGCATCATTGCCGAATGCAATGCGTAGTAGTTCATTTATATCGTTGACAGCGATATCATGCCTTTTTATACTCGCTTCGAGCTGTATTTTTTCTGTATTAAGCGAATTAATCTTTTCATCGAGTTTTTGGGCAGCGTCGTTCAGCTTATTGTATTGTGATTGTGCTTCGTTTAGCCGTACAATGATGTCCTTTGCTTCAAAACTTGAGAGTAGAATATTGATGTTCTTTGCTTCCTCGATCAATTGATTCAGGGAATCGGGTAAGGAATTGTAGGCAGAGATGCGATTATTGATTTCTTCTACCGATACGTTTAAAGCCTGCAATACCAATGTAAAATCAATGTTACTGATGGTATAAGTCTCTTGTGGCTTTGAGAGTTTATTGTCGATCTGAAGATTTACTTCTTTTTGGAGTGCCACATACTGCTGAAGTAAGGATCGAAAATTGTCAATATCAATATGACCTGATATTGCTTCACTAATCACTCTGTTTGGATCGTTATCCTCAGGTAGCTTCAAAAACTCGAGTTGTTTTTGGACATCTGATTCGGTGAGTTTGGATAAGCGCTCGTCGATAGCTTGTGCAAATCGTTCGCGAAAATCTGTGGGCAGATTTTGAAAACAATGTGGACAAGTGGTGATTCCTTCACGGAAAACTTCATGCCGGCGCGTTTTAAGTTCTTCAACACTTAAACTAGATATAAGCTGATCGATCCAACTTGCGTCATCTGCTAATTTAGGGGATAAATCCTGCTGGAGTAGATTCTCAATCTGTTCAAGGTTGCTTGGTAATGAATAAGTGGACAGGCTCTTTTCAATTCTTTTTGCGTTTTTCGCAGTGGATATCTTATGTCTTAACTCAGAGAACTTCTTACCGTAAGAGTGATATTCGTCCACTGTAGGAGGCTTTATGCTGATAATAGCTTCTTTTGTTTGCTGGGTGAGGTTTAAACGTGACTGTATGCTGTCAGATCGAAGTCTCCATGAACTATATGTTCCTCCTGAAGTTGATTTCAATGCACCATCAAGATCTCGATGTGTCGCATTGATGTCTTTTTGGAGGAGATCCAGGTCAGAGTGTTTTTGATTCGATTCTGACTCGAAACTAACGATTTCCTTATCTAATTTAGCCAGCTTATCGCTGGCTCCAGCGCTTTCTCCTATCAAGATAATAGGAGCTACGCTGCCCATTTCGTCATCGAGATTCGGTAGCTCGCTGATGTTATTGCGGATGAAGTTATCGTCGAAGACCACAACGGGTACTTCTTCGGTGGTGTCAATTTTTGTTCCATTGAGTGATTTAAGAGTAATATTCCCTGGGTGGCTACGTTCGTTCATTGGAACCTGTAGGCTGAGTAATGACTTAGTGAGTGTGCTTTTCCCAGATCCGTTCAACCCGTAGACAAGTGCTGTTCCACTCTTTATAAGTTCGTTTCCTTTCTTTGTATGTCTAATAAAGAACGGAAGGTCACATTCTTTGTCCTGCAAATGGGGATATTTAATAGAGATTGTTGCAATCTGTGAAATATCGATCATCACAAATTCCACCCTTCAGGGCTCGATTTCTTGTAATCAATTCCAAGCGCTTCAAAGTGTTTCTTCGCAGCGTCAATCTTTGCTTGTTCCTTCGGGCGTAGCAACGCCGAATTTGCTGTGCTCTTCGTTTCGCGCACCATGTAAATTCGGTCTTCACCGTCTACATGTTTAACAATCGCCCAATCAGGATTGTATGGGCCAACCGGAGTATCGATCTTAAACTTAGGCGGAAGCTTCGTAAAGAGTTTTATATCCTCACGGCTGTCGAGAATCTCAGCAAACTTCTTTTCAGTGCCGGAATCGAACACCACATAGTCAAAATCGGTCTTTTGCTCGTTCTTGACCTTGTAGAGATTATCTAAGAAGTATGCTTTTTCTTTTTCACCATCTTGCTGAAGCTCACGTAACGAATATACGCTGCCGCCAATTCGCTCATACTGGATGCCTTCGCTTACAACCTCAGCCAGTTCGTCCTGGATAGCTTCAGTCACCAGCTTGATGAAGTCGTTGGGGTTACCGATGAATTCATTAAGTCTGCCAGATCCAATAAGAATATCTACGATTGTTTTGCGTGTGAGAGATGTAGCCTCCTGAAGCTGTTTCACAATGTCGGGAAGCGGATAACTACCGCGGAGATCAGCAGAGCGTTGCGAAGTTTCATCCGCATGCGCCCCGCCGCGCTCAATACGTAACTGTGCTTTTGTCACTTGAATACGTAGCGGTTCAATATACTCGATCTTCTTAATCCGCTTAATGGCATTGGTGATCAACTCGTCGCTATTAAACCGCACACTGTATGTTGTCTTCGCACTAATCGCTGCCCAAAATGCTTCAAATTCGGGTGAATCGTAAATCTGCTTGTTGAGTATTCTCGTCACTCGATGTCGCGTCGATTTTACGATTCGCTCGATTTTTAGATCCTTTAACCGCTCAATGATGAGCTGCTCAATGGGCGAAAATTCAGCGGATAAGTCCAGACTGAAATCAGGTACCTCTGGTGCAAATTTCTCTGTGAGATGCCCTTTAGCGTCAATGATTTCGTTGTCTTTGAGCTGATTCCATATTTCTTTGGAACGGGTAAATCCGAGGTTGATGACTTCTACACCGTTGTTCCAAGGAAGATCAGTGAACTCATTTTCCCTCACCACGCCAATTTTTATGCCTGCTTTTTCGTATTCGTTCTGCAAGGCGTTAGCGAATTCTTTGTAACTTTCATCGGCGACGACGGTCAGTTGCGCTACTGCCCGATCTGACACACGTTCACCAGCTGCGTTAACGGGAAGGCGCAAACCGCGGCCGATTGTTTGACGTCGTTCGGTTTCGCTTCCCATTTCACGGAGTGTACAGATCTGGAACACATTGGGATTATCCCAACCTTCACGAAGAGCAGAATGACTGAAGATGAAACGTACTGGTTCTTCCTCGGAGAGCAAGCGCTCCTTGTCTTTCATAATCAGATCATAGGAGTCGTCATCCTTACCGGTCATGCCTGAGGTGTCGCCATACACGCCTTTCTTGATCTGTGAAAAGTATGCGCGGCGATAGTTGATAGGGCTCTCTTGTAAAAACTCACGTATGCGCGGATTGCGTTCGCGTTCTTCTTCAAAAATTTGATCAAAGTATTGTACAAATTTCCCGTCGGCATCTTCATTTGAGCCGCCTTCGCCTAGATAACTTGCTACTTTATCGACGAAGAATAAGCTCAGCACTTTGATTCCGCGCGGGCGAAGCATTGTTTCTTTGCGGAAATGTTCGCGGATTGTTTCGCGAATCATCTCGCGGTACACAGCATCTTGGCTACCGCCAATTTGTTCGCCAATCTGCAACAGTCCGTGATTTGAAAGTTCAATGTACGGCGGCTCGAGGCTTACTTCGTTAATTCTCCAGTTTCCTGAGTATGCATCATTGTCAGTAGCACGAGCGAGGTCAAGGCCCTGTGCTACCCACTTTGAGGAACGGGAAACCGTTCCGTCTTGCTTACGAATATTGAGCTCAAGCTTTGCTTCCCATTTTTTGGGGCCGTGGCGTACGCCCAATAACTTGATATAAGGAGTAGTGTTTGTTCCGCTTTGGAGAGTTTCAGCAATCGCAATGCCTTTCACCAGCTCAAGGTTATGGGCTGCTACTGGATCAAGCTGATATACGAGGTTGCGATGCTTCTTATGGGTCGCTGAATAACGGAGTGTAAAAGCAGGGGTGAGGTCTTTGACCGACGATTTGGATAGGTCAGACTCCATATTTTGAGGTTCATCCATGATCACGATCGGTTTGACGGCGCGGAGGAAATCCACGGGGCGAAGGCCGTTGAGACGGTCACGTTGCTGATGGAAAATGCGACTTTTCGCGTCGCCTTTAATTGCGGCGACCGTCATCACCATGATCTGGATAGAGGTAGACGTCGCAAAGCTCTGAACTTGTTCCGCATCCTTTCCCGAATACACGAAATGGTCAAAATTCAAGGTAGGGTAAAGTTTCTTGAAATGATCTTTCATCAAGTCAATACTTGAGTTGACGCCTTCGCGAATAGCTACTGATGGCACAAGAATTACGAACTTCGTGAAGTTGTATTTCTTGGCTAGCTCAAAGATAGTGCGCAGATACACGTAGGTTTTTCCTGTGCCTGTCTCCATTTCGATATCGAATTGAAGGCCATCCACAAGCGATGCAGACTCTGGTAAACCGTTGTATTCTTGACGGCGCTTTAGGTTATCAAGGATCGTCGCCTCGCCTAACATAAGATTATTGCCGATGGCTCCGATTTCTTGCTGAATTTCAGAAGCTGCACTCACTCCGAACTGTTCATCGGCTCCTGGCAGTCTACTTTGCCCAAGAACGATGGGAAGTGAATGCCGCCCTAAGAGTGCTTCAGTCAGTTTCCCTGAATCGTATGGTTGACCCTCGAAAAGGTCTACCACCGTGTTGATCGCGTCAAGCTGGTAGCCATAATTCTCGTCGAATTTCAGTTTCATTGGTTGCCTCACGCGGTCCAGAGTTCAACGTGATTGATCTTGCACATCTGCACCAGGTTCGTTTTTAGCTCATCGTTGCCTTTGAAGGTGTCTTCGAGGATCACGAAGCGTGCCGGCTTCTTATCGATAAACGCACGAAGTTGCTCCAAAGTTGGGGACTGATGCTCATCGAGGTAGGCCAGCATGGCTAGCTCGCCTTCATCGTCACGGACGGCGCGAAGGCTGACGCCAGAAACCTCGATATTGTCAACTGTTTCCGTGAGCGACATGCCCTGTTTTAGGAGAAGCTCGGTGAAGAGATCGTCGATGCGTGATTCATCTGAGGCAGAATCCACCGTTGAGAGTAGTTCGCCCTGTAGCTCAGTTTCGGTGGCGTCACTTCCTATATTCCACTTTGTAAAGTTCGTGTCAGTGAGCTTGTATGCACGGAAGCCGATGTCGAGATCTGTGCGGCCGTCGAGCTTGGCTTTTTCTTCCGCGAGAATCTTTTCACCTGCGCGGCGAATGCGCTCGCGGGAGATTTCAGGGATCGTGGAATAGCCTGCCTTACGAGCTTCAGACTTTTCACTTGTAGGCTCTGGAAGCTGAACCATAATGAATTTACGATTTCCGCCATCCTCGGCGTTCAACTGTATGACGGCGTGGGCAGTTGTGGAGGATCCAGCGAAGAAATCGAGTATGTAGCAGTCCTTATCATAGTTTGTTGAGAAAGATGCTAGGAATTGGATCAAATTTACGGGTTTGGGAAACGCGAAGAGTTTATTTTGAAATATAGAAACGATTTCTTTCGTCCCGTTCTGTGTCATTCCAACAATCGAGGGGGGGGAAGCAAGGTGCTCACAGGCTTGTAGCCAAATGAATCTCCTCGTTTTTTGATATCGTCTTCTTTCCAATACCTAAGCACTGGTCTGGTTATTTTTAAAAAGTCGTAGTCGTTGGGGAAGATTATTCGGTGATTCAAAAGGTAATGTTCGAGCGTTTCATGGGTGATTGCCCACGTGCGATTTGGATTTGCTGGAAATTCTTCTCCATTTTTAGGATTCACTATCGTGAAGAAGCTTTTCGGACGTTCTTCGGCAGAGGTTTGCTTGGTTAAATCGTGATAGCGCCAAGGTCTTCCTGGGAAATCCTCAGTTTCATAATACTTTCCTTGGTCAGATTCCACTCCGGCTAAATAGTTTTGTTTCGCATAGCAGAGAATGTATTCAAAGTCTTGAGAGATTCCGAAAGGAACGTCAGATTTTGCCGTACGCTTTCTCCAAGGAAACGTTGCAACATAACAGTTTTCACCGAATATTTCGTCGCATAGCTTTCTTAGCTGAGCTTGTTCGTGATCGTCAATGGAGATAAAAATGACTCCATCATCGGTGAGTAAATTTCGCGCAAGCTTGAGGCGCGGATACATCATATTGAGCCAATTGGAGTGATATCGTCCTTCAGCTTCTGAGTTGCTGGATACTTTCTTGCCTTCGCCGTTTACCTGTTCAGTCCACTCAAGATAATTCTTCATGCCGTCACGGAAATCATCTTTGTAAACGAAATCTTCGCCCGTGTTATACGGCGGATCAATGTAAATCATTTTGATTTTGCCGTAGTAGTGGTTCTGAAGAACTTTGAGTACTTCGAGGTTGTCGCCCTCGATAAACACGTTCTGAGTGGTATCCCAATTCTTGGAGTTCTCGAAGTCGGGCTGAAGTGTGGCAGTAGTGGGAGTCTGAGCTGTGCGAATCGCTTGCTTCTTCCCTGGCCAGAATAGACCAAAGCGCTCAGGGGAACTAGATACGTCGTCGCTAAGAAGTTCTTTTAACTTTTCGAAGTCGATTTTTCCGTCCGCTACTGCTTCGGGAGCGAGATCGGCAATTTGCTCTGCAAGTTCGGTGCGAAAATCTGGCGAAGCGGGTGAAATCTCGTTAATGTCGTCCGTTTCTTCGTAAACGTCAAAATCGTCTGTCATAGTTAATCTCCTGTTACCAATATTTAAGTTCTAAATGAAATTTACTTTACGA
The DNA here is from genome assembly GCF_900604515.1 of Arcanobacterium ihumii. Taxonomy (GTDB): domain Bacteria; phylum Actinomycetota; class Actinomycetes; order Actinomycetales; family Actinomycetaceae; genus Arcanobacterium_A; species Arcanobacterium_A ihumii. The sequence goes on along the minus strand of NZ_UWOS01000001.1, from coordinate 620,830 downwards.
TTCGCCAACGAATCGTAAACAGTTCTTCCTGTGTTTCGGTACCCTTCAAAGAGTCTTCCACAGAATCGAGGTAGTTTCTCGACTCTTTGCGGAGTTGACGTTTTTGCTCGCGGAAAGAATCTTCGGCGTCGTCGATCTGATCCTCGAGACGATCTGCTTTTCGTTTGAGCTTCAAGCTCTCTAGTGCGTCGTCGGTATTTTTTGCGTCCTTACGTAGCTGCTTGATTTTGGCTTCGAGCTCTCGCATGAGCTTCTCATGCTCAGCTTTGCGGTCTTGTAGATTGCGATAGGTGACGTCTTCTTGCTCAGAGTAATAACGCGAATTGCGATGCTTGACTTCTTTATAGAGGGATTCGGCCTGTTTTTCTAGTGCTTTGCTTAAAGAGGCTATATCGACGTTACTGATGGCTACCGTCTGAACTGCTGTCAAATTTAAGATGTCATCCACGTATTCACTGTCGAGTTTCTTCCCGTGGGTAGTTCGGCCAGCGGAAATAAGGTACGACTCAGATAGATCTTGACCTTGGGCGAATATCGAAAAGGTTAGCTTCCGAACCGTCAAGATTCCCGATTGACCAGCAAGCTCGCGCACGGACTTGGTAGCGCGAGGAGACTTGCTAATACTGAACTCAATTTCCGCCTCTGGGGTATGGCTCTGCAAAGCTGCGTCAATGACGTATCGAGCGAGCGGGCTTGCGTAACGATACTGGTGAGCCTGGGGAAGAGGGCTGGATTTGAAGAAATATTTGCCAACTTTTACTCCCTCAACGGGTGCTCGGTTTAGGGAGAAATTGTGTGTATCAGAATCAAAAGTCGCGTAATCGGCGAGTTCGTAGCGTGTGAGACTCATCAGTAAGCGCTCGAATTGATTGAGCACTTGGTCCGACTGCTTGTCGTAATTCTTCAAACGATCTTGCACGTGTGGATCGAGGTGATCGAAGACTTTCGTCTTCGCCTTCTTCATCTCTGCGTCAATTTCGCTTGCATATTGTGCTTCTAGCTGGTCGAACGCTGCACTGATCTCTTCCGCCGTCTTAAATTCGGCAAGAATAGCGGCGACTTTTCGTTCCATATCTAAGCCGTCTTCAATACTGCCGAGGATCTCATCGGAAGCTCCGAATACCGAGCTGAACAGTTGAAACTTTTCAGTAAGAAGCTCAAGAATTCGCTGCTCTGCGACATTCCCCTTGTTAAGGAAGTTTGCAATCACCACATTGAACTTCTGGCCGAATCGGTGGATGCGACCAATGCGTTGCTCAACTCGTTGAGGATTCCACGGCAAATCGTAGTTGATGAGCATTGAGGCGAACTGCAGGTTTACGCCTTCGGACGCTGCCTCGGTAGCGATCATAATTTTTCCATGATCACGGAAGTAATCCACGAGAGCTTTACGCCGATCAGCTGAAGGATTTCCAGTAATGAGATCGGTATCAGCATTCTCTTCAAGCCAGTCACGGTAAATCTGGTTAGCTCGCGGAGAGTTATTCGTACCGTTGAAAAGCACGAGGCCATCTCCATAGCCAATCTCAGTGAGATGCCGTTCCAAATAGGCCTGAGTCACCGTTGAATCGGTAAAGATAATTGCTTTTTCTGGAGCGCCAATTTCACGAAGTTTGGCGAAACCCTGTTCTAGGGCGTCGCGTACATGAACTGCTTTTTGGTTGACGGTTATGGATCGAGCCAGTGCTGCGTAGCTATGGAGCTCATTGATTTCTGCTTCGATTTCTTCCTGAACGTTACGATCAGAAAACGGGTTTTGTTGCGCGTTGATGTTTTCCAGTTCTTCGAGTTCGTCACTTGTTAAATCGAACTGTTCATCTTCAAATAAGTTGCCACGCCGGTTGCGAAGCTGCCCAGCATCTAGTTCCGATTGTAAACGGTTCGCAATATTCTCCAGGGTGTGGGCAACTGCGTAGGTTGACGATCCGAGGCGTTTGCGAATAATCGTCGCAGAAAGGAATCGTTGAGAACTCGCGAATGCATATAGATCGTCGCGCTGGAGGTAGGAGTCTACGAGCTCATAGAGGCGTTTTTCATCGTTTGATGGCTCAAACTCCACTGTTATAGGAATGCGCTGAGTGAAACGGATATACTTTTCAGCGTCACGGCGAAGTGTTCGTTTCGCGATGGTGCGCACTCGTTCGGCGAGATCGTCGCCGCCCACTAGTGAGCGGTTTTTGATATACCGCTCGCGAAAAGCGTCAAGCGAATGGAAAAATTCGGTATCGAACGTCGAAACTAATCCGTAAAGCTCCTCAAGGCGATTCTGGAGAGGTGTAGCGGTAAGTAATACAACTTTGCTAGCTTGACGGAAAACCTGAGAGATTGCGCTCGCCGTCTTCGCGTTACCGGACCAATAGTTACGCAGACGGTGTGCTTCGTCTGCGACGATAATATCCCAGTGACGCAATAATGCTTCTTGGTTTGATTTTGCGAACTCGTACGAAACGATAAATACTGTGGGATCAGCTGAAGGGTCGTGTTTGCGAAGCTTATCTTTCGTTTTACGATCGATTAGTTCCGCAGGGAGCATGAATTTTTCCCACAGCTCCTGCTTCCACTGTTGGCGGAGGCTGGCGGGGGCAATAATCAATATTTGACGTTTACGTTCAGCCCAGAATTGGCTGATAACGATTCCTGCTTCGATGGTCTTACCAAGGCCAACTTCGTCAGCTAGGATAATTCCCTTCATGTATGGCGTTTGCAGAGCGAAAAGAGCAGCGTCGATTTGGTGCGGTTTTGGTTCTACTTGTGCATCAAAAAGCAAGCCGGCAAGTTTTCCAACATGTTCATTGGAATATGAACGTTCCAGTTGGTGAGCGAAATATTTTGCCTGATAATCATTCAGGGAAATGGTGCTGGCCTCATTGCCCACAGATGCTCCTTCGTTGTGCTAAGGCGTACTGAAAATTATACATATTCGAGCACGTACATTTCTTTCTTGATCGAAAAGAAAACGTAATCATTAATATTTGTTGGATTAAGTGTATGCGAATGTTGAGGTCACTGACGGATCTCGGTTTTTGAAGAGTTCCTCGAAGACTCGCAGGTGAAGGAAAGCGAAAGTAATACGTGGTTCGATATTCCGTAGTCGATAAGTAGGATGAGATCAAGAAATAAACGCAAGATTTATTAATGATCTAGGCTAAAGTTTCGGATTTAAAGACATCAGTGATGGTAGGTGGTGTATCTATGAACAATCTATACAACGACAGATTGACAAGGCAGCAGGCGTTTTATCTGATTGAAGAACTGGATTCTGCGAAACGCTTATTGCAGTACGGTATGCATACGCTCAGATCGGCTGATTTTATTGACACTACGCGTGAGCCTGTACTGACGTTGCTCTCGATAGGTGTTGAAAAATTATTGAAGTTGGCGCTTGGTTATGTCTATCTGGATAAGAATCGTGAATGGATACCTGCCAAAATTCTCAAAAAAGATTATGGTCATGATCTAAAAAAGATGGATGCCGCACTACGACGAGTAATTGAGGAAGGGATAAACAAAGCAACGCATCCTCAGTACGTTAAAGATGCCTTACACGAGCTCGAAAGGGATCCTTTGTGGCCCTTGATTCTCGACACGCTTGACCGTTATGGGAAATCTGGACGTTTTTATTATCTTGATGCGCTTGGTGACAACCCTCAAACACAGGAAAGTCCGAAAGACTATTGGGAGAAGGTTGAGAATAAGGTGATAGAAATGGATCCAAGTTTGCAGGATCACTTACATCGGTACATCTCGCGTGAGTGCCGTCGTGAGGAGTATATCCAAACTCTGACCGCCAAAATAGCTGAAAGTTTGGAGACTTGGCGCGAGTTGATTGCAGTTGCGGCAAAACAAGGAGTATTGGGAGATCGTGCAAAAACCTTGGGCTGTGATCTCAAATTAGCAGAGCGTCAAGTTGAGGGAGATGCTACCAATTGATTTAGGCTTGCATAGCTTGAGTGGGGCTAACTAAAATTAGGATTTTTCCTCAATATAGAGGATTCGTCTTCTTGCGCGGTAGCATCAGAAATTGGCTAACGTTTCCTGGCGAAAGGCTCCTTCGCCGGGTCATAAACCGCAAAACATATTCCCCAGCTTATGAGCACTCGCGAATATACTGGACTTGGCAGCGTCGGGCCATCGTTCTGGCGCAACTAGTCCACTGAAAGCAGGTTCTTATGGGTATACACACAACCAGCGCGTCCGGCATCGGGTCACTCACTGCTTCCCAGATAACGTCTGCCCTGCTCGGTGCAGCAATAGGCGATGCCTTTGGCGTGCCATTCGAGTTTCTGGACGCGGACCAAGTCGCCAAACACCCGCTCGACGCCATGTATGCTGCGAGTGAGGTTGATTCAGCCAATTCTCGGCCGCGCCGAGCGGTACCTGCTGGCGCTTGGAGTGACGACACCTCCATGGCTGTAGCCACAATGGAATCGATTATTTCCCACCAGGGCCGCCTCGACCTCACCGATATCATGCGCCAATTCTTAGCCTGGTGGGAGGAAAGAAAATACTGCTCCATCGAGCGTCCATTCGGATTGGGAATGACGGTGATGATGGCGCTCGGTCGCTTCCAAGGAGGCGCGCCCGCCCTTGAATCCGGTGCAACACGTGTGCGCGACAACGGCAACGGCGCCCTCATGCGCATTTTCCCGATCGCTCTTCACTTGGCAGCCGGTGGGCATGCATCTGCCGGTGGCTACGGGGCAAGCTGTGGACACACAGCAACAGGTGAACATGTGCCAACGAGCGAGCGTGCCGAAGCCACCGCACCCAACCCCTCTCGCGAACAAATCCTTTCCCATGAACCGCCGCCTTCCCGCGACCACAGATGGAACGTCGTCTCCCAAGCTTCGCAAATTACGCACGGACACGCGATCTCCCAGCTCTCGTGCATTATTTTCTGCGAATTTCTCTGGGGGATACACGCTGGTCATGACGTCACGCGGGCGTACCAGCGCGCCGTCGCCCTCCCATACAGCGACTGGCGCCCAGACGATCCACAATGGCAGGAGGCACTCGCGGCGCATTCAAAAATCTTCAGTCCTGAGTTTGTGTCGATCACTCCTGCGGACTTCACGGCGTCGGCGTACGTGGTCGATACCCTCGAAATCGCGTTATACTCGCTGTTGCATACGACGTCGTACCCCGAAGCTATCCGCACCGCCGTCCGCTTCGGTGGCGACACCGATACTTACGCGGCGATCGTGGGCGCAGCAGCGGGCATTGCGTATGGCGCCGAATCGATCCCACACAAATGGCTTGACGTCGTTAAACGCCGTGACTACCTAGAAGACCTATCGAAACGCTTTGCCGGTGTGCATAGTCCAGGTTTGTGAATTCGTGTTGCTGAATGGCCACCTTGTCCAGAAAAGTATATACACTGAATCTATCAGCGCCCTCCCAAGGTTACTGACCAGAAATATTTCGGTCTTCCTAAAATGCGGAGGGCCAATCTGTACCCACACACCAACTCAACCTACGCCCCCAACTCCGACTCATAGAGCCGTGCCAAATGTAGCCCCAAATATCCCACTTCTTCGCGAGATAGCTCATTACCCAGGGCTTTCCCAATAAGCTCGGCCACCTGCTGCGCGGTAGTGGCCGCACCGGGCGTGGAGCGCAGCACGGCGTCGTAAACATCCACGCCATGCGGGGTGCGACTGTGCCGCACCGTCCGCACAATCAAATACCGCAAATGCGTCACAAAACGCGAAGCATTCACCGACTCCTGATCAATCTCCACGTCCCATTTCCCTTCAAGCAGAGCAAACACGTCCTTGATGACGCTGGTCATCGCAACTGTTTTCAGCAAATTCCCGTTCGCCCACCGGAAATTCACATAATGCAGAGCAAACGCCACCCACTCGTCTTCTTGAAACCGCACACCCAGTTCAGTTTCGGCCAGCCTCTGCGCTTCTTTTCCTAAGCCCGCTTCACTCGGAAACAGCGCCATGACCTCCCATTTCAGAGCGAAGTCTACGGTTATGCCCAGCTCTGCTCGCCGCACGGCGGCCGCCAAGTGGTCCAAGAGCGCCATAAACAATATTTGTTTGCCTGGGCGGGATGCGTCCGCGCCAGTATTCCCCGACGATGCCGCCGTAGCTCCAGCGGCGCCAGCCTCGCCTACAGCCACAGCACCAGCCACGCCCTCCGGCGTCGCCAACTCCACCATCCGACGCGTGACTTCAACCTGCTCGAGCGTGGCCTCACTCAGCAAGCCCGCCACCTGCGCGGCTTTGTGAAGCGAGTCGGGCACAAAAGTGCGCGCTCCTCGGGAGTCGATCAAATCCCCAGCCTTGCGCTGAAAACCGATTCCCCTCCCGAGGAGCACAACTTGATCTCCTTCACGTTCGGCTAGCACAACATTGTTGTTATAGATGCGCACAATCCGAACGTACATGGAACTCACGCCTCCAATGCGTGCAAAATTGCCACAGGCTCACCCGGCTTGGCGGCCAGGTTGAGTTCTGCGATTTCAAATTTTGCCTTCGACGTGTTCACAACAGGCGATATCATTGACGGTACTTTTCCGGCGACGTCCTCCGCCACGCATACCACTGGATCACCAGCCTTCACTGCGTCGCCTACCTGTGCCAAGGCTTCGAAACCTTCGCCTTTGAGCGCAACGGTGTCGATACCGATATGAACCAAAATTTCGGCTCCCTCGGGGGAACGCACTCCGAATGCGTGCAGGGTCGGTGCGAGCATCGTTATTTCGCCCGCGATTGGTGAAGCAAAGACGCATCCTGTGGGCGCCACAGCGAAGCCCTTACCCAGGATCTCGCCAGCGAACACCGGATCGGGAACCTCAGCAAGCTCAAGTAAATTCCCAGGTACGGGCGCGAAAACCTTGACCTCTGCCGTCTTTTTCATCCAATCAAACAGTCCCACGTTCTAGCCTTTCAGTCGTCGATACCGAGCGATTCGTTAATCACGTTCTTGTACAATATCGCCTTTGCACCATACACCGCTTGTACGCCGCCACGGACTTCAAACACGTCCGCTGCACCAAGTCGTTTGAGCTCGGTTTTGTCCACCTTCGAGCCATCTTTGACGGCTACGCGCAGGCGAGTGATACAAGCGTCCACGTCCTCGAGGTTTTCCGGGCCGCCAAGGGCTTTCACGATCAGTTCGGATTCGGCTTTGAGCTGGGCGTTCTTGTCGGTTGCGCCCGAAGCTACGCCCGACGTTGCGTTCGAGCTTGCGTCCGTTGTGTCGTTTTGTGCCGACGACGCCGGTGCCTCAGCGTCGTCGAAACGGCCAGGAGTTGGCACGTTGAAACGGGTGATCAGGAATCGGAAAACCACGTAGTACAGGCCAAACCACAGCAAACCGACTGGAATCACGTAGAGCCAGTGGGTCTTAGACTCACCTTGAAGCACACCGAACAGGAGGAAGTCGATCACGCCGCCCGAGAAAGTGTTGCCGATCGAAATGTTCAAGATATCAGCGATAAAGAACGATACGCCGTCGAGGAAAGCGTGAATAACGTAGAGCCACGGTGCCACGAACAGGAACATGAACTCAATTGGTTCGGTGATGCCGGTGATGAAAGAGGTGAGCGCCACCGAAGCGAACAGACCGGTGTACTTTGCGCGGCGATCCTTAGGGAGCACGTGCCACATAGCCAAGCAGGCGCCGGGGAGACCGAACATCATGGTAGCGAAACGACCTGCGAAGAAGCGCGTTCCTTCGGTGAACAGACCCACGTGACCAGGGTCTGCGAGCTGAGCAAAGAAGATCTTCTGAGCACCCTCAATGGTGTGACCAGCAACAACTTCAGTTCCGCCGAGTGGCGTGTACCAGAACATCGGATAAATCATGTGGTGCAAGCCAACCGCACCAGATAGACGCATGAGGAAGCCGTAGAAGAAAGTTCCGATTGCGCCCCAACCAGCAATTGCTTCACCAGCGGAAACCATAGCGCTTTGGATTGGTGGCCAGATCAGGAAGAACATGCAGCCCACGAGCATACCTGCCAAGGTTGCGGCGATTGGCACGAAGCGTGAGCCGCCGAAGAATCCGAGGAACGGTGGAAGCTGAATGTTGTGGTAACGGTTGTGAAGCCAGACGGCGATAGCGCCAATGACCAGCGAACCTACCACGCCAGTGTCGATTTTTCCTTCTGGATCACGCAACGTCATGAGTGCGTTCATAGTGCTTACCATCACCAAATATCCGGCGATACCAGCTAGTGCGGCAGTGCCCTTGTCTCGTTTCGCTAGACCGATACAAAGACCAATCGAGAGCAGCAGTGCGAGGTTTGCGAAGATCGTGTTACCGGCGGCGCTCATGACTGAGAAAATCGCCTGCAAAAATGCGTTGTCGAGAATCGGGTATGCCTTGACGGTGTTGGCATTAGACAGTGCTCCACCGATACCGAGCAACAAGCCCGCTGCGGGAAGAATAGCAATCGGCAACATGAAAGACTTGCCAAGTTTTTGAAGAGTTTTAAACATATTTCCGCTTTTCACTTAGCGTCGCGACGATGTGACGCGCAGATGAGTGCATGGAAACGTTTGGCGCTATCGCCGTTCGTAACGTTCATCAAACCTACGATGGTTGGAACATGTTTCAATCCAGCACAAGCAACGCTCATGAGAGCAATAGAAGTGAAAAACGAGCAGAATACCGGAGGTAAAGGCGCAAAACGTCCATACAAAGGACATAATGTAGAATTCACGCGAGAATCCTAGGCGATCAGGTCTTGCCTTGCGTCACAATCCTGAAACTCGTGAAACAAGAGTAACACGCATATTTACGAAGGGCAAAGACTTGATGTGAAGTGCTTTGAATCGAATTTTGCGCGGATTTTCGCAAAAGAAAAATATAGAATAAATGTGTGTACTGATTGTTGAAGTGTGTGTGATAAGCCTGCACGTTTAACTGCGATGCCCACTAAGCGAATATCACCTGACTTGCCCATAAAAGTTCTTCACGATAAATGAATATTGAGGCAGGTAAGGAGGTTCTTCAATGATCAACATAGAAGGGGAGACCATGAATTTTGACGATCTCAAAAATAAAGCCGTTGAGGCTCTTGACGGCATCAAGAATGATGAAGAGAAAACTGACCAGGCGCTTGACGTGATTCGTGACGCCGCGGATAAGCTCACTGGTGGAAAATATGCCGATAAGCTCGATTCGGTACGTGATACTGCCGACGAAAAACTAGGTTCGGAGTAACGCTTATCGCGTTGCGATGTTCTGAATAAGCTGGGGGTGTGGTGCAATTATTATGCACCACACCCCCAGCTTATTAGGTTCGCTCAAATTCTTTTGGCCTATATTTCGTTCTTGGTTTGTGTAAAAACACACCGTTTAATCTCGCTGTCGTGAGGGAGAGGGCTCTAGCGCTCTTCCCTAGCCGTCGCCCGATTGATCAAGTCCACTGTTTCGCGCGGATTATCCACGCTAACAACAATCTGGTTAAAGTGTTCGCCAGGCGCTAGCTGGATAACAATCGAATTTTCGTATCCGCTTACGTTCCAGAAATTCCGCTGGTTATCTACGTGAAATGTGCCAGCCAGCTTATTGCCCATTCGTAACCCAGGTGCTCGCACTCCCTTCGGTTCATGTTTCACACCCGGATCGTGGGTTGCTCCGCGCACATTCGCCAAGGGTACCCGAATCTCCTGGCGTAAACTCCATACCTTATTCATGCCACATGGGCGTACAACCAGTTCACTGGGTGTAATGAAAACTTTGGTGGTAGTCATTTCTCTTCAACTCCTGTTTGTGTGAATGTATCGCTGTGAACGCCGTCGCTGGCTTTATCGATGCTACTTGTTTCTGTTTCCCGTGGCGAAGAACTGTTGGCTTGTGGTTCTGTTTGATCTAGACCTGCACGTGAAAGCAGAGCTAGACCGAGCGTAGTTGCAATTGAGGTGTGGGTTTTGATTGCAGGTTCAATGAGGTTTTGAACTGTTGGGTCATTCGGCGCAGCATCAAAAAGTGCCACCAAAAGTAATTCGATATTTTCGGGCTGGTCGAGTGACTCAAGAGCGTTATCAAGCACCTTAAGAAAGAGCCCGTACTTGCTGCCGAAAGTGTTATACAAGCTGCCACGGTGGACGCCAGTTACCTTGACGACGTCGTCAATAGATGACGCTTCGTAGCCTTTTGAGCGAAACAAAGCTGCACTTGAGTGAAGGACTTCAGTTAAATTAAAGGATCGATTTCTTCCCATAATTTAAGAATACCCATTCAAGAACGTTTAGTCAAGAATAGTCGTTCTAAAATGATTAGAGGTTTAGTTCCAATTGTTTAACGCGCCAGTGGAGCCATCGTTTTTATTTCGAATGCAGTCAAGAGCAACTGCGGAGCCGAGCATTGCAAGTTTATGTGCCGTTGGAGCCTCGGGATGCATTGTGAGTGCGTAGCGGCTATGCCCGAGTAATCCCTTTGCCAAACCAGCCCATTGGCGCGCAACAGCTCCCACTACTTGACCGTTTAAAACAAACTGGTATTCCATGCCCATGGGATTTCCAACCAACTCCATTGCTTGTCCATTCGCGAGAGTTATTTCAACTTTGGTGCGCAAGAATGTAATTTTCTTGATTAGGCTTGCCAGTGGATTCCCTGCATGATCAGTTATTTCATAGCGGTCTCGGCCAAAGTTAACTGTGTCTTCGATGTGGCACGCGATGGTACCGTCTAGCTCGCATAGGTTGAATGACCTAGCACCTAAAAGGAGACGCGAACCAACACCGCCCATGGTCTGGACTGATCCAATAGGATTTCCGGAGCCGTCAAGGATCTCGAAATCGTTTCGAGTAACAGAGTTGACCTGTTGCATGATGAAAGTGGTGTTATCCAGTAACGACGCAGGTACGGGATTCTGATCAATAGCCATAGCATTATTATCGCTTATTTACGTGAATTGGGGTGGTTTCGGTGTGCTGTTTACCGAAACCACCCCAGCTGAGGTTATCACTCACTAGATCTTGGCTATCACATAATCTAGTACCAACCGATTTTGATTTGGTTACTGCCTAATCAAGTAATCGAATGCTCCAAGTGAAGCATTGGCGCCGGCGCCGAGTGAGATAACAACCTGCTTGTATGGAATATCTGTTACGTCTCCCGCGGCAAATACTCCTGGCATTGACGTTGCATTGTGATCATCCACAACAATGGCTCCGCGCATTGTTTCGAGTGTTCCATCCAGCCACTCGGCGTTCGGGATAAGCCCAATCTGAACGAAAATGCCATTCACAGCTACGCTGTGAAGTTCTTCGTTGGCATCCTTGTAGGTGATTCCAGTAACTCCAGAATCATCGCCTTCCACGCTCTGCAAAGCGGCAGACGTGATAACACTGGTGTTCTTGAGTGAATCGAGCTTCTTGAGTAGAACGTCGTCCGCCTTCAGCTCTGGCATCAACTCAATAACAGTTACATGCTCTGCAATACCTGCAAGATCGATTGCTGCCTCGATAGCAGAGTTTCCTCCACCGATCACCGCAAGTGGTTTGCCCTTAAAGAGTGGGCCATCGCAGTGTGGGCAGAAGCTTACGCCGTTATTTCGGAATTCGTTTTCGCCGGGAACACCAGTGGTACGGAAACGAGCGCCGGTCGTAATAATCGTGCTCTTACCACGTAAGGTGATTCCGCCTTCGAAGTCCACCGCGAAGAGTCCGGATTCGTCCTTGTCGTGCAGCTTCTGGGCGTGCAGACCAGTCATGATTTCCACACCATAGCTGCGCATCGACTGCTCAAGCTCGCCACCGAGTGCGGTTCCACCGATCTTATCGATGACAGTAAGGTTCTCGATTGAAGCGGTATCTAGCACCTGGCCACCAACATTTTCCGTGGCCACACCGACTCGCAATCCCTTGCGGGCTGAATAGACGGCTGCTGTAGCTCCAGCAGGTCCGCCACCAACGATCAGCACGTCAAACGGTTCGGAGGCATTGAGCTTTTCTGCGCGTTTCGCGTTTGATCCAGTGTCGAGCTTGCTAAGGATCTCTTGGAATCCCATGCGTCCTTGGCCGAATGGTTCACCGTCCATGAAGACGGCGGGCACAGCTTTTATGCCACGCGCGTTTACTTCTTCTTGGTAAGCGCCACCTTCAGCAGCAGTGTGCTTGATCAGCGGATTGATGATGGAAATCGAGTTAAGCGACTGAACTACGGTCGGGCAGTTCTGGCAGGTAAGCGACATGTATGTGACGAACTCGTGTGGTTCGTCAATCGCTTTAATTGCTTCGATTACATCTTCGTCCGCGCGCACTGGATGCCCGCCAACTTGAACCATTGCTAGCACGAAGCTGGAGAACTCTTCACCCATGGGTAGTCCGGCAATCCGAACCGACACATCGGAATCAACCCGCGAAATGGCAAACGACGGCGTGCGTTCGTGCGAAACCTCGGTAAACTCAATGAGTTCGGATAGCTCTGCTACCTGGGTGAGCATCTCGCGCATCTGCTGAGAACGCTTTGAATCATCAAGCGAAGCCTCGAAGCGGATTGGTACCTTGACGTTGGTAACCAATCCCTGAAGTTGCTTAATTGTACTTTCGTCGAGGAACATCAGAGCTTTCCAGAAAGGTCGAATGAAGGAGCAAGGGTTTCTTCGCCTTCTTCCCACTTAGCTGGGCAAACTTCGCCTGGGTGGTTGTAAATGTACTGAGCTGCCTTAACCTTGCGTAGTAGTTCTGCGGCATTACGGCCAACACCTTCGGAGGTGGTTTCAACGTACTGGATGATGCCGTTTGGATCGATGACGATCGTGGAGCGGTCTGCAGCGCCTTCGCCTGGGCGAAGGGTTTCAAACGCCTCTGCGATTTCGCAGGTTGGATCGCCAACCATTGGGAAGGTGATCTTTCCGATGCGCTCGGACGAATCGTGCCAAGCCTTGTGTGAGAAGTGCTTGTCGGTGGAGAAGGAATAGACCTTTACGCCCATCTTCTCGAACTCGGCGTTATGCTCAGCCATGTCTTCAAGCTCGGTTGGACAAACGAAGGTGAAATCTGCTGGGTAGAAGAAAAGAATCGCCCACGATCCCTTGTAGTCTTCGCTAGAAACATCGACGAAATCACCGTTGTGATATGCGGTGCCTGACCATTCGGCTGCCTTCGTGTTAATCAGTGACATTTTTTCTCCTAGAGTATTCAGTCATTTTTCTTTTGTGCTGCAGTTGTTCCCCAAGAGGGGAGACGACGGCGGTTGAATTAAGTGCGTAACCACCAGTTATGCATTTCTGTGCTAAGTGGGAACGTTGTGTGAGTAGTCTGTGATCCCTCCGCAGTCGTCAGTGTTGTTATCTGGAACTATTCCAAATAATAACACTTGTACTCTACCGAGGAGTTGGTAGATTGCCAAGAGTGGCTATGTGTGTAGCCTCTACTTATTTCGCATGATCGTGCCAATTTGTAAGTGTTTGGCAAACTCAATTGAGACGTGTTGCACTATTTGGTTATGTAGAAATGCTATCGCTAACGAGTTTTTAAGATGTGTTAAATGTTTTATTTTTCTCTAGGCGCATAGTTTTCGTGTTTTAGGCTTGAATGTGTGCTTTCAAACCGATGTGTGAATTGGGCGATATGTTCTGGCTGGGATGGGTTTGTAGTGTGTAGTGGGGCGGAGTTGTTAGAAAAATCAAACATATTGACGTTGTTTGAAAAATCTAACAAGGGTTAATAATGGGAAAGTTCCGTAGCCGACCTCGATCTGCCCCTGATTTAGCGGTTGCTATCCGTGACGCTCGCGAGCAGCAGGGAATAAGTCAAAGCGATCTGGCAGAGCGCATTGGGGCCCACGGTCGTGGGTTAGTCAATTCGAAAACGGAAAAACGCTCAGTGCTAGCCTGGGTCGAGTATTTCAAATGCTCAACGCGTTAGGAGTTGAGGCTGAGGTAAGTTACCAGTTTTGTGAAATGCCTAACCGCTCATCAACAAATGCATCGATTCAGGAACATGATCGTGTGGAGAAAACCCAATTGTTGCAATTTGCTACTGACAGACTGTTTTCGGCTCAGCGCCCTTCCGTTCAGAGAGTTGAAAAACTACAGGAATCAATAGCAAGGTATTCGAAGATGTTTGAGGGGCTTGATCCTAAGCAGTGCATGGGGTGACGGAAAAGGCTACTTCTTTCACTACGATCTATCGGGTGAAGGACAAGTGTTTTCTATTTCTTTAAATATGCCGGTGAAAGTAGGTGGCTATGAAAATGCAGTTGTTGAACCGTTCCTGGCTGGTTTTTGCCCGATAGTGAATCGCAAAGGCGCGCAAATGGTTCCACTGCTTACTTCTGACATTGCACAACGCCTCAAAGAACTTCATGATGGGAATGAACCATCATGGATCTCAAAAAATGAACACTGGTCTTTAGCGGGCGCGCAAGAAAAATTTGCTTTGCATCGCTCGCAGTTCGGCGGGCAATGGTATCAAGTTACAGGATCGGTCCCTTCAACCCATATTTTAAAACCGGGAATTCTGAATCTGAAAGCTCAAGCCTTCGTAGAAGTGCTTTCCATGAAAACAATTCAAAAACTCGGGATTGAAGCAGCAACTACATGGTATGAGTCTTTTGATGGTGAAGTTGCACTAGTTAGTGAGCGCTGGGATCGTAAGGTTAAGTCTGGTGTTGTGCATCGAATTCTTCAAGAAGATCTTTGCCAAGCCATGGGGTATTTGCCTAGTGATAAATATGAATCCGTAGGTGGGCCGTCTGTTAGAGATATAGCTGTTTGGTTAACTCATAATGGCTTTGGAACTGAAGATGTTAAACAATTTGCACGTGCCTTGATTGTGAATTACCTGCTTTGTGCGACGGACGCACATGCGAAGAATTATGCCGTTTACTGGGAAAAAGGAACATAGCCTCGATTTGCGCCACTTTACGACGTCGCTTCAGCTTATCCTTACGATAGTCCGCGCGCGAAAAAGTGCCTTGCGATGAAAATTGGTGGAGAGAACCGTTTTCGAGGGATAGAGCTTCGGCACTGGTTAAAATGCGCCGATGATCTGGGGCTAAGTCGAGAGTTTGTGATTAATGAATTGGTTTCTCTCGCGGGGAGGTTATTGCCAGCCTTACTTGAAGCTCAGGGGGATATTTGCACCGAGTTGGCGCCTGTTCGAGGAGAGAATCCCTTGAATGAAGAGGAAAAGAAAGCCTTTAAAGAAATCTCCGAACAAAGTTTATCTACAGTCAAAACTATCCTTAGGTGGGTGACTGAGCCGGCGGAATCTGATGGTTCTGATGGTTAAGTAGCTCAATAGATTCAAAAAGCTCGGGCAACTAGGGAAGCTGCGCGTTTAGAACGCTACCCCCACAGAAGCTGCCCGAGCTTTATTTGATCAAGTATTAGCTTGGTTGCTTGACGAACTCAGTGCTCGTCGTAGTGTTCGCCGTGAGCTGCGTGGCGGTGCCCGTCGTGGATGTAATCGACGTGATCATCATGCTGAACTGCTTCGTGTCCGCAGTTCTCCCCGTGTGTGTGCTCAGCAACGGTATGCTCAGCAACTGCTTCGTGCTCGTCGTAATGATCGCCATGGAGTGCGTGATGATGGGTTCCGTGGACGTAGTCGATGTGGTCTCCGTGCTGGATCGCTTCGTGTCCGCAGTTCTCCCCGTGTGTGTGCTCAGCAACGGTATGCTCTGCGTGAATGTCCTTGTTAGTCATTGTGTTCTCCTTCGGTGACGTGGATAAAGGCATCCTCAACAATGTGTGCTACGTGGTGGTCGGCCAAAGAGTACACAACTTCTTTTCCTTGGCGGTTTCCGCTCACTAAATTAACCTGCTTTAAAGATCGTAAGTGTTGGGAAACAAGGGGTTGTGATAGATCGGTGGTTGCCGCCAGTTCGCTCACGGTGCAGTCTTTCTGACTAAGAGCCCACAGCACGATCAAACGTCCTTCGTTTCCGAGGGCTTTGAAGATCTTTGCGACCTGAGTTTGACCGTCAAGTGTTCTCATAGTTCTATCCAATCATACATATAAGGATATTGCAATATGTTAATGTTTTGGGTTTTGTTCTCAATAAGAACCTATCAAGTTTTATGAAAAAATTAGAGCCAGCCGTTGTCCTGTGCTAAAAGCGCTGCCTGCATACGCGTAGCGGTGTGGGTTTTCGCCATCGCTGAACTCAAATGATTGCGAACTGTTCCTTCCGAAAGGAAGACGCGACGCGCAATTTCAGCAATTGGGTCGCCACTTAAGGTTAGTGTCAAAAGTTCGCGCTCGCGTTCACTCAAAGGATTTGATCCCTCAATGAGTGCCGCAGTTGCCAAGTTTGAATCGATTACCCGTTCCCCTTCATGAAGACGACGAATTGCTTTCGCAAGCTCGCGCGCCGGGGTTTCTTTCACCATAAACCCCAGAGCACCCGCACTTAAAGCTCTCTGCAAATACCCAGGGCGTCCGAACGTTGTGAGAATTAGGCACTTGACCGAGGGGAACTCGGATCGAATCGCCGTCGTCGCTTCGATCCCCGTGCCTCCAGGCATTTCGATGTCTAGGATAGCAACGTCGATCGGGATTCCTTCCTCTTGGCATCTATGAATACTGGGGACGACGTCGGTGCCTCTGCCAACTTCACACACAACAGTGATGTCGTCTTCAAGTGAGAGCAGGGCGGAAAGTGCGCCACGGATCATCGCCTGATCATCTGCAAGAAGTACTCGAATCATAGGTTAATCCTAACCTCGGTTCCGGGGTGAGAATCAGTTACCGAAATGCTGGCTCCGGCGTCTTCTACCCGCTGGCGTAGGCCAGTCAGGCCGTTTCCGAAGCGACGCGAACCGATCCCGATGCCGTCGTCACGAATCACAATAGAATCGTTGGTGAGTTCTACGGTAATACGCGTGGCGCTTG
The DNA here is from genome assembly GCF_900604515.1 of Arcanobacterium ihumii. Taxonomy (GTDB): domain Bacteria; phylum Actinomycetota; class Actinomycetes; order Actinomycetales; family Actinomycetaceae; genus Arcanobacterium_A; species Arcanobacterium_A ihumii. The sequence continues at coordinate 604,019 of NZ_UWOS01000001.1, read as the reverse complement.
CGTGCCGGATGGTATTTGTAGCTGCTTCGCGTAGTGCCCAAGCAAAAAGAATTCGTGCGCTGGGTTCAACCTCGTCCGGTGATCCTTCAACGGCTAGAGCAATACCGGCATCTGCCGCAATGGTATTGATAGAATCCAGCTCATGGACAAGCTGGCGCACACGTAAGCCAGAAACGGTGGCACGAACCTCGGCAATAGCTTGGCGTGATAGCTCGTAGATCGCGTCGATTTCATTCTTTGCTCGGGCGGGATCTTTTTCGATCAGCTCTCCGGCTAACTCGGATTTCAGAGCAATAGCGGTGAGGGTGTGCCCGAGTACATCGTGGACGTCGCGAGCGACTCGTTCACGTTCCTTGAGTGTTGCCGACTCTGCCACGATCTCTTGCTTCTTTAATCGAGTATTTTCGAAAAATATGGAGGCAGAAACGAATACGTAGGTGCCGAGAGCGGAAAACCCTACCGAGATTAGTCCAATATCGGTGATGAATGCAGGAATCCAGGTGGTAATGGTTGCGAGCATCCCTACATAAAAGTTCCAAGGCTGGGGGAGTGAAAAGACGCTCATTGGAACAAGGTAAACGATGAACGTCACCGAGATAGCCCCAAGTAGGTAGAACTGGACGAGGGTGATAGCAACTCCAGAAACTAGGAGTACAACCGCGCCAATTGATACCGACTTTTTAATATGGAGGTTGTTTTTGAACGAGACTGCCAACGAAGCGATATAAAGCAAAAGGAAGATAGCGGTTAAAGAGATTGACGGAATCTTGATCGAGTCTTCCGATTCGAGTGCCGCCGCTAACGGATACCACAGAAAAAATATCCAGGTGATGCCAATAAGAAATCCGACGACAGTACCTCGTTTGTCGATGGTATGTTCCGTTTGAGGTGAGTGTGTGCGACGCGTGGATACCGAAGTCGGAGTCTTAGGTTTCATAATTCTAGAGTACCGTTTCTGCCTGGGCTACTTGATTTAGCGCGATTGCTTCGTTTTGCGATATTGCCTATTTTGGTGAGACTACCTTGCTTGATGGCGAGGTAGTCTCACGAAGCAAGGTAGCTCAGCGAGAACGTGAGCGTTTGAATGCCCACACTGAAGCTAGTGCCAAGATCAGCGCCCAGGTCGAGATGTTTCCGAGTGCAAGGGCGAAGGACTCAGTGACGGGGCTGCCATCCATCGCGATGTTTTTGCCTTCTGCTACAGGCCAGCGTGCGATGACCCCGAGTCCGTAGAGCGGTGTGAACTTGGAGAGATCGAGCATAAAGCCAGAAAGCGGCATGAAGATATTGCCTAAGAAGGAAAGAAGTACCAGTGTTCCAGTTGCGATTGTGGTTCCGTGATCTGATTTAAGGGCTAGTCCGAAGAAAAGTCCGTAGAGTGCCATGACTAGTGCGCCTGGAACAATGATAAAGAAGCTGAGAATCCATGCTTGTAAGGGAGCTTCGGAGGTGGTGAAGAATCCAGTTCCGTATACGAGGAGCATCGGTAATAGCGCAACAATGGTTGCTACCAGCACTTTGAGAAGTACGAATTGTCCATCTCTCAGTGGAGTAAGTGAAAGCTGCCTTCCCCAACCTTGCATGCGTTCCACGGCGGCATTCGAAGCAAGAGCGACGGTCACCGAAACGGCGCCGTAGAGTGCCATATTGATCATGGTAATCATCGCGACGTTCCCGTTGCCGAAGGGATATTCGGCGTAATCGGTGGTGGATCCGAAGATGATAAACATCAAAAGTGGGATACCAAGTACGAAGATTGACGACGGGTCACGCAAGGTACGTTTTGTATCGATGCTAAGCATTTTTCCGAATTTCATTGTGCATCCTCCGAAGTTAGAGATACGAATGCGTCGTCAAGCGATGGTGCTGCGATTTCGAGGCTGTGGACATTTGGACGGGCAAGTAAATGACGAGCGAATTCATCTGAATTGGTGCTGAGTTGAACGTGCGTAACGCCGTCTTCAATCCAAGTAATGCGGCGCTGACCAGTGATATTTCGGATCTCCTTGACTGATCCATCTGCCACAATCTTTCCGTGATTCATTAAGACGATTCGGTCTGCAAAGTCCTGAGCTTCTTCTAGGTAGTGGGTTGCGAAGACGACGGTACGTCCCGCGGTTGCCTCTTCACGCATCGTCGTCCAAAAGGAGCGACGCCCATTGACGTCCATTCCGGTGGTGGGTTCATCAAGGATAAGGAGATCTGGGTTTGGGAGCAGGGCAAGGGCGAACTTCAGGCGTTGTTGTTCGCCTCCGGAGCACTTAGAAATCTTGCGATCAGCAATGTTTTCGATTCCCGCACGCTTCAGAGCAGAACGACCAAGAGTCTTATTAGGGTAGGTTGCTGCGATGTAATCAACGGCTTCTCCCACATACATATCGCGCAATAGGCCACCTGTTTGGAGTACTGCACTGATACGTCCTTGCGATATTGCTTCGCGAGGGCTTCCACCGAAAACTGTGATTTTGCCAGCAGTTGGTTCAGTTAATCCTAAGATCATGTCAATCGTGGTGGTTTTGCCTGCACCATTAGGTCCGAGGAAAGCGACGACTTCGCCTTCTTTGATGGTGAGGTTGATGTGATCGACCGCGGTTACTTTATCCGTCAGTCCGAATGTTTTCACTACATCGGTGATTTTTATGCTCATGCTTTTATATTCCCCGATCTAGGTCACTTGCGGAAGTACTACCTGTAAGGTTGTGGGCATGACAGATGTCATGCCCACAACCGAACAAAGTCAGCATTACTTTGAGCCGGGAGAATTCAAAAAGAAAGAATAGTGATGATGAAAAGATACGGACTTTACGACTCAGTTATGTACTTATTCGTGTGGTAAACCTTCAGGGAAAGTCATGCTCAATTTTTCGAAGAGTGAAGAACCAGTTGTGACCATACAGAGAATGTGCTGACGTAGCTGTTCGTCCGTTAGCCCAAATTCGTAGTCGACCGAATGCTCACAACTTACTCGCACAAGGTTATCGTCTGGATCGATAACTGTATATACCTTTGGCCAGATAGTTTCACGATTCCACGTCATGACCAGATCGTTTGCTTCAGGCAGTTTGGAGTTCTCCAGCGTTCCGTACCAAGTTCCGCGCACCATGAGGATTTCAGCTTTATTGCCGGTGATTCCGAAAAAGAAGAAACCGTGTTCCCAACCGCCTAAGATATCTCCGTCGTCGTCAACTTGATAGGTGCAGCCGAGTTTGTCTAGAGCTTGTTTAATTCGGTCTCGGTTAATCGGAGGGAGAGTTCCGGTTGATTCGGAATCATTAAAAAGTACCATGAGCTTCCTCTGCTAAATGATTGAGTTGATATGGTGTACGCCTATTTTTAGACCAAATACCTGCAGTAGTAAGTAAATCAAGGCTGTGCGCTTCACTTAGTAGATAACCCTATGCGAAAAAGTATTGCGAAGGCAGAAGGGAATGTCTTCTTGTTGAAAACTTGTGCCGCAACTCTTGGTGTGGACAATTACACGCAAACAAACTAAATGATCGCCCGTCGTCGGTACCCAATAAAAGAAAGTAAAGTCAGAGCCATCACTATGGCTAGGAGCACAAACGTTCCCTCCCATTGCGGCGCAACAGTAGAGAGGCTGGTTACGTGGTAGAAAGGGCTAACTCCAAGCACTTTGTTCGGGAGTTTGAATGACGGGCCTAAGATCGAAATGGCGAATGCAACCACGATTGATAACCACGATAGTGAACGAACACGTGGCCAAATTGCCACTGCAGCTACCGCAATCGCGTTGAGAACCCATACTGCCGAGGTAGTTACTAGAGCTTGCTCGCATACATGAAGAATCGAAATCAAATCGTTGTTTTTGTGGATAATTAAACCAAAGGTAATGCCCGAAATAGCCATAGCGATTCCAGTACCCACATAAACGAAGAGGATATTACTAGCTAGATATTTACCGCGAGACAGCGTTGTTGCCAGCAATGGTTCAGCGCGCAAAGCAAGCTCTTCGGAATAAAACTTCGTGGCAATTTGAGCACCAAGTATTGCCGCCATGATTCCAAGGCTCTGGAAAATCGAATAAATGAAAGTGTTTATCAAATCTGTTTCTGAGGTTGTACCCGCTGTCATCATCTGTGCCAAAGCAGGGTTATCTTTAAAAATCGAGGTGATTGAAGTAGAGAGGTTGCCAAAAATAAACCCAAAGATGCCGAATATGATCCACCATGAAATCAAGCTACCGCGGTGGATTCGCCATGATAGTGCGAGGATGCCGATCTTAGGAGCGGCAGGATTTCCGAGCCTTGGCCTGATGAAACCAAATCCGAAATCGCGCTGGGTATGCAAAATAAGCGCAACTGCAAGCAAAACAATGGAAAAAATAGCACACGGAATAAAGGGCCATATTAAGTGATCGGTTGCGGGTGCCGTTTTCTCTATCCAGCCGAACGGAGTGAGCCAAAGCGTCCAGTTGTCAGGTGATGTGGAGTCGATGTAGCCTCGAATGACATAAAAAATTCCCATCATGCTCAGCGAAAGAGTGTTTGCTATACGCGCTTGCGAACCCAGTTGGCATGCCACCGCGCTAACACTGGTAAACATAGCTGCCGAAGCGCAATAACCTGCGGAGATAATCGCAGAGGGAAGAACTTCACCTCCTGATAGCCAGGTTAACCCAAAGCAGGAAACCCCAAGTACAGTAGCTGTGAGTAGTCCCGCCAGCACCGGAGCGATTAGTCGCGCTTGACGAGTGACGACGCCGGATGCCACGAGTTCGCCCTGGCCTGAGTCTTCCTGTGCTCGCGTGTTCCTTGTAACGAGCAAGGTTGCCATAATTGCTGCGAAAAGTGCACCGAGCTGACCTGCTCGCCAAGCGTTGAATCCATCAGAGGTCAGCAAATCACGGGCGGGTCCGAAAATAATCGACATTGACGGATTTGATTGCATCGCGATCGAGAGTTCACGCCGTTCGGCAATATCGGGGAAAGCGACGTCATAGGCAAGAACTGACGAAGCAGATAGTGCTGAAATAAGCACAATCCACACCACAGTTTTCTTCCAGTCATATCGAATAATGGCGCGAAGCAGTTTCCCAGTTCCGGTAAGGGCATTCATTAGGCGCCTCGAGGCGTGGGTTCCGAACCGGCATCTCCAAGCGATGCAGTAGATGAATCTTCGTACTGAGTTAAGAACAGTTCTTCTAAAGTGGCTGGAGAAACAACCAGGTTGGTGATTCCAAAGTGGAGAAGTTCTTGTAAAGCCTGGTCAACTTTCAAAGGATTAACCTGTGCTGAAAAATGGTTTTTTGAATCGATGTGCACTCGATGGAAGATTGGTGACTTCTCCAGAGTTCTAGGAATTCGCGAAAGATGCGCCGAAATATTAACACGGGTTTGACCGCGCATCTCATCAAGTGTGGCGCTTTGAATAATTTTGCCCTTACGAATGATGCTTACACAATCTGCCAGTGCCTCGACTTCGCTAAGAATATGGCTAGAAAGAAGAACTGTTTTTCCAGCTTCTTTTTCTTTAAGGATTTCGTCTTGAAAAACTGCTTCCATCAGTGGGTCCAACCCAGAAGTTGGCTCGTCCAAAATGAGGATTTCTGCATCGGAAGCAAGTGCTGCCACAATGGCAACCTTTTGCCTGTTTCCCTTCGAATACTGGCGACCACGCTTTGTTGGATCCAATTCAAATCGTTCTATAAGCGCGTCGCGTTTTGTTCGGTTGAGTCCGCCACGCAGGTTGCCAAGCAAGTCAATTGCCTCGCCACCCGAAAGATTCGGCCATAAGGAGACGTCACCCGGTACATAGGCGAGGTGTTGATGGAGGTCGACGACGTCGTGCCACGGGTCTTTCCCGAGCATGGTGACGCTTCCTGCGTCTGCCTTCAACAATCCCAGCAGAACTCTAATAGTGGTGGATTTTCCAGCGCCGTTGGGACCTAAGAATCCATGAACCTCTCCAGCTTCAACTTTTAGATCCACACCTTGCAATGCAGTAAAATTGCCGAACTTTTTAATTAATCCCTCAATTGTGATAACTGGAGAATTCATCGTTAATCCATTTCAGAGGAAGTGGAGTGGGCGAGAGCCTCGTTCGGATCGAAAGGAGTAGCGGAAAAATCGAGCTGAGCACCGTTTCGATACTTGAATACTGCCCAGAGTAAGACTACGCCGGTTGCGATCGCCACGCCATTAGCGATCATGAGTGGCCATGATGCGGTTGCGGCACCGAGGCTGAACCATAAAAGGTAGCCGATGAAGAGGACCGTTACCCAAGCTTCTGAAATGCCTGAAGAATCTTTACGTTTCAGAATCACGCGAATCTGAAAGATAGGTGCGATAGACATGATAACGCCCCAGATTGTGGTGACGATTGAAAGGGCAGTGATCATGTTGGCTCCCAAGGTATTAGAGATGTAATTAATAAATCAACTGTTTTAACTATAGCTGAGAAAGAGCGCTTCTAACTTTGAATGAATGTGAAGTGCGACTGCTTTGCTCTCGAACTGCGCAGGATTACTAACTTCTTGCAGATTCGTCATTGAAATTCTCTTCATATAAAAGTTCAGGCGATCTCTGATTCATTAAAGCAGTAAAACTGCTGATCAGAGATCGCCTGAACTCTATTGCTATTCAATTCTGAAATTAGCAACAACCGGTTTGGACGAGGTCCTCGGCGTCGCGATCACGCTTGCGCCAGAAGTCGCGTTCACACATTGGCGGATGGTCGGGATGTTCGATTCTGTGGCGTGCTACGTATCGTTCGTAAGCGTTGTCGCCAAAGAATTCATGAACATACCAGCGTATTTCGCTCAATCCGCGAGCAAGAGCCGAAAAAACCTTAGTCATCATTGTTGTTACTTTCAGTGTCCGGAATGCTTCGAAGGGACTAGCGCAGGTTCTCCAACAACTTCAAACTCCTGTTCGAGTTTGTGCTCAAGCGAGGTTGGGAACATGTGGGTAGGTGCGTAGTACTTCGACTCTTCGAATGGGTCTTCGGAAGTAATTGGCTCCACGCGCTTGAATGCCTTAACGATCTCGATAACCGCGGCGATGAAAACAAGTGCTACAACCACAACGAAGAGGATCGAAAGAGTTCCTTGGATAAAGGTGTTACGAGCAACTGCTTCTTGGATCTCCGTATTTGCGGCATCTAGCTTTCCAGAAGCGAGGAGCTCCTTAGCTTTTGCGTGCTGAGTCCAATAACCAAGAGCTGGATCAGGCGAGAAGATCTTCTGATAAGACGCCGTAAACGTCGTCGCAGTGTCGAAGACTAGTGGTAGTGCTGGGATCCAGATGTACTTCTTGTAACCCTTACGTGCCACCATGACCGTAACAACCATCAGTGCCACAGCTGCAATGAGCTGGTTAGCAATACCGAAGAGTGGGAACAAAGTCTGGATTCCGCCACGTGGATCAGTGACACCCATGAGTAGCAAAGATCCCCACGAAGCTACAACAACTCCGGTTGCGATCCATCCGCCGACCTTCCATGAAGGATCTTTGAACTTTGGAATCCAGTTGCCTAAGGCATCAGAGAGCTGGAAACGGGCAACACGAGTGACGGCGTCAACCGCAGAGAGGATGAAGAGCGCTTCGAACATGATTGCGAAGTGGTACCAGAATCCTGCCATCGAGTTTCCGCCGATCCACTGACGCATAATGTTGGACATCGAAACTGCCAAAGTTGGTGCACCGCCGGTACGGGAAACGATTGACTTTTCGCCTACGTCTTCTGCAACCTTCTTCAGCGCTTCTTGGCCATAGTAAGTTACGGTCTTGCCATTTTCGTCTTCAGTGGTCCAGTGAGCTTCAATCTTGTTTCCCGATACATCGGTGACGCCCATCTTCTTGATTGCGCTTGCTGCCAAAGCTTCTGGAGTTTGTGAAGCTGCAACAACTTCTGGACCTGCGATCTTCTGAAGTGAAGCTGCGGAGGTATTCATCGAGAAGTAGATTCCTTGCGAAAGACTGGTAGCGGCAGCAAGGGCCATGATTGCCACGAAGGATTCCATAAGCATGCCGGCGTAGCCAATCATGCGGACCTGAGATTCTTTTTGAATCATCTTAGGTGTGGTTCCCGAAGCAACCATTGCGTGCATTCCCGAAAGAGCACCACAAGCAACGGTAATGAAAAGGAATGGGAAGAGTGTTCCGGCGAATACTGGACCAGCAGTGTTGCTTGCAAATTCAGTAACTGCAGGCATCTCGAGTACTGGGCGAACAAAGACGATTCCAAGGGCAAGGAGAACGATCGTTCCAACCTTCATGAAGGTAGAGAGATAATCGCGTGGTGTGAGGAGCAGCCAGACTGGAAGAACTGCGGCGAAGAAACCGTAGATAACCATTGCCCACACCAATGTGGTTGGGGAGAGGTGGAGGTATTCACCGAAGGAGCTTTCAGCAACCCAGCGTCCGCCGATAATTGCGAGGACTAGGAGGGCGAATCCAACAATGGAAACTTGTGTAACCTTTCCAGGCTGAACAAAGCGCAACCAGAGTCCCATACCGATTGCGATTGGAAGAGTGCAACCAACTGCGAATACGCCCCAGGCGCTTTCGGCAAGAGCATTGACGCAAACCATTGCAAGAACAGCAAGAACGATCATGAGCATGATGAAGACGATGATTGTAGCAAGGGTTCCGCCAAATCTACCGATTTCATCGCGAGCCATCTGACCGAGTGAGCGGCCACCGCGGCGCATTGAGAAGAAAAGAACGAGCATGTCTTGAACAGCACCTGCAAACAGTACACCAAAAATGATCCAGAGGGTGCTTGGGAGGTAGCCCATCTGAGCTGCTAAAACTGGGCCAACTAGTGGTCCTGCACCAGCGATAGCTGCGAAATGGTGGCCATAGAGAACCACTCGGTTGGTTGGATCAAAATCTTTTCCATTGTTGATGCGCTCTGCTGGGGTTGCATTGCGATCATCGGGACGCATGATCTTCTTCTGAATGTATAGTGCATAGAAGCGGTATCCAATTGCGTAGGTACAAACTGCGGATACCACAAACCAAATAGCATTGACATCCTCACCACGAATAATGGCAAGCATTGTCCATCCAAGTGCTCCGAGTAGTGCAATTCCTATCCAAAGGGCAATTCTCCACCAAGTCCATTTGGTGTGAGGCTTGGTACCAACTGGAATACCATCTTTATTTCTTATGACCCACTTTTCTTCTTCTGGAGTGTAAGTGGGAAGGTCGGTGGCAGCGTGTTTTGCCATAACGATCTCCGTTGCTCGTAATTGAATGCCAGTTTTTGTACTGCATGTACAAAAACTGTGAGAACCAGATAGTACAAATAGTATAAAACTGATCCCGATAGATTTGAACATAAATATTGGCGGTATGCAAAAGTAAAAAGCTCTGGGTGGGCAATCGCGAATAATCACAATTACTCACCCAGAGCTATTGGTACTTAAGTCCGAAATATTAGGACTTGAGCTGGAGATCAGGCCTTTGTGGAGTCCTTTGCTGGAGCTAAGGAAAGTTTCTGTACCCAGCGGTAGAGTGCGTAGATCACTCCTGCAAAGACGATGACTCCTAGAATCTGAGTTGGTATATCTCCAAAGTTGAATACGGCAAGTGCTTCTTCATTCGATGTTGCACCAATAATCCCAGCAAGGATGACGCCGAAAAGCGATTCACCCACAATAAGGCCGGTGGCAAGGAGAATGCCGAGTCGCTTGATTGGTTCTGGATTCGCCTTGCGCTCTGCCCATCGATCGTATGCGCGACCAATGAATGCGCCGAGTGGGATCATGAGAGTAAGTGAAACCGGAAGGTACATGCCCATTCCGACGGCGAGTGGAGGAAGGCTCCATCCCTTCACCTTGTTGAGAACTTCATCGATGACGATGATAACGACGCCGATTAGGGCACCGAGTCCAATTCGGCTCCAGTCGAGTGAGTTGCCGAAGATGCCGTCTGCAACGGAGGAGAGGAGTGCTGCCTGTGGAGCGGCCAGAGCGTTTTCTCCCGCACCTGGCGCGCCAACAAATCCGAATCCATCAAGCATTAGCTGAAGAACTGGTGGAATGATGAGCGATCCAAAGATAACACCAATTACGAGTGCTACCTGCTGCTTCCAAGGAGTTGCTTCAACGAGCTGTCCAGTCTTGAGGTCCTGAAGGTTATCGTTTGAAATCGTGGCGATTCCGAACACAACAGCCGATGTGAATAGTGTGTATGCAACTAGAGCAGGGGCGTTCGATGCGGATTCGTTTCCGGTTACTACCTTAATCAAGAGAGCTGAGGTAAGAACCACAATGATTCCAACACCAGAGATTGGCGAGTTCGAAGCGCCGATGAGTCCGGCCATGTAGCCACAAACTGATGCAACGATTAGACCAATAAGGAGAACGAAGAGGATCGAAAGGATAACAAGAGTTACTGTGTGGTTAGAGATCTCCGAAACATGTATGAATAGGTAAAGGAGAGCGCCGATTGGAAGCATCGATGCAAGGATGGTTCCCAAAACAATATTGAATGGAATATCGCGTTCGGTAATTGGAACATCGTGACCGCTCTTGCGGGTGCGTGACGATGCTAGTGATTCCTTGATACCACGGGCAATCGGACCAATGATCTTGATGAGAGTCCAAACAGCTGCAACGGCCATTGCGCCAGCGCCTACGAAGCGAACGTCTGACTTAAAGGTTGCGGCAACAACATCAGCAAATTCGCCGCCGTGGGTGAGGGCTTCTGCTGAGAAATATGGGAGAAGTGCGCCGTAGGAAATCAATAGACCTACGATCATCGCGATACCTACAGCAATTCCGACTAGGTGTCCGACGCCGATGAGCGCGAGGGAGAGGCTGGAACCTAACATTGTTCCACCGGCGCCCACACGGAAGGTGGTGGAGATAGATCCTGCTACGCCCTTCATTGCGGCGAGCAGTGCATATCCAGCGGATGCGATTGATCCCCAGATTATAACGGCAAGACCCTTCTTGTTTTCTTCGGCATTTTCGATGTTTTCGCTATCGGAGCCAACTTTGAGAACTTCTGCGGCGGCAACGCCTTCGGGGTAGGGAAGATCTGAACCAGTGACGAGTGCTCGACGCAATGGAATCGAGTACATGACGCCCAAGATTCCACCGAATGCGCAGATCGCTGCGGTGGTCCAGTAAGGGAATCCACTCCACCAGCCGATCATTACCAAACCAGGGAGCACGAAGATGATTGCGGAAAGCGTCCCAGCTGCTGAAGCGATGGTCTGAACGATGTTGTTCTCTTGGATCGTGTGACCCGAGAACTTGCGAAGAATTGCCATCGAGATGACGGCAGCTGGGATGGAGGTCGCAAAGGTAAGGCCAACTTTAAGGCCAAGGTAAACATTTGCGGCTGTGAATACGAGCGTGATGAGACCGCCGATGATGATCGCACGGATTGTAAGCTCACGAACTGCAGATGGACGCGTTTTAGCCGCGGCAGTGGCTGGTCTATTAGTGGATGACACAGCAAATCCTTTCTCGGTGTGCAGCGCATACGAAAGTGCAGCGCCAAATTATTTTATGCACGTATCTAGGAAAGATATATACATCAAAATTTTATTACTTTTTTGCAGAAATGTGCGATAAATCAATAAAGAGAGTTGTAAATACCACTACGATTCTTACTCATGGCAATGCATGAATATTAGCCGGGGAATTGTTGCTAACTTTCCCCACGGCAGCGTCAACACGAGCAGTTTTAAAGAAAGGGTTAGACTTCTTTAGTACTTCGGTAAGGACTTCGTTATCGGAATTGCCTGGGTTTAGCCATACATCAAAATCTTTTTCATCAACGACGATGGGTTCACGATGATGGATATCCTTCAGTTGATTTGCTGCTTTCGTAATAATGGTTGTAGACAGAATCCACTCTTCTCCATCTTTCCACCACGAATATAGCCCTGCAAAGGCGAGTGGTAAGCCATCGTCGCGAGTGATATAGAAAGGACATTTCTTTCCAGCATCATTCTTCCACTCGAAGTAGCCATCGGCTGGTACAAGACATCTGCGTGAGTTAAAGGAAGTCGCAAATGAAGGCTTCTCGGTTAATGTCTCACTTCGTGCATTAATCATCTTCACACCAATTCGCGCATCTTTTGCCCACGAAGGTATTAAACCCCAGCGTGCAACGTGAGCTTCTCGGACGACGGCGGATACGGCGTCGTCGTAACGTTCAACGATAATGCGCACGTCATTCGATGGTGCAACGTTCCATGAAGGCGGAAGTTTGAATACGGCGTCGGCAATCGACGTGAGCTTGAATAGGGAAAGTTGCCTTTCAGGCTCCACATATAATGTAAATCTTCCGCACATACGTGAATTGTAGGTGTTTTCCACCGAGTGTGTGAATGCTACAGCGATCTATGTATTCTTGAGGGACTCGATTAATTTGCGGAAAATAAAGAGGCAAACATGCGATTATGGTCAATTCACCCATCATTGTTGGACAGGCAGGGACTCGTGGCACTATGGCGCGAAGCGCTCCTTGCACAAGCTGTTCTTGCAGGTCGCACGCAGGGCTATACCAGGCATCCACAGTTAATACGGTTTCGGCAATCCACTGATCCCCTTGGCGCGATTGCTGCCTATTTGGATGCGGTTTATGTGGAAGCGGTCGCACGCGGATATAAATTTGATCCAAATCGGATAGATCACGTCGAACGTTTAGAATCGCAGATCAACGTTACCGACGGTCAACTTGAGTATGAATTGGAGCATCTGCGAAATAAGCTACATGCGCGGAACCCACACTTATTAAGCATAGTCCCACAAGCCAATCCGCCGATTCATCCCTGTTTTAAGAAAGTCGAGGGTGAGGTTGAGCCTTGGGAAGTGATAACTGCTTAATGGCCTTGAGGAATCGTGTAGAGGAATGAAAAATCAAAGGCTATCGAGCCTAATCATAGGACCATGGCGGCAATCCAGCCCGCAACCAGTAGTGGGATGTTGAAGTGCAAGAATGTTGGGATAACCGAGTCTCGAATGTGGTCGTGTTGACCATCTACGTTCAGTCCCGATGTGGGACCCAAAGTGGAATCTGACGCCGGTGAGCCCGCATCGCCCAAGGCGCCAGCGGTACCGATAATCGAAACGGTAGCGAGTGGGGAGAACCCTAGGCTGAGGCATAGAGGCACATAAATCGTGGTGATGATCGGCAAGGTGGAGAACGAGGATCCGATTCCCATCGTGACGATCAGACCAACGATAAGCATTGCGAAAGCAGCGGCGGGTTTATTCCCGGAAAATAGGTTTGACGCCCCATCTACCAGAGAAGTTACGTCGCCGGTGGCGTTCATAACGGCTGCAAAGCCCTGGGCGGAAATCATAATGAAGCCGATCATCGCCATCATCTTCATACCTTGGGTGAAGACGTCGTCTGCCTCGTTCCATTTTACGGCTCCGGTGACCATGAAGATCGATAGCCCCACTAGTGCGCCGACTAGAAGTGAGTCGGATTTAAAACCTGCGCTCATCATGAAGAGCTGAATTCCAAAGGTTGCGATGATTGCTACGAGTGCAACGGTTACGCGATACCGAGATGGCTCGGTAAATGTTGACGATTCTTGAACTGCAGGAGCGGTTTCGGTGTAAGAGCGTGGTTTGCGGTAGCTGAAGAAGATTGCGATAAGGAGTCCCACGAGCATGCCGAGCGCAGGAATTGCCATGGCAACCATAACGTTGATGCCGTCGGTGTTTAAACCCGCGGTATTAATGTTCTTAAGAAGAATTCCGTTAAGGAAGATTGCACCGAAGCCAACCGGTAGGAACATGTAGGTTGTGACCAGTCCAAATGTGATGACACACGCGATGAGACGGCGGTCAATGTTGAGTTTATTGAAGATTGGTAGCAACGGCGGAATAAGGAGAGGGATAAAGGCGATATGAACCGGAATAAGATTCTGGCTCATAATCGCCATTGCCAAGATTCCTGCAATCATTCCCCATTTAGCGATCAGTGTGGCACGACGATGGAGTCGAAGTTGGTAGGCTGAGTCGCTGGCTTCATCTGTTTCGTGGTTAATCTTTCCAATCAGCCACTGGGCAAGCATCTCGGGGAGTCCAGAGCTGGCAACCGCCATCGCGAATGCGCCGAGCAAAGCGTAGCTAAGGGCAATTTTTGCGCCGCCTGAAAGACCGTCTTGGAATGCCAGCATTGTTCCGTCAAATCCGAGTCCGCCAATAGTTCCGCCTACTAGTGCGCCAATAAAAAGCGAAAGCACCACATGGACCCGCAGGACGGCTAGTACGAGCATGACGATAACGGAGATTAAAACGGAGTTCATATTCAGCATATTAAGCTATCCACGCGATCTTCTGTTTGGGTGGTATGCATCGTGAACAGTTGGCAGAATAGGAATGTGAGCAAATTAAACTATCTTCCAACTGGCGATCAATACCATGCAGATCCGCAGCGATACAGTCATACGGTGCTTGCACGCTGTGGAAATACAGGTTTACAACTTCCTCGAATAGCGCTTGGGCTGTGGCATAACTTCGGTGATGACCGTCCATTTCAAATTCAACGTGAGATTATTCGCAAGGCATTTGATCTCGGGATCTTTCATTTTGATCTGGCGAATAACTATGGGCCACCCTACGGTTCTGCAGAGGAGAACTTTGGCAGGGCGCTTGCTAAGGACTTGGCTTCCCATCGCCATGAGCTCATTATCTCCAGTAAAGCAGGATGGGATATGTGGGACGGACCGAACGGTTTCGGTGGTTCCCGTAAGTATCTTTTGAGCTCTCTCGATGAATCTCTCCAGCGCATGGGGCTGGATTATGTAGATATTTTCTACCACCATCGCCCGGATGCAGATACCAATATCGAAGAATCAATGATGGCGCTTCACGATGCCGTGAAGTCAGGAAAAGCGCTTTATGCTGGAATCTCAAGTTACTCAGCTGCAGCTACTAAGGAGGCTGCGGATATTATGCGAGAATTAGGAACTCCGCTGGTTATTCATCAGCCTTCCTATTCGATGCTCAATCGTTGGATTGAAGAAGGTGAGCCTTCATTACTCGATGTAGTTGCAGAACAAAACATGGGAACGATTGCGTTTACGCCTCTTGCACAGGGACTCCTCACAAATCGTTATCTCAACGGAATTCCCGCAGATTCTCGAATCGGAGCCGGCAAGATGGATAGAGACTTCTTCAACGATTCTATCCTTGACCATGTTCGTGAGCTTAATCGAATTGCGCAACAGCGAGGCCAAACTCTTGCACAGATGGCAATTGCTTGGATTTTACGCGACCAAGGTGATCGCACAGTTACAACGGCCTTGGTGGGTGCTTCTTCGGTAGCACAATTGGAGGACTCAGCGGGTGCTCTCAATAACCTTGAATTCACCGATGATGAGCTTAAATTGATCGATCATCATGCAGTTGAATCAGGGGTCAACCTGTGGTGGGATGCCACTCAATCGCGTGTATAGCGGGACTGATTCAGAATCATAATGTGTGAAAACGCTTAATTGTGGCGGTGGTTTCGAGGCGAAACGGTCCTCGAAACCACCGCCACCTATATGATGGACTGAGTAGTTTGCGGGAATTGTAGAATTACCCCAAGCCCGACCAAAGATTTTCTTTTCATTAAGCGATTCTTCGAGGAATCAGCTGGCAATAGGCAAGGTGGTAGGCATGAATAAAATTGATGAGCTGATTATTAGTACCGCGAAGGCAGAGGGCTTAAAAGACGCACAATCGATCGTTATTTTTGATGATCCCCACGCAGACCTCTTCCGTGCTGCGCTTGAAGCCAGTGCTCGAGATCGTGGGTGCCAAATTTACATTGGCTCTAGAACTGCTACTCAGGCGCGTAACAGTGCAAAATTGGCTGATGATTTCCTAATGCGTTCGCGTGTTCACATCGGTGGCTTAGATGGAAGTCTTCGCCTCGATGAATTTTTCTTAACGGTTGTTAATGCTGGTCAGAATCCTAATTTTGCCAAGAAAGTCCTTGTTCTTAGCCACCTTCCGAAGTCCCTTGGTGAACTGGAATATCTAGTGTCCTCTCTGGCTCCGTTTGGACCTAATGTAACCTTCGTTGGCGGTGCCAATACCAAGCATATGAGCCGAAACCAAAACGTCATTTTGGAACAGGCGCTAGGGCAGTGCCAAGCTACCCGAGGAGTTGGTAAATATCGTTGCCTAGTCGGGAAGCAGGAGGTCATGGATCAGATTGTGAGTGAATCAACCCTCATCGAAGTTTCCTCTTATGCTCCGACCATCCAAAACTCGAAGTATGGAAAGATCGCGGGAATTGGAGGAGTATTTGGCGGAGCCAAAATCGATCACGGTGGAGAGTTCTTAGGGGAAGTAGCCTCTGCAGATATTTACCGAATCGTTTCCGATTATCGCCGCGGATTTGACGACGCTCCACGTATTGTTGATCTAGGTTGTGGAAACGGTGCAGTATCGCGCCAACTCTTTGCGGAGCTTGAGGACGCAACTATCTTTGCCACAGATATCAGTGCCGATGCATGCGCCTCAGCAGCGATCACGCTTGCCCCAGAAATTAAAGCCGGAAAAGTACAAGTTAGTTGGGCGGATGCTGCTCAAGATATTCCGAGTAATTGGGCGGACTTCGTATTGCTCAATCCTCCGTTCCACGAAGGAACACGTATCGATGCAACAATGATTAAGAACCTGCTTGTTGCTGCACACCGTATTCTTTGCCCAGGTGGTGACCTCTACCTAGTCCATAATTCACATCTTCGCTACCGCCCAGAAATTGAAAAGAGTTTCGATCGAGTCCGAGAACTCGATCGAAACTCCAAATTCACGGTTCTCCAAGCTCGGAAATAACGCGTTCGTCCGTGAGGAGTTTTCTAGGTAAGTATCTTGCCTGGAAAATCAGCGTTTCCAGTACAACCCTTTACGCAGGTACTGCGGCTCAGATGTAACCAAGACTCCAAGGTTTCGGAAAATACCTTCGTCAACCGATCCTAGAATCGTCGTAGTATGAACATCGCAACCACGCAACTTTTCCAGCTCAGATAGAGCACGTCGAGCGTCGTTCGAGGTACCTGCAGAAACGGATAAAGCAATCAGAACTTCGTCGGTATGAAGTCGTGGATTGCGTGAGCCAAGGTGTTCCGTCTTGAGCGTCTGGATCGGGGTGATTGATTCAGGTGATAGTAACTTCACCGAATCATTGATTCCTGCAAGTACTTTAAGCGCATTGAGTAACATCGCTGCTGAACATCCGAGTAGCGCGGACGTCTTTCCGGTTACGATTCGACCGTCAGGCAATTGAATTGCCGACGCCGGTGCGCTGGTTTCTTTAGCGAGGTCCAATGCTGGCTTAACTACCGGACGATTACCAGTGCTCAAACCAAGCTTGCTCATGATCAAGCTGATGCGACCGGAGATAACAGGTTTTTGGTCGTTGAGCTTTTCATCAACTACAGCTTTGAAGTATCGACGAATAATCTCTTGTTTCGATGCTTCGCGGGTAACGTCGTCGTCCGAAATACACATACCTGCCATATTGACGCCCATATCCGTTGGTGATTTATAAGGCGATGAACCGGACATCTCAATGAGCAAGGTTGCTAGTAGTGGAAATACTTCGACGTCGCGATTGTAGCTCACAACCTGCTTTCCATAGGCAGCGAGGTGGAAAGGATCGATAAGGTTAACGTCGTCGAGATCGGCGGTTGCGGCTTCGTAAGCAACATTCACTGGATGATCGAGCGGTATATTCCAAATCGGAAAAGTCTCAAACTTCGCATAGCCGGCTTTAATACCTCGCTTATAGTCGTGATAGACCTGCGAAAGGCACGTGGCGAGTTTGCCCGATCCGGGACCGGGAGCAGTCACGACGATCAGATCCCGACTGGTTTCAACGTAGTCATTCTTACCGAATCCTTCATCGGAAACGACTCGAGTTGATTCCGTGGGATATCCAGGAATTGTGTAATGCTGAGAAACTGTGAGTCCCAAGTGTTCAAGACGTCGGGTGAACTCCTGTGCGATCTTCCCTTCCTCATCAGCTCGAGTAAGAACGATGTTGTTGACCAAGAAGCCACGCTCACGGAACACATCAACTAGGCGAAGTACATCATCTTCATAAGAGATACCCAGATCGGCACGAATCTTTTGACGCTCTAGATCCATTGCGTTGACAACAATGATGATCTCAAGTTCGTCTTTAAGCTGTTCAAGCATCACAATCTTGTTATCCGGTGTGAAACCTGGCAAAACGCGTGAAGCGTGCATATCGTCAAAGAGCTTGCCGCCCATTTCGAGGTAGAGCTTTCCACCGAGTTGCTCACGACGCTTGGCAATATGTGCCGACTGCAAAGCAATGTACTTTTCTCTATCAAAACCGATAGCGACCAATGAATTTCCTTCCATTAAAAGGTTCTGTGAGCCGGTGATCGTCGATCAATTCTTGACTGCACTCGCGAAGCTTGCAGTTAGAGGAATAATCGGCATCAGCAGGCACTGGTAAGCATGATAAACGTCAGGTTTACCAGGCCAAGTGATTCCCGAAGGCTCATTATTACGATCAAGTTCATGAGTCCATCGTCCGGGCTTTTCAATAATTTTAGCAATCGCGAAATCACATAGTTCATCAAAATGGTCATTCATACGGTTAACGAGAGTTTGATCATTAACATCTTCACCGTAGGTAGCCAGTGCTGCTGCTGCTGCGATGCCTTCACAAACTGTCCAGTGCATACGCTCGTGCACAACCGGCTCACCGTCGTACGACGTGGTGTAAACGATTCCAGGAGCTCCATCAACATTCCAGCCGTCCGCTAAAGCTTGGTCATAAAGGGAAATCGCAGCTTCTGGAATGGAAGCGAGCCAAGCGTCGTCGGCATTAATCGAAGCTCGCTCAGAATCTTCTACAGTGCCAGCAGCAACCCAGAACTGAAGCGCGAGCCGGGCCCACTCAATTCCGTGACCAGGGGTAACTCCGAAAGGACGGAATGGATCGGCTGGACAGTCTTCGTTGAAGTTTGGTAGGAGATTCCAATTGACATCAAAATGTTCCGGGATTCTCCAGCCGAGCTTCTGAGCGCTTCCCAGCACGAAGTGCAAGATTGAGCCGGCTTTAGATAACCAGGTTATATCGTGAGTAGCGTCCCATGCGGCGAGCGAGCCCTCAACGGTGTGCATATTGGCATTAACACCACGGTAGGGTTCGTTCTCTGTAAAGGTACGGTCCCACGATTCGCATACCAATCCGGTGCTCTCCCAGAAGTGGTCTTCGTGTGCTTGCTTAGCAAGTGCGAAGAGCTCTTCGGCGCCGTCAATTCCCGCCTGAATTCCCGACGACGAAGCCAAGAGCACGAAGGCATGCGCATAAGCTTCCTTACGGCTTGCGCGCTCATTGAGTGGTTCGTGTGAATCGAGTGAAATCGTTGAGAAGAAACCGCCGAATTCTTCGTCATAGAAATTATTGAGCAGGCTGCGGATGCCATGTTCGGCATATTCTTTTGCCGCTTCGTTTCCGCGCATGTAGGCCAAACAGAATACGTGAGTCATACGGCAGTTGATCCAAAGCTGCGCACCGGCATCTACGTCGATTCCTCCAACGGCATCCATAGTCCCAAAACCAGCATCAACGCGGGATTTCTGTGCAAATTCCACTAGGGCTTCAGTTTCTGAGACGAGCCATTGGCGGGTTTCTTCTGTTACGTACATTGTTGTGTTCCTAAAATATTGATTGTTTGAGATGAGATTGATTTTAGAGAAGTATCGGGGTGCCAGATTCATGAGAATCTCGGGCAGCTTCAAGGATTTCCTGAGTGTGCACAGCTTCTTCGGCGTCAACCGTAACCGGTGCGCCGTCTTGCACAGTGGCAACAAATTCGTTGTAAATGTTTTCCCAGCATTCGCTGTGGTCTTGGGTGCTGACGTCAAAGTTAGCGATACCAGTATCTCCATAAACTGTTTCTTGGAAATCGTCAGCAGGTACATCTACACTTCCAGATAACACCATCTGGCTAATCAGCCCTGACTTGTGTTCGGCGGTGATCGTTACGAACGCACCCGAGTGTGCTTGAACTTTAACGACTCGGCCAAGCGCCGCTACCGCTAGGTTCATTGCATGAGGTCCAAGGTCCATCAAGATACCGTGGAAATCATGGCGCCACGTTCCCGATGGAGGGAGGATTCCTCCTTCGAGCAGTCCTCCGTGGACGTAGTGCCCCTGAAGTCCAAGGATGTTTCCGTTGATAGCAAGCGCAGCGACGTCGTCCAAAAAATCTACAGTTTGATGGTTGTAACGCCGAGTGAAGCAAACGATGTGCGGGGTGTTATATTCAGAAATAACTGAGGCAAGTTCTCGAGCTGTTGCGAGGTCGGCTGCGATTGGTTTTTCAAGAATCAGCGCTTTCCCAGCACGTGCAGCTTCGATAGCAAGGGGTGCTTGGATATCTGGGGGAACTGCGAAGTCAACGGCATCGCACTGATCTAAGAGCTCAGTGAAATTTGTGAAAACTTTGATCCCAAATTCGGTGGCAAAAGCCCGGGCTTTTTCAGGGTCGCGTGCCCAAACCCCAATGAGTTCGGTTTTTTCGCCGTAGACGTGCATCGGAGCATGAACGTCATGCGCCCACCATCCGGCACCAACCAGTCCAACTTTAATCGTCATTGATTTTCCTTCAATCGTGGAACGCTTAGATTCTACCTGAGGACGTTCCAATAAGGGTATCGTGAAGGACTAAAGCGGATAAGAAGTTTGAACTAGGATTAAAATGGTCAGGCGCTAATTGGTTTACCACGGTAGCGGGATACTGCACGGACACCATCGATCGATAAAAATACCAATGCAAACCAAACAATTGCGGTGCCGATCCATCGCTCAGTTGGCATAGTTTCGTGGAATACGAATACCGCAATGAGGAGCTGACCGATCGGGCTCAGGTACTGCAAAAGCCCAATGACTCCCAGCGAAAGTCCTCGGGATGCTTGAGCAAAGAGGATCAGTGGAATTATCGTGAGCACTCCGGCACCTATAAGAAGGAGGAGGTGGCCCATCCAAGGAAGATTGTTATTGGAAAGTGTGTGAAAAGACGTTTGGTTGTTAGCAACGAGGTAGCCATAGTAAATCAAGAGCAAAGGCACCACGGCGGATGTTTCTACCGCCATTCCAACCAACGGATTAACCTGGTGGGCAACCCGTTTCTTCACGAGCGAGTAAAGTCCGAAGCTCGTTGCCATCCCCAGTGCTAGCCAAGGTAAGCTCCCCATCGAAATCAACATATAAATAACCGCAGTTGCCCCCAAAGCCACTGCGATCTTTTGCATTCGAGTCAGAGTTTCTTTGAGAACTACCACTCCGAGTGCGACTGTGATCAGTGGGTTGATGAAGTAACCGAGCGCCGCATCGACCGTGTGCCCAGACTGCACTGCGAAGATGTAGGTAGTCCAGTTAATGACGATTAAGAACCCAGCGAGGCAAAGGCGACCAAGAACCGCACGGTTAGCGATAACCTCTCGAAGATTTTTCCACTGCCGGACGATTGAGATGGCTATTAAGCAGGAAAGCATTCCCCAAACAGCCCGATGGACGATCACCTCAAGCGAATTAGCGGGCTCAAGCAAACTGAAATACAGCGGAAAGAGCCCCCAAAGGAAGTAAGCTCCTACACCGCTTGCCCACGCTTGCGCAGTTCCTACGCGCGTTCCAGCTTCGTGTTGGTATCCTTGAATATTTGCCACACCCTAATCGTATCGGGGCGCAGTAGAATCCGGGGAAAGATCAATCCTAAATGTGGTGGGTTAGCCACTCGCCCAAGTCAGAGAACACTTCCTCGTGGTTGATTTCGTTGAAAATCTCGTGACGGGCCTGCGGATAGACGTGGGTCTCGATGTCACGTTGACCGTGAACAGCGTAGTTGCGTGCGATCTTGTGGACGGCCGTTGCGCCGCCAAACGGATCGACTTCACCAGAAGCAATGAAGAGCGGAACAGCGGTGCGTAGTTCGTAATTGTCATCCGTATTGACGCTCTTGAGCCCACCCAAAATTTCAACGAAGAAGGCGTTCGGTGGGTTATAGCCGCAAAGGGGATCTGCGACGTAGGCATCTACCTCTTGAGAGTTGCGACTGAGCCATTCAAATTTAGTGCGATTGCCAAATTTCTTGTTGTAAGAACCGAAGGAAAGGCTGCTTAATAGTTTTCCTTCTTTTAACGGAGCCACTCGAGTAAGGACCTTGGCTAGGGCAAGTCCTCCCTCACCGATCACGCTCGGCCACAATCCGGTTCCAATAATTGCAGCTCCTGCCAGCCCTTTTGAGTATTTCTTCAGGTAAGCGCGTAGAAGGAGAGACCCCATTGAGTGTCCAACAAAGAAGTACGGTAACTCAGGGTAGAGGGACTCTGCGTGATGACGTACGGCGTGAAGATCATCAACGATTGTGGCCCACGTAGCGTTATCACCAAAGTACCCCAGTGGTTCAGAAACTACGTGAGATTGACCGTGCCCACGATGATCGGCGCCCACAACTGCGATACCTAAGGAATTAAGGTGCTTTGCAAGGGAATCGTAGCGTTGTAAGTGCTCTGCCATGCCATGTGAAATCTGAACGACTGCGCGTGCATCAGAAACCGGCCAGTGATAGAAACCGAGGGTGGCGCCGTTGGACTGAAGCGATGTTGGCATGGCTACTCCTTTGTATATCAGGATTAATAATTTCCTATTCCCAATATGATACCCGGATAGCGGTACCTAACAACTCATTATTCGGTCAGCGATGCGTGACTACCACGGTTCCCATAGGTGCCCAATCGTAGAGCCACTTTGCATGGGTAGTAGGAGTGTTAACACAACCGTGGGAATCGGCGAAACCAAAGCGTGAACGCCAGTAAGCGGCGTGAATAGCGTATGGGCCCTTAAAGAACATAACCCACTGAACGTCGGGAGTTTCGTACTTGGAGCCGTCCGTGTTTTCGCCACGCATGGTCTTGCTTGGATACTTGCGGTCAATTGCAAAAGTACCAATAACGGTTGGAGTCTCAGACGCACCATTAACCACGGGGATTGGTCCGCGAACAACGGTGGTTCCTTCATAAGCAGTCATAGTGTGATTAGACAGATTAACGTCGATCCACTTTTCGTTGCCGGTAGGGGTGTAGGCAAGCGGGGTGCCAGAGGCGTCCACAATCTTGTCGTCCCACTTGAGCTCAGCTGTTGCGATTTGGAAAGTTTCATTCGTTGCCGTCTTGTTGCCCATGTTTTCAACGATTGAATTTACGACGGCGTCAAGGTTACTGACCGTCGTCGCTGCAGTCGCTTGGCGGCGAACGATCGTTACTTCGCCACGAGTATTGAGGAGACGCTGCCCTGTAACACTATCATTCGTCACAGGCTCTGCAGTTTGAGCAACCCATGCACGAACTGCATCGGCATTGATCACTGGTTTCCCTGAGGTGAGGTCAATCCACTGGACTTTAACCTCAGCAGGTGCAGAAACAACGTTCTTGCCGGTGTTAACAGCAACGTCTAGTCCTGCTAGAGCTTGTGCATCTGCAAGAATAGGCTTCAAGGACTCCTCGGTAGTCTTCGGAGAAAGTTCTGCGAGTTTAAGTGATACTTGGAAGCCTTGTTGGGTATGAGCCAAGAGAGTGCCCGCATCAATCAAATCTTGTGTCTTGACGCTTCTACCAGGCATTCCTGCTTTGATTTCGAAGTGATCCCCGGCTGCTACGATACTTGGCTCAACTGGGGACTTGGCGTTCTCTTTACCTTCAGTCAAAGACTGCGCAAATTTCGTCAAAGTTGATTCGTTGGTGTGAATCGTGGGTTCTACAGTGGTTGTCCGGAAAAGTGCGGTGAAGTACTTCGTCCACGAAGATTTTCCAGCTACCGCTGCATCGGCAGTTACCTTAGAGTCAACGGTCATACCTAGCTGGGCAAGTGTTGCCTTCTGTGGATGAATATCGGCGCCGGTGAGGTGTAGAGATTCATTCTTGACGGCGTAGTCAAGCTGGGACTGGATTTCTTCAGAAGTCATCCCAGCGACGGAGACGTCTCCAACTTTGGTGCCGGGAAGTGCGCGCTGCCCAAGTGCAAAATATGCAATATATACGCCTAGGGCAACAATGGCTACGGCAACAATGCCGATCGCGCTCCAAATAGCAATTCGCTTCTTTGACATTACAAAGAGTCCATTCTCAAAACAATGACTATCGTGTTGAATCTTAAACCCAAAAATGAAATTTAGCTGTTTAAAGGTGGTTGTTTTGGCGAATGGGGTGAACTACACATTCTAGTGCCGTGGTGCGGAAAACTTAGGGCTGGGCAGAGTGGGAGGCTTGGCATAAAATCAAGAACCAAAAATGCGCTGCTGTTCGGCATCGATGATTGTTTGTGCCAACTGAGATTCATTCGGCAACTCAGCCAGTGCCTGGGCAAATAGCTGATCTTCAGCAGTTTCTTGGTCTACCTCGAGAGCTTCGGGAGAGGCTTGAGCAAGTAGCGAGACTCGCGCGAAATTCTCGAAAAGTTCAGATTTCCGATGGAGCATAGCAAAGAGGCGATCGTCTACACCTTCTTCGGTAATCAAGCGGTGGACCTGTACAGATTCAAGTTGTCCCATACGGTGAGCTCGGGCAATTGCCTGCCACTCCGTGGTCGGTTTCAGCTGTGGTTCGCAGATAATCACGACGCTCGCACTTTGGATGTTGAGTCCAACGCCACCTGCCATGATCTGGGCGAGAAGAACAGATCCGGCATCGGACTTGGAAAAGTCATCAACCAGTTGCTGGCGTTTGGAGGCCGCAACTGAGCCTGTAAGTGGGCCAAACGCACCCGGAATTTCCTCGCGTAGTCGGTTCATCGTGCTAAGGAAGTAGGAGTAGACGATAACTCGACGTCCGTTTTCTCTGGCTTCGTCGATGATCTGGCGCAGACGCTCAACCTTAGCGGAGTCGGGGCTGAGCATTGCAGCCTGACGCATTGCCATGAAATTACCGTCACGAACTGCGTTTTCGTATATCTCGCGATCGCCCTTGCTTAAAGGTAGCCAATCTTCGATCTCTACCAATTCGGGGAGCTCGGTAAGTACATCTTCTTGGTTTCTGCGCAGGTAGGCAGGAGCAACTTGTTTACGGAATCGCTGTGGCAATACCGAAGAATAAATTGCTAGATCAGGGCGGATGTACCGGATCAAGGTGCGGAATTCATCGATGCGGTTTTCCATCGGAGTTCCCGTTAGGAGCACGGCGTACTTTGCTTCGGCGATGAGCTTAGCTGTTCGCTGTGATCGCTTCGCGTCAGGGTTCTTAATATAGTGAGCTTCGTCAACGACGGTGCACACGACGTCGGAATAGTAATCATTCAAAAATCCTTCGAACCATGACAGAGTTTCGAAGGTGGTAACGGCAACTCCGCCGTTCCTGTGCCATTGATGAGCTTCGGCGTTTTTATTCGCGCCGTGAATGCGATAGCCGACGAGCTCTGTTTTCGCCTCGATTTCACGTAGCCAGTTAGTAACAACCGCTGCCGGGCAGACGACGATTGAGTGGCGTTTTCCCTGTGCATAAAGGTGAGCTAGGACGGCGAGCGCTTCGAGAGTTTTTCCTAGGCCCATTTCATCGCCGAGTACAACTTTGCCTTGGGATAGCGCAAAGCGCGCGCCAAAATTCTGATATCCACGCAGGTTAGCAGTTAAAAGGTCGGTGTCGATCGATGTGGCGTGTACCTTTGTGACGATTTCTTCAGGAAGCTCGCCACGGATCTTTTTTGAGTCCGAGGTTAGAATTCCCAGTTCAGCCATAAGTGCATAGGTTTCGGCGGGCTGACGATGGAATTGTGTCCAGACCTCTTCCTCGCTAAATTCTGGTAAATTGCCTAGACCGTCGTAGCGTTCGGCAAGTTCACGGCATTCTTGAACCAAACCGATGAAATCGGCAGATGGTCGACCGCGCCCAACAACAAGTAGGTGAGAGGCATTGCTCGATACATGGTAGGCACGTGCCTTGACCGCTGCCGCAAAGCTCAAAGCTTGTTTGTGACCAATCGATTCGTGAGCGTATTGCCAAGTGTAAATTGAACGAAGGAGCTCCGTTTGTTCTTCGCTACGATTAGACACATCAAGACGAACTGGTGTTTCTTCCAAGGTTGCAGAATTGAGCGCGCGAGTTGCACCCACGATGTTCGACGCTGTAGCCTCGCCTATTCCTGGAAGGTCGCCAACTTTCCAACCTAGATCCATCACAGCACCTACCTGCTCAATTGAGTTCTCGCGAAGAACTGAGAGCTTGAGGCGCTCGCGACTTACCTCTTTAAGCTGGTCGATATTAAAGGAGCGGACGTGGTGAACGGCAGCTCGTTCACGTAGGACTTGAGATAGTTTGATGCTCGCTAAGCGAAGTTGATTAAGGTCGTGGGCAAGAATATCGAGCTTATTAACGATTGTTGCTAGGTCAGAGAATTCGTTCGCGGGAAGGTTGATTATATCGAGATCGATTACGTCTTCCTCTTCCAGCGTCAAGAGTTCAGTAAGCGCATATTTTGCATCAAGCGCCTGCGAAAGAGTCGCGGTTGGTGCAGTCGTTCGAAGAGACTGTGTGTCAAGGAAAGAAGATGCGAAGCCGATCTCTTTTCCTTTTTCATAAAGAGCAATAAGGAACTCTGCCGCTTTTTCCGCCTGGGCACGGACGCGAGGATTGAGAATTGCAGGTGCGTCCGAATCTAAGGGAGCAGCATCGCGATGAGCACGCACGCCTGAATCTAAAACTAATTTTCCGAAATTGTGATGTGCGAGGCTTGGAAATTCCGTCGAGGCGTAACGCTCACGCGCTTGCAATAGTGGGCTCACTGAATCAGGCAAGGGCAGAAGCGTCCAACGTGGCTCTGCGTAGGGGATGTTGATCGCCGTGCCCAACAGTTTGCGTCCAGCGATCCGGTGTTCTCTGAGGATTTGAGCGAGCACATTGCGCTGTTGTTGCAACGTGGAAATCCAAGCGCCGATCTGAGATCGAGCCTGCCGAAACGTATCTAAATCAAAACTTGCCATCTAATCCAGTTTAGACGCATACGGCGAAAGAAGTGGAACCGAGCTTGAAGGCATATGAGCTTGCTGAAACGTAAGCTTGGTGTATACAAGGATGGCGCTCAGGCCTTAATGTAGCCGTATCCTTCATGTTGAAGACGAGCGATCTCAACGATTCCTGCTGGAACGATCTCAACATAATCAGGAATTAGTTCAGCTTTGACTTGGCGCTCATTCATCGCAATTTCACAAATGACGAAACGTACGCCCTCATCGTGGAGTTCTTTGATCTTTGCAAAACGCATCGGGTCAGAGTCCAGTTGTGAAAATGAGCGGATAGCTCCACCATTAGCGACGACGACGGCGGTGCCACCTTGTGCGGAGCGCACCAAGTTTCGAACTGATCGAATTGTGAACGGCCAGCGATCGTTTTCATTGACGTGGAACACGATTTTCAAGTCAGACATGAGTACTCCTCTGTTTCGGGTGGGGCGTTGAGCTCGAACTTCTTTGCTGAGCTCGGAGCGCGAACCAAGGCGACATTGCGCTGAATCTCAGATTACTACTTTTCGGGACCTTGGTCACTAATAACTCGAAAAGTACGCTCTACGAAAAGAATTATCCCAAACGCTTCCCGGTGAATTGAAAAACAGTGCAAAATAGGACTTATGACTGATACCTTAAGTTCTAAAAACTTAGCGTTTAAATTTGCGCAATTGGATAAGCGTGGTCGTCGCGCCTTAGATTCTTTAGCTCCTCGTCCGCAGGATCTATGCTCTACAAATCCGCAATCTGAACCTGTTATGGAATCAAAGACTTCTGCGTTGACTGATTCGGTTATTGCAGAACTTCCCACGATCAAGGGCAGTGATGTTGCTGTTGTTTTTGATCGTGCCCGTGAAATTGGAAAGGCGTGGGCTGCAACGGATATTCGCGAGCGCAAGCGTCTTGTTCTCTCGTTTGTTGATACCTTGCTTAAAGAGTATGAAGCGGTTCTTGACATTATTCAGTGGGAGAACGGAAAGAACCGTGGATCTGCTTATGAAGAGGTATATGACGTAGCAATGAACTCTCGCTACTACGCTTTGCATGCAGAAAGAATTCTTCGTTCGAAGTCTGTGGCTGGAGCGGTTCCGGTGCTGACTAAGACACAGATTAACTTCGTCCCAAAGGGTGTAGTTGGCATTATCTCACCATGGAACTACCCGTTAACGTTGGCTGCTTCGGATGCTATCGCAGCGATCATGGCAGGTAATTCGATTGTTTTGAAGCCAGATTCTCAAACGCCGTTCTCAGCTTTGGCGATTAAGGCATTGATGGAGCGAGCGGGCTTGCCGCGCAATCTTTTTCAGGTTGTTATTGGATCGGGCCGCGAACTTGGCGGTCCGATGATTGAGAATGCCAACTATATTATGTTCACGGGTTCTTCTCAGACTGGACGTACGATCGCTAGGCAATCCGGTGAAAAGCTGATTGGTTTCTCGGCGGAACTTGGTGGAAAGAATGCAATGATTATTCGTGCGGATGCGCCTGTTGAGCGAGCTGCGGCTGGTGCAGTTAAGGCCTGCTTCTCATCTTCTGGTCAGCTCTGTATCTCAATGGAACGCATCTATATTCATAAAGATATTTGGGATCGTTTCGTTCCAGCATTCCTTAAGCGCGTGAAAGAAATGAAACTCGAAGCGTCAATGGACTGGAAGGCTGATATTGGTCCGTTGATCAACGATGCCCAGGTTGAGAAGGTTGCCGAACATATTAACGACGCCGTTGCCAAAGGTGCGAAGGTACTTGCGGGTGGTCATTTGGTTCCTGAGGTTTCGAACCGTGCGTTCTTGCCAACGGTTTTGACGGATGTTACTCCGGATATGAAGGTTTTTGGAGAAGAAACTTTCGGTCCGCTCGTCTCCCTATACAAAGTAGATAGCGACGAACAGGCCTTAAGTCTTGTTAATGCTACAAATTACGGTTTAAATTCGGCGATTTGGTCTGATGATCTGAAGATTGCTCAGTCAATGGCGATACGTGTAGAAGCTGGTACCGTTAATATTAATGATGGGTACGCCGCAGCGTGGGGATCAATCCATGCGCCTAGTGGAGGATTCAAGGACTCGGGATTGAGCCATCGCCACGGGGTAGAAGGCTTAGTCAAGTACACCGATGTACAAACTGTTGCCACCCAGCGATTGATGCACATCGGTGCACCAAAATGGCTTGGGGAAAAGGCGTGGGCAAAGGTGCTCCATACTTACCTCAGGGCTCAGCGAAGATTCGATCTCTAAGGAGACAAAATGTTTAGCAAGCCAACCAAAGTTCCAATCCGTGGTGCTGTAGTTCTAATCACCGGCGCGGGATCAGGAATCGGTAGATTGATGGCGCTGGGGGCCGCGGAACGCGGTGCCAAAGGCGTGGTGGTATGGGCACACAAAGAACGTGATGCGAAATCTGTTGCAACTGAGATCAAAGATCTCCATCCTCGCGTGAAAGTAAGTGGATATGCGGTTGATGTAACGGACTCTGAGCGGGTAAAAGAGGTTGCCACCGTTGTGCTCGCTGAGCAAGGCCGAGTTGATATTTTGATTAATAACGCAGGAATCGTGACGGGGAAGGACTTTTTGGACATAACCGACGATGAAGTACAGCGAACCCTTGCGGTCAATACGATTTCACACTTCAAAACCACGCGTGAGTTCCTTCCGGGAATGCTTGAGCGTGATCGTGGTTCGATTGTGACTGTTGCATCGGCTGCCGGATTAGTTGGTGTGGCAAAACAATCTGATTACAATGCCTCGAAGTTTGGTGCGGTTGGATTTGCGCAGTCACTACGCGCTGAATTGCGTCATAAAGGGTCGAAGGTTCATACTTTGCTCTACTGCCCCTACTATATTTCTACAGGAATGTTCGACGGAGTAAAGACGAAGTTTCCTCTTCTGCTCCCGATTCTTTCGCCGCAGAAGATTGCAAAGCAGATTCTCGATGCCATTGAAGCCGGTATACAGATGAAGGTGGCACCACCAATCGTTCGTCTTGTTCAATTGATGCAGCCATTCCCTGTTCCGTTTGTAGATGAAGTTCTGCAGTTCTTCGGAATCAACTCCACTATGGACGAATTCAAGGGAAAGAAGCCACGACCCGCCTAGTTCGGAGCGTGCTCCATCTTCACGTAAGCTAGACGGCGTCGTCATAATTAAACAGTGCAACTCGGTGTGCGCTCGTGCGGTTGGAGAAACACAATGATCATCTTAGTAGGAACGCCTCTTGGTAATGACGGTGATGCTTCGTCGCGCCTACGTGAATCTCTAGAATCTGCCGACCTCATTGCTGCCGAAGACACACGGCGCCTGCTTAATTTGGTTGGACGTCTAGGGATCGATATTCATGCGCCGGTTGTACCTTATCATGACCATAATGAGAGGCAGAAAGCCCCAGATCTTATCCGAGTTGCGCAAAATGGAAAGACCGTCGTTGTTGTGACGGACGCGGGTATGCCGTCGGTCTCTGATCCTGGTTATCGTCTTGTTTCTCTTGCTACTGATTCGGGAGTGCCTGTCACAGTTGTGCCCGGTCCTTCAGCGGTGCTCACTGCCCTCGCTATATCCGGGCTCGCATCCGACCGCTTTAGTTTCGAAGGATTTTTACCTCGAAAAGATGGCGAGTTAAGGCATGTGCTGAATGAACTCCGGGCTGAAACGCGCACGATGATCTTCTTTGAATCTCCTCGTAGACTCAAAGAGTCGCTAAATGTTATGCGTGAAGTATTCGGTGATGAGCGTAAAGCTGCCGTGTGTCGAGAACTAACAAAAACCCATGAGGAGGTTTGCCGTGGGTCATTAGCGGAGTTGGTTACGTGGGCATCGCAAGGAGTATTAGGTGAGATTTCGATCGTCGTTGAAGGAGCCGAAAAAAACGAGAATTCTGATCCTGCGAAGTTCATTCCTGAAGTATTGACTCTTGTGGAGCGCGGACTACGACTTAAAGACGCAGTAGCGCATATAGCGGAGCGCCAAAAATTGCGAAAGAATGAGCTATATCGATTGGCTTTAGAAAATGGAAACAATGTTTAAAATTAACGATCTTACTTCGAAACGAGCGCTACCGATAAGGCTAGCGCTCCTTGTATTTTGGCTGACCATGTTTACTTTAGGTGGTATGGCACAGGGAAATATATCCACTGTTTCGAATAATGATCAAGCAACTTTCTTGCCAAAATCGGCCGAATCGACGTTAGCTGCCAATGAAGCTCGTAAGTTTAACGATACTCATTCGCTTCCGCTCCTCATTGTGGCTTCGACGTCTAATGGTGGGCGTATAGCTCCCGAAAAGATCAATGAAGTGCGAAGCAGTGCACGGGATTTGAAAAATATCCAGATCGGAAGCAACTCTCGCTTTTCAGATTTTATTCTTGGTCCAATTGTGACAATTCCTAATAAGGATCAGTCTGCGATTCTTATCCCGATTCAGCTTGATACTAATCAAACAAACAAATTAGATTCCGATGGGAAAAAGAGCCTCAGCACTGTGGTTGAGGAGGTGCGGAAGCACATTGCAGATAATCAGAAAGATGCAACGCTAAAGTTCTTTGTTTCCGGACCGGCAGGCATTGCGGCGGATCTTGGCGGCGCATTCGCTGGAATTGACCTAACTCTTCTTCTTGTTGCGCTCGTACTTGTATTTATCATTCTTTTGGTAGTGTACCGTTCATTATTATTGCCATTAGCTGTCCTTTTCACTGCGTTTACTGCCCTTTGTGGTGCAGTATTGGTTGTTTATCAATTAGCGAAAGCTAGCGTGGTTGACCTTAACGGGCAAACTCAGGGGATTCTTGCAATCTTGGTGGTTGGAGCAACAACAGATTATTGTTTGCTTCTGATTTCCCGGTATCGAGAAGAGCTTTCGAGCGGTGGTGTTCCTAGTAATGCTATGAGTAGGGCGCTCCGTGGCACTTGGGAACCAATACTTGCTTCAGGCGGAACGGTGATTGCTGGGCTCCTTACTCTGTTGCTGTCTGATCTTTCTTCTACGGCATCTCTTGGTCCGATTGCGTCAATTGGAATCATTTTCGCGATGTTCGCTGCACTTACTTTGCTTCCGGGGTTGCTTCTGGTACCGGGCAAGCATGCTCGAGTCATGTTTTGGCCAGCGAAGATTCAACAGTCTTCGGGAGATGCTGTTCTTGAGGGAACCAAGATTGACTATATCGACGAGCGTATTTCCAAAAACCATCCTTTCTGGAATAAAATCTCCACATTTGTTACGAAACGAGGCAGAGTTGTTTGGGTGGCGACGACGGTTGTATTAGTTGCGTTCGCTGCCTTTGCCCCTTCTTTTAAAGCTAACGGTGTTTCGACGTTAGACACCTTTATGAAACCAACGGAATCCGTTGAGGGGTTTAGAGTCATTGGAGATAAGTTCCAATCGGGCTCTGCTCAGCCAACCACAGTCGTTATTTCGAACAAGTTGTATAGCGATGCGGTGAAAGAAATTTCGCAGATCAACGGAGTGGCGACGGTTGTACCTCAGTCCGATCTTCCATCGATTCCTGGTCAGTCTGCTCCAGCTAATACTCGCCCAACCGTTGTTGATGACCAAGTGCTTCTCAATGTAACTACGACGATGCCGGCGGAAGATGCGCAGTCAGCACAGGTTGTGCGTAATATTCGCACCGTGGCTCACAAAATTGATCAAAGCTCACTGGTGGGTGGGCCAGCAGCGCAGAATCTCGATACCCAAGAAACTGCTCGAGTCGATTTTGTGAAGATTGTTCCAGTTGTGTTGCTCGTAATTTTCTTCATGCTGGTTTTGCTACTGCGTTCAGTTGTTGCGCCAGTTTTAATTATCGTGGCGAATATCGTGTCGTTTGCAAGCGCTATGGGGCTGTGCGCGCTGCTGTTCAATCATGTTTTTGGGTTCTCTGGTTCGGATGCGTCGGTGCCAATCTACGCTTTTGTATTCCTTGTGGCGTTGGGCATCGACTATACGATTTTCCTGATGTCGCGCGTGCGGGAAGAATCTCGCCATTACGGCACTGAAGTGGGTGTGCGTCATGGTGTGGCTGTGACTGGTGGAGTGATTACTTCGGCTGGTGTGGTGTTGGCTGCTACTTTTGCGGCGCTGGCGGTAGTGCCTTTGCTTTTTATGGTGCAGCTGGCCGTAATCGTGGCTTTGGGTATCGTGATAGACACGTTTATTGTGCGGTCCTTGCTGGTGCCTGGCGTGGTGTTGGAATTTGGCGATCGGGTGTGGTGGCCGTCGGCACTTAATAAACGAGCAAGCGATAATTTGCAATAATTCGAAAAACTTTGGCGATTCGAAGAAAGAGATGACTATTTAAAGTTGGTCGTAATCATTACTTACAACCGACCTTAAAAATATTTTGAAACCTTCAAATCACGGCTTAAAGTCAATATCCGAAAAGTCGAAGTCTTCGTCGTCGGCATCGCCCGAAAAATCGAAGTTCTCATCGTCAAGATCGAAGGCATCCTCGTCGATTCCAAATTCGGAAAGATCAAGGTCGGAAAGATCAAGGTCGGAAAGATCCTCGACTTCAGCCAGGTTTTTTACAACGTCAAGCTCTTCATCTTCGCCGTCGGACGTAAGCTCGGGATCGGCGTCGTCGTCATAATTATCGGAATTATTCACGGCTTCGGCTCCGGGCTCGTGTGCGGTGAGGAATTCATCAGCTAAGAAATCTGCTGCTCCTGCTTCGTCCCGATCCCAATCGGTATCGGACCATTCGTTATCTGAGTAGTCATCGTCAGGTGAATCAAATGAATCGGAGCTCCACTCATCTGCGGAGCCCCAAGAATCAGCACGACCAAAGCCTGATCCAGCTGATCCGTTTGCCTCCTCTCCTGGGATCGGAGTATCTTCTTGTTCTTCATAAAAACCGAAAGCAACGGAAGATGAAATTTGCTCCACACCTGCTTCGTCCATTTCTTGGCGGGCGAGTTCTCCCAGCTCTGGGGTAACAGGAACAGTGAGGTCAGAGAACACGCGAGTTGGCCACCCTGCACGCAAGGAGTCTAGTGCAGTGTCCTTGACACAGTGTGATTCAGCAATTCCAACCACATCTACGCTTTGGATCGAATGCGAACGCAATACGTCTTCAAGGGTCTCGCCATCGTCGGTCTTTCCTTCGAAACCGGAGTAAGCAGGAGCATACTGGCCCTTCTTAACGGAATAATGGAAAGGTAAACCAGCAATTTCTTCGTGGAGCTCGGCTTCAGGAGTACCTGCCACGCCGTGCGTGGGCCAGGTATCAACGAAATCGGGTTCGTCAGCAAAATGTTCGCCTGGTTCAACATGCCAGTCTTGAGTTGTGATGATCAGCGAGTATTCGTCTGCGTGCTCAGTAACAAAATCAGCGATTCGCATCGCTACAGCGTTGCCGCCTTCAACTCCAAGTGCGCCGCCTTCGGTGAAAGTTGGCTGAACGTCAACGATAAGTAGTGCCCGATTTTCGGCTTCCATGGTTCCTCCACGTGGAAAAGTAAAACCTTTAAGTTATAGTGTATGACTTTATTAGAGATGGGGCATCAGAAGCGAGCCGAATGAATCGCTGGTGAAGCGCCACTGAACGGAACTTTAGCGGTGTCAAGGTGTGAACTTGGCTCCGCTTCACCACAAGTTTTACGAACACACGTTTTTAGCCGTAATCTTAAGGTATGTCAAAAATCCTTTCAGCAGTTGCCTGGCCGTATGCAAACGGCCCGCGCCACATCGGCCATGTGGCTGGATTCGGTGTTCCATCGGACGTCTTCTCGCGCTATATGCGAATGGCGGGTCACGACGTCTTGATGGTGTCCGGAACTGATGAACACGGCACTCCGATCATGGTGGCAGCTGATAAGGAAGGGATGACTCCACAAGAACTGGCGGATAAAAACAACCGAATTATTGCGGAGGACCTTGTTAACCTTGGTCTTTCCTATGATCTATTTACCCGCACTACCACTGGAAATCACGAAAAAGTTGTGCAGCAACTCTTCGAGGGGTGTCGCGACAACGGCTACATGGTTATTCAAGAGTCCGCGGTGGCAATTGATCCGAAGACGGGTAATACTTTGCCCGATCGCTATATTGAAGGTAAGTGTCCTTTGTGTGGTGCTGAAGGGGCTCGTGGAGATCAGTGCGATAACTGTGGAAACCAGCTCGATCCACAGGATTTGATCGACCCCGTTTCGAAGATTTCGGGATTGACTCCAGAATTTAAGATCACCGAGCATTACTTCCTTGATCTTCCTGCTCTTGCGGGTGCGTTGGGCGAATGGCTCGATCAAGTTGAAGAAACAGGAAAGTGGCGTCCGAACGTTATTTCCTTCTCTAAACATCTCCTCGACGACGTTCGCCCACGTGCGATGAGTCGCGATATTTCCTGGGGTATTCCGATCCCAGGTTGGGAGGATCAGCCCAACAAGCGTCTCTATGTATGGTTTGACGCTGTGATTGGTTACCTTTCGGCGTCGATCGAATGGGCACGACGCCGCGCTGCCAATGGCAAGGGAACCGCCGAAGATTGGCGGGAATGGTGGACGAACCCAGAAGCGCTGTCCTACTACTTCATGGGTAAAGACAACATCGTTTTCCACTCCCAGATCTGGCCGGCTGAGCTTCTTGCCTACAACGGCAAGGGGCAGCGCGGTGGATCAGAGCATGAGCTAGGAACGCTGAACTTGCCAACTCAGGTAGTTGCATCAGAGTTCCTAACGATGGAAGGTAAGAAGTTCTCATCGTCGAAGTCAGTCGTTATCTATGTGCGTGATATTCTTTCGCGCTACCAGCCTGACGCTTTGCGATATTTTATCTCTATCGCTGGTCCAGAGACTTCGGATTCGGATTTCACCTGGGAAGAATTCGTTCGTCGCAATAACTCAGAATTGGTTGCTGGCTGGGGTAACTTGGTTAACCGTACCGCTGCAATGATTGCAAAGAATTTTGGTGAGATCCCGGCCGCCGGTGAGCTTGAAGATATTGATCGTGAGTTACTTGAAGTAGTTCGTGGCGGCTTCGATACCGTGGGTAATCTGATTGCAAACCATCAGCAACGTGCTGCGCTCGGTGAAATTATGCGCCTAGTTGGCGAAGCAAACGGATATGTGTCGCGTACCGAGCCATTCAAAATGAAGGACGAATCGCTTCGTGAACGTCTTGGAACCGTTCTTAACACGTTGATCCAAGCGGTTTCGGATCTTAACACTATGATGAGCGTTTTTCTTCCGCATTCCTCGAATACGATTGACGTGATCTTGGGTGGAGAAGGAACTATCGCTCCGATGCCTCAATTGGTTGAGACGGTTGATATCGATAACGGTCATCCGTTCCCGATTATCACCGGTGACTATAGTAACGTTCGACCTTGGGCTGCGCGTGACGTCGTCGTCGGAACTCCTATTTCGAAGCCGAAGCCTGCTTTCCAGAAACTGGATGATTCGGTTGTAGAAGAAGAGCTTGAGCGCTTGAACTTTTCGTGAGTGTAGGGAATGTCCAAAAAGAAGAAGCGTAACGTTCCCGATATTCCGGATTTTCTTCCCGAAGGGATCGTAGATAACCACACCCATATTTCGCCAAATCCCCAGCCAGATCAGGTGGGAGAGAGTGTGGATCATGCACTGATTCAAGCTCACACGGATGATGGTCAGCTTAAACTCCCGATTCTCGAAGAAACGTTGATCGAAGGGATGCGCCAGGGAGGGATTCGAGCAGCTATCACTTCTGGTTGTGATATCCCCGAGCTCAAGCCTTCCCTTGCATTGGCCCACCGATGGGACGAAATATGGGCTGCGCTGGCGATTCATCCCAACGAAGCGGCGATGCATGCGGGTGTTCGTGAGATAGCTCCGGATGGTCTCGAGCATGAGCCCGAGGTCCACCACCTCCAGTATTCTTTGGACGAAGCGATTGAACGTGTTGCTCAGCTTTGTAAGGATGACGCCGTCGTTGCTGTTGGTGAAACGGGCCTGGATTATTTCCGCACCGGTGAAGCAGGGAAAGTCGCCCAGAGAGATTCATTCCGTGCTCATATTGCACTAGCAAAAGAACTTGGAAAACCTCTCCAAATACATGATCGTGATGCTCACGGAGATGTGGTAGAGATTCTTCGAGCCGATGGTGCGCCAGAGCGAACCGTTTTCCACTGTTTTTCCGGGGATCGAGAGTTGGCCGCAGTGTGTGCAGATCACGGTTGGTACGCGTCTTTTGCGGGGCCAATAACTTATCCTGCTAACGACTTTCTACGAGATGCTTTCTTGGTTCTTCCGAGCGAGTTAATTTTGGTGGAAACCGATGCACCGTACCTCACACCTGCACCGTTCCGCGGGCACCCGAATATTTCGTGGGGTGCTGCCTATACTGCTCGTTTTCAAGCCGATTTACGTGGGGTTTCGCTTGAAGATTGGTGCGTCCAGCTTAATTTGAACACTAAAATGGTTTACGGGATTTAATTTTCTTTTAGTAATTTTCCCCACCCGTAGTTGCATGAAGTAACAATTTGGTTACAATCTATATAGAAATTGTTACGAACATTTAGTCTGATGAATTCGCAAAGAAAACCGACTAAGCGTGGCACCGATCAAAAGATTGGAAAGTGCTATTTGGTTTATGAAGGAAACGCGGCACTGAAGATTAGATGAACGTCTTGTAGGGAAGATGTTAACAACGAGCTTTTCGTGAGGGATACACGAGCTGAGAGCTCATTGCCAAAATTCCTTGCTGTTGGCTCGACTTTGGAGAGATTTTGGGTAGACATACTGCCTCTGAGGGTACGTCGCTGAATATTGAGCATTTAGCGCCAGCTAAACCAGGTTCACGTCGCGCCCTGCGTGAAGCACAACGGGCACAGGAGCGCTCTATGAATAAAGCTTCTGTTGTGACGGCGGCACATATTGCGCAGGCTGTAGAGGGTGTAAGTGCGCCAAAAGCACAGCCGCAAATGCTCGTCACCCCGTATGTAGCAGCAAAACCAGCGGTCGCTGTTGAGAGCTCTGATGTTACGACGGAACATGTAGCTACAAATACTTATGCTGAGTACATGAACGATAACTTGGTTCGTCCTGAAGTTATCATCCGCACTCCTAAGCGTGCTCCGCGAATCTTTACAAAGTCTCGCGCAGCGGTAGTGGCGTTGGTGGCTGCTAGCTCCACGCTCAGCGTTGCTGCTGGTGCGTCGTCGTACACCTCTGCACACCAAGTTGTTAATGCTCAAGGAACTGCTTTCGCTTCGGCAACCAAGGCTCCAGTAGTTCAGAAGCTGACTCTTTCCGTTGAGGTTGACGGCAAGAAGCACAGTGTGGATGCCCTCACCGGAGCAACTGTGGCACGAGTTCTTGACGATGCTGGTATCACGGTTGGAACGTTGGACGAAGTATCTAAAGCTCTTGATTCAACTGTGGACGACGGCGATTCCATCAAGATCGTACGCGTCACCAAAGATACGATTTCTGAGCAGTTCACGGATCCACACTCATCATCTGAGCAACAGGACGCGAATTTGCCAAAGGGTGAGCGTCAGGTTGCCACTCAGGGTGTGGACGGGCAAGGATCGCGAACCTACTCCATTACCTATAAAGATGGCGTCGAAGTTAAACGAGAGGTGCTTGCTGAATCAATCACCCAAGCTCGTGTAGACGAAGTAGTGAAAGTTGGAACTGCGGAGAAGGCTGCAACGCCAGTTCCTGGTACAGCTGCTCCAGGTGCGCCCGCATCCGGTCCAGTTAGCCCAGGATCGAATCGAGAGATTGCCCAGTCAATGCTGGCATCCTTTGGATGGGGCCCTGAACAGTTCGCATACCTTGATTACCTATGGCAAAAAGAATCCGGATGGAATCAGCATGCCGCAAACCGTAGTTCTGGTGCTTACGGAATTCCTCAGGCATTACCAGGAGGTAAGATGGCATCAGCAGGTGCAGATTGGGCGACCAATCCTGCGACTCAGATCCGCTGGGGACTTGGCTACATCAAGGGTCGTTATGGTTCTCCACAAGCAGCTTATGCTCACTCCAAGAGCACAGGTTGGTACTAGTCACGATTAGCTCGGGTAAATATTAATCGAAGGGCAAACTAGGTAGTATTAACATTTATGACGAGTGAAACTTATCCGGGTAGTGGCGAAAACTCGCCGCTACCCGGAACTTTATTGGGGCCGGTACAAATTCGTGATCTGGCAAAGCGACTGGGTATTCGACCCACTAAGACGCTTGGCCAAAATTTTGTGCACGACGCAGGTACCGTTCGCCGTATCGTTCGTGATGCCCAGGTAAAACCGGGGGATGCCGTGGTGGAGGTTGGCCCCGGTTTAGGCTCACTCACTTTGGCAATCCTTGAAACCGGAGCTTTAGTTTCCGCAATAGAAATTGATCCGCCGCTTGCTCAACAACTACCAAATACGGTTGCGGAATTTATGCCCGAATTAACTAAGAATTTCGCAGTTCTTAATCGCGACGCAATGAAAATTGGATCGAACGTCGATCTTGCCATTCCCGCTATGTGGGGTGCTGAGAACCCTGGTGTTGCCTTTGCACCAAAACACCTAGTTGCGAACCTGCCGTACAACGTGGCTGTGCCGATTCTTATCGTTTTGCTAGAAAATTTACCGAGCCTAGAGACCGTTACTGTAATGGTGCAGTCTGAAGTTGCCGATCGTTTGGCGGCTGAACCAGGTTCACGAACCTACGGCGTGCCTTCAGTCAAAGCAGCCTGGTATGCAGATATCTGGCGTGGCGCGAAGATTTCTAGAAACGTATTTTGGCCGGTTCCTAACGTCGATTCGGCATTAGTTCATATGAAAGCCCATCCCACCCCACAGAACGTTGATCGGGAACTTGTTTTCGACGTCGTCGATGCAGCGTTTGCGCAACGACGCAAGACTTTGCGTGCAGCGCTCGGATCATGGATTGGCACTCCGACGCTTGCCGAAGATATCTTGACGAAAGCGGGAATAGATTTCCGTCTAAGAGGCGAACGCTTGACGATTGCGGACTTCATCCAGGTTGCGCAAGCGATTGAATCAGGATTAACTCCCGAACAAATCAGAGAACTAAAAGTTCGGAAATGAACGAGGTTAGCGTGCATAGAGTTGTTGTATCCGCACCTGCGAAGGTAAACCTAGCGCTACGAGTGGGAGCCAAACGTGAAGATGGTTTTCACCCGTTAGACACGGTATTTGAAGCCCTAGATTTATTTGACGACGTCGAAGCCACGGTAGCCGATGAACTCTCGATGGAAATCGAGGGAATTGGATCGGATCTTCCAACCGATGATTCGAACCTAGTTATGAAGGCTGCTAGGTTACTTCAAGAGTTTACCGGCACCAATTTTGGTGCCCATATGAAGGTTACGAAACGTATTCCAGTTGCGGGAGGAATGGCTGGTGGTTCTGCCGATGCCGCGGCAACTCTTGTCGCGTTAAACGCACTCTGGGAGCTTAACCTTACGAAAGAACAGCTCAGCGAACTCGGCGCGCAGCTCGGATCAGATATTCCATTCGCATTATTTGGATTGGTAGCGCGAGGCACATCCCGCGGAGAAGCTCTTGAAGCTGTGAAACCGGGTGCTTTGCACGGCTGGATCCTATTGACTAATCCGGTGGGACTTTCCACCCCGTCGGTTTTCCGAAAATTTGATGAACTTTCCCCTGATGCAGGGCAACCAGCGAGCACTGAAGATTTATGCGAAGCCGTCAAAGGTGACGATATTGCATACCTTGGGTCATTGCTCGTAAACGACCTCGAAGCACCAGCTTTTGCGTTGCGACCAGACCTCGCTGAAATCATTATTGCTCTTCAAACGGTTGGATACGGCGTTGTGCTTTCGGGTTCTGGCCCTACGATTGCAGTTCTGTGTGACATCGAGAAGCTGGAAGTGCTTAAGGCAGAGCTCGCAAACGCATTCCCGGAATTGATGATTGTGACCGCGGTTGGACCTGCGGCTGGAGCTCATATAAGGCAGCGAAGCTAGTGGCACATATTCTTAACCTCGAAAATGTTTCGATTTCCCTTGGGTCGCGGCCAATTTTGGGGGATGTGAATCTGTCTCTTGAAGACGGATCACGCGTTGGCATTGTTGGTCCCAATGGTGGCGGTAAATCCACGTTGCTAAAGTTAATGACGCGCGCTCTTTCCCCTGATTCGGGCCGCGTTACGATGGTCAACGGCACTCGAATGGCTGTGCTTACCCAAGCTGATACCCTTGATCCATCGTCTACGGTTCGTACTGCGATCCACGCCGGTGCCTCCGATTTTGAATGGGCATCCGATGCTCATATTCGTGAGCTGCACTCAGGTCTGATCCCAGATGTAGACCTCGATCGGTCCGTCACCGAGCTCTCTGGTGGACAGCGACGCCGAGTTGCTCTGGCTGCGACGCTTTGCCAAGACGCGGACGTGGTGGTCTTGGACGAACCGACTAACCACCTTGATATTGAAGGTGTGACGTTCCTAGCCGACTATCTCAATCGTCGCTTTGGGCGCTGTAGTGGGGCGCTCGTCGTCGTCACCCACGATCGTTGGTTCCTCGATGCCGTCTGTGAGCGGATGTGGGAAGTAATTCCAGGTAACGACGGTGCAGGTGGACGCAACCCTCAGCCAGGTAGCGTCGAAATCTATGAAGGTGGCTACGCTGCTTATATTTTGCAACGTGCCGAGAGGGCACGACTAGCTCAGCAGGCTGCGGAGAAACGGAATAACTTGCTTCGCAAAGAGTTAGCTTGGCTTCGTAGAGGCGCACCGGCTCGAACTTCGAAGCCACGTTTCAGGATCGAAGCTGCGAACGAGCTAATTGCAAATGAACCGCCCCCACGCGACTCGATTGAGCTAGCGAAAATGGCTACCTCCCGCCTAGGTAAAGATGTAGTCGATTTGATCGACGTTGATTTTGCATGGCCGAACGCTACCGAAAAAACGTTAAGTAATGTAACTGTGCGTCTCGCTCCAGGAGAAAGAATCGGAATCCTGGGGCGAAATGGTGCAGGAAAATCTTCGTTACTTGGGCTGATCAACAAGACTCTTGCTCCTACTGCTGGTCGAGTAAAACACGGTAAAACCGTTGTTTTAGCTACGCTTTCGCAGGAGACTCGTGAATTAGATGAAGTTGCCGATAGGCGCGTCGTCGAAGCGGTACACGACATCGCCACCCATGTTGTGGTCGGTAAAAAAGAAATGAGCGCCTCCCAGCTGGTGGAAAAGCTTGGCTTTACCAGGGAGCGTGCTTGGACGCGCGTGAGTGAACTCTCTGGTGGCGAGCGGCGGCGCCTTCAACTACTGCGATTGCTGGTAGGAGAGCCGAATGTGCTACTTCTTGACGAGCCGACGAACGACCTTGATACCGATACTTTGGCGGCGATAGAGGATCTGCTTGATTCATGGCCAGGTACCTTGGTGGTTGTTTCACATGATCGCTACTTACTGGAGCGAATAACGGATCACCAGGTTGCGGTGATGGACGGTCACGTACGTGATCTTCCGGGAGGCGTTGACCAATACCTAGAGTTATCTGCCGACGCCGAAACAGGAGTTTCAAACACGGATACGGGAGCGCCGCCGCCACAGCTTGGAAGCCAATCAGATTCGTGCGGCGAGTCAGGAATAAGTGCCGCAGCGAAAGAACGCTTGGCTAAGAAGGCAATGGACCGCATCGAAAGGCAACTCGATAAACTGAATAAGCAAGTAGCAGCGCTTGGGGCAAAACAAACCGAATTAGCAATGAGCGGTGACTATGATGAATTGGCCGTGGTTGGCAAAGAAATAGTGGAGCTTAATCAGCGAATTGAAGAGCTCGAAGAAGAGTGGTTGGAAGCGTCCGTAGACGTAACATCTTGATGTCAAGTAATATCAGGATTGTGAGTAGTCAAGAAAATGTGCCGGTGGGAGACGAAGTCGACCACATCGTTGCAGCTTGGGAGGATCAACGCCCTGATCTTGATGCACGCCCGCTCGCGCTGTTTTCGCGATTGTTAAGATTGGGCAGGCATTTAGATCGGATCCGTCGTTCAACGTTCGGTGAATTTGGGCTTGAAACTTGGGAATTTGAAATGCTGTCCGCGCTGAGGCGGCAAGGTGAGCCTTTTCGGCTAACTGCTGGGCAACTCATGCAAGAAACCTTGGTTTCCTCGGGGACTATCACTAATCGCATTGACCGAATGGTTGAGCATGGTTTCGTTAGTCGCGTATCTGAGCCGAGCGACGGGCGCGTGGTTTATGTTGTAGCAACTGAAAACGGGATTTCTGCTGTGGATAAGGCAATGGAAGCGCTCCTAGTGGTGGAAAGATCTCTCATCGACGGTATTGAACCAGGTGATAATAAAGCTGCGGTGACCGTGATTCGGACGATCCTCGAGCGGATGGATTCCGAGTAGCGAAAATTCTTCTTGACAGGGCCTTTATGGTGATTAGTTCCCATTAATAGTTCTGATCTATGGAATGTAATCTGGGGGGGGAATCACGCCAGATAGTGCGCGATGCCCCCCAGATTGATTAGTGGTTGTTTGAATCAGTGCTTTGAGCTCAGCGCTTCGCGAAGCTTTAGACGCTTACCCATATGAAGGATTGAGTTTGAATAGATTCGCCCTGCCAGTATTGACAGCAAGTAAACAGCAACGATACCCACAGCAACAGCGGCAATCATCTCGCTGGTTCCTACCACTCCATATGCCTGGCGTACTGGCATCATGAAAGGCGTGAAGCCAGGGATGAAGGAGAAAATTTTCGTAAGCAATGAATCAGGCTGTGCTGGAACAAGGAAAAGACCTAGGTAGAATGGCACGAACATGAACATTGTGAATGGTCCCGTGATAGCGCCGAGGTCCTCTTGACGTGAGACGGTTGCGGCAAGTGCGCCAGCGATCGTCGTAAATGTAAAGAAGCCCAAAATTATCCACACGAAAACCCAGATAACTGTTGACCCAAGATCAAAGGAAGTCGAGACCCCAGCGATTTTCAGTGCAACAATTCCGGTAGCGACGTAAATAACCATTTGCAAGAGAATGAATGCACCAATTCCAAGGATTTTTCCGAGGAGTAAAGTTCTTGGTTTCACCGCCGAAAGAAGGATTTCCACAACCCGAGATGACTTCTCTTCAACCACACCGATACTGATTGTGGATAGGCCCGTTATTACAGCAAAGAAGAGGAACATCTGTGTAGCGAGGCTAGCGAAATATGCTGCGGGGTTTGTTTCAATAAGGTTCTTACCCTCTGAAGGAATGGTAGTGACTTTGGGGGTGAGAGCTTGCTTAATCGCCATCTCTGCTTCATTTGTTAGAGGCCCCGTAACCCGATCTGCTGTGTTGAGCACAGAAACTTGGGAGATCACCGATACCATGGCCTTGTTTACGTCTTGACCTTGGTCTTCGCTTTGAATAATTTCTGGCTTATCGGGAGTTCCAGTCAAGACTGCCGATGGCTTGGCACTCGCAGAATTGCTCTGATTCTTCAGCCACTCTTTCGCTTCACTTTGCTTGATACCCTCGACTTCAATTATTCCGGTAGCACCAAGACTAGATGCGTAGGGCATCATGTCTTCAGTGACACCAATTGTGAAACCTGTGGAATGATCCGACGGAGAATCGTCTGAATACTTTTCGCTGAAGTATTTTCCGGCAATTCCACCTGCCAAAATTAAGATTACGGTAACAACCGTTCCAATACGCTGGGCTTTTGCGCCTGCAAGTACCTTGAATTCGCGCTTAATGATGTGCTTTAGCATCGTCACTTCCTCCCGAAAAGACCAGCTAGACCGGACTTCTTCTTTGGTTCAGATATCGTTTCTTCGGTAGAAGCCGGAACACTCACAACATTCGAGAACATCTCGGTTAAGTGTGGGCGGTAGGTTGAAAATTCGTGGACGGCTCCAACATTGAGCGCAGCACGCAAAACCTGTTGATCATCAACTCCGTTAGGGAGAGTGATGCGCAAAGTGTGATCGCCAACCTGCGTGCTTGTAACTCCAAGTGGGAGCAATGCTTGAGAGAGAACCGT
Organism: Arcanobacterium ihumii; assembly: GCF_900604515.1. Taxonomy (GTDB): domain Bacteria; phylum Actinomycetota; class Actinomycetes; order Actinomycetales; family Actinomycetaceae; genus Arcanobacterium_A; species Arcanobacterium_A ihumii. Next base: position 559,134 of record NZ_UWOS01000001.1, on the reverse strand, counting down.
GGGTTCGGCGTCGGACTTAACATCGTAAAGCAGGGTATCGGTCCGGCGAAGCTCATCAATCGTTCCCTCAGAAACGATGCGGCCCTGCGAACAGATTCCCACTCGATCACAGAGACGCTCAACAAGGTCGAGCTGATGGGAGGAGAAAAGGACGGTTGCGCCGTCTTTGATCTTTTCCTTCAGCACATTGCTCATTGCTTCGACGGCGATCGGGTCAAGTCCTGAAAAAGGTTCGTCTAGCACCAAAAACGAAGGGTTATGGATGAGTGCTGCTGCTAGCTGAACACGTTGCTGATTACCCAAGGAAAGTGCCTGGACTTGGTCGCCTCGCCGAGCGGCAACTCCAAGCCGATCAGTCCAGTATTCCATTGCCTTGTGGGCATCTTGAGGAGAAAGTCCTTGCAAAATCGCGAGGTATTCGAGTTGTTCGCCTACTTTCATGCGTGGATAAAGACCGCGTTCTTCTGGCATGTATCCGAACTTCTGGCGATCAGTAAACGTAAGAGGCTTACCATCGAGCAAAACCTCGCCCGAATCACTCTGCAGAACGCCGAGGATTATTCGCATAGTCGTGGTTTTTCCGGCACCGTTCGACCCAACAAACCCAAAGAGTTCGCCGGGAGTTACTGAGAACGTCATGCCGTTGAGTGCTTTCGTCGATCCGAACGTTTTGTGCAGATCGTTGATATAAAGGGTCAACGTTGCTCCTCAAAGGGTTGCTGTTTAGATATAGCAATTCTCAGTTTAACGTATAAATCGGATATCAACGGATAAGCGTAAACACCAGGTGAACGTTTTGCATCCCACAATTTACAATCCGATTGGAAAAGTGCAAGGGATTACTGGCACAATTAATTCCGTAATCCGCCATGGTGTAAAGGCAGCACACGGGTCTTTGGAACCCTTAGTCTAGGTTCGAATCCTAGTGGCGGAGCGAAAATGCCTGTTCATGGTGTTTGGCATCAATAGCCAGGAGGAAGCGTGACTCAGGGTAAAGGATTAGTTGCGGCAATTATCCTAGCTGCGGGTAAAGGTACCCGTATCAAGTCACAGACCCCAAAGGTTCTTCTTGAGATGTGTGGTCGCACCTTGGTCGGACACGCCAATGATGCGGTTCGCGAATTAAGCCCTGACTTCACTGTTTTTGTAGTGCGCCACGAACGTGATCAAGTTGTTTCCCATCTCAACTCTATTAATCCCGAAGCACTTATTGCAGATCAAGATGATATCAAGGGAACCGGACGAGCAGCCTGGTGCGGTATGCAGGTGCTTCCAGCTGACCTTCAGGGTCCAATCCTTGTTCTTGCAGGCGATTCTCCGATGTTTACCTCGGAAGCACTGGCCGATCTGCTCGCTGCTCACGATGGAAACGCCGTCACTGTTCTTTCCACAAAAGTAGAGAACCCACACGGCTATGGTCGAATTTTGCGTGCTGCCACGCCTGGTTCAGAAGAAGCTGACCGCACTCCGCAGGCAACCGGAAGTGTAGTCGGTATTGTTGAAGAAAACGACGCTACCGATTTGGAACGCCAGATATCTGAAATCGGTACGTCCACCTATATTTTTGATGCTCAGTTCCTTCGTGAATCACTTGAGACTCTTGGCACCGATAACGTCCAAGGGGAAATGTACATAACGGACGTTATTGCTCGGGCCGCTTCGCTTGAGGCTGGTGTGGGTTCCTACGTTTTGGCAGATTCTATCCAAGCTGAAGGAGTAAACGACCTCGTTCAGCTTGCAACGCTTCGCGCGGAAAAGAATCGCCGCATCCTTGAGGCTTGGATGCGCACCGGCGTCGCCATTATCGATCCAAGCACGACGACGATTGACGTCGATGTAACGATTGAACCAGATGCGGTAATAGAGCCGGGAACAATTCTGCGGGGATCGACTCATATCGAGGAATTTGCGGTTATTGGGCCGCAAACGGAGCTACGCAATGTGCGCGTAGGTAAGCGGGCGGTCGTTCCGCACTCAGTGCTTGCCGGAACGAATATTCCGGCAGATGAGAAACTGGCGGCTTTTACAGTCTCGGTTTCCGAAACGGAGTAGGCTTGAATTGCCGCTCCGTGCGGCATTTAAGTGATTTAACCCTTGAACAACTAATCACATAAGGAATGGGACGCACGATGACGGGAATTCACACCAGCGGTGAAAAGCATTTAGTTTTAGCCTCTGGCCGAGCACATCCGGAACTCGCAAAGGCGGTTGCCGACGAGCTAGGAATTGATCTTGTTCCTGTTATCGCTTATGAATTTGCGAACTCGGAAACCTACGTGCGTTTCGATGAATCTGTGCGCGGTACAGATGTTTTCATTATCCAATCGATCACTAACCCAGTGAACAAATGGATCATGGAAGCACTAATTATGTGTGATGCCGCCAAGCGCGCGTCGGCAAAACGCATCACAGTGGTTCTTCCTTCCTACCCATATGCACGTCAAGACAAGAAGCACAAGGGACGCGAACCGATTTCTGCTCGACTCATGTCCGATCTATTTAAGACGGCGGGTGCGGATCGAATCATGTCCGTTGATCTTCACGCGTCTCAAACTCAAGGCTTCTTTGACGGGCCGGTTGACCACCTGTGGGCGATGCCTACCTTGGTCGAATACGTTCGTACTCGCATTGATGTTAACAACACTGTTCTTGTTTCCCCTGATGCTGGCCGAATCAAGGTAGCTGAGCAGTGGGGTGAGCGCCTAGGTGGAGTTCCACTCGCATTTGTTCACAAGACCCGTGATATATCCCAGCCGAACCAAGCGGTTGCAAACCGTGTAGTAGGAGATGTAGCTGGGAAGACGGCAGTTATCGTGGACGACTTGATCGACACCGCCGGAACGATCACCGGTGCGGTTCGGGTGGTTCTAGAAGCTGGTGCCAAAGATGTTATCGTTGCGGCTACGCATGGTGTTCTTTCGGATCCTGCCCCACACCGATTGGCTGAGTGTGGATTACGTGAGCTTATTGTTACAGACACTATGCCGATCGGGCCTGAGAAGCGTTTCCCGCAACTTACGATTCTTCCGATTGCACCTGTTCTTGCCAACGCCATTGAAGAAGTATTCAACGACGGTTCGGTAACTTCGCTATTTGACGGAGCTTTCTAGACACGCGTTTACATGCTCCTGAATTAATAGGGAGTTAGTTGTGGGGAGGGTGCGCAGTACATCGCGTACCCTCCCCACAACTATTTTCTAGATGATGGAAGTCAATGGAGTTTGATTCGATTAATCCGAAGGAATAGTATTTTTCACCTGCTATTTTAATGAGGATTTTGCTTGAAACAACGCCCTTTTAGACAAAAGTCCTATTGCTTGAAGAATGATCGTGCTACTTTAAAGTTGTGAGCTGGCATACTTTCATGCCTCCGAACTGCGTCCAACGACGGAATTTTGATTCGGGTGGTTTTCACCGCCGATTGAGCGGGAAAACACAGGCTCCGAAATTAAGAACGGACGGAAACCGTCCGATATTAAAAACCCCACTTCGTTTCCGAGTGGTATTTTGTGTTGCCTTTTTGCCAAGAACCCAATGGAAGTCTCTTTTGATGGTTTTGAAAAAGCTACACATTCATCTTTTCCACCTGCCGAGAAAGGCACTAGCATGATTTCGTTGCGCCGAGAGGTTAAACCAAGCGATCTCAGTAAAGGTCACCGGATCTTCCTTTTGATCCTCGTGTCCATGGGTAGCTCAATTATTTATTCGCCAGCATATCTTAAGAACGTTTTCTATGATCCGCTTATGCGTTCCCTTGACGCAACTAATGCTGATCTTGGAATGATGCTATCCGCATATGCATTAACTGCCACTATTTGTTACTTACCGTCTGGAATCGTAGCGGATAAAGTCCGTGTACGTACTCTTGCGTGGGTTGGATTCACAACCACCGCAATTCTTACTTATATTTACGCCATGCTTCCAAGCATCACCACACTAATGTTTGTGTTTGTTGGAATGGGTATCACAACGATCCTTATTTGGTGGGGTATTCGGTTCAAGCTAGTACGTCTAATCTCCGAGGAAGATTCGTATTCCCGAAATATTGGAGTTTCCTACGGAATCTATGGAGCTGCAGGGCTCGTTATTGGTTTTCTGCAGATTGCAGTTGTCAAAATTTGGGCGGACAACATCGGCTTTGGCGTGCAATTTATGATTGCTGTGCTTGCCACGCTTATTTTAATCCTTGGCATCCTTTCTTACCTATTTATTCCAAAGTTTGAAGGCGAAATTGTTACCGGAGAATCAGCATTCAACCTGAGTTCTGCATTACTAGCGTTGCGTAACCCAGTTGTTTGGCTATCCGCTGGCTGCATGTTCTTTGTCTATTTCTATTACACAGGCGTGAACTACACGACCCCTTATCTTTCGGGAGTAATGGGAGCTTCTTTAGGCGTCGTTACTTTTGTTTCGGTTCTTCGAACCTATGGTGTAACACTTCTGTCAGGACCAGTCTTTGGATTCATTGCGAAAGCGGTTGGTTCGCCGTCGAAAGTAATCGCAGTCGGTTCTATTATTACCGCAGGATTGGTACTGGTATTTACGGTATTACCTACTACCTCCGTAATGGTGATCCTTGCAGCTGTGGTCGTCGTGCTCTTGGGCTTCCTAGCAAATGGTGTATTCGGAATTGTTTCTTCGCAGTTGACCGAAGGTAAAGTTCCACTTTCAGTATTTGGTTCTGCAACAGGAATTCTTTCTGTTGTGGGATTCCTTCCTGATACGTTCTCTTCAACTTGGTTTGGTGGAATGATTGATGCAAAAGGTAATGATGCCTATCCTCAGATCTTTATGATTCTTGCTGGATCTGCAGTAATGGCTGGTATTTTGGCTGTAATTCTTATTGCGTACGTCAAGAAAAATGAAAAGAAACTTGCAGTTGCAGAAGAACAAATTCAAGCCGAAGCGATTGCTGGAGAGTAATCATAATGAATAAACTCGACGTTCCATCGATGTGGTCAAGCCAAATTAATGATGCAGTTAAAATAGCAAAACTGAATTCTGAAGGTGCATATTCCACAGATCAAAGTTATGAAGAACTACGGCTTGCCTACAATAAAGAACGCGCGTTTTGGAATGAAGGCGGTCCGGAGATGGAAAAGACGATTGACACGTTAATTCCTACTCGACACGGAAAAGTTCCGGTCCGCCTTTATTTCCCATCTAAGATAAATGATCATTCACTTATTGTTTTTACACATGGAGGTGGATGGGTACTTGGAAATTGCGATACTCATGATCGAATTACACGTATATTAGCCCACGAGTCTGGCTCGATCGTAGCTTCCGTGGATTATACGCTTGCTCCTGAAGCAGTCTATCCTCAACCTGTTGAGGAAAACGTAGACGTAATTCAATACCTTCATGTGCACGGTGGCAAATGGGGAATTGATGTAGAAGATATCTCTCTAGCGGGAGACTCCGGTGGTGCTCATATCGCCCTTGGTACCTACTTTATGTTGCGAGATAAAGAAAATATCTCGGGCTTTATCAGCTCATTGCTCCTATTCTACGGCTGGTTTGGCCTCCAAGATTCTGTTTCTGCGCGACTTATGGGCGGTGAATGGGACGGTCTGACTCGCGAAGATTTTCAATACTATAAGGATCTTGCACTTGCTGGTCCCGAAGAATATTCGAAACCGTACGTGGATCTCCTCAGTAACGACATGAGTAAAACAATGCCACCAACTTATGTAATGGCTGCTGAGCTTGATCCGCTGATCGACGACTCAAAAGCATTGGCCAAAATGCTTGAAATATGTAACAAATCCGTGGAACTAGATGTTATCCCGGGTGTAATTCATGCCTTTTTGCATTACTCCAAAATGGTTGATGCGGCGGGCGAAGCATTAATACACGCAGCGGAGTTCTTCCAGCGGCGTCATCTATTACGGAAATAAAACAAAGGAAAGAGACAGAAATATGGATTTCTCGCTTAACGAAGAGCAGCAGCTTATGGTGGAAGGATTCACCGAGCTAATGGAAACGGAAAATTGGGAAAACTATTTCCGAGAGTGTGAAGAAAATTCTGAGTACCCCGAAAAATGGGTAAAGGCGATTTGCGATCTGGGTTTTGATCGAATTCTTCTTACAGAAGAACATGATGGATTAGAGCAAGGGTGGCTTTCGCTTACTGCCGTTTATGAAGCGCTCGGTCGTGCTGGTGCACCAACATACGTTCTTTACCAGCTTCCTGGATTAGGAACGGTTTTGCGTGAGGGTACAGAAGAACAGAAGGAAGCAATCTTTTCTTACTTAGGAACTGGTAAGCAAGTGCTCAATTATGCAATGACTGAACCGAGCGCAGGTTCGTCATGGTCAGATATGAGAACAACATACCGCCGCGTTGAGGGAAAAATCATTCTTAACGGACACAAGACGTTCCAAACTTCTGCGATGAAAGTTCCATATCTTATCGTGATGGCTCGTGATGCCGACAACATGGATGTTTACTCGGAGTTCTTCGTTGATATGACGAAAGAAGGAATTACTCGCGAGCCTCTCCACAAGTTGGGTCTACGAATGGACTCGTGTGCTGAAGTGTACTTCAACAACGTAGAACTAGAAGAAAAAGATTTCTTTGGAACTGAAGGAAATGCGTTCCGTCGTGGCGTACAAGACTTTGATCTTGAGCGTTTCCTTGTTGCTCTAACGAACTATGGACAGGCATATTGTGCCTTCGAAGATGCCGCTCGTTACGCGAATCTCCGTGTTCAAGGCGGTGAAGCTATCGGTCGTTATCAGCTGATCCAGCTTAAATTTGCAGAGATGAAAATTCGCTTAACCAATATGCGCAACATGCTTTATGAAATTGCATGGAAGCAAGAAAATGGCTTGCTTGGACGCGGTGATTGCTCAATGGCGAAATATTATTGTGCAAATGCGGCTTTCGCTGTTGTAGACGATGCGCTCCAGGTGCTTTCCGGCGTCGGAATTACAGGTGAACATCGCGTACAACGCTTCTTCCGAGACTTGAGAGTGGATCGTGTTTCTGGCGGCACCGATGAAATGATGATTTTGACTGCCGGTCGAGCAGCGCTTCGTGACTATCGCTAAGGAGGAGCTGTGGAGTTTAACAAACCATCTTTTGGTGTATTAGACGATGTTAAAGTGGTCTATTCGGCGGTTGAAATTGCGGCACCTACGGCGGCAGCAATTATGGCTGAATGGGGAGCCGATGTTACTTGGGTTGAAAACGTATGGACGGGAGATTCCATGCGTGATACCAAGTGGACGAAAGAGATGGAACGCCGCAATATGCGTTCAATTTCAATGAATCCATTCACGGATGAAGGAAAAGAAGTTCTTCGCGCGCTAGTAAAAGATGCCGATATCTTCATCGAATCGTCAAAAGGTCCTGTTTACGCCAGAAAAGGAATTACCGATGAATTCCTATGGGAGATCAATCCAAAATTGGTGATTGTGCATGTGTCTGGTTTTGGGCAGTGGGGCGACGACGTTCAAGTTAATTCTGCTGCTTACGACCTTACCGTAGCCGCTTACGCGGGTATCATTGCACAGAACGGAACTCAAGAACAGCCAACGAATATTTCTCCATATTTGGGTGACTATATTAACTCGTTAATGATTATTTCTTCATCTTTGGCAGCACTGCATCGAGTCGAAAAGACAGGTGAAGGCGAAAGTATTGATCTTGCAATGTATGAAACATTATTGCGAGTAGGTACCTACTATATGATGGATTATCTCAATGAAGGTATTCGTTATCCTAGGCCAGGTGCAAGGCACCAAAATCTCTGTGGTATCGGGATTTATGAATGCCAAGACGGGTTTATTGGTCTTTGTCTCTACGGTGTGCCACAGAATAAGTATTTGCTTGAAGAAATAGGTCTGGGGGAGTTGTGGGGAAGTGAAGAATACCCTGAGGATACCGCTGCGCTTTGGCTGAGTGGTTCTAAGGCACAACTAATTGAAGATAAACTTGAGGCTTACCTTAAGGAACGCTCAAAATACGATGTTCAGCGTGATTTCGTTGCCAATCGAATTGCGGCTCAAGTAGTTAATGAGTTTGATGATATTCTCGCAGCTGATCACGTTAAACAACGCGAATGCTACATCGAATGGATGAAGGAAGACGGCACCTCGGTTAAGGGACTTAATACATTCCCTAAATTTGCACGTAATCCTGGAGCATTTTGGCGACCAATGCCCCAACTTGGGCAGGATACGCGTGATGTGCTTATGCGTGCGGGCTTGCCGGTTGACTATATTGAAAAGCTCATTGAAAACGGCACTGTAAAGACAAACGAGAACTGAGAGTAAGTGGTTGCTCCGATTCTGGTGAGCAACCACTTACCACCGACTACATAGAGCAAGAAAGAGGAGAGCGTCAAGCTCTAGGTGTTGACCATGACTGAAAAAATGAGACTTCGTGAAGTTTGGGCAGATCAATGTATTGCTCAAGCAAACCGTGAGTTTCTGGTTTATGAGGATCCTGATTGCGGAGTTATCCTTACCTACACCTATGAAGAATTTGATGCTCTCACAGATTCTGTTAGTCGGATTCTTATTGGTCGAGGAATCAATTTCGGTGATCGCGTATTAGTGCTTTTAGGAAATTCAGTTGAATTTGTAGCACTACATCTTGCACTCAGTAAAATTGGTGCCGTCCTCGTGCCTATGAACGAAATGTCGTCGGAGGAAGAAATTGACTACTGCATCAAGTTTACAAAGCCAAAAATTGTTGTGACCACTCTGGCAATTTCGGCAAAACTCCAAGACCTCAATTCCTACCCTGAGCTGAATGAAAAAATTCAGAACGCATATTTCATTCATCTTGATGAATTTTCTAAAAAGCAAGAAGAAAAAGGTGTTCCCTACGTAGCGGAGCTCGTCGTCGGAGAAAACCAATGCGCATCAGCGCAATTGGATGTTGGTGGCATTCCCGCTGAAAACGAGCTGGCTGAGATCATGATGACTTCTGGAACAACGTCTGCACCGAAAGGAGTGATGCTGACTCAATATAACTTTGTTCATGCGGGTAGATATGTCAATTGGGAACTCTCAATGACCTCAAGTGACCGCTATGCAACTGCTATGGCTGTGTCTCATGTTAATTTCCAACTGTCAGCTCTGTTACCTGTGATCACAGCAGGAGCAACGTTAATCCTATTTAAACGTTATTCTGCAACAACCTTCTGGAAGAGTGTTCAAAGGCACCAAGCAACACTTATTCAATCGATGGCGATGATGGTTCGGACGATTTTGCTTCAACCGCAAAGCCCAGGAGAACAGAATCATAATATTCGAGAAGTGCATTATTTCTTGCCTCTTTTAGACTCCGAGAAACTTGCTTTCGAAAAACGTTTTAGAGTTCGACTACTTAACAACTACGGATCCACCGAATCTTTGGTGGGCGTCATCACCGATCTTCCCGGTGAAAAACGCAACTGGCCGTCAATCGGAAAAATAGGAACTGGCTATGACGCTGAAATTAGAGACGACGACGGAAGACCTGTTTCTTCGAAAACCCCTGGAACCCTTTGGATTAAGGGTGTACCTGGCAAAACGCTGATGGCTGGGTACTGGCAAGATCCGACGCAGACTGCCAGAACGCTTGTTGATGGCTGGTATAACTCGGGTGACATCGCCTATAAGGACGCCGATGGTTGGTACTTCTATCTGGGAAGAAGGTCAGAATTAATCAAACGTGCTGGTGAAAACGTTTCTGCTTTGGAAGTCGAACGTGTTTTAAGCCAGTGCCCAGGGATAGCTGAAGTTTGTGTAGTTGGTGTTCCTGATCCCATCAGTGATGAAGCTGTAAAAGCTTTTGTTGTGCTCAAGCAGGGTGCGGAATTAACAGCGGTGCAGATTATCGAATATGCCCGAAAAAGACTCTCATATTTTAAAGTGCCAACGATTGTCACTTTTATTGATGAACTTCCCCGCGGACAATACGGAAAAGTTCGACGAAAACTACTGAAATGACTATGGAAGGATAGACATGGCTATTAATACAGAAATGGTGGGAAAGACTTTCGGTCCGTTTCCTCATGATTACACATTCCGTGATTTGGAATTATTCGCACTCGGCTGTGGGGCAGGTATAGATGGTAAAGATGGTCTCGAGTATTTGAACGAAGGAGATGAAAGAAATCCTCAACTCAAAGTGTTGCCGATGTATGGCGCGATGCTCATTGTTGATTCCGCAGTGACCAGAACCATCGATTACGGATACAACTACGCTGGCTCGCTTCATTGGGGATTTGATATTAAATTCCACCAGCCAATTACAAAAATGGCTGACCACATTGAAACCCATGTAAAACTTGAAGGTCTTTATGACCGTGGTGAAGGCAGAGGTTTGCTTGCCCAGCATATCGGAGATTCTTATGATTCCGATGGAAATTTGCTTTTTACAAACGAGTCTTGGGATTGCCTTATCTACGACGGCGGTTGGGGAGGTCCGAAACCACCGAAGGATATCGTTGAAATGCCAGACCGTGAAGCCGACGTAGAGGTTACGGAAAAGATTCCTGAGAACCAAGCGTTAATCTATCGTTTGTCTGGGGATTATCATCCACAGCACATCGATTGGGAATATGCAGCTAAGAATGACCAGCCGCGCCCGATTTTGCACGCAATTTCGTATGCAGGTGTAGTTATGCGCCATGCAATTAATGCGTTTGTGCCAGGGGAACCAGAGCGAATTAAGCGTTTCAAGACTCGTATTACTTCTCCCGTTCTGCCCGGAACTACTCTCACAACGAAATTATGGAAAGTAGGTGAAGGAGAACTTCGATTTGCACTAGTTGATGCAGATGCTGAACAGACAGGAGCAAAACCACATCTTAACTGGGGCATTATCGAGTTCGAATAGGGAGAAAACTGATGAACTACGAGGTTGAAAAACCAGTTAAATTGGACGACTTACCTATGACTCGTTTCCTCAAGAGAGTGACGGTATTTTCTAGTGGCGGTCCTTTTCTCGAAGGGTATGTGCTTGCAATCATTGGTGTTGCCCTTGTTCCTATGGGCAAAGAACTATCGATCGACTCACATTGGAGTGGATTGATTGGAGTTGCGGCATTACTGGGACTGTTCTTAGGAGCATTCCTAGGTGGGTGGATCACCGATGTTCTAGGACGCAAGAAAATGTTTGTCGTCGATGTAGTAACAATTGGTTTGCTCTCCGTACTGTGTTTCTTTTTAACCTCGCCGTTCCAAGTTTTTCTGATGCGATTCTTAATCGGCGTGGCAATTGGTGCTGATTACCCTATTGCCACGTCGATGATTGCAGAATTTACACCACGCCGCTTTCGCGCTATGTCGATGGGAAGCATTGCAGCTGTGTGGTACCTCGGAGCGAACGTGGCCTACTTGGTTGGGTATTTCATGATTGATTTGCCTAATGGGTGGCGTTGGATGCTAGCAAGCTCGGTGATTCCATGTTTGATAATTTTGCTGGGACGCTGGTCAATTCCAGAATCGCCACGGTGGTTGCAATCAAAAGGCCGTGGGCAAGAGGCCGAAACGATCATGCGCTCGGTATTTGGTCGCTCAGTTGTGGTTGACGACGAAGCATGTGAAAACACGAAGCTATCGACCATTTTTCGGAAGAATTATTTGTGGCGAGTCATTTTTGTGGCAATTATTTGGTTGTGCCAAGCAATACCGATGTTCGGTATCTATACCTATGGTCCGCAGATTATCAATCAATTCGGGCTAGGGGAAGGAAAGGCATCCTTCATTGGTGAGATCATCATTGGAATGTTCTTCTTACTCGGTACAATCCCAGCGATGATCCTAACGGAACATTGGGGGCGGCGTCCCGTCGTCGTATGGAGCTTTGCTCTGATGACTCTAGCGATGGCAGTCCTTGGTGTATTACCTGCTGGAGCGATGGGCGGAGTCATCTTCTGTTTCATTGTCTACGCTTTAGCATCTGGAGGACCAGGGAACTTGCAATGGCTTTATCCAAACGAATTGTTCCCTACGAGTGTAAGGGCAACGGCGATGGGAGTGGCGATGTCACTATCGCGCATAGCCACAGTTGTATCGATTTACGTATTGCCAATTGCGCTAGAAAAATATGGACTTTCCGCCACAATGATGGCTGGAGCAGTGATTTCACTCCTAGGTCTACTTGTTTCGATGGTGTGGGCTCCAGAGACTAAGGGGCTTTCACTCGTTGAAACTTCTGCTGAAAATTTCACTGGAAGAAAGAAGAAATAGCGATGTTTCAGATCACTTCTTTTCCCGTTGGTAGTTACCGTGCAAACTGCTATATCTTGACGAATACCGCAGGAACGTTCGTCATCGATCCAGGAGCGGAACCTGATCTGGTATTGGCACTTACTCAGCATTTAAACGTAAAAGGAATTATCCTGACGCACTGCCATTCGGATCATATTGGTGCTGTAAACGAATTAAAAGAAAAAACTGGTGCGCCGATTTACATTGGAGAAGCCGATGTTCCCGGGGCTGCAAATCCTCGTATCTCCGGCTTCGAAGATGAAGGCTCAGATTATAGAGTGACGGCAATTGACGTACCGGTTCACGATGGCTATCGAATAGTTCTAGGCGACGATTCACTTACCGTGATTGAGACCCCTGGTCACACGATTGGATCGATCTGTTTATGGGATCAGAAAGCTAACAAGATGTTTACTGGCGATACGTTATTTTCGTTCGGCTATGGTCGCACAGATTATGAGACCGGAAATATGACTCATATGCGTGAAAGTTTACGGAAACTCGCTCAGTTTGATCAGCTCATGCACGTGTTGCCAGGGCATGGTCCGGCAACATTGCTTGGTGCTGAGTTTGCTCGCAATCCATTTTTGATCCGTGCTGATTCCGAAAACCTCCAGTGAAGATCAGCTTGTGAAGGAGATAATTATGAAACGATTCGCAGCATTCGCTCGTGACTGTCGTGGTGGAGCACTGTTAATTGGTCGTCCACGATTTCAGCAGCATACCGAGGAATCTTTCCAATGAAGCATTCCACGTTTTCCTTTGCAAGCTCGATTGAGCGCATGAGCACTGAGCCCGAAACCGCATCAAGTAACCGAGTGATGGACATTTCTGATGGGATTTTACCGCTAAGTTTTAGTTCCCATAATTCGTCATGGAGAACCCTTTTACGCTGGCCAAATAGATATTCATTAACCGTTGCGAGAGCTGGTGCCTGCGACGAGAAAGCATCAATCTGGACGCGCCTTACCGCTTTGCCATATTCACCAAAGTATAGATTGAGGCGATATTCGGCTTCTGATATCAACATCGTGCGTACGTCTATAGGGAGAACCTCCGGTACACGTATTTTGTTAAGGAATGCTGCAGGAAGCAATGCGTCTTTGGTTGGCCAGCGTGAATACAGTGCTGATTTTCCGATCTTGGCTTCTGCTGCAACATTGGTGAGATTAAAGCTGGACCACCCACATTCGCCATATAAGCGCAGAGTAGCATCCAAAATCTTGTTATCTGTTTCCACACGACGCGGATGGCAAGGCTGTGAAGGCACGGAGGTGAGATTCATATAAATCCCTACTTTCGATTCGAGGCTTGCTACGAGTTAACCACTATTAAAGCATAGAACAGTTGGACGAAAGTCGTAGCTAAATTGAAAAATCGCAAAAAATTAATACGAGAGAGCTTCAAGATAGTTCGATCATTATGAAAGGAATAAAATGACTGTTGTTGTGGCGTATAAATACGCAGCGAACCCACAGGATACAGCTGTAAGTGCTGAGGGTGTAGTGGATTGGTCACGGGCGAAGTCAGGTGTAAGTGACTATGATCCAGTTGCAATTTCACTCGGTAGAAATCTAGCTGATTCCCTTGGCGAAGAACTGGTTGGTGTTAGCGTGGGAACCGCTGAAGTTGCAAGTTCGAAAGCAACGAAAGCTGCAATGTCACGTGGATTTGACCGCGGAATTCTCCTTGCCGACGACGAAACTGCAAAGTGGAATTCGACTCGCGTCGCGAAAGCGCTGGCGAACCTTGTTGCGGGAATCGAGGGTGCAGAAATTCTGATTACCGGTGACTCTTCCGTAGACGAGGGGGCACGAATGATGTCTGCCTTAGTTGCAGGCTTTTTAAAGTGGACCTGCTTCCAAGATGTAGTTTCGGTGGAGAAAACCGATGGCGGATTTGCCGTAACTCAGCAGGTGAGTGGAGGAACTCGGACGATTCATGTGGATGGGCCAGTTGTAATTTCGGCAACTTCTGATGCTCTTACTCCGAAGGTTCCATCAATGAAAGAAATTCTAGCTGCGGGTAAAAAACCTGTTGAAGTTATTCCCACCGTTGATGTTGATCAATCCGGTGCAGAACTGCGAGTGATTTCGTATGCGAAGCCAGAATTTAAAGAGCGTAAAAAAGCAATGTTCTTAGGAGAAACTGCAGTGATGGATGCTGTTTCGGCAATGCGTGCAGACGGAATTCTTTGAGATTTTAGGGAGTGAAAGAAATGGCTAATACTTGGATTGTTTGTGAAGACGAACAAATTGCGAACCTTATTTCAATCGCAAAAGAAATTGGTGGCAACGTTAATGTGCTTGTGGCTGGGGACGCTCAGATTAGCGGAGCAGATCACGTTATTCGTGTTCCAATTAGTGCGAATGTACCGGTTGAGGCATATGCGGGTGCGATATCTGAAATACTCGCCCATGACGTTGAGGAAGGCGATGTCGTTCTGTGCGTGAACTCCGCAACTGGTCGTGTTCTAGCCGGTGCCATTGCGGCAACGCTGGATGCTCCTGTATTGACAGGAGTGAAAGAAATTTCGGCTGGTTCAGCTACTCGCCTCCGGTTTGGAGGAATTGTTAAAGAAGAGGTAGCTTTTTCTTCCGGCGTCGTCGCTGTAATAGACGGTACTGGTGAGGCTGGAAGTGATGGCGCAAACGCGGTTGATAAATCAGTCGAACCATATTCGGCAACAGTGTCAAGCGTTGATGCCTCCGAAGGCAAGAAGGTTAATCTCGCATCTGCGCGTCGAATCGTGGCAGCTGGCCGCGGCTTCGCAAAAGAGGAAGACCTCGATATAGCGCGCGATTTGGCTCAAGCGTTGGAGGCGGAATTAGGTTGTTCGCGTCCGTTGGCAGAGGGAGCTGGATGGCTCGATCGCGATGCATATGTTGGTATTTCTGGACAGCACGTTTCCCCAGATATTTACGTGGCTATTGGTATTTCTGGGCAAATTCAGCACACTGCAGGAATGGTCGATTCCAAGACGGTTATCGCAATCAACAATGATGACAAAGCGGTAATTTTTGAAAAAGCGGACTACGGAATCGTTGGCGATCTTTACACAGTTTTGCCTGAACTTACGCAGGCATTGAAGTAGGAAAAATGGCTGAAGAATATGATTTTGATGTAATCGTTGTAGGCGGTGGCATCTCAGGATCGGTTTGCGCCTATTCATTGGCAAAAGAGGGTCACGAAGTTCTGTTAATTGAACGTGGCGTTGAACCTGGTTCAAAGAACCTTTCAGGAGGTATCTTCTATAGTCGAGTAATGGAACAGGTTTTTCCAAACTTTACTGATGAAGCACCAGTTGAACGGGTTATTACTCGCAATACGTTGAGCTTCATGAACGAAGAATCTGTTGTAAACGTTGACTATTGGGATAAGCGTCTAGCGCAACCGATAAACGCCGTGAGTGTACTACGTGCAAAGCTTGATCCTTGGTTGACTGAGCAGTGCGAAGACCTCGGCGTCACAGTCATGCCAGGAATCAAAGTTGATGAGCTGATTTCGGAAGATGGCCATTTTGTGGGAGTTCGTGCGGGCGATGAAAGCCTTCGAGCCCGTATCGTTGTTGCGGCAGATGGAGTTAATTCCTTCCTTTCGCAATATGCAGGTATTCGTGGAAAAGAACCAGCTTCGCATCTAGGAGTAGGCGTTAAATCAGTGATTCGAATCGGAGAGGAAAAAGTCAAAGAACGTTTCAACCTTTCCGATAACGAAGGCGCTGCTTACGCAATTGTAGGCGACTGCACACAAGGTGTTGCTGGTGGCGGATTCATGTATACCAATAAGGATTCCATTTCCATCGGTGTTGTGATGATGCTTGAGGACTTGAAGCAGAGCGGGCTTGCTTCGGCAGATATTCATGATCATTTCCTAACTCATCCTTTCATCGCTCCATTTTTGCAGGACGGGGAACTCCTCGAATATGGCTGTCATTTGGTTGCTGAGGGTGGAAAAGCCATGCAACATGACTTGGTTCGTAATGGTCTAGTTGTGATTGGTGATGCTGCTGGATTCACTTTGAATACAGGACTTACAGTTCGTGGTATGGATTTAGCTGCGCAAAGTGCAGTGTGTGCATCGAAAGTAATCTCGAGTGCTCTGGCTGCGGAGGATTATTCTCAAGCGAAGCTCGAAGCTTACGTGAGCGAATATGAACAAAGTTGGCTGGGCAAAGATATGGAAACCTTCCAGCGAGCACCACATTTCTTAGAAACCACCAAAGAGATGTATGGTGACGTCGGAAAATTACTAGCCGATACGTTCTTTGGCGTGTATAACCTTGATTTGACTCCTAGAAAGAGGATTCTCCCAGTTGCGTGGGGTGCTTTTAAGAAGTCGAAGATGTCAATGGTTCGTTTAGTAAAAATCGCGATTAATGCTGTGAGGGCGATGTAATGACTCGATATGAACCAGGTACCGTTGCTGCGCGTTTGGGCAGTAACATGTATGAAACCGACGAAGAAAATTCGCACATTGAAATCAATCAAGAGTTAGCTCGATCAACGGGAGCGGGAAAGCTCTTAGTGCAAGTTTGCCCAGCTCGCGTTTACGCAGAAGAAGCAGATGGAACAATATCGATCGAATATGCGGCTTGCCTTGAGTGTGGCACCTGTTTGGCAGTCGCTCCTCCGGGTGTGTTGAAATGGCATTATCCGGAAAGCTCGATGGGAATTATCTTCCGTGAAGGCTGAATAGCATTGCGAGATAATTGGCTACAGTTCTGCTAAAGGAAATGCTCCTTGGGAAACGATCCTGTCTACCAGGCTAGTTTTTCCAAGGAGCATTTTAAATTAATAAGCAATAGTGCAGGCTTCGCTAGCTAACTCAATTCTGAAGCGAACACAAAACCGTAATTTCTTAAAGAGTGTGACGTTCGCACATCTGTTTTTTCACGAAGGTTTTTGTATGTAAACTTATAGAGTTGCCTCGGCGAGGGAATAGCTTGTGTGAACGTGCTCCTCATTGGAATGCATTCGTTAAGAAGCAAGTGAACGTCTGAAAGACGGCGTCCATGTTCCGTTATCGACGCGGTGTCTATGCTCCTGCGTAGCCTCCGTACTGAGGCCGTCTAGATTAACAAAAGGAGTATAGAGATGGCAGACGCTATTAAAGCTGAAAAGCGCGAAAACTTTGGAAAGGGCGCAGCCCGTCAGCTTCGCCGTGAGAACCGCACCCCTGCAGTTCTTTACGGTTTTGACGAGGCCCCACTTCACCTTTCATTCGACGCTCATGAAATCTACATGGAAGTTCGTAGCAACGCTAACGCGCTTCTTTCCCTTGAAGTTGAAGGAAAGAAGCAGCTTGCATTGGTCAAGGATGTTCAGCGCAACCCGCTTTCACGCATCATCGAACACGTTGACTTGTTCCGTGTGAAGGCAGACCAGAAGGTTGAAGTTGAAGTCCCAATCCTTACCGAAGGCGAGCCTTTCGGTGGAGCAGTTGCTTCAGTTGAGCTTCTTACCCTCTCGGTTCTGGCACCGGCAACCTCGATTCCTGAGCACATCACTGTTTCGGTCGAAGGACTTGAGGATGGTACCACTATTCGTATCGCTGATCTCGAGCTTCCAGAGGGTGTAGAGACGGCTGTAGATCCAGAAGCACCAGTTATTGCTGTTTCGATCCCAGTGGTTGAGCTCGGTGAAGACGAAGCAGGAGACTCAGAAGAGTCGGAAGAAGCTGAGTCTGCTGAGTGAATGAACTCGCAGATTAACTCTGCGATGAGTTTTTCTTAGTGTGGAGGCCTGCCTGTGTGGTAGGCCTTCATGCATTTGTTGTTCAGATGAGGGAAAATAGATCTCAGAGACTATGCAAGGAGAAAACATGTACACCGTGGTGGGATTGGGGAATCCTGGCCCTAAATACCAAAAAACGCGCCACAACGTGGGGCAGATGGTTATCGATGAACTCGTAAGCAGGGTCGGTACGAAGCTCTCAGACCACAGGCAGTCCAATACCAGAGCAGCTTCGGCACGAATTGGAGTTTCCCCTGGCACACCGGGTGAACAGGTGATCCTTGGCGTTTCGAAATCGTATATGAATACTTCCGGTGGACCGGTCAAAGCGTTGATGGGCTACTTCAATGCTCCGGTAGATACGCTGCTTGTTGTGCACGATGAACTAGATTTACCCTTCGGCACTCTCAAACTGAAGCGGGGCGGCGGCGAAGGTGGTCACAATGGATTGAAGTCTATCTCCCAGTCGTTAGGCAATAAAAACTATATTCGCCTGCGCTTTGGAGTCGGGCGCCCGCCAGGCCGCCAAGATCCTGCTGATTTTGTTCTTGCGGAGTTTTCGCCTTCCGAGCGCAAAGAACTCCCGTTCCTTATTTCGGACGCTGCTGACGCCGTCGTCGACGTTCTAGAACACGGTTTAGAGACCGCTCAAATGCGTCTCCACACTGCCTAATCTTCATCGGAAAGCACATGAATCTTCATTCCCTCCTTGACCTAGTTGCGGAACAATCGAACATTGAGCCACTAATGCCTGAGAGGTTCGTCGACGTCGATATCCCACGTGGTGCGACGGCACCTTTTCTTGCTGTACTTGCGGGTGCACGAACTGGTCAATCGGTTCCTCTCCAAGTTGCGGTAACTGCTTCCGATCGTGAAGCGCAACAACTAGAGGTAGAGCTCGCGGCGTATCTACCAAGTTCGTCCGTGGCAATTTTTCCATCGTGGGAAACGCTTCCACATGAGCGCCTATCGCCACGATCCGATACGGTGGCCCAACGCTTGCGCGTACTTCGTAGACTCGCTCATCCAGAAGAGTTCCCCGAGCTCAAGGTGCTAGTCATGCCTGCTCGAGCACTTCTTCAGCCGATTTCTGCAGGGCTTGGTGAACTCCAAGCCGTGCGCCTTTGCGTTGGCGATATTTACGATCTCGCTACCTTGCAAGAAGATTTGATGAATGCTGCCTATGCACATGTGGACATGGTTGAGAATCGCGGAGAGTTTGCCGTTCGAGGTGGCATTATTGACATCTTCCCACCTACTGAACCGCATCCGCTTAGGATTGAATTCTTCGGTGATGAAGTCGAAGAAATTCGCCAGTTCTCGGTTGCTGATCAACGCTCAATGGATGAAGTTGAGCAAGTCTATGCTCCACCTTGCCGTGAAATTCTTATAACTCAGGACGTTCGCTCTCGAGCTACTGCGGCGTTATCAGACTTTCCAGGTGCAATCGATATGCTCGATAAGATCGCCAACGGAATTGCAGTTGAAGGGATGGAGTCCCTTGCGCCTATCTTGGTTGAGAAAATGGTTCCGGTGGTGGGAGAGCTCCCCAAGGGTTCGAGGGTGCTTCTAGTAGAACCTGAACGAATTCGCGCCCATGCAGAGTCTCTGATGGCTACTACTGACGAATTCCTTGCCGCCGCATGGTCCAGTGCAGCTGCAGGTGGAAAAGTTCCGGTGAGCGTAGATGCTGCGTCATTCTCCAGCCTCAGCGCTACTCGCGCGGCTGTGATTGACCTTGGGATGTCTTGGTGGTCTCTTGGAGCATTCTCAGGGGAGTCAGTGCTGTCCTTCGGGCTACGTGAGCCGAATAATTTCTCCGGAAAGATTGACGAAGCCTTGGCTGAGCTAGATGTACGCGCTCGCGAAGGGTGGACGGTTGTTGTTGCAGTCGAAGGCGCAGGTATGGGCCGGCGTCTTCAAGAACAGCTGATGGATATTGACGTTCCGGCAAAAATGGTTGAGGATCTCAACGACGCTCCCATGCCTGGCATCGTAACTATCGTTGCTGCGAGTCTTGCAACCGGCTTTATTTCCGATGACGCGAAGTTCGCCGTATACTCTGCCCACGATCTCATGTCTCGTGTTCGCACGACACTTCGAGACAAGAGAACTATGCCTAAACGCAGGAAGAAGTCGGTAGATCCGCTCTCGCTTAAGCCTGGCGATTATGTGGTTCACGAACGCCATGGAGTTGCGCAGTTCGTTAAACTGGCGAAGCGCTCGCTTGGTGGACCTGGTGGAACCCAACGTGAATACGTGGTGCTGGAGTATTCGGCATCAAAACGCGGCGGACCGCGTGACCAGCTGTGGGTGCCCACCGATCAACTAGACCAGGTGAGCAAGTACTCGGGTGGAGATGCACCGTCCCTCAATAAGATGGGCGGTGCTGACTGGGCGAAGACGAAGGCGAAGGCACGGGCTGCGGTTCGCCAGATTGCCAAGGAATTAATTCGTCTTTATGCGCAACGCAGAGCGACGCGCGGGCACGCCTTCGGTCCAGATACTCCGTGGCAACGTGAACTCGAGGACGCTTTCGAATTTGTGGAGACGCCCGATCAGCTCTCCACGATTGAGGAAGTCAAGCGGGATATGGAATCGCTTGAGCCGATGGATCGCTTGATTTCGGGCGATGTGGGCTACGGCAAAACTGAGATTGCTGTTCGTGCAGCATTTAAGGCAGTCCAAGACGGAATGCAGGTTGCGGTGCTGGTGCCAACCACGCTTTTGGTACAGCAACACCTTGAAACTTTCAAAGAACGTTATGCAGGATTCCCCGTAGTAGTGGATAGTCTTTCGCGTTTTCAAACGGCGAAAGAGACACAGAAGGTCAAGGGCGGTGTTTCCAAGGGAAGCATTGATGTGGTGATTGGTACCCACAAGCTTATTACCGGTGACGTGCGATTTAAGAACCTCGGTTTGGTGATTATTGATGAAGAGCAGCGGTTCGGTGTTGAACACAAAGAAACACTCAAGCAGCTCTATCCAACCGTTGATGTTTTGGCGATGAGTGCTACTCCGATTCCGCGCACGCTCGAAATGGCGGTAACCGGAATCCGGCAGATGTCTACATTGGCGACGCCGCCGGAAGAACGCCATCCGATCCTCACCTATGTGGGAGCGCAGGAATCGAAGCAGGTTTCGGCAGCGATCAAACGTGAATTATTGCGTGATGGTCAGGTTTTTTATATTCATAACCGCACCGAAAGTATCGATAAAGTTGCAGCGGGACTCGGAGAGCTTGTTCCAGAAGCGCGCATCGGCGTCGCCCACGGAAAGATGAGCGAATACCAGCTCGAGAGCGTGATTCAGCAGTTCTGGGACAAAGAGATTGACGTGCTCGTATGTACCACGATCGTTGAAACGGGACTCGATATTTCTAACGCGAATACGCTTATTGTTGAGGACGCTCAAAAACTTGGACTTTCGCAGTTACATCAGTTGCGCGGGCGTGTGGGACGTGGCCGTGAGCGCGCTTACGCCTATTTCCTTTATCCGCCCGATAAAGCGATGACGGAGACGGCGATTGAGCGCCTTCGAACGATCGCATCGCACACCGAATTGGGTGCAGGAATTCAAGTTGCGCTGAAGGATCTAGAGATTCGAGGTGCTGGAAACTTGCTTGGAGGTGAACAATCTGGGCACATCGCCGGGGTAGGTTTCGACTTGTATCTGCGCATGGTCTCTGAAGCAGTTGCGCAGATGACCGGGCAAGATAAGCGAACTGAGGAAGAAAAGAACGCTGACGTTCGGATCGAGTTACCGCTCGATGCCTACGTTCCACAAACATGGGTGAGTTCTGAACGGTTGCGTTTGGAAATCTACACTAAGATCGCGCAGACGACGAACGAAACGGAACGCGACGACGTCGCCAATGAACTGGTGGACCGTTATGGAAAGATTCCGACGGAAGTTAAGCGGCTCTTTAGATTGGCTCAGCTTCGCGAAATGGCGCGTGGAGTGGGGATTGAGGAAATCACCATGCAAGGGAGAAATATCCGTTTTGCGCCGGTGCAGTTGCCGGATTCGCGGCAGGTGCGGCTGAAGCGCCTGTATCCGCGCGCCGTGGTTAAACCTGCCGTGCGTGCGCTGCTCGTTCCGATGCCAGATGCCGACGGCGGACGCATGCTTGGCGTCGAGAAACCGCTGGACAACGACGAAATCATTGAATTCGTCGAGAAACTGATCTACGCCGTCTTCATTGCGCAATAGGGAAGGTTTCCTTCGATTCGAAGGTTTGCTCTCGGTTTGGGATATTTTCCCTCTCGGGTGAAAATCGGTCCCACTTTCTTCACCGTGTGGGAAATTCACAGTGGTTGTAGGACAATAAGAAGTGGACAGGCTCACTAATAGGGGTCAAACGTCCGAGTTCTATTGCGATACGAGCGATAGAATACAAGTTGTCATGTATCCACCTTATAGAAGGAGTCCTTGTGGCAAGTATTGAGGCCGTAGCCTCCCGTGAAATTCTCGATTCCCGTGGAAACCCAACCGTTGAGGTTGAAGTTCTGCTCGACGATGGCACATTTGCCCGCGCCGCAGTCCCTTCAGGTGCATCCACCGGTGCGTTCGAAGCTGTAGAGCGTCGCGATGGCGATAGCTCCCGTTACCAAGGTAAGGGCGTTCAGGACGCAGTTGAAGCCGTAACGGAAATTATCGAACCAGAGATCATCGGTTTTGCAGCCAATGATCAGCGTCTGCTTGACCAGACTCTCATCGATCTCGATGGAACCTCCAATAAGGGCAAGATTGGTGCAAACGCTATTCTTGGTGTTTCCCTTGCAGTGGCAAAGGCTGCTGCAGAGTCCGCAGGTCTTCCGCTCTTCTCCTACCTCGGTGGACCAAACGCACACACCCTTCCAGTTCCAATGATGAACATCCTCAACGGTGGATCACACGCTGATTCCAACGTTGACATCCAGGAGTTTATGATTGCTCCTATCGGCGCACCAACCTTCA
The DNA here is from genome assembly GCF_900604515.1 of Arcanobacterium ihumii. Lineage (GTDB taxonomy): Bacteria > Actinomycetota > Actinomycetes > Actinomycetales > Actinomycetaceae > Arcanobacterium_A > Arcanobacterium_A ihumii. Next base: position 536,224 of record NZ_UWOS01000001.1, on the reverse strand, counting down.
AGGAATCGCTCCGTTGGGGTGCAGAGGTTTATCATGCTCTGAAGTCCGTTCTCAAGGAGCGTGGACTTTCGACCGGTCTTGGAGACGAAGGCGGTTTCGCACCAAACCTCGAATCCAACGCTGCCGCTCTTGACCTTATCTGTGAAGCAATCCAGAAGGCTGGCTTGGAGCCAGGTGCAGACGTTGCACTTGCTCTTGACGTAGCATCCACCGAATTCTTCAAGGATGGTGGCTACCAGTTCGAAGGCGGCATCAAGCCAACTGAATACATGGTTGACTACTACGAGAAGCTCATCACTGACTACCCACTCGTTTCCATCGAAGATCCACTTTCTGAAGATGAATGGGATGCTTGGGTTGCTCTTACCGCTAAGATCGGTGACCGCGTCCAGCTTGTTGGTGACGACCTCTTCGTAACCAACCCGGAGCGCCTTGCAAAGGGCATCGAAATGGGTGCTGCAAACGCACTCCTTGTTAAGGTTAACCAGATTGGTACCTTGACTGAGACCCTCGAAGCTGTGGAGAACGCACACCGCGCAGGCTACAAGTCGATGACCTCACACCGTTCGGGTGAAACCGAGGACACCACGATTGCTGACCTCGCAGTTGCAACTAACTCTGGACAGATCAAGACCGGTGCTCCTGCACGTGGCGAGCGTGTTAACAAGTACAACCAGCTTCTTCGCATTGAAGACGAACTTGACGATGCAGCAGTATACGCTGGTCGGAGCGCGTTCCCACGCTTCAAGAAGTGAGCTGTTTGCGTAGGTGCTCAATACTGAGTAACTTTTGCGAAAGTGCTTTGGGTGGGGCGGTGCATTGCACCGCCCCACCCTTTTTGTTATCGGTTGGTGAAAGACGAGGTATCTGCACTACCCGAACCTTCGAAATGTTCGCCGGCTCACCGCCTGTGGATACGCCACCTTTTTGAATAGACCTCTAAACTAGAGGTATGAGTTCGCGCCCTCCTGCACCACGCCGCCCGCGCCAATCTGGTAGCGGCGATTCTTCGCGTGCAAATAGGGAGGGATCGCCTTCGCGGCTACGTACTCCGCGTCAAAGCGAACAAACTGGTCAACCAGTGGGCAAGCGTAATCCTAATTCCGTTACAGATACCAAACGCTCGGTTCATAAGTCGGTAAACCACCAAGGGCAGCGCGGTCAACGCGTGGGAAAGCAACCGCGCGAAGGGGAGTTGAATCGCCATCCTCAAACGCCTCAGCCGGAACGCCCTAGGCAGGCGACCAAGCAAGCATCGCAACAGATTTCTTCCAAGAAACGACGTTTCCACAAAGAGAATAAGGCTGCTCAGCAGATTGATCCGACTGCCAAAACAAAGCAGAATACAACAGCCGAACAGCAGAGCGCCGAAACGAAACCGAGGCGGCGTCGTGATTTTGGTTCTGAATGGAATGTTGTTCTTTCTGGTTCGGAAAAAACTCGGCAGTTTTCTTTGCGACTTGCCCTCATTATCGCAACGGTGATGGTGGGTGTGTTCTTGGTTTCTACGCCGTTGCGTGGATATATCGCTCAGCAGGAGGAAAAGCGCGAATTACTCGCCACCTTAGAACAGAATAAAGAGCGAGTTCAGGAGTTGGAGCAGCAACTTGCACTGTGGAATGATCCGCAGTTTATCCAGTCACAGGCACGCCAGCGACTTGGCTTTGTTCTACCCGGTCAGACGCTTTATTTGGTAGATAAAGATGCGCTCAATGGCGGTGAATCTGAACAAAAAGAGCAGTTAGAAGAGCTGAATAAGGAACGTCGCGCTGCCACACCTTTCTACGTGACGATGTGGGATTCGATTTCAATCGCGGGAAAGTCAGGCGACGCTGAAAATCCGTCCAATGTTCCAGTGATTAACAACGGAAAATAGGATTTTCGTTAGACTTTAATGAGTTGTTTTGTGTTATGGAGAAGGAATAATTGTGTCAGAAACCAAAGAAATCGGCCTTGAGCTACTTAAAAAGATCGCCCAGAACGCTTCAGAAATCAACGATACCGATCGTGCGGTGCTGTCTGCTCAGCTCGGTCGTGATCCACGTGGGTTAGTGGGAATCGGCGCTCGATGTGCTTGTGGCGCGCCTGCTGTGACCATCACTTTTCCGCGTCTCCCGGATGGTAGCCCATTCCCGACACTCTTCTACCTCTCGCTTCCTTCGCTCGTAAAAGAGATTTCGCGTATTGAGAGTTCAGGAGGAATGACGCCGTTTAATGAGCGTTTGAAGGACGACGCCGAATTGGCCGCAGCCCACGAGCGCGCTCACTTTTCCTACGTAGAACGCCGTGACCTGCTCGAAGATATTCCTGAAATCGCTGGTAAATCAGCAGGTGGGATGCCTGATCGAGTGAAGTGCCTCCATGCTTTGGCTGGCTACGCGTTGGCAGTTGGTGAAGGTGTATGCCCCGTTGGTGATGAGGCTTTAGCGATGGCCGGTTGGGATCCAACTGTGTGCCGTTGCAAGGACATTTTCGAAGAAGACTGAGACACTGCCAGCAATGAAAACTGGCAGGAGCCGTGTGGCAAGGTAGAAGTTGTGAGAGTAGCTGGAATTGACTGCGGAACGAATTCGATCCGCTTATTGATTGCTGATGTAGATCCGCAGACTCGAGAGTCAGCGTTGACGGACGTTGTACGCTTGATGAAAGTTGTGAGGCTTGGCGCGGGCGTCGACCGCACCGGTCGATTCGATCAAGAAGCCCTTGATCGTACCTTGAAGGTCGTTGATGAATATGCGGCTCTGTGCAAGGAACACGGGGTTGAATCAATTAGGTTTGCGGCAACTTCCGCTACTCGCGATGCTGAGAATCGTCAAGAGTTTATTGACGGCATTATGGATCGGCTTGGCATTGAACCTCAGGTATTGACGGGGGATGAGGAAGCTAAAACCAGCTTTGCCGGCGCTATCTCTGTGCTTGGAAAGTCGAGTGAATCTCCGTTGATTGCTGTTGATCTAGGTGGTGGTTCCACTGAAATTGCTCTTGGCGATGCCAACGGTCAGGTTATTTCTTCGTATTCGATGAATGTTGGCTGCGTGCGAATGCATGAACGCCACCTTCGCAGCGATCCAGCTACAGAAGAAGAAATACACGCCGCCCGGCGCGATGTACGTGAATTCTTAGATCGGGCAGAACAGGTAGTTGATTTTGGAACCGCACACGGAGTTATTGGATTGGCAGGCAGCGTTACAACCATTACTGCACTAGCACTTGGGCTTGATGAATATGATCCTATGAAGATTCACGGAGCATCATTGACGATTGAGGAAATCGACTGTGCCTGTAACTGGTTCTTGAAATCTACGGCACAAGAACGTACCGAACTCGGTTTTATGCACCCAGGTAGGGTGGACGTCATCAATTCAGGTGCACTGGTGTGGCAAGAAGTTGTGCACCGCCTTGCTCAAAGGACAGAAGAACAGGGACATCTATTGAGTCATGTTGTAACTTCGGAGCACGATATCCTAGATGGCTTGGCGCTTTGGGCGGCACGTTCACCCCAGGCTCCAGAAATCATAGCCTGAAGGCAGTAATTAGTCGCTTGGACTCATCGAAGTGTGGATCTCGGTGCGAACTGCGAAACGGTTACGCCAGTGAGAACGTGCTGAAAGAGTAATTCCGCCGAGGATTACCGATAGAAGTGTTCCAACCAGAACAGCGATTCGTGAATGAGGTTCGTGCGGATCGGTGGTCGGGAAAGATAGCGTTGCAATCAGTAGTGACACCGTGAACCCAATTCCCGCAACAAGCGAAACCGGGATGATGTCAAGCATATTGATTCCCCGGCCCAACTTTAGCTTGAATACCTTGACCATAATGAATACGCCACCGCTGATTCCCAGCATCTTTCCGAGTGGCAGACCCAGATAGATACCTAGTGCAACTGGATCAACGAACATTTCTCCGAAGCCACCGGCGTCGACTACGTCCACACCGGCTGCGAAGAATGCGAAGATTGGAAGAATGAAACCTGCCGAATAGAATTCAATTTTTGAGGAAAAATGGCTGGTGAGTGATTCATGCTCAGCTTTGCGCTGGATTGCTGGAACCATCATTCCAAGTGCTACACCTGCAATAGTGGCATGGATACCTGAAAGGTGCATCAGGTACCAGGCAAGGATGCCGAGTGGCCATAAAATGTATGCCTTGGTGATGCGCTTTTGTACGAGCATGCCGAAGATACCGATCACTGCGATTGCTAGAACCAATGCAATAAAATTAAGACTACCGGCAAAGAATATGGCGATAAGGATAATACCGAGCAAATCGTCTACAACGGCTAGAGTCATAAGGAATGTACGGATCGAAGGCGGTAGCCCTTTCCCGAAAAGCCCTAAGACGGCGAGGGCGAAAGCAATGTCAGTTGCAACTGGAACGGCCCAGCCGCCAAAGTTATTTGAGCCGGTAGCCAATTGAATGAGCGTGTAAACGATGATTGGACCGATCATTCCACATACGGCAGCGAGGATTGGAACAAGGGCTCGTCGCACATCGCGTAGGGATCCAACCGTAAATTCTTGTTTGAGCTCAAGTCCTACGACAAAAAAGAAAATCGCCAGGAGACCGTCTGCTGCCCATTGCGCAATGGTGAGATCGAGGTGAATGGCTGAAAACCCGATGGTTGTTTCAGAAAGGGCTGTATAAGCGGAACGAACTGATTCAACCGGGAAGTTTGCCCAGATCAGAGCTATAACTGCTGCAAGAATGAGAACGAACCCGGCAAATGTTTCGCTGTGGAGAGCGCGTTTATATCGTCTAAAAAGACTCGGTTTCTTCGCCATTGATTCATCCTAGTTTCGTTTCGACTTCATCTTTCTTTATGGAATGGTAAAGCGCCGTTTAACATTTCCATACTCAAACTAGACTCAACTTTAGTAGCATTTCGGACTAAAGCCACAGATACGATAAAGAGTGAGACGAATTCCAAACGCGATCCGATTTTCTCAGATCGCAATTAATGAGTATGCTAGTACCCAGTGAGTTCTTCTATCGGCTCCGATGCCAGTGGTGTGACCGCTGTTGGAACTGGTAGAAATCACGCCCCCGTAGCCCAATCGGCAGAGGCGGCAGACTTAAAATCTGTACAGTGTGGGTTCGAGTCCCACCGGGGGCACTCTCTTAATCTTCGATTTCTCCTTCGAGAATCACTGAATCGCCGTCGATAATGTATTCGTTCGGTTTTTGGCTTGCACTTGGGCGCTTTTTCCTGCGCTGTGCAAAGCGGAAGATCTTCCACAGCACGAACGCCAATAGACCAAGCACCAAGATCACGAGTGCAGGCAAGAAAATCGCGATAAGTGATACCGTAAACGATGTCCCATCCTCAACTGTGGAGACGACGGGCGCTCCGATTCCGAGTGTGCCAACGTTGATTATTGGCCGGCTTACCATTTTTCCTGTGTGAACAATTGCTGCGGTGAGACCGCCCAAAACAACTCCAACCCAAGGATTATTCGTAAAGAATGAAGAGTTATTTTCATATTGCTGCGCGGCAGCTGTAGCAGCGAAGATGATGCCTCCAGTGGCAGGACGGATAGCTGTTCCAACGGCATCGTTCAAAGAATCAATAGCGGGGATTTTGTCTAAGACTATTTCGGAAAGTAAAAGCAAAGAAGCAATTCCGATCGCCCAAGGTGACTCAATCCATGTAAACGAAGCAGGAAGCGTGATTACGTCTGTGTAGCGTGATACTAGGGCTACGATCAAGAAAGGAATGTAGGCATTGAGTCCGGCTGCTGCTGAAAGTCCTGCTCCTGTAAGTGCTGCAAGCATGATTCCCCTTAGTTATTAGTTTCCAAAGAAAAAGATGAGGGTTGAGATTGCGAAGGTGAACGCGGAGATAAACGCCATGGCAAGCTCTACTAAGATGCCGAAACCGAGTGACTTTAGGGCAAGCCACGCTGAGGCGATGCCTTGGACGGTGTCTCCTTTACGGCGAGCTTCGGCTAGAAAAAGCCCTACAGAAAAGCCGATGAAAATACCGAGCACTGGAATTACGAAGAAGCCGATTGCTGCACCGAGGGCACCGAAAAGGATCGAGGAGTTTGGAACTTCTGCGGCCTTTAAGCGTCTACCCGTGAGTACGTAACTTGCAACGACTCCGATGGTACTGAAAACGGTGACGAGTCCGAACGTTATCCATCCGGTATTTCCGCCGATCACGAAGGCCCATACGAGGGTAGATAGCCAAATCAAGATTGTGCCGGGAAGAACTGGAACGATGATTCCCCAGATGCCGATGCCGTAAGCAATCACTACCAAGATGGTAGTGAGAAGATCTATTTCCATTGAAGCAACCTATCACGAGGATATTTGTGTTTTCTCGCTTGCGTGCTAAGGGCGTAACTGGTATCAAGCGGCATTGTGCTTGATTGAGTCGGAGGCGGGTAGTAGAGGTAAATCGAAGAATTAAATGTTGGGGGTGGAGTGGCGTTCTACCACTCCACCCCCAACGTAAGTTGACTTGCCTAAGTCGAAGCAATAAGTAATCCGATTAAATGTCGGACTTCTTGAAACGGATAATTCCTAAGACTAAGAAGAACAGTGGGTAGAGAAGAAATAGTGCAAATGCACCACCTTGACTGTATGGAACTGTGACAGACGGATCCACGATTTCGCCACTTGAGATTTTCATAATTGCATATTGACCAAGGTTAGATGGAAGGTAAAAGTTGAGTGTCTTTCGGAAGAAGTCCAGTGGAATGAGGGTCAACAGGCCAAGGAACTGCATCAGAACAACGCCGGCAGTGATTGCACCTGCAGTTGAGCGGAAGATATAGCCGAGTCCAACTCCCATGACAGACATTCCTACCAAGACGCCGATCATGGTGAGGAATGGGCGAACGTCGTCGGAAGTGAAGGTCACCGGCTGTTTGCTCAGAAGAAGAGTGGTTCCGGTCATGATTACCGTCAGCACGCTTGCAAGAAGGAAAGAGTAGACGACGACGGCGAATGCTTTAGCGAACAATGACCGCAAGCGTTGTGGGTCAGAAAGCGCTGTGGTCCGCATCGTATTATGTGCATATTCGGAGGTAACAGCACCTACTGAGATAACCAAGAAGAAGATCGAAGATAATCCCCATCCGCCAACAATCATTGAGGCATCTGGTGCAATGTCTGAGAAGTGCGCCACGGCACCGACTAGCCCAGCTGAAATGATAATTACGAGCAACGAGGTGATTTTTGTGAGCTTCGTAGTCCAGAGCTTATAGAACTCAGACTTGATTGAACCACCAAGCGTAACTTTCGAGGAAAGTGCCGTTTGCGAACGCTGGTAGGTCACCTGTGGCTGCGCGGATTTTTCTTGACTGAAAGTATTGACACTCATCTTAGTTTCCCATCTGCGTATAGTTCGGCTTCGTATCAACACGGTAGTCAACGTCGTCGTCCGTGAGCTCCATGAATACATCTTCGAGTGAGGAGTAAGTCTCAGTGAGCTCGTGAATCTCTACATTGTTTTCGTAGAGGAGGTGACCAATGCTCATACGGTCGCTTCCTGAAATCTCTAGATACCCAGTGGGGTAATGCTCCGCTGGTTGATTCATTAGGTAAGTAACATTGGCGGTGCGAAGCACGTTTTCAATCGCTAAAGCATCTGGGCCAGCAACTTTGATCTTTCGGTTCGACGCCGTTTCAGTAAAGTCACGAATCGGTCCCGAAGCAATCAGTTTCCCTCGGCCGATGATGACGAGGTCGTCGGCGGTAAGGGCCATCTCGCTCATGAGATGCGAGGACACCAGCACGGTACGTCCCTCAGCAGCGAAGTTTCGCATGAGCTGGCGAACCCAGCGTACACCGTCAGGATCCAAGCCGTTAACTGGTTCGTCAAGGATTAGTACTTCAGGGTCTCCAAGCAGAGCAACGGCGATTCCCAGGCGCTGACCCATACCAAGTGAAAACCCTTTGAGCTTCTTCTTGGCAACCGAATCAATTCCGGTAATCGTCAAAACTTCGTCCACGCGTGACTGTGGGATTCCATGGGTCTGGGCGACGATAGTGAGGTGTTGGCGCGCAGATCGACCCGGATGGAATGCCTTGCCATCAAGGAGTGATCCGACTTTCGAAAGAGGGGCTGAGAGTTTGGAATACTCAACTCCATCGAAAAGAGCGTGGCCGTTATTTGGGCTATCGAGACCAACCATGCACCGCATCGTCGTTGACTTTCCCGATCCGTTTGGTCCAAGAAATCCGGTGACCGCGCCGGAACGGACAGTGAAGGAAAGATCGTCTACCGCGCGCTTCTTTCCGTAAGACTTCGTAAGGTTTTCTACAGTAATCACTGAGTGCTCCTGAATTTGTTTGAGTGTGTCCGGGATCGGTTGTCCTTCACCTGTCCTTCACCGAGCGTGTTTTGATGGAAAAGATACTCCCGATTCCGTTCAGTTTTATCTTACGTGCTATGTTTACCGGGGAAATTCATTCCACAGGCTGATTTTTCGCGTATGGCCCCTCAGGGTTTACCCCTGAAGGGCCAGCAATACCAAGGATTTCTTGGACTTTTGTTCGCTCAAGGTGGAGGGGCGGTGGCTCGAGATTCTCTTCCCCTATCAGATAGAATGAAGCCAGAAGTCGAGGGCAGTACCTCGATCTATGTAGGAGGTTTACGTTGAGTAATCCAGTAATGGATCGGAATCCATATTTTAAGCAAACTGCGCAACGGCCAAATCAATTCCCAAATCAGTACGGTCAGACGCAATACGAAAATAACTATTCTGCACAGTATTCACCAGAAGGCTACGTAGAATCGCAGCCAAGCTACTCTCCATATGCGTCTTCAGATCGCATGACCTACGCTGACGCGATGAATAAGACGGCAATTCTGCTGGGTACCACTGTTTTTGCCGGAATCCTTACTATTCTATTCTTCCCAATGAATGCTATGCCGATGCTTGCTATTGGTGGCTCATTGGTTGCCTTTGGCGTGGGTATGTTCATTGCTTTCCAACGCATGGTCAAGCCAGGGGTTGCAATTGCTTATGCGGCGCTTGAAGGCGTGGCTTTGGGTGCTCTTACTGGGTATCTCGACTACTTCTTGCCAGGTGTTGCTCTCCAAGCAATTCTTGCTACGGCTGTGATTGTGGCTGTTACGCTTGGTTTGCACTACTCCGGTGCAATTCGTACGACGCCGCGCGGTCGCAAGATTGTTTTGATTGTTGCACTAGGTGGAATTCTTTTCGCTTTCATCAACATGGGACTCATGTTCTTTGCACATACTAATCTGCGTACTGATGTGTCGTTCGGTGGGATGCCACTTGGTGTGCTTATCGGTGTAGTCATGCTGTTCGTAGCCGCATACTTCCTCATTGCTGATTTCGAAGCAGTACAAGATGCAGTTAATAATGGCGCTCCAGCGGAATTTGCATGGACCTGTGCAATCGGTATCGTCATGACGATCCTGTGGATCTATGTAGAAGTTCTTCGCATCGTATCGATCCTTGCTGATCGATAATCAAACTTACTTTCTAGTAAGAATGCTAAGTGGGGCGGTTCTTTCGAACCGCCCCACTTATTTGATCAGTTTTGCTAAATCAGCGTGCATCAAGAATGTCCACTACGAACACCAAAACGTCGGTGCCTGAAATGCCGGCACGTGGGTTTCCGTTCTTGCCGTAGCCCTTAACTGGTGGAACCGAAATAAGTAGACGTGAGCCCACCTGCTTGCCAACAATCGCCTGATCCCATCCCTGGATAACCATTCCAACGCCAATTGGGAAGCGCGTTGGTTCACCGCGGAAGTAGGATGAGTCGAAGATGTCTCCAGCCCAGATTTGGCCGTGGTAGTTCACTTCAATTTCTTGCCCAGCGGCAACAACCGGACCAGTTCCCTCTTCGAGAACCTCAACGCGCAGTCCCTTAGGAGCTTCGACGTCTGCTGGGAAGGTGAGTTCTGGCGTTTCGCCAAACGAACCAGAAACACTTGGAAGAATCACGTTCATGCTAAAACCTTTCGTAGAATAGTCGTTCATAGTCTACTTGTAATTCGAACTAGTCGAGAAAATGACTGATGAGGAAACCGGCTCCAGTGGATTAACTCTGTGACAGTGGTCCAGTACCAGGCAGCGGACACGCCATTCCGGACTTGGTATGGCAGCGGTAGCCATCAGGGTTCTTGTAAAGATACTGCTGGTGGCCATCTTCCGCCGGATAGAATTGTGATTGTGCCGCGTCAATTACCTCTGTGACGATCTGCGCCTTGCCGCCTGAAGCACCCTTCAGTACCTGTTCGTATGTTGCGAGCATCTCCTTCGCAGTTGCGTACTGCTCCGGCGTCGTTGTGAAGATAGCCGAACGATACTGGGTTCCGACGTCGTTACCTTGGCGATTTAGCGTAGTTGGGTCGTGGCATTCGAAGAAGGTCTTGAGAATTTCAGCAGTGGAGATTTCGCTTTCGTTGTGAACAACGCGCACAGTTTCGGTGTGTCCAGTTTCCCCGGTGCATACTTCTTGGTATGTGGGGTTCGGTGTGAATCCACCCATGAAACCGACTGCAGTAGTGACGACGCCGGGTGTGTTCCAGTAAATTTCTTCCACGCCCCAGTAACAGCCTGCAGCTAGGAATATTTCTGCTTCGCCCGCATCGGGATTTTTGAGGATATCCGAGCCAAGAACAAGATGCTTTCCCGGATTTGGCAGGATCAGTGTCGATCGGCCGGGCAGCGCGTTGTTGGGTGAAACCATGGTGGGTTCAGGACGGAAAATAAACATTTGCGCTCCTCAGATAGTTAATTGGATATTTAAAGTGTGCCTGAAAAACAGCTGCGGGCGTATTCCTGGATAAGGAATCCGCCCGCAGCTGAGAATAGCTGTAAAAATTACAGTGTTTCGATCTTCAACACCTCAACGGTGAATTCTTTTCCGTTTGGTGCCACGTAAGAAGTCTTATCGCCTACCTTGAGCCCCATGATTGCTGATCCTAGTGGAGCTGATTCTGGGTAAACGTCGATATCGAGATCGGCTGCAGCTTCACGTGAACCGAGCAAGAAGTGCTTTTCGTTATCATTTACTTTTGCGGTAATAACCAAGCCTGGTGCAACGGTGTCGAGTGAGGTTGGTGCTTCACCAACCTCTGCATGCTCAAGAAGGTAGGTGAGTTCTTGGATGCGCCCTTCCATCTTAGATTGCTCTTCACGTGCAGCTTGGTATCCACCATTTTCGCGAAGGTCACCTTCCGAGCGAGCTGCTTCGATGCGCTCAGCAATTTCAGTGCGTCCGGTGGTCTTGAGCGTCTCAAGCTCAGCAGACAGGCGATCAAAACTTTCTTGTGAAAGCCATGTTGTATCAGCCATGTGAGTTCTCCTACTTCATTAATTGCGATAGTTATCTTCGGCGACGGTAATTTGTGTTATTCGATTTTTGCTCGGTTTATCCGAATTTTCTTCGACGCCGAATCTAACAAAACGTGCCCGAAGGCACGTGGTGTATCAAAGGGATACCTTACCATCAAGGTTAAGTGTGAACAAAGTATCAGCTCGGAGTGGATTTTTTAGACATTAAGATGGTTTCGTGGCTTGTTTCTCATCCCACACTGCTAAATCTATTAAAAATTCAACTATCCTGTTAGAATAGAGCCAATTCACTGCGAAAGGGACATATGCTTACCGACGAACGGCGACTCATGGCGATCCATGCTCACCCTGATGATGAATCATCTAAGGGGGCAGGGATGATGGCAAAATATGCAACCACTGGGCGCGTTCGAGTCGTAACTATGACCGGTGGAGAGCGCGGTGATATTTTGAACCCGAATCTCTTGCATCTGGCAGAAGAAATTATGGCAAATATTTCTGATGTTCGACGTGCAGAGATGCATGCAGCTGCTGATGCTCTGGGGATTGAGCATACGTGGTTAGGGTTTGTTGACTCGGGTCTGCCAGAAGGTGATCCACTCCCGCCACTTCCTGAAGGCAGCTTCGCTGCAATTGATCTCGACGAGCCAGTACGGCGCTTGGTTCGTGAGATTAGGGAATTTCGGCCACAAGTAGTTACCACATATGACGAAAACGGTGGTTACCCACACCCAGACCACATTCGTACCCATGAAGTGACAATGGCTGCTGTGGCAGCGGCGTCGAACCCTGACCAATATCCAGACGAAGGCGAACCTTGGCGAGTGCTCAAGGTTTACTACGACGTATCCTTTAGCTTGCCTCGTCTCACAGAACTCCACAATGCCATGGTTGATAGAGGCGTAGAGAGCCCCTTTGGTGGTTGGATTGAGCGCCGCAAAGATACCCCAGCTAAGAAGGTCGATGCGCGTGTTCGTGTAGATAAGTACTTCCCTCAGCGAGATGCAGCACTTCGAGCTCACGCAACACAGATTGACCCAAATGGATTTTTCTTTGCAACGCCACGTGACCTCGAAGCGGAAACTTGGCCTTGGGAAGAATTTACCTTGGCGATTTCGCATGTAGGGAAGGTAGCGGATGTTGAAGCTGATCTCTTTGCGCGAATTCCTGGAGTTGAGCCGCTCATCTAAACTCGCCAAAGTCCTGTGAGAGCTGGAGATTGCGAAATCCCGATAATTTGGCGGTAAGGCCCGCATATTCTGTTCGGGCCAACAACCACTACTTATCCTTCTTTTTCTTCTTGCCGTCTTTCTTTGATTTCTTAGATTTTTTATCCTTCTTTGGATCTTTCTTCTTGGCTTTCTTTTCGTCCTTAGAAGCGTCCTGGCCGGTGGTTCTGCCCGTTGGCGCTTCTCCGTCCTGCACCTCTTGCGGATCGTGCGTCTCTTTTGGTTTGGGTGACTCTGTAAGTTCAGTGAGTGACGTGGTAGGGGAGCTATCGATAGTGGCGACCTCGTCGTCGAAACTTTCGATTGCCTGAGCCGCTTCCTTAACGACGACGTCGCGCAGTTCGTTAACCTCCAATGTTTCGCTCTCAGTCATGGTCTCTTGGAGGCGGCGGTACTGAACGTCCTCAACCCAGCGCGGTTTTGGCCATTCAAGGTCAAAATCGATAAGAGCTTGGGTGAGCAGTTCGGTGACTGCGAGGCGTGCATACCATTTGTGATCTGCAGGAATAATGTGCCAAGGAGCCCATTGTGTTGAAGTTTCGATGAAAACGTCTTGGTAGGCTTGCTGATATTCGTCCCACTTTAGACGGGTATCAATGTCGTTTGGATTGTATTTCCATTTCTTATCAGGGCGAACAATTCGCTCAGCTAGGCGCCTGCCCTGTTCTTCATGTGAAACCATCAGCGCAACCTTGATAATGGTGACGCCGTTTTCTGTGAGTTTCTTTTCGAAGCGATTGATTTCGCCGTAGCGCTTTCGCCACGTAGGCTCATCCACGATTTTCTCAACGCGTTGAACAAGTACATCTTCGTAATGGGAACGGTCGAAAAGTCCGATTTTTCCAGGCTTTGGTAGCGCACGGCGGATTCGCCAAAGGAAGTGATGCGATGCTTCTTCCTTTGTAGGTACGCCGAACGAGGCGAGCGAAATCCCCTGTGGATCGACGAGCCCGAGCACATGACGGGCAATGCCACCTTTTCCGGCGGTGTCTAGGCCTTGAACCACTAGGAGAACGGAACGTTGATCACCGAACTTGCCTGCGGCAAAGAATCGTTCTTGTAGCTCAGAAAGCACATTGCCGCGGCTCTCGAGGAATTCTTCGGCCGCTACTTTCCCTTCGTCCCAGCCGGGAGTGGAAGCGTGATCAAAGTTAGCGAGGTCAAAATCTGTACTTACGCGCAATGTTTCATTAGGGGATTGTACCCATCCTTTGCCTGGTTGGGTGGACGTTACTTTCGATTCCCGTGTTGCATCCTTGTGGTTCTTAGATGATTTCTTCGCCATGGAAGCTCCCTTCGTTAGGGAAAAACTATCACAACGAGTTGAGCCTTACATCACAAGTTCTATTTGCCGAGTTCAGTTGGTAGAAGGACCATGCACTTGGAATTGAGTGACTGGGGAAGTGCGAGCAGTATTCAACAGTGCGTCAGATGTTGTTGAACTGGTCGCTAAACTGAGCGCAACTGCTTACCAGACGGTGCTTAATGCAAACCACACCGCGATTGCGTGGCAGGCATAGCCAATGACCGTTCCCAGATGGAAGAACTCATGGAATCCGAAAGAGAGCGGCCATGGATTCGGCCAGCGGAAAGCGTAGCAGATTGCACCGATCGTGTAGGCGAGGCCACCAGCAAGTAATAACCAGACGATTGCTGGTCCGCCATTGTTCCAGAAATCTGGGAGAAACCAGACGGCTACCCAGCCGAGCAAGATATAAAGCAACACATAAAGCCAGCGCGGTGCATTGATCCAGAAGATATGCATAAAGATGCCTAGGATTGCACCAATCCAAACAATCGAGAGCACAAGCTGCGCGCGCGCCGTTGCCAGTAACATTACCGAAAGTGGTGTGTAGGTACCGGCGATCAGCAAGAAAATGTTGGCGTGATCCATGCGTCGCAAGATTGCCTTGGTACGTGGAGTCCAGTTACCGATGTGATAGCAGGCAGAGACGCCGAATAGGGCGAGCGCAGCGAGTCCGTAAACAACGAAAGACCACGTAACTGAGGAAGTCGGTGCGAAACAGAGAAGAACGATCGAGTTGGCGACCGCAAGCGGAGTAGTGAAGAGGTGAATCCAGCCGCGTGCCTTAGTCTTTGGCATATTATCGTTTCGACTCATGACACTCCTACGCGCTCAGAAATGGGAACCTATAAAAACCATGGTTCACCAGTACTTCTAACACTACATGAGCGGAGTACGATGTTTACATTAATCGAGCAAGGTATGCTGGAATACATCACGAGGAAAATCGCGAGGAGGCCGAATGCGAATTCCCAACTTTCTTTATGCGCTTTACGAGCGAAGTTTGCGGAATCGGTTGCCGGCTACCCAAGTTCCACATCACGTGGGAATTATCCTTGATGGAAACCGGCGCTGGGCCAAAGCCCTCGGTGTAGCAGCATCGAGTGGGCATCGCCGCGGCGCCGATCACGTAAGCGAGGTCTTGGGCTGGTGCGAGGAAACCGGGATTGGGATCGTCACTTTGTGGATGCTTTCCACGGATAACCTAACGCGAGCAAAAGATGAGCTCAACGAGCTCCTAGATATTATCGTTGGGCTTGTTGAGAGCTTGGCTGAAACGAAACGCTGGAAGCTCCGCGTGATCGGTGATATGAGTCTTCTTCCCAGTGATGCTGCCGCGCGTATTCTTCACGCCGCTGAGCGTAGTGCGGAAGTTGAAGGCATGACTGTTAATGTGGCGATTGGTTATGGCGGACGCCAGGAGATTATGCAGGCTATGCGAGACTACCTGCTCGAATGTGAAGCAAATGGGGTAACACTCGGTGAAGTGGCGGACAGCCTCACCACCGCAGATATTACAAACCATATGTACACGCGTGGGCAACCAGATCCTGACTTGATTATCAGGACTTCAGGCGAGCAACGCATGAGTGGCTTTATGCTCTGGCAGACCGTCCATACAGAATTCTTTTTCTGTGAAACATACTGGCCAGATTTCCGCCGAACCGACTTTCTTCGCGCGTTGCGTGACTACTCGCAACGTGAGCGACGCCGGGGTAAGTAAATATAAAACGCCAGCGCATAAATTAGCCTGATAAGAGGCAACATGAACTTTGCGCACCACTAAGCAGCAGCCCCACGTATCCATTTAGCCCACACATGTAGATCCAGCCCCACGCACTACAGAAGTCTGGGTTAAAGGACAAAAGGGAACGACGCCGAAACGAAATTTTCGCATCGACGTCGTTCTTTGTGTTGAAAGGAAAACCTTCTTTCGAAGGCAAACCCTAGTTAAAGGGTAACTCAGAGCCCCTCAAGGGAGTACTTTTCAGATTGTGCGGAAATCTCTGCGCGGTTCGGCGGGTTTGCTCCACGACGGGTAACGGTGATGCTGGCTGCTGTGGCGGCATAGTAACCGAGGGTCGTGAGCATCGTCTTGGAAAGGCCGCGAATCGCGTCAACCTCTTCGCGACCAATCACCGACAGCCTACCCAAGCCGTCAATAAGTGCAGACATCAGCGAATCACCTGCGCCGACGGTATCGACGACCTCAACTGAAATCGCTGGGATCGTTACTTGGTGATTCTTGGTGTAAAGGTGAAGACCAGCGCTTCCGTCGGTGATAACAACCAGTGAAACACCTGCATCGAGTACCTTATCTACAGCAACGTCGAGGTCAAAATCCTCGTAGAGGAATTCGAGATCTTCCTTGCTTGCCTTGAATACATCAACGAGGTCAAGGAAAGATTCGACTTCTTCGCGCAACTTCGAAGCTGGCCCGACGACGTCAAGGCGCACGTTTGGATCGTAGGAAATCGTTGACTTGGGGCGGTAGAACTTGATCCACTCGCGCACGGCCTTGGCTCCCGGCTCAAGATGGGCGCCGATTGAACCGATGTGAACTAAGCGGGGTGCGCCATCGAGCAGGTCAGCACGCTCACGCTCATCGGTTGGTGGCATCGGATAATCGGAATGAAGTTCGAATGTGTAGTTCGCCGATCCGTCAGCACCGAGGTGTGCCTGGGCAAGAGAGGTTGGGTCCGCCGTCACTGATCCTGCCACCAAATGTACGCGATCAGCAGCGCAGTGCTCAACGATGGAATCTCCTGCGGCGTCGTCACCAATACGGGTGAGAAGGGACGTATCTCGACCTAAGCGAGCTAAACCGATGGCTACATTCATAGGCGAACCACCTGGGCGGCGATCAAGTTCTTCGCCGTCCTGGTTGTAGAAAATATCGATGAGGGATTCACCGATTACGAGGATCGTCATTAGTTGTTCTCCGAATCTCGTGAAAATTCTGCCTCTTCAGCAGCTGATTGAGTGTCACGTGTTAATGCTTGGGTACGAGCTAAACGCTGTCGTGCACCGTTGAGCCAGGCTTCGCACCTGCGTGCGAGGGCTTCCCCGAGCTCCCACAAAGTAAGTGATTCCTCCAGCGGAATATTTCCCTGCTCAAGTCGGGCGACGATGTCAACAAGCTTCGATCGTGCTTCTTCATAGGATAGAGAAGCGACTTTCTTATCAAGTTCTTCTGGGGAATGGAGCACAGGTGCAGTGGCATCAATACTGCTATTCGGCGATGTATTTGATTTCTGATCAGTCATCTTGCCTCTCCATTCCTAATAGTTGGCTTTTCATTTTCGGTAACCACAACGCGGATCGTGCCATCTGCAAGCCTGGCTTCAAGCTCAATCGGCGGGGGAGCGTCCGATACTGATCGAACGATTGACCCATTGGGTTGTAAAAGAATAGTGTAGCCGCGATTTAAAGTAGATTGTGGGGATAAAGTCCGCAAACGTGCAAGATCGGCATCTAAATCCGCACGTTTTTTCGTGATACCGCGCTCAAAATAAATCCGCGATAGTCGCAAGAGATTCTCAAGGTCCTCGCCTCGCGCATCGATGGAACGCATCGGCTGAGTGAAAACCGGACTACTTCGCAGTTGGTGTACTTGGTCAAAAGCGTTGGCGAGCCGTGTATCGATATTCATGCGACCACGTCGTATGGCTTCACGTAGGCCGTTTCGTTCTTCGATGACGTCGGGCACAATTCGCCTAGCTGCATCCGTTGGAGTCGAAGCGCGAAAATCGGCAACGTAATCGAGGATCGGATTATCAGTTTCGTGCCCAATTGCAGAGATGATTGGGGTGTGAGTTGCTGCGACTGCACGCACCAACCTTTCGTCGGAGAAAGGCAATAGGTCTTCCACGGAACCGCCACCGCGGGCGAAAACTATAACATCGACGTCGGGAATCGAATCAAGCTCGCTCAGCGCAGGAATCATTGCTTCAACTGAGCCGTTGCCTTGCACTTGTACTTCCCGGATTTCGAAGGACACTTCGGGCCACCTCGCGGAAGCGTTGACGACGACGTCGTGCTTAGCTTTCGTATTTCGGCCACAGATTAAACCGATTCGGCGCGGAAGGAAAGGAAGTGGCTGCTTCCGACTGTCAGCGAAGAGACCTTCGGAAGCGAGCTGCTGCTTGAGACGTTCGATTCGGGCAAGGATATCGCCTATTCCTACGGTGCGGACTTCGTCGGCGTGAAGGGTGAGTGAGCCGGAGCCCACCCAGAAATCGGGTTTTGCGCAGACCACGACGCGCGATCCTTGCTGGATCTCGGCAGGAAGATTATGAGAAAAGATTTTGACGTTGATGGATACTTTTTCTTCGAGATCAGCCAAGGTGAAATATTGGAGCTTGGCATTCGGGCGCCGTACCAACGTAATAACTTCGCCTTCCACCCAAAGCCGAGACATCTTCTGGACGTATTGTGCAATCTTTGCGGAGAGTAGGCGCAGTGGCCAAGGCTGGTCTGGAGTGGTTTGCGCAGCGAGTTGTGGGAGGTTTGTAGGAACGTCTGATTGATGATTACTTGTGCTTTGGTGACTGTTTGTGTGTGCGGAGTCTGAGTGTGCTGAGCCACTGGTGGTGCGGGCGTGTGATTGGCCCGCGTGTACTGAGCCACTAACTGAACTTGAGTGCGCCGAGCGGTCGGGTGAAGAGGTTGCAGAAGTTGGAGAGGAAAATGTTGCCACACTTTAGTTTTGCATGTAAGAGCTGGTTTGTGCAGTCGAAATAATCACTTTGAGAGAATGCTCGGATTCCTGTGAGTGAAGGTGCTGGGGGATTTGATTATACTTGTGGCTATAAATGCCGATGCCTATGCAAAGACGAAATGAGGGCCCTGTGCCGCACCAGCCAAATAACGCCACTTCTGATCTAGACATGAAGAATTCTGAAGTCATGCCGGATCCAACTGTGTCTTTGGCGGGTGCATCTGCCTTCCCAGCAGATGTTCCGTCTAAACCGTCTGCCGAGGGTAAAAAGATTTTGCTTGCTACTCCGCGTGGGTACTGTGCTGGAGTGGATCGTGCTGTTGACGCTGTTGAGAAAGCGTTGGATCTCTACGGCGCGCCGGTGTATGTGCGTAAGGAAATCGTTCACAACAAGTTTGTTGTTGAGACGCTTACCGAGCGTGGAGCGATTTTCGTCCACGATACCGACGACGTTCCTGAAGGCGCACGAGTAGTATTTTCGGCTCATGGTGTTTCCCCGGAGGTCCATGAGCAAGCAGCTAGACGCCAACTCATGACGATCGATGCTACGTGCCCGCTGGTCACAAAAGTTCATAAACAGGCGGTGCGGTTCGCGGATGAAGACTTCGATATTTTGTTGATTGGTCACGAGGGGCATGAAGAAGTTGAGGGTACGCAGGGTGAGGCACCTGACCATATTCAAGTTGTGAATGGTCCTGAAGACGTTGCGACTGTTCAGGTTCGTGATCCGGATCGGGTGGTTTGGATTTCACAGACGACGCTTTCTGTGGATGAGACGATGAAGACGGTTGAGTTACTTCGCAAGCGTTTTCCGAATCTGATTGATCCACCTTCGGACGATATTTGTTATGCGACGCAGAATCGCCAGGGCGCTGTGAAGGTGATGGCACCTATGGCTGATGTTGTGATCGTGGTTGGTTCGGCTAATTCGTCTAATTCGGTGCGTTTGGTAGAGGTTGCGCTTGAGTCTGGCGCTGGTGCTGCTTATCGAGTTGATAAGGCGAGCGAAGTTCAGCGTGAGTGGTTCACGGGTGCAAAGACGGTTGGTGTAACTTCAGGGGCATCTGTCCCAGAGATTTTGGTTCGCGATGTGGTTACGGTTTTGAAGGATGCTGGTTTCACCGAGGTTGAGAATGTGGCAACCGCACAAGAAGACGTTCGTTTCTCTTTGCCAAAGAATCTGCGTGCTGATTTGAAGGCAACTGGCGCTGAAGTTGATCGCCCGCATAAAGCGCGAGATAAGAACGCTAATATCTCCAATGCCCGCGCCAACAAGTCCATCTAAGAATTTCGAGGAGAATCGGGTGGATATGACAGAGCAGACTGGTTCGCCGGTTGAGTATCAATCTGGTTCGCCGGAGCAATATCAAGGGGTTTTAACTTCCCCGCTTGATGCACTTGACGGCGTAATTCTCGATACACCGATTGATCCTGTTTTCGATGGTGATCCGTTTGATACCAAGATGGACGGTGCCTTGTTGGTTTCGGAGCTCATGAGCATGGGCGATCCGGAAGTAGCAGTTGGGATGCAACGTTACATGCGTGATCAGTTTATGTTCCTAGGTGTAAAGACGCCGGAGCGTAAAGCGATTTCGAAACCATTCTTTAAGGTGGCACGTAAGGATCCGCACGCTGACTGGAGCTTTATTTCGATGTGTTGGGCATTGCCTCAGCGCGAGTTTCAATACGTGGCAGCTGATTATCTGCGCGAGGTTAAGCATCTGTTGGGTGCGGAAGATTTGCCACGGATTAAGACTTTGGTGGAGGCGAAATCGTGGTGGGATACGGTTGATGCGCTCGATCGTACGGTTGGGGAGATCGTTGTTCGTAACCCTAGCGAAAAGGAAACTATGCTGGCGTGGGCTCAGGATTCTAATTTCTGGACTCGGCGAATCGCAATCGATCACCAGCTACTGCTTCGTGGTGAAACCGACGTTGATTTGCTCGAAGAAATTATCGTGCTGAACTTGCCTGATTCGGAGTTCGGTGGTGAATTTTTTATCCAAAAAGCAATCGGTTGGTCACTTCGGGAGTTCTCCAAAACTAATCCAAGCTGGGTTCGTGACTTCTTGGATCGTCACCCAGTCGCGGCGCTGACGCGCCGCGAGGCCAGCAAGTATCTGTAATTGCGTAAGTCCAAGTATCTATACCTGGCGTAAATCTTTAGCTGGTTCGGAGCGTTAGCCAGCGCTAATCTTTAGTCGGTCTATTTTTGATTAGTCGGTCTATTTTTGAGGTTCCTCCTCTTCTAATAGAGGCTGTGGAAGCCGAACTGCTGAACTTGAATCGGTCAATCGTGCTGGTGGTGGGGCTACTTCTAGGGTTTTGGTGTCGAGTGAATTGAATTTACGGGCGGTTACAAGGACTCGGGATTCTAGCGAAGCGATAGCTTTGTTATAGCTATCAACCGAGCTGCCCAAGGATTTTCCAAGGGTGCCAAGATGCTTCACAACTGTATTGAGTCGTTCGACTAGGGTTCTTCCAAGATCTACGATTTCTCGTGCTTCTTCCGAAGCGGCTGCGGAGGACCACACCGAAGCAACTGCACGTAGCAATGCTAAAAGAGAGCTTGGGGACGCCGGCACAACGCCTGACCTCAAAGAGTTTTCTAAGAGTGCGGCGTCGGTATTCAGTGCCTCGGCAAGCAGACCTTCTGATGGAAGGAACATGACTGTGATCTGGGGAGAGTCAGGAAAATCCCCTGGGTAGTTGCGTTTAATGAGGGCTTGAATATGGTTAGAGACTGCCTTCGAGTGCCTGGTTAAAAGCTCGTCGCGTTTCTGGGCTCCAGCCAAATCCGAGGTATCGATTTCTTGGGCGTTTAGGAAGGCATCCATCGGCGTCTTCGCATCGATGGCGATGTGGCCGCCACCTGGGAGATGAATAATTGCGTCTGGGCGCAAACGTGACGCACCGCCGTCGGCATTTGAAGCGGATCGAGACGCGAATTGGGCCGACGCAGTTTGGACGTCGAAATCGACGCGCTCAAGCATTCCAGCGGCTTCGATAATCCGTCGAAGCTGCACTTCGCCCCAGTTACCGCGGGCGGAGGTAGAGCGCAGAGCGGCATTCAAGGAAGCTGTGGTGTGGGAGAGTTCCGCTTGCACCCGCGCGTCGTTCTGAAGTTGAGTCAAAATCTGGGTGTTGTGAGTAAGCGTGCGTTGGTCAAGGCGTTGCACTTGTTGGTTGACGTTATCCAGTTGCTTAACAATCGGAGAGAGAACCTGCAGAACCGAAGAATCTTCCCCGAAACGATCAATTAATTCAGTGTTTTCCGATTCCAGGCGTTCGAGCTTTCCGGTAGTTATGAGCAACTGTTCTCGAGTAGAACGAAGCTGTTCGGTACTCAAATTTAGTTGTTCAAGAGCGCGCCCGCGAGCATAGATGTATCCAAAAGAGGCACCAAGCAAGAGTGCAAGAACCACAATAATCATCAAAACTGCAATGTTGATCGTCATGGTTTCAGTCTAGGGGAGAGCTCCTGCCAAAAACGGATGCCAATTCTTAGGGCAGTCATCTTACCGGTGGGTGATGGAAGTTGGACTAATGTTCCAACAGATCTGATGCGATATGGGTTGGTTCGTGGTGAGATTATTGGAGTTACTGGATATATATCCGGATAATGCAAAAACTTCACCACCAACCGCGATGCAATACGACGATCCCTTGTGAAAACCTACAAGGCATCGCCCATAATTACCGCGCGAGCCTTGATCCCAACTAGACTGTTCGTGTGGCTTTAACAATTGGAATCGCAGGACTGCCGAACGTAGGCAAATCAACTCTCTTTAACGCACTCACTCGTGCAACCGTGCTCGCGGCGAATTACCCGTTCGCAACGATTGAGCCGAACGTGGGAATCGTGCCGCTCCCAGACGAGCGCCTTAACAAGCTTGCCGATATTTTCGGTAGCCAGAAGATCATCCCGGCGACGGTGTCGTTTGTTGATATTGCAGGTATCGTGCGTGGCGCGTCTGAAGGCGAAGGCCTAGGAAACCAGTTCCTTGCGAATATTCGCGAAGCCGATGCGATTTGCCAGGTAACCCGTGCTTTTGCCGATCCAGACGTGACACACGTGGATGGACGAGTCGATCCGGCATCGGACATCGAAACGATCACCACGGAACTTGTGCTTGCGGATATCCAGACGCTCGAAAAGCAGCTCCCGCGTTTGCAGAAGGAGCTCACGGGCAAGAAGATCGACAAGGAAGTGGTGGAGACGGCGCAGGCGGCGCTCGCGATTCTTGAGCAGGGCAAGACGCTGTCGTCTGCCGGTGGCGACCTTGACCAGGATATTCTCAAGTCGTTCCAGCTCATGACGTCCAAGCCTTTCATTTACGTTTTTAATACCGACGACGACGGGCTGGCGGACAAAGACATGCAGGCGAAGTTGCGTGAGCTTGTTGCGCCCGCAGAAGCGATTTTCTTGGACGCTAAGTTTGAATCTGAGCTAGTTGAGCTGGAAGAAGACGAAGCGCGTGAGATGCTGCTTGAGTCGGGTCAGGAAGAATCTGGGCTTGATCAGTTGGCGCGCGTTGGTTTCGAGACGCTTGGGTTGCAGTCGTATTTGACGGCTGGTCCTAAGGAAGCGCGTGCGTGGACGATTCGTAAGGGCTGGACTGCGCCGCAGGCGGCGGGCGTGATTCATACCGATTTTGAGCGAGGCTTCATCAAAGCTGAGGTTGTTTCGTTCGAGGATTTGGTTGAGTTTGGGTCGATTGCCGAGGCGCGTGCGCACGGAAAGTTGCGTATGGAGGGCAAGGATTACGTAATGCACGACGGCGACGTGGTCGAGTTCAGGTTTAACGTGTAGGTTCTTGCGCTTGGTGCTAATGTCTCTGACTGTGAACGCTAAACTAAACTCGCGTTGATTCCAGTTATTACCATTCACGTATCGTGCAGAGAACGCGTATGCCCTGGTAGAGGTGTTTCGCTCTGCGTGGTACTGGGTTGTCTCTATATTCAAGTGCAAATCGGTGTGTGTCACTAGAGGATGTTGACTTAGCTGTGCGGAACGCTCTTCGTAGAGGGTGCGGATTGTAGTGGTTGAAATTAGTGGATGTGTTGTTGGATTTTCAGACCTCGCTTATGATGCTCTACTTTGACATACACACTGGCCTTTAGCTCGCAGTATACGTGGATCAATTTTGACGCATATGCATGCAAATTCTTTAAGGGTATTTGAGAAAGATGATTTCTGTGTATAAAAGATTCTGGGTCGTACGCAAGACCGTTAGATGGAGTCTAATGCGTCGACCCAGAAAGATATTCAGTTGCTATATAAAAGCGTCTACTTAACTGACACTGAAACTGGTTTCGAGAACCAACCACCAGATATCTCTATCGAAACAATATTTGCATCGGCAGGAATATCAAAATACAAGGTGCCTTCTGCGGTAATTCCCGGATTGATTTTGTCTAAAATAGGGGAGGCACCATTGACTGCGCCGTAGATTGAAGCATCAGAAGAGTAACTGTATTCGCGTCCTTGGTCATCCTTGAGCTTGAAATTGTCAGCGAAGAAGTAGGTTGCTTCTTTTCCATTATTTGTGGCTTTCACGTCGACTGGTTGAAAAGTTCCTTTTGCCTGGGCTTTTGCAAACTCATTTCCAACAGCAGGTACTTTGTTGCCTAATTTAACAATTGTGAAGGACCAATCTTTGACGGTTACTGCGTCACCAACTTTTGCGTTGGCATTCTTGTCCTTTTGAGATTCTTTGGAATCAGCCGTCGATTTCTGTTCAGCCGTCGATTTCTGTTCGGTCGAAGATTTCTGTTCAGCAACGGTAGTGCTCGTAGTTGAGGGTTTTGAAGCATTCTTGCTTCCTCCACCTAGCGATTGCCCAAAGCCTGCGATTATTAGGACGATTAATACCCAGAACCACCATTTCTTGAAAATTGGTTTTTTGGCTTTCCCATTAGGTGTGGGTTGATTCATCGGGGGGGGGGAGTAGTCATTGTTTTCTCCTAGTAGTTGCAGATAAGTGCGTAAAACGTTGTTATTTTACATGCAAATAAAGGATAACATTTGCGTCCAACTTTCAAGAATTTTCAATTTCGTTATCTTCAGGAATTTTTCAGCTCCTGATTCAATTGTTGCGCTTGCCTGCGACTCATCACTCATAGCTTCCGCTGCCACCTCATCATTTTTGTTGTTGGGCTCATATCAGTTGTGATCCTGGGAAGTCTAGTCACCAATTACATGGGAGGCATTACAATGTAATCAGTCCTTAAATCTAGTTGCGTTTGTGGTGCTTTCACGGTCAGTGAACAGGCAGTGATTACCCTTAAAATTGATTCGTCGCGAGGCGTATGCTTGTGGCATGTATTACAGCAATGGCAATTATGAAGCCTTTGCCCGCCCGCGAAAGCCCGCCGGCATAGACGATAAACATGCATATCTAGTGGGAGCCGGACTCGCGTCTTTGGCAGCTGCAGCCTTTTTGGTCCGCGATGCTCAGATGCCCGGAAACCACATCACAGTCCTTGAAGCAGGAGCGCTCCCTGGGGGCGCATGCGATGGCATCGAAGATCCCAATAAGGGTTTTATGATCCGTGGTGGTCGCGAGATGGAAAACCATTTTGAGTGCCTCTGGGACTTGTTCCGTTCAATTCCGTCACTTGAAACTCCGGATGCCAGTGTGCTCGATGAGTTTTATTGGCTTAACAAAGATGATCCTAACTACTCGCTCATGCGTGCTACGCAGGACCGTGGAGCTGATGGTCATACAGACGGAAAATTTACATTAAGTTCAAAAGCTCAAAAAGAACTCATGAAGCTTTTCTTCACGCGCAATGAAGATCTTTATGACAAGCCGATGACGGACTACCTTTCCAAGGACTTTTTCGAGTCCAACTTCTGGCTTTACTGGCAGACCATGTTTGCTTTTGAAACCTGGCATTCTGCTTTGGAAATGAAGCTTTATCTGCAACGATTTATCCATCATATTGGTGGGTTGCCGGACTTTAGTGCGCTCAAGTTTACGAAGTACAACCAGTATGAATCACTTATCATGCCACTGGTTGAATACCTCAAGAGCAATGGTGTGAAATTCCAATACAACACTCGCGTTACCAATGTGCAGTTTGATCTGACTGCAAGCAAAAAGGTTGCTCGACGTATCGACTGGGTTCGAGACGGAGAAGCCGGCGGTTTGGACATCAATGAAAACGACTTAGTGTTTGTTACCAACGGATCGTGTGTTGAAAACTCCGCTTGGGGGGATCATCATACTGCACCAAAGTACGATACCAAGATTCGTGAAGGTAGCGTCTGGCAACTGTGGCGTAACATCGCCAAGCAGGACCCAACATTTGGTCATCCCGATAAATATTGCACAACTCCCGAACTTACTAAATGGGAATCTGCTTCGCTCACAACTCTTGATGATCGGGTGCTTCCTTATATCGAGAAGATCTGCAAGAGAGATCCGCTCAGTGGACGTGTAGTGACGGGTGGTATCGTTACAGTTCGAGATTCATCATGGCTAATGTCATGGACGATCAATCGCCAGCCACATTTTAAGAGCCAGCCGGAGGATAAGGCAGTCGTATGGATTTACGGTCTGTTCTTGGATAAGCCTGGTGATTATGTAAAGAAAACTATGGCTGAATGCACGGGCGAAGAAATTGCGCAAGAGTGGCTATATCACTTGGGTGTACCTGTCGATCGAATTGATGATTTGGCTGCTAATTCGGTGGTCTGCTTGCCGTGTATGATGCCTTTCATTACTTCGTTCTTCTTGCCGCGCACTTTAGGCGATCGCCCTTATGTAGTGCCGCCACATGTTAAGAACTTTGCGTTCTTGGGGCAGTTCGCTGAAACAACTCGGGATACGATTTTCACTACCGAGTATTCCGTCCGCACTGCAATGGAAGCTGTGTATCAACTTTGCGACGTCGATAGAGGAGTCCCCGAAGTATGGGGTTCGGTTTATGACGTTCGTGATCTATTGGATGCAACTGTAAAGATGCGTGATGGAAAGAAACTCCCTGTCCCAGGATTCTTGCGGCGAAAACTGCAGCGCAACGTCGTCGGTCAGCTCCTTGACCGGTACGGTGTTATCTAAAATCGATAAATAAGAAGACGGCGACTCGGGATTTAGCCCTCGATTCGCCGTCTTCGTCTTAAATACGTGTTTTGTAGCTGTTATTGTGAAAGAGTGGAGATTTAAACGTGAATAGCTCCACGTGCACAGTGCCCACACCAACCTGCTCCAAACAGCATCACGACAGCAATTATTAGGCTTTGTGGCGGAGCAAACTTTGATATCACCATCGAAATTTGCATGCAGGAAATAGCAAATAGGATCCAAAAACTGAAAGAGAGAGCGACTGTTCCTGACACAACGTAGTTGCCATTCCAGATTGCGGCGCTGATCAGTGTTGTAGGGATAACAATCGCTAGATCTAGGTATTTGATTAGCCAGAATAATGCTGGATCGGCAATATATTCTTCGGGAGGATTAGTTTTCAGGGCCCAGATTTGGCTTATCCACAAGAGAAGGAATATTCCACCAATAATTGCTAGTGTGATTCGATTAGTCTTGCTCGCGGTAATATCGCATGAATTTACTAGTTCGCTTATTCGTGTTGCGGCATGGAAAATAGCTCCAACTGAAATAATAACAAATAGCCCGAACCAGCTTTCGGCATTTCCGTTGTAATATCGGTAATCTTGCCCAAAAACAACAGTGATCATCGTATAGAGCAAATATAATGCTGCACCGATGCTAAAAAGTTCCGCCGTAGGCGAGCGATGCCCAGTGGCAGTATAGAGCAACGTAAATGCTGCAATAAAGGTCACTACTTCGCCACCGACGTACTGCACATTTGCTCCGGTAGAGACGCTATAGCGGATTATCCCGAGCATCAACGGACCACAAATCACGGCAACAATTGCGGCAGTTGCGGCAATAGTGCCTGGTAAAACTCTGAGGATCTGAATATTGTCCATTTTGGTCGATTTTCCTAAGGTTAAAGTTTCCGTAAAAATCGTGCTATTTAATAAGGACCGCGTCACAAAAAAGGTTGGTCAAAGAGATAACATCCGAACGCATTTGTGATAGCAGATTTTCGTCTTCAAGATAATTTTCAGGGTTAACGAATAGCATCCGAGTCATTAAAAGGTTGCCAGTGAGCGCAGAAAATGCTTCTGCTAACAGCTCAGGGGAAAGAGTTTTTAGTAGTTTTCCTTGTTTTTGCCATGTAGCAAAGACGGCTGATAAATGCTTGAGGTTTTCAACTGGACCAAGTTCTTTGAATACGTCGTTTACTTCGGGGTTAGAGCTGGATTCAATTGTTAATCGTAAGGCGCAAATGCCGAAAATATTGACACGTGAAACTTCGTTTACAGCTGCTTTTTGTAACTCATGACGAATATTGTGGGTGTTTGCGTCGATGCCAAGAGGACTTTCTCTATTCGTAAGTTCAAGGGCGATTGCGCGCAGGAGATCTTGCTTCGTGCCAAAGTGGCGAAACAGTGTAAGTTCATTGAGTTTGGCTGCTTCTGCAATTGATTTGGTAGAAGTGCCACTGTATCCATTGCACGCAAAAAGGCTGACGGCGGACAACATCAATTTTTCGCGAGAGGAACGTTTTGCATCGGAATGTAAGTCCATACTTACAATGTAAGCATGGACTTACATTCCGGTCAATAGCTGTATGCTCTCAGTCTGACGAATTAAGGATTGTGTGACGAGTTTTGAAGCGTTTTCGAAACGATTTAGTTTAATGAGCCTAATGTTTTGTTGGTTCGTGCGCTGAATGTGTGGGCGGCTCAATCTGGATAGTCGTATGGTCGATGTTGAAATGGTGTTGGAGGCATGATTGGGCATCGTCGAGTATTTTGGTGGTATGCCCATCATTGAAGCAGGTGGGGTCAAGTACTAAATGGACAGATAGAGCGGGTAGTTCGCTTGACAGACTCCAGGCGTGAAGATCGTGTACTTCGTAAACATGATCAATGTTAAGTAAATGTTTGCGTATATCGGAGAGGCTTAAGCCATCGGGGGCACCTTCGAGCAAGATCCTACCCGTATCTCGTAATAGACCCCACCCTGCACGTATCATCAAGGCGCATATGATAAGGGAAGCTATGGTATCGGCAGGAGTCCATCTAGTTGCGATAATGATGACTCCTGCAACGAAGGTGCCAATAAACCCATACAAGTCGGTGAGGATATGTTGGTATGCTCCTTCAATGTTGAGACTCGATCTATTGGCGCGTGCAACAAGCTGGACAACTGCGATGTTGACAGCAATTCCTACTAGGGACACAAGTAAAACAAGACCACCCACGATAGGTGGAGGGGAAATAAGGCGACTAATCGCCTCAATCCCTATAGCAATAGCCAGAATTAACAGCACTGCTCCGTTAACAGCTGCAGAAAGAATCTCTGCACGCTTTAATCCCCACGTCCATATGCCTTTCCGTGGAGTGTGTGCGAGTTTTATTGTCCAGAGCGCTAAAGCAATAGCTGCCATGTCGGAAAGTATGTGGGTGGCATCGGAAAGTAATGCGAGGGATCCTGAGACAACTGCTGTGATGACTTCGGTGGCCATGAACAGACCGAGTAATACCAGAGCTACTAGGAGATATTTCGGGTTCGAGTTTAATGTTGCGTGTTGATGATGAAACGCTGGTTTTTGGTGTCTTTGGCTGTTTTCCTCATTCATCATCATTGTTCACGTTTTCTTCTTGGTTGATGAAGCATAAATCTACAGGTTCTCCGGTACAGGCTAGAACGTGTTCTGCTGCTGCTAAGAGGGTTCGTGTAGCCGCAGGGTGGGCAAGGGTGTAAAACGTTGCCCTACCGTGAGTGTGACTATCTAGTAGTCCCGTATCGCGTAAGCGTCCGATATGCGTAGATACCGTCGATTGGGCTAAGTCGAGGTGCTCTACTAGGTCCGATACTCGATGCTCGCCGAGTAGCAAATGTTGAACGATCATCAATCGATGGGGATCGGCCAAGCTCTTAAATAGGGCTGACACAAGGAGGGGAGCCTTAGGGTTGCTCTGTAGCGGCATGATCGTCATATAGCGATAATATCGCTATATGACGATATTTGAAAGAGTGATGTTCTTTTACGATGAAGCAGTCTTTCCTCAATCATCGTTGGCGTTTCCATGCTCGCGATTTCTACTGTTGAGCCCCTCCTGTTTAAAGGTGAAGATTTCAAACATACAGATGTGCGCCGGATTTCTTCGACGCACATCCACTAATTAAGAAAGGCTAATTCTAACCAAACAATCGGCTGAAGAAGCCCTTCTTCTTACCGCCTTCAGATTCAGAACGCTCCGGCGTACCAGCTGGAACAAACCTGTGAAGAATTATTTCTCCCGGATCGACCGGTGTCATTGTGGCACTTACTTCGTCTTCAGAGGCACATTCGCCTTCAGTACCGAAGATCCACAACACGGCAGATTCTGCCAAGTCGAGCGGGTGATAACCGTACTCGGGATCGTCGTCGTAATTGTGGTCTCCACGCGCAAACGGTTCCTCAAAGGGAAGCAGATCGCCCTCGAGTGCTGCTACTTTATCCTTAGCTGTAGCAGAATCGTCCAGATCTACTACGCGACCACGGTGATTCGGTGGCGTCCGATACGAGCAAGCATCCATCATGCTGTGAGTAAATAAGAACCACGTGTTATCGGCGGGCTCATCAACGAGGTAGCCTAAAGTTTCTTCGCCGGTGAAGACGACGGTGTCTCCCCAGGTTCCGACCCAGAGACTTCCGTCCGTGGGGTTGAAAGCCTCGTCAAGATCACCCGTTCGGTCGAAGCGCCATTCGCCTTCGAAATACTTTGCAAGCTGCTACGATGCCGCTTCAACGCCGCCCCTCTGGCTTGGTAGTGATGTCCTCCCGCGGGATATCCGGCGAATATGAAAGCATTGTGCATTTAAATCCCATGAGCAAATCATACTAGCTAGTCTCTGCAGCTAGGGGTGGTTTCGAGGGAAAATTTTGGAAGGTCTGGGAGAGCTTCTACCGTAATTCGTGCTCGCAGTGGCGTGACTCTATGTTCAATGAAGTAACGTTGATGTTTATTGGTATCCGTCGAAACAATATAAGTTTCTGGAACGTCGAAAAAGCGGTGGCACAACCAGGATCGTAGATGGGGTTTGCTTGAGAATGGCCAGGTTGGATCAATGGCAAGAAATTCAGAGTCGAATCCAATTTCCACGGCAATATTCCCATACGTGGGATGGTTAAGTGTCCAGATTTCCACGTGCCTACTCCATCCGCCCAGCTATACGCTCAGCCCACAGCGGCAACTGCCCATGCAGACTCGAATTGAGCGTGTCCATTCCAAGTTCCCATTCTTCAGTAATTCGACCAAATGCCGCTAAACCTTGAACTGGCTTCAAATCACTGTTCAAAACAGAAGCATCAGCACTAATTCTTACGCCCTTGCGATCTTCGTTCCATACGAGCAGGTAATCTTCGATTTCGGCAAGCTCTGGAAAAGCGCCAGGCCAGTAACCTCCCGGTGCAAGTACGCCATCAACCACCACGTCAACCGCTTCGGGGAGCTCGAGTGCATTAACGCCCTTATCCAGCCACGATGTATCGATCACTCCGGCATCGATGAGCGTTAATATTTTGCGTGCATTGATTGGTGGCGGACCAAATCCATAAATATCTACTAGCGAGTTCCACGTACGGAAAGTTTCCCACTCGTCATTTGGCCATTCTTTCCCTGGTAGCACGTCTAAAATCGCATCTGCAAGTAATAGGAAGACGCCGGCGAACACGGCTTTCGCACCGAGTTTTCGTTTGCCGTCGTACGCCGCAATCGAGTCTGCAAGTGTGCCACGCGAATTACCTTCGCTCGGTGCCGAGCCTGCCACAACGGCGTCGAAAATCGCCTCCGGATAAGGGTAATCAAGCTTTTTAAGCACATCCAGCGTCAAGCCTCGAATGAGATCCAAGATTTTAGAGAGCGACTCAGACTCGCGAATCTTCTTGTTCGTGGCATTGAGCGTGCGCTCGCCAATGAGATCCGCTACGACGTCAATGTTCGGCTTGATGTCCAGGAAGATTCCTTCTAGCCCGAGCGGTAAAATCTTCTTCACCTGTTTTTTGCTTGAAACGTACTGGCTTCCGTCCTCAGAGAACTTTCCGCCACGCCCTTCGGTTAGTGCAAGGGCGACGTCGATAAACGTCAGTCCCGCACCACGCACCGCTACGGTTGCGTCGGCGTCAATGCCATCTAAGACGCTAAGTGGGTAGGCGAAAGGAATATAAGCCCTTGTTTTACCACCGAAATCCTCGAGCGAAACGGGTTTTGGAGGATTCAATGAATGCCCAACAGTGAGCAAGAGTTCATCAACGGTAAAAGTTTGCTTTCCCGTGGTAACGCGCCAAGAACCGGGCACGCCCGATACTTTCGATGCCCAGCCGTGTTCAACCAGTTCAATATTCTTGGGCAGATCCTTCTTCACATACTCATAGCAATGGACCAGATACTCGCCAATGACCTTACGAGGAGGGAAATCGTTGACGTACTGCGGATAGTTTTTCTTTGCCCACGTGTCAAAGTCTGGTGCGGTGTGAAGTGAAGCGACGCTATCTTCGAGCTTTTTATGAAATTCAGCTGGATCATTGGAGGGATTAGCGTCCGAAACAGGAACTTGATTGCCACGATACGGCCCAAACTGATCAACGATTGCGGTTCGTGCGTTGAATCGCGAGTATTCGGGTTGTGTTACGTCAAAGGGTGTACCCTGACCTGCTATGTTAACGCCGTCGTCATTCAAAGCTCCAAACAAATGAACGATGACAGGTTGTGTCACTTTTGCAGCTAAAGCAGAAAGTGCAGCGGTACCGCGCGGACCTGCGCCAACGATTGCGATTGAGAGCATCTGATTCCTCTAACATAAATAGTTCTGCCAGATACCTAGAAGTCTAGTTGGAAGTGCTGACTCTGCGCTGGGCTTACGGTGCTATTCGTCAGATTCTTGGGGGCGTTGCGATAATTGATAATCGACCTCCCACATTTTCCGTCTGTAGTAAAAGATTGAGAGCATAGCCAAAACGCCAGCACAGATGTTAAAAATTACACTTGCCCAGAGACCGTGTAGGAAGTAACTATTTACGACGACGGACACTGTAGTCACGAGAAGAAACAGCACTACAGCCTTGGCCATGGTTCGGCGAGCATATGTGTAGTGTAGAGCTTCGACGTCGTCCTGATTCCTTGTGTTCATAGTCATCACCATCATTTTTCCAGCACTTGTGTTTGTGACTTCTGCATCGCTAATAGTCTAAATGGAATGATTTAGACTATTTAGGTGATTTCTAGAATTTCGCCACTTAATGGGCGCAAGCCAACCCGCACCGAACTTGCAAACTTTGAAAACGGTACGGTGGACGATATTATATGCCCAGACCCGTGGCTGCTGATTGTTGGTATTAATCCAGGTCTATGGACCGCAGCCGTCAACGCTCCTTTTGCAGCGCCGTCGAACCGCTTCTGGCCGAGTCTGCACCAATCTGGCCTGCTCCCTTATCGTATTGATGCCACTGCTGGTTTGAAACCTGAGGATGAAGCGATGGTTATCAATAACGGTATTGGACTGACCAACCTGGTTAATCGAGCTACAGCGAAGGCATCCGAGCTGAGCCGCGTCGAGCTTGCTAAGGGCGGCGAGCGTCTACGTAAGGTTGTAGGTGAGCTTAGGCCCGACGTCGTCGCCGTCCTTGGGATCACCGCGTTTCGTGACGCTTTTGATGAACCGAAAGCGCAGCTCGGTCAGCAGTTCGACGACGACGCATCCTCGCGTTATCTAGGAACAGGGGAGTTGTGGGTGCTCCCGCAGCCAAGCGGGCTCAACGCGCATGCCACTATGCCAGTGCTGGTTGAATGGTGGAAGCGGGTTGAGGCACGCAGGAAGAAGTGAATCTTGAATCTCTCGTGGCGTTGCGAGTCGAAAGAATTCATGAAATGAATGTAAACGATCGGCGTCTCATCTAACAAATTTCAGAACCTAATGAGCATGAATATTTAATATGCTTATCAAATTGGAGATAATTCCGTTGCTAACGTAGAAACCCAATACTTACGTACACGAAGGAAATAGGAATTTAAGTGACCGTTGCGCAGAAGATTCGATCATTGTTCGCGGATACGCGTCCTCTGAAAAGCCCTCATTTCCGTAGGCTATGGTTGGCGAACATTATCACGGTGATCGGTGCACAGCTCACGGTGGTGGCTGTACCGGCACAAATTTACGACCTCACCCATTCCTCGGGCATGGTTGGTCTCACCGGAATCTTTGGACTTGTGCCACTCATTATCTTCGGACTCTGGGGAGGTGCGCTCGCGGATCATATGGATCGCCGTCGTCTCCTGATCGGTACCACTTTGGGGTTAGTTCTAACGTCGGCTCTTTTCTGGCTCCAGGACGCTTTCGCTTTGAACAATGTTTGGATTCTTTTGGCGATTTTTTCTCTTCAACAAGCTTTTTTCGCCGTCAACCAGCCAACGCGGTCCGCAATTCTTCCGAAAATTGTGCCAGCCGAACAAATTCCTGCCGCTAGCTCGCTAAACATGACGGTCTTTTCCGCAGGTGCGATCGCCGGTCCGCTCGTCGGTGGTGCACTTATCCCTGTTCTGGGATATTCGTGGCTCTACCTGATCGACACAGTCACGTTGTTTGCCACTCTTTATGCTGTTCTTCGGTTGCCATCCCTTCCTCCCGCTACCAAGGTGACGACGCCGGGCCTCAAGTCTGTGTTGGAGGGCTTGCGTTACTTGCGGTTGCATCAGATCGTTATGGTCAGTTTTGTTGTTGACCTAATTGCCATGATTTTCGGTATGCCTCGGGCGTTGTTCCCAGAGGTTGCACACGTTAATTTTGGTGGACCAATTGAGGGCGGAATTGAATTTGCTTTGCTCTATGCTGCGATGCCATTAGGTGCAATGCTTGGTGGAATTTTTGGAGGTTGGATATCACGGGTTTTCCGCTACGGAAAAGCTGTGCTCATCTCGATTGTGGTGTGGGGAGTGGCAATCGTTGCTCTTGGAATTGCATTCCAATGTGCTCCTTATGCAACGTTCCCTATGCTAGTTATTGCTTGTATTGCACTTTCCGTTGGTGGAGCGGCCGATATGAGTTCATCTGCCTTCAGGCAAGGCATATTGCTTACTGGTGCG
Organism: Arcanobacterium ihumii; assembly: GCF_900604515.1. GTDB lineage: Bacteria > Actinomycetota > Actinomycetes > Actinomycetales > Actinomycetaceae > Arcanobacterium_A > Arcanobacterium_A ihumii. Next base: position 501,522 of record NZ_UWOS01000001.1, on the reverse strand, counting down.
AAAGACGACGTGCGTGGGAGACTTCAAGGTGTATTCATCGTCGTGGTTGCGGGTGGTCCCCGCATTGCAGATGTGCTGCATGGAGGCGCAGGTGAGATTGTTGGACCATCGGTAGCAACGTGGGGTGGTGGTTTGCTTGTGCTTCTTGGAATCGTTCTTTGTGCGGTGGCATTCCCGGAATTCCGAAAATTCTCAATTCGCGTTGAAAAGCAAACTAGTTGAGAGCTTTAACAAATTTTCTTGATACGCGTTATACGGTGAGAACGCCACATACCGAGTGTTATCAGGAGCAATAGATTGAATTGCTCAATTCGGTCAAATTGCTTGGTTTTTAGGAAATGTGTCATTAACATAAGTATATGTAACTGTAGTTACAGTTACATTCCATGCGTTGCGCTGTATTCTAACCGAATATTGCGCAGTAACTTCATTACTCACCGATTGGAGTTTTTGTGTTTAAGAAGTCAAAGATCGCTTTAACATTAGCACTTTCTTCAACTTTGGCACTTGGCGTTGCTTCAACAGCATCAGCTAACGCCATTAATCAACCTACGAAATTTGCTGGAACATCCACTCTAACTGTCCGGGAAGATTCAGCACCTTTGCCGGTCACTTCTTCTCAAGGAGATTCATATATCCCCTTTTATCACGATATCCCAGATCTCTCTCAAACTAAACCAGGCCAACTACTTCGGAGTGAAAAAGTAATTAACTCGTTGAACACTCTGGGAATTTCAAACGTGGGGCCATATAAAGCAAGCCGGATTCTCTACTCATCAATCAACCGTAAGGGTGAGAAAATCCCAGTCAGCGGCATTGTGATTGAAACAAAGGCGCCGTGGAAAGGTGCGGGGCAACGTCCACTCGTTGCATTCGCACCTGGCACTCAAGGAGTAGCTGACCGATGCGCGCCGTCGTTCAAGATTGGAAATGGTGTTGGGGACTACGAACAATTTTTCTTTGAGGGACTCCTCAAGGAGGGGTACGCGGTTGTAGTAACTGACTATGAAGGGCTTGGTACCCCGGGAATGCATACGTACATGGATCGTATCTCCCAAGGTCATGCAGTGCTTGACAGTGCACGTGCAGCTAAGCAACTTAATGGCTGGGATTTTTCAGCTACTACTCCCATTGCGATTGATGGTTATTCCCAAGGCGGTGGCGCGGCAGCAAGCGCCGCTGAATTGGCTGATGATTATGCACCAGAGTTAGATATTAAGTTGGCATCGGTTGGTGCTGCGCCAGCAGATTTAACACTTCTGCCACCCGCTTTAGATGGAACAATCTACTTCCTCTTTGAGGCCTATGCTCTTATGGGTATCAGCCATAGCTACGATGTTGATCTAGCTAAGTATCTTAACCCAGAGGGGCAGCAAATTATCAGCCGAGCCACCAATAACTGCACGCTCGGTTTGGGCCTTTATTCAGGAACTAAGCTAGCAAAAATTACCGCAGATGGCTCCGATGTTTGGCAGTTCATTGAGCGTGAACCGTATAAGTCAATGCTTGCGGATCAGCACATCGGTTACGATGCTCCGTCAATGCCAGTGGTTGTTACGCACAGCACCGGAGACGACGTTATCCCATACCGCGTGGGAGAGCAGTTAGTAAGTGAGTGGAAGGCACGTGGGGCGGATATAACTTTCATTCCGAATAATTCTGGTCCGCACGTGGCAGGAGCGATTCCACATGCACAAGTGACGGTGACTGAACTCAATAAGATCTTCAAGCACTGAGTTCTAAATAGCACTGTATGTAAAGTTGTTGATAAGCAATTTTGCAGCTTTCACTAATGAAAGGGTGGGGTTTGGTGTGCGATACTATTTTCGCACACCAAACCCCACCCGTTGCAGGCTTATCGGCTAGCTTTTGCCAGTAGTAATCACCACGACTGCGGCACAGGAGTGCCTTCGCGGTAGCCGGAAGCTGATTGAATTCCTACGATCGCACGCTCGCGGAACTCAGGAATGTTTTGAGCACCCGCATAGGTGAACGAGGATCGAACACCCGAAACGATCTGGTCGATCAGGTCTTCAACACTTGGTCGTTCCCGATCAATGTACATACGAGCCACGGAAATGCCTTCTTCGAAGAGTGCCTTTCGAGCACGATCAAACTCGGACTCCTGAGCTGTACGATTCTTCACCGCGCGTTTTGAAGCCATTCCAAAAGATTCTTTGTAGGCGCGTCCATCGGCGTCGTAGTGAAGATCGCCAGGGGATTCATAGGTTCCGGCGAACCAGGAACCAACCATCACATTCGATGCACCTGCTGCAAGTGCTAAGGCGACGTCGCGCGGATGGCGCACTCCGCCGTCGGCCCAAACATGAGCTCCATACTTTGCGGCTTCAGCGGCACACTCAAGAACTGCGGAGAACTGTGGCCGGCCGACTCCAGTTTGCATACGAGTAGTACACATAGCGCCTGGTCCCACGCCAACCTTGACGATCGAAGCACCAGCTTCAACAAGGTCACGAACACCGGCGGCAGCAACAACGTTACCTGCGACGATTGGGAAATCAGCTGGAAGTGCCGCACGAACTGCACGAACGGCGTCGAGCATCTTTTCTTGGTGACCGTGTGCGGTATCAACAACGATCACGTCCACACCAGCTTCAACTAGCTGAACAGCCTTTTGTGCCGGGTTTCCATTCATGCCGATTGCCGCCCCAATGCGTAGTTGATTATTTGCATCAACGGCAGGCACGTAAATGGTGGAGCGCACTGCACCAGAGCGAGTAAGCAGGCCAACGAGGCAACCGGCGTCGTCCACAACAGGAGCAAGGGTGCGGTGTGCAGCCTTGAGGCGGTTGAATGCTTCACGTGGGTCGGTGCCCTCCGGGATGGTAAGCAGCTCAGTCGTCATCACTTGGCGAACTTGGGTGAAGCGGTCGACGCCAGTAAGATCTGATTCGTCCACGAGCCCTACGGGGATATTCGTTTCAGGATCGACTACAACTGCTGCGCGATGCGAGCGCTTCGGAAGTAGAGTCAGCGCATAGCCGCAGGTGTGATGAGGTTTAACGATAACTGGGGTGTCATAAACAAGGTGACGTGACTTGACTTCCTTCACGGTGTCGATCACGACGTCAAGTGGGATGTCCTGCGGGATAATGACGAGTCCGCCACGGCGTGCAACTGTTTCTGCCATACGCTTCCCGGCAATAGCGGTCATATTGGCGACGACGAGCGGGATTGTTGTGCCCGAGCCATCGTCGGTAGAGAGGTCGACTCCGTTCCGTGAGCCGACGGATGAACGTGATGGCACCATGAACACGTCGTCATAAGTTAAGTCAAAAGTTGGCTTGAGGTTATTTAAGAATTTCACTAGAACAGGTTAGTGCATTAAAGCGTGGTAATCGATAGCGATTTTGTTTTTGGAACAAAAGTGTCTATATTGTGAGATGGGTAGGGTGTTACGTTTCCTAGCTTTGCTCGGCCGTGCGCTCTCGCTGGATAAGGACCACGCCGAAAATAAGCACAGGAAGAGTGGAAATTAGCCCAAGGCTCAAAGATGTGAGAATCGATAAATGCTGTGCTTGAATCTCATGATCGAAAAAGATTCCGATGATTGCCATAAGGACGGGAGTGTCGAGTGCTAACGCATATAGCACGGGATGTTGGCGCCTGCATTGTGCCTTGAGTCGATTAATCCCGTGTGAAACTAGTGTGCAAACCACAAAGAAGATTATCTGAGGCATATGAAATTATTCCGCCCCAAACTAAGCTGCTGCGCTCGAACATAACTGTGTGGTTGATTCCGACGAAGCTTGCGCGGATAAGGAGCCAGTGGCCCTCGGTGAGCTTCATTTTAGCATTGGAGGAAGAAACGCGGCGTCCCATATAGCCTTCTTGGAAAACTAGAGGTAAATACCTGTTAATCGTTATCTTAGTGAAGATTAGATATGCTTGCCAGCATGATGAGTGAATTCAAGAGATGCCCATGTGGAGGCGAACGATATGCAACGTGTTGCGAGGTGTTCCACACCGGTGAGCGTCAAGCGTCTACCGCACTTGAACTAATGCGGTCACGCTACAGTGCCTTTGCGGTACGGAATTCAAACTATCTATTTCGCACTTGGCATCCGCGTACTCGCGAAGACGTGCAACTGGGGAGTGAGCGATGGGTGAAGCTGGAGATCCTTGATGTGGTTGCCGGTGGAATCGAGGACTCCACCGGCATTGTAGAATTCATCGCCTACTATGACGGCATAGAGGGATCGGACTCTATGCACGAGCGATCTTTCTTCTCAAAACGAGCCGGCCGCTGGTTCTACGAAAAAGCCCTAGATGTGAATCCTAACCCTGCTGCAAATCTGCAATGATCGCATTCAGCGTGGTAGAAGGACGCATAACTTCGCTCAACTTCTCTGGATCTGGGTGGTAGTAGCCACCAATATCTACAGCTTTACCTTGAGCTTCGATCAATTCCCGTTCGATATCATCGGCGGCGCTTGCGAAACGTCCAGCGAATGGTGCAAAAATAGCGGCCAATTCGGCGTCTTCGTTTTGCTTCGAAATCTCATCGGCCCACCAGATCGCAATCCACGCGTGTGAACCGCGGTTGTCAAGCCCTCCAATCTTTCGCGATGGAGATTTATTCTCGTTCAAAATGCGCTCGGTTGCCTTATCTAGTGCGTCAGCTAAGATCTGAGCGCGAGGGTTAGAATTGCATCGTGCCAGCTGGCGGAGACTCTCTGCTAACGCCAAGAATTCTCCAAGTGAGTCCCAACGCAGATAGTTTTGCTCTACCAGCTGTTGAACGTGCTTGGGTGCAGAACCCCCAGCTCCGGTCTCGAACAGGCCGCCGCCTGCCATTAGTGGCACCACGGAAAGCATCTTTGCTGATGTACCAAGCTCCATGATTGGGAACAGATCGGTGAGGTAATCACGCAAAACGTTGCCAGTAACGGAAATCGTATCTTCACCTTTGCGGATACGGTCCACTGAGAATTGGGTAGCTTCAATCGGACTCATTATCCTAATATCAAGCCCGTTGGTATCCTCTTCCGCGAGGTAAGTCTCCACCTTATCCCGTAAAACACGATCATGGGCGCGTTCTGGATCAAGCCAGAACACTGCCGGCATTCCGGAAATTCGTGCACGGCGCACAGCCAACTGAACCCAGTCGTGGATCGGTGCGTCCTTGGCTTGACAGCCTCGGAAGATATCGCCTACCTTCACGTTCTGAGTCATGAGCACGCTGCCATCGCTCAGACGAACCTCCACAACGCCATCGGATTCAATAATGAAGGTCTTATCGTGTGAGCCATATTCTTCAGCCTTTTGAGCCATGAGTCCGACGTTTGGAACGGTTCCCATCGTGGCTGGATCAAAAGCGCCGTTCTTCTTGCAGTCTTCAACAACGACGTCATAAACCCCAGCGTAGGTTGAATCAGGGATGACGGCGAGAGTATCGGCTGGCTCGCCGTCCGAGCCCCACATCTTCCCTGAGTTGCGGATCATCGCTGGCATCGATGCATCGATGATGACGTCGGATGGGACGTGAAGGTTTGTGATCCCCCTGTTGGAATTTACCATGGCGAGTGCAGGGCCTGCTTTGAGCTCTGTTTCGAATGAATCTTTGATTTTGGAACCGTTAGGTACATCTTCGAGACCGGCGAAAATCGATCCCAGTCCATTCGAGGGTAGTAACCCCGCAGCTTCAAGGTCTTCACCATAGCGGGCAAAGGTTTCTGGGAAGAATGCGCGTACTACATGACCGAAAATAACAGGATCGGACACCTTCATCATCGTCGCCTTAAGGTGAGCGGAGAAAAGTACGCCTTGCTTCTTAGCAAAACGAAGTTGCTCAGCAAGGAATGCGTCTAGTGCTCGTGCTTCCATCTTGGTGGAGTCCACCACTTCACCTGCAAGAACAGGTACGTCAGCGCGTAGAACGGATTCTTTACCGGAGTCGTCCACGTGAATGAATGAGATCGAATCGTTTGCTTTAATGACGACGCTCTGCTCGTTGGACTTGAAGTCACCGTAACGCATGGTGGCGACAGACGTTTTCGACGTCGGATCCCATTCGCCCATGGAATGTGGGTGTGATTTCGCGTAGTTTTTTACAGCTTGGGGCGCGCGACGATCCGAGTTCCCCTCGCGTAAAACTGGGTTGACGGCGGAACCCTTCACGGCATCGTAACGAGCGCGAATGTTTTCTTCTTGCGTGTTTTGTGGTGATGATGGGTAGTTGGGGAGCTTATACCCTTGGTCTTGGAGTTCCTTAATTGCTGCGAGTAACTGTGGAAGGGAGGCTGAAATATTAGGAAGCTTAATAATATTTGCTTCCGGATGGTGAGTGAGTTCTCCTAGTTCGGCGAGTGCATCTACAGCGCGCTGTTCTTCTGGGAGATAGTCGGACATCGCGGCGATAATACGTCCAGCCAAAGAAATATCGCGTACGTCCACTTCTATATCGGCATTTGAGGCAAATGCGTTTACGATCGGTAGCAAGGATGCAGTGGCGAGCATCGGTGCTTCATCGGTGTGCGTATAGATGATATGTGTCATTCGTCAACTCTCCCTTGGGTTGTTCTCCACTTATTGACATAATAGTCCAGAAATCTTGATGTCGTGATAATTTCGCCCTTGGGAAATACGTCCTATGTAAAAGTCCTATAAGGAAACGGTTCGAAATAATGTGAAATCTGTCTAGAAATCGCTATATCAAGACATTTTGTTTGTCACGCGAATATCAATCATGTTTAGAATCGCTGTAACCAGATACGGTGAGGCGGAAATATGAAAAATTGGCAAGACACCGACGGGGTCGTAGAGTTTCCCTCTGGACGTCGTGTGCGAGGTCGATCTTGGCGCGCATCGGTCACGCAAGAAGCTGATGTTTCCGTTGTTCTTACCACTGCATCGGGCAAAGAGTTCTCCAATAACGGGGTAATTGGATCCGGTGAAACAATTACGATTGACTGGCCAGACTATCGCCTACCACGCCGTCCATCTCAAGCAATCCAGGTTCTTCGCGATGTTTGGCAGCGTTCAGATAAAGAATTAGTCGAAATTACCTGCTCCGGTGGAGTAGGGCGGACGGGAACGGCGCTCGCGATCCTCGCTATCTTCGAAGGTATGTGCTCAACGGATGCGATTGATTTCGTTCAAGAGAAATACAACCCGGGATCAGTTAGCGAACACGCTCAGCGTGGTTTCCTCAAAGACTTCGATTCAGAAGACTGATCTTCATTTCCTACGGGACCTCATTCCATAACCGTCAAGTGTATCGTTACCTTTTTGTTGTACCTAGTGGTGTCGCTTATCGCAAATTTGCCCTGATTAATACCCCTCACCAGCAGGAAAAAGATTGCAAAAGGATAACAACGAGTACCGTGCGGTGCGCCTTTTTGACATTCTCGATATACTTACCGGCGTGCCAGGACGAAAACGGAAGTAATCGTCGTCAGCTCTGCAAGCTGGGAAAACTTAACTGAATTTCTGGACTAGTTGAAGCGTGCATATGCAACCAAGAGAAAATTGAGGTCATGGATTTATTCGCTGCCGAAGGACAACCGTCACCAGAGAAGCAGGTTTTAGAGAACCTGCTTGCACTTGACGTCGCCAGCGAAGAATTAGAGCGCTACGGTGTTCATCCCGATCAATTTATCGAGTGGTACGGTCCAGAAGATGGCACAGTTATTTGTTTTATCCATGGCGGTTTCTTCCACGAAGACGGAACGCTTCGTTACTTGCGACCTTCAGCTCTTGCCCTTGGCGAGGAAGGCTATCGTATCGCGCTTCCTGAATTTAGACGAGTACCAGGAAATCCCGCTCCATCTCTAGAAGATATGGCAACTCTTGCCCGCCACCCACTGTTAGCAAATGCAACGTGGCTTGGGCATTCGGCTGGTTCGCTCAACGTTCTTAACGTTCTGTTTAATACGGAACTTCAACCTTCCCACGGCGTCGTCCTTGCTCCTATCTTCGACTTGCGACGTGACGCAGAAGAATTTCCAAATCTTTCAGCGTCGAAAACCGTCCACTGGCTTGGTGGTACCCCCGACCGTATCCCAGATGTCTACCAAGAGTACGACCCTGCGGTTCGCTACTCGAGGCTCGGTGCGGATGGATTCGTTGGTGCCGGTTATCGCCTAGATATCATCCACGGTGCGCTCGACGCGACAATTCCAATTCAGCGTACAAGGGACCTCGCAACGGAACCTTTCAATATTGCCATCGTTCCCGACGCCAACCATAACGATGTAATTCGTCCTGGTCATGATGCCTGGCTCTTTCTCCTAGGTGCACTCGGCTAAGGTCTTGCGTCTTAACAGTTTCGTGTAGGTTTCTGGCTAGCTCCTCACACAACTCAATTCACCAATCCATCCCGGCACGCAATAGACTGGTGTTATGGCGCATTTAGATCATTTTTCTCAACCAGATTCATCCGAGCGATCCGTAGCGGTCAAAAACTTCACCTCTGATTTTTCTGAATTCATAACGAATTCGCCTTCGTCTTACCACGCCTCACAAGAATGTGCGCGTCTGCTTTCAGATGCAGGATTCACTCGGCAAGATGAACATGAGCAGTGGCTAGGTCACCAGCGTGGGTATGTCCTTCGCTCCGGGGCAATTTTGGCTTGGCGTATTCCAAACAAAATCCTTTCAGATGTTGGATTCCGAATCGTTGGTTCTCACACTGATTCACCTTCCTTTAAGGTAAAGCCCAATCCCGATGCTGTAAATTATGGGTTCTCACAGGTCAACGTAGAAGTTTACGGTGGGCCACTTCTGAACTCTTGGCTCAACCGCGATCTCGGTTTAGCTGGCCAGATCGTAACCATTGATGGGGAGGTCCACCTGGTTAAGACGCCTTCAATCATGACGATCCCGCAGCTCGCGCCACATTTGGATCGCTCCGTGAATTCCAGCCTTGAGCTCTCCGCCCAGTGCGATTATCATCCGATTTGGGCAATTGGAGAGCGCTCGGTTTTTGACTTTGTTTGTGAACAAGCAAGCCTAGACCCTGAACGTGTTGCAGGTATGGATCTCTTTGCGTACGACGTCGTAGCTCCAGCCGTCTATGGAGGCGCCGGTAGCGATTTCTTCGTTTCTGGACGCCAAGACAACCTAAGCTCGGTTTTTGCGTCACTTGAGGCTTTCCTCGCCAGCGATGACTCAGAGTGTGAGGATATCCAAGTCATGGTTGCCTTTGACCACGAAGAAGTTGGCTCAACTACCTTCACCGGTGCATCTGGACCTTTCCTTGAAGCGATGCTCCGGCGTCTTCATTCTAATATTTCGCAAGGTGAGAACCAAGGTGAAGAAGGCTTCCAGCGGATGCTGGCGAACTCTTCTTGTATTTCTGCCGATGCAGGACATTCGATTAATCCTAATAAGCCGGAAAAGCACGATCCTGAACATCGCCCAGTGTTAGGGGCAGGTCCTCTATTAAAGATCAACGCTAATCAGCGTTATGCAACTGAGGCTGAAGGAACCGCGCTGTGGCTGCGCTCCTGCGATATGGCTGGAGTTGCGAGCCAGGAATTCGTTTCGAATAACGATGTACCTTGTGGCACAACTATCGGACCGCTCACTACTCAGCGCCTCGGTATTATTACGGTTGACGTTGGCGTACCGCTGCTATCGATGCATTCGATTCGTGAAATCTCTTGTCCGAGTGATCTTTTTGATCTTTCGCTCGTGCTGGAAGGATATTTCCGCGGTGCGTGAACTGGCATTCTACAATCCTGCTCACAGTCTTGATCGTGCTGCGAAAGCACATCCCAATAGGGAATCGCTACTCTATGGTGATCACACTTTTACGGTGAAACAGTCGGCTTTTTATACAAGGCAACTAGCACAGTTCCTGATAGAACTTGGCGTTAGCGAAGGTGAACGCGTTTGTTTAATTGCGCGCAATTCTCCGTATCATATGCTCTTACACGTTGCGTGTGCCCGAATAGGTGCCGTTTTTGTGCCAATCTCCTATCGCCTTTCTCGCCTTGAAGTGGCGGAGTTGCTCGATATCTCCACGCCCGCGGTGATTGTGACTGATCCCGAAGTTGCAACCGAAGGACGCTTCGAAGGCTCCAATGCCCGCCACGTTGTAATCGATGACGATGCCCAGTCCTGTATCGATACTCTCACCTTGGATGAAACTATCGTTGGTGAATTTGGCTATCGGAAAGTGACGGAGGCTTCGAATTTTGATGGCGCTTTCATCACTGATGGAGTGAACGACGAGTGCGAAACTGCACGTAATTCTATTCACTATTTCGAAGGTCTCGGGGCGATTCTCTTCACTTCTGGCTCTACCGGAAAACCTAAACCAGTGGGATTGACTCATGAAAATCTTTGGTGGGGTTCGCGCAATTTTCGCGAAGGTTTTGAGTACTCGAACCTCGACGTCGAAATGGTAGTTGCACCGTTAACCCACATTGGTGGTTTCAATGGAACTACTCTTGATTTGTTCAGCCACGGTGGAACCGTTGTTGTAGTTCGTGAGTTTGATCCAACCGAGGTTCTTTATCGCCTTGAAAAGCATCGCGTTGCCATCATGTTTGGGGTTCCGACGATCTATGCCGCACTCATGAACCATCCAAACTTCGCTAGCACTGATCTTTCCGCATTTAGGCTTCCGCTTATCGGGGGAGCAGTGTCGTCGCCTGCATTGTTGCTACGAATGATGAAAAATGGACTCCCTGCGCTCAATGTGTGGGGAATGACGGAAACCTCCGCTTCGGGGTGTTGCCTCACCGCGGATAATTTGAAGCTTGCTCCCGGTGCGATTGGTCGGCCATTTTCTCACGTAGAAGCGCGAATCGTAGATCCTGAAACCGGTACCGATTGCCCGGCAGGTGTGGCAGGTGAAATGATATTGCGTGGTCCGAATGTAATAACTGAATATTGGCAGGATTCAGCGTCAACTGAAGCAGGGATTAAAACGGGGTGGCTCCACACTGGAGACCTAGTATCGGTGGATAGTGAGGGATTCTTCTGGGTAAAAGGAAGACTCCATAATCTCATTAATACCGGTGGAGAAAAGGTATCCCCCGAAGAAGTTATGGCGGTGATCGGAAGGCATCCAGCAGTTTCAGACTGTGCGGTGGTAGGAATCCCGGACTCTGTCTGGGGTGAAGCAGTGGCCGTGGCTGTAATTGTAAAGCAGGGGAGGACGCTCCCTAGCCTTGAAGAACTCAATGATTTTGCCGCAGAAAGCCTTGCGCGCTATAAACTGCCCAAGCATTTGATGGAAGTAGACGCGTTCCCACTTACGGCGAACGGAAAAGTTGACCGAGCTAAGATTCAAAACCTGTTTGGTGCATAATTGACCAGTTCTCCATCTCGAGGTTAGTAAACGGGGTGGAGTCAAGAATTTTGTTGACTCCACCCCGTTTATAAGCAATTTATGTTATTAACTCAGTGGCTTTTCGACCCATCAATTAGTTGCTTACCGGTACGTCTGCAAACTCTCCATGATGGCGAGCTATAACCGATGCTGCCTCCTGACGTGGTGTAGCGTCGTCGTTACCGATACCGCGCAGGCTTTCTGGAATTTCCCAGCCCTTTGCCTTCATAGCACGTGCCCAGAGAGTTCCTGAGCGGTAAGAGGAGCGAACTAATGGGCCAGCCATAATTCCAGCAAATCCCATTTCGTATCCAGCCTTGCTTAGGTCAACGAATTCTTGTGGCTTTACCCAACGATCAATTGGATGGTGCATTGCAGAGGGGCGTAGGTACTGTGTGATGGTAAGAATATCGCAACCAGCATCGTGCAAATCCTGCATCGTTTCAAGGATTTCGTCGTACGTTTCACCCATTCCCAAAATCAGGTTCGACTTGGTGATGAGGTTGTTTTCAGATGCAAAAGTAATGAGGTCCAGTGAGCGCTCATAGCGGAAGGCTGGGCGAATCTTTTTAAAAATGCGAGGAACAGTTTCAAGGTTGTGAGCCAGAACTTCTGGTCGAGAATCGAACACGGTTTGGAGGGCCGGAGCTCCTCCGCGCATATCATCGATCAATAGTTCGACGCCGGTCTTCGGGCTAGTCTCGTGAATCAAACGGCAGGTCTCGGCGTAGAGCCAAGCAGCACCGTCTTCCAAATCGTCGCGCGTAACACCCGTGATCGTGGTGTAGTTCAGATCCATTTCGCGCACCTTTTCAGCTACGCGGCGCGGTTCGTCGCGATCATAGCTTTCGGGGCGACCAGTCTTAATAAAGCAGAAGTCGCAGCGGCGCGTGCAAATATCTCCGCCAATGAGGAAGGAGGCTTCACGATCTTCCCAGCATTCGTAAATATTCGGGCAATTCGCCTCTTCACACACGGTGTGAAGTGAGGCTCCGTGCACGCGCTCACGCATGTCGTTATATTCTTTGCCGACCGAAGCAGTGGTCTTGATCCATTCAGGTTTTTGACCAATTGGAGTTTCCATATTGCGCGATTCCACGCGAAGGAGTTTGCGTCCTTCTGGATTTAGTCGCGACGGAGCACTCATTATTTCTCCTTTGAATCTTGTGATTCATGTGAATCTCAACTTGCTCGGATTATCTATTTGAGGTGGAATCCTTAAATAGATGTGTGGCGGCTATTGGCCGATTGCTCGCGCACTAGGGCCTTTAGTCATGTTTGCTTTCCATGCTACTCCGGTTTTTGGTGGTAGCTTGGCGTTATCGAGTGAATTGTGAGCTTCGCGAATATATGCTTCGGTAGCTTCTTTGGAATATTCGTGCAGAGAATCTGGCCGGAGCAAGAATTGTTCGTATGCTTTGGTGAGGTGGGGGATCATCGTGTCTGCCACGTCTTGAAGGGAAACGTTGACGCCAAGCTGTTTGAGAGTAACGACGCCCGCATCTTTCAACCCACATGGGATGATGCGCATGAAGCGATCGACATCGGTATGGACGTTCAGTGCCATGCCATGCAAGGTAGCGTCGTCGGCAAACTTGATACCGATCGCGCACAACTTTCGATCCAGTTCGTCTTCTTTAAGAATCCAGACGCCGGAGCGCCCCTCGACCTGGGCGGCTGTGATTTCGTAGGTGCGCATCGCGTCGATAATTGCCGTTTCGGTGTTCCGAACGAAGGCGACGACATCCTTGGGTGGTTTGACTTTAACGATCGGGTAAATCACAAGTTGACCAGGACCGTGGTAGGTAACGGAACCACCTCGATCCATTGTGATAACAGGCACATTCGTGTCTGGAATGTCTTCTGGTTGTGTGCGCCTGCCGGCCGTGTAAACATCTTTTGCTTCCCAGATGAGTAGAGTGTCCGGAGCTTGTAACGTGGCAACTTCCGCGTGAAGTCGCCGTTGTATTTGGTCAATAACCATATAGTCGAGGGCACCATAACCCAACAAATTTAGAATATGCACAAAAGTCACCCTAGTTCGATCGTGGATTGTTCTCTATTTTATGGGTGTGAGCCGTACTGCAATTAATCTGAGATGAAATGGCATTACGGTAAGGAAAGGTTATAGACTTCCTAACCAGACCATAAATAATTGGCGATTTTCTTCTAGATAGGTTGGTAATGCCGCTAAAGAACGCCAAAGAATAGGATGCCTCGCATGTTTAAATTCCTGTTGAGGAGACTGCTAAATTACGCAGTCTTGTTGGTTGTGGCTATCACAATCGCTTACATCTTGGCTGGTACGCAGCTCAATCCGCGTGACATTGCCATTGAAACTGAGTTGACGTCAAAGGCCAACGTGGACCCGCAGGCAGTTATTGCTGCGGTTGATACGCGTCTTTACCAGTGGAATATTAATCCACAGACTCCGGTCCTTGAGCGTTTTGGTGAATGGATTCGTCTGGTCTTCACCGAATGGAACTGGGGATATTCGCCAAAGGGCGCGCCAGTCAATGATGAAATTGGAAACCGTATCCTTATTTCATTGCAGCTCGTAGTGCTTGGCTTCCTTATCGGTATCTTTGGTGGTGTAGCGCTCGGTGCATGGTCTGCAGTTCATCAGTACTCAAAGCGCGATCGCGTCCTTACAATCTTTTCGATGATCATCATCTCCACTCCTGTTATGGTTTACGCCGTGTTCTTGCAAATTGCTGCCACTTGGGTTAACCAAAAAACAGGTGTTCAGTTCTTCGAATTCATTGGACCCACGGCGGCAGTTCCGCCGGATGGTACCGTTGCTCAAGTCGTTGATCGAGCCCAGCATTTGCTCTTGCCAACGATTTCCATGTCCCTTGGCGGTCTCGCTACTTACTCGCGCTACCAGCGCAACCTGATGCTAGACACCCTTGGTCAAGACTATGTCCGCACGGCTCGCGCAAAGGGTTTACGTTTTGGTAAAGCCATTCGCCGTCATGCACTTCGTACCTCACTTATCCCAATCGCAACCTACTTTGCATTTGGTATGGCTACTTTGATCCTAGGTGGTGCAATCACTGAACAGGTATTCGGATGGCAAGGTATGGGTATCTACGGTATTCAAACGATCCGCAACATGGACATCAACGGTACTGTTGCCGTCGTTGCATTCTCCGGCGCAGCAACGCTATCCGGTGCGTTCCTTTCAGACCTCTTTATTGCAGCTGTTGATCCACGAGTCAGGGTGAGCTAATGACTACAAATATTCCTATGGCTAATGCCGCTGTCCCGGCTGGCAACGAAGAACCAGCCGCTACTCCAGTATTCGTCCATTCTACAATGGTCACTGACGAAGAGCGTCGGGAGGTCATTGAGCTGCTCGAAGCCGAAAATGAAAAGCACCACGCAGGCAAGCGGCTTTCGCGTGGTCAATTAATCGCACGCCGTTTCTTCCGCAATAAGACTGCGCTCGTTGGCGTGATTGGAATGGCAATCATCATCTTCTTAGCTCTTTTCGGAAAGTACATCTCTCCGTGGGATTATATGGAACGCGACCGTGGTCACTACCTATTGCCACCAGACTCGGTTCACTGGTTCGGTACAAATAAGCAAGGTCGCGATATGTTCGCCATGACCCTCGAAGGTCTGCGTAAGTCTTTGGTGATCGGATTTGCCGTCGCCGCACTCCAGACTTCGATCGCGGCTTTGGTGGGATCGGCCGCAGCATACTTCGGTGGAATTTTCGACCGCTTCGTAACCTGGTTTATTGACCTTATGCTCGTCATTCCGTCCTTCTTGATTCTCGCTGTTGTTCTCCGGAACGTAGGTGCTGAAGAGTCCTCGCTCTTCTGGCTGATCGTCTTGCTTGCTGCATTTGGTTGGACACTTACGGCGCGTGTTGTACGTGCAATGACTATGTCCGTCAAGAACCTCGACTACGTAAATGCAGCGCGGTACATGTCTGTTCCTTCGCGTGTGATCATCGGACGCCACATCATTCCGAATATCTCCTCGTTGTTGATTATTGATTTCACGCTAGGTGTTGCGGTTTCGGTGCTCGGTGAAACCTCGCTCTCATACTTCGGGTTTGGAATCAAGGATCCACAGGTTTCCCTCGGTTCTTTGATCGGTCAAGGTCAGGCATCTGCACTCACCCATTCATGGCTATTCGTTGCTCCAGCTCTCGTGCTGGTTCTAATGCTCGTTTCCGTGAACTTCATCGGTGACGGTCTCCGTGACGCCATCGATCCAACCTCAAAGTCTGGAGGCAAGGCATGAAGAACAACAATGCTCCTGTTTTCGAGTCGAACGATCTCCCTGTTGCAAAGGCGGGGGTACCCGTCGTTGAGGTTTCGGACCTCCATGTTCGTTTCCCCTCTGAAGATGGAACCGTCCACGCTGTGCGCGGTGTGAACTTCTCGGTGAGCTCCGGAGAAGTGCTTGGTGTGGTGGGCGAATCCGGTTCTGGAAAGTCCGTCACCTCTATGGCAATCATGGGTTTGTTGGATTCGAGTGCTAAACTTGACGGATCCGTAAAGATCCATGGTCAAGAGATGCTCGGTCGTTCCGATGCTTACCTTTCAAATGTACGAGGTAAAACCATCGGTATGGTGTTCCAGGATCCGCTTTCAGCGCTTACCCCGGTTTACACTATCGGTGATCAGATCGTTGAAGCGCTCCTCATTCACCAGAATTACTCTGAGGAAGATGCACGTAAGCGAGCAATTGAGCTCCTTGAGATCGTTGGAATTCCGAATCCTGAAATTCGAGTAAAGGCATTCCCTCACGAATTCTCTGGTGGTATGCGTCAGCGTGCCATGATCGCAATGGCGATTGCCAACAACCCAGACCTCATCATCGCCGACGAACCAACGACGGCACTGGATGTAACAATTCAGGCACAGATTCTGGATGTGCTTCGTAAGGCGCAAAAAGAAACTGGTGCTGCCGTCATCATGATCACTCATGACCTCGGTGTAGTCGCTGGTATCGCGGACAAAGTGATGGTTATGTATGCGGGCCGTGTTGTTGAAAGCGGCCACGTAGATGAAATCTTCTATCACTCGGCGATGCCCTACACCATCGGTCTGCTCGGCTCCTTGCCTCGCCTTGATTCGCGCAAAGAATACCAGCTTGCGGCTGTTGAAGGTAACCCGCCGTCGATGCTCTTTGAACCCACGGGATGTCCGTTTGCTCCACGTTGCCCAGTGGCGCGTCGCTCTTGCCTTGAAGGTGAGCCAGAGCTTGTAGAAGTGCGTAATAGTTATGATGCCTATCCGCACAAGGTGGCTTGCGTTCGCGGTGAGGAAATTCGCCACGAATCGCGTAAGTATACTGACATTTATCCGCTTCCAGCTGCAGTGTCACCAGCGATGTCTGAAGTTCCTCGAGCAGAACGAAAAGAAGTTCTGCGCGTTGAGAATCTCAAGAAGTACTTCCCATTGATGAAGGGTGCGGTGTTTAAGCGCCGTGTGGGTACAGTCCATGCGGTCGACGGCGTCTCCTTCGATATTCGTCAAGGCGAAACACTTGGGCTTGTGGGCGAATCGGGCTCGGGAAAGACCACCACTTTGGTGCAGGCGCTTGACCTGATCAAGCCTCAAGACGGCAAGATTGTTGTTCTCGGCGAAGACACAAAGGAGATGAACCGTTCGGACCGAAAGCGAATCCGCAAGGATCTCCAGGTTGTATTCCAGGATCCGATGGCTTCTCTTGATCCGCGTATGCCAATTTTCGATATTATCGCTGAGCCGCTGAAGTATAACGGATACGCTAAGGCGGATATCGAAAAGCGGGTTGCTGAATTGATGACGATGGTTGGTCTTGAACCAGCTCACGTCAATCGTTACCCACGAAACTTCTCGGGTGGTCAGCGTCAGCGTATTGGTATCGCGCGAGCACTTGCACTTGAACCAAGTTTGCTTGTACTTGATGAACCAGTTTCCGCTCTTGATGTTTCAATCCAAGCTGGTGTCATCAACTTGCTTGATAATCTCCGTTCGGAATTGGGGCTGTCGTATTTGTTCGTTGCGCATGATTTGTCTGTTGTGCGCCACATTGCGGACAGAGTTGCGGTCATGTATTTAGGCAAGATTGTGGAAATCGGCGATGTTGATGCTGTATTTGAAAAGCCTCAACATCCGTACACTCAGGCGCTTCTTTCTGCGATTCCAATTCCAGATCCGCAGAAAGAACGCTCGCGTGATCGCATAATTCTTAAGGGTGATCTTCCGTCACCAGCCAACCCTCCAACGGGTTGCCGCTTCGTGACACGTTGCCCAGTATATGAGATTTTGGGTGAAGGGGAAAAGCAGATTTGTTCTTCTAAGCACCCCGATTATACACAGATCGGAGAAGATCACCAGGCGGCTTGCTACTATCCGCGTCCGTTGAAGCTTTTCTAGGATTTTCGCGATTTTTGTAGCGTTCCTCGATTTATTTCGAGGAATGACGACGGCATGTTATTGAGTTTGGGAGGAGACCTTCGGGTTTCCTCCCTTACATTTATCCAATTATTTTAATAGTAACGAATTGGTAACGCTTGCTTATTGAATGTGCATGGCGTAATTTTCTTCATTAATCTATTGGATAAGTTTGATCTTCTAACAATTTGACCTTGGGGATCATTCGTCCTGAAGGAGGACTCATATGCGATTGAAGAAAGCAAGTTTTGCATTGTTAGCTTCAGCAGCACTAGTTTTGGGCGCGTGCTCAAGTGCTGATTCCGGCTCCAAGGGAGCCGAAGGTGGGGATTCATCGAATTCGTTGCCAGGTTCCGACGTTAACCGCGTTGACCGCGACAAGCTCGAAAAGGGCGGTAACCTGCGCCTCTCGATTTCTTCGATGCCTACCAACTACAACTACATGCAGTTTGATGGCACCACAGCTGACATCAACAAGATTTATGGTTTTATCGCTCCTGCCAACTGGAAGTATGCCGAAGACGGTACTTTCAAGGAAAACAAGAACTATGTTGAGTCATTTAAGTACGACGACACCGAAAACGGTGACGTTAAGCAGACTGTAACACTCACCCTTAACCCGAAGGCAAAGTGGAATTCTGGTCGTGCTATCGACTACACCGATTACAAAGCGACTTGGGATGCCTGTAACGATGATTCCGTTGATCCGGAGAAGGCTAACCCGGATGCTCAGTACCTCTGTGGTTCAACCGACGGATGGAAGCAGATTTCCAGCATTGAACAGGGTAAAGATCAGTTCGAAGTTGTAGTTAAATACAACAAGAAGTACCCAGACTGGTCGGCTAATCTCTCAGGGGTATACCCAGCTGAAGGCTTCAAGGATGCAACCACTTTTAACAAGGGATGGACGGATCTTTCAAAGATTAATAACTACTTTGCTGGTCCATTCAAGGTTGATTCGGTAGATAACGCCAAGGGTGTTATTACTTTAAAGAAGAATGAGAACTGGTGGGGAGACGAGGCAATCCTCGATACCGTTACTTTCTCCGCAATGGAAGTTGATGCAACCGCAACCGCGTTTGCTAACAAAGAGCTCGACGTCGTTGACATGATCGTTGATGCTTCGACTTACGAACTTGTTAAGGGCCGCCCAGATGCAGACATCAAGACCTCTGCTTCGGTACAGTGGCGTCACTTCACGGTGAACTCCAAGGCTGGTGTTCTTGCGGACAAGGCACTCCGCCAGGCAATCCAAAAGGGTATTAACACTGACGACATCATCGCTTCCGATCTTGCAGGACTTCCAAGCGCGAAGATGGATATGAAGCTGGGTAACCACTTCTTCATGCCGAACCAGAAGGGCTACAAGGATAACTCGGTGAAGTTCGATCCAGAGGCATCCAAGAAGGAAATTGAAGATCTTGGCTACAAGATGAACGATGCCACCAAGTACTATGAAAAGGACGGAAAGGTTCTTGGCTTCAAGTACCTCCGCCTTCCAGATACACCGACATCTGCTAACGAAGGTGCATCCCTCCAGGCTCAGATGAAGGAAATTGGCGTCAAGGTTGATTTCGAAGATACCACCTCGAAGGAATTCTTCACCAAGATCGGTGCAGGCGAATTTGAAACTGCTGCCTTCACCTGGCAGGGTACCCCATACCCAATGGCAAATATTGGTCAGATTTACGGTCCTAACTCACAGATGAACTACTCCGGTGTTGACGATCCAAAGATCGCGGAATACATGGAGAAGGTGGCTTCGGAGACCGATCCGGATAAGCGTATCGAACTCACCAATGAAGCCGACAAGGTTATCTGGGATAACGTCATGACCATTCCAATCTACTACCGTGCAACCATCACGGCTGTGCCAAAGAACCTTGCGAACTTCGGTGCGACCGCATTTGAAACCTTCCCAGCTGAAGACATTGGTTACACCAAGTGATTATTAGATAGCTAGGTAGTGCACACCTAACCGAGTGCACGGCTAACTAGGCGAGGGGTGGTTGTGAACGAGAGTTCATAACCACCCCTCGAAGTTTTTTCAAAAATAGCTTGAGTAAAAAATGAATTTCCTGCTAGTGTTGTCCTATGTTTAATCTAATGTTTTTGTGAACCAATGCTGATGTTACGGTTGAGTGCTTTCGCTTTTCCGTTTTTCCAGCAACCATGCACCCAAGTGATTTTCGCTTTTGGGCATCCGAGGTCCTTCTCGGCAGTGCTCTATGGGGTCGATGGTTATTATACCTCGATCATTTTATAATGCTTGCGAAATCAATCTATGTTCAACGATTAAACATTTACTTAGCTAAAACACTTTAGGTAGTTATGAGTACTTTTAGACGTACACGCTCTCCTCGTGCCGAACGCGTCTCACGCGCCGTCAATGAACGCCAATTTGAGATTGGTCCAACTCCGAACAAATGGCCAAAGTTGGCACAGTTTGGTGATTTTCCAGAAATTGATCCCGACCATGTTTTGCGGTCAATTATTCGCGGCAACCGTATTCACATTGGGGCGGGTATCCTGGGCACTTTCGCACTATTCCTCGGAAGTGCACTTATTCCATGGGCAGTGGGAATTTTACTTGACTCGGGTCTTGATGACGGATTGACCAGCGCAATGATTCCCGGAGCACTAATTACTCTTGGGATCATTGTGTTTCGAGCAATGGCGGCATTCCCCGATTTCTTCAACGTCATGCTTTACTTTCGTGGAGTCATCGGATCATCATTGAAGCAGGTGGAGAAATACACTGGTATTCGAGCTGGTGGACGTCAACACTTTGCGTCTGGTGAGATCGTTTCAGCCGCCGAAGGCGATTCACGCAAAATAGGTCAGTTTCTTGCCACGTTCGCTGCTTCAATCTCTGCCTTTACCTCCTTCGGTATTGTGGTGATTCTGATGATCCGCGCCTCTGCTCCGCTTGGGTTGTTGGTCGGAATCGGTCTTCCCGTCGTTATCATCGGGATGAGTTTCCTTATTACGCCACTTCAAAATCGATTGAAACTCCAACGCGAAGAGCGCTCTAAGCTAACCACGCTCGGTACCGATGCCGTCGTCGGCCTGCGGGTACTCCGCGGGGTTGGGGGTGAAGACGAATACAACCTGCGTTATCGCGAGCAGTCAACGGCGTTACGTGAAGCGGGAATCCGAGCTGCGTTTGTGCAGTCCATCCTTGGTGCGTTGAGTACGGCGATTCCGGCGATTTATACGGCAGTTGTTATAAGTGTGGGCCTTTGGATGATCTTTGAAGGTGACCTTACTCGCGGTGAGCTTGTCTCTTTCTTCGGCTACATGGCGTTCTTGGGTGCTCCGGTATCGATGGCCACACAGCTTTTCCACGCGGTTCCAGATGCCCGTGTGGGAGCAGAGCGCATGGGTCGAATCCTGAAGATAGAGGCGCTTACTTCAGACGCAAACCTCGTTGAACCCGCCACAGGAGGAATAGGTGGCAGCGAAGCAACTTCCACCCGCCTTGATTGGACGCATGTTTCCCTTCGTGATCCGAAGTCGGGCGTGAAGATTCAACCAGGTAAATTCACCGCCTTGGTTGCTGCTGACCCAAATGTAACGGCTGAGATTGCGCACGTCCTTGCTCGCGTCAATGACGATCACCAAGTATTTGCCGAGGTGGCTGATACAAATGGAGAAACATTGATTGATCTTCGTAGCATTGCCCTTGGTGATGTTCGGCAAAACGTTGTTTTGTCTAGCGCGATCGCCCAGCTCTTCCAAGGGCGCCTGCGCTCGAACCTTGCCGGGCAATTCGCAGATGTTCCCAGTCCTCGTGCTATCGGCAGCCAAATGGCTGATACCGGTACAGGAACTGGAGTTGCCCATCGCGATCACGAAATGAACGCTCGAATGCAGCCAAGCGATGCAATGCGAAGTGCGCTGTTCGTTGCAGATGCTCTAGACATCATTGATTCCGACGACGGTTTGGACGCCTATGTTTCAGAGCGCGGTCGAAATCTCTCGGGAGGCCAGCGTCAGCGGCTTGCATTGGCACGAGCAGTACTTACAGATGCTCCAATTTTGATTTTAGTAGAACCAACATCTGCGGTGGACTCACACACGGAGGCACACATTGCCGAACGTCTTCACGCCCAGCGTTTAGATCAAACTACGGTTGTAGTAAGTGCTTCGCCGATTCTTTTGAATGAGTCGGATCAGGTGGTCTTTATTGACAATGCGGGAAAAGTTGTGGACGCCGGAACACACGCCGAGTTGCTTCTTAACCCGCTCTATCACGCGGTCGTCCATCGGGCGGCAGGAGAGGAAGGAGAATAATGAAACTTCCTATTGCTTCAAATAAAACTGTTCTGCGTGAGATCTCAGCACTGATTCGTAAGTTCAAAGCCGAATTCGCGCTCACATTGGGACTGCAAGTACTCGTTGCTCTTGCATCCATTGTTACTCCGTGGATTATTGGAGTCACGATTGACTATGTGGCCCAGGGCAAGAGCTTCGCGCTGGTCAAACAAAATATCTACATCTTGATCGTGGCGGTTCTGTTCCAGGCATCGGTGGCTTGGTTGGCGGACTATCGCGCTCGCGTGCTCGGTCAAAAAATGTTCCATGAGATGCGCATTAACCTCGTCGATGCAATCACGCACCTTCCGCTGTCTGTGGTAGAAGCGGCTGGAACGGGTGACCTACTTGGGCGAACGACGTCGGACATCGATCGGGTTGAATTCGTGATTCGTCAAGGAATCTCGCGAATTACCGTGCTGAGCTTGACTATCTTGGTAACGGTTGGCGCAGCGGTTGCAACGGATATTCGAGTCGGTATCGTTGTGCTCCTTGCCTTTGTACCGATGTTCTTTGTGCTACGCAAATACCTGCGCAGATCCATCGCCGCTTACCTCGCAACCTCGGCATTGACGGCAGAATTCAATGGCGACGTAACTGAAACCGTTGAACATTCAGAAACTGTTGACTCCATGTTCATGCGATCAAACCGAATTAACCGTACAACCACCATCTTGAAGGAAATGTGGGTTAACGAGCGCTACACCGCGTGGATGCGTTCGATTTTCGGGGCCCAAACCGCAATCGTGCTGATTTCTCCAATTCTGATATCGGTGTTGTGGGGTAGCTGGCTGGTTGGTTTAGGGCTTACTACTGCGGGTGCAGTTGTAACGGTTACTCTATACGTCCAACAACTGCGTTGGCCGATTGAAGAACTTTCGTGGTGGACAGACGAGGTACAATTCGCCCACGTTGCTTTCGCCCGAATTTTCGGAGTCTCGGAAATCAGCTACGATCGCCTTGCCAGTGGTCAAACTCCGCAGGGCGACGCCGTTGTGGTCCGTGACGTTAACTTCGAATACCGAGTGGGAAGACCAGTTCTTAAAAACATCTCGCTTGACGTGGTAGAAGGCGAACGCCTCACCATCGTTGGTCCATCTGGTTCGGGTAAATCAACATTAGGCCGATTAATTGCTGGTATCAACCCACCCACCAAGGGAAGCGTTGAGATCGGTGGGGTAGAAGTAACTCGACTCGCTGAGAAAGTGCTTCACAAAACGGTTGCTCTTGTGACGCAGGAAAACCATATCTTTGTGGGAACAATCGCAGAAAACCTTAGGCTTGCTGCTCCTCAAGCGACCGACCTTGAATTACGCAACGCACTTCAAGCAGTGGATGCGATGTGGGTTTACACCATGCCTGATGGAATTGAAACCGAAGTAGGCTCAGGAAAGCTTGAACTTCCACCAGATCGTGCCCAGCAACTGGCATTGGCTCGTATCGTCTTACTCGATCCACAAGTATTAGTCTTGGACGAAGCAACTTCTTTGCTCGACCCGACAGCTGCACGAAGTGCGGAACAAGCATTGGCGCGGGTTTTGGAAGGGCGTACAGTTATTTCGATTGCCCACCGACTTTACACTGCTTACGACGCTGATCGGGTTGCGGTTCTTATCGACGGTGGAATCGCAGAGCTCGGTTCTCACTTCGAGCTGGTTGAACGCGGTGGCGAATATGCCTCTTTGTGGAATACCTGGCAGAAGGACTAGGTACAGATACGTACAGCCAATAGCTTTCGATGCACCAGGTCAGAGCCACATATAGATCGCCGATGCGAGCGAAACTAATAAAAAGGCTAGTGGAAGAACATTGAACGAAGTGGTAGTGGTTGGATCAATGGGATCCAGTGCACGACGTTGATTCGTGTGCTTCTTAAGCGCACTCTTTAACCGGGCATGCTGGCTTTCAACGATCAAAATTGCACGGCGAACGGAAACGATCAAGGGAACGTAAGAACTGGCGTCAGCATTCCAGTCGACGTCGGATTCTACGACCTTTGATTCTCGGACTGAGTTTTCGAAGATGCCGGCACGGGAAGGGATCGCCCAAACATGGATTGTTTTGCCCGAAACGGTGTGAACAACCATTCCCCAACGGTTTTCAACGTAATCAAGGTCGTTCCAGGGAACAACAAAGGTACGGGCAGGGTTAACGATATACAATCCAGCGGAGGTGCCGTTAGCAGTGGGGGTAGTGCTCTCCTGAGAGCTAAGATTCGTAACGGCTAAACGTGGATTGAAATAGGCGAGCCAAGCAACCGCAGTGACTGTGGTGGAAAGTGGCAGGGCAAAAAGCCCTTCTCGCCAGCCACCGTTAATAGTAGAACCAGCGATGATAACCACCGCAAGAATGATCAAAGCAAATCCGTAAAGGCGGGTGCCTTTTCCTCGCAAAACATACGTCATAGGATGATTGTTCCAAATTTATTGAGTGAGGGTAAAGTTCGTGAGAAAGTGATCGGTTCATCAGTGTTCTTTCGCTCGCACTTAGGTCCTTTATCTGGTAGCAAACAACTAGAACAGCGTAGGATTTCCACGCTGGCACTTTGCGCACCGCTTTCGGAATCTTGTTTTGAAGTGCCTCAAGGCTTCACAAGAAAAAGCTTCACGATTCAAAGGAAAGCTTCGAGATAACTTGATGCGCAAGCTTCAAAGAAATGAGAAAACGCTTATGACCGTACGCAGCGACCTGCGAAATGTTGCCATCGTAGCCCACGTTGACCACGGAAAGACCACTTTGGTGGATGCCATGCTCTGGCAAGGTGGAGCATTTGATCAGCGTGCAACCGTTGAAAAGACCGGTGAACGCGTTATGGATTCAGGCGATCTGGAACGCGAAAAGGGAATTACGATTCTTGCAAAGAACACAGCGATTACCTATACCGGACCGTCGGCAGCTGACTTCGGTGCGCCTGAAGGTGTAGTCATTAACGTTATCGACACCCCGGGACACGCGGATTTCTCCGGCGAAGTTGAACGCGGATTGTCCATGGTGGACGGTGTTGTGTTGTTGGTGGATGCATCTGAAGGACCACTTCCTCAGACTCGCTTCGTATTGCGTAAGGCGCTTGAAGCTAACCTCCCGGTTATCCCAGTCATCAACAAGGTTGATCGTCGGGATGCTCGGATTGATGAAGTCGTTTCCGAAACTCAAGATCTACTTTTGAACCTCGCAGCGGATATTGAAGATACCGATGGACTTGATCTTGATCGCATCCTCGAGATCCCAACCATCTTCGCAGCTGCGAAGGCGGGCCATGCAGATACCGAGCAGCCTGCTGACGGTGAACTTCCAGCCAATCCTAACTTGGAGCCACTGTTCCGTGCGATTTTGGAATATATTCCAGCTCCTTCTTATGACGAAGAAGCACCGCTCGTCGCTCAGGTGACGAACCTTGACGCCTCACCTTTCTTGGGTCGTTTGGCGCTGGTTCGTATCTACTCTGGTGAATTGAAGAAGAATTCTTGGGTTGGTTTAATGGACGGCCCAGACTCGGCTTTGGAGCGCGTACACGTTACCGAGCTTTTGCGCACCGAAGGCTTGGAGCGTTTACCAGCTGAATCAGCAGGACCGGGAGACATCGTTGCTATCGCAGGAATTCCGAACATCACGATTGGTGAAACGCTCGTTGATGTTGAAAATCCACTGCCGATGCCGCGAATCCACGTTGATGATCCTGCGATCTCGATGACGATCGGAATCAACACCTCTCCACTCGCCGGCAAAGTTAAGGGGCACAAACTCACTGCACGCCAGGTACGTGATCGTTTGACTCAAGAACTTATTGGAAACGTTTCGATTCGCGTTCTGCCTACCGATCGTCCGGATGCTTGGGAAGTCCAAGACCGTGGCGAACTTGCGCTCGCGATTTTGGTTGAGACAATGCGCCGTGAAGGTTTCGAGCTTACAGTTGGAAAGCCACAGGTTGTTAAGAAGATTATTGATGGCAAGATTTACGAGCCATGGGAGCGCGCAACTATCGATGTTCCAGAAGAATATCTCGGTGCAGTTACTCAGCTCATGGCAGCTCGAAAAGGACAGATGACCACGATGTCCAATCACGGTACCGGTTGGGTTCGCATGGAATTCCTCCTTCCTTCGCGAGGAATGATCGGTTTCCGTACTCAGTTCCTGACTCAAACTCGTGGAACTGGAATCGCTGCGTCGATCTCTGAGGGTTACCAGCCGTGGGCAGGGGACATCGAATCCCGCACCACCGGATCTTTGGTTTCTGATCGCTCTGGTCAGATCACTGCGTTCTCGTTGCAACGTCTTGAAGATCGTGGAACCTTCTTCGTGGTTCCTGGCGACGAAACCTATGAAGGGCAAGTTGTTGGTGAAAACCCACGCAATGAAGATATGGAAGTGAACGTCGTCAAGGCGAAAGAAATGACGAATATGCGTTCGGCGACCGCGGACGTGTTCGAAACTCTCCAAGCTAGCCGTCAGCTTACCTTGGAAGAATCCATCGAATTCGCGGCTGACGACGAATGCATCGAAGTTACTCCTGAAACCGTCCGTATCCGCAAGGTAATCCTCAATACCTCGGATCGACAGCGTGAAGCTGCACGTCGTAAGCGTGCTGCTCGCTCCTAAGTTTTAGCCCCTCGATGATAAGGATCAATGGTCATGAAGAAAACCGTTGCTAAGGTTCTCCTCGGGGGTTTCCTTGGCGCGCTCACTTCGCTTGTTGGAGCTGTCGTTCAAGCTGGTCCGGTCAATCTTCCATGGTTAGGTCTTGTTCTGGCTGCAGCGCTTGTTGCGGCTGGAACATGGTTCTCCTATGAAATTGGCAAGTTTCTTTCTTCGTTTAGCTTCGCTCTGACGATGTGCTTCGTTACTATTGCAGTTTTCTTTCTTCGCACTAGCAACGATGTACTTGCACTTGCGCAAGACTACCGTGCGCACGCATGGATCCTCGGCTCCGTCGTCGTTTCTGTTTTAACGATGATTGGGCTGGATGTGGCATCACGACGCTCCCACGCGAAGACAAACCAATTGACAATCGTGTCCGATAACGAATCTGCAACAGATCGAGAAAATCTCGAAAATTACTCGGAAGAAAATCAGCCGACGCTTTAAGATGAGGAAAACGTGTGGTCTCCTCGCACGAAATGTGGGGTCTGACGCATAAGAGATGCTCGTACCGAGCAGTTAAGAGGGAAGGAACGCAGTGTCTCAAGGAAAAGAACCTACAGAACCCAACAACTCTGGAAGCTATTGGAATTGGGATGCTGAGCGCACCGGAGAATTAAACGCCCAGAAACGGAGTAAAACCCGAGCGCAACGACGCTGGCTTTTTGGTGGGATCGGCACACTTTTAGTCCTGGTTCTTGCCTATATCGGACTTGCCTTTTATCTAGGTGAACGAATTCCATCGAATACACAAGTATCTGGTATTCCAGTTGGGGGACTTACTAAAGACGAAGCTGCGAGCAAGATTTCTGAGGGGTTGAAGTCTCAAACCGAACAACCAAAATCCCTTAGTGCTAAGAACGCCTCTAAACCTGTTCCTTTCAACCCGACGGATGCCGCGTTGCAGATTGACCCAGACGCGTCCCTCAATCAGCTAGTCGGTTTCTCCCTCAACCCAGCTCGCATTTTCGCTCACTTTGGTGGCGGTGCAACGACGACGGCGGTGGCAAAGGTCGATGAAGCGAGACTTAAAGCTGCTTTAGAACCAAAAGTTAAAGAGCTTTCGAGTGATCCAGTAGAACCGACGATCAGTTTCGATAAAGCGAAGGCAGACGTCGTTACTACACAGGCAAAGGACGGCGTGCAGATCGACCTTGCCCAAGCGTCGTCGTACCTCAAAGAAAATTGGTTTAATGGCTCGAAAGAGCTTACGCTCCCAAGCAAAACTGCGGCTCCGCAGGTGACGAACGAGAAGATGGCAGCTTTCGTCAAGGAGTCGGTAAAGCCGATAATTTCGAAACCGGTTTCGGTTATGCTACGTGAAAAAGTGATCACGCTTGAGCCAGCTGACCTAGGTACATTCCTAAATTTTGAAGCAAAGGATGGCAAACTTAGCGTTACTGCAAATCAACAGGTTTTCAAAGAGACGCTGCGTGGAAAGTCTGGTGGACTTCTGAAAGATCCGGTAGACGCTCGAATTGAGATCGTCAATCACACCACGCCTACGATTATTCCGTCCCAGCCCGGTGAAGTCGTGAATATGGATAAGCTCTCAACAGACTTACTTGCAATTGGCACTCAGAGCGATCGCACGTTGAAACCGGAAGTAATAAACGGCGAACCAGAATTTACAACCGAAGCAGCGCAGAAGATGGGAATTAAGGAAGTTGTTTCTGAAATCTCCACCCCGATTACGTCGGATGCCGTACGTACAACCAACTTGAAGGTAGGCTCGGGTAAAGTCTCGAACCAGGTTATTAAACCTGGAGAGGAGTTCAACCTTGAGAAGCTGTTGAGTCCGATTACCACTGAAAACGGTTTTGTAAGCTCTGGTGTATTACTCGATGGTTTTGGTTCCGAAGCTGTTGGCGGTGGACTTTCGCAGCTTTCTACCAACACTTTTAATGTTGGCTACCGTGCTGGAATGGTTGACGTTGAGCATCGCCCGCACACCCAGTATTACTCACGCTATCCTGCGGGGATGGAATCAACCCTATGGTCTGGCCAAGTCAATATGATCTGGAAGAATAATACACCCTATGGTGCAGTGGTAGATTCCTATGTTTCAGGCGGACAGCTCGTTACGAAGCTATGGTCTACCAAACATTGGGACGTACAGATTTGGAGCGGTCCGCGCCAAAATATCGTTCCTGCCAAGGACGAAATTAATACTAAGAAAGACTGTACTCCGTATGGGCCCGGAAACCCTGGTTTTACCATTACGGTTGGACGTAAAGTAAGTTTGCAGGGGGATGTACATGAGGATTCGAAGCTGACGTGGCATTACAATCCTCAAAATGGATCTGTATGCCAATGATTTGCGTCCTAATATTGGCATGAACCGAGAAAAACGACGATACTTGAAGTAAAGAAATTCAAGAATTCTTAAAGAATTGGAGACGACGTGACGTACATTATCGCGCAGCCGTGTGTTGATTTTAAAGACCGGGCGTGTGTAGACGAATGCCCAGTTGATTGCATTTATGAAGGTGAACGTACGTTATATATTCATCCAGACGAGTGTGTCGACTGTGGTGCATGTGAACCAGTATGTCCCGTAGAGGCGATCTATTACGAAGATGATCTCCCAGATGAGTGGTCGGACTACTACAAAGCAAACGTCGAATTCTTCGATGATCTTGGCTCACCAGGTGGCGCTGCTAAGCTTGGCGTCATTAACCGCGACCACCCGATCATTGCCAAACTTCCTCCACAGAATCAGAACTGATGGCTTTATTTAGTAGCGCGCTTCCGGATTTTCCTTGGGACACTCTTGTTCCAGATCGGAAGCGCGCCGCTTTATATCCGGGTGGGGTGGTTGATTTAACGATTGGTACTCCGGTAGATGATGTTCCCGAAGTTGTGCAGAATGCATTGCTGAACTCGGCAAATGCTCACGGTTACCCGCCGAATATGGGCTCGAAACAACTAATAGATTCTATTTCGCAGTGGTTGCAAACTGAGCGGGGGATCAGCTCAGAGGTAGCCATTTTGCCGACGCTTGGCTCAAAGGAAATGATTGCCCTTCTGCCTGCAATGTTGGGTTTGGACTCAACACACAAGGTTGCGTTCCCGTTGTGTGCCTATCCCACGTACGACGTCGGTGCCAAACTGGCTGGTGCAGGTACAGTCACGATTGACACTGATACCGATCCTAATATGTGGCCAGCGGATATTGACTTACTTTGGTTGAACTCTCCTGGGAATCCAGATGGACACGTTCTTGACCGTCAACAACTTAAACGCATCATTAATTGGGCGCGATCAAAAGACGTTATTGTGGCATCCGATGAATGCTATGCGTCATTGACATGGGATGTTTCTGAAGCTCCTTCAGTTCTCAATGATGAGGTATGCGGTGGTGACCCCAGCGGACTGATCGTTTTATATTCTCTTTCAAAAGAATCGAATATAGCAGGCTACCGGGCGGCATTTGTAGCTGGTGATCCTAACCTATTAGGTCCAGTCACAGAACTTCGTAAACATGCAGGCTTTATCATGCCAGGTCCAGTGCAGAACGCCATGATCGCTGCGCTTGGAGACCGTCAACATGTTGTCTTTCAAAAAGAGCTGTACCGGTGTCGTCGTGAAAAACTGCTGGCGGCACTTACTGAAGCAGGATTGCAAAACGATCCGTGTTCGGTGGCGGGGCTGTATCTTTGGGCTGGTCATCCGGCAGGTTTCGATGCTTGGACGTTAACTCACGCTTTCGCCGAACTTGGAATTGTTGTTGCCCCCGGAACTTTCTATGGTGAGTCTGGTAATCAACGTGTCCGTATCTCACTGACCGCATCTGACACCGACATTGATGAGGCGGCTCGGCGCATAAAACAATTTGGCATGGTACTTGAACGAATCAACTACTGATGGCTGAAATGCGTCACACAACTTTGACAAAAATTTCGCTCTCGGTAATTTCTGAATAGAAATCATCTCGATATCGAGAAATCATAGGGTGTTTTGTAATCATTTCGGGTAGTCTCGATTTGTAGCACACGTTACACAGTGCGTTCGTTGGTGAACGGTCCCAATTTTCGGGGTCTGTGAAACGAAAAGGAGATGAAATGGCAGAAAACGCGAAACTCAGTATCGATGGAAAAACACTTGACCTAGAGCGCGTGCGTGCAGTGGAAGGCAACGATGGCTTCAAAATTGGCCAGATGTTGAGTGAAACTGGAAGCGTGACCCTCGACCCAGGCTTTACAAATACGGCTTCGTGTGAATCGGAAATTACTTACATTGATGGCGGGCAAGGCATCCTCCGCTATCGCGGTTATCCAATCGAACAGCTCGCAGCTAACTGTTCTTTCTTAGAAGTTGCCTACTTGCTCATTTATGGAGAGTTACCAGATGCCACCTCGCTTGCAGCATTTATTCACAGAATCAAGCGTCATACACTTCTACATGAAGACTTCAAGTCCTTCTTTACAGCGTTCCCATCGCACGGGCATCCTATGTCCATTCTTCAAGCAGGAATTGCTGGTCTTGGAACGTATTACGAAGATACTCTTGATCCTCATGACGAATACCAGCGTGATCTGGCATCGGTACTGCTCTTGGCTAAAGTTCCGACGATGATCGCCTATGCATCGAAGCGAGCTACGGGATTACCATTGCTGTATCCAGATGCATCGAAATCTTACACGGAGGATTTCATCCGAATGACATTCGGACTTCCATATCAGACTCACGACGTTGACCCGACGATCGTAAATGCATTGGATAAGCTCTTTATCCTGCATGCAGATCACGAACAAAACTGTTCAACATCGACTGTTCGCTTGGTTGGATCTTCGCAAGCAAATATGTACGCCTCGGTTGCTGCAGGTGTGGGGGCTCTCTCCGGGCCACTTCACGGCGGTGCTAACGAAGCAGTATTGAATATGCTGTGGCAGATTCGTGAGCAAGAACTAGATATTCCTAGCTTCGTTAAGCAGGTCAAGGACAAGCAAAACGACGTCAAGCTGATGGGATTTGGTCACCGCGTCTACAAGAACTACGATCCTCGTGCAAAGATCGTAAAAGGTCTGGCAGACGATATCCTCGACCGCCTCCATGGCGATTCGGAACTCTTCGACATGGCGCGTGAGCTCGAGCAGGTAGCCCTTGAAGACGATTACTTCGTAGAGCGTAGCCTCTATCCAAATGTAGACTTCTACACTGGTTTGATCTACAAGGCGATGGGCTTCCCAACCAAGATGTTTACCCCACTCTTTGCATTGGGACGCCTGCCGGGGTGGATCGCTCAGTATCGTGAGTTGATCCTAGATCCAAACCAGAAGATCGGTCGCCCACGCCAGGTTTATATCGGTGCATCGGAACGCGATTGGGTTCCCATGAGCGAACGCCAAAAACAAAACCGCAAGTTCGGAGAATTCGGCGATAGCCACGTCTAAATCCGATACTGAACTAAAAGTGCGGGTGACTTGTCAGCATTTTTCACAAGTCACCCGCGCCCTTTAGTTACAGTCGAATGAGTAGGTTTTATGCATTAATTTGCGTCACCTACTGCCATGGATACCAACTTTAGCTTTGGCACGATCGATAAATTCCTGCGTGGGAGTCTTACGGCTAGCCAATTCACGCACATCCTCATGAAGATTCGTGATCTCTTGACGAAGTTGTTCAATTTGAACCGTTGACTTCTCTATGGTTTGCCGTAAATCCGCGTGTGCCTGGTAGAGAGCAGTGTGAAGCGAATCTACCTGTTGGTGAAGAGCCTCGTATAGGCGTTTGTAGTATTCGGCTACCTGTACGACTTCACCGAGCTTGGATGTTGCCTCATCAACCTTGATTGCATCACGAATGTAACGATCGCGTGCAAGAAGATTGGCGGAGACGTGATCATCAGAAGCAACAAAGATTGAATTCCCTAGGTTGCCTTTTGCACTTTGGCGGTGATGCCAGTGAGCAAGAGGTTCTCCGTCAATAAAGCCTGCAGGTCCTTGGGCAAGTAAGCGAATCGAGAAATCCCAGTCGCCCTGAGTTTTCATACATTCATTCCAACCGCCGAGCTTGATTGCGAGGTCCTTTCGGACGACCTGGGCAATAGGCGGACTATAGCTTGCCACCAGAGTGTCAGTAAGAGTCCACCAAGATCGATCAACGTCAAGAATTTCGCGTCCAACTTCGGTGATGGTACCGTCGTCGTTGATATTTTCTTTGATGACGTCGCACCGAACCGCTACGCCTACGTGATCAGGGTGAGCATCAAGAAATTCAACACAACGTGTTAGAAACTTTGAATCCCAAGAATCGTCATCGTCGTGAATAGCTACGTAATCACCTTTAGTCTGAGCCAATGCAGCGTTACTTGCCGCCTCCATGCCTGTTGCTTTTTCGCGATGAATGATGCGGATTCGTGCACGTGCTGGCTCGGGTATTTCGGAAACACACTGCTCGACGGATGCCGGATCACCGGCATCATTCACGACGATTAGTTCGTAATCAGTAAATTCTTGATCGGAAACCGATTTGAGTGCACGAGAAAGAAGCATTGGCCGGTTCTGAGTCCTCATAATCACCGAGACGCGAGGGGCCATGAGAAGATCCTTTCGAAAGATGGATTGGATTTTATTCTAGGGCTATTGAGGTGATTTATAAATCTGATTTGTTCCAAAACTCTTGGATTGAGTGTCCGAGTTCTGTTAAAAGGTTACGAACCAACGGAAGCGAGATTCCGACCACGCCATGGTAATCACCTTCGATTTTCTCCACGAACGGACCACCTAGCCCGTCAACGGTGAATGAGCCAGCCACGTGAAGCGGTTCACCACTGGCAACATAGGCGTCGATTTCGGCGTTGCTAAGTTCCGCAATATGAACCCTTGCAACTGATACGCCTTCGGCGCTGGTGCCGGTTGCTGTGTCGATAACGCAGTGGCCAGTATAGAGATCACCCCATCGCCCGCTCATTTCACGCAGTCGTGCTCGAGCTACCTGTGGTGAATGTGGCTTTCCGACCACTGCGCCGTTCATTAAGAGCATTGAGTCACACCCTATGACGACGGTTGGAAGCGTGGTACCTAGCGGGTTATTTTCGTTATGCGTAGCGAAAGAATCGAGAGAAATCTGGGCGGGTTCCTCCCTTAATGCTGCTTCGGCGAGCCGAGCGTATACCTCGGACGCTTTTGCCTGTGCCAGGAGCTGTACCTGGTCCGATGCAGGTGGCTCACTTTCAGACAGCCCGTAAGATTTCTTTAACTCAGCGAGTAAAAAATCTTCATCGACGTTGGATACCGCGACGCTAGGGGAGATCCCTGCGTTGAGAAGTGTTTGCTTCCGAGCGGGAGATGCCGATGCTAATAGGATGGTTTTCATGAAGCTAATTCCTCACGCATAACGTCCAAACCGAGTGATCCAAGCCTGAGAGCTTTCGTATGCCAAGCCTTGAGATCGAAAGCAGACCCTTCACGCTGAGTTGCTTCTGCGCGCATTTCTTTCCAAAGTCGATGTCCAACCTTGTAAGACGGTGCCTGACCGGCCCATCCTAAGTAACGGTTAAGCTCGAAACTCAGGAACGAGTGATCCATAGCAACGTTATCTTTGAGGAACTCCCATGCGACGTCACGATTCCAAGTAGGGTTAATGTGTTGATATTTCGTTGGAGCAGGCTTTTCGAGGTGCACACCAATATCTAGAACCACGCGTGCTGCACGCAGACGCTCGGAATCCAGTACGCCCATGCGATCGCCTGGGTCTTCCATGAATCCCAATTCAGCCATTAGACCTTCGGCATAAAGCGCCCAGCCTTCGCCGTGGCCAGACTTCCAGCAACCGTGGCGACGCCAATCGTTGAGCTCATCTTTAAGGTACGTGGTGTAACCGATTTGAAGATGGTGACCGGGAACTCCTTCATGGTACACGGTGGTTTTTTCCTGCCAGGTGGTGAAAGTTTCGGTGCCGTGCGGAACTGCCCACCACATTCTGCCTCCACGAGAGAAATCGTCGGTTGGGCCAGTGTAGTAGATTGCTCCGGTGCCAGAGGGCGCGATCATGCATTCGAGTTTGCGCAGTGGTTCTGGGATGTCAAAGTGAGTGCCCGAGAGTGCATCCAAAGCTCGATCAGAAGTTTCTTGCATCCATTCGCGTAGCTCTTCCGATGAATGAAGTTGGCGGCTAGGGTCGTTGTTAAGGCGATCCATGGCTTCTCGGATGCTTACGCCAGGTCCATAGAGCTCACGTGAAATATCGTTTTGTTCCGCAATGATACGGTCCAATTCAGACTTTCCCCACTCGTAAGTTTCATCGAGATCCACGGCGGCACCAATGGAATCGTATGACCGAAGGGCGTAGCGTTCACGTCCGAAAGCGTCGCGTTCAACGCCAAAAGGTGCGACGACGTCGGCAAGGAACTCTGCAAGATCGGCGTAGGCCGCCTGTGCAGACTTAGCTGTGGCATTGATTCGCTCGGCGATTTCCGGATGTTTCTTAGCAGCGCGGTTGGCAAGATCTACAAAAGTTGAGTTTTCCGATGCGGTGTTCTTAGCTTGGTCGATACATAGTTCAATCTGACGGATCGAAAGTGGAGGACCACTTTCGGCCCGCTTTTTGAGAGTCTTCTTCCAACCTGCTAGAGCTTGGGAAGTGTTACTCATCCTTGCGGTGATGAGTTTCCAGTCCTCTAGGGAATCTTGAGGCATATTGTCGAAGATCTCGGCTACTCCTTGCAAAGGAGTGGCGATATTGTTGAGATCTCCTTCTTCGCCAAGATTGTGGTACTCAAGCCTTACGTTCAACTCATCCCTCATTGCGGCGGCAGTGGCGCGGTCTGTGTCGTCAACTGGGTTGAGCTTAGCGAGCTCGGAAAGGGTTCGCCTATTAAGATCTGCCATCGTTTCACTGCCGACAGGAGAAAAGTCTGAATATTTCGATTCATCTGCACCTGGCATTCCAAGTGCGGTAACAAGCTCAGGAGTCATATCAAGCAACGACTGCATATAGCTGTTGGCAAGCTGATCGATTGCGGTAAGATTACGTTTCGTCATAAGAACAAGACTACAGGTAAGTTCACAGTGAGAAAACGTGCAACGAGGCATGTAAGACTGAGAATTTTGCTCAGTTTGTATTCTTTTTGGGATATCACTACCTATTTTGTCAAAAAAGTTGCTACAGTGTACCTGTGACGCCCGCCACAAGTAAGAATTCTTCAGAGAAAATGCCGACGACAGTTGAACAACATGTTGCGCGGCTTCTTGGTGGTGCGTCAAAGTACACGCTTCGTGAAGTAGCTGAACTTGTTGAAGTAGATACCGAAACCGTGCGCCGGTTCTGGAGGTCAATGGGTTTCCCGACTATTACCACTCCTGATCAAAGACTCTTCACCGAATATGACGTGGACGTCATTCGCGCTCACGTTGATATGCAAAATTCTGACCTAGCGGATGCCGATACGCTTAACTCACTTATTAGGGCACAGTCTCACTTGGCTGACCGAATGGTTCTGTGGCAGCACGAGGCGCTAGTTGAGGAATTTGAAGGGCGTTTCGGGATTGATGAAGTCTCTGCTCGGTATATGGTGCTTGATCGGGTTGATGAGTATGAAGAATTCTTGGTTTATCAGATGAAGTATGCATGGAGGCGCCATCTTTCTGCCTTACTTCGACGTTCAGAAACTGAATTAGAAGACCGCCGTAAGACCGGCAATAA
The DNA here is from genome assembly GCF_900604515.1 of Arcanobacterium ihumii. Lineage (GTDB taxonomy): Bacteria > Actinomycetota > Actinomycetes > Actinomycetales > Actinomycetaceae > Arcanobacterium_A > Arcanobacterium_A ihumii. The sequence continues at coordinate 465,216 of NZ_UWOS01000001.1, read as the reverse complement.
AGACGAAATGCAACTAATGCGTGCCTTTGGTTTTGTGGATTTGGTTTCGTTTACGCATCGGTCAGGTGAGCTATCTCCACATGCTTTGGTTGATTTTATCCAAACCTTTGAATTTACTTGCCGTGACGTTATTTCCATGCGTGGAGCGCGTGTAGTGAAGATGGTGGGAGACGCAGTTCTCTATATTGCCGATGACCTTCACACTGGTGCTGCGGTTGTAGACGATATTGTGCGTTCGCTTCAAGATACTCCTACTATGCCGGACGTGCGTGCATCCTTGGTTTGGGGTGGCGTGGTTTCTCGATTTGGTGACGTTTTTGGTCCGAAGGTTAATCTCGCTTCGCGTCTATGTAGCGTCGCACCCGTGAATGGAATTCTTGTAGATTATGAAACCGGAGAATTCCTGCATCAATTAGACTCAGAGAAGTATGAAGTTGCCCCGTACGCTATTCCAGAGCTTCAAGGAATTGGATCTATTGATGCAGCTCAGTTAGTGATTCATTGACGAAGCGTAAACCTAATCTAAAAGACTTTTTGCTCACCCCTCAATTTTGTCTATTTCTTGCTTTCTTGAACGAATCTTTACTAAAGTGGATAGTGCTAGAGAAGGCTAGAAAAGTGCGATTCAAGAATAAAGAAAGTTGGAAACTGCCGTGACGAAGGTGTTACTTGTTGAAGACGATTCCGCGATTTCGGGTCCGCTTGTTCGCGCGCTCGGTCGTGAAGGATATGACGTTACCGCTGTTGCTACTGGCGAAGCGGCATTAAACGAGATGATTAATCCAATTGACTTGGTCGTGCTTGATCTTGGTCTTCCGGACATGGATGGGCTTGATGTTGCCCGTAAGGCGCGTCAAGAGGGGCGTGATTTCCCGATCCTTATCCTCACTGCTCGTTCTGAAGAAGTTGATATGGTTGTGAGCCTTGACGCTGGGGCTGATGACTACGTTACCAAGCCGTTCCGGTTGGCTGAGCTGCTGGCACGCGTTCGTGCCCTCCTACGCCGATCAGTGCAGGATGGACGTAGCTCCGACGAATTGATAGCCCAGGATATCAGGGTGGACGTCGATGCCCATAGGGCGTACTCGGGAAGTCGTGAACTTCAGCTTACCGCTAAGGAATTTGAGCTACTCACAGTGCTGATCAGTCATGCGGGCTCCGTTGTTTCACGTGAAGAGCTTATGCGTCTGGTATGGGGATCCGCTGCGGATGCCTCTACAAAGAAGCTTGATATGCATATTTCGTGGTTGCGCAGGAAGCTTGGCGACGACGTCAATGCGCCTCACTACGTCTCTACTGTTCGCGGAATGGGTTTCCGTTTCGAGATCTAGATTCGAGGTCTAAATGAGGCGCCGTGCGATTCAGATGACCTCGGCTGCAGTCGCTGTAGCGGTGTTGTTCCTTGGTATTCCTGCGATTATTTTCGGTGTGTCAAGTATCTGGCAGGCCTCGGAAGAAGCTGTTGCGGCGCGAGCAGAAACGGTGCGCTCGGTTATCGAACGACGTGAAAATGAAGGCGTTGTTATCTCACAGAGCCTTATAGAATCTTTTGCGCAGATGTCCGATCCTGACGATGCCTTCATTCAGTATCGAAAATCGGACGGAACTCGCCTAGAGTCGCGAAATGCGATCGCTCCAATGTCAGACGTGATTCGGAAGATGGAGGAAACACGTCAAGGTTCGATTGTTACTGTTGCAGTGGAAAAAGGACCAATCTATCTTCGAAGCGCACTATTGATTGTTGGTGCTGTGGGGCTTATCACGGCTGCTTTTATTATTGGCGTCTTAATGGCAATGCGCCAATCTCGAAAGCTCTCCGCGCCATTGATCTACATGGCGGCATCAGCAGAACAGATTGGAGCAGGGCAAGTTCGTCCGCAAATCAAACCCAGCGGTATCGAGGAAATTGATCTTGTTTATCAAGAGCTTGAACGCACCGCCGATCGAATCGCTGGGCGCATTGCTGCTGAACGCCAGTTCGCCGCAAATGCAGCTCACCAGCTGCGCACTCCACTGACGGCGCTCTCTATGCGCATTGAAGAAATTCAGTACTTGACCGAGGATCCAGAAGTCAAGGAAGAAACGGAAAAAGCGCTCGAACAGATTGAACGTTTGGGCGGCGTCGTCAATGAACTGATGGCGAACGCAAGTTCCGATCGTGGTAGAAACTTTGAGGCAATTGCGCTCCACGACGTATTTACCCAGCAAGGTGACGAATGGGAGCGTCCGTTCAAGAAGGCAAAGCGCACGCTTGCATTCGATGTTGGCGACGATGCCGTTGTACTCGCTACCCGCGGTTCGGTTTCGCAGATCCTCGCTACCTTGATCGAGAACTCGCTTAAGTATGGCGCAGGAACCACGACGGTTACTGCCACAAAGAATGGTAGGGTAGTACTGATCAAGGTGCGCGACGACGGGGAAGGTATTAGCGATGACCTCGTGCCGCACATCTTCTTAAAGGGTGTTTCTGCAGGTGGTTCAACTGGCATTGGTTTGGCAGTTGCTAAGGATCTTGCAAAGATCAACGACGGACGTCTCGAACTCACGTCGCAGCGTCCTGCGGAATTTACCTTGACGTTGCGAACTGTGCCTCAATCGCTTGATCCTGATCGTCTGTTGCCACAAGGCGCGATCCACGCGGTAGGTGCGCGTCGTCGTCGTCGTTGAGGAAACACGGTATAGATAACGTCAGTTGGTAGGGTATTTTAGCTAGCAGGATGTGGCGTTAGTTCCTCTTGGGTAATCGTGCCAGACTGGACGCGTTGCCAAAACTCAGGGAGCTTCGCATCGTCAAGACGTACGGCTGAACCAACGTGCCCAGGATGGTAATTTAGGCTCTTGATTGGGGGAACACCGATCAAGCCACCTTCGCCCATGACTTTCTTCAGGTCTAATCCGGCCATACCGATATCCCAGAGGTTGTCCTTCTGATCTACAGTCAGTGAATCAGCAGCGGCCCCAACCAGAGCTTTCTGTTTAGAAGGGCTCCATATTACATCTTGGGATATTGCCTTTGCTAGGAGCGCTTGAACGACTTGACGTTGGCGTGCGGTACGGCCGATGTCGCCCAAGGGGTCGGCTTTACGCATTCGTGAGAACGCCAGAGCAACTGTACCATCTGCCTGGTGGCAGCCAGCGGTCCATTGGAGTCCGGACCACCGGTCGTCAACGTTGCTGTCATAACACAGCTCAATTCCTCCGACGGCATCAGTAAGATTTTTGATTCCGTCCATACCGACTTCGATGTAATGGTCAACCTTCATGCCGGAGAGCTCTTCAACCGTGGCAACTAAAAGCTTAGGGCCGCCAAGGGAATATGCAGCATTGAGTTTGTTCTTGTCGTGACCTGGGATTGCTACATAGGCATCACGAGGAAGTGAGATAAGCGAAGGGCTCCCTTGCTCAGGAACATGGAAGAGCATTACGGTATCAGAACGTTGGCCTTCGGTGTCGTCTTGAATCGATCCGCCACGTTTATCAGAACCAACAAGAAGATAGGTAGCGCCAGAGGTATCTGCTTTATCACTAAGGGCATCGAGGTGCTGTAGCTTATCGTTTCCGTAGGTGTATAGATGGTAGCCCCATCCTGCAATTGCGATTACAACAATCAGTAAAGCTGTGACGATTCCTGCGAAGATTTTCTTCGCGGTTATCTTCTTTGAGCGTGGAGATTGTGTGGAATTCTGATCACCACCGGTAGGAATAAGTGGCGTATTGCTTCCGTTGTGGTCTTCGTCCGGCGAATGCGGGGAGCTCTGCTGTGTCTTTGGTGGGTAAACCCGAGGTGCGGGTGTTGACTCCGAGCGGAGGGACTCGGCTGTACGCGCAGGCTGGTAAGACGGAGGTAATTCCTGTGAGTTCCAATTGTCCCTGTGATTAGAAATGTTGCTGTTACTAGCGTGGGAGGTTTGACCCAAGCCCGAACTCTGAAACGCTGATCTGCGAATTGGAGCAGGTGGCCCCTGACGTACAGGTGGTTTAGACGGTACTTCCGACTCAGAGCGAGTACACCCTGACGGCTGCATCCCCGTGCCAACCCGTCGCGCCCCATGGGCAGACGGTCGGCGTCCTTTGGCTTTTGGTTGAAAGGACGGCGGTTGTTTCGATGAATCGTCGGTCATACGGAGTAATCCTAATTACCTGTACTAGGTTATTTCTTCTCTGTTTGGGTTGATTGAGTGGGCTGCTGAGCGTGGCTTGGATCCGTTGCCGGTTGCTGGGTGGTTCCAGCTGCCGGTGCGGTGCTATCCGGTGTAATAACCAGTTCCTTCTGCTGATGAGTTGGAGCACTGGCATTTGGTGGTACCGGAACGTCTTTACGTAAAGAGTCCCAAAGTACTTGTGCCTGAGTCGTTGGTTTAACTCTATTACCAGCAAGTGTATACGGCATCGTAATGAATTTGACGTTTGTTCGGTCTATGTCCTTTAAAGAGTAGAGGAATCCACTGAGCCACTTGAGGTTCCCTAAACCATTAGAAGTCTGGATATTCTTCGTTACGTCAGTGAGAAGTTGATAGAACTTAGGAAGATCGGTGAAGAGGTTCATCCCAAGAATCTTGGTAACAATCTTTCCAACCAGTTCCTGTTGACGATCGATTCGGGAGACGTCGGAGCCATCGCCTAGTCCGTGACGTGCGCGAGCTAGGGCCAGAGCGTCAAGTCCCATGAGGTTGTGACATCCTGCAGGGAGATTAAGTCCAGAGTAGGAATCTTCAACCTTCGTTTGGAAACACATTTCTACTCCACCCAAGGTATTAACAACGTCTTGGAATGAAGCAAAATCAAGCACAACATAGCCGTCGATTAGAACGTCGGACATAGCTTCGACGGTTTTAATGGTGCAGGCAGCGGCGGAGTTTACATCGCCATTTGCTCCACCGATTTGGAATGCGGAATTGAACATTCCTTCCGATTGAGGTCGGGTAGTTTTACCAGTATCCAAGGTACAGGAAGGAATAGGGACGAGGGTATCGCGAGGGATTGAGACTACTTCCACTCGTTTACGGTCTGCTGAAACGTGAACAAGCATCGTGGTATCTGAACGCATTCCTTCTACCTTGCCAGATTTTCCACTTCCGTCGATATCTGACTTGCCACTTCGAACGTCTGAACCCAGGAGTAAAATATTAAGAGGTTTACCAGCTTTTTGATCTAGTGGCGTAGCTTCTTCTGGGCGCTCGGAGGCATCAAGTAACGAATTGACATCATGCTGTTGGACGTTTCCTTGAAGACGGTAAACCAGCATGCCAAATGCAGAGGTCCCCGAAAGCACAAGTGATAGAAAAACCAAGCCACATACCCGTAAAACATTACGAGCATTACCGCGGCGTTTCTGGTGAGCTGGCGCGCGGTGCATAGAGGTTTGCTCCTGAGATGTATTGTTCACGAATTAGATATTACTTCGTTATCTAGATCAAGTGCGTCAGCCTACGGTATGAAACGCGTTTCATTGGAGGCACATGGGGTGAGCGGTTTGGTTTTCCTTATATACTTGTTCCTAATGGCGGAACAAGGTTAATATCCTTGTTCGTGTGGGAACGCAGCTCAAGTTAGATATACCAGAGCCGAGTAAATCCACGAAGCGAATCAAAGGACATATTGTGAAATTACGAGTGGTGACGATCGTTTTTAATCCAGGAGATGAATTAAAGAGCTTCTGTGAGAGTTTGTTTCGCTCGTTTACAGATCCCAGACTGGGTGACCTTGATGGTGAGCTTGTGATCGTAAATAACGGTGATGCTTCTGCTGTTCTTGCTGAGGTAGCTAGTAACTTTCCTTGCAAAGTTATCGAACCGCACGAAAATTTGGGCTATGGTCGTGCAGCAAATTTAGGGGCAAAGGATTTCGGTGGCGAATGGATTATGGTTGCCAATCCAGACGTCGTTTTCACTGAGTCAAGTATTGCTAACCTGCTTGAAATTACAGAGGAGCACCCAAGAGCAGGTGTTTTCGGGCCCAAAATCCTTACACCGGAAGGCGACCTTTATCCCTCAGCACGTCATTTCCCTCGGTTAATTTCCGGAACTGGACATGCACTTCTTGGACCATTTTGGAAAAACAATCCGTTCTCACGGAAATATCAAGCGAATGAAGACACCACAACTCCACATAATGTGGACTGGTTATCGGGCGCATGCCTGTTGATTCGATCAAGCGCCTTCTATGATGTTTCTGGGTTTGATGATCGATTCTTCATGTTCTTTGAAGACACAATGCTTGGAGAAGCGATGCTCCAGAATGGATGGACATCGGTTTTTGTTCCGGATTCAATCGTGATTCACGATCAAGGAAAATCTTGGCGGGACCGTCCAGCACCTATGATCCGCGCCCATCACGATTCCGCGAGAGAATATCTGTCATGGGTCTATTCAAAACCTTACCAGCAGCCGTTAAGGATTTTGCTCTGCCTGGGGTTGAAGGTTCGTGAAGCAATTATGACCAGGGGAAAGAAACACTAAACAGGGTGAATAACCGAGGCCCGAAAACCGTAATCCTTTGTTAATAGCCTTGAAACGTGTGAACTATTGCCTGAGGGGTGGTTTGAGACTAAAAATCTCAAACCACCCCTCACAGAGTTTGCTAAGCGCTAGTAGAACTCAGATCATTGACCGTTTTCGCGGTATTTCGCTTCAACGGCTTCCTTCTGGCTACGCCACCAATCTTCATTCTCGCGGTACCAGGAAATGGTGTCATGGAGACCATCGCTGAAGTTGGTGTAGTGAGGCTGCCAGCCAAGTTCTTCAACAAGCTTGGTGTTATCGATAGCGTAACGTTGATCGTGGCCAGGACGATCGTTTACGTGCTCGAAATCGTTTGGATCGTATCCGAACTCTTCAAGGATGAGCTGGATAACTTCAAGGTTCGTCTTTTCGCCATTGGCACCAATGAGGTAGGTTTCGCCGATCCGGCCCTTGTTGATGATGTCCCACACTGCGGTGTTGTGGTCAAGAACGTGAATCCAGTCGCGGATTTGTTCACCGGTACCGTAAACGCGTGGCTTTACACCGTCGATAAGATTCGTGACCGTACGTGGAATGAACTTCTCGATGTGCTGGTATGGACCGTAGTTATTGGAACAGTTTGAAATGGTAGCTGGGATGCCGAAGGAGCGCGTCCACGCACGAACCAAGTGGTCGGACGACGCCTTGGACGATGAGTATGGGGATGATGGTACGTATGCGTCACCTGGTTGGAACTTACGATCCTCGCCGATTTCAAGATCGCCGTAGACTTCGTCGGTTGAAATATGGTGAAGGCGGGTGCCGTGGCGGCGCACAGCTTCGAGGATCTGGTAGGTTCCGATGATGTTCGTTGAGATGAAAGGCCATGGGTCACGAAGCGAGTTATCGTTGTGAGATTCGGCGGCAAAATGGACGACGACGTCCGCATCCTTTACGAGCGGATCGATCGTATCCGCGTCAGCAATGTCTCCTTGGACAAGTTCAACACGATCAAGTCCAGAAATTGATTCAGCGTTGCCAGCATAGGTGAGCTTGTCTAATACAACTACTTCGGCATCAGGCATTGTCTCTACCGTGGTATGAACAAAGTTTGCGCCGATGAAGCCCGCGCCTCCGGTGACAAGTACTTTCATTCTTTTCTCCTGTGATCGGTTTAGGGATTTAGTGTCCAACGAAACGCCGTACACCTCTTATCTTTCACAATAATGCCAATTATACTGGGCGACGATACATATACGGTAATGAAATTAAAGAACGCCGAGAAATATGGGCATATTTCCTGTATTTCAATTTGTAACGGAGGAAAGCTACTGGCCATACCTAGTACCGAAGGTGTTTGGTCGTAGTGCATCACAATATGTTTACTATCAAACGAAAAAACCTTGTGGCGTCTTTAATCGTCACTAGCATCGCGACCGGAGCCTGGGTAGCGCCCGCCGTGGGGGACGACGCTATCGTTGCGGCAGATCCCTCACCTCAGGCGCAGGGGAGTATTCCAGAAAATCCAAAAGAAAAACTTCCTAAGAATGTAGCCAACGATATCCCTAATGATGCAACCATGGTTGCTCCTGACCTTGCCGTCGTCGACGGTGGTCAAGTTAAGAACGTGGAAACCGGGCAGACCGTTACGGATCCCGCCATTGTTGGAACAAAAACAACGCCACCTGATCCGCTTGATAGAACAAATGGTAAAAGGTTTATTCCAGTCGACGTTGCTGATGTTCGTGCTGCCATGGGGCAAGGTGGGGCTACCCCTAAAAATACATCTGGTACGTCTGGAACATCCAGCGTAAGTAATGCGCTAGGAATCAACACTCCTACTTTCGAAAGCGTTCCTGCGGTTGTATCGAAAACCGGTGGAGTAATCCAACCCACTGCGCTGCAAGGAAATGGAACGGGTGTCTACTGGGGCTGGTACAACAATACTCCAGCTTTCTTTGATGGATATGGAACGCTCTTTGCTCAACAAGCTAAAGGTGTGATTGACGTTTCAAAACACCAAGGAATCATTGACTGGAACCAGGTTAAGGCTTCTGGTGTAGATGGTGCGATCATTCGTATTGGTTTTGGAGCCGGAAACCCACCAGATTCCCAAGCGTTACGAAATATTTCAGAAGCTAAGAGGCTTGGCATCCCGTTCGGCGTCTATCTCTATTCTTATGCCGACACTCCATCCATGGCATCGGAGGAGGGGTGGAGCACCGTTAGCCTACTGCGCCAACTTGGAGTTCAGCCAGGAGACTTGGCATATCCAGTTTATTACGACCTTGAAAACTGGCAATGGACTGGGCATACGCCACCAACCGACCCTGCTGTATATGAACAGATCGTTAATAACTGGTGGTGGCAGCTTCAAAACGCTGGGTACAACAATCTGTCCGTCTACTCCTACCGTTATTACTTGAATACTGCATTAAATGCCGTAAGTATCCATCAACGTACTCACTGGGTTGCGGTTTATGGAAAGTCTCCAGGTTTTGCTTACCCAGCTAACTTCCGTGGTTGGCAGTATTACAGCCAAGGTCAAATTCCCGGAATTGTTGGAAACGTTGATATCAATGCCTTCGGAAATAAGGAGTTTAACGAACCACTTCAGGCAACCTGGATTATGCGTCCAGAGCACATTGATGTGGGTGTTATTCTTCCTAATTATGCAAGCTCAGATGTCCAGTACCTGATACAAACCTACAATGTGAATACCAAGACATGGAAAACCTTGTCGCCATGGGGAACATCGAACTGGGCTTCATGGCTAGATAACAAAGGAGTCTATTGGCTACATGCTAAGGCACGTGATAAAAACACAGGAAAAATTCTGGGTGAGCGAACGATTCCTTTCAACTACACTCCAGGAACAACGGCAATTAATGGCACCTATGCGGGCTTCGTCAAAGACGGTGTGCTCTTGGGGATTAGCTCAAATAACCCTAATGCGCGTTTTTCGGTCAAAATTTTTGATTATGGACGTCAGCAGTGGGTGGCACAGTTTTCTGGGCAGTGGTCAATCTGGAAACCGACTCCTGGCGTGTACTGGACTCACTACGAGGTTTACACATCCGATGGTAGGTTGGCTGAGACGCGGACATACGCCTTTGGGGTGTAAACAAAAGTAGCAAGTTACTTTAAAAAGACCATACAAGTTATAGTAGAAGAATGAAATACGAAGTCGCACTTGTTACTGGAGGTGCTGGGTTTATTGGCGCAGCGTTATCTTCATATTTAGTTGCTAATTGTAAGCAAGTAGTTGCAATCGATAACCTGCATCCACAAGTGCATCCGACAGGAGAACCTGCATTCGGATTTGATCCTGCTGTCGACCTTATCGTCGGCGATATTACTGATCCTGCTGTATGGGATGAAGTGTTAAATGAGGTTCACCCAGATTTGGTTGTCCATTTAGCTGCAGAAACTGGTACCGGACAATCCTTAACCGAATCGACACGCCATACGATGGTAAATGTTGTCGGTACCTCGGTGATGCTGGACTCACTTCAAAGGCATCGTGCTGTACCCAAGAAATTCGTTCTTTGCTCCTCGCGTGCAGTATACGGTGAAGGAGCGTGGTGTTACACCAAGGGAGAGTATAAGGGGCAAAAGTTTTATCCGGGAATTCGTTCTCGGCAGATGTTTGAAGCGAGCAATTGGGACTTCGTAAATGCCGAGCCACTTCCTATGAATTCACAAATTGTGGAAAGACATCCTGAATCGGTTTACGGAGTTACAAAATGTGCTCAAGAAGACCTGTTACATCTTTGGTGTGATGCATTTGGCTCTACGGTAGCAATACTAAGGCTTCAAAATGTCTATGGACCAGGTCAAACACCGAGCAATCCATACACCGGAATTATGTCGCTCTTTACAAACAAAGCGCGATCAGGTGAAGCAATTCCGTTATATGAAGACGGTAAAGTTCTCCGTGATTTTGTTTATATTGACGACGTTGTAAACGCTTGTATTGCGGCGATTGAATCTTCTGACGCTCTGCCGTGTCCGGTAGATATAGGTTCGGGCACTTCAACCTCAATTTTAGAAGCTGCAAAAATTATTTCCAAGATATACGGATCGCCAGCACCGTATATTACTGGGGAATGGCGCCATGGCGACGTTCGTCATGCGTGGGCAGATCCGTTGTTGGCAAAGGAACTATTGGGTTTTGAATCTCAGGTTTCTGTCAAGGATGGTTTCGCCTGTCTAGCTCGATGGATCGATTCTGATGCGGATTAAAGTCCTCAACACAAAAACGGTCTTTGTTTGTGATGTTGAGGGTCGTGTAACTGAAATAGTTTATCGACCATGTAAAGTTAAGGCATGAGTAAAAGAATTCTTGTTACCGGTGCAGGCGGATATATCGGTCGCCATGTTGTTACAGATCTTCTGAACCGTGGGGTAGAGGTTTCGGTTGTTGATTTCAAAACCGACGGTATCGATGAGCGTGCCAATGTTATCGACGAAAACATTTTCTCAGGTGCAGAGGATATCTACGACCGTCTCGGACGTCCGGATGCTGTGATCCACATGGCTTGGCGTGACGGTTTCGTACATAACTCCCACGCACACATCGATGACCTTCCATCACATATGCACTTCATTGAAAACCTCTACAAGGGTGGCCTGAAGCAGCTCGTTGTAATGGGAACAATGCATGAGGTGGGCTACTGGGAAGGCGCAATCAAGGCGGACAGCCCAACTAATCCAGAATCGCTTTACGGAATTGGGAAAAACGCACTTCGCGATCTCACCGCTCTTTTTGCTAAGCAAAACGACGCTATTATGCAGTGGGTTCGCGCCTACTATATTGTGGGCGACGATGCTCGCGGTAACTCGATTTTCTCCAAGCTGTATAGGGCAGCTGAGGAAGGAAAGAAGACTTTCCCTTTCACCACTGGAAAGAATCTTTACGATTTCATTTCTGTTGACGAATTGGCACACCAGATCGCCGCTGTTTCTCTTCAAACCGAGGTAGATGGAATCATCAATGCAGCCACTGGCAAACCGATATCGCTCGCCGACCGTGTCGAACAATATATCGTTGACAATAAGCTTGATATTTCTTTGGAATACGGAGCGTTCCCAGATCGTCCATATGATTCTCCCGGTGTTTGGGGAGACGTTGAGAAAATCACCAAGATTTTGGAAATTGCCGGATAGTTTAGCTGTTAAGTAACGAAGACTGATTTTCTAAAATAGATTTATATGAATGAGGAGTGCCGAGTGGCTGCTATTACGACTGATGCGAAGAGACTTGGAATTTTCTTTTTCTACGATTCACAGGGAATTGTTGACGACTACGTTGATGTTTTGCTCACCGATATGAAGAAGAATCTCACTGAGCTCGCCATTGTTGTCAACGGCTACTTGGCACCAAAGAGTTACGCCAAGCTTCGGAAGTTTAGTGACCGGGTCATAGTACGTGACAATATCGGCTTCGACGTGTGGGCTTATAAAACCATGCTTCAAAAATATGGTTGGGCAAAGCTCTCTGAATTCGATGAAGTCATCCTCTTCAACGCTACAATCATGGGGCCCGTCTATTCCTTCGAAGAAATGTTTACATCAATGGATAGCCGGGATCTCGATTTTTGGGGAATCACGACGTATCACTACTACCCAGGTGATCCGTTCGGGACCATGCCAGAAGGCTACATTCCAACCCATTTGCAGTCTCATTTCCACGCCTATCGTAAGTCGCTGGTAACGAGTGAAGCTTTCCAGGACTACTGGGATAATATGCCAATGATCGACTCCTACACGGATTCAGTGGGCAAGCATGAAGCACCATTTACCCAGCGCTTTGAGCGCTTGGGATTCAAGTGGGAATCCTACGTTGATACCACGGACCTTGAAGGCTTTACTAATCAGCCGATTGTTTTCGCAGCGAAGAAATTGATTGAGGAAAAGCGATGCCCAATTTTCAAGCGCCGCTCTTTCTTTCATGATTACGACGACGTTCTGAACCAATCGGTTGGAAACGCCACGATGGATTTGTATGAGTATCTGCGTGACCACACCGATTTTGATACGAATCTGATTTGGAACAACTTGTTGCGGACGATCAACATGGCTGATCTTGTACGTAACGCCAAGCTAAATTACGTATTCTCAGATACGTCGACGACGTACGACGTTGCGTCGTCGTCAAACAAGGTAGCGCTCATTTTGCACGTGTACTACCTTGAACTTCTTGAACAAACATTGGCTTATGCTCGATCAATGCCAGAAGGATCGGACATTATCGTTACCGTCGCGGGTGAAGAAAAGGCTGAAGCCGTAAAGAAGGCATGCGAAGGAATATCGTACAAAGTTGACGTTCGACTTATCGAAAATGTTGGACGTGACGTTAGCGCTCTGCTTGTTGGTGTTAAAGATATTATCGATAACTACGACATTGTTTGCTTCGCCCATGACAAGAAGGTGACTCAGCTAACTCCATATTCGAAGGGTGATGGTTTCGCACTAAAGTGCTTCGAAAATATCTTAGCTTCGCGAGAATATGTAGCAAATGTAATTGAGAAGTTCGAGCAGGAACCACGATTGGGTTTGCTGGCACCAACTGCGCCCAACCACGCAGAATACTTCCTTCCGTATTCCAACGGCTGGGGTCCAAACTTCGCCATTACTCAAAAGCTTCTCAAAGAGTTACATGTTGATGTCCCGCTCGATAGTAGCAAAGAGCCAATCGCGCCGTTAGGAACAATGTTCTGGTTCCGCCCCGAGGCTCTCAAGCCTCTCTTTGACCTAAATTGGCAGTGGGAAGATTTCCCACCGGAGCCGAACGATATTGACGGAACTCTGCTCCACGCCATTGAACGAGCATATGGTTACGTTGCCCAGGGTGCTGGATATTTCTGTGCTTGGGGTTTCTCAACAACCTTTGCACGCATTGAATTGGTAAATCTTTCGCACCAACTTCAACAATTTACTTATGGAACGGCTGTTCGGTTTGGTGGTGGAACAGCATTCGAAATGTTGCGGGCATTGCGCACAGGTAGTCCAATGAAGGCTAAGATTCGCAAGGTGCTTAGTGTAGCTGTACCACAGCCTCTGCATGCACCAGCATGGCGCGTTTATCGGAAAGCTCGAGGAATTATTCGATGACTGCTCCCACAAGTACAACGCAGAATTCTCTTGTTAAGCGCCCTCGAAAGCGGCTTTTCTATCTAGATTTTATTCGAGCGCTTTCAGTGCTTCTAATTGTGCTTACACACTTTAATAATCCATATCTCGCAAATGATGGATATTTGTTAACGAATTTACCGTTCGGAATTTATGTGGGCGGGTTGGGCGTTTCTGTGTTCTTGATTATTTCAAGCGCAGGATTGACCATATCCTATAAACGCCCAATTGATCTGAAGCGATACTTTAAAAAACGTTTTCTAAATATCTATCCGATGTTTTGGATTGCATGGATTGTCGCGTTTGTTTCCTTGCGATACATCTATGGAAGCCAGACATTCGGTCAGGGGCCAATCGAGTCTTTTCCATTAACTATCCTTGGGTTTGATGGGTTAGCGGCACTTTTTGGATTTCATACCATGTTCATTGTTGGGGAGTGGTTCCTTGGCTTTATAGTTATCTACTATATGATCTTCCCTATTTTACTGTGGGCAATTGACCGCCGACCGGTGGCATCTGGGGTATGCATCGTGGCCATTAATGCTGTTTCGCTTTATGCTCTAACGCATTTCCAGCATACGTACGAACCATCGGCAATGATCCCTGTGAGGCTCGTTGAACTTTCGTTTGGTATCTATTTTGTAAAATATGTCAAACATGTTGCTTGGTACTGGTCGATCCCAACAGTATTTATCTTGTTGGTGGGCGCTGCGTTCCCTAACCTTCAAGAAAACGTTATGACCTCGATTATCGGTCCAGCTTTCTTCGTGCTTCTTGTGATCATCGGACAGAAAGTTGAATCGAAGCTCATTAAAATTCCAGTTAATTGGATTTCTAAGTATTCATACGCTATTTTCCTTACTCATCACATCATCATTTTGTGCGTCTTTATGACGGTAAACGTGATGGCATTATCTTTGCTTCAACGCTGGGGAATTTTTATTGCACTAAATCTTGTCATTTTTGTAGTGTCGTTTGCGCTGTTCCAGGTTAATGATTTGGTAGTGAGTGGTTGCTCAGCACTTATTAAAAAGATCTCAGGTCAAGGCAACTCGGTATCGAAGAATTCCGTAGAGGTTTCTGCCAGCGCAGCAGTGCCGGAAACGGAACTGAATAAGTCTAGTTCCACAGCTAATATTGGTGCTGATGAGCGTCCCGACTTCAGTGATAAAGAGGACAGGTTTACTTGGTTGCAAACCCAACCTCTCAAACCCGTGGTTCCCACGGTTGGCTTCTTTAAAGGGGCAATCGCTTCTTATCGAGAGATCTGGAATCATCGCGGATTGCTCTCCCTCTTTGCAAAACGTGAATTAAAATCGCGTTACAAGGATTCCACGCTTGGTTATCTTTGGACTCTTGTTCGTCCATTGATTAACCTTCTAATTTACTATTTTGCGATTGGAAAGGTCTTGGGTGCTCAACGAGCGATTCCGGACTTTGCAATTTATGTTTTCGCGGGCTTGACCGCTTGGGGCTTATTCGCCTCGATTGTTTCGGGGTCCACATCCTCAATTCTTGCCAACGCTGGGATAGTTAAAAAGGTTTATTTGCCACGTGAGCTTTTCCCGCTTACGTCTACTGCCTCCGCATTAGTTGATTTTGTATCTCAGCTTGGAATTTTGATTCTGGCTTCTGTTCTAATCCGCGATATCAATTTGCAGAACTTTGTAATCTACGTGCCAATCTCTCTCGTGGTAGTTGTGGTTTGGGGACTTGCAATGGGACTAATTTTGGCGGCGTTGAACGTTTACATGAGGGACATCCAATACTTGGTGGAAGTCGCAATTATGATCGGTTTCTGGCTAACTCCGAGTGTGTACTCGTTTGCCATGATCATGGATTGGGCACCTCCATTTGTGACGAATCTTTATCTGTTGAATCCGACGACGATCGCCGTCATGGGATTCCAACGGGGAACCTGGGTAGCGGGCGAGGGAGCTTTGTGGCCTTCTGAGCTATTCGATCGATTGGCGATTATGTTAATTGTTGGTCTTGTTGTTCTCTACGTTGCACAGAGAATATTTGCCCTTTTGCAGAAGAACTTTGCGCAGGAGATGTGATGTCTGAACGTCCAGATGTGATCGAAATTGATCAGGTTGCTAAGAAATTCGTAATTCATAAGGATAAATCGCTCAAGGAAAGAGTTGTCAATGCGAAGCGCTCTAAAACTTATAAGGAAGAGTACTGGGCACTTGATGACGTAAGTTTTACTATTAAGGCGGGTCAATCAATCGGCCTTGTGGGGCCGAACGGATCAGGAAAGTCTACGTTGCTGAAGATTATTGGAGGTATTCTTTCTCCAGATCGAGGAGATGTAAAAGTACGTGGGCGGATTGCGGCTTTGCTCGAGCTGGGCGCTGGCTTCCATCCTGATTTAACTGGACGCGATAATGTTTACCTTAATGGTGCAATTTTGGGACTTTCACGCGCGGAAATTGAACGTAACTTTCAAGCTATCGTCGATTTCTCTGGGATTGGTGACTTTATCGATACCCAAGTGAAGTTTTATTCATCCGGGATGTATGTACGCTTGGCTTTCGCAGTTGCGGTGCATTCCGATCCAGATATTCTTCTAGTTGACGAAGTCTTAGCTGTGGGTGATGAACCGTTCCAAAAGAAATGTATGGAAAAGATTCGTGAATTCCAAAAACAGGGACGTACGATCATCCTGGTTTCACATTCTGCAGCTCAGATCGTTGATGTCTGTGATTCAGCCGTCGTACTGCAGTCGGGTAAGCTCGTTTACGCCGGAAGTGCCAAGGATTCGATGAAATATCTTCATCAGATGTATCAGAAGGCAGCTGCGATTTCTCGGAATCAGAACATCGATGAGGAAAGCTTGAAAATCTCTGACCTTTCCTTCGCTAGGGCTCCTCAGACCTTCGATGACGCGCAAGAGATTCGTCCAGGGGATGACGTACTTGTGAACGTATCGCTTCATTCTAAAGTTGAAGTTTCGCCAAAGTACGACGTCGTTCTCTCAATTGAGTCGACGTCTGGTCAACACGTAGTTTCTGTTGATTCACGAAAAATGGAAACTGAACTTCCTGAATTCAGCAACGAAAAAACCATTGAGTTTATGCTTCCGAATCTTAATCTCGGTTTAGGCGATTACCGATTTGAAGCTATTTTGATTGACTCGAACGGTTATCAAATCGATTCGTTGAGAACGGAGGATCTGCTTAAGGTACGGGGTGATTCTATTACTAGTGGGATATTGACCATCGATCCGGTTGTTACCTTCTGATGGAGTACTTTCCGGTTTTCCCTGTGATCCCATCGATGATCGCCCGACCAATATATGAGGCTCGCTGGAATCTCTGTGGCGCAAGGAGAATATTAAATCCTACATATTTTGCTAGCCAAACGAGATAACCGACAATCCAACGTCGGGTTAATAATCCTGACTTGCATAGCAATATAGTGTTTCGAGTTAGGTAATAATTGCGGATAGGTGCGTGTACGTGGACTGGCTGAGCTCGGAAAGGAATACGTTCGGTTTGATCTCCAAGTGAATGATCGAGGACGGTATCCGTTGTGACAACGATTTTCTTTCCATGCGCACGCACTCGTAAACACCATTCTAGATCAACATGGTCGATGAAGTAATCATCGTTCATCAAGCCCACTTCGCGTAAGCAATCTGAGCTAATCAAGCATCCAGAAGCGAGTAGAAAAGCTGGATTGACATAGTGTTGGCGGAGCTCATTAGTACTGGCACGGCGTGGACCCCAAGTGCGTGAAATATAGACCAATTCGTCGTCGCCACCGTTGTTATCACGAATAAACGGTCCGACTGCTTCTGCGCCAGTTTCTTCCATCGCTTCCAAAAGTGCTGAAACCATGTCTTGGGGAGGAAGTGAATCTTGATCAGAAAGAAGAACGTGGGTAGCGTTAGCCTCCAAAGCAATTTCGATGCCAACGTTTTGAGCGTAAGCGATCCCCATATTCGAACCTAATGCGCAGAGTTTAGCTTCGCATGAATCGGTGGCCTTCACCAGAGCAGCTAATTCACGTTCAGTCGAACCATTGTCCACCACGATGCATTTTTGAACTTGTCTGGTGAGCACTTCAATTAAACGATGTGTTCGTTCATCTGGATGAAAAGTGACGATAACAGCCCAAATAGAGGCATCTCGTACTACGTTTGTATTAACCATGAGTCATTTCTCCGATGGTTCAATGAATATTTTTCGCGAAACAAAGTTGTAAACCATCACAAGGACCGTTGCTAATAACTTACCCACTGCCGGTGCGATACTGAGCCAATCAACGAAGATAAACAGGAATAATTGATTCAGCCCCATACCGATGAGGGTTAAAATTATATAAAGAGAAAACTCGGAGAACTTTGATCGATTCTCATCTGAGACGAATACATACTTCATACCCAACCAGTAATTAACGACGATTCCTGCGGAATAAGAAAGCGTACTGGCTAGAAGATAGTTGAGATCAAAGACGTACGTAAGTGCTAAGAACCCACCGTAATCTACTAGTGTCGAAATAACACCGACGATTCCAAACCGTAAAATTTGGCGGATGATATGGCGTTTGCTTTGGTTATCTTCCACAGTTTCCCTCAATTATTTCAAGAGTAGCTCGCGAGTGAAAAGAAGCAGGGAGGGGAGAATATAAGTGTATATCGCGAGGTTGTACAGGTAGACTGCACTGTCGGGAATCAGCTTAACCACAGTTTGATAAGCGGTGGCACTCTGCTCTGGGCTGTCAGTGGCTGAAAGCTCCTGAGGATGGTCTGAAACAGCGGGTATTTCTTTCGGAGCTAGAAATAGCTCGTGTCCCGTTTTCTTCCACAGTATGACGAAGACCGCGAAAAGGAGTGCTAGCGCGAAAGCGTAAAACACATTTGGATCAGCTATATTCCGACTTTCAGCTAGAGAATAAAATGACGGCTTACCTGAGTAACGCACCCCGAATACTTTCGCAAATAATCCACCGTTGACCATATCTTGGTCCATGTAATACTTAAACACAAGAACTGATGTGATTATCAGGAATACGAAGAAGCCAGATACGAGTACCATCAGTTCTTTTACCTTTGGGTGTCCAGCGATTAAAATAGCACCAAATGGTACGACTAAAATCCACCAGTAGGTGTTAGCAAAGAATAGAGCAAAGGGTGCTGCTAAGCTAATGAATGTAATATATAAGGATTGGTGTTTGAAGTCTGCTTCTGATTTTGCCGTGATCATGTATGCATAGATCGCGATGCCAGCGAGCGCGATAAGCGATAGAGAAACATATCCAAATGAATAAGCGATACCGTTGTCGGTGAGTTTATCGGTTAAGTGTGATCTTAGTGCTTTGGCGACTCCGTAGCCTTTCATTTTGTGGGCTACTAGTTCTGATACTGCGGTAAGAGATACACCTATTGCTAAATGCTTAATGATGTGAACGACGCGCTTTTCAGCAAATAGAATGAGTGGGATGAACGCGAATAAAGCAAACATCTTGCATGTGATTGCGATAGCCATAATCAAGGAGAACTTGGTCAGATCGTGATTGATATAGAAGCCAAGGGCGATGATGAAGAAAACTAAGGTAACGACGTCGTATTGCCAAAAAACAGCGTCAGCAAAAATAGTTAACGGCGAAGCCATGTAGAGGTATGCCGCCCACTTTGCAGTTCCGTCTCGATAACCGAGGTGTTTACTGAGTTTGTATACCAAATAGGCAGTAAAGCAAATAAGCAAAATCAGCACCAGCTGGGTGTAGCGAAGCGCAATAGTGATATCGAGTGAATTTGTGTAATCAAACCCACCAAATATCTGTAAAATTCCGGCTAATGGAAGCAACAAGAGCGATAGCAGCCCGTAGAAAAAGAAACTGTACATCGCGGGCATAATAGTTGTATCAATGCTTATTTGATAAAAGGAGCTAAAGTCGCCCGTGAAGATGCAATGAAGCAACAACATCGAGTGTTGGACAGTCGCAATCAGATCAGAAGGATCCCGCAAGAAGAAAAAGAACCCAACGAACATTGAAACTAATGGTAGTGACCACTGGAAAAGCGTTGGTTCTTTTACATGGGTTGGGGTCATCATCTCTCCTAGGAATATTGAGCTGCGTCTGGCTAACTATTGGACGTTATCGTTTAAGATTTGTTTGATTAAGTCTAAACCGAGTACCAATATCTTGGTTTGTCCTGAAAAAGCCCGAGGGAAAGGTAGTCAATTCGATTGCATCGACCTCTAAAAATACGGTTGATTGGAGTCGTAAGTCGCGGGCTTGAACGGATGTCTGGTTTGAAACCACTTGCAGATAAGGTAATTTTCGTTTGAAAATAGCCTTTGCAACACCGATCAGTTCGGCAATTGAGAGGGAATAGCCTGAGCCAATAATTTTAATACTCTTTTTTCCAGGGGCATTATGGTGTGCGGCCTCAATGAAACGAAAGATAAGCGTAGCTGCATCATCGGTATAAATGTAGTCACGCAAGGTATCAAGGGATACGAAAATTTTGTTGAATGTGCCTTTATGGTAAGAAAGGCACAGCTGTGACACGAGACCTTGTGGTTTCGAAATGTCTTGTCCTGGACCGTATAAATTTGCAATACGACCAATTGCTACGGTTGCGCCATCATTTGTTAGTGAAGACACTGCATTTTCACATGCGAGCTTTGCAAAGCCGTAGGGAGCGAGCGGAGCAGGAGGTGTTTGTTCAGTGAAGGGGGGATTGCTTGATCCTGCATACAGACCACCGGCTGAAGATGCATAAAAAAAAGTCAGATCTTTAAGCTGCGCTGAGAAATTGTGGTGGAGGAGCTCAATGAAGTCGTGAAAAAGTTCTGTTTCTTTATTAAGATCTGCTGCGGTCGTTCCGGTGGTTCCAGCACCCGCGCACCAGATTAAGGTCCAAGCCTTATTGAGGCTTTCAGGAATACCTGTATTCGGAGTATGACTGGCTGAATTGCGTTGGTCTGCGAAAGCGTTGGACAGAATAGTATTGAGTTTTTCGAGAACCTGACTTGAGTTATTCCAAGGGAGATTTCGAGCGATCACTAACTTTTTATTTTGATTGCGCGCAGACTTAACGAGAGCTCTTCCAAGAAGCCCTCCTGCGCCAACCACCAAGATGAAAGACTCGTTGTCCATTAGCGCCTATCTATATTGGATGGAGAATCAGCAGGTTCAGAGGAATTGGAGCTATGGGGATTCTGGTTTCGGATACCGAGGGGGCCATTGTCTGGATCAGAAGTGACTAAATACAATGGGCGTCCCATTGCCATGTTTACCGCTACGCCGACGTATTCCGCAATAACGCCAAGCGATAACATGATAAGACCAGATGTAGAGAGAATTACGATAATTGTTGAAGACCATCCAATTTGGACACTGGGGTTAACGAATTTGTTGATGAAGACCACGATTGCCAAGAGTATGCCAACAAACGCTGTAAATGCGCCAAGGATGCTTACAATTCGGAGGAAGCCAGTGCCACTGGACATGACCATGCGCCAAAAATGAGCAATTAGCTTGCGGTAAGAGTATCCAGATTGGCGCTCGCTACCTTCGTCACGCAAATGAACACCGGCGGTCGTTACTTTGGAAACCCATCCAAGCGCAACATCAAGGTAAACGCCACTGCCTGCATAGGCGGAAGCTGAGCGAGCAACTTCGCCCAAGATGAGACGGAAGCTATTATAACTTGTCGAGTTTTTCGATCCCATCATTACGTTAACGATTTTCTTCGCACTGCGAGAAGTGAGGTTGCGCATTAATCCATGCGGAGGGTCATTCAGAGGGCGGGCATATACGAGAGTGGCTTGCTCAGCAAGAGCACTGTCGAGCAGTGTGCCAATATCGCGAGGATCTTGCTGACCATCTTCGTCAATGGTAACTACCCAGTCGCTTCCCGAAGCTGAAATTCCTGCAAGTGTAGCCGGATGCTGTCCATAATTACGACTTAGCCACACTAATTTGAGCCAAGAGCGAGACTCAGCCAGCTTTCGCAGAACTTGGGGGGATTGATCGTGTCCATGGTCATATACGCAGATAACTTCACAAATTTGCCACGTATTCCCGTTGGCTGATGTATTAACCCCAGTTAGAGCTTCTAATTCAGATACTAGATGCGGAAGTGTCTGAGCACCCTGATATACAGGAATGACAACCGAAATACTATGTGCATGATGAGTCATTCAGAACTCCAATTCTTTTTGTGACGTGGAAGATTTTATCAGCTAGCTGACGTATTTGAGTTAATTAGCTATGAAATGTGAACAAATCTAATGCTGTCATCACGCGTGCTTTTTGAACTAATGAAATTATATTCTATATTAGAATTTGGTTATAGTTTCACCCATATAAAGGTAGCAACGTTGCTACCTTCGAAATATTTATTATTGACACTATAGGAAAAATTTAAATGACAAGAATTGAGCAAAAGGCACTACAGCTCCTTACAAATCACTTAGGGATTTTTGTGGTTTTAGCATTGTTTGCCGGAGCAATCCTAATGCGAATGTTGGGATTGAAAAACCCGTCAGGGGACACCACTGGATTTATCGTTCCATGGTTTGAAGAGATTCGGAACGGTGGTGGTTTTTCTTATCTAGGCCATCAGGTAGGAGACTATAATCTCCCATATCAAACAATTATCTCCGCTTTGACATATTTTAGTTCTTGGGCGCAACCATTGACACTAATTAAAGTCCCTGCATTAATTTTTGACTTTGTTCTAGCTTATGCAACCTATAGTCTTGTTAAAACTTGCGAGCCTGGCTTACCTAGAATTAGCTACTGGGGTTTAGTATTAGTGATTCTATGGATCCCAACTGTTTGGCTAAATTCTGCGTTTTGGGGTCAATCTGACTCTATTTACACTAGTTTTATTGTTTTTTCGCTAACTTTCTTGTTGCGAGACCGCCCGCGTTTGGGATTCTTTTTCCTAGGATTAGCTTTTGCGTTCAAATTACAGACAGTTTTTATTCTGCCCTTATTCGTCATAATTTATGTCACAACAAAACGTATTAGTATTCTTCATAGTTTTTGGGCGTTGGTTGGTTTCTATCTGCCCTGTATCCCAGCGATTATTGCTGGGCGTTCAATATTTACACCATTTAGGTTGTACTTTGAGCAAACTGATACATGGAAATCAATGTATCTCAATTTTCCGAGTTTTTGGGCACTCGTGACGAAATATGGCGATATCCCATATACCGCGCTTAAATCTGTTGCTATTTTAATAACTGTTGCCATTCTCTTGCTTGGACTTTATATGGTTTTCGTCAGGGAAATCGATATGACCCTTGGTGAGAACGTGCTGAATGTTGGAGCATGGGGAGCTTGGACGAGTGTTTTGTTTCTACCAGCTATGCACGATCGTTATGCCTATGTATTGCTAACATGGTTTTTAGTGGGATCTTTCGTTAATAAGAAAATAGTTCCTTATGCTGTAGTTGTTGCCAGCTTAGATGTATTCGTATACGGTTTGGCTTTGTTTGGTGGAGGGAAAATTCCGCTAATTGTATTGGGTGTTGTTAACCTTGGCGCCTATTTCCACTACTCGCAATTTTTATTCGCAAAAAAGCTTCGACGTCGAAGACCATCCAAGCATATTGCGGAAGATCGAATGATTAGAGTTCAAGAACGTATTTGAAGTTCAACGATTCCTTCCGAGGATGATTATTGTCCATATTTGAGTGTGCCTATGCACAACTATCGATATTGATTTAAAGGACCACTGTGAGCACTGCTGAAGAATCCGCAGCACGCCGAGCCGTTACTCTTTTCCCATTCTTGGTTCTTTTAGCGGGCACATTAGCGTACTTCGAACCGTATGTGTTCTCACCTTTCGTTCCCTATACCGCTCCTCTCTTGGGCTTCATAATGTTTGGGATGGGTCTTACGCTTACGGTGCCGGATATAAAATATTTGGCTTCGCATCCGAAAGCGATTGTGATCGGTATTGTGGCGCAGTTCCTCATTATGCCGCTGGTTGCGCTCGCTGTGGTTAAGGTGCTTCAACTTCCACCAGGTTTGGCAATTGGTGTTATCTTGGTGGGTTGTGCACCAGGTGGTACGGCCTCAAACGTGGTCGCCTATCTTGCGAAGGCCGACGTCGCTCTCTCGGTAGCAATGACGACGGCATCCACCCTCGTTGCGCCTATCCTTACACCGCTTTTGGTTCACCTGATTGCCGGTACAGTTTTGGACCTTGACGGCGTTGCACTCGCGGAGTCGATCGCAAAGATGGTGGTCATTCCAGTGGTATTTGGTTTAGGCGTCCGCATTGTATTCCCGCGGCTCGTTAACTTTGTACTACCCGTGTTGCCTTGGATCTCAACGGCGGGTATTTGTATTGTGATCGGTGCGGTGGTTTCACAATCCACAAGCGCTCTTTCCCAAAGTGGTTTAATCATTTTCCTTGCAGTGGCTCTACATAATGCTGGGGGATTGTTGGTTGGATACGTCATTGCTCCGATTCTTGGTCTCCACACGCGTCAAGCTCGTACCATCTGCATCGAAGTAGGTATGCAAAATTCTGGCTTGTCTGCCACTCTTGCCCAAACACATTTCCCAATGTTTCCAGAGGCTGCACTCCCGAGTGCAATCTTCTCGGTCTGGCACAACATTAGTGGGTCTTTCATAGCGGCATTCTTCCGCCGTCGCTCATAGGTCGAGCTGCAGGCACAAGCTGTGGGGGAGCTGGAAAATTATTTCCAGCTCCCCCACAGCTAATTACTGCTCAAGTTCTTATTTGCCTTGGCTTAGCACCCGCATAAGGTATTCGCCGTAGCCTGATTTACGAAGTGGCTCTGCGCGCTGAAGTAGTTCTTCATCGTTTAAGAAGCCCATGCGCCAAGCGACTTCCTCTGGGCAACCGATCTTTAGACCTTGACGAGCTTCGACCGTACGAACGAAAGAAGTAGCATCAGCCAAAGAATCGAATGTGCCGGTATCAAGCCAAGCGGTTCCACGAGGTAGAACCTCAACGGCGAGCTTGCCGGCCTCCAAGTAGACGCGGTTAACATCGGTAATTTCATATTCGCCACGTGGTGAAGGGTCGAGGTTCTTAGCAATTTCCACAACATCGTTATCGTAGAAGTAAAGTCCTGGAACCGCGTAGTTCGACTTCGGCTTGAGAGGCTTTTCTTCGATTGACAGTGCACGGAAATTTTCGTCAAATTCAACGACGCCGTATCGTTCAGGATCGGACACATGGTAGGCAAATACTGCACCGCCGTCGGGATCGACGTGACGACGCAACTTGGTACCCATACCGTGACCATAGAAGATGTTGTCTCCAAGAACGAGTGCAGCTGATTCGTTTCCAACGTGTTCTGCACCAAGAACGAATGCCTGCGCCAGTCCATTTGGAACTTCCTGAACTGCAAAGCTGAGGTTTACGCCGAGCTGGGAGCCGTCACCGAGCAAGCGTTGGAACTGCTCAGCATCGTGAGGCGTGGTGATGATAAGAATATCTTGAATTCCCGCCAGCATAAGGGTGGTCATTGGGTAATAAATCATTGGCTTGTCGTAAACCGGAACAAGTTGTTTTGACGTACCCAAAGTGATCGGATGTAGACGTGTGCCGGATCCACCGGCCAAAATAATTCCTCGCATACCCTTATTTCTACCTGACTACGCAAATATTTGCGAGTATATTCGCTCAAAAATTGAGAATTTCTGCCTTTTCATCACTCGCGATGTCTGCAGTAGTTTTTCTTGAACCGTCATTTACAACTGCTGTGATACCGGCATTGAACAATGTATAGGAAAAGGCGAAAGCGGTTTTTGCACAAGCGTGATCGAGGAGATATGCATATGAACCGTCTTCGCCGTTGCGCTGGTCAAGCGCGTTGTGAAGTGCGCGCGGAGCTGCATGAGCAAGCAATTCAAAATTAGACTTGCTCGAATCTTCGGCTACCAAAAGTGCGTCCGGGTATCCGAGGACTTCTGCTGCGCCGTCGTAAACGCCGGAAGGGAGTGCTTCTCCATCCCACTGCAATCCAAGGCTGGACATCGTCAGTGCAACGCAGAAATTGCCGCTGTAGTGGGGCATCACTTCACAAGGAGAAGATGTGATGACGACGGCGTCTGGATCTGCGTCTTGAAGCTCAGAGATGCGGAGGGTAGCGGCAGTGGGGTTGTGACCAGATGGATCGATAGAGGTGGGTGAAGGCTCTGAAATGAATCTGACTTCTGCTCCGCATATGAGCGCTGCGAGCGTCCATACGACTGTCTTCCAATGTGGTGGAAGATCGATTAAAACTTGACTACTAGGAACAACCTCACATTCTTCGGATAAGAAGTTAGCGATTTTAGCGACGTGGTTGGCAACCACTTTGGCTGAGAGCTCGATCCTTCCAAACGGCTCATACCATACGAGCGCTGGAGTGGTGCCAGAGGATACCAGTTTTGCATATATATCTTGAGGTGTTCGCATAGGAGTAATGCTCGCACAAATTATGTTTCGAAGCACTTGCGAATGGTTCAGATGTAGAGACATCGTACTTTTCAGTGTTGAATCTTTGCTGTGGAGGAGTACCGCTCAAACCAAGGAAAATAGTACTAGGTGAGCAGGGAAAATCGCTTCGATTTTTGTGCAATTATCATAAACGCTGGACGATAATCCAACTCAATAATGAAATAGTGCAGTTTGCCTTATCGTCTTGACTTTTGGTGTATAACACGCGTGTAATTTACATAGTAAAAGAAATCTCAGAAGGGGCGAATCTATGTTGCACGAAGCTTCCGACAGCCGTTTTACCGCGGCGCAATCGGCGGGCCTTGACGCACAAATTGCTCAGAGCCTCATGCAGGGGATTTTTAATCTCGGATACGGAACTACTGGTCAGGCAGATCTTTCTTGGATGGAAGATGCACTGTGTGCCCAAACCGATCCTGATATTTTTTATCCTGAAAAGGGAGGCTCCACTGCGCCGGCGACGTCGGTGTGTAATGGATGTTCAGTCCGCTCCGAGTGCTTAGAATATGCGGTAACGAACGATATTCGCCACGGTATCTGGGGTGGAACCTCAGATAATGACCGTAAGCGGATGTCTCGTGAACGCAAAGTCGCTCAAGGCGGAAGTCGATAGCTTTCGTGGCCGCAGAAAGTGCCAATAGCTCGCTCCTGCGCGAAAACGTTGTTGCAATCATTGTCTCTCGAGGAGATGATGACGATTATCTCTATCAAACTCTCAGTGCAGTAATCGAACAAACGTGGGAACCTCAGCATATTGTGTTGGTTCGGCCATCATCCATCATTCATTCTCGCTCGGACTTAGCGGAGCTTGTAAAGGAATCGGGCGTTACAACTGTTCTAGCAAAAGACGCGCACAATTTCGGTGATAATATCACTCAGGCATTGGCTGAAATCGATATGCACCACACCAAAGATTCATCTGCCCGCACGTGGCTTTGGCTCTTGCATGCCGACTCTGCCCCTAATGTGGATGCGCTGGATATTTTGCTCCGAAAAGGTGAAACATCTAATCGGATCGGCGCGCTTGGACCCAAACAAATATCTTGGGACTCAGAATTCGACGGCACCAGAACTTTGCTTGAAGTTGGTATTCGTGCAACTCGCAGTGCACGCCGAGTTCCTGAAATCGATCCGAATGAGCGTGACCAAGGTCAGCACGACTCTCGCGAAGACGTACTTGGTATCGGTACCGCTGGAATGCTACTTCGAGCTGATCTTTACTTTCAGCTCGGTGGTTTTAACCCCGATCTAGGACCATTTGGTGATGGTCTGGAGTTTTCGCGTCGCGTGCGTTCTGCCGGATATCGCGTGGTAGTTGTGCCAAGCGCGCAAATTCGACACGCTCGACTTTCGCTCGGGCACTTCCCACAAGAAGGTGACAATCTGGCGCCTAGTTTTGGGGATCGTCGTCGTGCGCAACTATACAATAGCTTGTTGACAATGGCACCAGGACTATTCGTCTTTGCTTGGCTGGGCTACATTCTAGGTGCAATCCCTCGTTCATTGATTCGCTTGGTGTGGCGCGACACGGGCCGAGCTAAAGGCGAGCTTAAAGCCGGGTGGTTAACCGCGCTGTCAATTGGAGCTGTGCTACGAGGACGGCAAGCAATCGATAAAGCAGGCGGTACGCCTAAAGGAATTAGTCAGCTTGAGGATTCTGCGTCAACGATCCGCGCCGTAAAGCGTGAAACCAAGAAATCGCGCGAAGAGGCACTTAAACTTTTTGCTCGGCCAGATCCGCTTACCTTGAAGGCCCAAGAAGACCTTCGCCTCCACACTCGAAAAGGCCTGGTAGCAGCTTTCGTTACGGCGTTATTATTTTCTTTACTTTTCAATATCCCGTATCTATCTCAGGGGATCCTGGCAGGCGGAGGAATCCTTCCCGATCAATCAACCGCCAGTGATATCTGGGATGCCGCGCGCCACTCATGGCTTGCTACCGGTGATGGCTATGCAGCACCCATTGATTCGCTTTGGTTGATGTATCTGCCGTTCTTATTCCTAGGCTCACCTTTCGGTATTACGCTAGGTCAGCTTCTTACGGTTACGCTTTACGCTACATATCCAATCGCCGCTATCGGAGCTTATTTAGCTGCTGGTCGTTTCACCAAGACTTGGCTCGTTCGCTACATAGCGGCTTTGCTATGGATCGTTGCTCCCTCCCTGCTAGAAGGCCATGTCACGGGGCAAATTAGCGTCGTCATTGTTCACACTCTGCTTCCATTTGTACTCTGGGCACTGGTCGGAGCGCGTTCACGTAAACCCGGATATATGGGACTAGCTGCTTTGTTAAGCGCTGCTCTGTGTGCGGCATCGCCGGTAATGATCCTTCCCGTGCTGATAGTCATGGTTGTGGGTTTGCTAACTGAAAAACGCTTACTGTGGCTATGGCTCCCAGTCCCCGCGCTCGTTGCCCTTCTTCCGCTTTTCCGCGTCGTCTCCAGTAATGCTTCTTACTGGCTTGCAGCACTCTTCAGCACACCAAACTTACCTTATGCTGAGTCAATCCAGACTCGGGATGTGCTAGGTGGATTCATCACCCGTGACTTTTCGGGAAGCTCATGGGATAAGCTACTTTTCGGTGCGCTCCTAGTTATTTTAGTAGTTGCGGTCCTAGCACTTCTTCGCAATCGCCACTGGGGAACGATCCGCGTGGCTTGGGCAACCATCGTGGTTGGAATCGGTTTAGCATTTATCGCAATCCGTATTCCGATCTCTCAAGCAAACACGCCGAATGGAATCGTTTCTGTCAATGCTTGGCCAGGAACTGCGATGTCTCTTGCTTGGTTGGGAATATTTGTTGCCATTGTTGCCGGTTCCCACAGCCTCAAGACCACTTTGAGACAGCGCTCATTTGGTCTGTCTCAAATATTTGGTTTTATCTCTATGCTGGGAATTCCACTTGCCATTATCGCCATTGCAGGGCAGTGGACTCATCTTCAAATGACAGCATCTGATCCTGTCCTTCGCTCCGCCTCAGAGCAAGTTGTTCCAGCCCTCGCTCAGAATAATCGCGTATCAGACGAGCGCTCGCGGGTTCTCGCCTTGAGCCCTGAACCCACTGGTCTCCACGCAGAAATCTGGCGCTCTGAAGGTCTCCAAATGCACGAGATACCTATCGCTCGTGGTATCTCGGGAATCGGTGGGAAGCCCGATCCAATTTTTCGTCACACCGCATCGTCCGAAGGACCAGATCTTGATGATGCCGCCACGATAGACCTCTCCCAGATTGTTGCGAATATGACGTCGGGTTCGAAGACTGTCTCTACTCAACTCGCAGAACATGCTGTGTCGGTTGTGTTGGTACCACCAGCATCCTCCTCCCACACCATTCAAAGCGAACGAACGAAGCTTATTTCCTACCTCAACGCAGTCCCCGGTCTTGAGCGCGTTACGGAAAACGAAACTGGTGAATTCTGGCGCGTAGCTAATACCGACGACGCAAAGGTTAGCTCTGCTGCGGTGAAACTGATTTCGAATGACGACGGTTCAGTTAAGAAAGTTCCGGCCCGCCCCTATGGTGCCCAAACCAATATTGCAGTGGAGAAACCGAGCACGCTTGTTATCGCTGAACGTGCGTCTTCAGGGTGGAAAGCTGAGGTTGACGGCGTCGCGCTCAAGACCAAGGATCACGATTGGGCACAGGCGTGGAGCGTTCCAGCCGGAACAACCGGCGAACTACGGATTTACCACGATGATCCGTGGTCAACAGTTATCCTTATTGCTCAAATCGTGATTGCATTGATTGGATTCGTAACTGCCTTACCATTGCGCCCGGACCGAGGGAGTGCCGAGTGAAACTTAAATCATTGCTCACCGGTGTGGTTGTGCTGGCAAGCGGCGCTGGCCTAGCTTTCT
Organism: Arcanobacterium ihumii; assembly: GCF_900604515.1. Lineage (GTDB taxonomy): Bacteria > Actinomycetota > Actinomycetes > Actinomycetales > Actinomycetaceae > Arcanobacterium_A > Arcanobacterium_A ihumii. The sequence goes on along the minus strand of NZ_UWOS01000001.1, from coordinate 435,330 downwards.
ACGCCACTCAAGCATCGGACGTCGAATATTCGGTGGTTAAGCCACAACTGGTGGCACCCGAAGGTGGCACCCAAGCATTGGCATGCTCAGATGGCTTGCATCGCCTCGTCGAAGGTGGAACCCCAATCGAGAACGTTGACCAGCAGATTTCTGGATGGGCGGGAATACTCTACGTTCCAAGTACGCCGAACGAAACGGCGCCAAAGCTTGCGTGGACCCCCTTTAATCAGCGCGATATCGGCTTCGAAAACGGTGTTATCAAGCCTGCTCACGTACCTGGAAATGCGCTGGGTACCCCGACGTTGGACGGATCTGTGCTATTGGAACGCAACGGGGAGGGCATCGGTAACCTGATGGGCACCTCGATGCATCGTGCATATGCAGGTGACTTGCGTGGTCTGGCATCAAATCCTTGCCAATGGAGCGATAACTCAACTTGGCTAGTTGGTTCCAACGGTACAGTAGGAACCTCGAATAGGTTAACGGTTACTAACCCTGGTGTTCATCCGATCCAAGTAAACATTGACGCATTCACATCGGTTGGAAAGGCCGAATTGGGTGCGAATAAGTACATAAATATTGCTCCTAAGAGCTCAAAGAGCTTAGCACTTGACGGAATTGTTCCAAGCGACCCTCGAATTGCTCTGCATCTGAGTGCTGATTCGGGTACTTTCACTGCCTCACTTCAGACTTCGCAACTCGAAGGATATAAACCAAAGGGTGTTGATTTCATCAAACCCGGTGTATCTGGACGCAAGGTTCTTGTAAATGGCCTTCATTTGCCGGCCGGTAAAAACGGGCCAGATCCCGTTATTGAAGCGCAGGTGTCTAACCAATCTGAGCTCGTTGATCCGCATTATAAAGCCTCGTTACGAATTGCAAATGCGGAGAATTCGATCCGTACTGTGTCCATCAAAGTGATGAACCATGATGGCGAATTATCACCGCTACCCGGTGGAGAAAACATCACCATAGCACCATCGGCAGTCCTCGATCTTAATCTCGATGGACTCAAACCAGGTGACTACTCGGTCGTCGTCGACGCCGATGGTGAGGTTTCCGCAGGCGCTCTAGTTACGTCCAATACAGATAGCGGAGAGTCTGACGGCGAGTGGCTGGCTGCTAGACCTGCCTTCAATAACGGCGGTGCGGCAATCGGAAATATGCAGGGGCGATTAATTATTACTGCGTCTGCGGATACCACCGCCACCTGGACAGCTTTCAAAGAAGACGGCTCAAAGATCGAATCTCACGATGTTTCAGTACACGGTATTCAAGGCATTGATTTGCCAGGTGGAACGGCGTACGTAACGCTCGCTGCCGGTGATTCGGTCTATGCTTCTGTTGCTGCTCAGATTGATATTAGCGGGGTTGCTGGTATTGACTGGATTCCCCTGACGTCGAACACCTTCGATTCAAGCTCCGTACGTATTTCAACCCGGAATTAGTTTCCCGAACAAGGTGTTTTAGCAAGTTGACCGTTGCCACTTTGGTAGAGATCGCAACGATCTTGATGGTGAAGTGCGCACGTTAGTTTAAGAGATAATCGATATCGTCGGGATTCTCGCCTAGAGCGGTGGCGATATGGTTTGTTACTACCTGATGAATGAAGAGTCTTGGGTGAGGTTCACGCTTGGCAGCCTCGAGAATCGGCATTCGATAAAAGAGGATCCGAGCGTGGATTTTGGCAGGTCGCTCGAACGGTAAAATTCTCCCGAGTGGTACGCCATCTTCCCAAGGTGCTGGATCTGTTTGAGGAACATCAAGGACTGCAAAATCGTATTTTTCAAGGCGTTTACCCAAATGACGATGGTACGTTCCTAGATCCCAAGCGATGACGTCGTCGAAAATATCTGCGCGAGTACGCCACGCTGGTACCGATGCCGGTATCACTGGTCCGCGAAAACCGCGACCGTGACGGTCACGTTGTTTACCCCGACGGCGAGGGAGAGATTTTCTTTGCCCATCCACAAAACCCATCCTAGCCAAAGAAAGGGACACGGTTGGTATTGCTTCGGTAAATAAACGCGAAGATGTATGAGGGCACACAGTGTAATTGCTACGTTCCATGCTAGGAAGATGCTAAGTTACGAGTTATGAGCCATATCCGTCATTGTTCCCGCACTAACTGCAAACAACCTGCAGTTGCGACGATGACGTATAGCTATCGCGACGCAACCACCGTGGTAGGGCCACTTGCACCGGTACCGTTGCCTGGATCATTCGACCTATGTGCGGATCATGCGCTTTCGGTGACTGTCCCAGTCGGCTGGCAGCTGGTCCGCCTAGTTACTGAGTTTGAACCGGTGGCTCCATCGACCGATGATCTCACTGCTTTAGCAGAGGCGATTAGAGAAGCGTCAAAAAAAGATGTTCCACCTCCAAAGCCGGCTCGTCGAGAAGTCTACCGGCCCGCTATGGACGTGAACCGCGCACCTCGACCACGACCAAAATTCTCCGTGGTTGAAGGTGGAAAAATGGATGATCAGGAGTGGCCCAAACATGACGATCGGCAGTCTGCGACGCCTGATTTGAGTGCAGTTCCTGAACCAGACGGCGATTTATCCTAGTGAAACGCTTGGGTGAATTAGCTGTTTTTGACTGAAAACGGAATTTTCGTAATTGATTCGGCTAAACGTGCCTGGCGCTCACGAACCTTTGCACCACGCTCAAATTCCACCTGATGACGGATAAGAACGAAGGCAGAAATGAAATCCTCGGGATCAGTGCCCCACGGAGGTGGAGGAGCAACGTAGTTCTCGGTGGCTGCGGCAAGAACCATAGCTTGATCCTTCCTGGCTTGTGGTTCCATCTTCTTTGCCGCATGAAAATGGTTTGAAATGTTGAGTAAAAGCCCACTGGGTGCTTCGCGCGTTTGAACCACATCGGCCCAGGTAGCTAGGTTGGGAGCGAGTGTAAACTTGTAGTCGGTTTTACGTCCCTTGGGCCAGCGAACCACATATGTACCAGCATTGAGATCACCCAATCGCTGTGCTCGATTGTTAAATAGCATCACAAAGAACGCGATGGCGTAACACGTAAGCCATCCTTCAATGATGGCTACAGCTGATCTAATGAATGCTTGCCTAATTGTTAACGTTCCTCCATCGAGTCGTACAATTCGCGTGCTCGTCAATATACGACCGAGCGAAAGCCCACGTGATAGACCAGTAACCAGAGCGGGGATAATCCACAGCCATAACACCAAGGTAAGAACATTGAGAGTATTGACCGTTGCGCCAGAGAAATTACCGGAGTAAATGCTCAACTGATATTCGGTATAGATTAAGGGAATCAAATATACAGTTGCGTCGATCACCGCAGACGATAGCCGGGTGACTACGGTTGCTGAGGGCATCTCAAGTGCGACGGCCTCTCCAGTAATGATTTCTTCACCGAAGTAACCCTGGTTACGCAAAAGGTCAGAGCTGCTGTTATTCCTAGGCATATGTACAGTTTATCGGTATTTCTAAAGAAAATGACAAGGGTATGAGCAGATTTTTTGGTATATCGGGCAAAATAAATAAACGTTTCCTAGGTTTGTATGGCAAAGTTAAAGAGTGGACTCATTAGCATTTGCCAAAACGCACGAAGAATCATGGGACCGCTTAGATAAGCTGTCTAGACGCAGAGTTCTCAGTGGTGCGGAAAGTGATGAATTTGCCCAGCTTTATCAAAAAACGGCGGGTGATTTAGCAGTCCTTCGTTCGCAAGCACCTGACCCGGACTTGGTATTGAATCTTTCTGCGATTCTTGGACGCGCGAGGTCGCGGCTGACCGGTTCGACTTTTTCACCTCTCAATACGATCGTTAAGCTCTTCACCGTGACTTTGCCGCTTGCCTTTTATCGAATTAGGTGGTGGTCTGCTGCGGTTTCACTAGCCTGTATTGCATTATTTGCTGCAGTACTTGTTTCTTTCGTGCTTCATCCTGAAATGCTGACTAATGCGGGTTCGGAGGAACAACTCAAGGATTACGCGAATCGAGCTTTTCAGTCCTACTACGTTGAATATGACAATTCCGATTTCGCAGCTATGGTTTGGACTAATAATGCGTGGATTGCCCTGCAATGCGTAGCAGGCGGAATAACGGGTATTTATCCGCTCATTGTACTTTTTCAAAACTCCGTAGGCATTGGTCAAGCAGGAGGAATTCTTTACCACTATGGATCAATTAGTGAGTTTTTCCAACTCATTTTGCCGCATGGGCAATTAGAGCTGTGCGCAATCTTTATTGCTGGGGCCGCAGGACTGAAAATTTTCTGGGCATGGGTAAGCCCTGGTCGTCAACCTCGCAGGGATTCGCTGGCCACAGAAGGACGGCAAACTATGATGGTTGGTTTCGGATTAATTATCGTGCTCTTTATTTCAGGATTGGTTGAAGGCTTTGTAACACCTTCGGCATTACTTCCGTGGCCCTTAAAGATAGCCATTGGCACTGTAGTTTTGCTTATGTTCTGGGCATGGGTAATTGCCTATGGACGCCGTGCAGTCAAGCGGGGATTTAGTGCAGATCAATCGGCGCAAGAAATCGGTTGGACTGTAACCTACAACTGACTCGGAGCAGGGATAGTAGGCATTGCACGTGAAAGGCCACGCTCAAAACAATTAGAGCTGACCACGAGCTTTTAAGTCGATATAGCGATCTGCAATGCGCGGTGCAAGGGTGGATTCCGATCCCGTCACCACTACGGCTCCAAGTCTCTTGATTTCTTGAAGAATTGCCGCTGTTTCAAGCCGCGAACGAGCAATACTAGCTTCGGTGAAAATCGTATTTTGATCGCTGCGCTGGGCATCGTCGCTCGTCAGTGTTCCAACTAGTACTCGGTGCCTGCGTGAAAGCTGTGGCAATACGTCGACCAAGCCATCGGAGACGGTACCAAGACCAGCACAGGTAAGAATAACCACCAACGCTGACTGCTGAGTGAGGGAATCAATGGTTTGTTGCCCAACGAGCCAATCAGTTGCACTCAGCGTTGGTTCAACATCAGCGAGAGATTCAGCAAGGTGATTAATAATATTTGCTGATCCCTTAGATTTCACTCTGCCGTGTACTTCACTATCCAAGGCAAAGAGACTTACTTGATCGCCAGCCTTTGTGGCGAGAGCTGCGAGTAGCAATGAACTTTCGATGAATGAATCAAATGCTGGGAATTCCCCAATACGCATGGCACCAGCTCGACCACTATCAAGCACAATAACAATTTTGCGGTCGCGTTCTGGTCGCCATGTTCTCACCACGGTGTGGCCTAGACGTGCGGTAGATCGCCAGTCAATAGCGCGAACGTCGTCGCCCGCAACATATTCACGTAAGGAATCGAATTCGGTTCCCTGACCACGGACTAGAAGCAACGCGCGTCCTTCCAGTTCTCGCAGGCGAACGAGGCGAGATGGAAGATGCTTGCGGGAATGAAAAGGTGGAAGAACACGAAGATCCCAAGGGCTTGTGAATTCCTTTTGTCGCCCAGCTAGAGTCATTGGTCCGAAGGTACGAATCGTCACGTGCTCGGATTTGAGTGTGCCTCGCCGATATGGGGTGAACGTGGCGCTCGCGGTGGTTTGAGCCAGTGGACTCAGGTCAAAACTATGAACTTGGGGGTCTAGACCCGCTGAAGCTGGCCAAGCGTTCCTGAGCTCACCGCGTAAATGACTATGGGAGGCATTTGTAAGGATAAGCGTCTCGGTACTGGTTTCACTGTTTCGGACAGATTGGTCGGCTTGCCGTTCAACCATGAGAGATCGTGGAGTAGGTGCAAATGCTATGTCAAGAAGGCATAGCGCTACCAAGCTTCCATGAAATAGGAACAACACAAAAAGGCTGTTCGACAACAGTGCTACGACGATACCAGCAAGCGAAAGAATGACGGCGTTTTGACGAATAAACATCAGCGCGGAACCGGAACCGAGTTAAGGATTGATGAAATTACCTGGTGGGCGGTCAGACCGTCCAATTCGGCATCGGCATGGAGAGAAATGCGGTGAGCTAGTGCAGAAATTGCAAGAGCCTTGACGTCGTCAGGAGTGACGAACATTCGCCCGTTAAGCCAAGCCCAAGCTCGTGAAACATGAAGAAGTGCGGTTGCTCCTCGCGGTGAAACTCCAAGGTTAATTGCAGGCGATTCGCGAGTAGCTCGTACTAAATCAACGATGTAATCGATAATCGCTGGATGAGTTTCAACGTGGCGGATTTCGCTACGTGCAGCGATCACGTCTTCCTCACCAGCAACAGCTTTAATTCCAGCAGATTCGATGCGGGCAGGGTCAAAATTGTGGGCGTGGCGGTTGAGCATTTCCACCTCTACTTCACGAGGTGGAAGTGGAAGCTCAACCTTAAGCAGGAATCGATCCAACTGTGCTTCTGGTAGAGAGTAGGTGCCCTCGTATTCCACCGGGTTTTGCGTGGCGACGACGGTGAACGGCGTCGGAAGCGTACGCGGCTCACCATCAACGGTGACTTGGTGCTCGGCCATAGCCTCAAGCAATGCAGCCTGGGTTTTAGGCGGCGTACGGTTGATTTCGTCAGCGAGTAAGATATTCGTGAATACCGGTCCAGGCCTGAATACAAATTCTCCACTTGCGCTGGAGTAAATCAATGAGCCGGTTAGATCACCTGGCATAAGGTCAGGAGTGAACTGGATACGTTTGTGATCAAGCGCTAGACCTGCAGAAAGAGCTTTAACCAAGAGTGTTTTCGCAGTTCCAGGAACACCCTCAAGCAAAACATGACCTTCGGATAATAAGGCGATGAGGATCGCTGAAACAGCGTCGTCTTGCCCTACAACTGCTTTGCCAATCTCGGCTCGAAGATTAATGAATTTTTGAACAAGAGCTTGATTTGGAGTGGATACTGGCCTTGATGACTGCTCAGGAGTTGCGTTTGTCATGTGAAATTTCCTTAATTAGTTCATTGAGGTCTTCACCAAGTCGGTGCAAGTCTCGTTCGGAACGGATTTGTCTGTCATATAGGATGTTGGAAATACTGGTGGCTTCTTGGTTAGTGGCTGCGACGAACGCCAAAACGACGTCTTGACGCGTGGAATAACGATGTAAGCCGAGGCGCGATGCAAAACGCTGAATTGCGTCTGCTCGCAGAACTGATGCGGCATGCGGGTAGTCCTTGCCACGGGTATAGAGCCGAGCTCGACCGAGTTGAGTCTCGCCAGCGGGCACGATGACTGGCATCGACTCTGGAACAAGGCTGCCAAAACGTCGCATTCTGAACACTGCTAGCCACAATCCGCTCACAAGAACAGCGATACTTCCGGTGTAAAGCCACGGTGGCATAGTCACAGCAAGTTCTTTGTTTTCGATGATTTCTGTGCTGGTGAAATCTTGAAGCCAGAAGAGTTTTGGCTTTGCTCCCAGTATATGGAGTGCAAATGCAGCGTTTCCACGCTTATCGAGGTACTTGTTACTCAGAGTCTGGGGAGCACCGAAAAAAGAAATATTCGGGTTGCTCGATGCTGTTGCCCACACTGATTGAGTACCCAAGACGAAACAGGAGTTTTGCTCCGAGCTTGAAATAGTAGTGCTGGTGGGCCCGATTTCTTCAGCTACCTTGGCGGCTGGAAGATCACAATCTGCGATCACGCTACGCGATGGTCGTGCACTTACCGAGCCAGAAAATCCCCAGCGATCAGCGTCCATAAATTCTTCTGTGCCAAGAATAAGAATCCGGGCATCGGCATCTACCAAGGAGGCGATGTCGTCGTCACTCACCATGGATGGATTAGTGACCAAAATGGTGGACTCGTCATCTACATCCTTGAGTTCTTTCGAAGAAGTGACATGCTGGACTTTCACCCCTTGATCCTTGAGCAATGTTGCAAGCGCCGCAGAGCCTTTGTCGGAGGTGGAATTTGGCGATAGCGGATTATTATCTTGCAAGGGCGTAAAGAACAGATTCGCCACCAGGGCCGCCAACAGAGCTAGTACCAAAACTAGTACTAGTATGGCGCGCGATTTCTTCTCCTTGTGGGGAAGGAAAGTGACACTACGGGTGTTAAGGATACGCTGATCACTCATTTGTTGATCAGCTCCGATACTTCGTTGCGCGTTTTGTGCATAGGCATTGCCTTAACTATTTCCATAACGCGATAGGAAAGTGCCACAGCTTCATTTGTTGCAACGTAGTCAGCATAGTAAACCTTGTTGAACCACTGAGCATTTTCAAAAAGTAACTCGTGGTGGGAGATCGCGGAGCTAGCATCCCGCGCAGCTTCCGTGGCGGTCATGCCAGGTCTAATAGCTAGATACTTCTTTTCGTCCAAGTGCCTGATAACGCCCCGGAAGCGTTCGACGACGGCGAGGTTGACGTCGCGTCGTTGCAGTGCGGCGTCGGCATCGGCGAAAAGCTGAGCCGAGGTACGTGAATCGTTGAACAACGAATGTTTAGCGGCTTCGGCTATCGAAACGTTCTTGGCTTTAACGCGAGCCCGACGTATATAACGAACGATTAGGTATCCGAGGACTACTAACAGTGCGAAGATCAAAACCAAGAGGATGATATCCGCGACTTTGAGCTGCGAAGTTCCATCCGAAAATGTGCGTTTGAAAAGGTCACCCAACCATGAGATGAAACGCTGGACGAGAGATTCAGCATTGCGGTATTTCGCTTTTGCCAATTCCTCTTCGGCTAACTGCCGTGCCGTATCGGCGTCAGGTATGGATGGCACATCCAAAATCATCGGCCGGTTGCCTCCATAAGTAGCTGCTGGTGGAAGTTCTCGCGACGGAATCTCATGTTTATGTAAACCATATTAGTTAATGCGGTGGTAAATGGGACGATGAGGGCAGATCCGATCAGCATGGAAAGGCTGAAGGAAATCAAGGTGGCGATTTGGGCTCCGGAAGATCCCGTGGAAGCGGTAATACCTCCAACGATTGCGAAGATAATCATGAAGATGATTCCTACGGCTATCCCGAAGAAAATCGTCAGGACGATCAGACCAAGAATATGGAAGAACGATCCACGGGTCAGATTCCATGAACGCTTAATTGCCTCGATTGGACCTGCGCCTTCGATAACGACAGCTGTTGGAGCAAGCATGACGCGAATCGAGAATGCCAAGAATAGCAGCATGAGTAGGAAGAACAAAAGGAAAATTAACGCAATAGTGCCGCCGGAAACGTCGTCGGGTCCACTTGGTGCTGTAGCTGCAATAATGCTTACCACAATCAAACCGACAACAAAGAATGCCGCAAAGTAGACCAGTCCAAGAAGGATGGTGGTTGCGATGAGTTTAAAGAAATTGTTCCAGAATTTATAAGCAACCAGTTTGAAGGTTTCGGAAAGCGGAAGTTTCTTACCTCGGACCGAGGCGAGAGTTACGCGAGCTCCAGCGATGGTAATGATCGATGTCTGTAACAGTGAAAAGAACGCCAAGATGAGTGTAGTCATGAAAGCGTAGGAGCCAACAAGTTCGATGGATGCTTCTGCGGAAAAAGACGTTGGGTCTTGTAAGGAGGAAAGGAAAGTTGATTCGCCGAAGATTGCAATGAATCCGCTAGAAACCACGGAGAAGATCAGACCAACGATTACGGGGAAAGCAATGAAAGCCACTGGGTTAAATTTGATCAAACGTAGAACCGCATCGAGTGTTTCGCCAACGCCGAGGGGATGGAGTGGAATTACCGTACGCCAGCCGGAGGAGAATTGGGTAGCGCGAGGATCTGCAACTCCGTATTGCCCCTTTTGTTCGTAGCCGTATGCTGCCGGTTGACTGTAGTCTTCCGGTTGCCTGTAAGTATCCGCTTGCGGAGAACCATACTGATTGTTTGGAACATATTGGTTATTAGAAGAGCCCTGAGCGTTGGTGGCATATTGCCCCTGACCATACTGGTTGTACTGGTTCCTTTGGGGAATTTGATCGCTTTGACCAAAACCAGCGTTGGTCGGACCGCTGTTGCTAAAAGGGGATTGCGGTTGGGAGGATTGAGAATCGGACGAGGACTGCGGCGCCCATGGCTGCTTTGGTGGTTCTGAAGAGTGCTCGTCGTGAGTGTGGTCTTCCACTGTAATCTCCTTCAAGTTTTGGCTTGTCACGTTTATTTTAACCTACTGTGAGCTCAGGTGTTCCACTGTTTAGAGGAGAAAAATGGCGAAATTGTGGTCCAAGCGATAGAAAGATAAGCGATGAGTGCATGATTTTAATTCGCAAAACATGAGAATATAGAGGTATGAACGCGCGTATCCTTGTTGTTGACGATGACCCAGGCATCTCCGAAATGGTTGCTATCCTTCTTGAATCTGAAGGATATGACGTAACCGTGTGTGCCAACGGACTAAATGTCTTGCCACTTTTTAGGGCGGAACGGCCAGAGCTGGTCTTGCTCGATGTTATGCTCCCAGGATTAGACGGAGTGTCAGTATGTCGTCAGCTTCGCGAGGAATCCGATGTGCCGATCATTATGATGAGTGCCAAAACGGACTCTGTTGATGTGATTGCAGGGCTTGAGGCCGGTGCGGATGATTATGTTACGAAACCATTCGACAACTCGATTCTCCTTGCTCGGGTGAAAGCTCGCTTGCGCCGTCAAGAACCTGAATCTGAAGTGATTCACGTAGCGGATCTCTCTATTGACCTCACCGCGCACGAAGTGAAGCGCGGAGAAGAAGTATTACACCTGACACCGCTGGAATTCGAGCTTCTAACGGTTCTTGCGCGTAAGCCTTTCCAAGTTTTCTCGCGTGATGAGCTGTTGGAAATTGTTTGGGGATACCGCCACTCAGCAGATACTCGCTTGGTGAACGTTCATATTCAACGTCTTCGCGCAAAGGTTGAGAAAGATCCTGAAAACCCTGAAGTCGTTTTAACGGTTCGTGGGGTGGGATACCGGGCTGGAGCTGGCCGCGAGTGACCCAAGAAATTATCGAGGGTAGCGAAAAAACTCAAAACATCGATCGAAAACAGCGTGTTTTTGAGCGGCTTTCGCATACGATCGATCAGATTCAAGCGATGTGGGCTTCCTCGCTCAGAGCGCGACTGATCGTATTTATCCTCGTGGGTGGAATCGTTGGTGTTGGTGTTACTTCAGTAGTTATTACAACTCAGATTCGCTCAGCAGTTTTTAATCAAGCTGCAGAGTCAAGTATAAAGCAGTTCAAAAGCGAAGCAGCTATCGCCCAAGAGCGCTTCTCGGCGGCGGCTTCACCAACGACGGGTCAGGCTCAACAAGTCGCAAACCAGCTGGTTTCCTCAATGTATGATCCGTCGCGTGGACTGATCGGTGCGGTGCTTCTGCGTACGGTTGATCAAACTCCGACTCCAGCACAGATCATTGAGCCTGCAACGGCTTCCGCAACGAAGGTTCGTCTCCTCGTTTCGAGGGAGATTCGAAGCGAGGTTAGTACAAGTCACCGTATAGCTTGGCAATCGGTTAAGATCCCGCGCGATAATGCTTTGGACTTACCTGGAATCGTGATCGGAACCTCGATCCAAATCCCTAACTCCGGTAGCTACGAATTCTATGCGGTTTATTCCTTGGAGAGCCAGCAGGAACTGCTTTCTACCACGAACAAAGTGCTGGCGATCGCTGCGATCGCGATGCTTACTTTGATCTTGTTCTTTACGGTGCTTGTTTTGCGTATGCTTCTACGCCCGATTCAAGAAGTCTCCAAGAATGCTCAACAGTTGGCGGAAGGTGAATTTGATACTCGAATGAAAGTAAAGGGTACTGACGAATTTGCCGGTCTCGCCCTTTCCTTCAATCAGATGGCTTCATCGCTCGAAACCCAGTTCAAACGCCTCGAGCGAATGTCTGAGCTTCAAACAAACTTTGTTTCCGCCGTCTCTCACGAACTACGTTCACCGGTGACGACGATCCGTATGGCTGGTCAGCTCATTTACGATAAGCGCGAAGAACTATCGACTTCTTTGAAACGAAGCGCTGAGTTGCAGCACGCTCAGCTCATCAATCTCGATTCCATGCTCACCGATCTTTTGGAAATCTCACGGTACGATGCTGGTGCCATGACGTTGGCTACTGAACCAACGGATCTTCGCGACGTCGTCAATCACGTCATTGATATTGCTCAACCGCTCGCTCACGATAACGGTGTGGAAGTTATCTTCACGGCTGATGGAGATACGACGGCGGAAATCGAGGGACGTCGAGTGGAACGTATCGTCCGAAACCTCGTCGTTAATGCTCTCGAGCACGCAGAAGGTGCTCCTGTTTTCGTGCATGTCCAAGGAGGGGAGTCCGCGGTTGCTGTGTCGGTCGTTGACCATGGGGTTGGACTGACCGACGAACAAGCAGAACACGTATTTGATCGTTTCTGGCGTGCCGACTCTTCTCGTGTTCGTAAAACAGGTGGTACTGGTCTTGGCTTGACGATTGCGCGCGAGGACGCACTTTTGCACGGTGGCCTGCTCGAAGCTGTGGGGGCGCTCGGCGTCGGCTCGATGTTCTTGATGACGCTTCCTAAAGCGCCTGGTGAAACCTTTGTGAAACCAATTGAATTACATGCTCCGCAACCACTGCAGCTTCCTCCTGAAATAAACCTTGACCTCGGAGTTGATGATTCGCTTCCCGCGCCTGAAGTATTAGCTGTAGAAAATGAGCTGACTGAGTTTGAGGAGGACAACAGCGAAGATGAATCGTAAATTCCGCACGGTTTTGTGTTCGGCTTTATTCTTGCTTGCTGCGTGCTCAGGAAGTTTGCCTACAACAGGAGCTGTACATGTAGTAGAAGACGACGTACGTCCCGACGGAGGCATCGTGCTCAACCCGAAGGGTCCGTCTGCCGATTCTTCACCGGAAGAGCTGGTAGAAGGCTTTATGCGAGCGTCGTCAGTGGGTAATTCAGATGACTTTGTGGTGGCGCGTCAATATCTGACTCCTGAGGCAGCTGCGCGTTGGAACCCGACTGCTTCTGTGCGTGTTTTCCCAGATAGTGAATCCCGAAAGTTCTCGCGAACACCAACGGAAGCTGTCCGTGTTTCTGTTAAAGCACTAGGGTCGCTCGACGCCGAAGGCCGCTATGCTGCGTCACCAGTGGATTCGATTATTTCCAACGAGTTCACTTTAATGCTCAATAGCGAAGGTCAATGGCGAATTGCTGTTCTCGACGACGGTATCTCGATGCCTCAATCCCTTTTTGTTTCGTTGTACGTCAAGGCCCCTCTTTACTTTCTCAATTTAAGTAACACTTCATTGGTTGCCGATATTCGTTGGTATCCACGTCAAGAGGTGATTGCTCAGTTGGCCAAGGGACTTGTTAAGGGTCCATCTCCGTGGCTTAACCCAGCTGTCCATAGTGCGATCCCACTCGATCTTGCGGTAGAAAACGTGGCCGTTTCGGTGGAGGATTCGGTAGCAAAAATCGACCTTTCGTCGTCGGTGGCATCTCTTTCGGAAGGGCAGCGCGCACTTATCGAGACGCAATTCTTCCGAACCTTGACCTCAACCGGTCTGGTGCAGCAAGTTGAACTTACGTCGGGCGGAGCAAAGCTTGCGGCGGGTTCGCGTCTAGAACTTCCGGCTTACCCGTATGCAACGGCACCACTCGCGGCTTTGGTAGATGGAGTGCCTGCGCAGATTGTGGATGGTAAACCCAAACTGCTAAGTCAATCCGACGCCTTGAAATCAATGGGTCTTAGCGATTTAGCAGTTAGCTACTCCGATCAAGTTCAACAGGCTGTCGCGTTATCTAATAGTGGTACGCAGCTGCAGAGTCTCGATTTTGTGAACAATAGATTTACGCAGATTACATCTGGTAAGAAGCTAATCCCACCGAGCTATGATTCATATTCATGGGTGTGGACTGGAGAAAGTGATTCTGCGGGCGACTTCGGCGTCTACAACACCACGACTGGTGCCAATACCAAGATGCATTTACCTGAAGTGGCAAATTCGCATATTCGATCAGTTAGGGTTTCGCGTGAGGGATCGCGCATGATCGTCGTCTATGACCGTGAGGGTGCCACGTTAGCTTGTGCTGTATCTATTGTGCGTGATGGCTCAGGTACCCCAATTAGCTTGGGAGATTCCATCCCAATAGTTCAGAGGCTTAAAGATATCGTTGACGTTGCGTGGATTAGTGAATCTAAGTTTGCACTGATTGCAAAGGGAGTGGATCAGTCTACCCACGGACTCTACATTGCTGAAGTTGGTGGCCCATCAACTCACGTCACTGCGATCGATGGAGCGACGGAACTTACCGGTGGACGTGGCCGTGATTCGATCGTTCTTTTGGATCAAAAAGGCACCCTCTACGAGTACCTCAGCGGTGTATGGCGAGTATTCGCACAAGGTTATAAGTCACCAGCTCTTCCCGGGTGATTCTGCATTTTTCGTGCCTCAATTTTCCTTGGTGGGTTTCTATAACAGTTTTGGCAGACTGTGCTTGTCCACGATAAAAGAAAGCGGTTACCTTTACCACGGATTTTTTGGGACGGGAGAAGTTTTCTTTCGAACTCTGCATACTTTCAACAGTGGAAATGCTCGAATCATTGTTAGGAATGCATAGAAAAGTTCTCGGGGAGGTACTTGACTTACTCTACCCGCGCGCCTGCGTCTCATGTGGGCAATGGGATTCTGATCTGTGCGAACACTGTATAGAATCTTTTGTTCCTTTTTGGTGCCGAGCAGACCACCACACGCAGGTGCTACAACATATCGAAGGTTCAGGGCGTGGTGATTATTCTCTGTTTCCGATTTATTCTCCTTGTGAATACAGTGGTGTAGTTGCTGAGACGATTGTTACCTGGAAAAACACACAGTCAGCAGGGCTGTCGCGGGTAATGAGGTCCGTATGGCGAATCCAACTTAAGATGCTGTTCGAGGAAGTAAGGATATGTGAGGCGTTTCCAGCGCTTAATTCTGCTGTTCCCATAATTATCGTGCCAATCGCATCACGATGGAAGCGTTTACATGAAGGGAGATTCATTGTGGGGGAGTTAAGCGAAGTACTTGGAGAAGAAACCCAGATCGAGGTGAGAAATCTTCTTAGAAAGAAAAATATCCTTCAGCCAGAAGGCGTAACTTCCGTCGCCGAGTTATTTCGAAGTTTTGGAAAGTCATGGAACGGGAAACAAGGGCGGAGACTGCCGTTTGTGCGAGTAGTCCCGGGGAGCGAAGGATTAGAGAAACGAAAGGCGAAGAGAAATTCGATCTATTGCGTCGCTGATTTGCGTGGAGTCGACGTAATTTTGGTCGACGACGTCGTGACCACGGGTGCCACTTTCGATGCTGCTTTTCGCGCAGTGCGGAAGTCAGGTGGAAGGGTGATAGGGGGATTTGCGCTAGCAATGGCAAAAGATCCACGAATTTCGCTGGTGGCATAAGTCACATGTCAGCAAAAAATCAGGTATAGTTGAGGTACTCAAAGTTAATACACCGAAGTCGTGAACAGGCAGGATATATTCCAGCTTGAGGCTGGTGCAGATCCGATGTGGTTTGCACTCTGAGGTCTAGAGGGTTTAGGGGGTGATGCTCGATTCATCGCTCACCTATGTGGTGAGTTTTCCCTTATTCCGCGGGAGTTTCCCGCACCTAGATAGGCCAATCAGGAGGTCGTCGTGGAATTTGTAGTTAAAGGTCGAAACACTGAGGTTTCAGACAAGTTCCGTGCTCATGTTCAAGAAAAGCTGGCAAAGATTGAGCTATTCGCACCGCGTGCGCAGCGCGTTGATGTAGAAGTTACCCACGAATCTAACCCGGCTCAGGCCGAAATTTCTGAGAAGATCGAAATTACGGTTCGAGATAAAGGTCCAGTAGTTAGAGCTGAAGCTGCTGCTTCAGATCGCTATGGAGCACTTGATCTTGCTACACAGAAACTCGTTGAGCAGTTACGACGCGCACATGAGCGCCAAAAGAGCCACCACAAGGGAGGCAAGTGGGAGCATGAACCCGAGCATCTAGATATTGAAGCTTTGTTACATAGTCTCAAGCAAGAAGGACAAGTTGAGACTGAGGAAAAGACGATTCCAACCGAACCGGGTAAGGCGGTAGAAACACAACTAGGGGATTCGCCGGTAACTCTTCGTCAGAAGCTATACGAAGCTGAACCAATGACGGTGGACCAAGCGCTCTATGAGATGGAGTTGGTCGGGCATCCGTTCTATCTCTTTATTGATTCTGAAACACTCCAACCATGTGCGGCATATCGTCGTCACGGATGGACCTATGGAATTATTCGTCTCGATGCAAAGACCTCCGACTTTGGAGAGTCCGTAGCTTCTTAAAATGCAATAAGAATCTAGCGTCAACAAACCGTTGTAGCACTTATTTGACGTAAATCGTCAACCGCATATGACGAAGAGTGGGTGACCAATTTTGACGAATTGGTCACCCACTCTTAACTAATCTATGGCGAAATTCGCGGAGCTAGTACGATTTACACAGACCATAATTCTAGGAAGAGGTTTTTGTGAGTAATCGTCCGCTACAAGTAGCCGTTATCGGAGCTGGTCCAGCAGGAATCTATGCTTCCGATATTTTGTCGAAGTCCGACGTCGATGTTCAGATTGATCTATATGAAAGACTCCCGGCACCATATGGGTTAGTTCGCTATGGAGTTGCTCCTGATCACCCGCGTATTAAGCAGATTATTAAGGCGTTGTACAACGTTTTGCAGCGTGGTGATATTCGACTCGTCGGTAATGTAGAAATCGGTAAAGACGTAACATTCGATGAACTCCATGAGCACTACGACGCAATTATTATCGCTACCGGCGCTGATCGCGATCGACCTTTTAATATCCCTGGTTCAGATTTGCCTGAAGTTTATGGTGCTGCAGATTTTGTTTCTTGGTATGACGGACATCCTGATTACCCGCGTACGTGGCCATTGAACGCTAAAGAGGTTGCGGTTATTGGAGTTGGAAACGTTGCCTTAGATGTTGCGCGTATTTTGGCGAAGCATCCAGATGACTTGATGAGCACTGAAATTCCACAAAATGTTGAAGAAGGCTTGCGTCAGTCACCAGTTACAGATGTTCACGTATTTGGCCGCCGAGGCCCTGCGCAGGTGAAGTTCTCTCCTATGGAATTGCGTGAGCTGGGTGAAGTGCCGGATGTAGACATTATTGTTTATGAAGAAGACTACGATTATGACGAGGCTTCGGAGAGTGCTGTTGCAGAATCGAAGATGACGCGCCAGGTAGTAAATATCTTGACTGACTACCTCTTTGATCAAGAAGAGGAGAAGACTGCTTCGCGTCGTATCCACCTGCATATGTTGCAAGAACCTGCGGAAGTGCTTGGTGCAGAACACGTCGAAGGTATTCGCATGGCTCGTAACGCCCTTAAAGGGGATGGCACTACCGCTCGGACGGGTGAGTTTATTGATTACCCGGTTCAAGCTGTCTATCGTGCGGTAGGCTATTTTTCCTCCCCGATCCCAGGAGCACCGTTCGACGACATTCGTGGAGTTGTTCCAAATGTAGGAGGCCGCGTCATTGATGAAACTGGCGTAGTGAACGGCATGTACGCCACCGGTTGGATTAAACGTGGCCCGGTTGGCCTTATCGGCTCAACTAAGTCTGATGCTCAAGAAACCATAGGGAATTTGGTAGCGGATTATGAAGCTGGTCTTCTCCATGCTACGACTGAAGATCTTGGCTGGGAGGCAACTCAAGCAGTTCTTGAAAGTCGAAATGTCCGCTACACAACTTGGCAGGGGTGGGAACTCCTAGAAGCCTATGAAAAGTCGCTTGGTGAACCAGCTGGGCGTGAGCGTATCAAGGTTGTTGAGCGTGAGACGATGACTGCTGTTTCGCGTGGTGAAGAACACGATGGGAAGCTTTATTGATTAGGTAAATTCATTTCCGTCAAGCCTGTTGATTATCGGTAACGGAAGCTGATATGGGTGGGGTGTGATGATAACTAATATCATCACACCCCACCCGTATCAGTAGCTGTCAACTAGCTAGTGAATTGATGAATTAACGGTAGTTGACGAACTGAAGAGCAACATCGAGTTTTGAGCTCTTGAGCAAAGAAATGACGTCTTGCAGGGCATCTCGAGACTTTGAAGAAACTCGTACTTCGTCGCCCTGGATTTGTGATTTAACGCCCTTTGGTCCCTCATCGCGGATGATCTTGGTGATCTTCTTGGCGTTCTCTTGGTCGATCCCTTCTTTAAGCGACCCAACAAGACGGTACTCCTTACCAGAGGCCTTAGGTTCGGCGTCGCCAACATCGACCTGCTTCAGTGAAAGTCCACGGCGAATCAGTTTCGATTGTAGGACGTCCCACACGGCAAGAACTCGCTCAGGGGAGTTAGCGATCATAGTGATACTCTCGCCAGAGAGTTCAACTGAGGCCCCGACGTTCTTGAAATCATAACGTTGGCTAATCTCTTTTGCTGCCTGGTTGACTGCGTTATCAACTTCTTGGCGGTCGAGTTTGGAAACAATATCGAATGATGAATCTGCCATTGAATGGCTCCCTTCCTTTTCGGTATGTATACAGCTTATAGGGTATTGAATCGAATCGTATATACACTCATAGTCAGAAATGTGACCAGCACTTCATGCCCAATAATGCTAATTGGTTTGACAGGATACCCACCCTAACTGCTAATCTTCTTTGACGTGCGAGGTTTAAAAAACTAAACACGATGGCGGGTTTGCAGAGTGGCCAAATGCAGGTGACTGTAAATCATCTCCTTCGGGTTCGGGGGTTCGAATCCCTCACCCGCCACCGAGATCGTTTATCGATCAGATCGGATAGATTTGGTGATCTTGTTCACCGTGTTTATCTGGTTATTAAGTTGGTAGATTACCTGAGAGATTTGGTAAGCTATCCAGCGTTGCCCCGATAGCTCAGTCGGCAGAGCGTCTCCATGGTAAGGAGAAGGTCAAGGGTTCGATTCCCTTTCGGGGCTCGATTCATTGTTTAAGTTATTAAATAATGAAGTGAGGCGGGGTAGCTCAGTTGGTCAGAGCGCACGACTCATAATCGTGAGGTCGCGGGTTCAAACCCCGCCCCCGCTACTATAGGCAATAGAAGCACCCGCTTCTCCAATCAAACCGAACGTGAGGAAACAACCGTGGCTAGCAAGTCTCAAGACGTTCGCCCTAAGATCACCCTCGCCTGCGAGGTTTGCAAGGAGCGAAACTACATCACCAAGAAGAACCGTCGTAACACGCCGGATCGTCTCGAACTGAACAAGTACTGCCCTCGTTGCAATAAGAACCAGGCGCATCGCGAGACCCGTTGATCGGTTCTCAGCTCTTAAGGTGAGCATCGCTCAAAACAGAGCATTAAAACCTCCGCATCGTCGGAGGTTTTCTTTTTTGCTAGCCGATCATTAAGGTTGAAGTATGACTTGTTCGATTCCAGAGCCATCAGAGCCAACCAGCACCCAAGCACCAGTCCTGTCTACTCGGCTGTCTCCCAATGCCACTCGGCTTTCTCAAATGACCACTATCGGAGTCGGGGGCAAAGTTCAGCAATTTGAAAATGTTTCTTCGGAAGAGGATTTCATCTCTGCTATTGAAACCTTTGACGAAGAATCACAAAAACTTTTGGTGCTCGGTGGCGGATCGAACATCCTTGCTTCGGACGCTGATTTCCTAGGAACGGTTATTCATGATGCACGATCCAACATCGAAACCATTGCCGAAGATTCTTGCGGCGGTGCTCAGATGCGCGTTTCGGCAGGAACCTCATGGGATGAAGTCGTCGTATACGCCATTGAACATGGCTGGATGGGCCTAGAAGCGCTCTCGGGTATTCCAGGTACCGTAGGGGCCGCCCCAGTGCAGAATATCGGTGCCTACGGTCAAGAAGTAGCAGCGTCAATTGCTTCCGTTCGTACGTTCGACCGTAAAACGAAAACAGTGCGCACTTTCTTTGCCTCTGATCTTAATTTCGGATACCGTTCTTCGATTCTTAAGGCTTCGATGGTTGAAGGACCGTGGGGTCCATCTCCACGCTGGATTGTGCTTGACGTGCTTTTCCACCTACGTAGAGCAACTCTCTCTGAACCGGTTCGCTATGCTCAACTTGCTAATACGCTTGATATAAATCCAGGCGAACGAGTCCCCTCGAGGGATGTTCGGGGTGCGGTTCTTAAGCTTCGAGGTGGAAAAGGTATGGTCCTCGACCTGCAAGATAGAGACACCTACTCACTCGGTTCATTCTTTACAAATCCAATTCTCAGCGAAGAGCAGGCTGAAAGTTTGCCGGAAGATGCTCCGCGATACGGAGTCTCTCAGTCTACGTCAGTGGATCAAATAGGAGCTGCCGCACCTCAAATAGCAGGGCAAATCAAGACCTCTGCTGCTTGGCTCATTGACCGTGCAGGTTTCAAACCAGGCTTTGGCCTGCCGGGAAATGCGGCTGTATCCACCAAACATTCACTTGCGTTAACAAATAGGGGAGGAGCAACATCGGAGGAAATCGTTCGCCTAGCGCAAACGATTCGTGATGGCGTTCTTGACCAATTTGGTGTCACGCTTGTACCTGAACCAGTGCTTGTAGGCGTAACTATCTAATTTCCTCGTCGGGATCTGGTTGGGCGATCCATGCGTTAACCTCCGCGTGCCAGCGAAACTTGTCGGTTGGCGAAGCGAGCGAAGCATCGATGGACGAGTGCGCTAACTGTGCAATTTCTTGATCGGTAAGACCGAGTTTTCGAGCGTTCTCGTACTGGTCAGTGAGTCTCGAGAGGAACAAGAGAGGATCGTCGGCGCCAAGAGCGATCTTCGCACCTGCTTGAATGAGGGTGCGAAGGGGAATATCTCCCAGCGAGTTGTAAACGCCTAGTTGAACGTTCGAAGCAGGGCAAACTTCCAGTGCAATACCGTGGTCTACAATATACTCGAGTAATCGAGGGTCTTCCGCAGATCGCACACCATGCCCGAGGCGGTGCGGTTTGAGCGCCGTGACGATGTCCCGAATATGCGACGGACCAAGTAATTCACCGCCATGAGGAACTGCAGCTAGACCGGCCTTTCGTGCAATCTCAAAAGCGCCTGCCCACTCAGGAGTGTTACCGCGTCTTTCATCGTTAGAAAGGCCAAATCCAACAACCTTCCCTGCTCCTTCGCCGGCATGCTGCGCTGCAAGACGAGCCAAGATCCGTGCGTCTAAAGGATGCTTTAATCGCGAGGCGGCGACGACGATTGCCACCTGTACGCCTGTATCTCGCGAGGCGTGGGTGGCTTCGTCCAAAACTATTTCGAGAGCGGGGGTTATTCCGCCAACGAAAGGTGCATACGACGTCGGATCAATCTGAATTTCGAGGCGACGCGAACCTTCGCGAGCTTCGTCTTCAGCGGCTTCATGTACGATGCGGCGCATAGCTTCTTCAGAGCGAACAACTTTTCGGGCAGCGTCGTAAGCACGTTGGAAACGAAACCAGCCACGTTGATCAGCGGGTACTTGCAACGCGGTATTGTCAGTGAGATTTTCAGGAAGGCGGATTCCCTGTTCCTGGGCCATATCTTTCAAAGTAGACACCCGCATCGAGCCGGTGAAGTGAAGATGAAGGTGAGCTTTAGGAAGAGCTTGGAGATCTCGCATGTACCTAGTTTGCCAGCGGATCTTGAAACTTTCCAAGAGATGCGATTTCCTGCACCCAATGTCACAGAGGGTGTGGTGAGTTTGTATTTAGGGTGAAGGTTTCATATAAAAAGAGTATGCAAAATTCTGAAAGAGCACTGAGGGAGAGACGCGACCTTGCGCTCCTCACCGGTACTCGCGCGGGAGAAATGCTGCGCTTAGCAGTTGCAGACCGTGGAATTTTGCGTTCGTGGGCAGTCCATCAAGTACATCATCGTCCGGGTGCAGGTGTATCTGTTGGATACACGATTATCGTCGATGCCAATGAGGATCGACGACGCACCGATATGTACGTTGTAGCCTCGACGGCTCGCATTAAGGACGATCAGATTTTCGACGCGCAAGGGAAAATTCTGAGGTTCGGTGAAACGCGAGTTGCTATTTGGGAACACCCAAATGATCCCGAACTCTCGGCTCTTAAGTTAGCGTGTAGCCCGGCACTCCTATCTGATTTTTTAGAAGAGCAAGTTGATATAGAGCTTTTGGGTTATCGTCCAACTCGCCGTGCGGTGGTAAAAATTGAGCGTGAAAGGGGCAGTGCGCTCTATGGGAAAGTTGTTCGTGAAAGCGAACAATCTGATTTAGAACGGCGTTTAGAATTGGTAACGAAAGCCGGTATCCCAGCGCCGATGGTTTATAAATCAACACGTGGTTTTGTTGTAATGACGCCGGTTGCAGGGACTCCGCTATCAAAATTCTTTTCCGGCGTTGAAATTGCGCAAGCAAAACAACAACGCTCGGTGCTCCAGTCGCTTGAACAATGTTTAGATTCACTTCCTTATTTGGCGCTTGGAATGCCTAAACGTGCAGCATGGGTGGACCGCTGTGAACACTATGCTCACGCAGCAGCTTTAGCGCTTCCCGAATATGAAGACCGCTGCCACATGGTCGCAACCCATATTCGTGAGCTTCTTCATGACGCCGATCTTGGACCGGTCGTTCCTGTCCACGGTGATTTCTACGAAGCAAATATTTATGTGGACCCAGGCTCTGGGGAACTGACGGGTCTACTTGACCTTGACTCATTAAGTCCAGGTCACCGGGTACACGATTGGGCTTGCTTGCTTGCACATATGTCCGTTCTGCCGAGCCTCGCGCCACAACCGTACCGTGCGGTGGAACGTATTACGGATGATTGGTTTGAAGCCTTGAATTCGAGGGTTGATCCGGTGGCCTTGTGTGCGTCTGCGGCTGGGGTAGTTATTTCCTTGGTGGCTGGAGCTCGTAAACAGCGCAAACAATGGAATACGGAGGCGGAAAACCGCCTCCGTATCGCAGAGAGTTGGGTGGAACGAGGTCAGCGCCTACACAAAGAAGGCTACTGATCGCTCCAGCTAATTAAGCTCAGGCGTTGAACAGTTTCTGAAGGCGCTCGATACCCGTAACCAGATCGTCGTCGGAAAGAGCATAACCGAGCCGAATGTAACCAGGAGCGCCGAAAGCTTCACCTGGAACAACGGCGACTTCAGCCTCTTCGAGGATCAAAGTTGCAAGTTCAGAGGTTGAATTGGCGACGCGACCATTGATCTCCTTGCCGAGCACAGCCTGAACATTTGGGAAGACGTAGAATGCACCCGTTGGCTCAGGAACTTCGAAACCTTCGATTTCGCGAAGCATCTCAACAATTTTCTTACGACGGCGGTCGAAAGCTGCCTTCATATCTGCAACTACGCTCTGATCACCGGTAATAGCTGCCAACGCGGCGCGTTGGGATACGTTTGAGACGTTCGAGGTGATGTGCGACTGGAAATTCGACGCGGCCTTGATAACGTCTGCTGGACCGAACATCCAGCCCACACGCCAGCCAGTCATGGCATAGGTCTTTGCAACGCCGTTAACCACGATGGTCTGATCTGCGAGCTCTGGAACCACATCGAGCAAATAGGATGGCTTGCCTTCGTAAATGAGGTGCTCGTAGATCTCGTCAGTGATAACCCAAACGCCGTTCTCAAGGGCCCAGGTTCCGATGGCTTTGAGCTCTTCTGAGGTGTACACAGCACCCGTGGGATTCGACGGAGAGCAAAGCAACATCGCCTTTGTGGCCGGCGTTAGCGCGGCGTTGAGCTGAGCTACGGTGACCTTGTAGCCTTGGTCCGAACCGGCAAGGATCTCAATCGGGTTTCCTCCACACAAACGAATGACCTCAGGGTAGGTGGTCCAGTATGGAGCGGGGAGGATTACGTCATCACCTTCGTCAACGATAGAGCAGAAAGCCTGGTAGACGGCTTGCTTTCCGCCGTTGGTAACGATGATGTTGTTTGGATCCACAACGACGCCGGAATCACGCTTAGTCTTAGCGGCGATCGCATCCCGGAGCTCAGGCAGACCCTTTGCGGGGGTGTACTTGTGGTTCTTTGGATCCTTTGCAGCTTCAACCGCTGCTTCTACGATGAAATCAGGGGTAGGAAAATTGGGCTCACCGGCGCCGAAACCGATAACCGGTTTCCCTTCAGCTTTCAAGGCTTTGGCCTTTGCGTCGACGGCGAGGGTTGCTGACTCTTGAAGTGCCCCAAGGCGGGTGGAGACCCGGCGGGCTGTAATTTTTTCGCTCACACGTCTATCGTGTCACAAAACACGTTGGTGGCGCGTCTTTGTATTGCAATCTGGGCTAAAGAATTTCGCGTACCGAGTAATTTAGTGCGCCTATTTGCTAAAAACTGACTATTTTTGACGGTTTTGAGTGAAAAACGTAAGGAGTTCATTGCGATTGCTCACAGTTGACGTGGTGAGAATTACAGATCTTGGTGCTCAATCGGTTTGGACTAATTGAGAAAAGCCGACTAAAGTTGGTTGAGCTGTGCCAAGCAATAGAAATTATGCTTCAACATCAGGCATAATTATTACTGCTCGCTAAGCGATAGGGTAGTGGCGCAATTGGTAGCGCACCGGTCTCCAAAACCGGCGGTTGTGGGTTCGAGTCCCTCCTGCCCTGCAGAAAGCGGCCCAATCGGGCCGTTTTCCACATTAACCGAGAGGATCCACTCGTGAACAACGTTGCTAAAGCGCATGATCACCGTGCGACCAAAGGCGCTAAAGAGGGTTTCTTTGCCCGAATCGTCACTTTCTTTAAGCAGGTTCTTGCTGAATTTAAGAAGGTTCAGCGCCCAACTGGAAACGAATTGTGGACGATGTTCCTCACGGTTGTGGGATTCTTGATCGTTGTAATGATTTTTGTTGGCGTGCTCGATCTAGGGTTCAGCCAATTTGTATTCTGGGTGTTCGGCTGACGCTAACGCTCGGTAGTTATTGTCCATAGTAGGGAAGAGCAGGGATCATGCCTGAAGAAACATTCGAATCGCAAAACAGCCCGCTGTTTTCCGATGGTTCGACTCCAGATTCTGAAGTGGAGACTTCAGCTACGGAACTTACCTCTGAAGACGTTTCCTCCGAGGTTGCAGAAGCAAGTGAGGTAGAAACGCCGGCAGAAGAAAGTGCCCAGGCTCCAGCTGTTACTTCCGAGGACGAAAGTGAAGAAGGCGTCGTCACTGAAGAAATGGTGCGTGCGCGTTTACGTGGGCTCCCGGGTCGCTGGTACGTTTTGCACACCTACGCTGGATATGAAAAGCGCGTAAAGCAGGATCTTGAGATCCGTATTCACTCGATGGACATGGAAGATTACATTTTCCAGGTTGAAGTTCCTATGGAAGAAGTCATCGAAGTGAAGAAGGGTCAGAATAAGCGGGTTTCGCGCGTTCGTATTCCCGGCTATGCACTGGTTCGTATGGATCTTACGGATGACTCTTGGCGAGTCGTTCAGGAGACGAATGGTGTTACAGGATTTGTCGGAAACGGACGAAATCCAGTCGCTTTGACTAAAGATGAGATCGTGAAGATGCTCACCCCGGTTGTTGAACAAGAAGTTGCTCAAGAGGCCGTTGCTGCTGGAAAGCCAGTAGTTTCGGGTGCTCCTGTTCTTATTGCTGAATATGAAGTTGGCGAAACTGTAACGCTCACCACTGAGCCGTGGGTTGGAATGCCAGCTACAATTTCACAGGTTGATGCGGTAAATCAGCGACTTACCGTGCTCATGACACTTGTCGGCCAGGAAACCCCGGTCGACCTGTCGTTCGGTCAAGTACAGAAGATGGATTGATCCTCCCAGGATTGTTCGTTTTCGTCGCGATTGTTCGACGCCCGTCACTTTTGCCATGTGACGGTACACATTAGAAACAAAGGATCATTAAATGCCACCGAAGAAGAAGGTTGCAGGCCTGATCAAGCTACAGATTCAGGCAGGTGCTGCAAACCCAGCTCCACCAATCGGCCCAGCTTTGGGTCAGCACGGTGTGAACATCATGGAGTTCTGCAATGCCTACAACGCCGCTACCGAGTCCATGCGCGGCAACGTCATCCCAGTTGAGATCACTGTTTACGAAGATCGTTCATTCACCTTCGTAACAAAGACCCCACCTGCTGCTGACTTGCTTAAGAAGGCTGCTGGAATCAAGAAGGGTTCAGGCGTTCCACATACCAACAAGGTCGGTCACGTTACCGCTGACCAGCTTCGCGAAATTGCAAAGACGAAGCAGCCAGATCTTAACGCGAACGACATTGACAATGCTGCTCGTATCATCGCGGGCACCGCTCGTTCCATGGGTCTAACCACAGACGAGATCTGATTTTTTAGGCACCGTAAGGTGCAGGTGTCCTCGGGACATCGTGGTAGAACCCGGAGCTGGTTCGTATTACCACGACTGCTAAAAAGGAGAAAGCAGAATGGCAAAGCGCTCAAAGAATTACCGTAAGGCTGCCGAACTTATTCAAGCCGGCGAGCTTTACACCGCACAGGAAGCGTTGGAACTTGCTTCCAAGACTTCCGTAACGAAGTTTGCATCGACGGTTGAAGCTGTATTCCGCCTCGGTGTTGACCCACGTAAAGCTGATCAGATGGTTCGCGGAACCGTTTCCCTTCCACATGGTACGGGCAAGACGGCTCGCGTTATCGTGTTCGCAACCGGTGAGCGTGCTCAGGCAGCTCTCGAAGCTGGTGCGGATGAAGTTGGCGACGACGACCTCATTGAGAAGGTTGCCGGTGGCTGGACTGACTTCGATGCAGCTGTTGCAACCCCAGACATGATGGGTAAGGTTGGAAAGCTCGGTCGTGTACTCGGTCCACGTGGTCTTATGCCTAACCCTAAGACCGGTACTGTCACTATGGATACCGCTAAGGCTGTTACCGATATCAAGGGTGGACGTATTGAGTTCCGCGTTGACAAGCACGGAAACCTCCCATTCATCGTTGGGAATACCAGCTTCACCCAGGAGCAGTTGGTTGAGAACTTCGACGCCGCATACCAAGAGATCATGCGTCTCAAGCCTGCTTCGTCTAAGGGTCGTTACCTCCTCAAGGCAACGATTTCGACCACAATGGGACCTGGTATCCCACTCGATATTGCAAAGCTTGGCAAGACTGAGAAGTGATTTGCTGACTGTGTGAATTAACGCTTTAAAGGGACTCTGAAAACTTTGGTTTTCAGAGTCCCTTTCGTATTGCTGCTATCAGCTTGTGCCAAAAACACGTCTTTTGCCGGAAACATTTCGATTCAGGGGGGGCGATTTTCGCAACTTCCGGATATATCGCCGCTAGTTGCGAAAATCGCCCCTTGAAATCAACGTGAAAGATTTTCTTAGATTTCCTTAACATAACGATTTGCCGATAGAATCAAACGAGTGGCTTTATAGGAAGGTTTATCGTGGTAAAACCATTTGTTATCGGTATTGCTGGTGGGACTGGCAGTGGTAAAACCACTCTCACTCAAGCAATCGCCGAACGTTTCGATTCCAAGACGACGGTTGTTTATCACGATAACTACTATAAATCCCATACAGGGTTGACCTATGAGCAACGTTCAAAGCTCAACTTTGATTCGCTGGATGCCTTTGACAATGATTTTATGGCTGCTCAACTTCGTGATTTGATTGCTGGTAATGCGATTGATAGCCCAATTTACGATTTTGCAGACCACAATCGTTCTGCAAACACGATGCGTATTGAGCCAGCTCCGGTCATTTTGGTTGAAGGTATCCTTATTTTTGCCGAACCTCAGCTTTGTGACCTTTTTGATTTGAAACTATTCGTTGATACCGACGCCGATGTTCGCATTTTGCGCCGTATCAAGCGTGACGTTTTAGAGCGCGGACGTGACATTAACTCTGTTGAACTCCAGTACCTTGCGACGGTTAAACCGATGCACGAACTGTACGTCGAGCCATCTAAACGACATGCAGATCTCATTATCCCTGAGGGTGGGCACAACCTTGTTGCACTCGATATTTTGTTCCACCGGATCGAGCATTTAGTTTCTACACGCTAATTCGGCGTTTTTCTTTCGAGCTTGTCGGCAAATCTGCTGACCGGTGTTCCTCAGCTATTTTCTTTTCTAGTGCATTCAACTTTTGGATTGATTTTCCTGTGCCTTTGGAAACCTCAGCATTATCGAAACTTAATGCGTGATTCCTATATTCTCCATCATAATTGAGAAAACTAATCATGGACGGAGATCCAGATGAAGCGTTTACTTGCAGCGGTACTTGCCTAGTTATCAATAACAAGGTTCGGTGTGGTTTTACAAAACCGGCACTACTGCTATTGGTGCAGTGTATACCTCTCGTGCTTGGACAGTAGCTGACGACTTTGCACGACATGGGGGTATTACCCGTAGAGCTTATGATTGGGGAACATTCGCGGGGAGAATTAAAGCGGGTAGTTTCGTGGGGCAGGCTTATCCCAATGGCAAAGTCTTCCATATTGGATATGTTACGAAATTCGCGGGTATGGCCTCAGATGATGGGTTCACTTACCGTTCTTTCGCAATAGCTCAACATACAAAAAATTACCATACGTGGGTTCATAATAACGAGGGTGCTAAGCGCTGGAGGGAAAGACCTGATACTTATGGGGATTGGTACTACTTCTTGCTTCCCTACGTAGATCCGGGTCTATCATCACGTGAGGTTGTAACTTATCTCGTCAATAATGGTTATGTGACAGGTGAGGTAGTATCCGATGAACGAGAACAGAGCAGCTATAATGCAGTGTCTGTGACGGCGATTCCCGAAGTTTGCCTACAAATTATTGAGTATAACCGGCACGATTCGCGTGTGGAACAGTTCCGGCGAGATATGTTCATTGGTGCAGACCCCTTCTACGCGGTCAATGACAATCTATTTATAGCTGAGTATTCATACAACAACCCTCATCGGTGCGAGGAATATTGGGATGGCTTTGAGCCAACTGACAAACTGAAAAAGATCGTCGCCGAGTTTGAAAAATACGAAGGTTGAACGGCTATCCTGTCAAAATATGTGTTTCGATCAAATTCTCTGTTGTTTCGCTCACGAAGCTTGCCTATTCCTTGCATGACGACGCCGGCGCAGGTAGCGTATATTCTGCCCAAGACCGCAGGTCGCCCGTTGCCAACGGGGTGAAGTTCGCAATGCGAAGCCAGCGCAGGTACGATTTTTCAGGCAGTAGTTTGCCTCTAACCCTCGTGCGCTGCGCGAGGGTTTTTGTTTTGCTAAGCTTCCGACTTTTGCGGCTACTATTCGGAAGGAGGTCCCATGGCACGGACCGACAAGTCTGCAGCGATCGCAGAGCTTACGGAAGATTTCCGCAAGTCTTCGGCCGTTCTCGTGACTGAATACCGCGGTTTGACCGTAGCGCAAATGAAGACTCTTCGTCGCGCTCTCGGTACAGACGCTGAGTACAAGGTTGCTAAGAACACCCTCGCACGCATTGCAGCCCATGAAGCCGGCATCGAAGGACTCGATGACGACCTCAAGGGTCCGACCGCGCTGGCATTTGTTACCGGTGACATCGCTTCCGCAGCTAAGGCTATTAAGAATTTTGCAAAGGAAAACAAGGCACTCGTCGTTAAGGCTGGAGTTCTTGAAGGCAATCTTCTCAATGCTGAAGATGTTCAGAAGCTCGCCGATCTCGAATCCCGTGAGGTTCTGCTGGCCAAGACTGCTGGAGTTCTCAAGGCTTCGCTTTACAAGGCTGCATACGTATTCAAGGCGCCACTGTCCAAGACGGTGCGCACCGTAGACGCCCTGCGCGAGAAGCAGGAATCCGCTGCCTGAGGCAGTGGTGAATAACCAATTAATTTGCCTCGCGTAGGCACAGGAAAGAAGGTCAATCATGGCTAAGCTTACCGCTGAAGAGCTCATCGAAGCTTTCAAGGAGCTCACCCTCGTAGAGCTCAACGACTTCGTTAAGAAGTTCGAAGAAGAATTCGAAGTAGAAGCAACTGCTCCAGTTGCTGTTGCAGCTGCTGCTGCACCAGCTGCAGGCGACGCTGCTGCTGAAGAAGAGAAGGATTCCTTCGACGTTATCATCGAGTCCGCTGGCGACAAGAAGATCCAGGTCATCAAGGAGGTGCGCGCTCTTACCCCACTTGGTCTCAAGGAAGCTAAGGAGCTCGTTGACTCCGCACCTAAGGCTCTTCTCGAAGGCGTTAACAAGGAAACCGCTGAGAAGGCTAAGGAGCAGCTCGAGGGCGCTGGCGCAACCGTCACCCTTAAGTGATTCCTGCGGTTTAGACCGCATCTATGAACTTGCTGGTTAGACACCGGTGGTTGAGTGTGGGGATCCGATCGAAATCGGATCCCCACACTTGTATTTAGATCCTTAATAATGCGGATCTTTTACCAAGGGAAGCTCTCCTCAAAAAAGCTCAAATGATATGATTTGTAACACACAGTTAGACATTGGTCGATATTCGGTATATCGTTCAAACGAACACTGGTTTACAAACTAGAGGATTGTTACCCAGAAGGGGCAAGACCTAAGCTTGACGTTTCGTCACAGCTTGGGTCTTTTTTATTTTCTGGGTGGTGTTGAATTCCAATGAAAGCAAGGAAGCTATCATGTCTAATGAAACGCGAGTTGATTCTGCTCCACAGCGAATCATCGATGCCATTGGCAGTCCAGCCAATATTAAAAGCCTTACTCACTGTGCAACTCGATTGAGGTTTGAGCTGCGCGACTCGGGTCTGGTTAACCGCGAAGAACTCGAAAAGATTCCAGGAGTACTAGGAGTAGTTCCTCAGTCTGGCGATCGCTACCAGGTTGTTGCGGGTGGAGGAGTGTCTACTTTATACCGCGAAATCAAGGAATTGCCATCGATGGCAAAGTCTTTGCAAACAACCCAAAAAACCGACGCCGAAATCAAGGCAGAGGCTCGTGGCAAGGCTCGTGGACGCGTTGCTTGGGTAGATAGCTTCTTCGAATTCCTTTCCGATTCCTTCCGCCCAATCTTGGGAGTACTCCTCGGTGCATCACTGATCATTGCTTTCGCATCGATCCTTGACGCCTTCCACGTCGTTAACTTCCGTGCCGATGATAAATCCTCAACCTGGGTTTTTGTTGACGCGATGTGGCATTCGGTATTCTTCTTCCTCCCACTCATGGTTGCATATAACGGTTCAAAGAAGCTTCGGGTAGATCCTTGGGTAGGAACTGCGATCATGGGTGCTCTCATGACTCCGGAATTTGTTTCGCTCAGCAATCCAGAGCGTTTCCCGAACACCGTTTGCCGAAGTAATGATGCACTTGGAACCAAGTCCTGTGTTGCTGAAGTGTTTGGTATACACATGCAGCTAAAAGACTACTCAGGTCAAGTATTCGTTCCGCTTATGATGGTTGCGCTCCTCGCCGTCGTCTATCGCGGTTTGAAGAAGGTTTTCCCTGAGAATCTTCAGATGGTATTCGTACCATTCTTCTCTATGATCATCATGATTCCGATTACCGCCTTCCTCATCGGTCCACTCGGTGTCTGGATGGGTAATGGTCTTGGCAGTGGCCTCGCTTGGCTTAATGGTCACGCTCCAATCATTTTTGCGATCGTTATCCCAGTTATCTACCCATTCTTGGTTCCACTTGGTCTTCACTGGCCGCTCAACGCCCTTATGCTCATCAACATCCAGACTCTTGGTTACGACTTCATCCAGGGTCCAATGGGTGCTTGGAACTTCGCCTGCTTCGGTGCAACCGCTGGTGTGCTCGTTCTTTCGATTCGCCACAATGAAACGGTGATGCGCCAGGTTTCCTTCGGTGCGTTGGCTGCCGGTCTACTCGGTGGTATTTCCGAGCCTTCACTCTACGGTATTCACCTGCGCTTCAAGCGAATCTACCCTCGCATGCTCGTCGGCTGCTTGGCTGGCGGTATCGTCATCGGTTTAACCGGCGGTGTAACCACTGGCGCATTCGCGTTCACATCGCTTCTGACGATCCCGGTGTTTGCTCCAGTGTGGCGTTATACCATTGGTGTTGCAGTGGCTTTCTTCGTTTCGATGTTCCTAATCATCATCTCCGACTTCCGCACCCCAGAGGAGCGCGCCGCATTTAAGGCTGAGCAAGAAGAAGCAAAAGCGCAGGCACCACTTGCAGAATCGGAAGCTGTTTCGGGCGATGCCGTCTCAGCGCCTACGCTTGAAACCGAAGCGGATAGCACTGAAGGTGACGTCGCGCCCGTCGTCGTAAATGGAACGGTAACTGTGAATGCACCAGTTGCGGGAACGGTTATTCCACTCGATAGGACGGAAGATCCAGTATTCGCTTCGGGAGTTTTGGGTGCGGGAATCGGAATTACCCCAGTCGATGGACGTATCGTGGCGCCGGTCAACGGCGTTATCGCCTCTATTCAAAAATCCGGTCACGCTTTTGGTATCAAGAGCGACGACGGTGTTGAAGTGCTTGTTCACGTTGGAATCGACACCGTCAAGATGCAAGGCGAAGGCTTCGACGTCCATGTTAATAAGGGAGATCGCGTCAGTGCTGGCGATCAGTTAGCTCAAGTTGATCTGGAAAGAATCACTACGGCTGGCTTCTCCACCACTACAATTGTTACCGTGACGAATACAAAGTCAATGGCAAGCGTTGAAGCAACTCAGGAGAGCACGGTCAACGCTGGCGACCCAATCATCTCTGTAACTAGGTAGCGATGGACGTCCTTCGAGTTTTCAACAACAATGTGGTTTTGGCCCGTGACGACGACGGTTCAGAAGTCATCGTCACGGGTTGGGGACTTGGTTTCCACGCTAAGCCTGGACACCAGGTTGACCCTGTCAAAGTTGTTCGGAAATTCGTGCCCGTGGATGGGCGGGACCCAGACCATATGGGAAAGCTATTGGCTGATATCCCACCTCAGATCCTCGAATTGCTCGAGAAAGCGTTCAACTCATGCCATGATGGCTTGGGATCCAACCCCGCATTCGTTCTTGCGTTAGCAGACCATATTACCTTCGCCTTCGAACGGGTAAAGAACAATATTGACGTTCAATACCCGCTCGAAGCAGAGGTGAGAAGTCTTTATCCGCAAGAATATACGCAAGCGGTTGATTTGCTCACCCAGATCAACCGCTTGGCGGAGAACAAGCTTCCCCAAGACGAAGCAGTTGCAATCGCTTTACACCTCGTGAACTTAGGGTTCAGCCATGGTGACCTCTCCTATACGTATATGATGACCGGCGTCATCCAACAGATGGTTGAAGTAATCGAGGCTGCTTTTGACGTTCGCCTCGACTCGACGTCTGTGAACGTGGGACGATTTATCACCCACCTGCGCTATCTTTTTGTTCGTATTCATCAACACAAACAATTAAATAACGAGGGTATTTCAACCATCGGTCAAGCTATCCGCGATACTTATCCCGAATGTGTGGCCGTTGCGCATAGACTGGCGTCAATCATCGAATTGCGATTTGATACACGCGTCAGCGAAGATGAAATTTCCTACCTGACAATGCACATTGCTCGAGTGAGTGGTGATGCTCAACCGATCCGAAAGGAATCCTGAAAATGGCTACTCGTACGGCAAAGATTGCCTCAGCTGTTGGTCTACATGCTCGTCCGGCTGCGATCTTCACGCAGGCCGTTGAAGAATCTGGCCTTGACGTTGAAATTGCCCTTGGCGGAGAAGAAGCGGTAGACGCCGGTTCCGTTTTGGAAGTTATGACGCTCGGCGCTCAGTGTGGTGACGAAGTTACATTGTCCGCGGAAGGCGACGGCGCGGAAGAAACGCTAGAAAAACTGGTACAGCTTTTGGAAACTGACCTCGACGCCTGAGAGGAAAACGTATGACTGGCATTCACAAGGTATTGCACGGTCTAGGTGTATCTAGCGGAACGGCTGCTGCCATGGCGGTTGTAGTCCATGCAGCGCCTAGCTTCGATGCTAAGGAACCTGAGACCCAAGATTGGGAGTCTGCAAGTTCTCGCGTTCGCGAGGCGATGGCATCGGTGTCGCAACAGCTCACTGAACGTGCCGAACAAGCCTCGGAAGGTGTGCGTCCAATTCTAGAAGCCTCGGCGAAACTCGCCAAGGACCGTGGGCTGGCAAAAGCCGTGGATGCCAAACTTAAGAAAGGTGTTGGGGTGACCCGAGCCGTTCATGAGGCGACCCAAGGCTACGCGGATATGTTGTCCAGCCTTGGTGGCTACATGGCCGAGCGTGTTACGGATCTGTATGACATCCGCGACCGCACGATTTCCCAGTTACTGGGCTTGCCAGCACCAGGCGTTCCAGAGTTGACCGAACCTTCAGTGTTGGTTGCTCGTGACCTTGCTCCGGCAGAGACGGCAACACTTTCCCCTGAGCTCTGTGCGGCGATTATTACCGAAGAAGGTGGGACAACCAGCCATACTGCTATTTTGGCGGCTCAGCTTGGAATCCCTGCGATTGTTCAGGTTTCAGGAATCGTGGAAGCTGCTGAGGGTAACGTCGTGGCTGTGGATGGTGGCGTTGGCGAAGTGGTTGTTAACCCAAGCGAAGCTGAAATCGATGAGCTTAAGGAACGCGCTGTTCGCCGCGCTAAGGCGCTTGCCGGATCTTCTGGAGAAGGCGCCACCTACGATGGACACAAGGTCGCGTTGCTTGCCAATATCGGCACGGCTGACGATGCCGCCCGCGCAGCTGCAATGGATCTTGAGGGCTGTGGCTTGTTCCGCACTGAATTCCTCTTCCTTGATCGGACTGATGCTCCTAGCCTCGAAGAACAAATCGATACTTATACGAAGGTTTTCAAATCGTTTGGGGATCGCCGTATCGTGGTTCGCACGCTCGATGCTGGTGCGGATAAACCGTTGGCATTTGCCAACCTTGGTGAAGAAGAAAACCCTGCTCTTGGACGACGCGGTATTCGACTTTGCCAGCGTCGAGAAGACCTTTTGGACACTCAGCTCCAAGCACTTGCGGCTGCTTATCAAGCAACTCACGCCGATGTTCGGGTTATGGCGCCGATGATTGCTACTGCTTCAGAGGCTCGTTGGTTTGCTTCTAAGGTTAAAGAAGTTGGATTGCCGAAGGCTGGAGCGATGGTTGAAATTGCTTCAACCGCAATTTTGGCTGGCCGTGTGATGCGTGAAGTAGATTTTGTTTCTATTGGAACAAATGATCTTTCGCAGTACACCATGGCTGCCGACCGTATGCAAGGAGAATTCTCCGAGCTCCTTAGTCCGTGGCAACCTGCTCTTCTCACACTGATCAAGATGACGTGTGAAGGCGGTCGGGCAACCGGTAAACCGGTTGGTGTTTGCGGCGAGGCGGGGGGAGACCCTCTGCTCGCACTGGTTTTGGTAGGACTTGGAGTGTCTTCGCTTTCGATGGCACCGAACAAAGTCAACGCGGTTCGTACCGCGCTCCGACTTCATGATCTTGCCACATGTCAGCAAATGGCAGCATACGCCGTTGATGCAGATGATCCTGAAAATGCTCGGGCAGCCGTATTAGCTTTGACGAGCCCCGGTCTCAAGGATTTGCTGTAATTGCAGTAAGTAAGCGTTAGTTTGCGTGTGTCCATGTCTTTCCTGACGTGGGCACACGCCACTCCGGGAGTTTGCAGTTTTCGCTCAGGTGTGGGAAAGTCTTTCTAGACCGAGAAAGCACGTATTGCGCTCTGGTCAATAAAATCTAAGCAAATCGATGAAACTGATTGGCAGCGACCGCCCTCAGACCTTCGAGGATTTCTTGGAGCATAGGAGTCGTGACCCCTTCCACATTGGTAGGGGCTGGACTATTTCACCCAGATTCGGTAAATTTGAAACTTGCGCAGTGTATCAACACCCGTACCCTTTTTATCTGAAACCAAAATTTCGTTAATTTTGCGTGCGCGTGTCCGGTCCTTGCGCTGATAGCCTTACCGGAACCCAGGGAAGGAACATCCTTTGGCTGCTTCGCGCACCTCTATGCCCACCGTCGTGAACGGCAAACTTGCCGCTGATCGTATCTCGTTCGCTAAACTAACGGAGCCTATGTCGGTTCCGGACCTTCTAAGTCTGCAGACTTCCTCCTATGGATGGCTCACTGGCTCAGACGAATGGCGAGCTGAGCATCCAGGCGAAAAGTCGGGCCTTGAAGAAATTTTTGACGAGATTTCACCGATTGAAAACACTGCTCGTACCATGGGCCTTATTCTTTCGAACCCTCACCTTGAAGATGAAAAAGCTTCGATGGTTGAGTGTAAAGATAAGGACATGACCTACTCGGCAGCACTTTATGTAACTGCTGAATTCCAGAACTACGAAACGGGTGAAATCAAGTCACAGACCACCTTTATTGGTGACTTCCCGCTGATGACCCCGCAAGGTACCTTCATTATTAACGGTACTGAGCGTGTTGTTGTTTCTCAGCTGGTTCGTTCTCCAGGCGTTTATTTTGAGCGTTTGGCGGATAAAACTTCTGATAAGTACATCTACTCCACCAAGGTAATTCCTTCGCGTGGTGCATGGCTTGAGTTTGAAATCGATAAGCGTGATTCGGTTGGCGTTCGTATTGACCGTAAGCGTAAGCAGTCTGTAACTGTGTTCCTCAAGGCTTTGGGTATGAGCGAGTCGGAAATCCGTGAAGAGTTCAAGGACTTCCCAATTCTCATTGACACCCTAGAAAAGGACACCGTCAAGACCCAAGAAGAAGCCCTTCAGGATCTTTACCGCAAGCTCCGCCCAGGTGAACCACCGACGGCAGAAGCGGGACGTAACCTCCTTCGCAACTTCTACTTCAACGATAAGCGCTACGATCTTGCAAAGGTTGGCCGTTACAAGGTCAACAAGAAGCTCGGTCTTGACATCGAGTCTTCGAAGCGTCAGCTCTCGATCACCGACGTAACCGCAACTCTTCGTTACTTGCTTGCACTTCACGCAGGCGAAACAGAAGTTGTTTCGGCTGAAGGCGGTCGTAGCGTCGTTGTTGAAACCGATGACATCGACCACTTTGGCAACCGTCGCATTCGCGCTGTTGGTGAGCTTATCCAGAATCAGGTACGTACCGGACTTTCCCGCCTCGACCGTATGGTTCGTGAGCGTATGACGACGCAGGAAGCTGAAGCGATTACGCCGTCGTCCTTGATCAATATTCGTCCAATCGTCGCAGCGATCAAGGAGTTCTTCGGAACCTCTCAGCTCTCGCAGTTCATGGATCAGAATAACCCACTTGCTGGTTTGACTCACAAGCGCCGTCTCTCAGCACTTGGTCCTGGCGGTCTTTCGCGTGACCGTGCGTCGATGGAAGTTCGAGACGTTCACCCTTCGCACTACGGTCGTATGTGTCCAATCGAAACTCCTGAAGGACCAAACATTGGTCTTATTGGCTCACTCGCTTCCTTTGGTCGCGTAAACGCATTCGGTTTCATCGAGACGCCGTACCGTAAGGTGGTTGATGGCCGCGTTACTGACGAAATCGAGTACCTCGATGCCGCTGACGAAGATCGTTACGCAGTGGCACAGGCTTCTGCTGAACTTAACGAAGATGGTTCGTTCAAGGAACAAGAAGTCCTCGTTCGCCTTCCTGGTGGAGAGCCTGCGCTTGTTCACCCAGACGAAGTTGGATACATGGACGTTTCTGCGCGTCAGATGTGTTCCGTTGGTACTGCAATGATTCCGTTCCTTGAGCACGACGACGCTAACCGAGCACTTATGGGTGCTAACATGCAGCGTCAGGCTGTGCCACTTATTCGTCCGGTTGCTCCGCTTGTTGGAACCGGTATGGAAATCCGTGCAGCTGTTGATGCGGGAGATGTTACCGTTGCATTTGCTCCTGGCGTTGTTACCGAAGTTTCGGCAGATGCTGTTTACGTGGAGGAAGACGACGGCAACCACCGTATGTACAAGCTCGCTAAGTTCGAGCGTTCCAACCCAGGTAACTGCACCAACCAGCGCGTCGCCGTTTCTGAAGGTGATCGTTTGGAGAAGGGTTCGCTTATCGCAGACGGTCCAGCGACTGACGGTGGAGAACTAGCTCTTGGGCAGAACCTCTTGGTTGCTTTCATGGCATGGAACGGCTACAACTACGAGGACGCTATCATCCTTTCGCAGCGTTGCCAGGCTGAGGATCTCTTGACTTCGATTCACATTGAAGAACATGAGGTTGATGCTCGCGACACTAAGCTCGGACCAGAAGAAATTACCCGCGATATTCCAAATGTTTCTGAGGAAATGCTTTCGCACCTCGACGAGCGTGGAATCATCCGTATTGGTGCTGAAGTTTCGGCAGGTGACATCCTAGTTGGAAAGATCACCCCTAAGGGTGAAACCGAGCTTACTTCCGAAGAGCGCCTGCTTCGTGCAATCTTTGGTGAAAAGGCAAAGGAAGTTCGCGACACCTCACTTCGCGTTCCTCATGGTGAGTCCGGAATCGTCATTGGAGTGAAGGAATTCTCGTCTGAGAACCACGATGAACTTGCAGCCGATGTTCGCCAAACTGTTCGTGTTCATATTGCGCAGCGTCGCAAGATCACAATTGGTGACAAAATGGCGGGCCGCCACGGAAACAAGGGTGTTATCTCCCGTATTCTTCCACTCGAAGACATGCCGTTTATGGAAGACGGAACTCCGGTAGATATTGTTTTGAATCCACTTGGTGTTCCTTCTCGTATGAACCTTGGACAGGTATTCGAACTTCACCTTGGCTGGATTGCAGCACAAGGTTGGGATGCTTCCGAAGCACGCAAGAACGGTGAAGAGTGGGCATTGCGCCTTCCTGAATCCGCTGTGAAGACTGAAGGTCGCCAAACCGTGGCAACCCCTGTGTTCGACGGTGTGCTTTCCGACGAGCTCAAGGGTCTGTTGGGCAATACTTTGCCAAATCGTGACGGCGACCGCATGGTTAATGAGACTGGTAAGGCACGTCTGTTCGACGGTCGAACCGGTGAACCATTCCCAGAGCCTGTTTCGGTTGGTTACATGTACATGCTCAAGCTTCACCACTTGGTTGATGATAAGATCCACGCTCGTTCGACTGGACCATACTCAATGGTCACCCAGCAGCCACTCGGTGGAAAAGCTCAGTTCGGTGGACAGCGCTTTGGAGAAATGGAAGTTTGGGCACTGGAAGCATACGGTGCCGCACACACACTTCAAGAAATGTTGACGATTAAGTCTGACGATACCGTTGGTCGTGTCAAGGTTTATGAAGCAATCGTTAAGGGAGACAACGTTCCTGAGCCGGGTCTTCCGGAATCATTCAAGGTTCTTGTTCAAGAAATGCGCTCGCTTTGCTTGAACGTAGAAGCCCTTGATTCTGTGGGTAATGCTATTAACCTTCAGGATTCCGACGACGACGCCTTCCGTGCACCGCAATCTGCTGGTGTTCAGACTGGCCTCGAAGACCTTCAGACAGGCGCTGACTTCTAGTTAGCTCTCGACGGTGGGGTAGGTGGCGAAACGCCTGCCGCCTAGCCCACCGATTGAAATAAAAGAATTTACCCGGCGTAAAATACTTCGGAAGTAGGAATCTTGCTCGACGTTAATCTCTTCGATCAGCTCCACATATCGCTGGCCACGTCCGACGATATCCGTTCATGGTCACACGGCACAGTTACCAAGCCTGAAACCATCAACTACCGTACTCTTAAGCCAGAAAAGGATGGCCTTTTCGGTGAACAGATTTTCGGTCCTACCCGTGACTGGGAATGTGCTTGTGGAAAGTACAAGCGCCCACGTTACAAGGGCATTGTTTGTGAGCGTTGTGGCGTAGAAGTCACGCGTTCAAAGGTACGTCGCGAGCGTATGGGTCATATTGAGCTCGCTGCACCTGTTACCCACATTTGGTACTTCAAAGGTGTTCCATCGCGCCTCGGTTACCTTCTTGATATTGCTCCAAAGGATCTTGAAAAGGTCATTTACTTTGCAGCTTACATGGTTACCAGTGTTGATGAAGACCGCCGCCACCAGGATCTTGCGACCCTGACTGGTGAATATGAACTTGAGCGCGCAAACCTGGAAAAGGAACGCGATGCTGAGGTTGAAAAGGCTCTTCGCGCGGAAGAAGATGCGTTGAAAGATGCGGAGAAGTCCGACGTCGATTCAGCAACTCGCGCCAAGATTAAGCGTTCCTCGGAGGCAGATACTCGCCGCATCCGTCGTCAGTACGAGCAGGATCTCGAACGCCTTGATGAAGTTTGGGACAAGTTCCTCAAGCTCAAGGTCGGAGATCTTGAAGGTGACGAAGACGCATATCGTGAGATGGAAACTCGTTGGGGTGATTACTTCGAGGCTTTCCGTGGTGCAGAAGCGATTCAGCGCCGTCTTCGTGACTTCGATCTTCAAGCAGAGCACGATGCATTGGTTGAACAGATCGAAACCGGAACTGCCCAGCGCAAGACCCGTTCTCTCAAGCGTATTAAGGTTGTTAACGCATTCTTGCACTCGGGCACCAAGCCAGAAGCAATGGTTCTCGACGCGCTTCCAGTGATTCCACCGGATCTACGCCCAATGGTTCAGCTCGACGGTGGACGCTTTGCGACTTCCGATTTGAACGATCTTTACCGACGCGTTATTAACCGTAATAACCGCCTCAAGCGCATGATTGATCTCAATGCGCCTGAGATCATGATTAACAACGAAAAGCGCATGCTCCAAGAAGCTGTGGATTCGCTCTTCGATAACGGTCGCCGTGGTCGCCCAGTCCAAGGTGCAGGAAACCGTCCATTGAAGTCGATTTCCGACATGCTCAAGGGTAAGCAGGGACGCTTCCGTCAGAACTTGCTGGGTAAGCGTGTTGACTACTCAGGTCGTTCGGTTATCGTCGTCGGCCCTACCTTGAAGCTTCATCAGTGTGGTCTTCCGAAGACGATGGCACTTGAGCTCTTCAAGCCGTTTGTCCAGAAGCGTCTTGTTGACCTTGAGCTCGCTAAGAACATCAAGGCTGCAAAACGCCTTATTGAGCGCCAACGTGACGAAGTCTTCGACGTTCTCGAAGAGGTCATCAAGGAGCACCCGGTCCTCCTTAACCGTGCACCTACTCTTCACCGCTTAGGTATTCAGGCGTTCGAGCCGCAGCTCATCGAAGGTAAGGCCATTCGCCTCCACCCACTCGTATGTTCGGCATTCAATGCTGACTTCGACGGCGATCAGATGGCTGTACATCTTCCACTTTCGGTGGAAGCACAGGCAGAAGCACGCATCTTGATGCTTTCGGCTAACAACATTTTGAAGCCATCGGACGGACGCCCAGTCACGGTTCCTTCACAGGACATGATTATTGGTCTTTACCACCTTACGATGATTCGTGAAGGCGGAAGGGGCGAGGGACGTTACTTCTCCTCGATGTCTGAAGCGCAGATGGCGTTTGACCTTGGCGAATTGGACCTTAACGCAATGGTTCACATCCGCTTCGGTGCAGAAGATCTTGTTCTTCCACGCGATTGGGAAGCTCCAAAGAACTACGAAGAGGGCGACGCTATTTTGCTCGAAACGACTTTGGGTCGTTCGATCTTTAATAACGCACTCCCAACTCAGTTCCCGTTTGTGAACAAGGTAGTGGATAAGAAGGTTCTTGGCGCAATCGTTAACGAACTCGCCGAGCGTTACCCGAAGGTCGACGTCGGTGCTTCTCTCGATGCGCTAAAGGAAACCGGATTCTACTGGGGTGGACGCTCCGGTGTTACCATCGCAGTTTCCGATGTTAAGACCCCAGCGAACAAGGCGGAAATCCTTGAGGCTGCGGAAAAGCAAGCTGCGAAGATTGAGCAGGACTTCCAGGAAGGAAACATTCGCGATGAGGATCGTCGTAAGGACCTCGTTGCATTGTGGACTGAAGTAACCGACAAGGTTGCCGACGAAATGCGTGATCAGTTCGATTACTGGAATAACATCAACCAGATGGTTTCCTCCGGTGCTCGTGGTAACTGGATGCAGATTCGCCAGGTTGCTGGTATGCGTGGTCTTGTTGCGGATCCAAATGGTGAAATTATTCCACGTCCAATTAAGTCCAACTACCGCGAAGGTCTCTCGGCTCTCGAATACTTCACTGCAACCCACGGTGCACGTAAGGGACTTGCTGACACGGCTCTTCGTACCGCCGACTCGGGTTACCTGACCCGTCGTCTCGTTGACGTTGCACAAGACGTCATCGTTCGCGAAGCAGATTGTGGTACCTCGCGTGGTTTGACGAAGCAAATCATCGTCACTGATGCAGATGGTAATGAGGTTCGCTCCGAAGATATTGATACCTCGGTATACGCACGCACCCTCGCAAAGGATGCGGTGGATGCTGACGGAAACGTCGTCGTCGAAGCTGGTACGGACATCGGCGACGTCGCTCTCGAGAAGCTGATTGACGCAGGCATCAAGGAAATTTCGGTTCGCTCCGTTCTTACTTGTAACTCCCGTGTTGGCACCTGTGCAGCTTGTTACGGTCGTTCGCTTGCAACCGGAAAGCTCGTTGATATCGGTGAAGCAGTTGGTATTGTTTCGGCTCAGTCGATTGGCGAACCGGGAACCCAGCTTACGATGCGTACCTTCCACACGGGTGGTGCGGCGTCGGCAGAAGACATCACTCA
Organism: Arcanobacterium ihumii; assembly: GCF_900604515.1. Lineage (GTDB taxonomy): Bacteria > Actinomycetota > Actinomycetes > Actinomycetales > Actinomycetaceae > Arcanobacterium_A > Arcanobacterium_A ihumii. The sequence continues at coordinate 393,038 of NZ_UWOS01000001.1, read as the reverse complement.
GGGTCTTCCACGTGTTCAGGAACTTTTCGAAGCACGTACTCCTAAGGGTGAAGCTCCTCTTGCTGAGGCAGCAGGACGCCTTGAGATCGAGGACATGGAGCGTTCACGCCGCCTCATCATCAAGCGCGACGATGGTGACGAAGACCTCGTATACCTTGTTGGAAAGCGTGCGAAGCTTCTCGTTCCAGAGAATGCACACGTAACTGTTGGTCAGCAGTTGGTCGAAGGTTCAGTTGATCCTAAGAAGGTCCTCCGTATTACCGGACGCCGTCAGGCTCAGCTTCACCTTGTATCCGAAGTTCAGAACGTTTACCGTTCACAGGGTGTAGAAATCCACGATAAGCACATCGAAGTTATCGTTCGTCAGATGCTTCGTCGCGTGACTGTCCTTGAAGCAGGCGATACCACATTGCTCCCAGGTGAGCTCGTGGATGTTGCAGTCTTCGAAGATGCGAACCGCGCAACGCTTGCTGAGGGTGGAAAACCCGCATCGGGTCGACCAGAACTCATGGGTATTACAAAGGCGTCGCTTGCTACGGATTCGTGGCTCTCGGCTGCTTCGTTCCAGGAGACCACTAAGGTCCTTACTGAAGCTGCGCTAAACTCGAAGTCTGATCCACTTGCTGGACTCAAGGAAAACGTCATCCTCGGTAAGCTGATCCCAGCTGGTACCGGGCTTGAGCAGTTGCGTGGTATGAAGGCCGAGCCAACTCCAGCGGCTCGCAGTGAATACGAGCAGCTCAACAACATAATTAGCCGTGATCTCGATTCATTCGATGATATCTACGGCTATGGCGGATTTGAAGACTACGATACTTCCATCGGCTATGGCTACGGCTTACAATTCTGATGCTTATGATTTAATATCAATCCAGCATTAGTTGCTTAAAGGGAGGTGGGTTTATCACTTAGCGTGATAAACCCACCTCCCTTTTTGATCTTGGTAGCGCGATGCTTCTTTGATGAATCATAGGGTATTTAACATCGCGGAGGTAAATTACTGCTATTGGTAGCAAATCTTGATAAACTCCATCTGTAAACAGCGAAAGCTGCTCAACCTCGGAATAGGAATAATATGAAGAAATTCGCACGTGCTCTCACCGCATTCTTCGCATCGATGCTGCTCGTTTTCGGTCTTGCTGCTTGCGGTTCGCCGGTGAAAGAATCCGCAAAGCTCAGCCAAGAAAAGAACGGTCTCAAGATTGTGATGACCCTCGACGCAGAAGACGATAAGGTTCAGACCTTCAAGCAGGAAACCGTTATCGACACCGCCAAATTTGATGATTCACAGAAGCAAATGATCAAGTCTGCAGTTGAGAAAGCTCAGGCTGAATACAAGAAGGTTAAGGGCGCTGAATACAAGACTTCTGAGGATAAGGGAGTCTTGACTGAGACGATTACTCTTCCTGTTGGAGATAAGGAAACCCTGAAGCAGGCAATTGATGCAAAGCTCGTTCCAGTTCAAGATAAGAAGGTAGATTACCTATCTTTGAAGAAGAGCGTTGAGGAGCTTAAGAAGAACGGCTGGAAAGAAGTTAAGTGATTTAACAATGCTCAGTAGGGGAGTGCAATCAGTACTCGTCTGCTCAGCTTCGCTAAGCTAATTCCAAGTAACGTGGCACTACACACCCGAATGTGTGTAGTGCCACGTTTGCAATTTGTGCTCTGTCTTTGACTGATTTGGCGCTATAACGTTAGTCTTAACGTTGGTGCCCGTTCTAGGGTCCTTCACGTTGCTAAACTAACGTCTCCGCCTTTATGGTTGCAATTAGGGTTGAGAATTCGTTGGATGAAGGGCTTATAGACGTTGGAAGAGGAACGGTGTCCTCTTCAACCGCAGGTTCATTCGGACAGGCGGGCAGTTCGACGAAAGAAATAGTTAAACAGGAGAAATAGTGCCAACTATTCAGCAGCTGGTCCGCAAGGGCCGTAGCAGCAAGGTTAGTGCCTCCAATACGCCTGCACTCAAGAAGAGTCCGCAGCGTCGTGGAGTTTGCACCCGCGTCTACACCACTACACCGAAGAAGCCTAACTCGGCGCTTCGTAAGGTTGCCCGTGTTCGTTTGTCCTCCGGTATCGAGGTCACGGCATACATTCCAGGTGAAGGTCACAACCTTCAGGAGCACTCGATCGTTCTCGTTCGCGGTGGTCGTGTGAAGGATCTTCCTGGTGTCCGCTACCACATCGTACGCGGCGCTCTCGACACGCAGGGTGTTAAGAGCCGTTCGCAGGGACGTTCCAAGTACGGTGCGAAGAAGGAGAAGAAGTAATGCCACGTAAGGGCCCAGCGCGCAAGCGTCCACTTATCGCAGATCCAGTTCATGGTTCGACCCTCGTAACACAGCTTATTAACCGCGTGCTTCTTGATGGTAAGAAGTCCACGGCAGAACGCATCGTTTACGGTGCACTTGAAGCAGTTGCAGAGAAGACCGGACAGGATCCAATCGCCGTTCTTAAGCGCGCGATGGACAATATCCGTCCACAACTCGAAGTACGTTCCCGCCGCGTCGGTGGCGCAACGTATCAGGTTCCGGTTGAGGTTAAGCCTGGCCGTGCCAACACTCTCGCTCTCCGCTGGCTCGTTGACTTCTCACGGCAGCGTCGAGAGAACACCATGCTCGAGCGTCTCCAAAATGAAATCATGGATGCCGCTAACGGACTAGGCGCAGCTGTAAAGCGTCGTGAAGACATGCACCGCATGGCTGAATCGAACCGCGCCTTTGCACACTATCGCTGGTAAAAACAAGGCTGCTGTTCAGCAACCTTCGATTAAAGAAGAGAGACCTATATGGCACTTGAAGTGCTTTCTGACCTTAAGAAGGTCCGTAATATTGGAATTATGGCGCACATCGACGCTGGTAAGACCACCGTCACTGAGCGCATTCTGTTCTACACCGGCATCAACTACAAGATCGGCGAAACCCACGATGGTGCTTCAACCACCGACTGGATGGAACAGGAAAAGGAACGCGGCATTACGATTACCTCTGCTGCTGTTACCTCTTTCTGGAAGGGTACGCAGATCAACATCATTGACACCCCTGGACACGTTGACTTTACCGTCGAAGTGGAGCGTTCGCTCCGCGTTCTCGACGGCGCTGTTGCAGTGTTCGACGGTAAGGAAGGTGTAGAACCACAGTCCGAAACCGTTTGGCGTCAGGCAGATAAGTACAACGTTCCACGTATCTGCTTCATCAACAAGATGGACAAGATGGGTGCGGACTTCTACTTCTCAGTACGTACTATCGAAGAGCGTCTACATGCAACTCCGCTTGTTATGCAGCTCCCAATTGGTGCAGAATCCACGCTTTCGGGTGTTATCGACCTTCTGACCATGAAGGCGATCCGCTTCCCTGGCGAAGACGACAAGGGTAACAAGACCCACGGCGCCGTCGTTGTTGAAGAAGAGATCCCAGCAGACATGCTCGAGCAGGCGGAAGAGTACCGTAGCAAGCTTGTTGAGACTGTTGCAGAAACCGACGATGAACTTCTTGAGAAGTTCTTTGGTGGAGAAGAAATTTCCATCGCTGAGCTCAAGAAGGCTATTCGTAAGATGACCATTGCTGGTGATATCTTCCCAGTTTACTGTGGTTCTGCATACAAGAACGTTGGTGTGCAGCCAATGCTCGACGCAGTTGTTGACTTCCTTCCTTCGCCACTCGATATTGAGGCAGTTAAGGGTGTTGATCCTTCGGACGAAGAAAAGCATCTTACCCGTGAAGCAGACGAAAACGAACCTTTCTCTGCTCTCGCATTCAAGATTGCAGTTCACCCATTCTTTGGTCGTCTTACCTATATCCGCGTTTACTCTGGCAAGATCGAATCCGGTTCAGCCACGCTGAACGCAACCAAGGGCAAGAAGGAGCGCATTGGAAAGATCTTCCAGATGCACTCGAACAAAGAAAACCCAGTCGAAGTTGCACACGCAGGTCACATTTACGCTGTTGTTGGTTTGAAAGACACCACCACAGGTGATACCTTGTGTGATCCAGCACATGCAATCTCGCTCGAATCGATGACCTTCCCGGATCCAGTTATTCACGTGGCAATTGAGCCAAAGTCTAAGGGAGACCAGGAGAAGCTCGGTATCGCTATCCAGAAGCTTGCTGAAGAAGATCCAACCTTCTCGGTTAAGCTAGATAACGAGACCGGTCAGACTGTTATCGGTGGTATGGGTGAACTTCACCTTGATATCCTCGTTGATCGTATGCGTCGCGAATTCAAGGTAGAAGCAAACGTTGGTGCTCCAATGGTTGCTTACCGTGAAACCATTCGCGCTAAGGCCGAGAAGATCGAGTACACCCACAAGAAGCAGACAGGCGGTTCTGGTCAGTTTGCAAAGGTACTCGTTACTTTCGAGCCACTCGAAGAAAACGAAGAGGGTACTACTTACGAGTTTGTTGACGCCGTAACTGGTGGCCGTGTTCCACGTGAGTACATTCCTTCCGTTGATGCCGGTATTCAGGCGGCTATGGAGAACGGTGTTCTTGCTGGATTCCCGATGGTTGGCGTTAAGGCAACCCTCGAAGACGGCGCTTACCACGACGTTGACTCCTCCGAAATGGCGTTCAAGATTGCTGGTCAGATGGTATTCCGTGAAGGTGCAAAGCGCGCCAAGCCGGCTATCCTCGAGCCAGTTATGGACGTGGAGGTCCGTACTCCTGAAGAGTACATGGGCGACGTCATCGGCGATCTGAACTCCCGCCGTGGACAGATTGCCTCGATGGAGGACGCTACCGGTGTAAAGATCGTGCGTGCTCATGTTCCGCTTTCCGAAATGTTCGGTTACGTTGGCGATTTGCGTTCAAAGACGCAGGGTCGCGCAGTGTACACCATGCAGTTCGCGAAGTACCAAGAGGTTCCGAAGGCTGTTGCCGACGAAATCATTCAGAAGACCCGTGGCGAGTGAGCCAACAGGTTAAATTTACAAGATTACATTTAAACCAGTAGGATTCATTTAGCCATGGATTTGTGCGCGAGCACTAAATTCAAGAAGCTGAAAGACACTACCCTAGTCCCAGGAGGGCACAAGTGGCCAAGGCCAAGTACGATAAGTCCAAGCCGCATATGAACATCGGCACCATCGGTCACGTCGACCATGGTAAGACAACCCTTACCGCAGCTATCACCAAGGTACTTGCTGACAAGTACCCAGAGTTGAACGAGTTCACCCCGTTCGACCAGGTTGATAATGCTCCAGAAGAGCGTCAGCGTGGTATTACGATTAACGTTTCCCACGTTGAGTACCAGACCGAAAAGCGTCACTACGCACACGTTGACGCTCCAGGCCACGCCGATTACATCAAGAACATGATTACCGGCGCAGCTCAGATGGACGGTGCAATCCTCGTGGTTGCAGCTACCGACGGTCCAATGGCTCAGACTCGCGAGCACGTTCTTCTTGCTCGTCAGGTTGGTGTTCCAAACCTCATTGTTGCACTTAACAAGTCCGACATGGTTGATGACGAAGAAATCCTCGAGCTCGTTGAGATGGAAGTTCGCGACCTTCTCTCCTCGCAGGAATTTGACGGCGACAACGCTCCAGTAGTTCAGGTTTCCGCACTCAAGGCTCTTGAGGGCGATGCCAAGTGGGTTGCTTCCGTTGAAGAGCTCATGGACCAGGTTGATGAGTACTTCCCAGATCCAGTTCGCGATCTTGAGAAGCCATTCCTCATGCCGATCGAAGACGTTTTCACCATCACTGGTCGTGGAACCGTTGTTACCGGTCGTGTTGAGCGCGGTATGCTCAACCTCAACGAGGAAATTGAAATCCTCGGTATCCGTGCACCACAGAAGACCACCGTTACCGGTATCGAAATGTTCCATAAGTCAATGGATCACGCAGACGCTGGCGAAAACTGTGGACTTCTTCTTCGCGGTACCAAGCGTGATGAAGTTGAGCGTGGACAGGTTATTGCTAAGCCAGGTTCGATCACCCCTCACACGGAGTTCGAAGCTCAGGTTTACGTTCTGAAGAAGGAAGAAGGAGGACGCCACAACCCATTCTTCTCGAACTACCGCCCACAGTTCTACTTCCGTACCACTGACGTCACCGGCGTCATCACCCTTCCAGAAGGCACCGAAATGGTTATGCCTGGCGATAACACTGAGATGGTTGTTGAACTCATCCAGCCAATCGCTATGGAAGAGGGCCTCGGCTTCGCAATCCGCGAAGGCGGACACACTGTTGGTTCAGGCCGTGTTATCAAGATCATCAAGTGATGAACTGATTTAGATAACTCTCTTCGGTGGGCTTCGTACTTAGGTACGGGGCCCACCGTTGTTTTGTTTAATGTGAATTCGGTATAGAGTCCGTCACAAAAGTGGAAGCGGGCAATGAATGTAGATACACTCGCATGAGTGTCCAAAATACAACCTTGTTTTCTATTGAACTCAGGGGTGGAGTTTCAAGTGTGGTGTGCCACCAAACTGCGAAGAAACTTGCTGGACTAAGTTTATATTTGGCATACTAATTAAGTTGCTCGGAATTAGCCGAGTTATGAACTTGGCCGAAGATGCAATCGCTCTTCGGTACATTAAGAGGTTCACCAAAACTGCATAGGGCTTGACGTTGTACTTTTCGCGCGACACGCCCGACTGCGGGTTTCGGTGTCACCGCGGTAGAGAGAGGGAGACGACGCCATGGCGGGACAAAAGATCCGCATCCGTCTGAAGTCTTATGACCATGAGGTCATCGACAGTGCAGCGAAAAAGCTCGTCGACGAAGTTACCCGTACTGGAGCGTCGGTTGTGGGACCGGTGCCGTTGCCGACTGAGAAAAACGTTTTCACAGTCATTCGCTCGCCCCACAAATACAAGGACAGTCGTGAACAGTTCGAAATGCGTACGCATAAGCGACTGATCGACATCGTTGATCCGACCCTGAAGACAATTGACACCCTGCGTCGTCTGGATCTGCCAGCTGACGTCAGCGTCGAGATCAAGCTCTGAGGTAACGCATTATGGTAAAGAACATCCAGGCAGCTGTAGCAAAGCCAGTTAAGGCTCTGCTCGGCACCAAACTCGGCATGACGCAGGTTTGGGATGAGGAAGCTAACCTTGTTCCTGTCACCGTTGTGCGAGTTGGAAAGAACGTAGTCACTCAGGTACGTACATCTGAAGTTGACGGTTATGAAGCAGTTCAGATCGCTTCTGGCGAGCTGAAAGCAAAGAACGTGACGAAACCACTTCAAGGTCACTTCGACAAGGCAGGCGTTGAGCCTCGTCGTCACGTCGCAGAAATTCGTACGTCTGACGCAGGGGAATACAACCTCGGTCAAGAACTCGGTGTGGACACTTTTGAAGCAGGCCAAACCATTGACGTTATTGGTAAGTCAAAGGGTAAGGGCTTTGCTGGAGTTATGAAGCGCCACGGTTTTGCCGGCGTTTCTGCTTCCCACGGTGCCCACCGTAATCACCGTAAACCAGGTTCGATCGGTGCTTGTGCAACACCTTCACGCGTATTCCGTGGAATGCGTATGGCAGGTCGCATGGGTAACGCCCGCGTCACCGTACAGAATCTGACCATTCACGCAATTGACGCTGAGAACAATCTCATTCTTGTTAAGGGAGCAATCCCAGGTAACAAGGGTGGCGTCGTCGTGATCCGCACTGCCGTGAAGGGAGCCTGATTTTAATGGCAGACTTCAAGGTTGACGTCCTCGATTACGCGGGGGAGAAAGCTGGAACGGCTACTCTTCCTGCAGCACTATTCGACGTAGACGCAAACATTCCACTTATCCACCAGGTTGTTGTTGCTCAGCTTGCTGCTGCTCGTCAGGGCACTCACAAGACCAAGACCCGCGGTGAAGTACGCGGTGGTGGTATTAAGCCTTTCAAGCAGAAGGGTACTGGTCGTGCTCGTCAGGGTTCGATCCGCGCTCCACACTTCACCGGCGGTGGCATCGTACACGGTCCACAGCCACGTGATTACTCACAGCGCACCCCTAAGAAGATGATCGCAGCTGCACTTCGTCAGTCACTTTCTGACCGTGCACGCAATGGTCGTGTTCATGTTGTAAAGGGCTTTGTTGACGCTGAGACACCTTCGACCAAGGCAGCTATTAAGCTTCTCGCTAAGGTTAATGAAGGACGTCGTGCGCTCGTAGTACTCGGACGTGACGAGGACGTAAATGTTCTTTCGCTTCGTAACGTTCCTGAAGTTCACAGCATTTATGGTGACCAGTTGAACTCGTATGATGTTCTCGTCGCTGATGATGTGATTTTCACTGAGGCCGCACTCGAAGCTTGGGTCGGCGCAAACTCTAAGGAGGAGACGAAGTGACTGAATCATACGCAGCTTTCAAGAACAAGGATCCGCGAGACATCATTCTTGCGCCAGTAGCTTCTGAAAAAGCCACTCGTCTTGAAGATGAAGGTAAGTACACATTCTTCGTGCATCCAAGCGCCAACAAGACGGAAATCAAGCTCGCTATCGAGAAAATTTTCAACGTCAAGGTTGACTCGGTAAACACGATCAATCGTGCAGGTAAGACCCGCCGGACTCGTGATGGTCTTGGACGCCGTAAGGCAACCAAGCGCGCTATCGTTACCCTCCGCGAGGGCACAATCGACATCTACGGCGAGATCGTCGGCTGAAGCCGGCGAGGATATTGAGGATTAGAACTCATGGGAATTCGTAAGTACAAGCCGACGACTCCGGGTCGTCGCGGTGCGAGCGTTGCCGACTTCGTCGAGATCACTCGGTCTACGCCTGAGAAGTCGCTTCTTCGCCCACTACACAAAACTGGTGGCCGTAACAACAATGGTCGCATTACCACCCGTCACAAGGGTGGCGGACACAAGCGCCAGTACCGCGTGATCGACTTCCGTCGTCACGACAAGGACGGTATCCAGGCACGTGTCGCACATATTGAATACGATCCAAACCGTACCGCTCGTATCGCACTGCTCCACTACGTGGACGGCGAGAAGCGCTACATCTTGGCTCCGGAAAATCTGAAGCAAGGCATGATGGTTGAGAACGGTCCTTCGGCCGACATCAAACCAGGCAACAACCTTCCACTGCGTAACATTCCAGTTGGTACCGTTGTTCACGCTGTTGAGCTTCGTCCGGGTGGCGGCGCGAAGATCGCTCGTTCTGCAGGTACGTCAGTACAGCTCGTTGCTAAAGAAGGTAAGTACGCTCAGTTGCGTATGCCATCTGGAGAAATCCGTAACGTTGATGTACGTTGCCGCGCAACCGTTGGTGAAGTTGGAAATGCTGAGCAGTCCAACATCAACTGGGGTAAGGCAGGACGTATGCGTTGGAAGGGCGTTCGCCCAACCGTCCGCGGTGTCGTTATGAACCCTGTAGACCACCCACACGGTGGTGGTGAAGGTAAGACTTCCGGTGGTCGTCACCCAGTCTCACCTTGGGGTCAGAAGGAAGGTCGCACCCGTCATCCTAACAAGCCCAGCGACAAGCTCATTGTGCGCCGTCGCAAGACTGGCAAGAAGCGCTGATCAGGAGGAGATGAGCAATGCCGCGTAGTTTGAAGAAAGGCCCATTCGTAGACGAACACCTCATGAAGAAGGTGGACGCTCAGAACGAAAAGGGTACTAAGAACGTCATCAAGACCTGGTCGCGCCGGTCAATTATCACGCCGGACTTCCTTGGTCATACCTTCGCAGTTCATGACGGACGCAAGCACGTTCCAGTGTTTGTTTCCGAATCCATGGTAGGTCACAAGTTGGGTGAATTCGCTCCAACTCGTACCTTCAAGGGTCATGAGAAGGACGATCGCAAGGGCCGTCGCCGCTGAGGCACGTAGCACGAGAAAGAGATAGGCAAAATTATGGAAGCTAAGGCGCAAGCACGATTTGTGCGCGTCACGCCCCAGAAGTCGCGCCGTGTGGTTAATGAAATCCGCGGAAAGCGTGCACTGGATGCCGTCGACGTGCTGCAGTACGCACCACAGGCTGTCGCTCGCGACGTAAAGAAGATTTTGGAATCCGCAATTGCAAACGCACGTTATAGTGCTGAGCAGGCTGGCGTTCGTTTCGACGAAGCTGACCTCAAGGTTTCCGCTGCTTACGTTGACGAGGGTCCAACCATGAAGCGTATTCAGCCACGAGCACAGGGCCGCGCGAATCGGATCTTAAAGCGCACGAGCCACATTACAGTTGTTGTCAGTGATGGTAAGAACGAGAAGGGAGCCTGATTGTGGGACAGAAAGTAAATCCAACTGGTTTCCGACTCGGTATCACAACTGACCACCGTTCTAAGTGGTTCGCGGATTCAACTAAGAAGGGTCAGCGTTATGCTGACTACTTAGGTGAAGACATCAAGATTCGCCGCCTCATGGAAAAGAACCTTGAGCGTGCGGGTATTTCCCGCGTAAATATCGAGCGCCGCACCGAGCGCGTTGTGGTTGATATCCACACTGCTCGTCCAGGCATCGTCATTGGACGTCGTGGAGCCGAAGCTGATCGTTTGCGTCAGGACCTCGAGAAGCTTACGGGTAAGTCCGTACAGCTCAACATTCTCGAAGTGAAGAACCCTGAAGCAGATGCACAGCTCGTTGCACAGGGAATTGCTGAGCAGCTCTCGTCCCGAGTTTCGTTCCGTCGCGCAATGCGCAAGGGCATGCAGTCCGCGCTTCGCTCCGGAGCGAAGGGTATCCGAATTCAGTGTTCGGGTCGTCTTGGTGGCGCTGAAATGTCGCGTTCCGAGTTCTACCGCGAAGGTCGCGTGCCATTGCACACTCTTCGCGCAAATATTGATTACGGTTTTTACGAGGCTCGTACTACCTTTGGTCGCATTGGCGTGAAGGTGTGGATTTACCGTGGCGACATGACCGAGAAGGAATACTTCCGTTCACTCGCTGAGGCCCCACGTGGTGGTCGCGGTGGACGCAACGAGCGTCGCGGTCGTCGCGGTGAGCGCGCAAACCGTGCACCTCGCAATAACCAGCAGGCCGAGAAAGCTGCAGTAGAAGCAACTGCTGAAGCTCCAGCAACCGAGCCAGCTACTACCCAGGAAACGGAGGCCTGAGTTTCATGCTCATTCCCCGCCGCACAAAGCATCGTAAGCAGCATCGCCCCGATCGCCACGGCATGTCCAAGGGTGGCAACAAGTTGGCTTTTGGTGAGTACGGTATTCAGGCTCTCGAGCCTGCATACGTTACGAACCGTCAAATCGAAGCCGCTCGTATTGCCATGACCCGTCACGTTAAGCGTGGAGGAAAGGTGTGGATTAACATCTTCCCAGACCGCCCATTAACAAAGAAGGCACTTGGTCTTCGTATGGGTTCCGGTAAGGGCCCAGTCGAGACTTGGATTGCAAACGTAAAGCCAGGACGCGTTATGTTCGAATTGGCTGGCGTTCCTGAGGAGCTCGCTCGTGAAGCTATGCTCCGTGCAATGCACAAGCTCCCGATGAAGACTCGTTTCGTAACCCGTGAGGATGGTGAATGATGGCTAAGGGCATCACCACTGAAGAGCTCAATAAGCTTACCGATGGTGAGCTTGCTGAAAAGCTCAAGGAGGCGAAGGAAGAACTGTTCAATCTTCGTTTCTCGGCTGTGACTCACCGTCTTGAGGATTCCGGCCGTCTTAAAGAAGTACGTCGCAACATTGCACGTATCTACACTATTGCCCGTGAGCGTGAGCTCGGAATTCGCACCGCCCCAACGGCTAAGAAGTGAGGTCTAACGTGAGCGAAGAAATGACCGAAACCACACAGCGAAATAACCGTAAGGTTCGCCGTGGATACGTGGTTAGTGACAAAATGGATAAGACCGTTGTGGTCGAGGTAGAAGACCGCCGTAAGCATCCGCTCTACGGTAAGGTTATGACTCGTACCAAGCGTGTCAAAGCCCATGACGAAAATAACGAGGTTCACGTAGGTGATCTTGTTAAAATCATGGAAACCCGACCGCTATCTGCAACCAAGCATTTCCGCGTGGTTGAGATTATCGAGAAGGCTAAGTGATTTTGTCGGCCGGCATCAGTGCCGGCCGATTAAAACCATCCGTTCGGCAAGGCTCGTTTAACGAGAACCGGCACGACGACAGGAGAAAATAAATGATCCAGCAGGAGTCGCGGCTCAAGATTGCTGATAACACCGGCGCAAAGGAAATTCTTTGCATCCGTGTTCTCGGTGGATCCGGCCGGCGCTACGCCGGAATTGGTGACACAATTGTTGCCACCGTCAAGGATGCAATTCCTGGCGGAAATGTAAAGAAGGGCGACGTCGTAAAGGCGGTTGTCGTCCGCACGAAGAAGGAAACTCGTCGCGCTGATGGTTCGTACATCAGCTTCGGTGAAAACGCTGCCGTTATTCTTAAGAACGACACGGAACCACGCGGCACGCGTATCTTCGGACCCGTAGCTCGCGAGCTACGTGACAAGAAGTTCATGCGTATCGTTTCATTGGCACCGGAGGTAATCTGATGGCGAAGATCAAGAAGGGTGACCTCGTTAAGGTTATCGCAGGTCGGAGCAAGGGACAGACCGGTCGTGTTCTCAAGGTTGATCTTGAGAACAATCGCGTCCTTGTTGAGCATGCTCAGATGGTAACGAAGCACACCAAGGTTGGTCGCACTGATCGTGGCGCGGCGACCGGTGGCAAGGAAACCGTTGAAGCTCCGATTCACATTTCCAATGTTGCGCTAATTGGCCCTGATAAGAAGCCAGTACGCGTCGGCTACCGTGAGGTTGAAGTCGAGCGCAACGGCCGCAAGAAGATCATGCGTGAGCGCATTGGTCGTCGTGCAGGAGAGGAGATCGAGCTGTGAGCACCGCAACCGATAAGGTCCAGCCACGCCTCAAGGCAAAGTACCGCGAAGAGATCATCGCGAAGCTTCAGGGCGAGTTCAGCTATGCAAACGTTAACCAGACCGCTGGTCTAGTTAAGATCGTCGTAAATATGGGTGTTGGCGAAGCCGCTCGTGACTCAAAGGTCATCGACGGCGCAATTGCCGACCTCACCGTTATCACCGGTCAGAAGCCACAGGTTACCAAGGCACGTAAGTCCATCGCGCAGTTCAAGTTGCGTGAAGGTATGCCAATTGGTGCGCACGTGACGCTTCGCGGCGATCGCATGTGGGAATTCCTCGATCGTTTGCTTTCCACCGCTTTGCCACGTATCCGCGATTTCCGTGGACTCTCGGCTCAGCAGTTCGATGGTAATGGAAACTACACCTTCGGCTTGACTGAACAGTCAGTATTCCATGAGATCGATCAGGACAAGATCGACCGTGTTCGTGGTATGGATATCACCGTAGTTACGAGCGCTAAGAACGACGACGAGGGACGTGCTTTGCTACGTCACCTTGGCTTCCCATTCAAGGAGGACTGACGATGGCAAAAACCGCTCTCAAAATCAAGGCTGATCGCAAGCCGAAGTTCGCTGTTCGCGCTTATACGCGTTGCCAGCGTTGTGGACGCCCACACTCGGTGTACCGCAAGTTCGGTCTCTGCCGTGTTTGCTTGCGTGAGATGGCCCTCCGTGGCGAACTCCCAGGCGTTAAGAAGTCCAGCTGGTAAGAATCTACGTCGTAGGTCTGAATAGGAAACCACGACGAGAAAGGGCTTTGCCCGATGTCAATGACAGACCCAATTGCAGACATGCTAACGCGTCTGCGGAATGCTAACTCAGCATTCCACGAGTCGGTATCTATGCCGTACTCAAAGATGAAGGCGAATATCGCCGATATCCTCCAGCGTGAGGGTTACATCGAAAACTACGAAGTTGAGGATGCAAAGGTTGGAAAAACCCTCGTTCTTAACTTGAAGTTCGGTCCAAACCGTGAGCGTTCGCTTGCTGGTCTTCGCCGTATTTCAAAGCCAGGTCTTCGTGTTTACGCGAAGTCGACGAATCTTCCTCAGGTACTTGGTGGCTTGGGTGTAGCAATTCTTTCTACATCTTCAGGTCTCCTCACCGATCGTGAGGCTAAGGATAAGGGTGTAGGTGGGGAAGTCCTCGCCTACGTCTGGTAAGCGAAAGGAGTCAAACAATGTCACGTATTGGTAAGCTCCCTATTGCTATCCCTAGCGGCGTAGAGGTTAAGGTCGAAAACGGTGTAGTCACCGTTAAGGGCCCAAAGGGTGAACTCACCCAGTCGGTTCCTTCTCCGATCGAAGTAGCTCTCGAGGACAACCAGGTTGTAGTTACCCGTCCTAACGACGAGCGTGTTTCACGTTCGCTTCACGGTCTAACTCGTACCCTCATTAACAACAACATCATCGGTGTAACCGACGGTTACAAAAAGGCGATGGAAATTGTTGGTACAGGTTACCGCGTAGTAGCTAAGGGCAAGGATCTTGAATTCTCGCTCGGTTATTCCCACACGATTTTTGTTGAGGCTCCGGAAGGTATCACTTTCGAAGTGGAGGGTCCAACAAAGTTCTCCGTGAACGGTATCTCCAAGCAGCAGGTCGGTGAGATGGCTGCGCGTATTCGTAAGCTTCGCAAGCCTGAGCCTTACAAGGGCAAGGGCGTCAAGTACGCTGACGAAATTATCCGCCGCAAGGCTGGAAAGGCTGGTAAGTGATGGCAGTATCAATCAAGGGCAAAGGCAAGTTCGTTGCTCGCACACGTCGTCATGCACGCCTTCGCAAGCGCATTTCTGGTACCGCAGAGCGTCCACGCCTCGTCGTAACCCGCTCGAACCGTCATATGGTTGCACAGGTTATCGACGATACCGTAGGCAAGACACTTGCTTCCGCATCTACCTTGGAAGTTTCTCTTCGTTCGAAGGAAGCGAACAAGGTTGATAAGTCACGTGAAGTCGGTGAACTCGTTGCAAAGCGTGCGATCGAGGCTGGCGTTTCCGCTGTGGTCTTCGACCGTGGTGGCAACAAGTATCATGGTCGCGTAGCTGCAGTAGCAGACGGCGCCCGCGATGCCGGACTGACCTTGTAATAGGCAAAACGAGAGGATATTCTGATGGCTGCAGAGCAGCGAGGACGAGCCAAGGGCTCGGAAAATGGCGGCGAGCGCGAAGAGCGCAATGACCGTCGTGATGGTCGCCGTGGCGACCGTCGCACCGATCGTCGCGCCGAGGAGAAGAACGCTTACATCGAGCGCGTCGTTACAATCAACCGTGTTGCTAAGACCGTTAAAGGTGGACGCCGCATGTCGTTTACCGCTCTTGTAGTGGTTGGCGATGGCAATGGCACCGTTGGTGTTGGCTACGGCAAGGCAAAGGAAGTTCCTGCAGCAATTGCTAAGGGTACTGAGGATGCAAAGAAGAATTTCTTCAAGGTTCCACGTATTGGCACCACGATTCCACACCTCGTTCAGGGTGAGGACGCTGCTGGCGTAGTTTTGCTCCGCCCAGCTTCCGCCGGTACCGGTGTTATTGCTGGTGGTCCTGTGCGTGCTCTGATGGAGTGCGCTGGTATCCACGACGTTTTGAGCAAGTCGCTCGGATCGTCAAACGCGATCAACATTGTTCGCGGCGCGGTAGCTGCACTTAAGCAGCTTGAGCAGCCAGAGGCTGTTGCCGCTCGCCGTGGTCTCCCACTTGACCGTGTAGCTCCAGCATCGATGCTCCGCGCTCGCGCTGAGCACGAAGCCAAGGAACGCGAGGATGCTGAAATCGCTGCCCAGCAGGCAGAGAATGAGGCAGCTGCAGCAGGAGTTGGTGCATAATGCTGAAGATTACGCAAAAGAAGGGCCTTGTTGGCGCCAAGCAGAACCAGAAGGACACCATGCGTTCCCTGGGTCTGCGTAAGATTCATCAGTCCGTGGTTCGTGAGGATACTCCGATTGTACGCGGAATGATTCGTACGGTAGCGCACCTCGTTACCGTGGAGGAGGTTGACTGATGTCAGAAAAGAAGACGACCGAATCCGTTGACATTCTCAAGATTCATGATCTTCGCCCAGCTGAGGGAGCCAAGAAAGCTCGTACTCGTGTTGGTCGTGGTGAAGGCTCCAAGGGTAAGACTGCAGGTCGTGGTACCAAGGGGACAAAGGCTCGTTACCAGGTGCCTGCAGGCTTCGAAGGCGGCCAGATGCCAATGCACATGCGCCTTCCGAAGTTGCGTGGATTCAAGAACCCGGCTCGCGTTGAGTACCAGGTAGTTAACTTGGACAAGCTTGTTGAGCTATTCCCAGAGGGTGGAAACGTTACCGTTGAAGAGCTAGTTGCTAAGGGTGCTGTACGCCCTAAGCTTCCAGTGAAGATTCTCGGTACCGGTGAGATCTCTGTGAAGGTTTCGGTAACTGCTGATGCGTGGTCTGCTTCTGCAAAGGAGAAGATCGAAGCTGCTGGTGGTTTAATCGAGAAGCGCGAAGCATAAGGTTTCGAAAAACGTAAGGGTGGCTCCCACGTAAGTGGGAGCCACCCTTACGTTTACATTAGTAAGTTTGAATTTTTAACTGAGGTTAGATACATCTAGGACTTTGGTAGTGAGTACAGTTCATTAAATATCGTACAAAACGCCTATTTGCTATCAAATGGTACAGAATTCTCTACTTATGTATATTGAATAGTGAATATTTCTAAAATTAATTAGAAAAATAAATTTATGTTGTATAGATTTATAGTGGATTCCTATAACGCTGTTATTTTGGTATCCAAGTACTTATTTCCTCAATGCAAGGATTGCTATGAATACACAGAAAATCGCGGGGGGCTTGCTTTAAGAGACTATTCGGTGCGTTTGTTGCATCGATAGTTACTGTTGGCAGCCTTGTTTCCCTTGCGCCAACTGCCAGTGCGGCAACAGATCATAAGATTACTGATATTGGCTCAGCTGAGATCACCAGCATCACTAGTCTTGATGGTACTAAGATTTATAATGAAACTTCACCTGCTGGTCTTCAACAAGATACAATAACTACCTTTAATTTGCAGATTGCTGAGCAATCGACTCTTCAGATAGGCGATACAGTAACAACCTGTTTTGAGCGTTCGCCTGGAAGCGTGCTTACTCTTAGCTTACGAGGAACTTCCCCGAACGTTCCAGAGGGTAATCCTCTGTATACTGCCTCAATTGCAAGTAACTGTCTTGTGCTAACTAAAAATGCTATCCCAGCGGCTGGAAAATTTAGTGCAACAATTCCTGTTTCTTCAAATCTAATTTGGGCAAATTTTAATGGTTCTACTGGAGTTGAATCTTTTTCTATTGGTTCTTCTGTGTATAAAGTTGCTGCGAATTACCCTGCTCAAGGAATTATTCCTAATGCGAACGATTTTTACTTGAGCGACAACGCAATATATAACTCTAACAATTTAGTTTTTGCGCCACTGTTATTTGCAGATTTGAATGAGGTAATTTCTGGACATACAGTTCCCACTGCATCTGCTAATCGCGTTATTATGATGAATATTGCGCCAACAAATGGGGCAACGATTACTGCGCTTGATATAAACGCAATTGGTTCTGCTATGTATCGACGGGATGGTGCTAATACAGGTTTTATAAACGAAGCTGATCGTTTCTCTTTTAGTAGCAAAAATCTCTCGATTCCACAGGATTTGGCATCTGTGACTGATGCTGAGAAAGTATTGAAGCCAGGCGAGTATGGTTTTGTGAAGAACTCTGATAGTAGTTGGACTGTTGCAGTCAATTATGGTCCGCTTGAAGGGAATACGGTGTTCAGCATACCTAGTAATGCGACTGTTCCTACGGATGCAAATCAGCCTACGATTGACTATTACACTGTTACTAAGCAGCGGAATTTAATCTCGACATCTCCTGAAATGTACGCTGCGATAAAGTTTGCTGATCCGTTGGTGAAAGAAACAGCAACTATTACAGTGAAGACTTCGTATGGTGTTGAACGCTCTACCCAACTTTCTGATGTTGTGCTGTCAAATAAAGCCGATTCACAAACTACTGTCAGTGTTCATCATGTTGATCAAACTGGTACACCTATTGAGCCTACTCAGGTAGTATATGGTTTTCCTGGTTCTGCTACGCAACCAGCTGATGCTGCAGTGAAGGCCGCGCCGAAAACTCTTGATGGGTATGTCCTTGTTGCAGATGCTGCTGCGGCGGGAGTGATGATTGGTAAAGACGCTTCTAGTGTTCGCACTTCCGCAGTCGATGTTCCTTTTCCTGCAACTGGTGTTACTGATATCTATTACGTCTACAACCGTTTGTATTCGGTTAAGTATGATACTGCTGGGGGAAGCCCGGCAACTATTGCCGATAAGGCTAATGTGACGTGGTCTGATACTTCTCTTCTTCCTGACCAAGCTCCTACACGCCAGTATTATGCGTTCAAAGGTTGGGAAGCCGTATCAGGTTCAAAGACTACTTCTAACGTGACTAACACGATGAAGTATTCTGATCTAGTAGCGTCCTCGTCTGCATTATCGGTAACACTTCGTGCAGTATGGGAAGCGCTCGACAGTGATGGCGACGGTGTCACTGATGAAGACGAAGCAAAGCATGGTACTGATCCGCTCAAGCCTGATACTGATGGTGATGGGGTCAATGATGGTGATGAGATCAAGAACGGCACTGATCCAAAGAACCCAGATACCGATGGTGATGGTTTAACTGATGGCGATGAGGTGAACAAGTATCACACTGACCCAACCAAGGCCGATACTGATGGTGATGGCGTTTCGGATGGTGATGAGATCAAGAACGGTACCGATCCGTTGAAGGTCGATACTGATGGCGATGGTGTTTCCGATGGTGATGAGATCAAGAACGGCACTGATCCAAAGAACCCAGACACTGATGGTGACGGTGTTTCCGATGGTGATGAGATCAAGAACGGTACCGATCCAAACAAGGCTGATACCGATGGCGATGGGGTAAGTGATGGTGATGAGATCAAGGATGGTACTGATCCGCTTGATTCACGGTCCTTCCCGTACAAGTTGACCTTGGATAAGGTTCGTGTTCATCGTGGTGAGCAGGTTACCGCTTCGTTGTCTGGTTTCAAGGCTGGGGAAGTAGTAGCTCTCGAGTTGCACTCGACCACGATTGGTCTGGTACAGAATGTGACTGTTGATGCAAAGGGAATGGCAACAGTGACCTTTACTGTTCCTGCGTCGGCTGAGCTTGGTTTGCATCATGTGATGGCTGTGCGTGCTGGTGGTGCGCTTGTCCAGCAGGAAGGTCAGTTGGAAGTGACTGCTGACTCGATCGCACTCGGCGATGCCAGTGCCAGCACTGACGCTGGCGGTGCTGGTGGTGGTCTTGCAAAGACTGGTTCGACCAGTCTTGGTCTTGGCCTGATCGCCATGATGGCTACTCTTACTGGTGTGGGCGCGCTAGTGACTCGCCGCAAGAATGCCTGACGCATTATCTCCTTGAACCTCTTTGGTAGCCACACTTTATGTGTGAACACTGAAATTGCGCTAACCGGCGTGGCAACCATGGGTAGGGGACAAGACTTGGGTGTTTTCTGACAAGCACATATTAAACACCCAAACCGCTGTGGGATTGGAGCCGAAACAACGGTTTCCAATCCCACAGTGCTATCCAGTTACCGTCGAGCACTCCAAACTGCCAAAATATCGCACCAAATCCATACCAAAAACGTGGCTCAATAAGTTCTATGTCATATCTTCATCGGTCAATGCCAGTCCTTTGGACCTTAAATGACCGATTTGTAGGCAAAATGTTTCCAAACGCGTTGTAAGTCTCTCAAATTTGCGTATCAAGAATTGCTCATTTACCGGTATAATGTTTCATTGGCGTATATGCTCGCGCACTAACATTCGGCTCACAAAACCGAATAGCCAGAAATTGGCCTGACCGAGAGGACCTCTCTTGCTGAAAGCACTAGGATCGGCGTTCCGTACTCCAGACTTGCGTCGCAAGCTGCTCTTAACGATGTTTATCATGGCGATTTACCGCCTTGGTACATACGTTCCGGCTCCGTTCATTTCATATGAGAATGTCCGAATTTGTTTGGATCAGGCAGGTTCGGCTGACTTGCTAACCATGATGAACATGTTCGCCGGTGGTGGCATGCTTCAACTTTCGGTCTTTGCTTTGGGAATCATGCCGTACATTACTGCGTCGATTATCATCCAGTTGATGCGCGTCGTCATCCCACGTTTTGAAGAGCTCCACAAGGAAGGTCAGTCGGGTACCGCGAAGCTCACAGAGTACACGCGTTACCTCACGATATTCTTGGCAGTCCTTCAGTCATCGGTGATCGTTTCTGTTGCCAATACAGGACTCTTTGCTGGATGTAACGTTCAGCCGATTCCAGATGCCACGATTGGAACAAAGCTTTTAACAATCCTCTCAATGACTGCTGGTACGGCTTTGGTCATGTGGCTCGCGGAAATAATCACGGAGCGCGGCGTCGGCAATGGAATGTCCCTCTTGATCTTCACCGGAATCGCTGCAAACTTCCCAGCGATGCTCGGAACCGTTTCCAAGTCCGCAGGTGGCTGGATGGACGTAGCGATCGTCGTCGTCATGTTCTTGGCAATCACTGTGGTCGTTGTTTTCGTTGAGCAGTCTCAGCGACGTATTCCAGTTCAGTATGCTAAGCGTGTTGTTGGACGACGCACCTACGGCGGCACGTCCACTTATATTCCTCTGAAGATCAATATGGCGAACGTGATCCCAGTGATCTTCGCGTCCTCTATCCTTTCGCTTCCTCAGATGATTGCCCAGTTTGGTAACCAGAATTCTGGTTGGGTTCAGTGGCTACATGCAAACTTCACGTGGACGTCGCCATGGTACATGGTCGTTTACGCGTTACTAATCATTTTCTTCGCTTTCTTCTACACGTCGATTACATTCAACCCAGAAGAAGTTGCAGATAACATGAAGCGCTACGGGGGATTCATCCCAGGTATTCGTGCTGGACAGCCAACCGCGGATTACTTACGCTACGTCATTAACCGCATCAATTGGGTTGGTGCACTCTACCTTGCGATTATTGCGCTTATTCCACATATCGTGTTCAACCAACTCGGAATCGCATCCGGTGGATTTGGTGGAACTTCGATTATCATCCTCGTTGGAGTTGGACTCCAAACAGTCAAAGATATTGACGCGCAGCTCCAACAACGTCACTATGAAGGTTTCTTACGATGAAGGCACGTTTTGTTATGGTTGGTCCTCCTGGAGCAGGAAAGGGCACCCAAGCAAAGGTACTCACAGAAAAATTAAATATTGCAAACATTTCCACTGGAGCTATTTTCCGGTCACACATTGCGGAACAAACTGAGCTTGGAAAACTCGCCGCATCTTATATCGACAACGGAAACTTGGTTCCAGACGAAGTTACCGACGCGCTCGTTCGCGATCGCCTCAATCAAGACGATGTAGAACAGGGGTTCTTGCTTGATGGTTATCCGCGTAATTTACATCAAGTTGAAGCTTTGGATGCAATTCTTGCAGAACGTGGAGAAAAGCTAAACGCTGTCATTGAGCTTTCGATCCCAGATGAAGATATCGTCGGACGGCTTCTCTACCGTGCAGAAGTCGAAGATCGTGCCGATGATACTGAGGAAGTTATTCGCCATCGCATTGATGTTTACCACTCGGCAACTGCTCCGCTGACTGACGTTTATCGTCAGCGTGGAATTCTTCTAACTGTCGATGGCACTGGTCAGATTGATGAAGTTCTTGATCGTTTGGTTCGCGAACTCAAATCCTTCTTGAACATCTCCGATGAAGAACAATGAGCGCATCTAGCTCTTTAAATATGTAGAACGATAGCCGTCCGTGAGGGCGGTTATCGTCTTTTAGAAAGCGAAACCATGTTTAATAGCAACAAAATCGAGCTTAAGACGAACGATCAGATCCGTCAGATGCGCAAATCGGCCCTCGTTGTCGCCGATATACACAAGGCCTTGGACGACGCCGCTGTACCAGGAATCACGACGGGCGAGTTGGATGATATCGCACGTGACGTCATTGCTTCTCACGATGCAAAATCCAACTTTTACGGCTACTACGACTATCCGCGCCAGACTTGTATCTCGGTAAATAGTACGGTTGTCCATGGGATTCCGGGTGCTGAAGTGCTTCAACCTGGAGATATTGTTTCGATGGACTGCGGTGCGGTATTAAACGGCTGGCATGGTGATGCCTGCTTTACAAAGGTCCTTCCAGGAGGGGAGAACGCCGTGCGTGAGCGTCGGGAACAACTTTCCAGCATCACCAAAGAAGCAATGTGGCGTGGAATTGCTGCAATGGCTAAGGGTAAATACGTTTCAGATATCGGAAACGCGATTGACGACTACATTGTTAGCCTTGATCCTGCAATTCGACCGGATATCGTCGAGGATTTCATTGGACACGGTATTGGCACCAAGATGCATATGGAACCAGATGTGCTCAATTTCCGAACTTCGCGTAAGGGCCCGAAGCTACGCCCAGGAATGGTGCTATGTATTGAACCGATTTTGGCACAAAAGAGTCAGGCATACCGCACGCTTGATGATGAGTGGACGGTTGTTACGCAAGACGGTGGCGATGCGTGCCACTGGGAGCATCAAGTCGCGTTGCATGCCGGTGGTGTATGGGTACTTTCGGCTCCCGACGGTGGTGCGGTTGGACTCGCAAAGTATGGCATTGATGTTGCACCTTTGGACTGAGGTGTGGATCCAGGACAGAAGATGGAATTCTGGCGTGACGTGCTCCACCGAAATCCGTCTTTCTAAAAGAATGTTGATGTCGTAGAATTGTTCGTTGGTGCTTTGTATTCAATATAGAGCATCGATCAGGCAGTATTTGCTGGCTGAATTGGAAAGAAAAATAAAGTAAGCGGGTAACATGGCGAAAAAAGAAGGCGTCATCGAAGTAGAAGGAACCGTCCTTGAGGCGTTGCCTAATGCGATGTTCAAGGTCGAGTTGGAGAATGGGCACCAAGTGCTTGCTCACATCTCGGGTAAGATGCGTCAACACTACATCAAGATCCTTCCAGAAGATCGCGTCGTTGTAGAGCTCACGCCCTACGATCTAAGTCGTGGTCGGATTGTTTATCGCTACAAGTAAGCCCGTCGAGTCAATCTGCCGACTCTTCGGAATCGGCAAAGGAAAGACACTATGAAGGTCAAACCAAGCGTGAAGCGGATCTGCGAAAACTGCAAGATTATCCGTCGTCACGGTCGCGTTATGGTCATTTGTGACTCAAATCCGCGGCACAAGCAGCGCCAGGGTTAATTCTGGCATCCCTCACTGAGGTGGGGGAGATGTACTAGCACTGTTAGCGCGTAAAACGCGCAACCCTCGGTCCGAAGGCCGAGGCCCTAAAATGGGGTTGCAGTGTTCCACACCTTCGGAATGGACAAATAGGAGCCAATAAGAATGGCACGTCTATCTGGCGTTGATTTGCCTCGCGAAAAGCGAGTTGAAATCGCGCTTACATATATTTTTGGCATCGGTCGTACGCGCGCGCATGAAACTCTTGCCGCTACTGGAGTAAATCCAGATACTCGCGTGAAAGATCTCTCTGAAGACGATTTGGTTAAGCTTAAGAACCACATCGATGAGAACTACAAGGTCGAAGGTGATCTCCGCCGTGAAGTTCAGGCTGATATTCGCCGCAAGATCGAGATTGGTTGCTACCAAGGTCTTCGCCACCGTCGTGGTCTGCCTGTTCATGGTCAGCGCACTAAGACGAACGCACGTACCCGTAAGGGTCCAAAGCGTACCGTTGCAGGTAAGAAGAAGTAGTAGTTCCGCCTTCGGGCGTGAATCGACGATTAATTCAGGAGAATTTTAGAATGCCACCTAAGACACAGGCGCGTCGTCCGCGTCGCAATGTGCGCAAGAACGTAACAACGGGTCAGGCTCATATCAAGTCGACCTTCAACAACACAATCGTTTCCATTACCGACCCAAAGGGTGAAGTTATTGCAACTTGCTCGTCAGGTATGGTCGGCTTCAAGGGCTCCCGTAAGTCCACGCCGTATGCTGCTCAGCTTGCCGCTGAGAATGCAGCACGCCGCGCTATGGACCAGGGAATGAAGAAGGTAGACGTTTTCGTTAAGGGCCCAGGCTCAGGACGCGAAACCGCTATCCGCTCTTTGACCGCTTCAGGTTTGGAAGTTACCTCGATTTCTGACGTAACCCCTCAGGCTCACAACGGTTGCCGTCCACCCAAGCGCCGCCGCGTTTGATGCTTTGGGGTTTCGACCCCTTCCTCGGGTATGTAGTTACCCATTCCGCTGGTTGTTCACCAGCTCGGAAACATAAATAGACGTCATATGGTGGGCGTCTGCGAAAGGAAAACACAGTGATCATCGAACAGCGTCCTATGCTGACCGAAGAAAAGGTCTCCGAGACTCGTTCTCGCTTCACACTCAACCCGCTTGAGCCTGGATTTGGCTACACGCTTGGTAACTCTCTTCGTCGTACTTTGCTTTCTTCGATTCCGGGATCGGCAGTTACGTCGATCCACATCGATGGAGTTCTTCACGAGTTCTCAACCATCGAAGGTTGTAAGGAAGACGTAGCTGAGATCATCCTTAACCTCAAGGATCTTGTTGTTACCTCAGAGCATGACGAACCAGTTCTTATGTACCTGCGTAAGCAGGGACCAGGGCAGGTTCTTGCTTCGGATATCACCCCTCCAGCAGGTGTTGAGATCCACAACCCTGATCTTGTGATTGCCACTTTGAACGACAAAGGCAAGATCGAGATCGATCTGACTGTTGAGCGTGGACGCGGTTATGTTTCCGCTGCACAGAACAACTCGCCAGAGTACGAAATTGGTCGTATTCCTGTTGACTCGATTTACTCACCGGTTGTGAAGGTTTCATACAAGGTTGAGGCAACTCGTGTTGGACAGCGTACCGATTTTGATAAGCTCATCGTTGATGTTGAAACCAAGGCTTCGATGCTTCCGCGCGATGCTTTTGCATCCGCTGGTAAGACCCTTGTTGAGCTCTTCGGCTTGTGCACCGAGCTTAATGAAGAGGTTGAAGGTCTTGAGTTGAAGGAAGCCCCAGTTCAGGAGACCCAGTCTTCCGATCTTCAGCGTCCTATCACGATTCTTAACCTGCCAGCTCGTTCACAGAACTGCTTGCAGCGCGAAGGAATCCATACCATCGGTGAACTTGTTCTTCGTTCAGAAGCTGATTTGTTGGATATTCGTAACTTCGGTGCTAAGTCGATCGAAGATGTCAAGGACGAACTTGCAAAGCTCGACTTGCGTTTGAAGGATTCCCCAGCCGGCTTCGTTTCCGGATATGGCGACGATAACTACTCGATGACTTTCAGTGACGATCTGCAGGGCTAAGGGTTCTGCACAATAATTTCTAGGAGAAACAATGCCTAAGCCCACAAAGGGTGCACGCCTGGGTGGTTCCCCGGCGCATGAGCGTCTAATCATTGCCAATATGTGCCGTCAGCTCATCCACAACGAATCCGTTGTTACAACCGAAGCAAAAGCAAAGCGTGTACGTCCGTACATGGAAAAGCTCATTACCAAGGCTAAGAAGGGCGACACCCACAACCGTCGTCTTGCTCTTAAGGTGCTTCGCGATCGCGAGACCGCTTACATCTTATTCGAAGAACTAGCTCCAAAGTTTGCTGAGCGAAACGGTGGATACACCCGTATCGTAAAGCTTCCTAACCGCAAGGGCGACAACGCTCCGATGGCCGAGCTCTCACTCGTCCTTGAGCCAGTTTCGCCAAAGCAAGCAGTTGTAAAGGAAGCCGAGAAGGTTGCTGAGCACGCTGCTGCTAAGGAAGAAGAAGCTAAGGTTGAGGAAACTGTAGTAGAAGAGACCGAAGCCGTTGAGGCGGAAGCTCCAGAAGCTGAAGCTACCGAAACTGCTGAAGAAGCTAAGTAAACTTGTTTAACTAGCTAATAGCTTAAAGATTGGTGGGCTGGGATTGAAAAATCCCAGCCCACCAGCATATTGTGCATACTTGCGCTAAAGCGCTCCTAACTTACTTATCGGATGCAATCAGTTGCAAAGTATCAGTGCCCGAATAATGTGGTTGGTTTCTCGGTTGCCATCGTCGTCTGCTACTTTAGTGATCATAGCCGTCAGGATGCCACACTCTTGGTGCATTATCCTTGGTTCAAGTTACTGCGTTTTCAGGTCCCTTTAGTTACGTTCGTATATCAGCAACTGAGCATGGTGTTGAGTGCCTTTAATACGGTCGAATGCGCCCCTTGAACTGCCTCTAAGACGTCCTCATGAGTAGTCGGAGTTGCGTCGAATGATAGGTCAGACACGACGGAAACCCCGGCTAGCCTCACTCCAAGTTGGTGCAATGCAATCGCCTCAAGTACGGTGCTCATACCAACCATATCGATCCCGTTTGACCGCATGATCTCTGATTCTCGTTGAGTTTGAAACTCGGGACCGCGAAGTATCGCGTAGGTTCCATTCTGCTGAGTTACAGCCTTCATCGCCGTCGTCAACTCTGGGTCCCACAGTTCCCAAATATCAGTAAAAGCAGGACCCGTGAAAGGGGAGTACCCACTCATGTTGACGTGGTCGGAGATCGCCATAACCTCACCTAGCTTCCAGTCGCGTAGGCAACCTCCGGCGTTAGTTAAGAATGCACGGTCGATGCCGGTGAGTGCAGCTACCTGTGCCAAGTAGCTGATTTCCGCTGGGGTGTAGCCTTCATAGAGATGGATACGTCCTGTACTTACGAGGATGTGGTGCACATGTGAGTTAATGTCAAGGTCGATAGAGAGCAATTCGCGCCCGTGACCTTCGGCAGCTGGCTCCCGTACCAGTGGGAGCCACGCCAACGGAATACGTTTACGTACCTCACCAAGATTCAAGATGCTGTCTGTGAGTCCGGAGCCTAGAACGACGAATGCATCGTGCTGTTCAACACCCGTCAGCTCTTCAATCAGCTCCGAGCCCGCCTGGAGGCTGCGTAGTATAAAGGGATCTTGGTAGCAATCTTGAAGTCGCGCGTATCGTTCTAGATTCATCAGCTTTCCTGGCTACGAACACGCTTTGCGGAGAATGCGTAGTATCCGGTGAAGCCCAGAATCAATGCAAGGATGACGCCGATGTTGCCGCCGCCCCAGGCACCTTCTTTTCCGCCAATGAGTGGAAGAAGATAACCTTGCCAGTCGTTGAAGGAAGCATCTGAGTAACCGTTGACAACGAATCCCCAGCCGATCACACAGCACACGGCAAGTACAATAAGGGCACTGATATTGAATGCGCCGTAGCGTCCTTGTGGATCGAAAAGTGCTCGTTCGTCGTAATTCTTCTTGCGCATAGCGATGTCTGCCATCATAATTCCTGCCCAAGCAGCAAGTGGAACTCCAAGAGTAACGAGGAAGGATTGGAACGGTCCGATAAACGTAGGGGAGAAGAAGGTTACGTAGATTGTTCCAGTTGTGAGGATGACGCCGTCAATCAAAGATGCGAGTGGACGAGGAACCTTGATTCCAAGGGTGAGGAGCGTCAAACCAGAGGAGTAAATACCATTAATTGCACCTGAGAGAAGGGAGAGAATTGCAGTCAGAAGGAATGGGATGAGGAACCAGGTTGGGAGCAATGTTGCTAGTGCACCGACTGGGTCAGAACCGATTGCTTCCGAAAGATCCGAATTAGAGCCGGCTAGCATGAGACCGAAGGTGATTAGTGCAACCGGTCCGAGTGAACCACCAAGGGTATTCCAGAAAACGATGTGGGAGCCTTTGGCTTCGCGCTTCTGATAACGTGCCCAATCAGCAGCGATATTTACCCATCCTAGTCCCATGCCTGTCATAGCCATGACGCCGGCGCCAATCATAGCTGGAACTGATCCACTTGGAGCGGACATTAAGGTTGACCAATTAATATGAGGAATCACAAGGAAAACATAAATGATTGTTGTAATGCCGGTGATCCAGGTCAACCAAGCCTGCATTCGCATGATGATGTGATAGCCAGCAACTGCGCCAAGAACAATGAGAGCAGCAACAATTGCTGCGGCAAGCACCTTGACGGTGGTGGAGTTGTCTCCTGCCCATCCGAGCCTAGCAAGCACGGTGTTTGTTGCTAAGACGGCGGTGATTGCTAGGGAGGTTTCCCAGCCGATTGACGTTAGCCATGAGATGATTCCTGGGATTTTTGCTCCGTGGACGCCGAACGCGGAGCGAGACATCACCATCGTTGGTACCGAACCGCGTTTACCACCAAGCGCGATTACACCACAGATCGCAAAGGAGAGAATTACGCTAACAATGGAGATGATTGCAGCCTGCCAAAAGGAAATGCCAAATCCTAAGATCCAGGCGCCGTAGCTCATTCCGAACACAGAAATGTTCGAAGCGAACCAAGGGAGGAACAAATTGTGTGGTTGGGCAGTTCGTTCGGCATCTTTGACGATTTCGATACCCGTCATTTCGACGTTTGCCATGTGACATCCTTTTCTTGTGTCATTTAAAAATGATAGGGAAGCTAACTAATCTGGAATATGGTATTCGGGAGCTGGTCTATCGAAAGAATAGTGTATGTCAGCCGCTTCATACACGGCAAAACGTATGGTCGATCGGGAAGTATTGTTACATTGAAATAGTGCAATAGTTACTGTTACGCATGATTGAGTCTGAACTTATCAATACTTAGAAAGAATTGAGAATGGGACTAGCTGAGCAGCATCATTTATCTGTGGATCGGCTACTATCAAGATATTTTCCCCAACCGCGACGGCGTTGAGTGCGCGATTGAACGATTCGTCGATTCCAGTTCAATGACCTGGTGCGTCATCTTGCATGAATACGAAAAGTATTCAACGCGCAAGCTATCCGAGTAGCAAATATGGAAGCGCAGTTACCTTGTCTATTTTAGAAGGTGAAGACGGCGCTTTCGCAGGTTACGAGGTATGCTCACGTATTGGTGCGATGCCGTTCGAGCCAGACGTGGAATGGACGTGCGCAAAACGAATAGGGGAGTTTCCGTCAAAGAAAAGGTGCGGACCGTCGTCTGTAACGTCGATCCGCACCTTCCCATAATTTACTAGGCTGCGATGTGTTTAGCGCTCTCGCGGCGTGCCATTGCCTGCTCGAAGTCGCGGGTACCAACGAATACTTCGTGGGTGTATGGGTTGACCTTGAGCTTGCGAGCACGGTAGATAACGTAGCCAACTGCGGCAACGTTAGCGATGAATGCAATGATCGAAACCGTGAGGTTGATATTTGGGTTGTTCACGGATTCAACCGAGAATACCGAGTAATCTTGGAATATTGGTACAACTTGAGCAAACATACACCACATAGCTAGCGTATTAGCGCGGTTCTGGATCCATCCACCCTTGTTCCAGATTGCGTTAGCAACCGTTGGTGCCAGCAACAAAGCAAATCCGCAGTAGAACGCATGGGTTGGAAGGCAGTTGTAGGTGTAGCAGAAGTTCCAAAGATCGTAGGAAATGATAAACACCCAGGTCATATCGGCCCAGATCATATCTTGCTTCTTCTTGCCTACATAGATACCGAACCAGCCAGTCATAACAAAGATGTTCAAGATTCCGGCAAGACCGTTAAAGACGTTGTGCCAGCCACCGTAGAGGGTAACTCCTTCGGACGAAACCCAAGTGGTGTTCCATGCGCGGATTGCTGATTCAAAATCAGAAACTACAGCGATAAGGATGTTGATAGCAACAATCACGAATGGGAAAACCTTGAACCATTCGGATTTACCGATTGAGCCCCACTTGTACTTGAGCATCATGAAACCGATGCAGCCTGCCGTTGCTGCATATAGCTTTGCGTAGTGGAACCAGCTGTTCATATGAACGTAAGTAGGGTTGTTGAGTGCCCATTCAGCGCCAGATGCGGCACCTACATAGATCGCAATGAAATATACTGAGAGTACTGCAGGAACTACCAAGAAGCAGAAGATACCGCCAACCTTGGAGCGTCGTGCAATTTCGTTCGCACCAATGAGCGCACAGAATACTAGGATCCAGCCAAGCCACTGGTAGCCTGCGGAGTCACCATAGACGTTGAATAACATTGGTATGCCTTTCTAAATGTGTGGATGAGTGGATGAGTGAATGCCGAAAGCCAATGAGAACGGCTTAGAGAAATTTTTCAAGATGAAGAGTTTGTGCTGCTATTTGTTTGATTGTTTCGTTTGAAATCGATGGATTTGATCGGATCAGAGCAACCAGTCCAGTGATCATCATGTAGAAGGTCTCTGGGACGAACTGGATCTCGATCTCATGCTTCAGGGCAAAGTCTTTTACCGTCGTCTGTGCGATGTAGTCAGCAACTTTTCGCGAGGTTCTGTCTGTGAATGCCATATACAAAGAAGCGTTTGGCCCAGAAACGAGTTTTTGATGGAATGGTCCATCGTTATCGATGGTTGATCGCATCAAATCGGTAGCGTCATCGAGTGCTCGTGAAATATTTCCTGGTTCGCGTGATTCGTTCCAGTTCTTTAATTTCGTTAAGAACTCGTCGATTACGTCGTCTAAGACGGCGGTGGCTACTTCTTCTTTGCTCCCAAAGTAGTGATAGAAAAGCGAGCGTGAAGTGTCTGTGCGGGTACCGATGGAAGAAATAGACATTCTCTCGAAGCCTTTTTCCATGATCTCCGCGCGGGCGGCGCTAATAATCGCTGACTTCGCAGCACTCCGCCGTACTTGTTTGGACATGATCCTTGAGTCTTTCTTCTATTGCCTCTTCAATCAATCACAATCTAAGAATTTTGTTGACATAGTGTCAATGAAATGCCACACGAGCGCTCAAGGAATTAACTGAGAAATTGACAAAACATTGGCAAATATAAGGAAAGTCCCCGCGGTGGGGGACTAAGTTCCTATCGTGAAGTTATCCAGCGAAGGTTCCAATGTCCTTTCGCCAGTACAAATCAGAACCCGAGAGTGCCTCTTCCAAAAGTGGGAGTAGCTCACGTCGGCACTCATCGATATCGTTACCTTTCATAGTAACGATTGCGACGCGCCCTCCGGCTGCAACCCAGGTTCCGGCGTCGAAATCAAAATGAGTTCCCATGTGAATAATGGAAGCATTTGGACTCTGCACAACGCGATCAATCAACACCTTAGGAAGTGCTGGTGATGAGGTTATTACTCCAGGGTATCCGGGAGAGCTCAATACAACTCCCAGGCATACGGAGTCATCAATACTTACCTCAGCAGCCTCACCCTTCAATAAGTGAAGTGCGACTGAGGCGATGTCGCTTTTAATCCTAGGTAAAATCACTTCGCATTCGGGATCTCCTAAGCGAGCATTGAACTCGATAACACGAACGCCCTTGGCAGTCTGAATCAGCCCTGCATAAAGAAAACCGGTGAATGGAGTGCCGCTGGTAACCATTTGAGCTAATGTAGGCTTGATTACCTGATCAATTGCCTCGTTGTAGATTTCGGGGGTAACTCGTGGAACAGGAGAAACCGCCCCCATCCCGCCTGTGTTAGGGCCAGTATTTCCCTCGCCAATGGGCTTGTGATCTTGCGCTACCGGCAACGCCACAAAATTCTCTCCGTTCACCATGACGATCAACGAGTACTCGAACCCATCCAAGAAGTCTTCAATGAGTAACGGGTTTTCGTGGTCAATCACAATGGAATCGACCACGATGCGTGCTGCCTGGAGATCAGGGCAGATAGTTACACCCTTGCCGGAGCGTAGTCCATTTTCTTTGAGAACTTGCGGATACGAAACTGTTTCAAGGTAGGCTTGCGCGTCCTCACGTTTTGTAAAAACTTGATAGGCAGCGGTGGGCACTCCGGCTTCAGTCATGATCTGCTTTGCGAACGCTTTTGAGCTTTCAATACTCGCCGCAGCCTTAGTAGGTCCAAAAATCACAAGACCGCGCTCGCGGAACACGTCCACAATCCCTGAAGCCAGAGGCGTTTCTGGACCAACGATAGTGAGCACAACTCCATGTGCGATAGCTTCATCTGCGAGCTTTTCCCAAGGAGACTCCCTGGAAATGGAGAGTACTTCATCGGCAATCTGGTCAATTGCTTCTGAGCCACCGGCAACGATAACGTTGTGATACTTTGCAATAGCGGTAACAAGTGCCATTTCGCGGCCACCGCCGCCAACTACCATTACTTTCATTATTGATCCTTGGTTGTTGTGGTAAGAGCTTGAATATGGTTGGTCATGATTTCTTCTGAAACTTCAGCGATGACTCGTGGATAAAGCACGTGCTCTGCCATGTGGATTCGTTTTTCGAAGGCTTCACATGGTTCGTTTTCTTTCCAGGGAACTCGGACTTGAGCGATGACGGCTCCGGTGTCAATTCCTGAATCGACCCAATGAACGGTGACCCCTGAGTCAACCTGGTCCGCATATGCACGCCTGATTGCGTTAACTCCCGGATAGTCTGGCAGTACAGAGGGATGAATATTGAGAATGCGTTGAGGGAACGCGTCAAGGAAGTTGGTACCCAGAATTTTCATAAAACCCGCGAGTGCCACAAGTTTCACATCGCAGTTGCGCAATGTTTTGATAAGTTGATGTTCCCACTGGTCATGGTTAGCAAAACTACCTGGAGAAATGACAAGGCTGGGAACGCCATATTCATCTGCCACCCTTAATGCTTCACAGTCTCGATCGCAGATAAGTACCGTCGGCTTTGCAAGTCCCAAATCTCCCACTTGTGCTGCTTGACAGATGGCTCGGAAGTTTGAACCTTTTCCCGACGCGAAAATCGCTAGGGCGAATTTCCTAGCAATATCATCACCAATACAGTTCACATTCGAACCCGGGTTCATACTAGTGAGACCCCACCTGACTCGGTCACTTTACCCATCACATAAGACTCGGTATTTGATGCTCTAAGTACCGATTGAGCTGCTTTAACGTCAGCTGGATCGAGCGCGATGACGAATCCGATCCCCATGTTAAAGACGTTGTAGAGCTCGGTTTCGGACAGTTCGCCGTAACGGGTGACGACGTCAAAAATTGGCAAAGACGGCCACGAACCAAGCTGGATTTCGTACCCGAGTTCACCATTCATTCGTGGAATGTTCTCGAAGAAACCGCCACCGGTAATATTCGCCATTCCGTGTGGTCGTACCTTTTTGAGTAGTTGCATGATGGGGCGAACATAGAGCTTAGTTGGCGTAAGGAGTTCTTCGCCAAGTGATCGGTCAAGACCTTTGATCTGGGAATCTACCGTGAAGTCATTATTTACAAAGAAGATCTTGCGTAATAGTGAATAACCGTTTGAATGTGGACCTGAAGAAGCCAACCCAAGCAAAACATCACCAGGCTTAACCTTTTCACCCGTAATGATTTCCGACTTTTCCACTGCTGCTACGCAAAAACCTGCGATATCGTAGGTGTCTGACTCGTAAAGATCGTTCATTTCAGCTGTTTCCCCACCGACTAACGCACAGTCAGTTTCTTGGCAGGCAACGGAAACACCGTGCACTATCTGAGAAACAATCTGCGGATCTGCTTTCGGAATGGCAAGGTAGTCGAGGAAAAACAGTGGCTGAGCACCCTGGACGACGACGTCGTTAACACACATAGCTACGGCATCAATTCCGATGGTGTGATGGATACCAGTTTGAAAAGCGAGGAACAATTTGGTGCCTACACCGTCTGTTCCAGAGACCAACACGGGTTCGCGGTAACCACGAGAGCTGAGGTCGAACATGCCACCGAAACCTCCGATACCTCCCATTACACCAGGTTGTTTGGTGGCGGCAACGTCAGAACGAATACGGCGTACTACTTCGTAACCGCGCTCAAGATCGACGCCGGCGGCCGCGTATGCTGAAGCCGCTGCAACTTGTGGGGTGTGTTCGCTGTTGTCTACCACTGTTTCTCCTGGTGTTGTTAGTGAAAACGACGGGATATTGGCTTGTTTAGGTGACTGTAACCATGTAGAAAGGTTCGGATTTAAATTACTGTTTGGAACGGCGTTTACGCCGGGCGCAGTAACGCACCGCGTTCCCGAAAATGTCTTGAACAGCGATATCTGGGATGTTCTTCATCAATCCTGGACGGTAGCGTTCTGGATGACCCATCTTGCCTAGGATTCGCCCGTCAGGAGAAATGATGCCCTCGATGGCAAAAGCTGAACCATTCGGGTTCGCAGGTGCGCTCGCCGTCGGTGTGCCTGATGCGTCTACATACTGGAATGCAACCTGCTTGCGTTCAAAGAGCTCGCGTGCGGTTTCTTCGTCTACCGTAAAGCGGCCTTCCCCGTGTGAAACCGGTACGCGATGCAAGTCTCCGCACTTAAAATCAGCTAACCAAGGAGATTTCACAGTACCAACGCGAGTGGTTGCGATGCGAGACACATGGCGAAGCTGAGCATTATGGGTGAGCGTGGGTGAGCCGTCGTGAAGCTGTGCCGGATCTCCGTAGGGGAGGAATCCGGACTTCACCAACGCCTGGAAACCATTACAGATTCCCAATACTAGGCAATCGCGAGCTACGAATTCTTTAACAGCTTCACAAACCTCGGGGCTCGTTAGGAAGTTGGCGATGAACTTTGCCGAACCGTCCGGTTCATCTCCAAGGGAGAATCCTCCCGAAAGCGCCAAGATATCTGCCGTTTTGAGCTTCTCGATGAAGGCACGGGTGTCTTCCAACAGTAGTTCAGGAGTGATGTTCCTGATGACGTGGAACTCGGTGGTTGCTCCGGCTGCCTCGAAGGCCTCAGCGGTATCGTATTCTGAGTTCGTGCCAGGGAATACCGGGAGTAGTACGTGTACTTGGTGGTCACCACGTTGGGTTGTGGTTTTTCTATCAAAACCCGCATCTTCGTTGCTTTCATTGCAACCATATTCACTCAGCTCGCGAGCGAAGGAAGGCAATTCAGCTCGATCGTTTTTGTTGATCGGGAACACCTGACGATAGGCGCTTTCGAGCGAGTCAAGCGCAGAATCGTAATCCACGACGTCCGAACCGATAGCCAATGCTTCGCGCGTAGTATTCGTCGATCCAAACAACACTGGTTGTACGCCGTCGAATTCAGGAACACCGCCCCGAGGCACGGCGAAGAAGATACCACCGATTGCGCGTTTGGGACCGAGCTCCGATGCGGCGTTGGCGTCGACGTCGATCCCTACCCGGTTTCCGAGAGCAGATTTCACCAGAGCAGTCACAAATCCATCGTTTGTGATTGACCGCGCGCAAGAAACAATTCCTTGAGTATTCCAAGCCCTCATCGCGGCGAAGTTTGCGCGCAACTGAGCGTAATTTGGGGCGCCATTTTCTTGAGGCTGATGCGCTAAGAAATAGAGATCAAGTTCTTCGCGTGGAAGCGTGGCGGTTACGACGTCGTCGCAATCATTGACACTGACCGCAAATGTTACAAGAGTTGGGGGAACATGGAGTTCATCTGAATATGAACCAGACATTGAGTCTTTTCCGCCGATTGCGCCGACGCCGAATTCGTCTTGTGCTTCCAAAAGACCGAGCAAGGCTTGAAGCGGAATACCCCATATTTCTGCGCTGGTAGGACGTTGGAAGTACTCTTGGACGGTCAACCAGGCATTTGTAACATCTGCACCAGCCGCTGCGAGCCTTGCCAGCGCTTCTACTACTGAATAAGCACCCATAAGGTATGGTGAATCATCGGCAAGTTCTGGCGAATAACCGGCGGCCATCAGCGATGCGGTTGAAGTTCCTCCAGGCACAGGAAGTGTTTGAACTGAAACGTCTTCTTCGGACTTCTGTGTTGTACCACCGTATGGCATAAGAACGGTTGAACGTCCAATGCTCGAATCGAATTGTTCCACCATGCCTTCCTGTGATCCTCTACCGAGCTTTGCCAAGGTAGTTAGAACAGCTTCGCGGTTGATTTCTTCTTTCCCTTGTACTGCCACCTTAGGTGCTGTTCCAGTATTTGCACTGGACGTAACATCGGCAAGTAAAACTTTTTGAGTTCGGTGGGCACCATTTGTATTGAGGAATTCGCGCGAGAGGTCAAGTACAACTGAATCTTGATAAAACATCCGTAAGCGTCCGGTGTCGGTGACCTTCGCGAGCGTTACTGCCTCGAGGTTTTCTTGCTCAGTAGCGCGAATGAAGGTATCGGCGTCGGCCGGATCAACCACGACCGCCATCCGTTCTTGAGATTCGGAAATTGCGATTTCAAGCGGGTTAAGTCCGGCGTATTTGAGCGGAACACGGTCGAGGTGAATATCTAGACTGTCGGCCAGTTCGCCTACCGCAACTGCGACGCCTCCGGCTCCGAAATCGTTGCATCGGCGAATCATCTGAGCTATATCCGCGCGGCGGAATAAACGTTGGATTTTGCGTTCGTTTACAGGGTTTCCCTTCTGAACCTCCGCACCAAAACTTTCAAGGGATTCTTCGTCATGAGCTTTCGATGAACCCGTAGCGCCACCGATTCCGTCTCGTCCGGTACGCCCGCCCAAAATTACGACGACGTCGCCTGGGCGTGGTTCGGCGCGACGTACGTTTTCAATGGGCGCAGCTGCCACAACGGCACCTAACTCCATACGCTTGGCCACATAACCAGGGTGAACATATTCGCGAACGTAGGTGGTTGCTAGGCCGATTTGGTTACCATAGGAGGAATAGCCCGCAGTGGCACGCGTGGAAATATCACACTGAGGAAGTTTTCCTTTGATGGTTTCGGCTCGTGGAGTTGTTACATCTCCTGCGCCGGAAAGTCGAAGGGCTTGATAAGCCCAAGAACGACCAGATAGCGGATCACGGATAGCGCCGCCTAAGCAGGTGCTAGCTCCGCCGAATGGTTCAATTTCTGTTGGATGATTGTGGGTTTCGTTTTTGAACATTAAGAGCCAAGGTTTCTTGCCTTCTCGTGTATCGGCTTCAACGAAAACTGAGCACGCATTGATTTCTTCGGAAACCTCTTGAGATTCAAGTTCTCCGCGGCGTCGTAGATCGCGGGCAGCGATCGTACCTAAGTCCATAAGGGTGCGCGGTTTTGTTTCGCGACCACACTGAGCACGCATCTCGTCCCAGCGATTAAGGAGGTGTTCGAAAGTATCGTGGAATCGTAGTGAGAAGTTTTCGATATCTACTAACTCGGTTTCGAAAGTGGTGTGACGGCAATGGTCAGACCAGTAGGTATCGAGTGCTGCTAGTTCAACCTCAGTGGGGGCTCTGCCTTCAGACCGAAAGTAGTCTTGAATAAGCTGGAGATCGTCAATGGACATCGCCATCGAACGCTGAGCACGAAGACTATCGAGTTGTTCTGAGGTGAGTTCAAGAAAATCAGGGAACTGTTCTAGCGGCTTAGCGCTGGTCACCGCCGGTAATGATAGCTGTGAGAAATCCTTTTTTCCTGCTTCAACAGGGTTGATAAGGAACTGTGCAATGGCTTTTAGTTCAACGTTGGTGAGGTCATCATTGAAAACGTAAAGACGTGCGGAAAAAATCTGTGCTTTTGAATTCGGCGAAAGCAGACCGAGTGCTTGAGTGGCAGCATCGGCACGTTGATCGTACTGACCAGGTAGGAATTGGACGCCAAGGTGGGGTTGAGTCAACAGATCCTGAAGTGAATTGCTCGGTACGATGTCGTCTACGCGCGCATCACGCACTACCGATGCTTGGAGAAGAGCGAGCTCATCTTCGGTGGCATTGAAGACGTCATATACGTTATAAACGGCAAGGCTACGCACGTTGACTCCGGCTAACGTATTTAGCGTTTGAGTAAATGCGCACTCCTCGTCGCGAAAATTCGGCTTTCTGCGGACCAATAAGCGCTTATCCATGGGCAAGATTTTCTTTCAGTGACGGTGCGCTATCGCGCAAACAACCAGCCAAGTTTTACGTTAAGTATTTTTCTAAATGGCTTTCAGTCCGAAACAACAGACTGATCAATAACCTTCTTGGTTTGGTTCTGACGGAACTCAATGTATGCCTTGTTGGTTTCCGGGTCGTTCAGAGCGATCACAGAAACTGCAAGAAGTGCTGCGTTATATGCGCCGGTTCCGCCGGTGGCCGTGGTTGCCACCGGAATGCCACGTGGCATTTGAACAGTGGAGAGTAGGGAATCGAGTCCACCGGCTAACGTGGTGCGCATTGGAACACCAAATACGGGCAGGTGGGTATGTGAAGCACATACCCCCGCTAGATGAGCTGCTCCTCCTGCACCAGCGATAACGGCTGCGAAGCCACGATCTGCTAAACCGGAAATAAATTCCTCAACAGCTGCTGGAGTGCGGTGTGCTGAAAGTGCGCGGGTTTCGTATTCGATACCAAACTGCCTTAGCACAGTGCGTGCTTCGTCCATAGCTTCCAGATCAGAACGTGATCCCATAATAATTGCCACTTTGGCAGTCATATTTTCTCCTAGCTTCGCAAGTGAATAGGTAGTAAGCGTTGTTTTGGTAGATTGCGGAACTGTTTTTGTTACTAAGTGTTTGACCGCCTACAAGGTGAGTGCAGGCGGTCAAAAAATTAAGAGTTCCACGCAGTGCCGGTTAGGCGTTCGAACGCATCGCGGTAACGTGTAGCAGTGTTGCTAACGACGTCCTGAGGAAGTGCTGGAGCCGGTGGGGTTTTATCCCAATCTAGAGTCTCGAGCCATTCACGAAGGAACTGCTTATCGAAGCTCGCCTGTGCGTGACCTGGCTCCCAGCTCTCAGCGGCCCAGAATCGAGATGAATCTGGAGTAAAGGCTTCATCTCCAAGTGTCAGAACGCCGTCTAGATAACCGAACTCAAACTTGGTGTCAGCCAAGAGGATTCCGCGCTCGCGGGCATAGTCCGAGGCTTCGGTGAAGAGCTGTAGCGATGCAGACTCAAGCGCCTCGGCGGTTTCAGTGCCCACGACGTTGCGAAGTTCAGCAACGGAGATATTAATATCGTGGCCATTTTCTTCTTTAGTGGACGGCGTGAAGATTGGTTCGGGCAGAGCGTCGCCCTGCTTAAGGCCAGCGGGCATTTGTATGCCATTGATGGTGCCGTCTTTTTGGTACGACTTCAATGCAGAACCTTCAAGGTAGCCACGCACGATACATTCGGCGTTGACCATATCTAGCTTACGAACGAGCATGGAGCGACGAGCCAATTCTTCCGCATAATCGGAAAATGGCTCTGGATACTCTGTTGGATCAACCGAGATCATGTGATTGGGGATGATATGTTCCAACTTCTTAAACCAAAACGCGGAAATGCTATTAAGGATGCAGCCTTTATCTGGAATAGCTTCGTCAAAAACGACGTCGAATGCGGAAACACGATCCGTAACGACGATCAGTAAGTTATCTCCGAGATCATAGAGGTCTCGAACCTTACCTTGAGAAAGAAGGGGAACTTCGGACACTGGGCTGTGTTTCATTAAGGTCACATAAGTAACCCTAGTGAGTCAATACCCGCATTTCTTGATTGTATTAAATCGCGGACTTATTTTGAACGTATGGTGAGACGAAATTACGAATCTGCTTGGGTTAAGAGCTCCCACGCGGCATTTCCGCCCGAGAGACCAGCGAAATTATCGATAAACTTTACCGTATTAGGCTTGATTCCTTCGATCGCGTCGCGCGATTGATTGAGGGCATCTCGAACTTCGGGCGTAATTCGAGCAGCGTTTCCACCTCCGATGAATAGATGATCCCACCGGAAAACGGGCCACAAAGCACGTACCGCATCGAAAACCAAACGTGACCATTCGGCGTCATCCAGAAACAGTCGACGATGCTCACCTAGAACTTGATCGAATGTTTGTCCATCTTTAAAAGGGGCGTGAGACATTTCAATATGTGGAATGAGGCGACCGTCCACAAAAAATGCGCATCCTAGGCCAGTACCAAGCGTCAATACGAGTTCCGAACCTACGCCTTGAATTACTGAGCAAGCAGCGACTTCGGCATCATTAAATGCCAAGGTGGGAACGCCGAACGAACCTACAAAAAGTTCTTCGGCATCAAGACCATTCCACTGGGAAGCCAAGGCGGGAAGGGCTTGGGTGTGCGGGCCGTTATCGCGAATGTAATGCGGCGTAAAAACGACGTTTCCATTACGGATCACGCCTGGCAGACCGACGGTAATTCGTTGAAAATCCGGATTGTTAAGTGCAGAAATGTGGTTGCGTACGGTTTCAATCAGATCCGATGGAGTGAACGGATAGACGACGCCGGAGCGGACTGTTGTGGTAGCCGCGTCACCGTTGCTATTAACCACAGCGGATTTGATTCCGCCGCCACCGCAATCAACGCACAGCGTATGAACATCAGCACCTGTGTTACTGATATTTGTGCCGGTAGCAGAGTCTGAAGATAGAGAGGCCTCAGAGCGAATGGTGCTCGTGGAAGTCGGCATCTTTGATCCATCTGCGTTACTGTGCGAAGCTTTTTCCATGAGGGAGACAATATCGCAAAATGTGCGCCTTAGGCTTGATCTTAGCTATGACGGTGCTCAATTCCACGGTTGGGCAAAGCAACAAGGACTGCGAACTGTGCAGGGCGAACTCGAAGCTGCGCTTGCGAAAATCCTCCGTATTCCGGTGGAGCTGACGGTGGCTGGAAGGACTGACGCAGGTGTTCATGCCGCTGGTCAAGTAGCGCACTGTGACGTACTGGCGTCAGTATGGATGCAACTTCCCGGTAGGTCCACGCTCAAGCCAGGCGAGGCGATGCGCCGTCGCCTTAATGCCGTGTTGTCCCACGGCACTGGTGGTGTACGTGGATATTCGGACGTCGTCGTCTCTTCGGTTTGTGAAGTGAGTCCAGAGTTCGACGCGCGTTTTTCGGCGCTCTGGCGTTCCTATACTTACCGCATTGCCGACGGTGTTGAGCGTTGGAACCCACGGCGCACCGACGTCTTGTGGCTCGACTATCCATTGGATGTTGAAGCGATGAATCGTGCGGCACAACCCCTGCTCGGTGAACATGATTTTCTTTCGTACTGCAAACCTAGGAAGGGTGCATCTACCATTCGCACGCTTCTAGAATTAGGATTCCAACGTAGTGACGACGGTATCTTATGCGGTTTTGCTCGTGCTGATGCGTTTTGTCATTCCCAAGTGCGAACACTGATGGGAACGCTCATTGAAGTTGGAAGGGGTGCTCAAGGTGAAGACTTTCCAGCTCGTCGCCTTGAAGAAGCAAGCAGGAATAGTGGTGTAATTGTTGCTGCACCCCACCCCTTGACCCTAGAAAAAGTTGGCTATCCTGAGCCTGAGGATTACGGCAAGCAGGCGCAAGCAGCTCGAAGATATCGAGGAATCGATGGTGGTAACGATGGTGGCGAGTCCGATACTTGTTTGGAATGCGACTGTTAATTTCGGTTGCGCTGAAATTCTGCGTTGATTTCGTAAACATTTTCTGAATGAATCGGCTCACAGCTCGAGGT
This sequence comes from Arcanobacterium ihumii, assembly GCF_900604515.1. Taxonomy (GTDB): domain Bacteria; phylum Actinomycetota; class Actinomycetes; order Actinomycetales; family Actinomycetaceae; genus Arcanobacterium_A; species Arcanobacterium_A ihumii. Next base: position 351,951 of record NZ_UWOS01000001.1, on the reverse strand, counting down.
TGCCCTTTGACTGCTTCGACTACTGCCATTAAAGTTTACTAATGTTGTGCAGTTTGTACGTTGACGCTATCCCACTCGTTGCGTTCATAGCACAGCGATGAATAATATCTTGACCATTGGACTAGTTTGGAATGTGCTCGATTAAAAGCCATAACATCGCACATTCTTAAGACAAGGTCCACTACAAAAGAAACGAAGGCTACGCAAGTGCGCACGTATTCACCGAAGCCCGGCGACGTAGAGAAGAAGTGGTACATCATCGATGCTACCGACGTCGTTCTTGGCCGTTTGGCAGCTCAAGTTGCCACCCTGCTCCGTGGGAAGCATAAGCCGAATTTCGCTCCGCATGCGGATACTGGCGATTTCGTCATCATCATCAACGCTGAAAAGGTCGCATTGACCGGTTCGAAGCGCGAGCAGAAGTTTGCTTACCGCCACTCTGGTTTCCCAGGTGGTTTGAAGGCAACGTCTTACACCGAACTTCTTGCAGTTAACCCAGAGCGGGCTGTGCAGAAGGCGGTTGCTGGCATGCTTCCAAAGAACACTTTGGGACGTCAGCAGCTTTCCAAGCTCAAGATCTATCGTGGTGCGGAGCATCCACACGCTGCACAGCAGCCGGAAGTCTACGAGCTCAAGCAGGTCGCACAGTAATCCGGAATGAACCGGACAGATTTTAAGGAGAACCGTGGCTGAGACCACCGTCGAAACTGAAGAGCTCGAGGAGACTCTGAGCTCGTACACCAGCGAGAGCGAAGCTCCGCAGACCGGTCAGGGTGCATCCTTGACCGCACCGGGCCAGGGCCTTGGTCGCCGTAAGGAAGCCATTGCTCGTGTCCGCCTCATTCCCGGAACCGGCGAATGGAAGATCAACGGACGTACCCTCGAAGATTACTTCCCGAATAAGTTGCACCAGCAGCTGGTACGTTCCCCATTTGTGCTCCTTGACATTGAAGGACGCTTTGACGTTGTTGCTCGCATCAACGGTGGCGGACCTTCCGGTCAGGCTGGCGCATTGCGTATGGGTATTTCCCGTGCGCTTAACGAGATCGATCGTGAGGCTAACCGCCCAGCTTTAAAGAAGGCTGGCTTCCTCACTCGCGATGCTCGTGCTGTAGAACGTAAGAAGGCCGGCCTCAAGAAGGCACGTAAGGCTTCACAGTTCTCGAAGCGCTGATTTTTATTCAGCAAGGCTGATAATTCGGCTACAAACTTTGGTGGCTCGTCCTGTGGACGAGCCACTTTTGTATGTCTATAAAACATTTCAGGTTGCCTTAGCATGGCTTGTGTAGATTCGTGGGGAGATTTTCGCAACATCTGGATATATGTACAGATGAAGCGAAAATCTCCCCAAATCATGAAGCCTCTGGGTGATTCCGCCTACAAAAGGATGTAGAAAATGCAAAGAATAGGTGGAATCAACGTGCTGGAAAGGTAGAATTTTCATAGAACAAGCACAACGATCGGAGAATTGTGGCAACAAAGAAGGCGAAAAACGCTCATATCACAACTAAGCATTCAAAGATTATTCTTATTGGCGACGGTGCGGTTGGTTCTAGCTATGCCTATGCCCTTACACTGCTCGGAGTCGGCCGCGAACTGGGCATTATTGATATGAATATGGAGAAGGCAAAAGGTGATGCAATGGATCTTGCAGATGCCCTTTCCTTTACTTCTCCGAAGAAGATTTATGCAGCTACCTACGAGGATTGCGCCGACGCCGGTTTGGTAGTGATCGCGGCGGGTGCTGCCCAGAAACCAGGAGAAACTCGCCTTGATCTGGTAGACAAGAACCTTCGAATCTTCCATGACATGATCGGCCAAGTCATGGCTTCGGGCTTTGACGGAATCTTCTTAGTTGCAACCAATCCTGTTGATGTTCTTACTTACGCCACCTGGCGATTCTCCGGCCTTCCATCAAGTCGCGTACTTGGCTCGGGTACTGCTCTTGACTCAGCCCGCTTGCGCCAAGAGCTCGCCGAACTACTCGACGTTGATGCACGTAATGTTCATGCCTACATTATGGGTGAACACGGCGATTCGGAATTTCCCGTATGGTCCCACGCAAATGTGGGCGGAATGGCTTTAAGTGAATGGATTATGCGAAATCCAGAAACCTCATCGCGGGCGCTTAAGGAAGCTTTCCAAAATGTCCAGCAAGCTGCCTACCGCATCATTGAGGCAAAAGGTGCAACCTACTACGGTATCGGAGCAGCACTTGCTCGTATCACTCGAGCAATTCTTTCGGACGAAAATTCAATTCTTGCTGTTTCTGGCTACATGAATGGCGAATATGGTTTTGACGATCTCTATATCGGCACGCCAGCAATCGTTGGGGCGGACGGAATCACACAGGTTGTGGGGATTCCACTTGAAATGACCGAGCACGAAGCGATGCGTGCATCGGCGAAGCTTTTGAAGGACACCATCGAAACCTCGTTTGCGAAGCTTGAAGAGGATCTGGGTGTTAAAATTCCAGAAGGAAAAGTTGAGTAAAGGAAAAATATGTCTCGGTTATTCGGCACCGATGGTGTACGTGGATTAGCTAACAAAGAAATCACTGCAAGATTCGCTCTCCAGTTGGGCGAAGCGGCAGCACGAGTCCTTGTCAACAAGAAAGGTCTCAAACATCGCCCACGTGCAATTATTGGCCGAGATACCCGCCAGTCCTCTGGAATGCTCTCCCACGCTATCGCAGCGGGTCTTGCTAGTGCTGGTGTTGACGTCGAACACGTTCGTGAAATCCCGACGCCGGGTGTCGCTTACCTTACCGCAGAAGAAGATTACGACCTAGGTGTCATGATCTCCGCATCGCACAATCCGATGCAAGATAATGGTATCAAGTTCATCAACTCCAACGGTTTCAAACTCGATGATGCAATCGAAGACGAAATCGAAGCTGTCCTTGGTCAAGAGTGGGATCGCCCAATCGCAGCGGGTGTAGGTACTATCAGTGAAAGTGCGGAGGTTTCGGACCGTTTTTACATGGATCACCTCATTAAGATTGGTGGAGACCTCCATGGGCTTCGCATCGCGCTAGATTGTGCAAATGGCGCAGCTTCAGACGTTGCTCCGCGTGTTTTCCAGAAACTGGGTGCGGACGTCGTCGTAATCAACGCTGCTCCGGACGGGAAGAACATCAATGATAACTGCGGCTCAACGCATCCTGAACAGCTCCAAGCACTGACTGTTGCCACGAAGGCTGATTTTGGCTTCGCTTTTGATGGAGACGCCGATCGCTGCCTCGCTGTCAATCACAAGGGGGAGCTTGTGGACGGCGATCAAATCATGGGCATGCTCGCGGTCGCAATGAAAGAAGATGGTAGACTCAAGCGCAATACCCTGGTACTTACGGTTATGTCTAACCTTGGTCTACATTTGGCGATGAAGGAAAAGGGCGTTAAGACGGTTTCCACGAAGGTTGGAGATCGCTATGTTCTTGAAGAAATGCTTGCCAAGGGCTACAACCTAGGCGGCGAACAGTCGGGGCACATTATCAATCTCGATAACGCCACTACCGGCGATGGAACTCTTACCGCGGTCCTCGTAGCAAGTGAAATCGCGAAGAGCGGTAAGCCCCTCGAGGAACTTGTTTCGTTTATTAGGCGACTTCCGCAAACTCTTATCAATGTTCCAAATGTGGATAAAACCGGCGTGGACAAGGTTGCGGCCGAAGTTGCAGAAGTCGAAGCTCAACTCGGTGAAACTGGACGAGTCTTGCTTCGTGCTTCGGGTACTGAACCACTGATTCGAGTCATGGTTGAGGCAGCCACCCAAGAGGACGCCGATCGTGCAGCGCAACATCTTGCTGAAGTAGTTAAAGAAAAGCTCAGCCTCTAGGCTAAGTTGCTCAATTTGTTGTCTGGCGCTGGTCATTAAACCAGCGCCAGATTTCTAGAGCTTGCGCAGGGAAATTTCATCAATGACATGGTCTGCCCCCTTGTGTAAGACGACCGTAGCTCGCGTTCTGGTAGGAGCGATATTTTCCCTGAGATTCGGTAGGTTAATTGCGTGCCAAATTTCGCGAGCCATCGATTCTGCTGCCTCGTCGGACAAATGTGAATAATTTTTGAAGAACGAGCGTTCATCAGTAAATGCAGTTGCCCGTAGTTTGCGGAATCGTTCGATGTACCATTGCTCAAGGCTTTCTTCACTGGCATCTAAATAGATCGAGAAGTCGAAGTAATCGGACACCGCTCTAAATTCTCCATCAGTGGTGGATAAACGCGGTGGCTGGAGCACATTAAGTCCTTCGACGATGAGAATATCTGGCTGATCAACCGTGATAAAACGATCTGGAACTACATCGTAAGTAACATGGTCATACATGGGAACGCGAAGATTTCTTTCCCCAGCTTTAATCGCCGAAAGGAAATTAATCAATCCGTGGCGATCATAGGATTCTGGGAAGCCTTTTCTCTCCATAAGCTGTTGCTTTTCAAGTTCATGGTTGGGGAGGAGGTAGCCGTCCGTTGTAATGAGATCAACGTTAGGCGTCTGTGGCCAGCGTTTCATAAGTTCTTGAAGGAGACGTGCTGCAGTTGATTTACCAACCGCAACCGAACCCGCGATGCCAATAATCCATGGGGTTTTAGTATCGGCTCTATTTAAAAAAGCATTTTCGTCTGCCAAGAGTTGCATCGTTTTTCGTCCGTACATTTGCATCAACGCAGAAAGAGGACGATAAATTGCGTCAACTTCCGCCAAATCGACCGGATCGCCAAGACTGGCGAGATGATGGATATCCGCATCAGTTAACGGTAGCTCAGTAGTCTTGGCCAGTTTTCTCCATTCCTCACTCGGGATCCGAACGTAGGGGGAATGGGAATCCGAAAAGAAAGAACTCATGATTATTAGTTTTGCAGTAATCCGAATAGAAGCGCTATTGATCGCGTGTTTTATGAGCTATGTCTTGTTAGATAAGTCGAACGTGAATGCACTTCTCCCTCATCTTAACTTTAGGTTAGGCTTAAATACATGTGTGGAATTGTAGGATATATTGGTTCCTTGGGTGGGCCCTTGCGACCATTACAAGTAGTTATTGAAGGTCTAACTCGACTTGAATACCGCGGATATGACTCGGCTGGAATTGCCATTAACGCAGAATCTGGTATTGAGGTTCGAAAGAAAGCCGGTCGTGTAGAAAACTTAAACGCCCTGCTTGAAGCTGAGCCCATCCCAGAAGGCAAATCGGCAATTGGACATACCCGATGGGCGACTCATGGTTCACCCTCAGACTTGAATTCTCATCCACATCTGTCTCCGGATAGTGAAGTAGCTATTGTTCATAACGGCATTGTTGAGAATCATCAAGAGCTACGTGAAGAACTCCTCGCCCAGGGCGCTAGCTTTTCATCTGAAACCGATTCGGAAATCGTTGTGCACCTCCTTGGCAAGGAGTTCGCTCGAATCGGTGACCTTGAACAAGCCATGCGTAATGTTGTTAAACGCCTCGAAGGATCTTTTGCACTAGTTGCGATTGCACACCGAGACCCAGACCGTATGGTCGCTGCTCGCCGTAATTCACCACTCGTGGTAGGAATTGGTGAGGGTGAAAACTTCTTGGGGTCCGACGTCGCCGCTTTCGTGGGCTACACAAAGTTGGCTATGGCGATTGACCAGGATCAAATGGTCGTAGTCACCGCTAATTCAGTTACAGTTAGTGATTTTGATGGTAACGCGGTTGAACCAAAGACCTACGAAGTTGATTGGGACGTCAACGCCGCAATGACCGACGGCTTTGATACCTACATGGAAAAGGAAATTCACGAACAGCCTCGTGCAGTAGTAGACACCTTGCTCGGACGTCGCTCTAAGAACGGTGAACTCCACCTCGATGAACTGCGAATTGATGAGGCTGAGCTTCGTGCAATTGATAAGATCATCGTTATTGCCTGTGGATCTGCAGCCTATGCTGGACATGTTGCTCGTTACGCTATTGAGCACTGGTGCCGTATTCCGGTTGAAGTTGAGCTCGCCCATGAATTCCGTTACCGCGATCCAGTTGTTAATTCAAAGACATTGGTTGTTGCGATCTCTCAATCAGGTGAGACAATGGATACCCTGATGGCCGTACGTCACGCTCGTGAGCAGGGTGCTCGTGTTTTGGCTATTGTTAATGTCTTTGGTTCTACTATCGCCCGTGAAGCCGATGCCGTCCTTTACACGCACGCTGGCCCTGAAGTTGCGGTTGCCTCGACGAAGGCTTTCTCTGCCCAGATCGCTGCGGCCTACCTTTTAGGTTTGTACCTAGCGCAGCTTCGCGGAAATAAGTATCCCGATGAAGTGGCAACATATCTTGATGAACTTGCGCAGATGCCTGAGCGGATGGCTTCTGTTTTGGAACAGGAAGACGCGGTCAAGGAGCTTGCTCGCAAGATGAGTGACGTCGAATCTGTGCTTTTCTTGGGACGCCATGTTGGTTTCCCGATTGCCTTAGAAGGTGCGTTGAAGCTCAAAGAACTTGCATATATTCACGCTGAAGGATTTGCTGCCGGAGAACTCAAACATGGTCCCATTGCGTTGGTTGAGGAAGGTCTTCCAATCTTCGTTATCGTTCCAACTCCGCGTCGTCCTCTCCTTCATTCAAAGGTGATTTCTAACCTTGAAGAAGTTAAGACACGAGGTGCGCGCGTCGTCGTCGTAGCTGAAGAAGGCGACACCGCAGTGAACGACTTGGCAGAGCTCATTATTAGAGTTCCACATTCGACCCCAACGCTCATGATGCCACTGGTGACGATTATCCCGCTTCAGATTTTTGCCTGCGAGTTAGCGCGGCAGAAGGGGTATGACGTTGATAAGCCTCGAAACCTAGCCAAAGCTGTGACGGTCGAGTAAGCCTAGCAATCTAGCGATCAAATGACTGAAGCTGGTTTGCTGATCTCAGATTTTAGAAGCGAGCGGATGGACGGACTATGGACTATGCCTTTTCCACATCGGTAATTCGGTTGGCTGAAAACGCGCTGTTGGAGCAGGGAACACCACTCATGGAACAAGCGTCCTTTGCGCTCGCTTCTCACATTTTATGCTTACTCAAGGAACGTGGGTTTCGTCTTTCTGGCTCTACGGTATTGGTATTGGCGGGAACTGGGAACAATGGTGGAGATGCCCTCTTTGCCGGGTCCTACCTGGCTCGTAGAGGTCTAAAGGTGAGCGCCGTTGTTGGGGATAAATGCCACGAGGAGGGATTGCACGCTGCGCTACGAGCTGGAGTCTCCGTGACTCATAACCCGAATGAGCAGGAACTTAGGAGCCTAGCCCGAGACTGTGGGACCTGGATAGATGGGATTCTAGGAATCGGTGTAACGGGAAAAATCCGCGAGCCATTTTCGAATTGGCTCAGCATCCTTAACCAAGAGTCCGCGCAGAGTGCCGCTAAACCGCTGATTGTAGCTGTGGATATACCATCGGGAATTAATGCCGATTCATCTGAAGTCTGCAATGACGTTTTGAAAGCTGATCTTACGGTAACAATGGGATGTTTGAAACCGGCGCTTTTGGAATACCCAGCGGCAGATTTCGCAGGATCAGTAGAAACAGTGGACCTTGGTTTCGATCCGATCCTGTTTCAGAATGCTTCCGCTAGTAGCGACGTAGTTCTTCGGGTGAATGATATCGATGTTCGGGATAATTGGTTGGTTCCAACGTCCGAAGATCACAAATACTCGCGCGGAGTACTCGGTATTTTTACCGGTTCGCAGCAATATCCGGGTGCCGGAATCTTAAGTGTTGGGGGAGCGAGTCGGTTAGGCCTTGGGATGGTGCGCTACTTAGGTGGAAATACAAAAGTAGTCGATACCTACCCAGAAGTCGTAATAGGTAACGGTAAGATACAAGCCGCATTGGCAGGTTCAGGATTGGTTGAACTTGAGCCGGTAGAATCTTGGCTCAATGAGCTAGATCCAGCTCTCCCTGTGGTTTTAGATGCAGGTGCGATTAGTTTGGCACTGGATCCCAATTGGCAAAAACCAACTATTTTGACCCCGCATGCAGGTGAGCTTCAAAAACTTTTGGACGATTCTGGCTTTGGCATTGATCGTACTTCCATCGAAGCAAATCCACGTAAGTTCGCCTGTATCGCTGCTGAACACACTTGTTGCATTGTGGTATTAAAAGGGGCTTCAACCGTGATTGCCGCGCCGTCGGGTGAATGCTATGTCCAAGCGGATGCGCCTGCGTGGACAGGCACGGCTGGCTCCGGTGATGTTCTTGCAGGAATTATCGGCGCGGTAGTGGCAATGTTTCAAGCACGTGCAGAACAAAGTGGTGAGAACGTTTTATCGAAAGACCTTGCTCTGGCTGCGGCAATAGGCGTCCATATTCACGGCAGAGCAGCATCTTTTGCATCGAGACGTGAATTACACGACCAACGCGGATTGGGTATTCCTATCGCAGCAAGCGATATTATCGATTCGGTACCGAATATTATGGATGAGATTCTCAATCCTTGGAGATGATATGAGCTTAAAACATGCGTACAACGGAGAGCCGCATTTTCCTTCGCGCGCTCTCATCTCTCGTAGCGCCTTCGAACATAATTTAGCAAAAGCTAAAGACTTGGCGGGAGACGCGCAGGTTATGGCCGTCATCAAAGCAGATGCTTATGGTCATGGTGCAGAAAAGATCGGCGAATGGGCATTGGACGCGGGCGTTGAATGGCTCGCAGTAGCTCAACTTGGCGAAGCAATTGCATTGCGCAAAGCTTTACACGAACGTGGCCGAATGCTCGCATTAATCGCAGAACCAGGTGCTCCGTTTTGGGAAGCACTCGAACTGGGAATTGATTTATCGGTTGGTGCTAGCTGGGAACTAGATGAGATTGCTCTTGCCGCAAACGAATCAAAAATCTGTGCTCGTGTTCATATCGAAGTTGATACAGGGATGGCGCGCGGTGGTTTCTCGCTTGCGGAACTGCCTTCAGTTCTTCCAACAATCGCAGAATACGCCGAAAATGGTCTGATTGAGACGGTTGGTTTGTGGTCCCACCTTGCCATGGCCGATGTCTTAGATTCGGACGAAACTGAACGTCAAACAGCTGAGTTCGTACATGCAAGTACAATGTTCGCCGATGCAGGAATAGATATTCAATTCCATCATCTTGCCGCATCGGGTGGATTACTCTGGCATCCAGACACCAGGTTTTCTATGGTTCGCCCAGGCATTATGCTCTATGGTTTGAGTCCGGCACCAGAAGTTGCAACGGCAGAGGAAATGGGACTCGAACCGGTAATGCGCTTAGAAGCAGATCTTGTTTCAGTGCGTGATGTACCTGCAGGAACCGGCGTAAGCTATGGACATACCGCAACTACCCCGATTCCAATGCGCCTGGGCACAGTTCCATTGGGATATGCGGATGGGATTCCGCGTCATGCTTCGAATAGCGTCGAGGTTGTGATCGGCAATCAACGCCACGAATTAATTGGTCGAGTGTGTATGGATCAGTTTGTTGTAGCGGCTCCTGGCGCAGTGGCCGGTGATACGGTGACTCTCTTTGGCGCTTCGGCAGACGGTTACCTTACTGCAGATGACTGGGCACAGCATTGCGACACGATCGGTTATGAAATTGTGTCACGTTTAGGAACTCGAGTTCCTCGTTATTTCGTAGACTAAGTAGAGTTCATCTAGAGGAGTATTGAGATGGAAATTTCGATGTGTGTCCCGCTTGCGACGGACATCCAAGCAGTTGGAGCTGCCTTGGGGCGCGCCGCCATGCCCGGTGATATGGTCATGCTTAACGGTCCGCTAGGTGCGGGGAAGACGACGATGACGCAAGGAATCGCACGTGGTTTGGGCGTCAAGGGTACGGTTTCCTCTCCTACCTTCGTAATCGCACAAATCCACCACGGTTCTTCGATGGATCTTGTACATGTTGATGCATACCGTTTGGAATCCATCGAAGAGCTTGATGCCCTTGATCTCGATACCTCACTTGACATCTCGCTCACAGTCGTTGAATGGGGAGCGGGAAAAGTTGAAGTTCTTTCTGGAGATCGAATCGAAATTGCGATTGAGCGCCCACAAGGTGCCAACGCAGGCGAAGACCCTGAAGATCTGTTCGTTGATGCTCCTCGAATGCTTACCTTGACGTCCTATGGTTGCCGTGGCGATGCCTTCTTGACTGCCTTACTTGCTGACCCCGACGTGCTTGCACTCGTAGAGGCTACGGAATCAACGCGAGCTTCTCTCGAACAGCCGGAGTAATAGGATGCGCCGGACACGTCGACTAACTGGAATCGGCCTCGCTGTGTTTATCTCAGCAGGGTTTTTTAGCGATGTGCAAACAGCTCCTGCGTACGCTGAGGTATCAAGTCTTTCCACTAGCGTTGGCACATCCGCGCAATCAATGGGAAGTAATGGGTTAGTTCCCCTAGAGGCGGCAAATGAATCTGATGTTGCTGGCTGGTTCAACCAAAACTCAAAAGCACTTTTACTTGCATATGCCCCCGATGCTTTCCCGAAGGCGACGACGGCTGACGTTTCTCAATGGAGCGTCGGGAAACCGGTTCGTTGCTCCCGATTCGAAATCAATCAAAAGTCTCCTCGTTTGGCGGTATCGGATATTTGGGTCGCTCCAATCTTTAATCAGGTCAATGAAGCAGTTGGAGCAATTTCAGCGAATTTCGCGGGGGAAAGGCCTGCCGAGGAAAATGTCGTCGGCGATTCAGATTTGGGCGTGGCTATTGCGAACCTAGAATCCTCGCGCGCCATCGTTTATGATCGTTCGCTAAAGTCGTGGTTCTCGGTAAAAGAATCGACTGTAACGGCTGTTGATGCAAATGCGAAGAAACACCTACTTGGGGCGATTCCTTTCGACCGGTTCATTATTCAGCGCCAACGGCTTGTAGCTGACGGAAACGGGACGAGTGCCCCTTCCACGACCTCGTCCTATGAAACCTCGCAGGAAAATGGACTAAGCCTTGTTCAGATTATTTTGATTTTGCTGTTCGTGGTAGCAATTGTTACGGTTTCGCTGATTTGGCTGAGGTGGGAGCAAGCGGAGAGTAGTGCTCGAAAATCAGAAAATGATTTGAAGATTCATCGACCTGAGTTGGGTAAGTGGAGCATTGTGGACCATAGTTCCAAGTCCAGGAAAACTAAGTTTAGAGACTCCGCTGGTAGGATCTCGCTTTACCGAAAATCGGATATTGATTCCGAAACTAAATCAAATGAAGAACAAAATACCGAAGAAAAAGAGACTGAAGAATGAAATACCTGACTATCGATGCTTCTCACCACGTCATTGTGGGTGTGTGTGAGGTTGATACTGGCACTGTCCGGGAAATCAGTGTTTTGAGGTCCGCTGATTCACGCCATCATGCTGAATTGCTTTCGCCGATGGTTCAACAAGTGTTGACAGAAGCAGATATATCGAAGCCAGATGCGGTAATTGTGGGAACAGGACCAGCGGCGTTTACAGGTTTGCGTGCGGGGCTGGTGACCGCTCGTACTTTGGCTCGTGCGTGGAATGTTCCGTTGTATGGTGTGTCTTCGGCAGAAGTGATGGCTTTGGCAGGATGCGACGCGGGCGCGAACTTGGTTGAAGCGGTGATCAATGCACGCCGCAAAGAAGTGTATAGCTTGCGTGCCCGGGCAATGGGTGCAGACGACATCGAAATTTTGACTCCGGTTCGAATTCTTAAACCTCAAGAGTTAGCAGTAGAGCTTGAGGCGGATCCAGCAGTCCTTGCTTGCGCCGACGAAACCCTTTACAGTGATATTCTTGGTGAACGCGTCACAGTGGATTGTGATCCAGCTATTATGACGCGACTCCTTCTATCCCGAATGGCACGGGTTGATGCTGGCGAAACATTTGATTTCGACACTGAACCTCAGTACCTGCGTCGCCCAGATGTGCACGGGGGAGCAAAAGCCCAGCCTGTGGCAACTGGAAATCCTTATGGTGCTACCGCTCAAAACTAAATTATGCACGGTTCCGGCGTCATGGAGTAGGCGTTGCGCTGATTTTGACGTACAGAACTTCGCACGTGATGCGTGGTCTTTGCCTATTTGGGAGCAAGAGTTATTGGCTAATGATCGCGAATACCTTGCGGTGGTGGCTGATCCCGAGCCTCATCAGAGCCTCGGCAGGGTAGTTGCTCTCGCTGGGATTTCTTTTGGACCCGATGCTGAACTGCTCACGATTGCAGTAGATGCAGATTTCCGTCGGCTTGGTATTGCACGTCATTTGATTGCTACTTTGCTTGAGCACACTAAAGAACGTGGGGCGGAGCGAGTTTTTCTAGAGGTTCGTAAGGCCGACGCCGGTGCGCAGGTGCTGTATGAGGGATTCGGTTTCGAGTCTATTGCGTTGCGAAAAAAATACTATTCCGATGATGATGCAGTAGTTATGCGGCTTGAATTCTGAAATTTTAGATGTTGATCAATATACGCAAGTAAAGTCTTACTAAAATCGCGCCAATTTAATAGCGAACTGTAATTGGCTAGAGTAAGCGGTTTGCTTCACATAATTGAAAAATAACAAAATTGACGAAAGCTGGAATTGGCGGAAAATAAGCCTTTCTAGGTACTTTCGCCCGATAATTCGGAGGGCCTTTCTGGTATTTTCGAATTGTGGCTAACTCAACTGTTATTAAAAAAAGCGGCCGTAAGACGACCGTGGCACTTAAGGTGCTCATGGCCGGCACTGGCCTGATTTTCGTCCTATTCCTGCTGTTCCATATGTACGGCAACTTGAAGATGTTGCTGGGACCAGAAGCTTTCAATCATTATGCACATTGGCTTCATAATGATCTGCTCTACCCAATCCTTCCTCCTGAGGGTGGAGTTTGGTTGATGCGTATTGTGCTTCTCCTAGCAATCGCCGGTCATGCTTACTCAGCTATTGCCCTGTGGGCACGTGCAAACAAGGCACGTGGAAACGCCTACAAGGTAAGTACCGGAAAGAAGGTGCGCGCAGGTCAAACCTACACTGCTCGCACGATGCGTTGGGGTGGCGTTATCATCGCTATCTTCATCGTCTTCCACTTGCTTCAGTTCACCACCTTGAATATTTCCGTTGGTGCGGATAACTATGCGGCAATGCAGCCGTATGACCGGGTTGTTGCTGGCTTCTCTGTGCCTTGGCTGTGGGCTTTCTACTTAATTGCAATGATCGCAGTAGCTCTCCACGTCCGTCACGGAGTCTGGTCTGCCCTAGCAACGCTTGGTCTGTCTACCCGTACCCGTGAGCGTGCATTCAAGCTTACCGGTGACATCGTGGCATTTGCGCTGCTCGTTGGATTCATGACTCCTCCAACCATGATCCTGTTCGGACTCCTTTAAGAATAGGAAATTAGAAATGACTGAAACATTAATTCAAGGTCTTTATCGTGAGGGAGAGGCAATCGCTGATGCCAAAGCTCCACAAGGACCACTCGAAAAGCGCTGGGAACAGCGTAAATTCGAAGCTCGCTTGGTGAATCCAGCCAACCGTCGTAAGCTCTCCGTCATCGTCGTCGGAACCGGACTTGCCGGTGGTGCAGGTGCTGCTTCTCTTGGTGAAATGGGATACAACGTCAAGGCGTTCTTCTACCAAGATTCGGCTCGCCGTGCTCACTCCATCGCGGCACAGGGTGGTATCAATGCAGCTAAGAACTACAAGAATGACAATGATTCGACCTACCGTTTGTTCTATGACACGATCAAGGGTGGTGACTTCCGTGCTCGTGAGTCCAATGTTTACCGCCTCGCTGAGGTTTCGGCAAACATCATTGATCAGTGCGTAGCACAAGGTGTTCCTTTTGCTCGTGAATACGGCGGTCTACTAGATAACCGATCCTTTGGTGGTGTTCAGGTATCACGTACGTTCTATGCGCGTGGTCAGACGGGCCAGCAGTTGCTTATCGGTGCCTACCAGGCACTGATGCGTCAGGCAAAGGCTGGAACAGTTGAACTCTTTAGCCGTCACGAAATGATTGACCTCATCGTTATTGATGGTAGGGCACGTGGAATCATTGCGCGTGACATGGTCACCGGTGAGATCGGAACCCACCTTGCTGACGCCGTCGTCATTGCTTCTGGTGGATACGGAAATGTATTCTTCCTCTCCACGAACGCAATGGGATGTAACGGTTCGGCAATCTGGCGTGCGCATCGTCGTGGCGCGTTCTTCGGTAACCCTTGCTACACACAGATCCACCCAACCTGTATCCCACAGCACGGTACGTCTCAGTCGAAGCTGACGCTGATGTCCGAATCCCTCCGCAACGACGGTCGTATTTGGGTTCCTAAGAAAGCAGAAGACACCAAGAAGGATCCACGCGATATTCCAGAAGAAGATCGTGACTACTATTTGGAGCGCATCTACCCGTCTTTCGGAAACCTCGTTCCACGAGATATCGCTTCACGTCAAGCAAAGAATATGTGTGACGAGGGCCGTGGAGTTGGACCTGAGATTGACGGCGTTGCGCGCGGTGTTTATCTTGACTTTGCTGAGCCAATTCAGCGTATGGGTAAGGCACAGGTTTCCGCTAAGTATGGCAACCTCTTCGATATGTACGAACGCATCACCGGAGAGAACCCATACGAGGTACCAATGCGTATCTACCCAGCTGTTCACTACACCATGGGCGGTCTTTGGGTTGACTACGATCTCCAGTCGACGATTCCTGGTTTGTTCGTGGCAGGAGAAGCAAACTTCTCCGATCACGGTGCTAACCGTCTCGGGGCATCTGCGCTTATGCAGGGATTGGCAGATGGTTACTTCGTTCTTCCGAACACCATTAACGATTACCTCGCTGATGGTCCGTTCCCAGCTGTTAGTACAGACAACGAAGAACTTAAGGCGATCCAGAAGGAAAACAACGATCGCATTGAGCACTTTATGGCTAATAACGGAAATCGGTCAGTTGATTCATTCCATAAGGAACTCGGACAAATCATGTGGGAGTACTGCGGAATGGAGCGTACTGAAGCTGGTTTGAAGAAGGCTATCGGAATGATCCGTGAACTTCGTGAGGAGTTCTGGAAGAACGTTCGCGTTACCGGTCGTGCTAACGAACTCAACCAAGCCCTCGAAAAGGCTGGACGAGTTGCAGACTTCTTCGAGTTGGGTGAGCTGATGTGTATCGACGCTCTCCATCGCGAAGAATCCTGTGGTGGTCACTTCCGTGGTGAATCTCAGACCGAAGAAGGTGAAGCACTTCGCCACGACGATAAGTTCGCTTATGTGGCAGCTTGGGAGTTTGCTGGTGACGGTGAAGCCCCGGTTCTCCACAAAGAAGACCTTAACTACGAATTCGTCCATATGAAGCAGCGGAGCTACAAGTGAAAATTAACCTCGAATATTGGCGTCAGACTGGTCCAGAAGACAAGGGCCACTTCGAGACGCACACCATCCAAAATGTTGAAGCAGAGGCTTCCTTCCTTGAAATGCTTGATCAGCTAAATGAAGAGCTTTTCGACGAAGGTAAAGAGCCAGTTGCGTTCGATTCTGACTGTCGCGAAGGTATTTGTGGTCAGTGTGGAATCGTTATCAACGGCGATCCTCACGGTCCAGAAGTGACTACCACATGCCAGTTGCACATGCGTCATTTCAAAGACGGCGATACCATCACGATTGAGCCATGGCGTTCAACCGCATTCCCCGTTCTCCGTGACCTTGTTGTTGACCGCTCTGCTTTGGATCGCATTGTTCAAGCAGGTGGCTACATCTCGGTTAACACTGGCGCGGCTCCAGATGCTCACGCAGTTCCAATTCGCAAAGAAAATGCAGATAAGGCATTCGAAGCTGCTGCTTGCATCGGCTGTGGGGCTTGTGTAGCGGCATGTCCAAACGGTTCGGCAATGCTGTTTACATCGGCAAAGGTCGTCCACTTGGGACTGCTCCCACAGGGGCAACCTGAGCGTAAGGAGCGTGTTGTTAACATGCTTCACCAGCACGACGCTGAAGGCTTCGGCGGATGCACCAACACTGGTGCTTGTGCATCTGCTTGCCCGAAGCAAGTTCCACTCGAGTTCATCTCGATGCTTAACCGTGACCTTATGAAGTCTGGCTCACGAGTAAAGTAAAAATCGGTTAATTCCGAATAGCGAACTCTCAAGCGGGAGGGGTTGCGCGAGGAATCGTGCAACCCCTCCCGCTTAATTTACAACTGCAGGCTTGGTCATACTTTGTAAAATTCTATACTTAACCCTTGACGTGATCTGAGTCATGTGGTTATATTGCACATAAGGAAATCGATTTCCTAACTCTGATAGTTAGAAATCGAATCTGGCCTTACCAAAGAATCAGGTATTTCATCGAAGCTGATGGATCGCAATGATTCACAAACAAATCCAAGGTTTGAACAACTTTGGTTATCAAAAACTAACCGGGCTTTAAGCTCAATTAGTAAAAGCAAACGATAGGTCAATGATGACGAACGTAGCTATTCGCGATATTGCCAAGTATGCAGGTGTATCACCCGCAACGGTTTCGCGTGTTCTCAACGGATCAAAACCGGTTGCTGATAATCTTCGCCAGCGTGTAGAAGATGCTGTTACAAAGCTTGACTATCGTCCATCGCGAGTGGCAAGAAACCTCCGTCGCTCACGCACTGAATCAATTGGATTCGTCCTCGATTCGATTCAAAATCCATTCTTCCCAACCCTAATCGAACAAGTCACAGAGGTAGCAGAGCGTCACAACCTTGCTGTGAATATAACGATTTCCCACGATCCGCTCAAAGCTGCACGTGAGCTCTTCCAAGCGCCACTGGTTGACGGCGTCTTACTAGTTGGGGGAGCCTCCGAAGCTGATATGCCTGAACACGCCGAGAAATTCGAGAGAATGCCGATCGTTGCAATCGATCGTGCGATTGATGGTCTTAACTTTCCACGATTCTCTGCAACTAATGAGAAAGGAGCATTCGAGGTGGTATCTCACCTCCTTGAATGCGTATCTGTGATAGGACCTAAACTGGCACCGCGCAGCTTTCTTCATATCCGTGGACCTAAAAACCTATCGATCACAGATCATCGCAGAGTCGGAACTGAAAAAGCTTTGTCGGATTCCAATGTTTCTGAAGACGTCTTCGTAACTGAACATGGAGACTTCACTTCGCAATCTGGTTTCGATGTCGTCTCTACCTACCTAAAGAATTCTGACCTTTCGCTACGGCTGCCGCATCCTCGCCTTATCTTTGCAGATAACGACCTGATGGCAATCGGTGCAATTAAAGCAGCGGAAATGGCTGGATTAACAATTGGGCGTGACGTTATGATTGCAGGTTTCGACGGACTTGAGCTTTGCACGTGGGTCCACCCTTCTCTAACGAGTTACCGCCAACCGATTCGTGAGATTACGAATGCTGCGGTCGAATACCTCATTACTATGATCGATAATTCGGCGCCCCAAAGCCCGAACCGTGATTTTGAATTCCCAGGCGAGCTGATCGTCCGAAGTTCCACAGGAGGAATACAATGACAGACGCTGTATTAGTGTTAGACCACGTTACAAAGCGTTTTGGGCCCGTTACCGTTATCGACGACGTGACGGTGCCAGTTCGCCCCGGGAAAGTCCAGGTGTTACTTGGAGAGAACGGCGCAGGAAAATCAACGCTGATTAAGATGATGTCAGGTATTTACCAGCCCGACGGCGGTCGCATCATTATCGATGGTAAAGAAGTTACGTTGCCAAATACGAAAGCTGCTGAAGCTTATGGTATTGCCACGATTCACCAAGAACTGAACCTAGCTCCAAACCTTTCTGTTGCTGAGAACATCATGCTGGGACGAACCCCGAGCAAGATGGGTCTTTTCGACAAGCGGGAGACGTACAAGCAGGCTCAGGTAGCGCTTGACATCATCGGTCTCGATGTGGATCTCTCTACGCCGGTTTACCAGCTTGGTGTTGCAAAACAACAGTTGGTTGAGATTGCTAAGGCGCTAAGCCAAGACGCGCGAATCTTGATTCTTGATGAGCCAACTGCAACGTTAACTACCCCGGAAATCAAGCAACTCTTTGCAGTTATGAATGATCTGCGTGCCAAAGGGGTGGCAATGGTATTCATCTCCCATCATCTCGATGAAATTGCAGAAATCGGCGATATGGTTACGGTCTTACGTGACGGAGAATTTGTTGAAGAAGTACCTGCAAATACGCCAGAGAAGGAACTGGTTCAACTTATGGTTGGCCGCTCGATCGACCAGCAATTCCCAAGGGTTCGCCAGGAGCCTGGGAACGTGCTTCTTAAAGTTGATGGCTTGACCCGAGCAGGAGTATTTGAAGATATCAGCTTCGAGGTGCGTGCCGGCGAAGTGGTTGGTGTTGCTGGTCTAGTTGGTGCAGGAAGAACTGAAGTGATTCGTTCAATCGCCGGTGCCGATCCATATGACTCCGGTACTGTGACGGCATGTGGCAAAAAGATCCCGTCGTTTAACGTTGCTGCTGGTATCGCAGCCGGTATCGGGCATGTCCCTGAAGACCGAAAGATGCAGGGTCTGGTCCTTGATGCTTCGGTGAACGAAAACCTGGGTTACGCAACGTTGACCTCGACGTCGTCGATGGGACTTGCTGATCGCCGTGGGCAGCGACGCCGTGCAACGAGTGTTGCAGAAAAGCTCCGGGTACGAATGGCTTCAGTCGAACAGCGGATTCGTAACCTTTCGGGTGGAAATCAACAGAAGGTGGTATTCGGCAGGTGGATGCTTGCAAACTCGGAGATTCTGCTGCTTGATGAACCAACTCGTGGCGTTGACGTGGGAGCGAAGGTTGAGATCTACCAACTCATTAATGAGGTTACGGCCCGTGGAGGTGCCGTCGTCATGGTGTCCTCTGAGCTTCCGGAGGTATTAGGTATGAGCGACCGGATCTTGGTCATGAGCCGTGGCAGGATCTCGGGAGAGATCGATGCTAAGGATGCCACTCAAGACGCAGTAATGACCATGGCTGTACGTAATGTTACGGCCGCCGTCCACGTCGATCCTGAGCCTTCCTCTGAAACTCCAACCGAATCCAAATCTTTTAATGAACCGCCAGCCGTCGCAGATACGGACACATGTGAACATCAGAGTGAAAAAGGAGAACTCTAATGACTACAGCTACTGAGAAAACAACGGCGGCGAAGAAGTCGCTGAGTGCTCCCCGTCATTCCAAAATTGGTCATTTTCTGGCCGAAAATGGTGCACTGGTTGGACTAGTTTTTCTGTGCATTGCACTTTTCATTGCTACACCGGACTTCCTAACTACCCGAAACCTCCTCAATGTAGGAATTCAGTCAGCAACGACGGCGATCCTCGCTTTCGGCATGACCTTCGTTATCGTTACCGCTGGTATCGATCTTGCCGTTGGTTCAATCGCCGCTCTGGGAGCTATGGTTAGTGCATACATGTTCACGAACCTCGGCTTGCCTGGTTTTGTTACCCTCCTTGTTGGCTTATTGATCGGACTTCTTGCCGGAGGTATCTCTGGAATCGGTGTTGCATACGGTAAACTTCCAGCCTTCATCGCAACTCTGGCAATGATGTCGATTGCGCGTGGTCTTACTCTTGTTCTTTCGGATGGCCGCCCAATTGCGACTGCTGATGAAGTGAACTTCCTTGGATCCTATATTGGTCCGATCCCTGTTCCAGTTCTAATGCTCGTTATTGCTGGTCTGGTCTGTTGGTTCATCCTCAGTAGGACGGTCCTTGGGCGTTCGATGTATGCGGTTGGCGGAAACCTTGAGGCAGCTCGTCTCTCTGGTCTGCCCGTCAAACGCACACTAGTTTCGGTTTACGCACTTTCCGGTCTCTTTGCTGGATTCGCGGGTTTGTTGATCGCTGGTCGACTTTCCTCAGCACAACCTGGTGCTGCAACCGGATACGAAATGGATGCGATTGCCGCCGTCGTTATCGGTGGAGCTTCGCTAGCGGGTGGTTCCGGTAAAGCATCGGGAACGCTCGTTGGTGCACTACTTCTGGCCGTTATACGTAATGGACTGAACATCCTTAATGTCAACTCTTTCTGGCAACAGGTAGTTATCGGATGCGTCATTGCAATCGCAGTGGGTATCGACGTACTGCGCCGAAAGACTAACTAATCCCTTCCAATAAAAACAAACTGAACGACGTCGTTCTTAAGAAAGGAAACTCCAATGAAGAAGTTCCGTAGGGTAGCAGCGGTGCTCGCTGCTGGAGCAGTGGCTGTAACCAGCCTCGGTGCATGTAACCGTGATTCCTCCTCCGAAGGTGGAAAGTCCGGTGGAGACAAGCCAACCGTAGTTCTCTTGGTGTCGACGCTGTCGAACCCATTCTTCGTTCAACTCCGTGATGGCGCTCAGAAGGAAGCCGAAGCTGCTGGTGTTGAGCTCAAGGTTCAAGACGCACGCGACGATGCCTCAACCCAGACCAACCAGATCGATAACGCAATTGCAACGGGCGCTGACCTCGTTATCATCAACCCAGTTGATTCCGACGCCGCAGCCCCTGGTGTAAAGAAGCTTAACGAAGCGAAGATTCCCGTCATCGCAGTTGACCGCGGTGTTACCGACGCAAAGCTAACTTCATTTGTATCTTCGGACAATGTTGCAGGAGGAAAACAAGCTGCTGAGTCCCTTGCTAAGGCAATTGGTGAGACGGGCGACGTTCTAGTACTTCAAGGCGTTCCTGGATCTTCGGCTTCCCGTGATCGTGGTAAGGGCTTCGAAGAAGGAATCGCAGCATTCAAGGGTATCAAGGTAGCAGCAAAACAGACCGCAGAGTTTGACCGTGCCAAAGGGCTAGACGTTACCAATAACCTTCTCCAAGCAAATCCAAACATTAAGGGTATCTTCGCCGAAAATGATGAAATGGCACTCGGCGCAATCGAAGCTCTTGGGCAGAATCCAAAGGGTATCAAGGTTGTTGGATTTGACGGTACTAAGGATGGCCTAGCCGCAATTGAAGGTGATCGTATGGTAGCAACGATTGCTCAGCAGCCTGAGCAACTTGGTAAACTTGCAATTCAACAAGCTAAAAAGGCAATTGACGGTGGCAAGGTTGAAGCAGAAGTTCCTGTATCCGTTGTTACTGTTACTAAAGAAAACGTAGGCGATTACAAGTGACAAACAAGATTGTAGTAGTGGGTTCTATCAATGCGGATCTCATGGTTCGCGTTGATAGGCATCCGCTACCAGGTGAAACATTGCATGGTAGCGGCGGCAATATTGCGCCTGGAGGTAAAGGAGCCAACCAAGCGGTGGCTGCGGCAGCTCTAGGTGCAGATGTGACGATGGTTGGTGCAGTTGGTACAGATTCAAATGCACAGCCGGCCCTGGAGCTCCTTAAGAAAGCGAACGTAAGTCTAGCGGGCGTGAGTGAAGTTGAGGATGTAACTGGGCTCGCCGTCGTTGTTGTTGATGACGCTGGTGAAAACAACATTATCGTTATCGGTGGCGCCAATACCACAATGACATCTGAGCTGGTAGATAGCTATTCGGAACTTATTTCTGAAGCTTCGATCGTTGTGATGCAAGGAGAAATTCCTCGCTCCGGGTTTGAAGCAGCTGCTCGGCTGGCTCGGCATCGCCTGATCATCAATCTTGCACCAGTTGTTGACGTTGATCGTGATTTGCTGTTGAAAGCTGACCCTCTCATCGTCAATGAACATGAAGGCGCACTCGTCCTTGAGCAGTTGGGAGCGTCAGTTCCAGAGTCTTCCTCTCCTATCGACATGGTTGACGCTCTCCTTGCACAAGGGTTCGCTTCCGTGGTGATGACTGTAGGTTCGCAAGGCGCACTTGTTTCTTGCGACGACGGCGTAATTAGTGTCCCCTCACCGCACGTTACTGCAGTCGACACTACGGGAGCGGGGGACGCCTTTGTCGGTGGTCTTTCATACCGCTTAGCAGCTGGTGATTCTTTGATCGAAGCTGCTCGTTTCGCAACCCGAGTTGGCGCGTATGCGTGCACCGGTCACGGTGCACAGACATCCTATCCGACCGCTGCGGATGAATTGCCCTCTGTAGAGGAAAAACAATGAAAAAAGATGGAATCCTCAACCCGGAGTTGTGCCGAGCTATCGCGCGACTTGGTCACACAGATACTTTCGTGGTGGCTGATTGCGGTTTACCGATTCCAGACCATGTTGAAGTGATTGACTTGGCTTTGGTCTTTGGCATTCCTAGGTTTAACGAAGTATTGGATGCCGTACGTAAGGAAATCGTGATTGAGGGAATTACATTGGCCGACGAAGCCCGGAATAGTGTAACTGAGCATTGGATTGACGAACGGTTCAAGTCTGATGATCTAGCTCAGGGGATTAAATACGTCTCGCACGAGGAATTAAAGCAGCTGGTTTCAGATGCGGCGTTTGTGATTAGAACGGGAGAAACAACTCCTTATGCGAATGTTTTGCTTCGGAGCGGTGTCCCTTTCTAAGAAGGAACGGAACTTTTCACGCGATCTCAGGTGGGGTGGGTATTTCACTGAAGTGAAGTACCCACCCCACCTGGTTTCTATGAGATTCTATTGGCGGTGAGCAAGGACTGCGCGGTGTTTGCCGAGCAACGGCGTTGCAATAATGGTGGCACTGCCTGGATGCTTAGGATTGAGCTTTAATTTCTTCCGTAATTCTTCAGGAACAACATCCGTTCCTCTTTTCTTGATTTCGACCCGTCCAATACCTCGGGAATTAAGCTCTTTTCGCAAAGCTTTTGGATTGAGGTCTATCACGGTCTCAACCTTAAAGCAGGAAATTTCAGGGGCATCGATAGGGCAGTCACCGGTCATGTAGGCGATTCGATTAGATACTGGTGCCAAACCGTACTTCTTTGCCAACGCCGAAATTGATCCAGACCTAATCACAGCAGGATCCGGTTCGAATATAAAGGTGCCAAGCTCTCTGGGTTCCAATTCGATTGAGGGGATTCGGGGATCTTCGTAGCCTGAATCAAATTGGTGTTCAATGCCATTCTTGATGATCAATGCGCTACGTCCGGGGCGTGGTGAGGCATTTCCGAGCCAAATAACAGCCTCGACTAAATCGCCATTTACGCTGATCCACTGGACATGACAATGGCGAGGTAATAAAGAATAATCGATTCCGGGTGCGACCTTAATCCCGGCAGCGTTGAACTGCGTGGCCAATTCCAGTGTGTGGCTGAAACTCGGATACCACTGCTCAGGGTCCTTAATTCGTTTCCCATTACGACGCCGAGCTGGATCTATCCATATTGCGTCTGCACCGGTAGCCGCTAGGTCGACGTTATTAGCGTCGTCATGAATAACGGTTGCGGAGCTATAAAGCGAGAGGTTAAAGCTAGCGGCGGCAGCGGCGTCGTCGTCTATTTCGATCGATGTGACAGCCAGTCCATGAGAAGCAAATGAAAACGAATCAGCGCCGATCCCACATCCAAAATCGAGGATGTGGCTGCAGTGTGCGTCAATAAAATGTTTGGCGTGTATCGTAGCTACTTCTTTACGAGTAGCTTGTTCGATGCCATCGGCTGTGAAAATGAGGTGGGAAGCATCGTCACCGAATTTTGCGGTCGCTTTTTGGCGCAGACGTGCTTGTGTAAGCGCTTCGGATATTAGCTGAGGATCATAACCTTCAGCACGTAATTTCATGGAAAGAGAGAAAACATCTTGCTCACGATAGGAAGGTAGGGAGTTAAGCAGTTGAGCGCCGGTATCGGTCAACAAATTTTTAATGCTCACACTCTAAGTATGACATATCGTGGCGTTTGGATAATTGGGTGTGTGGATACGTTGTGGGAATTCGTAGAATGCCAAATGGAGAGGTTATCGTTTCGCGCAGAGCGAGTAACATCTGGGTGATCTAGCACTCGAATTGACCGAGTGCTAGATCAGGAATAACCTTAGAAGCGTTAGTAGTTGAAGCTACATTGAGTGGTGAAAAACTACACCTGGGTTGGGCTCGACCCCCGCGACGGCGGGTCCACTAGGTTCGTCAACAAGTTACGAGTTTAGAAAAGGGGGAACCGCATGTCGGTCTCCATTAAGCCCCTCGAGGATCGAATTGTTATCCAGCAGGTTGAGGCAGAAGAAACAACCGCATCTGGTTTGGTGCTTCCTGGCAGCGCTCAGGAAAAGCCACAGGAAGGCAAGGTTGTTGAAGTAGGTCCAGGTCGTATCGACGACAACGGAAACCGCGTTCCACTCGATGTTTCGGTGGGTGACGTCGTCATCTACTCGCGTTACGGTGGTACGGAAGTTAAGTACGGAGCGGATGAGTATATCATTCTTTCCGCACGTGACATCCTCGCTATCGTTGAGCGCTAGTAGGATTACACGCCCGGCCTAGGCGAGCGCCGTGTTCCGGCGGACGTAAAAGGGCTTGGTGTAATACATTAGATTCAATGTTGCCTCTATTACCGTTTTGGTAATAGAGGCAACATTCAATTTGTTGGGATAGAGCGGGGACTTCTTAGAGAAAACTCTAGAAATCCGCTTTGATCCGTTCGCTTAGAACAGCGGCTTCAGCATTCCATCCCGTTTGAGTTGGGTGCATGTAACTGGACATCGAAAAGTTGCTGAGTGGAGGCACGATCCATGAGTGTGCCTGGGACGCAAAGATGTATGGGTCAAGGCCGTGACCAGCAAAAGCAGGTTTTACATCTACAAAGTTGTAACGGTTGGACTTCGTAAGTGTATTCATCTTCGTAACCGCAGTTGACTGGGCGGTATCGTAGTCCGTCTGTAGCGCGCGAAGCTGGTTGCCGACGTTGTACCAACCCGCTGGACCTTCTGGGAGAACGTAGGAATCAGTATTGAGGAGATCTGGGTAGTTGAGGAGGTAAACTCGCGCATTACCTTCGGAACGACGTTCAATTTCCGTGAAAATACGTTTAAGGAGATCTGGAGCAACAGTGGAAGCAACTTTTTTGCCTTCTTCCATCCGAGTATTGCAACTTCCCGCATTTCGCAGCACGAAGCAGTGTAAAACAATACCCACGAAGTTTGCGTCGTTACCGCCGATGGTTAGGAAAACGGCGTCGGTTTGAGGAGTTACTGCATTGAGCTGAGCATCGTTATAGAGGTGGCATTCGAGTGTAGCGGTGAATAAATCTCCAGCTGGTGCAGGAGCAACCATGCGGTACTCCCAAAATGCATTGTCAATCGGTACAGCGCCACAACGGTTTTCTGCTTTGACTCGGTTCATCCATTCTGCAGCTTGATCGGGATAGGTGCTTGTTGGTAGATAATAGCCACGAGTAACGAAGGACATTTTGCCAAGGTACTGAGGCTGGTCTAGGAGATTAGCTCCGACGGCATTCCCACACGCTACGTTGCGGTAGTTTGCGCCGATTGATGCAGCGGCTTGGTTTCCGTAGTTTTCGAAAGATCGGTGACAGATCGTTTCATAGTAACTATTTGCGCCATTACCAGATGAATAGGAATCGCCAAGTTGAACGACGTTGATTTTATCTTCATCTGTTTTCATTTGAAGATCGTCTGCACTGGCAGATGTAGTAAAACCCAAGCTTAGAACTATAGCGGTAGCCATTGATAAAATTCGGGATTGCTTTTTCACGTCGGTGCCTTTCTCCGATAGGTATGACGGTTTGTCATAATGTGGATTAATGAGCAGTCTCGAAGAAAACTGTACGGGAAAAAGATAAACAAAACTAAAAGCCTAGTCGTGTTTTCTGAAAAGAAAACTCAACTAGACTATTAACAAGATTTTGACGTGTATATGAGACCGAAACTTTTATGCTTTGGTTTGGAGGGAATCACGTAAATTACGCGGTCTTGCTACGACGACGTTGCTGCAAGATTCGACCACGTTCCTCTTCAGACAGTCCGCCCCATACGCCATACGGTTCGTGATGAGAAAGAGCGTATTCGCGGCATTGCTCAATTACTGGGCAATTTTGACAGATTCTCTTTGCGCGTTCGATACGTCGACGTCGAGGGCCGCCACGCTCTCCTTCGGGGTGGAAGAAAAACTCCGGATCAAGGTTGTTGCAGCTCCCTAGGACTTGCCAATCCCAAAAGTCCACAAGTGCTCCTTGCACATCTTTGATGTGAGCAACCAAGGGTCACGTCCTTCCTGCGCTAGTGCGCAATTTCGACAAAGTGCACTTCGGTTAATGGTAGCCAATGAACCGGAACGTGCACGATGGCGTTGCTTGTTCAAATTTGAACTAGATGCTTTTAGATTAGTTCTAAAGTCCTGTTTTTGGCAAGAATCCTCTTTAGAATTAGTGCTATCAGCAAATATTGGTGGTAAAAACAATAAATTAGCTGGCAATTGATCGTAATGCGCCCAAATTTTCCCTTTTGCGATGAATGTGATTTAGGGATGGTAAGTCTCAAATGCTCACATATTGGTGTGTTTTTCTTAACTTAGAGGTCCAAGTTGTGAAATGTTTTTTCGATGTAAATCGTCCAGGTTGTGGAACGCCGGTTCGATGAAATGTGAAAATCTTGTGGGGTTCGGAATAGACTGGAAGCGTGACTGAGAAAGACCCATTTGCCCTTGTAGGCTTAACGTATGATGATGTCCTTCTACTTCCAGGTGCAACTGATGTTGTTCCTTCCGAAGTAGATACAACCACTAAGCTCACAAAGAAAATCGAGCTCAAGATTCCGTTGCTGTCGGCTGCGATGGATACTGTAACCGAATCGCGGATGGCGATCGCTATGGCGCGCCAGGGCGGAATCGGTATTTTGCACCGAAACCTCTCGATCGAAGATCAAGCTAATCAGGTGCGGATCGTCAAGCGTTCCGAGTCGGGGATGGTAACTGATCCGGTAACTATCCACCCCGAAGCAACAATTACACAACTTGATGAACTCTGCGGACGCTACCGAGTTTCGGGCCTCCCAGTTGTGGATGAAGACGACGTATTGCTTGGTATCATTACAAACCGCGACTTGCGTTTCATCCCGACTTCGAAGTGGTCTGAGTTGAGCGTTAAAGAAGTGATGACGCCGATGCCTCTAGTTACCGGCAAAGTTGGCATCACAAGCGAAGAAGCAGCAAAGCTTCTGGCGAAGAACAAGATCGAGAAGCTCCCACTCGTGGATGATGCTGGAAAACTTGCGGGTCTTATCACTGTTAAAGACTTTGTGAAGACCGAACAATACCCGAATGCTACGAAGGACGAAGAAGGTCGTCTCCGGGTTGGTGCTGCCATTGGTTATTGGGGAGACGCTTGGGAACGCGCAGAGGCACTGGCTGCTGCTGGCGTGGATGTGCTCGTTGTCGATACTGCTAATGGTGAAGCAAAGCTCGCGTTGGAGATGATTTCTCGAATCAAGGGCGATCCAAAGTTTGAAAAGATCCAAGTAATCGGTGGAAACGTAGCTACCCAAGAAGGCGCTCAGGCGCTTATCGATGCCGGTGTAGATGCCGTGAAAGTCGGTGTTGGACCTGGTTCAATCTGTACTACGCGCGTCGTGGCAGGTATTGGTGTTCCTCAGGTAACTGCGATTCACTTGGCTTCCTTGGCATGTGGACCAGCTGGAGTGCCAATTATCGCCGATGGTGGCTTACAATACTCGGGCGATATCGGCAAAGCGTTGGTTGCTGGTGCATCAACGGTAATGCTTGGTTCGCTTTTGGCGGGATGTGAAGAATCGCCGGGTGAATTGGTGTTTGTTAACGGAAAGCAATTCAAGAATTACCGCGGAATGGGCTCACTCGGCGCGATGAGTTCGCGTGGACGTGTTTCTTATTCCAAGGATCGCTACTTCCAAGCAGATGTTTCAACGGACGATAAGATCATCCCAGAAGGTATCGAAGGTCAAGTGCCTTACCGTGGACCGCTGAGCGCCGTGGCATACCAGCTGGTCGGAGGCTTGCATCAAACGATGTTCTACACAGGAGCTCGGACGATTCCAGAGCTTGGCGAAAAGGGGCGATTCGTGCGAATTACCTCTGCGGGCTTGCGCGAATCACATCCTCACGATGTGCAAATGACCGTTGAGGCACCGAATTACTCGCACTCAAATCGCTAATTCTTGACGAGCATCCTAAACTAGCCTCAAGAAGTCATTCGTGGGTGGGCAAGTATGGCTTGCCCACCCACGTTAATTTAGGTTAGCGATATGCCAGAAAAATCAATTTCTCTACAACCGCGCGATATTCAATCGATCGACGCGGCGAAGTTGTATTATTCTGGGATGACGCAGGCTGAAGTTGCAGATAAATTGCACGTTGCGAGGCCAACTGTGTCTAAACTTTTGGCACACGCAGAAAAGCGTGGCTTCATTCGGGTGCAAGTGTTAGACCCGCGTGAGCGCGATGAAATGCTCGTTGACACCCTTGTTCAGCGCTATCACTTGCTTGATTTGATTTTGGTTAGCCCAGCGCGTCCAGACGATGATTCTCTTCGCCAGGCCTTGGGACAAGCGGGTGCAACCCTCCTCAAGTCACTGGTACGCGACGGCGATATGATTGGCGTCGTTCCATCACGAACGGTAGCGGCGCTGGCGGATCATCTTGAACGCATGCCTCGCAGAGATGTCACTGTGGTTCAGGTTTCGAATGGGCTTTCTGAACCGCGAGTTGCTGACGGGCAGCCTACGACTCTTCAACGCCTAGCGCAGGCATTTGATGCTCGTTGTGTAGCACTCACAGCGCCAACATTCTTAGGTTCAGTTGCTGTACAAAACCGTTTGATGAAGGTACCGGAATTTCGCCACGTCCTTGATCTTGCAGTTCAAGCAAGGATCGTCCTTTACACGGTGGGGGACATTAAAACTAATCGCCATCTCATTGAACGCAGTCCGCTTACACAGCATGATCGAGAAGATCTCTTTGCGCGTTCGGTAGGGGATATTTGTTCTCGGTTCGTAGACGAGTGTGGCCGGGTTTGCCTTCCTGATTTCAATAACCGAACGCTTGGTATCTCTTTGCCGGATTTACGGCATAAAGAGCAAAAGATCCTGGTTGCTGGGGGAGCATCGAAGATTAAAGTGATCCGTGCAGCGTTAGAAAATGGGTATGTGAATCGACTGGTCACAGATGTAGATACGGCAAGAGCAATCGTTCAGAGTGAGTCTATGCAGTCCTATTTGCGTTCTGTCTGACCTAGTATCAATGTTGCTATTTAAGTGTGGAACATTTGTGCCGCTTGGGAACTTATGGGCGAGTTTGTTGTCTAGAACACGTTAAAAATATCAAGTTTTCCTTGATTTAAAGCCGTTTTCGTTAAATTTCGCTTAGAAATCGGACCTCTTTATAAATGCTTGATCCCTTGTTAAGTTGTGGATAACTGCCCAGAACAAAGGAGTTTCCACGGTGAATAAATCAAAGATGATCGATCATACCCTGCTAAAACCTGATGCTTCTCATGCACAAGTAGCACAATTGTGCTCTGAAGCAATCGAGTGGGGGATGGGAGCGGTATGCATCAATCCTACGTGGATCGAAACCTGCGTCGAATTGCTCGCTGGATCTGACGTAAACATTTGTACCGTCGTCGGCTTTCCACTCGGTGCGATGACATCAGGTGCGAAAGCATACGAAGCAAAGCAAGCGGTCGAAGCCGGTGCGGTTGAAGTTGATATGGTGATCAATATCGGTGCGGTTAAAGACGGAAACTGGGACCTCGTTGAATCGGACATTGCTGCCGTCGTAGACGTTTCTGGAAGCGCCCTTGTCAAAGTGATCCTAGAAACCTGTCTCCTTACCGACGATGAAATCGTGCGTGCTTGCGAAGCATCCGTTGCGTCGGGCGCAAGGTTTGTGAAAACATCGACCGGTTTCTCGACCGGCGGTGCGACAGCTCATGCTGTTTCACTCATGCGGAAAACAGTTGGTCCCGACTTCGGAGTCAAGGCATCAGGCGGAATCCGCACCGCCGCTGATTTTAATGAAATGGTAAATGCTGGAGCCAATCGCATTGGAGCATCGGCCGGCAAATCACTCATCGGAGAGTAAAATGACAACAATTGATAACTCCACCCACGAAAAGGGTGTGAAGAACGAAACTTTTGGTCTCGTTAAAGATCCGTCCCTTCAACTCTCGGACGGTTACCTCAACAAGACGCCGATTCTCCAGTACATTCTGCTCTCAATCTGCTTCCCGATGTGGGGTGCAGCCGCGAGCTTGAATGACATCCTCATCACCCAGTTCAAGGCGATCTTCGAACTTTCAGACTTCGCATCTGCATTCGTTCAATCCGCTTTCTATGGTGGCTACTTCCTTCTTGCTATCCCAGCATCGCGAGTTATCCGTAAGTGGAGCTACAAATCGGGCATCTTGGTTGGTCTGAGCTTCTACATTATTGGTTGTACGCTGTTTTTCCCGGCTTCACATATGGCAACCTACACCGTGTTCCTCGCAGCGCTCTTCGCCATTGCAACCGGTCTTTCCTTCCTTGAGACCTCGGCAAATACTTACTCCTCGATGATTGGTCCTCGCCGTCTTGCAACTCTTCGTTTGAACATATCACAGACCTTCTACCCGCTTGGCTCAATCTTCGGTATCTTACTTGGTAAGTACCTTATCTTCACCGAAGGCGACGCGCTCCACAAGCAACTCGGCGAGCTTTCTGGTGCAGAGCGCACTCAGCTTGCGAACGACATGCTTCAGCGCACCTTGCAGCCTTACCGCTTCATTATCATCGTTTTGGCTATTCTGTTCATCATTATCGCAATTACCCAGTTCCCACACTGCAAGCCAATGCGTGATCATCACGAAACCAAGGCGACAATCGGTGAGACCCTTTCTTACCTGGTCAAGAATGCTAAGTTCCGTGAGGGGATCCTCGCTCAGTTCCTATACGTCGGAATGCAGACGGCGGTTTGGTCATTCACGATTCGTTTGGCTCTCAACCTTGACGACAGCTTGAATGAACGCGCAGCATCCAACTATATGGTTGCAGCATTCGTTGCCTTCTTCCTTGGCAAGGTTTTCGCGAACATCTTGATGACGAGGTTCAATGCTGACCTCGTGCTCATTGGCTACTCGGTTGCTGGTGTTCTTGCACTTGCTTACGTTATCTTCGTACCAAATATGACCGCTGTTTATGCCGCGATCTTGACCTCCGGTCTCTTTGGCCCTTGTTGGGCAACCATCTACGCTCGTACCCTTGACTCAATTGAAGACAAGCGTCACACCGAAACCGGTGGCGCCGTGATCGTTATGTCGATCATTGGTGGTGCAGTAATCCCAGTTATCCAAGGTTTCGTTTCTGACTCAACCGGTTCCATGCAGACCGCGTTCTCAGTATCGCTCGTTTGCTTCTTGGCCGTGCTTGTATACTTCCTGCGTCGCTACCGTGCAGGCAAGGTCGCTTGAGAGGAAATAGATAGATGTTAAGAATTCCATTACATCGCAATACATTTACCGAAGCAGAGAAAACCTTCGCCCAGAATAATGATTTCAAGGTAGTAGGTTTCACCTATCCTAAGGGAATCGAATCAATTCGGATCGAGAACTCCCGTGGATACGTAGAAGTTCTACCCTTCATGGGGCAAATCATCTGGGACGCCAACTTTGATGGCAAATCCCTCCGCATGAAGAACATGTTCGATGCTCCTCAGCCGTGCCGCGAAATTGTTGACACATACGGTTGCTTCGCATTCCATTCGGGTTTGCTTTCCGCAGGGTGCCCAAGCCCAGCTGACTCCCACCCGCTACACGGAGAATTCCCGACGGCGACGATGGATTCCGCTTGGCTTGAAGTTGAAGGAAAAAAGGTTCGTATAGTTTCGTCTTACGAGTACGTTCAAGGCTTTGGTGCACACTACCGTGCGCAACCATCGGTTTTGATGACGGCAGATTCTGCTCTGTTCGATATTGATCTTGGCGTAACTAACCTTTCTGCTTACGCACCAATGCCGTTGCAGTACATGTGCCACATGAACTACGCGTTCGTCGAGAATGGTATTACCCGTCAGTCACTTCCAGACGACGCATTCCAACTCCGTCGCTCGGTACCTGCGCATGTCAACCCGACCCCACGGTGGACTGAGATTAACGAACAGATTTTGTCTGGAAAGATCGATGCGAACTCCTTGGCAGAAGCCAAAGAGTTCGACCCTGAGATCGTCTACTTTGCAGACAACCTGCCACAATATGGAGAAACTGCCGAATTCGAGCTTTCTGCTCCAGATGGAACGACGTTTGTGACTAAATTCAAGACGGAATCGTTCCCAGTGGCAACGCGTTGGATACTTTTCAATGCGGATCAGCAAGTGGCAGCCTTTGTTCTTCCAGGGACATCCCGTCCAGAGGGATTCTTGGCAGCGAAGGAGGCTGGAACATTGATTCAACTTGGGGCTGGCGAAACAAAGTCATTCTCAGTGACCACCGGAATAAAGGAGAACTAGGGTGGATATTGCAGTAATCGGTTCGAACATGGTGGATTTGATTTCATATATTCACCGTATGCCTAAAGAGGGCGAAACGATTGAAGCACCCGATTTTAAGCTCGGCTGTGGTGGAAAAGGCGCCAACCAAGCAGTAGCAGCTGCCCGCCTTGGGTCGGATGTCCTTATGCTTACCCGCGTCGGAAATGATGTTTTCGCAGATAATACGATTCAGAATTTCGAAGCAAACGGAATTGACACTAAGTACGTCATTCGTACCGAGGCTACTTCTGGTGTTGCACCGATCTTCGTTGATCCTGAATCACATAACTCGATCATCATCGTGAAGGGTGCAAATGCGCAGCTTTCTCCACAGGATATCGAAGATGCCAAAGAAGATATTTCCAAGTGCAAACTCATTGTTCTGCAGTTAGAAGTACCGCTTGAAACCGTATATGCTGCAATCCGTTTCGGAAAAGAACACAACATTCCAGTTCTGCTAAACCCAGCACCTGCTCAGCCAGACCTCGTTCTAGCTGAAGTTAAGGACTGTGAGTACTTCGTTCCAAACGAGTCTGAGCTTTCTCTTCTTACCGGAATGCCAGTTGATACGGTTGATGATGTTCGCAACGCCGCGGGAGCATTACTCGAAGCGGGCGTTAAGAACGTAATCGTTACCCTTGGCTGGAGGGGCGTTCTATGGGTTAGTAACGAGAAGGAAATTCTTCTTGCTGGTACTCAAGTCAACGCTAAAGACACGACCGGTGCAGGAGATGCGTTTATCGGTTGCTTCAGCCACCACCTAGTCCAAACCGGTGACGTTGAAGCTTCGCTGCGTATGGCAAACCTTTACGCAGCGGATTCAGTAACCAAGCTCGGAACACAGACCTCATATGCAACTCGCGATGAGTTTCTCAAGGCGTTTCCAGAAGTTGAGGCCTGATAGCTGATTCCTTACGGACGCGGATGGATCGGGTTGATTGCCCAAAAATGGTGCGCCCCTGGTAGATCGAAAAAATAAACGGAACTACCAGGGGTGCACTTTTGTTTTATTGTCTTACGAATGCGCCGTGCTTTAAGAGGGCTCAACGTATAAGTAACGTAACGACGCTTTGGGCGACGGTTCGTATTAAGGACGTTGCCCTCTTAGAAAAATTGCCGGAGCGTAAATAGTGGTTGTAACAGCTACTACACACTATTCAAAACCGCTATGAAAAAATATGTTTCTACTTCACGTGGGATATAACGCCGTCGTCCGAAATATGATGAGCGTTATGCGCAGCTGTCTCAATCGAACCCGAAAGAGCAAGCATCGAACCTCCCACGATAACGCCTCCACCAACGAGATTTCCAAGCCCCACGAAAAGGAAATTGCGTGCGGCTTCGAGGAGAGTCGCTTGATCAATGCCGTGGAAAAGACCGAGGGAGAAGGTAGTCATATTGGCCACAACGTGTTCAAATCCCGATGAAATAAACGCAGCTACGCAAAGGAAGATGATGATCATCTTACCGGCGTCGTTCTTGGTGCGAGATTGACTCCAGATAGCGAAGCAAACAAGCACGTTACACATGATTCCACGGGTAAAAAGAGCAAGTGAAGATTTCTCTGCTTTCGCCACAATCAACATTTCAAGCATTCCTTGAGCGGCGGTATCGCCGTGAAATACGTGCGTGCCACTCATGATAAGTGACAGAAAAATCGCACCGATTAGATTTCCGAGAAAAACTAGAAGCAAGACGATCGCAGCGCGTTTCCAGGATATAAGGCGTCCAGTCGCAGCTTGGGGGAGTGCCATCATCGCTGAAGTAGCGAGGTTCGATCCGGAGGTCACAACCAAGATGAGGCCGACACCGAACGAAAGGCCCGCGATAAGCATGGCAGCGGGCGCATGGGTTACGTAGAACGGACCCGCAGTGGTGAACATAGCGATGTCTGCAACTCCAATAAGAGCACCCGCGAGCATTGTTGAGATAATGAAAGTTCCCGGGCTTTCCACCTCGTGTGCTTTGTGGCGACCCGACTTCATCTGAATGGAAAGAGTGTTGTTAAGTGATATCACCCAGCCATTCTCCCTAACATTTAGCCGAATAACGTGGGACCTTACTCGAAAAATGTGGTCATTTAGTTCACATAATGAATGGGGCGGCATTCCCATCCCAATGCCGCCCCATTCTGTGTGGCTAGCCCACACGGCAAAGAATCACATTTTAGAGCGTAGTGTGATTCTCTCGTTTTACTTGTGTCGAGCTGTGTGCTCATCCATGAGCTTGCGCTCGTACTTGCCGACGATCATCATCAAGATGAAGGCGAGGGCAACAACTACAATTAGGCAGATGTAGGTGACGTTCCATCCAAAGTTGTGAATGAGAATACCGACGCCGGTAGATGCAAGGGAGGCCCCAAGGAGGTAACCGAAGAGTCCAGTGAATCCTGCGGAGGTTCCTGCAACGTGCTTAGGCGAAAGATCGATTGCCTGGAGTCCGATGAGCATTACTGGACCATAGATCAAACCACCGATCATTGCGATCAAGAGGTAGAAGATCCAAGCTGGTGCAGTTGCTGGGAGCTGCCAGTAGATCACGAGCGCGATTCCAACACCGGCAATGAAGAGCATTCCTGCTCCAGAACGCCAGCCCTTGAATACCTTGTCCGAAATCCAGCCGCAGAGCAGGGTGCCTACGATACCGGCGATTTCGTAGATGGAGAATCCGAGGATTCCGCCTTCGGTATTTGTTACGCCAAGTTCAGTGGTGAGGTAGATCGGAATCCAGTTCAAGACACCGTAACGTAGCGTGTACACGAATACGTTGGCGACTGCAAGGAGAACAATGACTGGATTGGTAAGTACGTGGGTCCATACCACCTTGAACCAAGAGCCTTCGAGCTCGGAGGTATCGCTGACAACTTTTGCTGGGTCATCGTTGTATTCTTCGATTGGAGGGAGTCCAAGCGATTCAGGATTATCATGAATGAGTAGGAATGCAATTGCTGCTACGACGAGTGCGATGATTGCCGGGAACCAGAACGCCGGGGTCCAGTCAGCTTCAGTGCGCTGCCAGTGTGCAAGTGCGTACGCTGCTGCGATACCGACGCCGGCGCCACCCACGTTGTGAGCACAGTTCCAGATCGACGTCTTCCAGCCACGCTCCGAAGTTGAGAACCACTGGACAAGGACGCGGCCTGACGGAGGCCATCCCATTCCTTGGAACCAGCCGTTGATGAACATGACGGTTGCAAATACTCCGACGCTTGCGGAAATCGCCGGAATAAATGCGATTGCGAGGTTCGTGATTGCTGAGAGTGCAAGACCCAGTGGCAAAAAGTAGCGGGCATTTGCTCGATCAGACAGCATCGCCATGAAGAACTTGGAAAGTCCGTAGGAGAAAAGAACTGCGTTTGCGACGATACCGATTCCAACCGTGTTGAGGATATCGTGTTCCTTCAACATAGCTGAAACAAGAGAGACGTTATTCCGGATCAGGTAGAAACCCGCGTATCCAATGAAGATACCCATGAAGGCATTAAAACGAGCCTTCTTGTACACAGATGCGATCTGTGACTCGGGGAGTCGCGGTGCTGGTCCGGGAGCGGATAAGAATCCGAGGCTTTTTGCCATGATTGCTCCTTCACATATTTTTGAAACTTCAATGTTTCAATTACATATCTAAGGATGCATGGAAGAGAGTAACCAAGGATTCGTTCACGGTCACAGTTGGTAACAGCCTTGTTACCGAGGCGTGTCGCAGTGCGAAGCTTGTCGTTTAGGTATTAATCGCCTGTTGTGCCGATTGGATGTATCCTTGCTGAGCTATGTCTATTTAACGCCGGCGTTATGACGACGTATCGAGGATCTTAAGGAAGTATCCACGGGAACGAATCGACGAAATTTCAATTTCCTCGATACCTTGCTGTGTAAGATCCCTACGTAAACGGTAGATTGACGTCTTAATCATTTCGCGACCACCAGTCGTCTCCGCTGTATTCCAAACGTGCGAGAGAATATCGCGATGGCTGACGATATCGCCGTATTTCTGTGCAAGTATTCCAAGTAACCTGACTTGGATCTCGGTCAGATCTAATTTTGATCCATTCCAGTAGGCAGTGGAATCAGCGCTGTGAATGCTAAGGGGACCGATTTCGGTAGTGGGGAATACATCGTGATCACCGAACCGTCGCGCGGCTGCAAGCGCGCGCAATGCAAGTTCGCGGGGTGAAAATGGCTTAGTTACATAGTCATCCGCGCCGGCTTCGAGGCCGCGGATGCGATCTTCTTCATCGCCGAGTGCCGTCAACAAAATAATGGGGAACTTTAGATGGTGATGCCGAATCTTCTTCGTAAGTTCGACCCCTGAACCGTTTGGCAGCATAACGTCAAGAACAGCGAGATCGATCCAATTTTTCTGAATTAAACTCCATGCGTCACCGGCATTCTTAGCGTCTAAGCATTCAAACCCTTGGGTTTCCAACGCGAAGCGGATGATAGAAACCATCTGAGCTTCGTCGTCGACGACGAGTGCAACAGGTTTTTTCATACGCTTTCCTTGGTCTGCTATGAAGGTGTTCTTAACTGCTTTTAGGAATCTTTTGGTGGCACATGCGGAAGGATTATGTGAATCACGGTTCCAATCCCTACTGCTGAGTCTACTAGGATTTTTCCATGGTGAACGTCAACGATCTTCTTTGAGACCATCATTCCTATCCCGCTTCCGGGGCGGCGAGTACTTCCTGAATAGAAAGGGGTGAAGAGGTTTTCTAGTTCTTGGTCGGTCATCCCACCACCGTTATCTGTAATCGAGATATGGGCACCGGTTCCTTCGCCGTTCTCGATTCGTACCGTGATTCCGTCTTCACTCTCGGCATGACGTGCAGCGTTATTAATCAGGTTCCACACCAATTGCCGAATGAGTTGTTTATCCGCATAGATAGGAAGTAAACCTCCTGCGGCATCGATATTAATCGGGATTGGGAAAATTTTGCGTATCTCACGGGCAGTATCTGCGATGATAGCTCGAATGTTGATTTCTTGGAGTTGTAATGGACGAATCTCCATATTGAGGTCAATAAGGAAGTTTTCGGCGATATCGATCGCTTGGCGGGAGTTTTCAAAAATGGTGTCCACAAAAGAACGTTGTAGTTCGTTTAATGGTCCGGGAGTTTCCTCAGCTAGGAGCTCAGCTGAACCTTGCACAAGGGAAAGCGGAGTTCGAATTTCATGTGAAATCATCGCAGGGCGGCGTTCTAGGTAGTCATTACGAATTTCAATTTTGGTGAGTTTTCGGTGGAGCTCACGATTCGATTGCCACTGCGCAATAATAACTACTGCTAGCACTGATAGCACTAGAACAACGGAAAGCAAGGAAACAAAGCTGAATATGTTAGCTTCCATAGGGAACCACCCACCCATAGTCGATTTCGAGATGTACTCCTTGACCAATATCTTTTGCTAAACCATGGGAAACTTCGCGAACAACGATCGTGCCGAGCTCGGTTTCGACTTCGTATGCGTAAAAACTGCGTGAATAGAAACGATCAATGATGTGGCCCCTGATAACTGATGTTCCAGTTTCTCCCTCATTGCTGGGAAGTATCCGGATGCGTTCAGAAGGAATACACAGAACTGATTTTTCACCGTCAAAATTTCCAGGGAAGGCACAAAATTTCTTCCCTAGGGAAACACGATACGGTGTAGAAGTCCGATCGACTTTGATGTCAACGATATTGGGGATCCCCATAAAATGTGCAACGAAGCGAGACTTTGGCTGCTCATAAACCTCCTGTGGACGGGCGCACTGAACGATTTCGCCATCGCGAATGATTGCCAAGGCATCACCCATAGCGCAAGCTTCGTCAACGTCATGAGTTACGTAGACGGCAGAAATATTGAGACGACGGATGTGCAAAAGAATATCTTTTCGGATTACTTTACGGACAGAGTCATCTACATGAGCGAGAGGTTCGTCGAGAAGGAGAAGGTGAGGGCGCCTGATGAGGGTGCGTGCTAGCGCGACTCGTTGGCGCTGACCTCCCGAGAGTCGTGAAGGTTTTTCTTCAGCGATACCCGAAATGTTCATTTCCGCCAAAGCAATGTCAATCATGTCGTGGTACTTGTGGTCAGCCATCACCGGATCGTCTAGACCGTAGGCGACGTTTTGCCACACGTTCATATTTTCGAAAAGCGTTGGATCTTGTGATACGTAGCCGGTTGGCCTCCGATCGATCGAATGATGGGTGACGTCTTTGCCCCCGATGCGGATTGACCCCTTGGATACATTGAGAAGTCCCGCTAATGCTTGCATCAGTGTAGTTTTTCCCGATCCTGAAGGTCCAACCAGGGAAAGAACCTTTCCCGGCTCGATCGATAGTGAAACGTTTCGTACTACCGGTTCGGGTTTTGAGCCACGATGAATACTTATGTTCTTGACGACGAGTCCGTGATGGGATTCGGTGGGAGAGGGAAAAGGTTGCGTCTTAAATCGGCTCATGGCTCCTCCGGCGGTTTAGGAATAATAGTAGGCCACCAAGACCGATTACGAAGAATGTGATCGAAAGGAGTGACGAGGCGGCAGTGAGCGCGTAGACCACGGAGTCATTTCCTTCTTCAGCAGCGGAAACGATTGTGGGACCGATCTGAGGGAAGGTTGCCGAATCAACGAAGATTGATGGGGTGTTGCGGGCTAACAACAAGCCTAGTAGCAGCGCGAAAGTTGGGATCCAAACAGAGAAAACGTTCGGCAAAATAATCGTGAAGAATATTCGGATTCTACCTGCGCCAAGATCGCGAGCAGTAAGGACGGCAGGTCGATAGGTTTCAAATACTGAATAACTCACGAGGTGTGCTACTGGGAACGCGATGCTCAGATAAGAGAGTGCGATCGCAAAGTATCCGTTTCCATAGCCCGCGTTTCCAACTAGTGGTGGAACGAGGTATAGCCCACCAATCGCTATCCAATCTTGGTGCAGGAATGCGATTAAGATTCCTCCTGCTGTTAGGGAAATGAGGAGCTGGAAAACCATCAATGAATTGCAAATAGCAGCTAGTTTGGGCCGATGAAGTGTAATGCTGGCTGAATAAAGACTCAATGCCCAAGAAATCAGCACAACTGGAATCACAGAAATGGCCGTAGACCATAGAGCGTGGCTGAAACCAAAAGGTAGCTTTGTTATGTCCGCTGCTGTTGATCCTAAGAGTCGCCCTGGGAGGAAGCCGTCAAAAACGATACGGATAAGAATTAGGATCGTGAGTCCAAAGTATATACCGCTAATCACTTTACCTAGCCGTACTACGAGTCGGGTGAGAGGGAATTTCCAGAAAATATTTCTTTCGTCGTCTGAAATCGCTACTGAGGAAGCAGTTGAACTTTGCAGAGTCGCGCTTAGTATCAATGCTGCGATGATAGACAACAACACCAGTGCAGCGGTATGCGGAAGGGCGAGTGTTTGGACTTCGCCGGAACTTAGTACGTGGAAGATATGGTTTGAAAGGAACGGAGTGGTTCCTCCGAACACAAGGTGAAGGGATGGATCTGCAAGGAGGATTCCGGTGCCGAGTACAAAGGAAAGGATGATTGCTTGAGCTAATGTGGATTTATGTGCTTTCCACATCCAACGTGGTGATCCAAGAGACAGTTGCAGGCTTTGGATAACTAAATGTGAACCTAGCCGGTCAAGAACGAAGAGTTCAAGCAGTACCGAAAAAGGAAAGACCGAAATGAATTGAGTGGCGATAATGATTGTTTCACCATAAGGAGAGAACTGGAAGTGCCCGGTGGAAAGAACAGTCGCAACGGCTAATGGTGAAATTGTTAGCGGAATACAAAGGAATCCTAGATAAAGCAGAAGTTTGCGAGTAGAGAGCGCCATCATCGTAAGCGCAATAGGCAGTGCAACGAGGCTGGCAACGATACTGCTTAAAGATGTAATTGCGATGGAATAAGCAAAGTTAAAAACGAAGGCGTGGGCAAAGTAGTTTGGTATCGCGATGTAAAGGGTAACAATGATTCCTATTATGCTACCAAGCAACCAGAATATTAGCTGTTGCGGTCGGTTGACCTGTGCAATAACCAAATGTGGCAACGGGAGAGGACGTTTAATATTGACCATTTCTCACCACGTTTATCCAGTTTGAAATTAACATGCTTCGTAAGTGTGCGTTGGTGGTGATTCGGTCTGTGAAAATAGGTGCTCCAACCGTGCTCAACGCTTGATTAAGATTGTTATCTAAACTTGGTGAAATCGGATTTTGCATAGCTGATTCCGCACTGATTTCTTGGCCTTCATCAGAAGCTGCATACTGCACAAACTTTTCAGCGACATCGGGGTTAGGCGCATTCTTAAGTTTCGCAATGCCACCAATCTCGAATCCTGTTCCATCTTTTGGATAAATCGTAGTGACGTCAGCGCCACGAGCGCGTTCGCGTTCGCAGTAGGGAGCAAATGTAATGCCTACATCTACCTTCTTTCTAGCAACGAGCTTCGCCGGCGCAATTCCTGAGTCCGTGTAGGTAGAAACTCGGGAATCGAGTTGCTTCAAGAAATGATTCATATCTTCTTTATTGTGTTTCCGAAGGTACTGAACCCACAGCATCGTTCCCGCCGTACCTGATGTTGCGGGATTCGGAGAAGCAAGCGAGATTCCATTGGTTTGAACGAGTTCTTCCCAGCTGTGAGGCTGGTTCCTAATTGAATCAGATACACAAAAAGCGAGAACACCCCCGTAAATCCCAATCCAGGTTTGATCTCTACCTTGAACGAAAGTAG
Source organism: Arcanobacterium ihumii (assembly GCF_900604515.1). Classification (GTDB taxonomy): domain Bacteria; phylum Actinomycetota; class Actinomycetes; order Actinomycetales; family Actinomycetaceae; genus Arcanobacterium_A; species Arcanobacterium_A ihumii. The sequence goes on along the minus strand of NZ_UWOS01000001.1, from coordinate 311,029 downwards.
TTTCTAGAATTCCGGCGTCGTCTGCCAAAACATAGGCTTCGGTCGGCCCACCTACCCAAACATCAAAGTCATTGCGATATTTCATGCCTTTAAGGCGGGCAAGTGCTTCTGAAGTTGGAAGGCGCACGACAGAAACTCGTTTATGTGAATTTTTCTCAAAGGAGCGCGCCAGCGCCTCACACGATTCCAAGTTATTTGAACATATGACGTTAAGCTGGGAGGAAGTTGGTCGGATAAAAAATACCAAGAGAGCAAAGAAAATCAAAACTACTAATGTAATTGCAAAGCGTGGCATCATCGACCGCGACCATCGTGATTTGATTTCCAATTTTGACCAGACCTCGTTACCGATTTATCGACCGGATTTAATGACCTACCTGGCAACCGGCCATCCAACCGGCTGAGTGTATGACTGCCCACGCTCGGCGGCTCTCTTAGCGAAGTAATTCGCGGTCTCTGTATAGGTTTCGAGCTGGCGGGCCATGAGTTCTTCCAGACTTGAAGAAGCCGCGTCTGGGAATTTGCGAAGGATTGCTCCCAAAACCCGAAGTGTCACAAGCACGTCCGCTTCCGCATTATGGAAGGAATCATCATCCCAAACGCCGTAGTGCTGAGCAACCAGTTCTAGCGTGCGTTTTCCACGGCGCCACCGATCAAGGGTCTTATCAAGGATAAAAGGATCCACCACCGGGGAAATTGGATGCCCGAGCCGTTCTTCTAACGTAGGGAGGTTATGCCGGCTCAACTCGCTTTCGATAAGCGTCAAATCATACGAAGCATTAAATGCGACGATTGCGTGCTTCTGCTGCATATGGAAGTGTAGGAGCTCGGCTAACTCACTGAGGACCTCCCGGATTGGACGACCCTCCCGGCGTGCTTTCTCGGTTGAAATACCGTGGACGTTTTGGGCAGAAAGAGGGATCTCAACTTCTGGATCAGCCAGCCAGTAATGCTTTGTGATCTGGTCGGCATCAACGACGACGACAGAAGCGGTAACGAGCCGAGCCTCCGTTGGATCGACACCCGTTGTTTCCGTATCAAAACCGATGATTGGGTTATGAGACCACATGATTCCTCTTTCTTTTTGGTGCTTAAAAGTATACGGCTTTATTCCTGTCAATTTTCATAGCCGTGACCATCGAAAGCTGGAAAGGCAAAGTTCAAGCATAAAAAATCTTATGCACACTATAAAAGTCTGTTCAGTTCCTGCACAACGTAGTCGGAAAACGATAGGCTTAGAAAATGAGTAATGAAGTAGAAATTGGTCGCGGAAAACGCGCTAGCGTCGGGTATTCTTTTGATGACATTGCTGTAGTCCCATCACGGCGAACGCGAGATGCGGCTGATGTGTCAATTTCATGGCAGCTCGATGCCTACTTGCTTGATGCTCCGATTATCGGCGCGCCAATGGATTCGGTAACCTCACCTCAGACGGCTATTGCCATGGGCAAGATGGGAATGCTTGGAGTCTTAGATCTTGAAGGTATTTGGACTCGATATGAGGATCCCGAACCGTTCCTAGAAGAAATTTCTGAGCTGCCTGACGATGCTGTTTTTGCTCGTATGCAGGAGATTTATCGCGAACCTGTGAAAGCTGAATTAATCTCTGCCCGATTAGAAGAGATTCGAGTAGCTGGAGTGCCAGTTGCAGGAGCGTTGTCTCCACAAAGAACTCAGGAATATTGGAAGACGGTTGCTGATGCTGGCGTTGACCTTTTCGTCATTCGTGGAACGACGGTTTCTGCAGAACATGTTTCTTCTAATCGTGAGCCACTTAACCTCAAACGTTTCATCTACGAACTTGACGTACCTGTCGTCGTCGGGGGAGCAGCGTCGTACACGGCGGCTTTGCACCTGATGCGTACCGGGGCGGCTGGAGTCCTCGCCGGATTTGGTGGAGGGGCAACGACGGCGAATCGGCGCACGGTAGGTGTAGCCGTTCCAATGGCGACTACGGTTGCAAATGTTGCTGCCGCGCGTCGCGAATACATGGACGAAACAGGTGGACGATACGTCCACGTTATTGCTGACGGTCAGATCTCGACCTCGGGAGACCTTATCAAGGCGATTGCGTGCGGTGCCGACGGCGTAATGCTCGGTACGGTGTTAGCGCGTGCTAACGAGGCTCCCGGACGTGGCTATCACTGGGGAGCTGAAGCCCATCATAAGAATCTTTTACGTGGTGAGAGGGTCAAGGTTGATCAAGTTGGCAGCTTGGAAACCATTATTAATGGGCCATCACAAGATGCCACCGGAACCACCAATCTGACCGGAGCGCTTCGTCACGCTATGGCAATGACTGGTTATTCGGATGTCAAGGAATTCCAACGGGTACCTGTTTCAGTTGGGCAGTACTAGTCCAACGCGAACCAATCAGTTGCGAATGACCATATCACGTGCAAATGGCCAGACCAAATCCGAATATGCCGAACAAATCCGTGCAGTAGCACTAAATTATTCGAATAAGAGTTAGCGCCTGGTGTAGAACTTGATAGTTCTACACCAGGCGCTAACTTTGCCCGTGCTTAAAAGATTCAGGAAAACTCAAAAACCTGAATCTTGGTTAGAGCCCGGGGCGCTTTCCTAGGGTTACGCTAACTTCTTGCGAACCAGCAAAGAAATCATTGCCCTTGTTGTCTACGACGATGAAGGCAGGGAAGTCCTCTACCTCGATACGCCAAACTGCTTCCATTCCCAATTCTGGGTACTCGAGCTGTTCAACCTTCTTGATGCAATCTTCAGCCAATTGAGCAGCTGGTCCGCCAATAGATCCAAGGTAGAATCCACCGTTCTTTTGGCAAGCATCCGTTACTTGCTGAGAGCGGTTACCCTTAGCAAGCATCACCATAGATCCACCCAGAGACTGGAATTGGTCAACATAGGAATCCATCCGTCCAGCGGTTGTTGGGCCGAATGATCCTGATGGTTTGCCTTCTGGAGTCTTTGCAGGTCCAGCGTAGTAAACAGGGTGATCTTTGAGATACTGCGGCATCTCACCACCATTTTCGATGCGTTCGCGAATCTTGGCGTGGGCGATATCGCGGGCAACGATCATCGGCCCTGTAAGGCTGAGGCGGGTCTTAACTGGATACTTGGAAAGCTCTTCCAAGATCTCGGGCATCGGACGGTTGAGGTCGATCGCAACGACGTCGCTCTCTTCTGAGTGTCCAATCTCTGCGTCCGTGGTGGCAGGAAGGAACTGACCAGGGTTGTGTTCAAGTTCTTCGATGAAGATGCCCGCTGGAGTGATCTTTGCCTTTGCTTGACGGTCTGCCGAACACGAAACTGCAATTGCTACTGGTAGCGAAGCACCATGGCGTGGCAAACGTATGACGCGAACATCGTGGCAGAAGTACTTGCCGCCGAACTGAGCGCCGATGCCGATCTTGCGGGTAACGTCGAGTACCTTTTCTTCCATCTCAAGATCTCGGAAACCGTAGCCCTCTTCACCACCATGAGTGGGGAGCTCATCGAGGTATTTTGCCGAAGCGTATTTCGCCGTCTTCAATGCGTATTCGGCAGAAGTTCCACCAATGACGATTGCCAAGTGATATGGAGGGCACGCTGCTGTCCCCAAGGAGCGGATCTTTCCTTCAAGGAATGGCATCATTGCGTCTGGGTTAAGAATTGCCTTGGTCTCCTGATAGAGATAGGACTTATTAGCAGAACCGCCACCCTTTGACATAAAGAGGAAATGGTATTCCGCTTCATGACCAGGGTGAGTATCTGCGTAAAGCTCGATCTGTGCCGGGAGATTTGTGCCTGTATTCTTCTCTTCGAACATCGTCAGCGGAGCGTTTTGCGAGTAACGCAGGTTATACTTTTCATAGGTGTTCTGGACACCTTGAGAAAGTGCCTTCTCATCCACTCCAGGAGTTAGAACATGTTGACCACGCTCGCCCTTGATAATGGCGGTTCCGGTATCTTGACACATTGGCAACTCGCCATGAGAAGCGATATTAGCATTGCGAAGCAGTGTTTTGGCAACAAAGCGATCGTTTGGTGAAGCGTCGGGATCTTCGGTAATTTTTACAAGCTGCTTCAGGTGAGCGGTGCGCAAGAAATGATTGATCTCGTAGAAAGCGGTTTCCGCAAGGAGCTCCAGCGCTGATTCCTCGACCTTGAGGAACGTCATCCCATCCGGACCTTCCACGGTGCTAACACCTTCGGTAGAGATCAGGCGGTACTGCGTCTTATCTGGACCTACCGGAAGCATATCTTTGTACTTAATTTCAGCCATTTGTTTATTTCTCCTCTGAAAACTAGCCGATACGCCAAGCCTAATAGCACTTCAAAAAGGTTGTCGGGGTATATCGACCCTTTAATTCGCAATAGTTTCCTTGCGTAATTTGAAGTTCTACATAAAGAGGAAGTTAAACACCCGAATAGAAGATGTCACTTTTTGAATCGGTATACGTTTGTTTCGCGAAGCTCAAACCCAGCACGCTGATAGAGTCGGTTTGCTGCTTCTCTGGTTGGGCGAGATGTTAAGTCGATAGACTTCACGCCCTTCTTCTTGGCAAGGTCAATTGCTGCCTCTACGAGTTTTTGACCAGCGCCTTGACCTCGAGCTGCTTCATCAACTACTACGTCTTCGATCCAAGCACGCCAGCCGGTTGGAATCTCAAATGTAACAAGAGTAAGCATTCCAAGAATAGGGCGGGTAACATCGTCGTTCGCATCATCAGAGCGGTAGGCAAGGAGGTAGATGTTGTCTTGGCTTAAGAACTGCTCGAGCTGATCGATATTCATCGGCGTAGATGAGCGTGAAAGCTGAGGAATGAGGGTTAAGAATGCTTCTTCAAGTTCTGGTGTTGCAGTATCAATGATTTCGATTGACATGTCGAGGGCCTCCCATTGTGGTTTATTCAGTAGCAATTCTAGAGCAATTTAAGATAGATAAAAGGACGCTGGTATGGTTCGATAACGGACAAACACACCAGCGTCCTCGTTACATGCACGAAGCCTGTTGCTCTAATTTTCCTGAGACATCACGCGATTATTAAGAAATCAGATAAGCTCCATCGCCTGTTGTGCAATTGCAAGCTCTTCGTTCGTCGGGATAACCATCACGCGGATGGCTGAATCCTCGGTTGAAATCGTGCGTGGTTCCTTGGAACGAACCCCGTTGACTTCGGCGTCGATCTTCACACCGAATGCGGTTAGACGTTCGCACACGGCTGCGCGTAGGCGATCGTCGTTCTCACCAGCACCAGCGGTGAACGTGATGACATCGAGTCCACCCATAACAGCGGTGTATGCGCCGATGTAGTGCAAGAGGCGGTGAACGTAGACGTCAAGTGCTTCGTGCGCATTGGCATCGCCTGCATCTGCACGCTCCCAAACCTTACGCATATCGTTGTCCCCACAAAGTCCCTTGAGGCCAGACTTCTTATTGAAAAGGGTGTCTACTTCGTCGGTGGACATTCCCGCTACGCGCTGGAGATGGAAAACGACCGCTGGATCGATATCTCCGGTGCGAGTTCCCATAACGAGCCCTTCAAGTGGGGTTAGACCCATCGAGGTATCAACCGCGTGACCGTTGACGACGGCGGAAACCGAAGCGCCGTTACCAAGGTGAAGAACGATCTGCTTGAGATCGTCTCGATCGAGTAAATTGGAGACCTTCTCAGAGATGTACTTGTGGGAAGTTCCGTGAGCACCGTAACGGCGGATTTCGTACTTGTTGGCGATCTCCCGATCGAGTGCGTAAACAGCTGCTTCTGCTGGGAGCTGCTGGAAGAAAGCGGTGTCGAATACTGCAACGTGCGGAACATCAAGGAGTTCGCGAGCAACTTCAATACCCTTCAAATGTGCTGGGTTGTGAAGTGGTGCTAGTGGGCAGAGCTCTTCGATTTTCGCCTGAACGGCGTCGTCAATAAGCGCGGCCTTGCTGAAGTACTTTCCACCCTGAACGACGCGGTGCCCAACAGCCTTAATCTGAGCGTCTTGGAGCTTCGGACCGACGGTGTCAAACAGGTCAAGTACCTTGCGAAGACCATAGCCATGATCTGGAATTTGCTCATCGAGGTTGGTTTCGGTGCCGTTGTACTTGTGCTCAATATGGCCAATTTCTTCGCCAATGCGCTCCACAAGTCCCGAAGCGAGCGAAGCGCCAGTTTCTGGGTCAACGAGCTGGTACTTGATCGAGGATGAACCCGAGTTAATAACGAGAACTGTCATGAACAACAATCTTTCTTTGTTTTCTCAGCCCTGCGCCTGAATCGCAGTAATGGCAACGGTATTGACGATATCTTCAACGAGAGCTCCACGCGAGAGATCGTTAACAGGCTTGTTTAGACCCTGAAGAACTGGGCCGACGGCGACGGCACCAGCGGAACGCTGAACCGCCTTGTATCCGATATTTCCAGCGTTGAGGTTTGGGAAAATGAAAACATTTGCCTTTCCTGCAACCGGTGAATCAGGGAGCTTGGTGGCTGCAACCTTGGTGTCCACAGCGGCGTCGTATTGAATTGGGCCTTCGACGGCGAGTTCAGGGTTGCGCTCACGTACGATCTTTGTGGCTTCGACGACGGCGTCCACGTCCGGACCCTTACCAGAGGTTCCGGTGGAGTAGGAAAGCATGGCAACCCGGGCGTCTACGCCGAACTGAGCCGCGGTTTCTGCCGAGGAGATCGCAATCGATGCAAGCTGTTCAACAGTTGGGTTGGTAGTCACTGCACAATCGCCGTAAACGTACACGCGGTCTTCCATAAGCATAAGGAAACACGAGGAAACGAGGTCTGCTCCTGGCTTCGTCTTGATGATCTGGAAGGAAGGAACAATGGTGTTAGCAGTGGTGTTAATTGCCCCGGAAACCATTCCATCGGCATCGCCCATGTGGACCATCATCGTACCGAAATAGGAGAGATCCTGAACGGTGGTGTATGCCTGATCGTAGGTAACGCCCTTCTTTTCGCGTAGACGCGCAAATTCGGTTGCATATTTATCTAGTAATTCTGGATCCTGGTTGGAAACGATTTGCGCCTTGGATAGGTCGAGCTTGAGCTCAGCTGCACGGGCGTGGATCTTTTCTGCATCGCCAAGCAAGGTGATGTCTGCAACCTCACGAGCCAAGAGTTCATCGGCGGCGGTGAGAATACGATCGTCGGTAGATTCTGGAAGGACGATGCGCTTACGGTTAGAGCGAGCTCGAGCGATGAGAGAAGCGGTGAAGCTCAGTGGGGTAATAACCGAGGATCCATGCTCCATCGCAGCCTTGAGCGAAGCAACTGCCGTGGCATCAAATTCGCGTGGACCACCGTCTGGAATCGAGATGATGGTGTGATGATCCATATCCGAAGGCAAAGCGATAGGGAAATCCTTAGGAGCGTCGGTGACGATCATTCCGGAAACGGGTGCATGCTCTTCGGAAATTTCGTTGGAGACGAGGTGTGCGATGGTTTCGATCTGCTCGGAGGAACGAAGTGCGCCGGAGATAATTGGAAGAACAGAGGTGCCGAGGTTTGCTGCGGCGCGACCGGTACGGGAAAGAACACCTGGGTAGAGCGGATCTCCATCAAGTAGACCGATGATCAAAACGGCGTCGAAATTGTGGGCGTAGTCGGTGTAGCGTTTAACCACGGTGTTCATGGCATTGTTTTCATCTGCTACGTAGGCTTGACGGGTTGTGCCCCATGCGATGTCCAGATCTTCTGAACGTCCGGCAGCTTCCAGCAATTCACGGAAAGCGATATCGTCCTCGATAGGACCGTTGGTAAATGCGCGGAAAATTCCAAGGTTTTCGTAATTTTCACGTAGCTTCTCCAAGCATGCCTGAACTACTCCGCGGGTTCCGGCATTTCCTTCTGCCGCGGTCAAATAGACGCTCTTTGTCACGAGATTTTCCTCCCCGAAGCGGAAAATAGCCGCTTCAATAAATGTGAAACCGGTGCTCCTATATAGCGTCTAACCACGAATCATTGTGGTGAGGCGCCATGCATCGCCTTCCTATTTCATTTTCAATCTTCGCACCAATGTCCTAGAAAATCTGTGTTCGTTACGAAAATCTGTGGTTTATCACGTATTGCGTGTGATGTGCGTGATACGCTTCGTTCGGATTTTGAAGGGTGAAGTATGCGAAAAAAGCGGAATTTACGGCGGTCGCGCAGGATTCGAGAGGTCCGTCCGCCGCTACGTAGAGGCATTAATGCATCGAGAATCGTTCTTCCTGAAGGGGAATGGAAAACTCTAGGAGAGTGGGCTCAATACAGATTCGGGGACGACGTCTGGGAGGCCTTTAGTCACGGCGATTTTCTTGCCGACGGCGGTGTAGTACTTGGACCTGATGAGCCTTTCGTGGCGCGCTCGCGAGTATGGATTTTCCGTCCTGTGCTCGATGAACCGGAAGAAACGATAGTGCTTGATGTTGTTGGCGAAAATGAACGCTACATCGTGGTTGATAAACCTCATGGCATGGCGACGATCCCGCGTGGATCGCACGTTGCAAATACGGTGACTGTAGCGGCGCGACGGCAGTTTAATAACGACGAATTGGTGTGTGCTCATCGACTCGATTTAGAGACCGCTGGATTGGTGCTTCTAACGAAGAAGATCGAATATCGCAGCATGTATCAAGATATGTTTACCCGGCGCGAAATTTCGAAGAAGTATCAGGCAATTGCGCCTGTGAGTCCCGACTTTAGTGACGGGCTGTGGCATCATTTCCAGTTCCGTTTAGAACGTCCTTCCACGCAGATCCACGTAGATGTGGTGGACGACGACGCCGATATTTCCGTTGCGAATGGGGTAACGGATATTCGTTTGTTGGAAGAGTATGAAAAGCATGACATGGGTTTTAGTGGTGATAACGCAAGCTTGGATATCACCTACGGTCGATACGAATTAAAACCCACCACCGGCTTTACGCACCAACTTAGAACTACGATGAACCATCTTGGCATTCCGATTTATGGAGATCCTTTATACCCTATTCGTCTCAGTCTCGAAGATGAAGCAAGCCGCGGGCATTACTTGAAGCTATTGGCTACCGAGCTGAGTTTTGTTGATCCGGTGGATGGTGTGTTGCAGGTGTTTAATTCGAGGCAGGGGTTGGAGCTCTGAAAATGCAGCATTGAAAGTGGATGTATAAGCATTCCACCTCTGCTGGCCCCGCAGCCTTTTCCGCCTTATCCTGGTTGAAGTAAATGATTATGGATGTGGAGTGGCAGTGTCAAAGAAGTTGATTCATGTAACCGGAGCTGTGTTTATTCGTGACGGAAAAGTTTTCGCTGCTCAACGTGGCGAAGGTCGTGCCCTAGCGGGATTTTGGGAATTCCCCGGAGGGAAGATTGAAGCAAACGAGACTGGGCAAGAGGCATTAGCGCGCGAGCTTAGAGAAGAATTACTTACGGAAGCAGAGGTTGGAGAGTTCTTAGCACGCTCGGAGTATGAATATGATTTTGGAATTGTTCGCTTAGACGCGTACCTGTGCACCTTTACCGGCCCAGAGCCTAAACTTACCGAGCATCAAGCTATTCGATGGGTGACTAAAACTGATCTCCTTGATTTGGAATGGGCACCAGCGGATATTCCAATCGTTCAAGCAATAGTGAACCGAAACTTCTAACGGAGTGCTGTGAGTATGTGGGGAAATAGTGCGCTTGAACAATCAGTTGCGTTTGGCTTTATCAATAAAAATCTTCCGGTAACGGAGCAACTACTTAACCCTTCACTCATTTCGAACAATGAGTCGCAGTCGATGCTGGTTGCGATACAGCAAGAACTTAGGCGATGTGACAGCTTCATTTTCTCGGTTGCTTTTATAACGTCGTCGGCGCTCGCGATGTTGAAACAAGTTCTGGCAGATTTTGATGGTAGGGGCGAAATTATTACTTCGCGCTACCTCGATTTCAACGAACCTGCAGTTTTCGAAGAACTATTACTGCTGCCAAACGTAAACGTTTGGGTGCATGACAAACCCGGCGTAGGTTTCCACGCAAAGGGATATATTTTCCATCGTTCAGATTCAGTTACTGCAATTATCGGTTCGTCGAACCTAACCGATAAAGCACTGAAAAAGAACCGTGAGTGGAACTTGAAATTCTCGGCCGCACCAGACGGCAAAATTGCTGAAGAATTAGCCACTGCTACGTTTGAGCAACTGAGGGAATCAATTCCGCTCACCACGCAGTGGATTCGTGAATATGAAGAAACACGAAACCTCAATCCCGTCTCCGTCCTTAACGATGCGGATAATTCCATTTTGGTTGATGGGAAAATTCAACCAAATTTGATGCAAACGCGTGCTCTTGAACAAATTGCACTTTTACGTGAAGCAGGCGAGCGTAGAGCAGTTGTTATTTCGGCAACTGGAACAGGAAAAACGATATTAGCGGCATTGGCGCTAAAAGAAGCACAGCCGAAACGCGGGCTTTTTATTGCTCATCGCGAGCAAATTTTAATTAAAGCGAAATCCGAATTTGCACGGGTTTTAGAGTGTGCTGAATCTGAGTTCGGTTTGTTTGCTGGAGCTAGGCGAGAGATCGACAAACGCATCGTTTTCGCAACGGTTCAGTCTCTTTCTCGGCCAGATACTCTTGCCTCAATTGATCCTGCTGCCTTTGACTTCGTCATGATTGACGAGGTACATCGTTCGGGCGCGGCTAGTTATCGGAATGTTATTGATTATCTTGAGCCAAATTTCTTGTTAGGTCTCACAGCAACTCCTGAACGAACAGATGATTTCAACGTCTTTGAATTATTCGATTTTAATGTTCCCTATGAGATTAGGCTTCAAGCTGCACTTGAAGAAAAGATGCTGGTTCCATTCCACTACTTCGGTGTTACCGACTACGTGGACAGTTCGAACCAAACGATCGATGACACTTCCCAGCTCAGTAACCTCATTCTTCCAGAGCGAGTAAAATACATTGTTTCGATGCTTGAAAAATATGGATTTACCCGTGATGTCAAAGGGCTGATGTTCTGTTCGACAGTCGCAGAGGCCAAAGAAATGTCGGACATGCTTAATGAAGAGTTTGTCCACGGTAAGAAGCTGAAAACTCAGTACTTGGCTGGAAGTGATTCGATTCAGTCCAGAGAATTAGCAATTAAGAAACTGGCCGATGGAGAACTGGACTACATCCTGTCGGTTGATATTTTCAACGAGGGCATCGATATCCCGTCGGTGAATCAAGTCGTGATGCTTCGCAACACGCAATCTTCGATCATTTTTACTCAGCAGCTTGGGCGTGGCTTACGTAAATTTGAAGGCAAAGATCATCTTCGAGTTATCGACTTTATCGGAAACTACAAGAACAATTACCTTATTCCGATCGCTCTTTTTGGCGAGAACTCGCGAAACAAAGATCGTATTCGTGAGCACCTCATTGAAAATAAAACGGATAACTCCATCGCGGGAATTTCCTCGATTAACTTCGATCAAATTTCGCAGGCGCGCATTCTCAAATCTATTGAAGTGACAAAGATTGATTCACTTCGAGAGCTGAAGTCCGAAATCCAAAAACTAGTGGATCGCCTGAATAGAATTCCTCGCTTGATGGATTTCGTTTCACAAGATACAACTGATCCGGTGCTCATGGCTAAGCGATGTGATAACTACTTAGCTCTCCTACACAAAACAAAGTTCATTGATTCTGTGCCACCGGCTCAAGCTATGCAATTTCTGAACTTCCTTTCGGCAGAGATATTGCCTGGTAAACGACCTCATGAACTGTTATTGCTGGAACTGTTACTTAGGGATAATTCTGTTTCAAGGGAGACGCTTTCTGAATACTATGCAGCTAAAAATGTGGGATGCGACGAAAAAACTCTTGACTCTGTTGAGAGAGTGCTCTCGCTGAGATTCTACAAAGCTCAGCAACAACAAAGATATGGTAAGGTCCCCGTCGTTGTCCTAACAGAAGAAAACGTTTATAGACTGAGTGAGGATTTTGAACGCGAACTTCGCACCGACGTCGCCTTCCGCGAAAGCGTAAAGGATATCGTCCAAACTGGCCTTTTCTTAGCTCGGCACCACGAATCATGGTCAAACAATATGAAAGTGGGGAACAAGTACGCACGCCGCGAAGTTTGCCGCCTTCTCAATTTCAAGTCGAACGAGGAAAGCACAGTTTACGGATATAAAGTGGACGAATTTTCGAAGACTTGTCCAATTTTCGTCACCTATCATAAGGGTGATGAGATCGCGGATTCCGTGAAGTACGAGGATCAGTTCTTGGATCTATCGACGTTGCACTGGTTCACACGGTCGAATCGTACGTTTCAAAGTGGCGAAGTGCAAAAAATTCTGAGCGGCGACTATGAATTACATTTGTTTGTGAAGAAGGATGATGCCGAAGGCAATGATTTTTATTACCTCGGCCAAGTTCGACCGAGTAACGAGATTCAAACGGTAATGCCCAATAAGGATGGTGACCCTCTTTCGGTGGTGACGATGAACCTTTCGTTGGATTCCCCGGTCGAACAAAATTTGTTTGATTATCTCAACACATCCGTTCGTCTCGTATCGCGGACCTCGAACGAAGCTCACATCTAAATAATGAACGGATTATTTCATTCCCTGACCGTTCTTCGATAGTCTGTAATCGTGACTTTAGATGAAATTCGCCCAGTTGTAGTGGTTGACAATGGCGCTCAGTATGCGCAACTAATCGCACGTCGTGTACGCGACGTAGGTTATTACTCCGAATTAGTTCCACATTCGTGGTCTGCAGAGAAAATTCTGGCAAAGAACCCTGCGGCGATCATCCTGTCGGGTGGTCCGTCGTCGGTATACGCAGAAGGCTCACCAACGCTCGATCCATCCTTGCTTGAGGCTGGAATTCCTGTCCTTGGAATTTGCTACGGTTTTCAGCAGATGGCTCAGGCCTTAGGTGGAACCGTTGCTCAGACCGGTCAGCGTGAATATGGGGCTACCGAAGCTAAAGTCGTGTGCTCCAATGTTCTTCTTTCTTCCGACGATGGCGTAGAAAACGTCTGGATGAGTCACGGTGACGCTGTGACGGAACCTCCTGCAGGTTTCGACGTGATCGCGACGACGCCGGGTGCTCCAGTTGCAGCCTTTGAAAATGTAGAAGCAAAACAATTTGGTGTGCAGTGGCATCCTGAAGTTGTTCATTCGACTAATGGAAATAAGCTTATTCTTAACTTCCTCCGTGACGGTGCTGGTTTAGAGCCCAACTGGGATTCCTCAGGCATCATTGAGGATCAAATTGAAAAGATCCGCGCCCAAGTTGGCAATTCATTGGTTATCTGTGCTCTTTCGGGCGGTGTGGATTCTTCGGTTGCAGCGGCCCTTGTCCATCGTGCTATTGGTGACCAGCTCACCTGTGTATTCGTTGACCATGGTTTGCTTCGCGCGGGTGAAGCAGAGCAGGTTATCAACGATTATGCTGAAGCTCGTGGCATGAAGATTATGGCAGTGGATGAATCTGAGCGGTTCTTAAGTGCTCTTGCCGGCGTCACTGAGCCAGAAGAGAAACGCAAGATTATTGGCCGTGAGTTCATCCGATCCTTCGAAGATGCTCAGCGTGCGTTGATTGCTGAAGCTGGTGAAGAAGGCCGTGAGGTTAAGTTCCTAGTGCAAGGAACTCTGTATCCAGACGTAGTTGAGTCTGGTGGGGGAGAAGGAACCGCCAACATTAAGTCTCACCACAACGTAGGTGGACTTCCAGAAGATCTAGACTTCGCGCTGATCGAACCTCTGCGTGATCTGTTCAAGGACGAGGTTCGTGCTATCGGTTCTGAACTTGGACTTTCGGATAAGTTGGTGTGGCGCCAGCCGTTCCCAGGTCCTGGCCTTGGAATCCGCATTATTGGTGAAGTAACCCGTGAGCGCTTAGACATTTTGCGTGCAGCTGACTTGATCGTGCGTGAAGAGCTTACAAACGCTGGTCTTGATCGCGAGATTTGGCAGTGCCCAGTTGTTCTTCTTGCTGATGTTCGCTCTGTTGGTGTGCAGGGTGATGGCCGTACCTACGGGCATCCAATTGTGCTTCGCCCAGTATCTTCCGAAGACGCAATGAGTGCGGATTGGAGCCGTTTGCCTTACGATCTCCTGGCAAAGATTTCCAACCGTATTACCAATGAAGTTGCTGAAGTTAATCGCGTGGTTCTTGACTGCACGTCAAAGCCACCAGGGACGATTGAGTGGGAGTAACCAGCTTCCGACTTGTATTAAGGAGGGCGGGTCAATTTGACCCGCCCTCCTTAATATGTTTGGGCTCATTGCGTCTACTGATTATAGAAGTGGAGTCATTACTGATTCGCCAACTCTGCCCAGCGACTAACGATCACAGGATCAACCGGCGAATTAAAAGTTCCGTCCGCCCTTACCTTGGAACCAACGTGGAAATCACGAAACCCTGATTCGCGAAGCTGAGGAATGAGGTCTAGGCTCAGTCCTCCGCCAATCAAAGTGCGTTCCGCAGCCCATGCATTTTCTTTTGGTAAAGCAAGCAGATTATTGAAACCTGCAAGAACACCGTGCGAAGACCCTGCTGTGAGTACAGCGTCTGGCTCTAGTTCGGATTCCTCGAGCTGTTGCCATGCGTCAAAGTAGTTATCTGCGCTATCGATGGCACGATGGAATGTAAACCTAGGCATTTCTAATTGAGATTTTTCAAAAATCTCTTTCAAAGTTTTCATGTCCAGTTTCCTATTGCGGAGGAAACCTAACACTAAGCCGTCTGTGCCTAACTGGGTATATTCACGAACAAGATCCGCCAATCTTTCAACTTCGGACGGGTCTTGAATTTCAAAGCCATCAGAAACTCGAACCATAATACGAACTGGAATATCAACTGCCGCGATTACACTGCTTGCAGCTTGGATATCGGGGGAGAGTCCACCGCAGTCCATTGTTCCCACTAATTCGATACGATTAGCGCCGCCTTCTTGGGCCGCTGTAGCATCCACAGAGTTTAAGCAAATGACTTCAAGCACGGAAATTATCCTTCCAGGTTTGATCCACCACTTCCGTTTACTTCTGATTTTAGCCTTAATGCAAGAGTGGGGAACAGACCCAAAAGTCTGTTCCCCACTTAGGATTGGCGCGTATTACTCCGAGCGTCGATGGAGTTTACTTTGCCTACCCGCGATCAGCACGCCAGCACTGATCAACGCTACAAACAGACCGGTTAGAAGGAAAAGATGCGATCCGGTTGTAGCAAGGTCCTTAACGTGAACCTGTGAAGACGACCCGCCTTGAGTGTTGGAGTCTCCACCATGAGCAGCGGAATTGCCCGCGGTACCGTTTGTTGGTCCCGACGGCGAAGAGCCCGAATCCGAAGGTTCAGTTTTGGCATCGAGCAAGGCGTTCACGTCATAAGCAACGATATGTGCAGCGTGTGAATACCCTTCTTCATCTGCACCTGCATCGTCAATGACTCCGTCAGCGCCGATAGCTAGTGTTGAGTTACCCAGGTAATCTCCAATAAAAGCGACTGAGCGACCAAACCGTGAGCGTTCGGCGTCGGTATCGATTTTCTTTACTTTGGTGCCAAGATCATTGATTGAAGTGATTCCGGTGGGGATGTCTGCTGCCTTTAGCAGGTAAGCGGCACCGTTCTTGTTCTCACCCCACGCGCCAACAGCAATAAGACCGTCCTTTGGAAGAGCATCGATTGCCCATCCGAAGCCAGAGCCTGCTTCTTCGCCAAGCAAAACGGAAATATCCACGCCGTTTGACGAGGTTGCGTTAGGCTGCGTAGAGCGTGCCCGGGTAGCAAAACCGCCGGTATTGACGAGTGTTGGGACCACATTCGTATTGTCATTAGTGGTGCTTGGGGATTTCGATCCATGTACCAAGGCAATACCGCCACGTGCGGTTTTAGCAATCTGACCGCCGTCGAAACCGATTACGAAGTCACCGATTCCGTCGTGGTTAACATCGCCAACAGGAGCAATAGAATTACCTGCTCCAAGGCGATAGGAAGCGTCGTCCGAAATTGAAAGGGTGTAGCCGGGCACTCCGTCTTGGAGGTTCAGATTTGCCTTCCCCTGAGTACCATAGACGACCCAGGCTTTGCCAGGAATCGTACCCTTCTTCGAAAAGTCATTGAAATCAGCTAGCACATAATCTTGAACCGAGTCGCCATTAACATCGCCAATCGGGGTGAAGGCGCTGAGAGTGTGTCCATCGGGAGTACGTGCTTGCCAAAGAACGTTTGGATCATTGTAATCCTCAGTTAAATCAATCGATTTGCCGTCGCTCTTACCAGCAACAATCAACGCAGTTCCGTAAGATCCCTTATCTCCGCGAGACAGTGGCGTATTTGCGACGACGAATCCAACGTCATCGCGTCCATCACCGTTGATATCGCCTACGCGCGTTACCTGGTAACCGGCGGCACCCATCTCATGTGGCATGGAGACGTAGTAGCCGTGGGCAGGATTCAAGTTATTGAGATCAACTTGGCGCAAAGTATCGCCACCAAAGAGAACCCAAACTCGACCCATCGTGTGTGAATTGACAGCAATATCCGAAATGCCATCTTTATTGACATCGCCGATACACGCGATCGATAGACCAACCGAAGCGTCAACGGCGGGATCTTGGGTATGTTTAGGTCCGAGAATCGTGATCACCGATTCGTCAGGCAGTGCGCTACCGCTGATTCCATTCGGGAAAATCTGGATCTGCCCGGTAACATTTAATAACCAACCGTGAGTTGGCGTTGACTTTTCGTAGTGAACGTCAAACTTCCATTCAGAACGAACCGGGGAACTCGTAATTAAATCTGGCTTACCGTCACCAGTTACATCGCAGCTGCCGCGGGCGATCGAGCTACCAAGGCCGTTACTGAATTCCCCAACCCAACGCTTCGCAGTAGCGGTATTTATCGGTTTGATTGATGCAGGCTGTGGAGGGATAGCTGGCGCAGGGTAGAGCGGATCAACCTCGGGAGTTTTTTCGTGCTGGCGTCGCATATCCACAGTCCAGACGTCAATCTTGCCATTGGAATCTCCGGTCAAGATGCCACTGAGCTGCTGATCGGCGTCGGCAGTTGGGATCGTTGCAACGAAGGTGCCGCCGCCGCCTTTTCCTTCATCGCTAGCGAGCCACACTCGTTGACTATTTGGGATCGAATCCAAACCTAGAGCTGTGTTCCAGTTTTTCGTCAAAGCCGATGTTGAAACCACAACCGCACCTGGATGCTCTTCGTTATCGGGACGCCCAATTACCAGTGCACCGGCATTGTCTACGTCGTACTGCTGGACGTAGCCAAGCGAGATGCCGATCCTGCCATGAGCTGTCTGGCGAATGAGAGTGCCGTTTGATTTCTGATCAGCTAACACCGGTGAATCCGAGGTTGAGTCAAGCTGTACCTGGATCTTCTGCGGGCGATCTTGTGTACCGTAAATGACTGCTACGGCTCCAGATTTATTGTTTGCTAGCGGTGCTCCGACGGCGAAATCGTCGATGTCATCTCCATTTACGTCAGAGATTCCGACTATCGACGTCCCAAATCCAGATGCCCCTTGAGTGGTGTTACTGGTGGAGCCAGTGATCGCCACTGCACGATCTGATAGAGGTCCACTCTCCAAATCTGTGTTCAGGGCATAGACAATATCTTTTCCGGGGAGGCCGATGCCGATGGCGGCAGAATTCTTGAAGGCCTCACCTAGGGGAGCTAAAGTGGTCGCTTCGTCGCTTGGAATAGTCCAGTTCTTGGTTGCTTCACTGGCTTTAATAGTGCCGGTTTTGCTTGCCTCATTAAACAGATAGAGGTGCCCGTTTGCGGCCACGACGAACTCTGGCTCTTCGATGGAAGGTGAGGTAGCGGAAATAGCGCGCACTGCGCCGTCGAACTCGTAGGTACCCACAACCGTCGCGGATCGTGGCTCATCACCGGACGTAGTGCTTGCGCCAGTGGAGTTGCTACCCGAATCTAAGGAAATGACATAAGCGTGTTTTCCTCGGGCAACAATTAGGCCAGCTTTACTGCCACGCTTAATCTTCACACAGCTAGATTGCCAACTACCCTCGTCTCCTTGAGGGAGGGTAAAACGAAGAGCTTTAGGTTGCTTAGTCAACGTGGTGGTAACGTCGTCGGTGTCTGATCCGTAAGGGATGAAGGGAACTACGGTTAATTCGTTTGTTTTTGAGTTGACGTAGATTGTGTCGACGGCGGTATCACCCGTCACGTCGCACATCACAGGTGGCGTACTTCCTCCGTCGGTGTAAGTTGCACGGGCCGTCTTCCGGATGGAATCGCCATACCGTGTGCCGTCAATTCCACTCCAGATTCGGTCATTTGAATCGGTGGTTGAGGCAGGTTTTGAGAGGTCGGTAATTGGTGCTGGATGCGAGGCCGGCTCTGCAAATGCAGTATCGGGTATTGTAGCGATTATTCCGATCGCCAATGCGGTTGTGGAGATAATCGAGCATGCGTGTGATGCTCGTTTAGATAAAGTCATATCACTTCCTTACTGGTCATAGCCATATACTTTACAGTAAGGTTAGGCTAACCTAATAAACTGAAGTGGTATGTGAAGAAAGTCCCAGGTGTGACGATGTGACTAGAGTCGGTAGGTGGGTACGAAAATGGGTTGATTTTGTGTGTCAGTGAATGATGGTGCCACCAAGATATGAAACCCCATAATGTGGGCATAGAG
Source organism: Arcanobacterium ihumii (assembly GCF_900604515.1). Lineage (GTDB taxonomy): Bacteria > Actinomycetota > Actinomycetes > Actinomycetales > Actinomycetaceae > Arcanobacterium_A > Arcanobacterium_A ihumii. The sequence goes on along the minus strand of NZ_UWOS01000001.1, from coordinate 292,447 downwards.
CTTCGTTTTAGAGGGCTGCTATGAACTCCGAATATAACTGTAGATCGTTATCTAATTCTGGGTGAAAAGTAACTCCGAACTGGTTTCTGTATCGAACTCCTACCGGTGTTCCATCTTCGAGTGTTGTGATTATATCCACGCCAGAACCGTATGCCGCGATAAATGGAGCGCGAATGAACGTCATTGGAATTGTTACGTTGACTTGCTCGCCGGATTCCCTGGAGAGGAACAACTTGCCTTCGGTGTGAAAACTGCCGAGCTGGCGTCCGTATGCGTTTCGCAAAACGGTAACTGGCATAGTGGAAAATCCAATCACCGGAGTTTGTGAAGTTGTGAGAGTCGCAGTATGCATTGCTGAGGATTGCGATTCATCGCCGCCGTTCGCTATTTTCTGCGCAAGTAGAATCAGACCGGCACAAGTCCCCAGCACTGGCATGTTGCCCTTAATCTTTTCATGCAGGCTCTCGAACATCCCAAGCTCATGGAGAAGTTTGCTCTGTACCGTACTTTCACCGCCCGGAAGAACGAGTCCATCGAATTCTGTTTGAACGTCGTCGCCCTTTCGAAGTTCTACCGGGGTCACTCCGAGCTCGGAAAGTCGCCTGCAATGTTCAATGAAAGCGCCTTGAACAGCTAAAACGCCCACTTTTTTCATGGCTTTACTTCCCGCGTTCGGCCATGAGTAGGTCGATTTCAGATTCGTTGATTCCAACCATCGCTTCACCGAGGTTTTCGGAGACTTCGGCAATTAGCTTGGGGTCCTTGAAATTAGTCACGGATTTGACGATGGCCTGGGCTCGCTTAGAGGGATCCCCGGACTTGAAAATGCCTGACCCAACAAAGACTCCTTCAGCTCCAAGCTGCATCATTAGGGCAGCATCGGCAGGGGTGGCGACGCCACCCGCAGCAAAGTTAACTACTGGAAGCTTGCCGTTTTCATGTACATACCGAAGTAATTCAACCGGTACTTGGAGTTGCTTCGCTTCTTCGAAGAGTTCATCGGGACGAAGGTTTTGTACTTTCCGGATCTGAGACTGAATCAAACGCATATGTGTAACGGCCTGGATGACGTCTCCAGTTCCTGGCTCACCTTTAGTGCGGATCATTGATGCGCCTTCGGCAATCCGTCGCAAGGCTTCGCCCAGATCCTTTGCTCCACATACAAATGGAGCGGAAAACTCGTGTTTGTTGATGTGGAACACTGCGTCCGCAGGGGAAAGAACCTCGGATTCGTCGATGTAATCGATTTCGAGCGCTTCGAGAATTTGAGCCTCAACGAAGTGGCCGATTCTCACCTTTGCCATTACTGGAATGCTCACCGCTTTTTGGATTTCTTTAATTAGTCTTGGGTCGCTCATACGCGAAACCCCTCCAGCTGCACGAATGTCTGCTGGAATGCGTTCGAGGGCCATTACCGCACATGCACCGGCCTCTTCTGCTATCCGTGCCTGTTCAGCGTTTGTAACGTCCATAATGACGCCACCTTTGAGCATCTGAGCAAGTTGTTTATTGAGTTCAAAACGAGAATTGTCAGTCATGATTCGAGCCTTTGTTGAGTGTTGTTGACGGCAAGTAGGCGTATGGGTGCCAGATTTGCCAAGTTTTGCTTTATCTTAGAAAAAAATTGATCTTGTTAAAAGACTCAGTTCGTGGGAAATTTATAAGGTCAGATATATATTCAAAATGGCTATAGATTTTTCGAATTTGCACAACGTGCCAACCGTACCGCGTTAAATAAGAGAATGGACTACAGTGTGGCAGCAAGTCAGATGCTTACCTATGTATTGGATGAGCGTGGTGAAGAGACCTTAACTTCCTTTCTGTATGGTCAGATTCGGCATGATATTCAGTCGGGTCACCTACAAGCCGGGCAAAAGTTACCTTCGAAACGTAAACTCGCCAAACATCTTGGAATCTCTGTTATTACCGTTGAAGCTGCGTATGTTCAGCTTGTTTCTGAAGGATACTTGGTTGCTCGACCGCGAAGTGGGTTCTTCGTCGTCGACCTTGGTATCGGGGGCAACGGAATAGCTGATCGTCTACCCATAGCAACTCCCGCGTGCGCAACAAATATTCGACCGAACACCTTAGACCTGGGAAAATCCAGTGCTTCCACCGGTAGAGCGCAGATAAAAACGTCAATTGACCTTGCTACTAATACAATGCCGATCGGCGTCTTCCCTTATAAAACCTGGGCGAAAACGTTACGTGACGTGCTTGCTTCAAATAGTGAACGAACCATTATTGACCAAGTTGATCCGTTTGGGTCGGAAATATTGCGTGCTCAGATTGCCCAATATCTACGATCTTGGCGTGGAATGGATGTGGATCCGAATAATATCGTGGTGGCGGCGGGCTCACAAACCCTCTATTATCTGCTTATTCAGTTGCTTGGGCGGCATCGGATCTTTGCGGTGGAAGATCCGGGTTATCCGCGTCTCACTGATATTTATCGAACCAATGACGTTCATCTTGCGCATGTTCCGCTCGATAGTAACGGAATTCGAGTGGATCTTCTTAGCCTTATGGGCGCTGATGTTGCTCATGTTATGCCTTCCCACCAGTTTCCAACGGGTGTCGTTACTTCGATCAGCAGGCGTTATGAATTGCTTGCGTGGGCTTCGCAAGCTCAAGATCACGTTTTGGTTGAGGATGATTATGATGCTGAATTTAGACTAGCGGGCAAGCCTATCCCGACGCTTTTTGGCATGGACACCACGCAGAGTGTTGTCTATATCAACACCTTTTCGCAGAGTCTTGGTGGGATTTTTCGAATTGGCTACATGGTGTTGCCGCCACTTTTAGCACAGGAATTTCGCGAGCGTTTGAGCTTTTACAGCGGAACGGTATCGGCAATCGAGCAGTTGACCTTGGCACGTTTTATTGAAACAGGCGCTTATGGGCGCCATATCAATCGCTTGCGTTGCGCCTATCGAAATATTCGAGACGAATTGTTGGTCGGACTTAAGGAGAGCTCTATTGCCTCGGTCGTGAAGGTGAGTGGGGAAGATGCTGGTTTGCATTTTGAGTTGGAGCTGGATTTAGATGTGCCTACCGGAGACCTTGTTGCGGCGGTGGCGCGGCGAGGAGTGCAGTTGGTGCCGATGGCTAATTTCTATCAAAAACTAGATGATTCCAAAGAAAGATGTCGATTCGTGCTTAATTATGGAAGTTTGAAATCTGAATCGATCCCAACTGTAATCGCCGCTCTGGAAGAAAGTGTCCACGAAGTGGCAGAAATTTGACCGGAAAATGAGACGTTGAGAATCCGACTGGAACTTCAACTAGCCTTTTCGTTGTTCACCTGGCTCAAACTCTTAAGAGGTATTGAATGAACGGCGATGGTCGACTCACCCATGTTTTAGACCCGAGCGACAAGGGACAGGACGAATGCGGAGTATTTGGGATCTTCGCGCCCGGACACGATATCTCCCACTTAACCTATTTCGGTCTCTACGCGCTTCAACACCGTGGGCAAGAGGCGGCTGGAATCGCAACCAGCAATGGTGAAAACATCTTGATTTATAAAGATATTGGCTTGGTTTCTCAGGTATTTCATGAAGATGCGCTTGCTCCTTTGACGGGCCACCTAGGAATCGGACATGTACGCTATGCAACGACGGGTCAGGGCTCGTGGATAAACGCCCAGCCGACTTTGGGCGCAACCGAATTTGGCACCATCGCACTAGCACACAATGGAAACCTCGTTAATACCACTGAGCTCATTAATCGAGTTCATGAAGTCTCTGGTGAGGACTTGCGTGGTGAAATCGGACATGGCTCATCAACGGATACTGCCGTCGTTACCGCATTGCTCGGTGCAACGAAGGGTGTGACCTCGCTTAAAAATGTAGTCCTAGCTACTTTGCCCCTGCTTAAAGGAGCATTTTCGCTAGTCTTTATGGACGAACAGAAGCTGTACGCCGCACGCGATCCGCAAGGATTTCGTCCGCTGGTTCTTGGAAAGCTTGACGGTGGCTGGGTGGTTGCCTCGGAAACTGCAGCTCTGGACATCGTAGGCGCAAAATTTGAGCGTGAAATTGACCCTGGCGAACTCGTAGTTATCGATGCCGACGGCGTTCACTCCACTCGCTTTGCGAAGTCGCGTCTGCGTGGATGCGCTTTCGAATATGTTTACCTTTCCCGTCCAGATACCGTCATTTCAGGACGGAATATTAACTCAGTTCGTAACGAGATGGGGAGGACGTTAGCACGTGAACACCGCGTGGATGCAGATATTGTGATTGCCACCCCTGAATCTGGAACTCCAGCAGCTATTGGATATGCTCAAGAATCCGGTATTCCGTATGCTCAGGGGCTGGTGAAGAACTCCTATGTGGGCCGAACCTTTATTCAGCCAACACAGGAAATGCGTCAGCGTGGAATTAGATTAAAACTCAATCCTTTGCGCGAGGTAATTGAAGGGCAACGAATCGTGGTTGTGGATGATTCGATTGTGCGCGGAAATACCCAGCGTGCCTTGGTAAAAATGCTGAGAGAAGCGGGTGCTACGCAAGTACATGTAAGGATCTCTTCTCCTCCGGTACAGTGGCCATGTTTCTTTGGGATTGATTTTCCGACCCGTGAAGAATTGATTGCTAATACCTTGGAGCTCGATGAAATTTGTGGGCAGATCGGGGCGGATTCGCTTGGGTATCTTTCGCACGAAGGGATGGTTTCTGCGATTGGAGTTCCTGCGGAAAAACTGTGTTTTGCCTGCTTCAATGGGGACTATCCGATCCCAGTTGATCTGCACAGTGCTCGTATTTCCAATTGTTGATTGTGAATTCTCACCGGGACGCGCCTTGCAGGTAAAAATGACAGGAGCGGTAGCGTAATCTATAGGTGTTATGAACGATTCACACAACTCTCAAGATGCATTTTCTGCCGCGATGGAACGTCTGCGCGCAAGAGTAGCTGCTGCCCAGTCTTCGGACGATCCTCACTCCTCGAAAAGCATGGGTGAAAGCATAGATCGGGATATGGCATCGTCGGTATTTCCACAGGTAGGATCGGAAGTAGGCCAGTCCTCTGCCCAACAAGAAAATATTGCGCGAATGCTGGCGGGGCTTAATTCGCGTCAACGTGAGGCTGTGGTTCATACCGGTGGGCATCTGCTGGTTATCGCGGGTGCAGGATCGGGCAAGACTCGTGTTTTGACTACCAGGATTTCCTACTTGATAGCCACGGGGAAGGCATCAGCTGGGGAAATCTTAGCTATTACGTTCACCAATAAGGCCGCTAAGGAGATGCGCGAGCGGCTTGAATCTATGTTGGGGCCAAGTGCTAACCGGATGTGGATTTCAACTTTTCATTCTGCCTGCGTGAGGATCTTACGTGCGGAGCATCAGGCGATTGGGATGCGTTCTACTTTCACTATTTATGACGCCGCCGATTCCTTGCGGCTGATGAAGATGGTGTGCACCGAAGAAAAGATCGATATTAAGCAGTTTGCGCCGAAAACCTTGATTCGTAAGGTGTCGGACCTGAAAAATGAAATGATTGCCCCTGAGCAGTTCGCAACGCAAGCGAGTGATCGAGATGATCTAGTTTTGGCTCAGGCATATATGGCGTACCAGCAGCGTCTTCGTGCTGCTAACGCGATGGATTTCGATGATTTGATTATGCAGACGGTTGTTTTATTGCGTGATAATCCGCTGATTGCTGAGCACTACCGTAGGCGTTTCCGTCAGATCTTGATTGATGAATATCAAGACACCAACACAGCGCAATACCAGCTGGTAAGGGAATTGGTTGGCGATGAAGAACAATCTGTTCATGGCGAATTAACTGTGGTTGGAGACGCTGATCAGTCGATTTATGCTTTCCGTGGGGCCACGATTCGCAATATTGAGAGCTTCGAAGAAGATTTTCCGAATGCAACGACGATTTTGCTTGAGCAGAATTACCGCTCCACTCAGAATATTCTTAGTGCCGCTAACGCGGTGATCTCACATAACAAGGGCAGGCGCGCCAAGAACCTGTGGACGGAAACTGGCGATGGTAACAAGTTAGTTGGCTATGTGGCGGACGCAGAATCGGACGAAGCCGGTTTCGTGGTTGAAGAAATTGATCGTTTGCATGACGAAGGCTTTAAGTACTCGGATATGGCGGTGTTTTACCGTGCCAATGCACAGTCACGCTCAATTGAAGACTTTTTGGTTCGCTCGGGTATTCCTTATCGTGTAGTTGGCGGAACGAAATTCTATGATCGCAAAGAAATTAAGGATGCTGTAGCTTATCTCCAAGCTATCGTGAATCCAGACGATACTGTTTCCTTGCGAAGGATCATCAATGAACCAAAGCGAGGTATTGGTGTAAAAGCTCAGGATATGGTTGCCTTCCATGCTAATCGGTGGAGGATTTCTTTCGGTGGAGCGCTTGCGGAAGTTGCGCATCCAATCGACTCTCACGGTGAGGTGAGCGGACTTACCCCGCGAGCATGTAACTCCATGCGGGCGTTTGTGCAAATGCTTGAAGAGCTTCGAGTCAAGGCGGAGGCGGGAGAAGCTCCAGCAGATATCCTTGATGCTGTAATGGATGGTTCGGGTTACCTAGAGGTTTTGCAAAGTTCGGCTGATCCTCAAGATGAAGTTCGACTGGAAAACCTAGCTGAACTTCACTCAGTTGCTTCGGATTTCCGCGTTCTCAACCCCGAGGGAACCTTGGCCGATTTCCTTGATCAAATTTCGTTGGTTGCAGATTCCGATCAAATTCCTGATGAATCTGGTGAATCCGATGGGGAAGTTGTATTGATGACGATCCATACCGCAAAAGGGTTGGAGTTCCCAGTTGTGTTTGTTACCGGTTTTGAAGATGGTACATTCCCACATGTACGTTCCCTCGGTTCATCTTTCGAGCTCGCGGAAGAACGGCGTCTAGCATATGTTGCGCTAACTAGAGCCCGCCAACGTCTCTATATTTCGCGTGCTGCTACTAGATCACAGTGGGGAGCGCCCCAAGAACTTCCACCATCACGATTCTTAGAAGAGATTCCGCCAGCCGTAATTGAATGGAAGCGAGAAGCTTCTGCAATGGATTCGCTTCGAGGTTCGCGCTATGGGGTGCCATGGGGAAACGGTTCTGGTTCGTCGTCGAACTCAAGCTGGGGAAGCCCCTCCCATCCCAAAGCATCGAATTATTCGATGTTTGACGATGACGATTTCGCACCTCCGCTGGGTGGCGGAAAGTTTGTTCCAGGAAAACTCGGTGAAGACGACGGGAAAAACGCGCAAAGTGCTCGCGGGTCAGGATCTCTCGATGCAGGTGTAGAAAAAGACGCTGCCCCCTCAACCGAGGTATCTGGCGTCGTGGATACCGGCGGACTTGGTGTTGGGGACAAAGTCCGTCATAAGTCATTCGGTCGCGGTGTGATTTTGGAATTTGAAGGTCAAGGGAAATCCACCGTCGCGAAGGTGAAATTTAAGAACGGAGCAACAAAACGCCTGATGTTGAGGTTTGCTCCGCTTGAAAAAGAATAGGGAATAGACTCGAATTTCGAAAGGCGTTGTTGCAAAATTTGGGAAAACTCTCACTCTCTAGGCGAAAAGTCCTAAGCTTTAAGTGTTGAACGGTTAAACTCAGAGGTGAGTCTCATCGTTGAGACACGTTGTCAATCGGAAGGATTATCCGTGGATCTGTACGAGTACCAAGCTCGCGAACTTTTCGCGAAATATGATGTTCCGGTTTTGGATGGAATCGTTGCCTCCACGCCGGATGAGGCTGCGCAAGCGGCAGAAGAGCTTCTTCGTAACGGCGAACTTGTGGTCGTTAAAGCTCAGGTAAAGACCGGTGGACGAGGAAAAGCTGGAGGCGTAAAGCTTGCGTGCTCAGTAGACGAAGCTCGCGAAAAAGCCAATGAAATTCTCGGCATGGATATCAAGGGTCATACTGTTGGCAAGGTTCTTATTGCCGCTGGCGCTGATATTACCGAAGAGTATTACTTCTCGGTGCTCTTAGATCGGTCCGAACGCCGCTACCTTGCGATGTGCTCAAAGGAAGGCGGAATGGAGATTGAGAAACTAGCCGTAGAACGCCCTGAAGCACTTGCCAAGGTGCCAGTTGATCCACAGATCGGGATTGACCAAGCTAAGGCGGAAGAAATTGTTGCCGAAGCGGGTTTCGGCGGTGAACTTGGAGCAAAGATAGTCCCTGTTATTCAGAAGCTATGGGATGTCTACACGGGTGAAGACGCAACATTAGTCGAAGTTAATCCGCTCGTTCAAACTGGATCCGGCGAGATTATTGCGCTTGATGGCAAGGTCACCGTGGACGACAACGCTCGTTTCCGCCAAGAAGGACACTGCGCGCTGGTGGACAAAGCGACCGAGAATCCTTTGGAAGCGAAGGCAAAGGCGCTGGGTCTGAATTACGTTAAGCTCGACGGAGGCCAGGTCGGAATCATCGGAAATGGCGCTGGTTTGGTGATGTCCACGCTCGATGTCGTTGCTTACGCCGGTGAACAATACGGAGTAGGACCAGCAAACTTCCTCGATATCGGAGGCGGCGCAAATGCCACCGTGATGTCTAACGGTCTAGATGTTATTTTAAACGACGACGACGTTCGCTCGGTTTTCGTCAATGTTTTCGGTGGTATCACCGCTTGTGACGAAGTTGCAAACGGCATCGTTAAAGCCTTGGAAATTTTGGGTGATGAAGCAAAGAAACCAATTGTTGTTCGCCTTGATGGAAACAATGTTGAACGTGGTCGAGAAATCTTGGCACAGGCAAACCACCCACTTGTGACTGTGGTTGAGACGATGGACGGCGCCGCTGCTAAGGCTGCCGAACTAGCTGCAAAGTAGGGGTTGTAGAAAACAATGGCAATTTTCTTATTTGAAAACGACAAAGTAATCGTCCAAGGTATGACGGGATCCGAAGGATCCAAGCACACACGCCGTATGCTTGGCGCAGGAACAAAGATTGTGGCAGGAACCAATCCGCATAAGGCAGGCACCGCGGTTGAGTTTGACGTAGAGCCAATCGGATACGGCAAAGAAAATCGTAGTGCTGGGGTAGTGTCTATTCCGGTTTACGGAACAGTTGCTGAGGCTAAAGAGGCAACGGGAGCAGAAGTATCGGTAATCTTCGTTCCGCCGGCATTTGCAAAAGCTGCAGTATATGAAGCTGTTGATGCAGGTATGCGACTCGTAGTAGTAATCACCGAAGGTATCCCTGTTAAGGACGCGGCAGAATTCTTCACCTATGCAAATAACCACGGGGTGCAGCTCATCGGACCAAATTGTCCGGGAATTATTTCACCTGCTCAGTCTAATGTTGGAATCACGCCTCCTGATATCACGGGCCCGGGAAAGATCGGATTGGTTTCCAAGTCTGGTACTTTGACCTACCAGATGATGTACGAACTGTCAGATATTGGCTTCACTACATGCATCGGAATCGGTGGAGATCCAGTTATTGGAACTACTCATATTGATGCACTTAAGGCATTCGAAGCAGATCCAGATACCGAGCTCATCGTAATGATCGGTGAAATTGGTGGTGACGCTGAGGAACGTGCGGCATCCTTCATTAAGGATAATGTTACGAAGCCAGTGGTTGGCTACGTAGCTGGATTTACCGCACCTGAAGGAAAGACGATGGGTCATGCGGGCGCAATCGTCTCAGGTTCGTCAGGCACTGCAGCAGCGAAGAAGGATGCTTTGGAAGCGGTTGGTGTTAGGGTTGGAAAGACTCCAACTGAAACAGCGAACTTAGCGCGTGAGATTCTTAAGAATCGCTAAAGTTTAACGATCAATGCGCATAGAGGCTTCGTCAGGGGAACATTTTCTAAGAAGTAATTGTTTCTTTCACACATGAAAAGCTACTTTGGTCTGAAATTAGCTTAGGGTGGGGTACTTCAACAGCAAAGTTGAAGTACCCCACCCTGCTTCTCTTTAAACGTAGTATTTCTTAACCTGAGAGCAACACACCATTGTTCCTTCTTAGGAAACGCGCAACCGTGCGAAATTATTAGAGTGATGCAAGAAAAGACCATTGATCTCAATTCCATATTTCCGATTTTTCGTGCGGTAAACCAGTCACTAGTTTTCACGTGGCTGGGCGCAGTTCTCTGCACGATATTTTTCTATGCAATAACGGCTTCTTCGCCGCTCCTTGGGGAAATTGCTTGGAGTGACGCAGCGCGGTTTGGCACTCAATGGTGGTTAATTTCGTTCGGTGCGCATATCGCCGTCGGGGATGGAATGCTGTCTTTAATGCCAACGCTCTTTACTGGGATCATCTTGTTCTCAGCCTACATTGCTTTGCGCAAATGCCGCGTATTGGACTGGATTGACGTTGGTTTAACCATTCTTTTTACGGCTATCACAGTTAGTATTATCGGATTAGTATCCGTTGCATCAGGGCCGTGGTGGATTGCGATTATCGGTGCATCCCTGCTCTTTGCATTGGTTTCGATCATTGCCGGTAGAGAAAATCTCCTTGTTCCGCTACCGTGGTGGACTTATGTAGAACAGGCATGGCCACGAATTCGTACCCTGCTCATCGGCACCGGAGTCATTACGACGCTTACCTTCGTTACTGCTTTCATAGTGGGTTTCGGGAAAATCGCTGAAATTAACGCTTCCTATTTCCAAACTGCTATTGGGATCTCCGGTCTAGTACTTATACAGCTCATTTACCTGCCAACTTATCTTTTCTGGACCACTGCTTGGCTGCTTGGAGCAGGTTTTTCTGCAGGTGTGGGTACTTCATTTTCAATCATGGGGAATACGGTTGCTCCGCTGCCGGCTATTCCAGTGTTCGGTGCGCTGCCAAGCTATGGTGCTGGAACTGGCTGGCTCATCATTCTTCCGATTCTTTTCTATGCAGTGCTCGGTGTACTGAACACTAGGCATTTGTCCCTTGCTAAACTCACGAAAAAGGGTGTCACTGCCGATCGTCACTCAGATAGTTCTGAACCTCAACCTCATGAGGATCAACTCGACGTTCTTCGCAATTCGGTTATCGCGAGCTTGGTTTTTGTAGTGATCTGTGCTCTGACCGCACTCTTTGGGTCTGGAAGTATCGGTCCAGGCAGAATGGCTCAATTCGGATCTGAACCCGCATTGGTTCTAGGTTATGCGCTCCTTGTGGCTGTGCTTCCGTTCTTGGCATCAGCGCTTCTTGCCCATCCAGAAACAATCATCACTATTCGTTCATTTTCCAGCTCCTCGCAGCAGTCGGTGAAGCGGCTGGGAGAGCGCGGTATATCAAAGAAGATTTTCGCTAAGAATAGTAAGGAAAAAGAAGCACCTAAGGACGTCGTTAATCCTGCCGACGACGTCGCTTCAGTTTCGCAAGATGAACAGCGAGAAGGGTCCGTTGGTGCATCTGAAACTGTTGCGCCATCCGCTTCTGGCGATGGTGGCCTATCGGATCGTGGTTTTCAGCCGAGACATGAGTTGGTGGGAGACATGGGCAATAAAAATGAAACACCGTTGTTGGATGACACGGCAACAGCATCACAAGAAACATCCGCAGAAACGTCTCATAATTTGAAAGAAAAAAGTACGGATGCTGGTATGGAACCTGAGACGTCCAGCGAGAGCTAACGTAAACTTCATAGACTGGGAGAGTAGGCAATGCCGAGGCAACCGGCCATTTGTGCTCGACCAAATTTGAGGAGAAATTTTATGAAGATCCCGTTTAAACGCGCAATTCTTTCGGTCTACTACAAGGACGGAATTATTGATTTAGCAAAAGCGTTGGTTGATTCGGGATGTGAGATTATTTCTACCGGTTCCACGGCTGCAGTGATTGCAGACGCCGGACTCCCAGTCACCGCAGTGCCAGATATTACTAAATTCCCGGAGTGCTTCGATGGTCGAGTAAAGACGCTTCATCCGATGATTCACGGTGGAATTCTTGCAAACCGTGAGCTTGAATCGCATCGTTCTCAGATGCTTGAGCTGGGAATCAGCCCAATTGACTTGGTTGTTGTTAATCTCTACCCGTTTCAAGAAACAGTGGCTGCGGGATCTACGATTGCCGAGTGTATCGAGCAAATCGACATCGGTGGTCCAACTATGATTCGCGCAGCAGCCAAGAATCATAGATCGGTTGCCGTCGTCGTCGATCCGACCATGTATGCAAACGTCGTTCATGCAGTTCAAAATGGCGGTTTTGACGATGCTGATCGTCGTCGTCTTGCATCTGCAGCCTTTGCTCACACAGCTCAGTACGATGCAGCTGTTGCCCAGTGGACATCCAAGCAGCTCCTTGGAAACGAATCGCCGGAATACGTCGGCGGTGCTTGGATCAAGAAAGCCGATCTGCGTTACGGCGAAAACCCTCATCAGAAGGCTGTTCTATATACTCGTACCGGATCAACAACTGGACTTGCTCACGCGGTTCAACTCGGTGGCAAAGAGATGTCCTATAACAATTACCAAGACGTTGATGCAGCTATTAGGGCAGCATATGACCATAGTGAACCGGCGGTTGCTGTAGTTAAGCATGCCAATCCGTGTGGTGTAGCGATCGCAGATTCGATCGCGCAAGCTCATCAGCGCGCCCACGCCTGTGATCCACAGTCTGCATACGGGGGAGTGATTGCTGCAAATCGCGAAGTAACCTTGGAGATGGCACAGCAAGTTAAGCCAATTTTTACCGAAGTCATTGCTGCTCCTAGCTTTGAAGACGCTGCTCTGCAGATGCTTCAGACGAAGAAAAACCTTCGTATTTTGAAGGTACAACCCGAAGCACCCACCTTTGACCATAAGGAAATTTCTGGTGGTTTATTGGTCCAAGAGCGTGATTGTATCAATGCTCCTGGAGATGCGGCTAAGAACTGGCAGCTTGTTGCAGGTGCTCCGGCAGATGAAGCTACTCTCCGCGATCTTGAATTCGCATGGCGTGCAATCCGTTCCGTACGGTCTAACGCCATTTTGCTCGCCAATGACGGCGCTACGGTAGGAATAGGTATGGGGCAGGTTAACCGGGTTGATTCCTGCCGACTTTCGGTTGAGCGTGCAAATACTTTAGGGATAGCTGTTGAGAGCGACGTCGATACCGCAGGTGGTGCCCAGAGTGCTATAGGGTCGCCGACGGTGCTCCCCGAGCGTGCTCGCGGTGCGGTTGCAGCCTCAGATGCGTTCTTTCCATTCGTGGATGGATTTCAAGTGCTAGCGGACGCGGGGGTGCGGGCCGTCGTGCAACCAGGTGGATCGATTCGTGATGAGGAAGTTATCAAAGCAGCGCAAGAGGCCGGTGTGACGATGTACCTTACCGGCGCTAGGCACTTCGCGCACTGAGGGCGAAACATATAAAGTAGAAGTGTGAAAGGCTTACCCCCGGTTGGTTATTATGTTGTGATGCTCGGTGTGCTTGCACTTGTGTTAGTCGTCGGTATCATCGTTGGTGTTCAAACAGCTGCATTTGTGCTGGCTGGAGCACTCTTTGTGTTTGCAGGAGTGCGGGTGAGTAAATTCAACCATCTAGTTCCTTGCATTCGCTCGACTTTCATCGATGTCTTAACGCTGTGCGTGCTAGCTGCAGCTGTGGCCTACTTTGGGATGTGGGGAGATACTCCCAACATCTTAAATAATACGGGGGTAATGTGAATCCGCTTCTAACGAATATTCTTTTCGTCCTAGTCTTTACACTGGTGGGGGCGTTTTTCGCAGCCTCGGAAATGGCCTTGGTTTCACTTCGCGACACCCAGATTGAATCGATTGCACTGCGCTCGCGGGCGGGTAAAAAGATCCAAGATCTAACTGCCGATTCGAATCGCTTCCTTTCGGCGGTTCAAGTCGGTGTTACATTAGCTGGTTTCTTCTCTGCATCATTTGGAGCCGCCGAGATCGCACCACAGATTGTGCCGTGGCTCGAAAACTATATGAGCACGGGAGCCGCTTCAACGACGGCGTTTGTGGTCACCACGATCTTTATTTCATATCTGTCGATTGTGTTCGGAGAGCTGGTGCCAAAGCGCCTCGCCATGCAAAGCGCAGAGGCATTTTCTTTGGTAGTTGCCTATCCACTGAGTATCATCACCGCGCTTTTGCGTCCAGTAATTTGGTTCTTGGGACTCTCAACGAATGTGGTGCTACGCCTCTTTGGTCGAGATCCGAACGAGAAACGCGAGGAAATGGATGCAGACGAGCTGCGCACCTATGTTGCGGGCTACGAAGCGATCCCGGAAACTGAGCGCTCAATGGTGGTGGACTTGCTTTCGGTTGGAACCCGGTCCGTTGAAGAAGTGATGACGCCACGAACCGAAGTCGATTTCCTCGATGCCGGTGCTTCGATTTCGGAAGTCCAGGAAATAGTTAACGAACTCGAACATTCGCGCTACCCAGTTCGCGATAATTCTAATGACGATGAAGTAATCGGTTTTATTCACATCCGAGACCTTATTGCACCGGATGCAAAGATCCGCACTGTACGAGACATCGTGCGCCCAGTTATTTTCTTCCCAGAGGGAAAACCTGTACTTGCTGCACTTACGGAGATGCGCAATCAAAATGCACACCTTGCAATTATCGTTGATGAATATGGCGGCACGGATGGTCTTGTTACGATCGAAGACGTGGTCGAAGAATTCGTGGGTGAGATCCAAGACGAATACGATACTGCAGCCCCAGCAATGGTAGAGATTACTGCGGGTGGTGAAGTATCGGGCTTGCTCGGACGTGCAGAGGTTAATAAGTACATTAACCTTGAGCTACCGGAAGGGCCCTTTGATACCCTTGGCGGATTTATCGTCAACGAACTAGGCAGAATGCCTGAAGTCGGCGATCAGGTGGATCTAGACGGTGTACGCTTTACTGTTCGTGAAATGGATCAGCGCAGGATCGACCGCGTCTATGCAGAGATCGTCAAAGAAGATACAGCGCCGAAGACCGAGGACTGAGGTATCGCCTTCGTAGCACCGATTTTATTTATCGATCACCAAAGACAAATGCTCGAGTTCTTTGTCAAAAGTCGGATCAGCCATCACATAGAGGATATCCTTGAGATTCTGCCACCAGGGATCGTAGGGTAGGCGCGACTCCATATCAATCAAATCGGTCATATGTGAAACCGGGAATGCTTGGATCAAACCGTCGTGCTGGCCCACATGCATTGCACCATCTTTCCCATGGGTTAGCTGTTCATTAAGCGAATCCATCGCCGTTTTCATCATGCGTACAGCCAAGGTACGATCAAACGGTGTCGGGTTTCCACCCTGTTGCATATGCCCGAGAATCGAAGAGCGTACGTCGAAAAGGCCGCCACCTTCTTCTTCGAAAATGCGTGAAATGAAATCCGTTGTATAGTACTCGGATGCATCTTCATTCCTCACTACCAGATACAGATTGCGACCGCCCTTAAAGGCATTGATCATACGTTTGGTATCTTGTGCAAGTTGAGGTAACGTAATTCCGGTTTCGGATAGGTAAACTTGCTCCGCGCCGGTGGTAATTGCACTCATCAATGCTAGGTAACCACAACGTCGTCCCATCGTTTCGGCAACGAAGCAACGCTGAGATGCCGACGCCGATTGCTTGATTCGATCTAAAACCTGAGCGTTGTTATTCAACGCGGTGTCTGCCCCAATAGCGAGCTCTGAACCAGGAAGGTTATTGTCAATACTGGCAGGGACGCAGATAATCGGGATGCGGAAAGCAGGGTAGCGATCACGTTCGCTAACCATGTCGTAAACGGCCTTATATCCCTTGAATCCGCCGATTACAACGAGTGCATCGATACCTGCGTTTTCGATACCCCGAGACAATTGGTAGAACTGGTCCACGGTTGCGACCGTGCGGCGCGTACCAAGCTCTGCACCGCCGTCTTCAACCCATCCTTCTACATCGCCCCAATTAAGCTCTCGAACCTTGCTCTCAAGTAAGCCTGGGAAGCCACCCTCAACTCCAAGCATTGTAAAGCCGCGATCGAGTCCAAGTTTCACAGCTGCTCTAGCGGCTGCGTTCATTCCAGGTGCGAGACCTCCGGCGTGGATAATAGCTACTCGAGGCGATGTTGGCCAAGGACGATGTGGCGATGGATCAGGGGAAGAGATCGTTTCGAAAATTTCGATCATCTCACGGTAGCCCTTGCCACGAGCCTCGATTGCGGCATCCCAATTTCCCTGTGAGAGGTAGTTCTTAACTGCACGAGTGTTTTTGATTGCTTCCATCATCGGTAGACGAACTAAACGATTACGCCGAGTGCCAATAATAACTGGCTCGTTTTTCGCTCCAGCGGTGATAACTTCATGAGCTGCGGTGTAACCCAAGAGCGTAGGCATCCAGCGGTCGTAGGCCGATGGTGTTCCACCGCGTTGAACGTGACCGAGGGCCGTAACGCGAGCATCTTCACCTAGTTTTTGCTCCAAAACGTCTTTAACCATTGTGGCTGTGATCGGATTACCTGAGCGATCGGTGGCACCTTCGGCGACGATGACCATCGAATCACGACGGCCGTGGGCACGACCGGTGCGGAGCTTTTCGCACATGGCATCTTCCCAGCCATCTTCAGGCGGAAGTTCGGGAATAAATACGTAGTCACAGCCACCGGCGATAGCGCTCATAAGTGCTAGATAGCCGCAGCGCCTGCCCATAACCTCAATAACAAAGGTGCGTTGGTGAGAGGCCGCGGTAGAAGAAAGTGCGTCGAGGGCTTCAATAATGCGGTGCAGAGCTGAGTCAGCTCCGATTGTCATATCGGTTCCCACCAAGTCATTGTCGATTGATCCAACAACACCGGCGATATGAAGTTTTTGGTGGCGATCAGCGACTTCAGAGGAAATGGCTCCTTCGTCGGTGAGTTCCTTCAAGAGTTCGGGCCAAAGTTCGCGAAGCTCATCGGCACCAGATAGAGTGCCATCTCCTCCGATGATTACTAGGCGATCAATGCCGTGTTGAACAAGGTTAAAGACGGCTTGCTTGATTCCAGAGCGCTCGCGGAATTCTGCACATCTCGCTGTGCCGATGTGCGTTCCACCTGCAGCCAAAATTCCTGATACGTCGCTCCACGTCATTTCTTGAATGAGTGAGCCCCCAAAAACAGCACCTTTCCAGCCTTCTCGAATTGCAAAAGGAGTGGCACCTTCGTGCAAGGCAGTGCGTACGACGGCGCGAACCACGGCATTCATTCCTTGAGCGTCACCACCCGATGTGAGGACACCCAGCCGAATTTTCTTGGAAGGTACAGGTGCCTCAACTTTGTGGTCGTCGTCAGGGGTTGTCACATGATCAGACATGCTCATCTGGATGCTCCTTAGCATTGCCATTTTATAAACGATGGAAGAAACGTTGGCGGCGTCCTCGCCCCGTCATCATGATACGTGATTCAGATCAAATTATCTGAAATGATCGCGAGCGATCACCACCGTATAGCTACTGATTCGTTGGAAGTGAACAAAGGAAGAGAGAGGATGGGACGTTGGAATGGTACTTGTTGAGAAGTGATGGGTAACATGCTTGTGAGTGCAACTCGTCGTTCAATAGCCATCGTTTTAGAACGAATGATTGCCGCCTTTGGAGCAATGAGGAGAAGAATATGGTCAAACCCGTCGACGCCACCCAAACATCAGCATGGAACGAACTAAAAAAACTTAACGACAATCTCCAAGTAGATTTCCGTAGCTGGTTTGACGATGATCCTCAACGAGTGGAGAAGCATTCCTATGCCGCAGGTGACCTTTTCGTTGACCTTTCAAAGTCCTTTATGACTGATGAAATCAAGGCTGCATTGTTGAACCTTGCTCGTGAGGTGAACGTTGTTGAGCGTCGAGATGCCATGTTTAGTGGCGAGAAAATCAACGTCACCGAAGGTCGAGCAGTTCTTCACACCGCCTTGCGTCAGCCTGAAGGAAATTCGGTTTTGGTAGATGGGGAAGACGTTGTTTCAGGGGTCCACGAAGTTCTAGCAAAAATTTTCGAATTTGCTGAGCGAGTTCGGTCTGGTGAATGGTGTGGCATAACTGGAAGACCAATTCAGACCATAGTCAACATCGGAATTGGTGGATCTGACCTAGGCCCGGTTATGGCTTATGAAGCTCTCAAACCATACGTTGCAGAGAACCTTGAATGCCGTTTTATTTCCAATATCGATCCAACGGATTTGGGGGAGAAGCTACGCGGAATTGATCCTGAAACGGTTCTTTTCATTGTGGCTTCCAAGACCTTTACAACCCTTGAAACTCTCACCAACGCACGTCAGGCGCGAGCTTGGTTGCTCGAGGAATTCGAGGCACGCGGTATCGACGCTGATGGTGCTGTTGCAAAGCACTTTGTAGCAGTGTCCACCAACCTCAAAAAAGTTGCTGAATTCGGTATCGATCCCGCTAACTCTTTTGGCTTCTGGGACTGGGTAGGTGGACGCTACTCCGTTGGGTCCGCGGTAGGCACCTCGCTCGCCGTCGCAATTGGGCCACAGGGATTCGCCGATTTCCTTGGTGGTTTCAACACGATGGACGAGCATTTCCGCCATGCAGAACCAAGCCAGAATGTTCCTCTTCTAATGGGGCTGCTCAACGTTTTCTATTGCAATTTCCGAGGCGCTGCCACCCACGTAGTGCTACCATACTCGCAGTATCTTCACCGTTTCCCTGCTTACCTTCAGCAACTCACGATGGAGTCAAATGGAAAACGCGTGCGCTGGGATGGCACACCAGTGACTTCTTCGACGGGTGAGGTCTTCTGGGGCGAACCTGGCACGAATGGTCAGCACGCCTTCTACCAGTTGATTCATCAAGGAACGCAACTCATTCCGGCTGACTTTATTGCTTTCTCGAATCCGACCTACGCGCTGAAAGATGGTGAGGCTGATCAACACGAACTGTTCCTCGGAAATTTCTTTGGGCAGACGAAGGCATTAGCCTTTGGAAAAACTGAAGACGAGGTTCGAGCTGAAGGCGCCCGTGAGGAGATTGTTTCCGCACGAGTGTTCCCTGGAAATAAGCCGACGACCTCGATCATGGCTCCGGCGCTTACCCCGAGTGTTTTGGGGCAGCTAATCGCGCTCTATGAGCACATCACTTTCGTCCAAGGAATCGTATGGGGAATTGATTCCTTTGACCAATGGGGTGTTGAGCTCGGCAAACAGATGGCAAACCAACTGACCAAGGCAGTAGCCGGCGATGAAGAGGAACTTGCTAAGCAAGACCTTTCAACTCGAGCACTCATCGAATTCTACCGAGATACTCGTTTTTAACCTTCTCGATGCCTTTTTAATCGCTGAGCTGAAAGCACTTTAGTCACAGGTTAATCAGGTACATAAAGAGTAGGGTAAGAGTGTTTCGTGGGTCACCACA
Source organism: Arcanobacterium ihumii (assembly GCF_900604515.1). Taxonomy (GTDB): domain Bacteria; phylum Actinomycetota; class Actinomycetes; order Actinomycetales; family Actinomycetaceae; genus Arcanobacterium_A; species Arcanobacterium_A ihumii. Next base: position 273,201 of record NZ_UWOS01000001.1, on the reverse strand, counting down.
CAATCCGAACAACATAGGAGTTGACATTTATGGCAGAACTGAAGAAGCCAGTTACCGTTACGGTTACCGGCGCTGCTGGAAATATTGGATACGCATTGCTCTTCCGCATTGCTTCAGGAGCGTTGCTCGGTGCAGATGTACCTGTACGACTCAACCTTCTTGAGATTCCACAGGCGGTTTCAGCTGCTGAGGGAACCGCAATGGAGCTAAACGACTCCGCGTTCCCATTGCTCGAATCAGTTAATGTTTATGACGACGCTGCAAAGGCATTTTCTGGTACGAACGTTGCGCTTTTGGTTGGTGCTCGTCCACGTACTAAGGGAATGGAGCGAGCTGATTTGCTCGCAGCTAACGGTGGAATCTTTGGTCCACAAGGTAAGGCAATTAACGATAATGCTGCAGACGACGTTCGCGTTCTCGTTGTTGGAAACCCTGCAAACACCAACGCAGTGATCGCAGCTCACTCGGCACCAGATGTACCAAAGTCACGTTTCACGGCGATGATGCGCCTCGATCATAATCGTGCGATTTCACAGCTTGCTGAGAAGACCGGTGCACGCGTTGCAGATATTAAGCGTATGACTGTATGGGGTAACCACTCAGCCGATCAGCACCCAGATCTTTCTTGGGCAACTGTTGATGGTAAGCCAGCTCTTGACCTTGTTGATGATGCATGGCTTAACGATTACTTTGTTCCGACCGTTGCAAAGCGCGGAGCTGCAATCATCGAAGCTCGGGGTGCTTCGTCTGCTGCTTCTGCTGCTTCTGCTGCTATTGACCATGTTTACGACTGGGTTAATGGCACCGAAGATGGCAACTGGACTACTCCGGGTATCTGGTCTGATGGGTCACACTACGGTGTTCCAGAAGGACTCATCTTCGGCTTCCCAGCGGTCTCAGAAGGCGGCGAATGGAAGGTTGTTGAGGGGCTAGAAATTTCCGAAGCAACCCAAATCGGAATTGACCGCAACATCAAGGCTGCTCAAGAAGAGCTTGACGCTGTTCGTGCGCTTGGTTTGATCAAATAGGTAGTAGCGTTCGCAAACGCAGCTGTGGGGTGGGACATCTGGTGATGTCCCACCCCACAGCTCTAGCTTGGAAGGAAGATCTAGCTAGATTTATCAGTGGGATATGGTCCCGCTACGTCCTCAGTGGAAGCCAAGGCATCTACAGGTTCTGGTTGCTCTGAAGTTACGGTGACTTCGGAAGGTTTTCTTTGTAGGAGAACACCTCCGGTGATTACTACTGCTAGGGCAAACAACGTAATAATTGCAGTAATCCGAGCATCAATGTTCAACCCAACTCCGCGGGCAATCGTAACGGCACCAATAATGGTTGTAAGAGTTCCTAAAAATGTAGTTGTGGTTCTCATTATTTACCTTCTCCGGTAGTTGATTGAGACGTGGGTCCTGGCTGTACCGACCCACTAGGTTGCGGACCGTTAGGATCCACGGGATTGGTAGGAGCTGGAATCTGTGGATTAGGCTGGCCAGGAAGCATGAGCGTTGGATCGTCTACTCGAGTGGACTTCGGCTGGTCAGATGAGCCGAGGGAATAGATTTGAATATCGCCCACGCCATAATTAATGGAAACTCTGCGGGCTTTGCTTGGATCCTTGACTGCCTCGGGGCTGGTAATGATGAGAGTTCCTTCAAGTAGGTAACTTTCTTTATCGCCTTTCTGTTGGCTCATTTGGTTTAACACCCCTGGCGAATCATTACCGTTGTTGCGCATTAATTCTCGTGGACCGCGGTTATCATCTTTGTTATTGTGAAAGCTGAAGAACTTCGTGGTGTGCATCCGCGAGTTTACAACGGAACCATCGGTATTTGTGGCCGTCCATCCACTCGAATTATGAATTCCGACATTTCCATAACCATTAATTTCAAGAATTACTGGTTCGTTATCGTAAACATGTACTTGTAGATCAGCAACAGCCGCATTTACTTCGATTTCCCGTTCCTTGGTATTTTTATCAATGCGGAGAGTGCCAGCGTTGACGAATGCTGAGCTTGACCCATTTTCCCCTATATTCCGATAAGCAACGTAATCGTAGTCTGGATCATTGAGTAGCGTGCTTGGAACAACGAAACCAAATGTCAAGGCGGCTATCGCGAAAGGCGCAAGAAGCCAAGTGAGTGCAGTTAACCAAGTAGCTCGAAGCCCTCGAATCCCTGCAATAAGAATTCCTACACCGATAACGGCGAAGGCTGCACCGATCGATGCAACAATGCTTCCCATCGTTGCTCGGCCAATCAAAAGTGTGATAGCTGCTGCAACCAGAGAAATAACAACAGTTGTAGCAACAAAGTTCGTGGAAACAGCAGGTGCTTTCGGTTTAGTTACGTTATGGGGTGGCGGATATGCGGTGGTTGGGGGAACCGGGGGAACCGATGCTCCGTATATTGGGTTTGGTGCCCCATGGGCTGAGGCTGAGGTTGAGGAGTAACTTGGTTCGTAAAAAGATGGTTGTTGTGAGTTCTGTGCATCATAAGCCATACCAGCCCCCATATTGCTACCACTATCTGTCTCTGGTTGTGCGCCGTGAGCGTTAGTAAATGCGCCCGGAGTATAGATCGAATCTACGTTCTGAGGATTTTGGTTCTTGCGTTTAGACAGGGTTACCACGATCATCCAGACAAGGAAAGCAAGGAAAGCCAACGGCAAAATTACAAAGAACATAGATGCCATGATTGCTTTGACGAATCCCGTCAATGATGAGAGGCCGAGCAAACCGATGAGTGTAAATACAGTTGCAACGAATGTGCTTGTTTGCGGTGCTCCGCGCAGTGTTTGTTCAACAGAGATTTCGTTTTCCGGATAGCTCGGGATGAAAAGCCAAAGCAAACCATAGACGAGGAAGGAAAGTCCTCCGAAGAAAATACCAATAACGAAAAGAATTCTAAAAAGGATGGGGCTGATTCCCCAACGGTGGCCGATGCCGGCACAAACGCCGCCAATAACGCCATCGTGCGTTCGACGAAGCGAATAATCGCGAATTGAATTAAAGAATTTGTCCATGTTTCAATCATGACTGCTGAGGTGGAGAAACAGCTATCAGGAACACCCCTGAAAGAACCCTGATCTTTTGACCCCAAAACCCTGATTTTGCTATGCAACCTTTCCAAAGGAAGGAATTTCGTGGGAACATCGAGATTGTGAGCAGTCAATATTACCCAGGTTCTACACCGCCTCCTCCTCAAGACTACTCGGAGCTTTTGCATCCGCGGGCGCGTCGTCGTCCTCAATTGGCTCGGAGAAGGCCAGCCGTAGTCGCTGGCGTATGCCGGGGGCTTTCTGTTCATCTCGGCGGACCGGTCGGAGCATGGCGGGCATTCTTTGTTCTTACAGGGCTGTTTTTCGTAGGAATTATTTTGTACGTTGCTCTTGCAGTACAGATGCCACGTTACGACGATGCTATGGACGTTCCTGGTAAAAGTCGCCGCATATTTCGAAAGCTCGAAAACACAAGCACAGATCGAACCGGGCTCAGTGGCTCAACGGCTACTCAGATCGTGTTTGCAAGTCTGTTCCTATTGGGTGCAAGTGTTATCGGTTTGAGCGGGTTTAATATATTCAATGATTGGTACGCCTTTGCTTTGTGCGTGCTAGTGATGGTTGGGGGAGGTGCGATTGCCTGGGCCTCTCCGATTTCTGATGGAACAATCTCATTTCCTACCGTGATTGTTGGAGTAACGGTTTCGACCGTTGGTGCAATTTTCTTGGTGAATTTAAGTGGAGGATTCTCTGCGGTGATTTCAGGCTTAACCACTGGAATCGTCGTGCTGCTGACGATCAGTTTTGTAGTGACACCAGTAATGGCACAGCTGCGAACCACACTTATTCACACGAATGAGGAAAAGATCCGTGAATCTGAACGAGCAGATATCGCAGCTCACCTTCATGATTCGGTGTTACAAACGCTTTCGCTTATTCGGTCGAGGGCAAATGAGCCAGAAGTTGTAAGTATGTTGGCACGTTCCCAGGAGCAGGATCTAAGGCGTTACCTCTACCAAGACCGTCCCGAAAACGGGACTTCAATCGCGAGTGAACTGCGTGATCTTAGTCAGGACTTAGAGCGGCGCTATCAGCATGAAATCGATACAGTAATTACCGGTGATGCCTCTCCAACGGCTTCTTTGCGAGCATTGATTGCGGCTGCGGGAGAAGCGATGACGAATGCATGCAAACACGGTGGCGCAATGCCGGTATCTGTGTACGCGGAGTTTTCCTCTGAGGAATCCGCGGTTTGGGTACGCGACCGAGGAACCGGATTTGAGCTATTTTCAATTCCCGATAACAGAGCTGGAATTCGTGACTCGATCATGGGAAGAATGGAAAAGATTGGTGGGGAAGCACATATTCGCACGCCATTACCGAATGGTGGAACTGAAGTAATGCTTAAGGTCCAAGGCGAACAGGGGAGATAAAATGGAAATTATTATTGTTGATGATCATGATTTGGTCCGCACTGGTGTATCAATGCAACTTACCAATGCAGATGATGCCATTCGTATTGTTGGAGAAGCAGCGGACGTGGATTCGGCCGTCGATGTAATACGAAAAGTTGAGTGCGACGTCGTCTTACTGGACGTTCATCTTCCCGGTGGCAACGGAGGAGGAGGCGCAGAGGTTGTGCAACGTATCGTTGCCCTAGGTTTAGAACGCACCCCACGTTTCTTGGCACTTTCTGTTTCGGATGCGGCAGACGACGTCGTCTCGGTTATTCGCGCGGGAGCCCGCGGTTATGTTACGAAGTCGATCAACACGGCGGATCTTATCGAGGCATTGCAACGAGTGGCAGCAGGCGATGCTGCATTTTCACCGCGGCTAGCTGGATTTGTGCTTGATGCTTTTGGATCTCCGCAGGCATCTTCGGTGGTTCGAGATCCTGAGCTCGATTTGCTCACCACTCGGGAAAAAGAAGTTATGCGGCTCATTGCGCGTGGCTATACTTATCGTGAAGCCGCCACTGAACTATACATTTCGATCAAAACAGTCGAATCACACGTTTCAGCAGTACTGAGAAAACTCCAGCTCTCTAACAGGCGAGAGCTATCGCGTTGGGCTGCGGCTCGAGGAATCGAATAGCGTTTGCTCGGTTATCGGTCTCTCTTGGAGATGAAGCGTTCAGCTAAAGATAACCGTGCGATTACCATTCATAAGAACTCTGTGCTCGGCATGCCAGCGAACAGCGCGGGAGAGAACCTGGCGCTCCACTTCTGCTCCTTTAGTGACGAGGTCAAGAAGAGTGTCGTTATGAGCAACGCGCACAACATCTTGTTCAATGATCGGTCCTTCGTCAAGATCCATCGTCACGTAGTGAGCAGTGGCACCAATGAGCTTCACGCCGCGGCGATGGGCTTGAGCGTAAGGACGGGCACCCTTAAATGATGGCAGAAAAGAATGATGGATGTTGATGATGTTTCCAGCCAGAGTATGGCAAAGTTCCGGGGAAAGAATCTGCATATAGCGTGCTAGAACGACTAATTCAACATTGCGCTCGCGAACGAGTTCTAACAGTGCTGCTTCGGCGCTCTCTTTAGTATCAGACGTAATCGGGATATGAATAAAATCCTGCTGGTAAAACTCTGCGATTGGGCGAAGGTCTTCATGATTTCCAACAACACCGGCGATGTTGATCGGAAGTCGGCCGTCATGGTGCTTGGCTAGCAAATCGGACAGGCAATGGCTTTCTTTCGTCACCATAATGAGTGTGCGAAGTGGTTTTTCGACTTCGGCGATTGAAAAGTCCATTGAGTAGTTCTGAGCTAACTGCGTCATTGCGGCTTCGATTGTGGACTTACCACCTGGAACGAAAGCTTCGATCCTAATGAAAAACCGTGCCTCGGCGTCGTCATTAAACTGCTGAGATTCGAGGATGTTACCTCCAACCGATGCAAGCAATCCTGTTACCGCGTAGACGATCCCAGGTTGATCAGGGCATGACATCGTGAGAACTAGTTTTTCTGAATTCATTCTTCCAGCATAGAGTACCTTGAAATAGAACGTAAAAATGCCCAAACTGTGAATGATGCTGGCACATGATAGAGGACACAACGAGTCTCAGATACAAGACTGGAAAAGTGGAGTTTCTTCCGAATTCTGGATCGTGACTTGGCTGTTGACACAGTTGAGATATGATAGTTCTATCCGCAACTGGCGCCTAAGGTGGTCACCACCGGGGAGCGGACAAACAGAGGATCGCTAGTCGCTCGCCTGGGCAAGTGATCGAACGATGTGCTCGATTTTAGTGCATATCGCCAAGCTAAAGCACTGCAGGAGGACTGCCAGAATGGCATCGAACGATTTGCTTAATCAATCACTCGCAGAACTTGATCCCGATGTCGCTCGCGTACTTGATTTAGAGCTAGAGCGTCAACGCAATACGTTGGAAATGATCGCGTCGGAAAACTTTGTGCCACGCGCGGTTCTTCAGGCTCAAGGATCCGTCTTAACCAATAAATACGCAGAGGGCTACCCAGGGCGCCGCTATTATGGCGGTTGTGAACACGTGGACGTCGTCGAAAACCTTGCACGTGACCGTGCCAAAAAGGTTTTCGGTGCAGGATACGTCAATGTTCAGCCACATTCAGGTGCACAGGCAAATGCGGCGATCTATCACGCCCTTCTTAACACGGGCGACACCTTCATGGGCCTTGAGCTTGCACACGGTGGACACCTCACCCATGGCATGAAGCTTAACTTTTCAGGTAAGAACTTCAACGTGGTTGCTTATGGTGTTTCTGAAAAAGACCACCTAATCGATATGGAAGACGTGCGTGCCAAGGCACTTGAGCACAAGCCAAAGTTGATTATCGCTGGATGGTCTGCCTATCCGCGACACCTCGATTTCGCCGCATTCCGTAGTATTGCGGATGAAGTCGGTGCCTACCTTTGGGTCGATATGGCGCACTTCGCTGGGCTAGTTGCCGCTGGTCTTCATCCAAACCCAGTTGAGTACGCCGACGTCGTCACCACCACGATCCACAAGACGATTGGTGGCCCACGCTCAGGAATGATCCTAGCCAAGGAATTTGAGCCACTTGGAAAGAAGCTTAACTCGGCAGTGTTCCCTGGTCAGCAGGGAGGACCTCTCATGCACGTGGTTGCTGCTAAGGCAATTGCCATGAAGGTTGCAGCTACTGATGAATTCAAGGATCGCCAAGTGCGCACCCTTGAAGGAGCAAAGATCTTGGCAGATCGCCTCGTGCAACCTGATGTTATGGAAAAGAAGATTGCAGTTGTTTCCGGTGGTACCGATGTTCACTTGGTACTTGTTGATCTTCGCGATGCAGATATGGATGGTCAGCAGGCAGAGGATCTGCTTGATGCAGTTGGAATTACCGTTAATCGAAACTCTGTTCCATTTGATCCACGTCCACCAGCAGTAACTTCTGGTCTTCGCATCGGTACACCAGCTCTGGCTACCCGAGGTTTTGGTTCTGAGGAGTTCACCGAGGTGGCCGACATAATTGCAACGGCTCTTCGCGACGGTGCATCAGCTGATATCCCAGCTCTTCGTGCACGCGTTGCTTCACTTGCGGAGAAGTTCCCACTCTATCCAGGTCTAGACCAGACTCACTTCGCATGAACGCAGTGAAACTTGATGGAAAAGCGGTTGCCGCTCAAATCAAGGGCGAGCTGAAAGAACGAGTAGAGGCTTTGGCAGGTAAAGGATGCCGACCAACTTTGGGTACAATTTTGGTTGGCGCTGATCCTGGCTCAAAGATCTACGTGGCTGGAAAACATCGTGACTGTGCGGATGTTGGAATTGGATCGATGCGCATCGATCTTCCAGAAACTGCTAAGCGTAGCGATATCCTAGCTGCAATCGATGAACTCAATAACGCTAAAGACTGCACAGGGTACATCGTTCAGTTGCCATTACCAGCGGGTCTCGATACTAATGAGATCCTGACGATGATTGACCCTGCAAAAGATGCGGATGGGCTTCACCCATTCAACTTGGGAAACCTAGTATTGAACAGCAGTGGACCTTTTACGACTCCTATTCCCTGCACGCCACGCGGAATCGTGGAACTTGGTCGGCGTGGCGGCATCGGTTGGGATGGCGCTAATGTGTGTGCAGTTGGGCTAGGTAGCACGGTTGGAAAGCCACTATCGCTTCTGCTTTCTCATTCTTCGATCAATTCAACGGTGGATGGTTGCCATATCGGAACAAAGAATCTGGCTGAACATACTCGGCGTGCAGATATAGTTGTGGTGGCTACGGGGGTTGCGCATTTGCTCAAACCTGAGATGGTTAAGCCCGGTGCGGCCGTTTTCGACGTCGGTGTGACTCGAAAGATAGATTGCAAAACTGGGAAATCACATATCTTGGGTGATGTTCACCCAAGAGTTGCAGAGGTGGCTGGCTGGCTATCACCGAATCCCGGCGGAGTTGGTCCAATGACTCGTGCGATGCTGCTTGTGAATGTTGTGGAAGCTGCAGAATTACAATCAGAGCGCTAGGCCGAAGCCTTGCCCCAAGAAAATGTGGGGAGTAATCCCAATACAACTTCTTTGGGGTGGGTGGGTTTTGACCGCTGAGGGCGAAACCCACCCACCCCTTTATGAGGCATTCGGTAGAATCTCCCTAGGTTCCTAGATTTTGATAATGGAGAAAGTATGCTCATTGCTACCTGCAACGTTAATGGCTTGCGAGCCGCAGTCCGCAAAGGAATGCCGCAATGGTTAGCCGAGGTGAAACCCGATGCTTTACTTCTCCAAGAAGTTCGCGCACCGATTGCTTTGGTTCCAGAATTAGTTGGTCCTGATTACGAGGTGTATCAGCAAGCTTCTGAACTTGCTGGCCGAGCCGGAGTTGCAATTGCTGTGAAGAAGGGAATCGAGGTATCTCGAGTCCAGTTAGGTTTAGTGGCAGGAATCGATACCGGTGAACCAGAAATTCCAGTGGATACTGGACGATGGGTGGAAATTGACGTACCTTCCTTGAATACTACGTTTATTAGCGCGTATCTTCACTCTGGTGTTGCGGACAAACCGGAAAAAATGGACGCAAAATACGCGCATCTTGATCGTGTAAGCCTCCGCTTGGCGGAATTAAAAGAGTCGCGCTGCCTTGAACATGTGCTCGTGGCAGGCGACTTCAATATTGTCCATACTGAACGTGACATTAAAAATTGGAAGCCGAACCACAATAAAACTGCAGGTGTACTTGACCAAGAGATCGCGTACCTGGATCGCTGGTTTTCAGATTTTGGTTTCGTTGATGTCCAACGTGCTCTTGTTGGTGATGAACAAGGTCCATACACATGGTGGTCGCAACGCGGAAGGGCGTTTGATAATGACGCAGGGTGGAGAATTGATTATCAGATGACCAATCCAGAATTGGCGCAGCGAGCACAGTGGCAACGAGTTGACCGTGCGCTTGGGCACGACCAACGCTGGTCCGATCACGCTCCGTTGATCGTGGAATACAACGAAAGCTAAAACAAAGGATTTTAAGGGGTTGTGTATGGCTACAGAAATTACTACAGCGGAGTTACAGCAAAAACAGACTCAAACCGATCAGTTCAACGAAGTGAATCGTGAGCTTCAAGGAGCTCTCGATGGTACGGCTACGTGGGAAAATGAGCAGGCTAAACACCCAATCGACGATTCCTTTGGGGCAAAGATCGGCAAATGGATGGCATACCTTAATGGGTTGCGAATCATGCGAGCAGTCCAGCGCTATGGTGCCGTTCGCGGTGCACTGCTAGCCGGTGGAATAGCCTATTCTGCTTTATTTGCCATCGCCGGTGCGCTGACCATTGCGCTTACTGCTTTATCGGTGGTGTTAGGTGGAAATCAGCAACTTTTCGATAAGATGATCTCTGCGGTTAACGCGGCGCTACCAGGGATTTTAAAGACTCCTTCATCTCCGGATGGTCTAATTGAACCAGATGCACTTATCGTCGATAACCCCTTCAATATCGTTACGTTTATTTCGATCATAGTGTTGCTGTGGTCGGCGCTGTCTTTAATGGCGGGTTTGCGAACCTCGATCCAGGCGATGTTCGGGCTGGCACGAATCCCAACTAACTTCTTTATGGCTAAGTTCCTCGATTTATCAGGATTCCTAATCATCGGATTGGGAGTAATTGTCTCAGTCGGACTAAGTACCGTCGCCGCTTTCTTCTCCGAACAAATCTTCGGGTTCCTTTCGCTCCCAGAAAGCTGGGGCCAAAGCTTCATCAACGGAGGTACTTTCCTGATCGGTCTTGCGGTGGATACCCTCGTTTTCATGTTCATTTTCCGCTACATGGCTGGAGCGCGTGCTCCTCGAAAAGACCTGGTTATGGGCTCATTCTTCGCCGGTTTCGCTTCTTCTTTGCTGAGAGTTCTAGGTACGACGGCGGTCTCATCGGTTGCAAATAACCCGCTTCTTGCACCGTTTGCTGCAATCGCTACAATCCTTTTGTGGGTCAATCTCATTGCGCGAATTACCCTCCAAGCAGGGGCATTTATCGCAAATCCACCAGAACAGTTGGCAATTACTAAGGCTTACTACCCACATATTGACGAAACGCCGAATTATGTTTCGAAGTCAGATCTTCATACCCTTGAGTGGGAGCATGATCCAATCACAGGGGTGGTACTACCTGATTTGCGTGCTGGGCTCCTTGACAAGCTGAATACTAAGGCCGCCGCTAAAGCCAAACAATTGGCGAAGGAACTGGAAAAACGCGAAAAATCGAAGATGAAGGACGAAGATTTTGAAGGACGCAACGCAAATTAACTTGACTAAGGATTTCTATGCCGTTATCCCAGCGGGAGGATCAGGCACACGCTTGTGGCCGCTGTCGCGAGCAAGCGCTCCGAAATTCCTAGTTGACTTGACTTCCTGTGGATCGAGCCTTCTTCAAAATACTGTTAGACGCCTTCAATCACTGACTGATACTCGAATTATGATCGTTACCGGTGAGAGCCATATTGATGCTGTTCAAGGTCAACTTCCACGATTTGATCCGACTCAGTTTATTGTTGAACCGAGTGGTCGAGATTCCATGGCCGCCATTGGCTTAGCTGCTGCAGTACTTCAAAAACGGCACGGGAACGTTGTAGTTGGATCTTTCGCTGCCGATCACGTGATTAGAGATGAGGATGCATTTCGTCATGCCGTTGTGGCCGCGATAGGTGCTGCACATGCTGGGAAAATCGTAACAATTGGGATTGAGCCAACCTACCCGGCAACCGGTTTTGGCTATATTCACCGAGGCGAGCAAACTAGATCTGAAGTTTACGACGTCGTCGAATTTACTGAAAAGCCAGAACTTGACCGTGCCACGCGCTTCGTTGATAGTGGTGAATACCTGTGGAATGCGGGGATGTTCGTCTTCAAAACAGACGTACTTCTCCAGTCGCTTCAAGATTTTGAGCCAGAACTTTTTCGAAGAATCATGATACTTGCCGAGGCTTGGGATACTCCGAAGCAGGGGCAAGCGATGGATGAACATTGGGCAAACCTCAAGAAAATCGCTATAGATCATGCGATTGCCGAACCGCTTTCGATGCGTGGGGGAGTTGCTGTTGTCCCCGTTGACATGGGCTGGTCGGATGTAGGGGACTATCGTTCACTTGGTGAGCTTCATGCTAACGCAAAAGCCCAGGTTGCTCCTGGTGGAGTGCCTCATCCTGTAGTGACGGAGCGGTCACCTCGCTCATTGATTTACACCCATTCCAAACCGATTGTTGTTTTGGGGATCGACGACGCCGTGGTTGTTGAAACTGATGACGTCATTTTCGTCACCACTAAAGAGAGCTCGCAGGGAGTAAAAGACGTTGTGGAGACATTACCAGAGGAACTTCGATAAATGATGTGACATATACCTCCCTTGGGTTGTAAGATTTATAGACGAACTTCTGTTTCAGATGTAACGAATTCATTACGATTTAACATCAAAGGGGATTTTAGAGCGTTATTTCGTATTCGGAGTGGAAATTTATCTGAAATAGACTAAGTTGGATCGTGACCTGTTTTCGAAGTCGAAAATATCGGGCACACGAATTTACACTCAGGAGATTCACGTGAAGAAAGTAACTTCATTTGCCGCAGTTGTGGCAGCTTCCGCTCTCGCTTTGGGAGCATGCTCTGGCGGAGATAGTAAGAGTGCTGGTGGCAGTACCTCTGACTACAAGGCCTGCTTGGTTTCTGATCAAGGCGGTTGGGACGACAAATCATTCAACGAATCCGCATATAACGGTCTTAAGGCAGCTGAGAAGGACCTTGGCGTTAAGATCGGTTCAGGCGAATCTAAGGACGTCGCTGATTTCGGACCAAACGTTGACGCACAAGTTTCCGATGGTTGTAACGTGATTATCGGCGTTGGCTTCATGCTTGCACCTGCAACCCTTGCGGCTGCTCAGAACAACCCAGACATTAACTTCGCATTGGTCGATTCGGCATTCACCGATAAAGACTTCAAGGTCGTTAACGTCAAGAACGGTCGCCCATTGGTATTCAATACTGCTGAGGCGGCATACCTCGCTGGATATGTAGCAGCAGGAATGACGAAGACCGGTACCGTTGCTACCTTCGGTGGCAAGCAGATCCCTTCAGTTTCCATCTTCATGGATGGTTTCGCTGACGGTGTTATGGCATACAACCAGGCCAAGGGCAAGAATGTTAAGCTCCTTGGTTGGGACAAGGTCACCCAGCACGGTTCGTTCACCGAATCATTCGAAGATCAGAACCTTGGTAAGACCCAGACTCAGCAGTTCATCGATCAGGGCGCAGACATCATCATGCCTGTTGCTGGACCTGTTGGACTAGGTGCTGCAGCTGCAGCAAAGGCTGACGGAAAGACCCTCATTATCGGTGTCGACTCCGATTGGTACGAGTCCACCCCAGACTACAAGTCAATCGTTCTTACCTCGGTAATGAAGGAAATCGACAAGGCTGTTGTTGATACGATCAAGGCTGGCAAGGACGGCAAGTTCTCTGCTGATCCTTACATCGGTACGCTCGAGAACGGTGGTGTGGCACTAGCACCATTCCATGATTTCGATTCCAAGGTTCCTGCGGAACTCAAGGACGAAGTCAAGGCTCTGACCGAGAAGATCAAGTCTGGCGATCTCAAGGTTGAGAGCGCAAGCGCTCCGAAGACCAAGTGATCACTATATTTTAATTGAGGTCCGGTTTCGTTCGAGGCCGGACCTCAACTATTGAGAATGCTGATGCATTCCAAAAATGCGAAAGGGGTCTGGCGTGAAGCTGGAGCTTAAGGGGATCACAAAACGATTCGGCCCCCTCGTGGCAAATGACCACATTGACCTGGTCGTGGAAGAAGGGCGTATTCACGCTCTGCTGGGAGAAAACGGCGCAGGCAAATCAACTCTCATGAATGTTCTCTACGGGTTATACGATCCAGATGAGGGCGAAATTTTAATCGATGGCAAGCCGGTTCATTTTAATGGACCAGGAGATGCCGTCGCTGCTGGAATCGGCATGGTGCACCAGCACTTTATGTTGGTGCCCGTGTTTACGGTTGCTGAGTCCATCGCACTCGGCTACGAACCAACCAAAAAAGCTGGATTGATCGATATCAAGAAGGCGCGTCAAACAGTTGAAGAAGTTTCGAAGAAGTTCGGATTTGATCTTGATCCCGATGCTTTAATTGAAGATCTTCCAGTAGGAGCGCAACAGCGTGTTGAAATCGTTAAAGCGCTGTCACGAGAAGCAAAGGTGCTTATTCTCGATGAGCCTACCGCTGTTTTGACGCCGCAAGAAACTGATGAACTTATGGCGATCATGAAGCAGCTCGCTGCTGCGGGAACGTCCATCGTCTTTATCACCCACAAATTGCGTGAAGTACGTGCAGTTTCAGATGACATCACAGTTATTAGGCGGGGTGCCGTCGTCGGCGAAGCTGATCCACAGGCAACAGAAGCTGAGCTTGCAACCATGATGGTTGGCCGCCCAGTCATGATGCGTGTTGATAAGAAGCCTGCTGAGCCAGGTGAAATTGGGCTTGAACTGCGAGACCTTTCTGTTCTTGGTGAATCAGGATCGCCGTTGCTTTCCCACGTTGATCTGCAAGTTCACCGAGGTGAAGTTCTTGCAATTGCAGGAGTCCAAGGCAACGGACAAACCGAGCTAGCCGAAGCAATTCTCGGTCTTGAACCGATTGCTGAAGGGTCTGTACTGCTTGATGGTAAGGAAATTACCGGTCACAAAGTCCGTTCAAATATCGATGCGGGTATTGGATTTGTTCCAGAAGATCGTTCTAAAGACGGCATTATTGCGTCCTTCTCGATTGCGGATAACCTCATTCTTGACCAATATCGAAATGCGCCATTTGCTTCCGGTCCAATGATGAAGAGTGGCGCAATCACGAAGAATGCAGACGAAAAAGTAGCTGAATACGACGTACGTTTGACGTCGATTTCTGATGCTATTTCAACGTTGTCAGGTGGAAACCAGCAGAAGGTCGTTGTTGCTCGCGAACTATCCCGCGATCTGCGACTTCTGGTAGTCAACCAGCCAACTCGTGGTGTCGACGTCGGATCTATTGAGTTCATCCACAAGCGCATTATCGAAGAACGTGATGCTGGCACTCCGATTCTTCTTGTTTCGTCCGAACTTGACGAGGTTGTTGCGCTTGCTGACCGTATTGCAGTTATGTACCGCGGTCGAATTGTAGGTATTGTGCCGGCCGATACATCGCGAGATGTACTTGGTTTGATGATGGCTGGTGTTCCGGAAGATGAAGCCTTTGCGCAGTCATCGCAGCCTCAGCACAAGGTAATGGGGGATATTCAGTAATGTCTGACGTGAAAACTAAAAAAGTTGAGTCACCTCACGGTCACTCGTTAATTGAAGCGTGGATCCACACCTCCTTGCGCTCGGGCTGGTTGGTTGCAGTCTTAGCCGTTATTTTGGCATTCGTTGTTGGCGCAATACTGATTGCAATCAGCGGAGCTAATGTTTTCAACGCTTACTACGCTATGTTCCGGGGCGCGATCTTCGATCCTGGAGCTTCAACATTCCAACGCCAGATCATGCCACTAACAAAGTCGCTCTTTAACGCGATTCCATTGATCCTGGCAGGACTTGGTCTTGGTATCGGATTCCGTGCAGGACTGTTCAATATTGGTGGTACCGGTCAGATTGTTTTTGGAGCTATCGCAGCTATTTGGGTCGGAGTTAACCTTCAACTTCCAGCTGGGGTACACATGATTGTTGCAATTCTTGCAGCTATCGTCGCTGGCGGTCTTTATGCTGGTATTGCAGGACTTTTGAAGGCGAGGACGGGTGCGAACGAAGTTATCGTGACGATCATGCTGAATACGATTGCGGCATTGATTCTTAGCTACTTGCTCTCGCTTCCGTCATGGAAGGCACCGGGGTCAAACAACCCACAAACGCCACATGCTGCTGAAACAGCATTGTACTTGCCTTTGCTTCCGCCACCGTTCAAGCTACACATCGGTTTGATTATTGCTCTTCTTGCCACCTTCGTTTACTGGTGGATCTTGAAGCGTTCGACCTTTGGTTTTGAACTCCGCGCAGTTGGTGCTAACCCAAACGCGGCCTTAACAGCTGGAATGTCCACAGCAAAGGTCACCACCCTTACCCTGATTATCTCGGGTGCGTTCTGTGGCCTCGCTGGTGCGAACGAAGCACTAGGCACAATGGGCTACGTTACTGAAGGTGTGGCAGGTTCCATCGGCTTCGATGCGATTACCGTTGCTTTGTTGGGACGTAACACCCCACTTGGAATCTTCTTTGCAGGATTGCTCTTCGGTGGCTTCAAAGCCGGCGGATACGTGATGCAGACTCAAGGTGTTCCAATCGATATGATCCTGATTCTTCAGTCGATGATCGTTTTGTTCATTGCGGCTCCAGCACTAATCCGTTGGATGTTCCGTTTGCCTAAACCGGATGGAAAGTCGATTCGCGAATACATGGCAACACTTTCAGAAAAATCAGAAGCATCACGTAAGGGGGCACAGGCATGAGCACTGTTGCAGTAGAAACATCATCCCCAAGCGCTCCAATGGTGTTGGGAAAGCGTAACTGGAAAATTCCAATTACCTTCGGATTTGCCTCACTTCTTCTGCTGTTTTTTGCAGTGAAAGCACAGGGCGATACCCGAATTCGTTTGAATGATAAGAGCCAGGCATTTGACATCAGCGATTTTTCCTTTAGCGCGCCAGCCGTGCTCTGGGCATTCTTCGTCGTTGTACTCATTGGTACTGTTTGGTCGATCCTATCCGTATACACGCGTGGGAAGTTTGGAAAAACCGGACGTATTCTAGACATCGTTGCTATGGTCCTTATTGCCGCGATGACGATCCTAGGATTCATGATCTTTGCAGGTGCAGGTTCGGAGTCAGCAGTAACAGTTACCTCAACTTTGGTATCGACAATTGCGATTTCAACTCCGCTGATCTTCGGTGCTCTTTCGGGCGTCGTGTGTGAACGCGTAGGCGTTGTTAACATCGCTATTGAAGGTCAGTTGCTTTTCGGCGCATTTGCTGGAGTTGTAGCGGCTTCGTTTTTCAAGAACGCCTACGCAGGTCTAATTATGGCTCCGCTTGCTGGTGCCTTTGTTGGTGCACTTCTAGCGTTGTTCTCTGTTAAATACGGTGTGGATCAGATCATCGTTGGTGTGGTCCTCAACGTATTGGTTCTAGGTTTAACCACGTTCTTCGCCGGCACATTGCTTTCGAAAAATGCGGCAATTTTCAATACCAACCAGTATTCACTTTCACCAATTCGAATTCCGCTCCTTGCGGACATTCCGGTGATCGGTCCAGCTCTCTTCAACCAAACGGTGCTGGTTTATCTGATGTACATCGCGGTTGTTGCGTTGACTATTTTCCTATTCCGCTCCCGCTGGGGACTGCGTCTGCGTGCATGTGGTGAACATCCGCGCGCTGCAGATACGGTAGGAATTAATGTTAATCGCACGCGCTTCCGCAACACGGTGTTTGGCTCCTCGCTTGCAGGACTTGGTGGTGCATTCTTTACCATCGGTGCTGGACTTGCCTTTACAGACAACATGTCCGCCGGAAACGGATATATTGCCTTGGCTGCGATGATCCTCGGAAAGTGGCATCCGCTGGGCGCGGTTGCGGCATCGATTATGTTCGGTTTTGCGAAGGCCTTCGCCCTCTTGGTACCGAACTTGACGAATGCAATTCCTTCTCAGGTAGTTAACATGATTCCGTACGTCGTCACTATCATCGCTGTGGCTGGCTTCGTCGGCAAATCACGAGCTCCTGCCGCAGAAAACATCCCATACGCGAAGTGATTGAGAAGTCGTGGTGGACATGCGCCACCACGACTTCTTTATTTGTGCAGAAAGAAATTAAAATGCAAATAATTGATTGGGATAACCTCAAGGCAGTAGCCTGCGAAGTTATGGAACATGCCTACATGCCATACTCTGGCTATCCTGTAGGCGCAGCTGCAATCGTAGACGATGGACGTATTGTAAGTGGTTGTAATGTTGAAAACGCGGCCACTGGCGTCGGATTATGTGCCGAATGCGGAATGGTTTCAGAACTTATCAAAGGCGGAGGCGGGCGCCTCCTAGCATTCGTAGCGGTTAACGGAAACCGTGAAGTCATCGTCCCATGTGGACGATGCCGTCAGCTCTTGTTTGAACACGGAGGGAAAACACTGAAAGTCATGATGCCAGTAGGCGTAATGACCATGGATCAGGTTTTACCTTTCGGTTTCGGACCAGCTGATCTGAGCGAAGTTGAAGGCGCAGTATCGGTGGAAACGCCATATGCGCTACAAGACCACGAAGGGGAATAGAGTGGCAGAAAAATTTGATGTAGTTGACGTTATTCGCCATAAGCGCGATAAATCGAAGCTAACGTCTGAAGAAATCGCTTGGACCATCGATGCGTATACACGTGGCGTGGTTGGTGATGAGCAAATGGCAGCACTTGCCATGGCGATCTTCCTTAATGGAATGGATCGTCAAGAGATCGTTGAGTGGACCAACGCGATGATCGAATCGGGAGAGCGCATGGACTTCTCTGGTCTAGGGCGTATCACCGCAGATAAGCATTCAACCGGGGGCGTGGGCGATAAGATTACTCTTCCGCTTGCTCCACTCGTTGCAGCATTTGGTGTGGCGGTACCGCAGCTCTCTGGACGCGGACTTGGACACACCGGTGGTACCTTGGACAAGCTGGAAGCAATTCCGGGTTGGCGAGCTAGCCTTTCCAACGAAGAAATCATGAATCAGCTCGGATTGGATGGCTGTGGAGCTGTTATCTGTGCAGCTGGTTCCGGTCTAGCTCCGGCAGACAAGAAACTCTACGCACTTCGTGACGTTACTTCGACGGTCGATTGTGTTCCATTAATTTCATCCTCGATCATGTCGAAGAAGATTGCGGAAGGAACCGGATCATTGGTGCTTGACGTCAAGGTTGGCTCGGGCGCGTTTATGAAGGATCTACAGCAAGCCCGTGAGCTAGCTCAGACCATGGTTGATTTGGGTTCTGATGCCGGTGTGCAGACGGTTGCGTTGCTTACGGATATGAGCACCCCGCTCGGGCTCAAGGTAGGAAATGCACTTGAAGTGGCCGAGTCGGTTGAAGTTCTTGCTGGTGGTGGTCCAGCTGATGTCATCGAGCTGACGCTTGCGTTGGCGCGTGAGATGCTCACCGCTGCTGGACAGCCCGATGCGGACGTTGAAGTAGCACTCAAGGATGGGCGCGCGATGGATATTTGGCGCCAGATGATTACAGCCCAAGGTGGAGATGTTGACGCGCCACTTCCGACGGCGAAGCATACACACGATATTTACGCTGAAGAAAGTGGTGTACTCGAAACTCTCGACGCGCTTTCGGTAGGTGTTGCTTCCTGGCGTCTTGGCGCGGGTCGCGCATTCCAGGGCGAACCAGTCCAGGCTGGCGCGGGTATTGAGCTCTTTGCGAAGCCAGGAGATGAAGTTAAGAAGGGTCAGAAGCTCATGACCCTCTTTACCGATGAAGAAGCGCGTTTTGAACGTGCAATGGAGTCCCTTGAGGGCGGAGTAGTGATCGGTTCGTCTGTTCCAACTCACACCTCGGTCGTGCTCGATCGTATCACTCGTTCCTAATCGAGAACTTTTGTTATGAGCTCAGTGAATTAGCTGAGTAGCACTCAATATATAGATAGAATTGGGGTGCGAGGCAAAGGTTATTGCCTCGCACTGCCAAGAGAAGTAATTGCCGATTAGCAGCATTTGCTTGGAGGCAAAGCTAGAATACAAGGAGAATACTGTGGCAACACGTGAAGAAGTCGCCCAGATGATTGATCACACCCTACTCAAGCCAGAAGCAACGTATGACGACGTTCGTGCCCTGGTTGAAGACGCGAAGCAGATCGGTACCTACTCGGTTTGCATTTCGCCATCCATGCTTCCACTTCCAGAAGATATCGATCTTGGCGATGTCCACCTTGCAGTCGTTGCAGGTTTCCCATCGGGTGCGGTTGCGCCTTCAGTTAAGGCTGCCGAAGCGGCTCTTGCTGTAGCTGCTGGAGCAGACGAAGTGGATATGGTTGTAAATATTGGTCTAGTTAAGGAACATGACTGGGACGGCGTTGCACTCGATATCGCTTCGGTTCGTGATGCGATTCCTTTTGCAGTTCTTAAGGTCATCATTGAGTCGGCAGCACTCACTGACGAAGAAATCGTCAAGGTATGCGAGATCGCTCATGAACTTGACGCTGATTTCGTTAAGACCTCTACCGGTTTCCACCCAGCAGGTGGAGCATCGGTTCATGCAGTTGAGCTTATGAAGAAGACTGTTGGTGACGATCTTGAGGTTAAGGCTTCGGGCGGAATCCGCGATGGAAAGTTTGCTGCTGAGCTCATTGCGGCTGGCGCTACCCGACTTGGACTTTCATCGTCCCAAGCTGTGCTCGATACTCTCTGAGTGCCACTGCCAATCGTAAACTCAGCCTGCTTCACTCTGTTAGCTCATTTTGCGCCGAGCTAACGCTAGGATGCAAGGATTGAGATACTGAATATAACGGTGGGGTGTGGATGATCATTTAAATCATCCACACCCCACCGTCGTTATTGTTTATTAGTCAAGCTTGAGAACTTCTGCCATATCTAGCTTGAATTGAGCAAGTCGAGCCGCGGCACGTTCTTTAGCTGCCGGTAGCTCTGAAGCATCACCGACGGGCTCAATCACTTCAAGGTAGCACTTGACTTTGGGTTCGGTCCCCGAGGGGCGAATAATTACACGGTCGTTCGCCTCGGTATGAATCATTACCGCATCGGTTGGCGGTAGCGCCTCGGTGCCTTGAGAAAGATCAACGATCGATGCAACTTGCGAACCAACCAAGGTGGTTGGTGGGAATTGGCGAACCTTAGCCATCGTTGCCGGAATGATTGATAGATCTTCAACGCGGATCGTTACAGGGCCGGACAGGTATAGACCTTCGCGCACTGCGATCCGATCGAGCTCACCTTGCAGGCCAGAGCCTTCGTTGTGGAGGCGTCCCGTAAGCGATGCTAGGAGAGCTCCTGCGGAGATACCATCCTTGTCCTTAACAGCATCTGGCTTGACACAAAAACCGATAGCTTCTTCGTAACCGAAGATGATTTCCGGTGCGCGTGCAATCCACTTAAAGCCAGTCAAGGTTGCCTTGTATCCGAGTCCGTGCGAATGTGCGATTTTCTCTAGGAGTCGTGAAGAAACAATCGAAGAAGCAAGGTTTCCGGTATGGCCGGCGCTTTTAGCGGCAATTGCTACACACTCACCAAGTAGTGAACCGATTTCGTCTCCGGAAAGCTGACGCCACTCGCCGTCGCCAAGCGGAATCGCTGCCGAGCAACGATCTGCATCGGGATCGGAAGCGATCACAATATCGGCATTTTCTTTCTTAGCAAGAGCGATCGCAAGATCGAGCGCACCTGGTTCTTCAGGGTTAGGGAAAGCAACAGTTGGGAAGGCAGGATCGGGTTCGATCTGCTCTGGCACACCGACGACGTTGTTGAATCCAGCCTTTTTGAAAACCTTCATCATGGTTTCGGTACCAACGCCGTGCATAGCGGTGTAAACGATCTTAATGTCGCGGGAGCCTTCACCTGCAACTGATGCTGCTTCCTCAACGTATGCGTCGATAACAGATTCTTCAACTGTACCCCAGCCAGATTCTGCCATTGGAACTTCGTCGGCAAAAGGTGCGGCTGCGATCTCCGCAGCGATCTCGGCATCAACCGGAGGAACAATCTGTACGCCGTTTCCATCGGTATCGATCGATCGGCCGCCCAAGTAAACCTTATAACCGTTATCCTGCGGAGGGTTGTGCGAAGCGGTAACCATGACTCCGGCGTCGGCACCAAGGAAGCGCACAGCGAATGCGAGGACCGGGGTTGGCAGATTTCGTGGCATCAAAATAGCCTTTGCACCTGCAGCAGTAACGATTGCGGCCGTGTCTCGTGCGAAGTCTGCAGAATGGTAGCGAGCATCGTATCCAATGACGACGACGGCGTCGTCACCTACGCGCTTGCGCAACCAAGCGGTTAATCCGGCCGCTGCGCGACGAACCACTGCACGGTTCATCCTGAACGGGCCACCACCCATAGCTCCGCGCAGACCAGCAGTACCGAACTGAAGAGTTCCTTGGAAGCGATCAGCGAGGTCGGCAGCCGCGCTTTCATCTCCTGCTTCCGCAGCGTCGAGGATTGCGTTGAGCTCAGCTCGAGTTTCTTCCTCAGGATCGTGTGCGATCCAGTCTTGTACAGATGTACGTGAATAGTTCATTTTTCCCCTTTGAACTTGTTAACTATGCAGAGCTACGTATTTCGTGGCCCTGTACAAACGTCGACTTCCCTCAGGAAAGTTCGGTTTCGGAAATTTTTGCAACAATATCTGCAAGTAGACGCGAGATACGCGGACCAGCTTCACGGCCAGCTTCTAGGACTTCTGCGTGATTGAGGTTTCCAGGTGCAAAACCGGCGGCGTGGTTAGTTACGAGTGAAATACCCATAACTTCCATTCCGGCTTCGCGCGCTGCGATTGCTTCTAGCGCAGTTGACATGCCAACCAAATCTCCGCCGAGAGTGCGAGCCATCTTCACCTCTGCGGGGGTTTCATAATGCGGCCCTGGGAACTGTGTATACACACCTTCAGGAAGCTCAGGATCAATGGAATGCGCAATTCCGCGCAGCTTCGAGGAGTAAAGGTCGGTTAGATCAACGAAGTTGGCTCCTTCGATTGGCGACGTTGCCGTGAGATTCAAATGATCTGAAAGCAAAACGGTTGTTCCTGGTCCCCATTCTGGAACAGTCGAACCACATCCGTTAGTCAAGATACAGATACGTGCACCAGTAGCCGCCGCGGTGCGGACTCCATGCGCGACTGCACGAACACCTTTTCCTTCGTAGTAATGCGTACGTGCGCCCAAAATGAGTGCGTAGTGCCCTGACTTTAGTTTGATAGAGGTGATCTTTCCTCCGTGACCGACGACGGACGGTGCGGAGAATCCGGGAATATCTGCCGCATCGATCTCAGCAACAACTTCACCGATTAGGTCCGCTGCGCCACCCCAACCAGACCCGAGTGTCAGTGCTAGGTGGTGGTGGTCAATTCCCGATTTATCTGCGATCACGTGGGCAGCTTCAGCTGCCAGTTCTTGTGGAATTTCAATAGCCATATATTAAGCGTACTCAACTTGGTGCTGCTTGGCATAGTTCCTGTTCACTTACCGTAATATTTCTGAAAATAACGCAGTTTTCAAGCTATGGTTGAAACGTGAAACAAAACAACAAGCAATACCACAAAGGCCCGATAGTTTTACGTGGGGATCAGATCCCAGAGCAGACGACGGATGCTCGCTTACTCGCTCCAAAACAAGATACCGATTTCGTGCATTCCGATCCTTGGCGAATTATGCGAATTCAGTCTGAGTTCGTTGAAGGTTTTGGCGTTTTGGCAGATATCGGTCCGGCGGTTTCCATCTTTGGTTCTGCTCGCACTCAACCAGATTCAAATCAGTACAAGGTAACTGAAGAAATCGCGGCATCCTTGGTGAAGCTTGACTACGCGGTTATCACTGGCGGCGGTCCTGGCATCATGGAAGCAGCTAATAAAGGCGCATTCGAAGCTGGAGGAGTTTCGGTTGGACTTGGAATTGAGCTGCCATTTGAGCAGGGAATGAATGAATTCGTTAATCGTGGCATTAACTTTCGCTACTTCTTTGTACGAAAGCTGATGTTCGTCAAATATGCCTTAGGGTTCATCGTATTGCCCGGCGGGTTTGGTACTATGGATGAGCTCTTCGAGGCGCTCACTCTGGTTCAGACCCGTAAGATTTCCGGCTTCCCAATTATTTTGGTTGGCAAAGAATACTGGGGTGGCCTGATCTCGTGGATTCGCACATCTATGGTCAATGAGGGGATGGTTAATGAACTCGATCCCGATCTGTTGGTGGTAGTCGATACCGCGGAAGAAGCAGTGGAAGCTCTCCAACTCGGTATCCATAAGCTTGCTTCTGAGGTTCGTAATTCTCAATCAAACGATTAATTAATTCTCTCAGTGCCTAAAGGCCTAAATTCCCGTAGAATAGACTCAGGGTGGGTTTTCCACCGAAGGAGAGGAGAAAAATTATGGCTGCGATGAAGCCGCGGACCGGAGATGGTCCTCTCGAGGCCGAGCGGGATAATCACGGCGTAACGCTGAAGATTCCACTCGAAGGCGGTGGACGCTTGGTGCTTTCGCTCAACGAGACCGACGTTTCGGAATTAGTAAACGTCCTCGAAGGAATTAAAAAGTAGTTTTATAAATGCTGGTGGGGTGGGAATCCAAAACTATGGTTTCCCGCCCCACCAGCATAGTCAGCCTATTGTTTAACTGCGAAGATCAGACCGTCTCCCAGTGGCAAAAGCGAAGCTGATAGCTCGTCAAGGTCCATCACTGTTTGCCCTAAGTTACGCAATGCGACAGTTACTTCATCGCGCCTTGCTGGATCTGCTACGCGGTCGTGATAGAGCGCGTGGGTAATAACGAGTATCCCGCCTGACCTGAGCATCCGTACTGCTTCGTGCACGTCGCCCTCTGCTTCAAGTGGGTCACCATCGATAACGACTAAGTCGTAGGACTCTTTAGCTAGGCGTGGCAACAAATCGGCGCTCCGACCATTAATTACACGGTAGCGCGAGGTGCGTACACCTGCCTTATTGAAGAAATCTCGAGCATAGTTCTGAGCTTCTGACTCGATATCAATCGTGGTCAAACTCGCCGTTGATGATGCAAGAAGCATATAAAGGCCACTGAGTCCGGTGCCGGTGCCGATCTCTGCAATCGTGCGAATATGCGGCATACTTGCCACGGTTGCGAGGAACTGCCCGGTTGCTGGGGAGACGGGGGAGATCCCCAATTCAGCAGCCTCCGAACGAGCCTGAGCCATAAGTTCAGGCTCGGTAACGATTTCTTCGGCATAAGCCCAAGAAGCGGCCTTATCGTGCGTCATATTTTGATTTCTCCAAAAGTGCTATCAATCGCTGAGTGCGCTAAGAAGCTGTAGTTCGTGAAATCTTACAGCTAAAACTAATATTACCGTTTCCTTGGTTAGGCGGGGGAAACTCCAAGGGAGCGTCCAGAAAGTCCACGTGATCGCTTAGCCAGCGACTCGGCAGCCTGACGGATCGCAATCTGTGCGGTTGATTCGCCTTCTTGGATTGCTAGTGGAACACCGGCGTCGCCACCTTCGCGAAGTGGTTGCTCAAGAGGAACTGTAGCAATAACTGGAACCTCGTATCCAAGAACATCGGTAAGTTGCTGGGCAACAGCTTTGCCACCACCTGCACCGAAAATCTCCATCCGGCTTCCATCTGGCATGGCTAGGTAGGACATGTTTTCGATGACGCCGATGACGCGCTGTTCCGTCTGACTTGCCATTACACCGGCACGCTCTGCAACTTCAGCCGCGGCAGCTTGCGGTGTAGTGATAACTACGATTTCTGCACCAGGGATCAACTGTGCAACCGAGATTGCGATGTCACCGGTTCCCGGTGGAAGATCAATCAAGAGTGCATCAAGATCACCCCAGAAAACATCTCCAAAAAACTGCTCAAGCGCACGGTGAAGCATTGGACCACGCCATACAACAGGTGAGTTGTCTTGGAGGAACATGCCAATTGAAATGACCTTAACACCGTGGGAAACGGGTGGAATGATCATCTTGTCGATCACCTGTGGAGGGGTTGTGATACCCATCATTTGTGGAATGGAGAATCCATAGATATCAGCATCGACGATTCCGACCTTGAGACCGGCTGCTGCCATCGAGGTAGCGAGGTTAACGGTCATAGAGGATTTTCCTACACCGCCCTTACCGGAGGAAATCGCATAGACGCGGGTTAGGTTTCCTGGCTGTGCAAAAGGAATGACTCGTTCAGGCTCGCCACCGCGAAGGGTTTCGCGTAGCTTTGCCTTTTGGTCGTCGTCCATGACGCCCATGACCACGTTAACCCCCATAACGCCGTTAATCTCGTTAACAACCTTCTTAACATCTTCGGTGATGGTATCGCGCAACGGGCAACCCGCCGTCGTCAGATCGATGCTTATTGTAACTTTGCCGGTGTCATGTACCTCAACCGATCGAACCATCCCTAACTCCGTGATAGGACGGCGGATTTCGGGGTCAATAACCTTTGCCAGCTCTTCATTAATAATTTCTACGCTTGGTAATGTCATACTTCCATCTTAACGGTGACGATCATGAAAGAATATTTCAAAATCGAACGCGTGAGAATGGTTGCGTTTGTAGTACCGACGGCATAAGATAAATTTCGACTTTACCCCGTCGGGTGTTACTGATGATGCAGGCATTACCGGAAGGGCATGTAAGGCCTTCCTTTCGTGCCCGCTCAATGAGGAGCTCTCCGTGGATGACCAAGACCATCGCATAGTTCGAGTATTTAACAATAACGCTGTACTCGTTCGTAGCAATGACTCCGAACACATCATCGTGGGACGAGGCATTGGTTTTGGTCGTCGTTCTGGCGATCTCATTGAAAAAGGTGAAGCCCATCGCCACTATGTGGAGGTCAGTGCGGAACGCATCCAGTTCCTCAATCAAGCCGAAAGCTTATCCAGTCAAACGTTGGAAGCAATCTCCGGTGGGGTAGATCTTGCAGCAGATATCTTAGGAGAACTTCATCCCTCTGTTTACCTGCTGCTATCGGATCACCTCATCTTTGCAATGCAACGTTTGCAAGCCGGTCAGATCATTCGGAATAACTTGATTAACGAGATCAGAGCGGTATTCCCCGAGGAATTTGCTGCTGCAGAAGCCGTGCTCACCTTCATTAACTCGCATGCTGACATCAAGTTTCCTGACGATGAAGCCGCATTTATTGCCCTTCATCTCAATGCCGCTAGAACAGGTGTAACGGTCAAACAACCGTTGGAAAAGGCGAATAGGCTTGCATCAATAATTCACGACGCCGGCCACGCTCTAGGCGTCAATCGTGACAATCTTGATAACGACGTAAGCACTCAAATTCTCGCAACGATGCGGCGAATCGAAAGCGGAATGTTCCGGAAAAACGATGCTCTACGTGCAATATCAAGAGACCTGCCCTTGGAATTCGACGTTGCGCAGCGAGTTGTTGCTCGGCTATTAGATGCTGACGACGTCCCTTCCCTCGCCCTAGGCGAGGTTGCGTTTCTAGCAGTGATATTTCACGGTTGGCGGCAAAGTAACGGCGTCTCAAACTTTTCTGATCGAAAGGAACGTCAATGAAAGACGCAATCGTAGGATCTCTACAGAGATTCGGGCGCGCTATCATGGGTGCTGTTGCCGTTATGCCGGTGGCAGCAATCCTCATGGGTATTGGTTATTGGATTGATCCAGAAGGCTGGGGTGCAAACAGCGCTGTTGCCTACATTTTCATTAAATCAGGTGCTGCGGTACTTGATAACTTAGGGTGGATCTTTGCTGTAGCATTAGCTTTTGGGCTCGCTCGCGACAAGAACGGTGCGGCCGCACTATCTGGTTTCTTGGGATATGCAACTATTAAGGTATTGATAAGCCCAGAAGCAGTAGCCTCGTATAAAGGCATTAAGGACTATAAAGCTCTTAAAGGTGACGCGGCGCTTGATTGGGCATCCCAGGGATGGAATGCTATCAACGATAAGAACGTACTAATCGGCATTTTGGTGGGCATCTTAGCTGCGTGGACGTATAATCGTTTCCACCAAACGAAGCTTCCGGACTTCCTTGCCTTCTTCGCTGGACGCCGCCTGGTTCCAATTATGACGACGGCGTTCTCCATTATTTTGGCTGGAATCCTCTACTTTGTTTGGCCATTCGTTTATAATGTTCTTTTCGAATTCGGCCAATCAATTCAGGGGCTTGGTGCACTTGGCGCTGGGATTTATGGTCTTGTAAACCGACTTCTCATCCCAACTGGTCTACACCATGCGCTAAACTCGATCTTCTGGTTTGACGTTGTTGGAATTAACGATATTGGTAACTTCCTTGGTGGTGGCAAGACCATTGAGGCGGCAGCTGCAGCTACTGATGCAGCTACCTGCCCAGGTGTGGGTGTGTGGGCTAACGGTACCTGTACCGTCGTCGGCGAAATCGGGCGTTACCAAGCTGGCTTCTTCCCAGTAATGATGTTTGGTTTGCCCGGTGCAGCCTTGGCAATCTACCTCCGTGCCGATAAGTCGAAGCGCAAGGTTGTTGGATCGCTAATGCTTGCTGGTGCTTTGGCAGCATTCTTTACAGGAGTTACCGAACCACTCGAATTCTCCTTCTTGTTTGTAGCTCCTATTCTCTATGTTGTTCACGCAGTTCTCACTGGAATTTCCTTGGCAGTAGTCGCATTCTTCCATTGGACTGCTGGTTTCGGCTTCTCCGCGGGCTTTGTAGATATGTTCCTCTCGGCGCAAAACCCACTGGCTAACAAGTGGTGGATGCTCCTTGTTATGGGGGTAGTATACTTCTTCCTGTATCTAGGAATTTTCTACTTCATGATTGGGAAGTTCAATTTGAAGACTCCTGGTCGCGGAGATGATTCCGATGCTGATGCAACGCTCGAAGGAGACCATAGCTACAGTGCCGTCGCGTCTCAAGTAATCCTTGGACTTGGAGGGCGTGACAACATCGACCTTGTTGACTACTGTGCAACTCGTTTGCGTGTATCAGTTAAAGACGGTCTTTTGGTCAAAGAAAAGGAGATCAAGGCTGCCGGTGTGGCTGGAGTAATTCGTCCATCACAGAAATCTGTACAAGTTGTAATCGGACCGCAGGTTCAGTTCGTTTATGACGAAGTTGCCCACCAGCTCGAAGGACAAAAAGTAAATCTACAAGGAGAACAGGAACTCTAATGTTTGGTTTGACCAAAAAGCTTGAACTTTACGCACCATTTGCAGGAAGTGTTGTTGATGTTTCAGAAGTTCCAGATCCGGTCTTTTCCCAAAAGATGCTAGGGGAGGGATGCGCAGTTCAACCAGAGGAATTATCGGAACTTGTGGTCTGTGCACCTATCTCTGGCGAATTGGTAAAAGTCTTCAAAACTGGACATGCATTTGCAATGCGATCCAGCGATGGCGTTGAAGTTCTTGTTCATGTTGGTCTAGAAACCGTAGAGCTCAAAGGCGAGGGTTTTACGATTCTTGCCGAATCTGGTCAAACCGTTAACGTTGGCGATCCCATTGTTAAAGTTGATATCGCAACCGTAAAAGCGGCGGGATACAACATGATTACTCCGGTAGTGCTAACTAAACGTGGGCAGACTAAAGATGTGCAGGTAAAAGCTAGAACTGTGCAATCGCAAGATACCGTTTGTACGTTCAAACTTGCCTAGCAGGTTGCTCACCCAGCCTGCGACGGCGCATCTTTTAAGTTTCGCGTCAATACGCCGAAACTAAATGTGGGGAGGAAACCGCGAATGCGGTTCCCTCCCCACTGGCATAAGTAAGCATCACATCAAACGTTGATGTCTATGATTACTTATCTTCTAGATTTTCAAGTTTTTCGATTCGAGATTCAAGCTCTGCAATACGAGCATCTCGCTCAGCGATTCGAGTATCAATTTCCATTATTTCACGGTCTTCAAGTGCATCACGAAGCTCGGAGCGAATAAAGTCACGTGTGGCGACTTCACCTAGAGCAAGACGCAACGATGCGATTTCCCGAGTTAAATACTCGGTATCGGCTAGGTTCTGAGCTGCAACTTGCCGATCTCGCTGGGCAGTTACGCGGTCACGATCATCTTGGCGATTCTGTGCCAACAAGATGAGCGGAGCGGAATACGATGCCTGCAAAGATAGCATCAGGGTCAATGCGGTGAATCCAATTTCTGCCGAATCAAATTGCAAGGATTTCGGAGCGAAGGTATTCCAACCAATCCATGCAACGACGAAGATAGAAAGGTAGATCAGAAACTTTGGGGTTCCTGTAAAACGGGCAATTCTCTCTGAAATAACGCCGGTGGCTTCGCTGTCCCATCGTGATCGCTTGATGCGACGTGCGCTCTTGTCGAGCGGCTGATCAAAGCTGTTTGGCATGCTCATCCCACCTTTCCATCATTTTCAGTAGCGTCTTCTTCTGACTCGATGAAATCAGAACCGACTGCGCGAGAAATAAATTCCGAATCGCGAGGAGTGTCGGCTCCACGGCTTTCTGCTTCAGCAGCACGTTCTTCGAGCTCTTCGGTGTCTGAATCATAGTTTTCGTTAACGGTTTGATCGAGCAGAGCTTCGTCGTATTCACGCCAGTGCTCAGGCAAAAGGTGATCGAGAACGTCGTCGACGGAAACCGCACCAATAAGTTGCCCTTCGTCGAGAACCGGAATTGCGGTCAAGTTGTATGTTGCGAGCAGACGCGTAACGGTACCGATTC
This sequence comes from Arcanobacterium ihumii, assembly GCF_900604515.1. Classification (GTDB taxonomy): domain Bacteria; phylum Actinomycetota; class Actinomycetes; order Actinomycetales; family Actinomycetaceae; genus Arcanobacterium_A; species Arcanobacterium_A ihumii. Next base: position 243,374 of record NZ_UWOS01000001.1, on the reverse strand, counting down.
CATCCGTTGGATCGAGGGGTTCGACGTCGTTATCAACGATACTTCCGATCATCGTGGATGGAGGCTCGCGTAGAGCTCGTTGAAGATGGACTACGCCGATAAATCGACCGGTTGGGGTTTCAAGCGGAGGACGGCACACAAAGACCATTGTTGCCAGTGCAGGCGGGATATCAGCCCGACGAGCGTGTGCGAGCGCCGTTGCAACGGTAGCGTCGGGTGGCAAAACAATCGGCTCAGTCGTCATCAAACCACCAGCGGTGCGTTCGCCATAGGACATGAGACGTCGAACGTCTTCTGCCTCGTCCGGTTCCATCCGACTCAAGAGCATTTCCGCTTGGATAGTAGGTAGATCGGCTACCAAGTCGGCGGCGTCGTCAGGTTGCATGACTTCGAGGACATCCGCGGCACGCTCAACGTCTAGACCAGACATAATAACTACGCGGTCTTCATCACCCAATTCTTCGAGCACGTCCGCGAGGCGATCATCGGCAAGCTGATTGGCAACCGCCAGCACGCGGTCGTTTGGTAACTCGCGAAGAACATCCGCAACATCAGGAGCTTTGAGATCATCCAGCTGAGCAATAAGCGCGTTAGCTGCTTGATTGGCAATCTTTGAAGCCAACCCAGTGACTTCGTTGATCGGAACAATCAAGGTATTTCCTGCGTCCTTGGAACCGCGCTTCATGCGAACGTAAAGCTGGGTGAGCCGCCATTCGCGTGAGCGCGTCATCTCCATAGCTACGTCTTCGACTACGGCAATTCCGGAACCGTCTTTGAAAACAACTTCACGATCAAGAATTTCGCCTACCACCATTGTCTCTACCGGACGCTGAGAGAACCGACGAATATTTACTAAACCAGTGGTGATAACCTGGCCGTTTTCGATCGCAGTAACGCGAGTTAGTGGAACGAAAACTCGACGCTTAGCCGCAACTTCTACCACGAGTCCTACAGCGAGTGGTTCGTGTTTTAATCGAAAAACCACAACCACATCTTTTACTTTTCCGACGCGATCACCGATGGGATCGAAAACGTCAGTGCCGGCGAGCCTTCCTACGAAAATTCGAGAGTTCGTAGCGTTTTTGCTCATGGTTCACCTCCATGTGGTTGATAGTGAGTTAGTTTCTTGTGCTTATAAGCAGTCGAAATTCCTTCGTTGTACGGTTTCAGGGGACGAGGGATGTTTAGCTTTGTTGAGCTTCAGCAATCCATTTTTCTACACCGGCAACTGTACGCGGAATATTTTCAGAAATACGCACCGCGCCGTCTTTTGTGACCACTACATCGTCTTCAATGCGCACACCGATTCCACGGAAGCGCTTCGGTACCTTGAGATCATCGGATCGGAAATAGAGGCCGGGCTCAATGGTGAAAACCATTCCAGGTTCAAGTACGGCATCTTGATAGAGCTCGCGCTTTGCCTGTGCACAGTCATGAACATCAAGTCCAAGATGATGCGATGTACCGTGTGGCATCCAGCGGCGATGGTATTGGCCATCAGTAGTTAGAGATTCTTCTGCACTTACTGGAAGCATTCCCCAGTTTTCAAGATGTTTAGCGATCACTTCCATTGCCGCAAAGTGTACATCGCGGAAGCGGACGCCTGGCTTTGAAGCCGTTTCAAGTGCATATTCGCAGGCCTCAAGCACAGCTTCGTAAACTTCACGTTGAGCATCAGTGAACTTGCCGTTCACAGGAAGCGTTCGGGTGATATCAGCGGTGTAAAGAGAATCGACTTCGGCACCGGCGTCAACCAAAATTAAATCACCGTCGTTTACAGGACCGTCATTTGCGATCCAGTGCAGGGTGTTGGCATGGTTTCCCGATGCCGCAATGGTGTCGTATCCAAGACCGTTTCCTTCTTCGCGCGCCTTAGCACCAAATGCGCCTTCGACTACGCGTTCACCACGCCAATGACCAATGGCACGAGGGAGATTCTTGAGGATCTCGGTAAAGCCTTGTGCGGTGACCTCTACTGCCTTTTTCATCTCCCTTACTTCCCACTCATCCTTAATAAGGCGAAGCTCAGAGGCTGCTTCTGCAAGGGCAAAATCGGCGTGGAGCGCATTTTCGGTAATTCCGTTTTGCTGGCGTAGTTCTTTCACCAGCTCTTCGATAGCAGCATCTGCCTGAGGGATCACGCGAATCTGAACGCTTCCAAGGTCCTTTGCTAGGTCATCACGAAGTGAGTCGCTGTGCTTGACGTTAATTCCGGTAAGGGTATTCATTTCCTCCGCGGAGAGACGTGCACCAACCCAGAATTCTCCGTGGCGTGAATCTGCATAAAACTCTTCGGATGAACGTGAGGCACGCGGATGAAAATAAAGCGTTGCTTCGTGTGTGGCACTTTCGGCGTCATGGGAAAGATCCGAAGGATCGTCGATTGGGTTGAGGACTAAGACGGCGCCTGGCTCATCTTCACCACCAAGTCCTGTGAGGTGGGCGAAAGCCGAGTGTGCACGGAAGCGGTAGTCGGTGTCATTTGAACGGACTTTAAGATCGCCAGCAGGGAAAACGAGTCGTTCACCAGGGAACATTCGACCAAGTGCGGCGCGACGTGCGGGGGTGAAATCTGCGACTTCAAGACGCTGTGGTCCCTGTGGACGTGGTCCCCAATCTTCACCAATGAAGGTGCGAAACGCACTGCCGTTCGGACGTTGAGTGCGATTGTGTGCACGCGCTTCGAGTTCTTTGTTTAATTCTTGGTTTTCGTTCACGTTTTCGCTCATCATGATTCTATTATTCCACCGAACCAAGGGAGAATGCACACTTGTTCCCAACGGGTGAAAATGTATAGGAGAGCCAAGCCAGGAATGCTCAACGATTGATTCGTGCACGATTTATATCCGGTGCTGTTCTCAAAAAGCGATGCGGAAAGTTAAGCTAGATTTATGCGAATTGATTTGCATACTCACTCAAGTTATTCGGATGGCACCAGCACACCCACGGAATTAATGTGTGCTGCTGCCGAAGCGCACCTAGACGTGATGGGAATTTCTGATCATGACACCGTTGCAGGCTGGGAAGAAGCAGCAAATGCAGTGTCATGCACCGGGGTGTCGCTGGTACGAGGCATGGAATGCACAACCCGTTATGACGGTATAGACATTCACGTGCTCGGTATACTTTTTGACCCAGCAGATCAGGCAATACGTTCTCATATCGCACAGATGGCTAATTCTAGGGAGATTCGAGCAAGGCAGATAGTTGATCGACTCGAACAAGATTTCCCAGTCACCTGGAATGACGTTGTAGAGCTAGCTGGAGATTCGCGGTCGGTAGGCCGCCCACATATCGCAGATGCGCTAGTTGGTAGGGGAGTCGTGGAGAATAGAAGCGAAGCATTTGAACGAATTTTACACACGTCGTCTCCATATTATGTTCCTCAGATCGCTCCGAGCACACCTGAAGCAATTGAGATGATTAATAATGCTGGTGGTCGGGCCATTCTTGCACACCCGAAAGCGGTTAAGCGCGGAAAAACTGTAAGCGATCGGACCATCGAATTATTTGCGCAGGCGGGCTTGTTTGGAGTTGAAATTGACCACCGAGATAATCCTGTTGACGCCCGTCCGGCACTTGTGAAGCTAGCAAAAAGATTAGGTCTAGCACGTTTTGGGGCTAGCGACTATCACGGAGCCGGAAAACCTAATACTCTTGGTGAGGGAGTCACCGACGAAGCTGTGTATTTCAGCGCAATCAATGGAACATTTTTGGAGGTATTACATCCGTGAGTTTTGACGCCGCACTGTATGGATCGGCATTTGCCACGCTGTTCCTCATCATCGATCCACCGGGAAATCTTCCGGTTTTCATGTCGTTGACTTCGAGACTTTCTGAAAAGGATCGCCGGCGTGCTGCTTTTGTCTCGAACGCGATTGCCCTTGTAATTTTGATGACTTTTGGATTCTTTGGTTTCCAGGTTTTCGGAGCCTTGGGGATTTCGACTGAAGCTCTTCAAATTTCCGGTGGTCTCTTGCTCCTCTTGGTAGCTTTGCAGCTGCTCACAGGTGAGGAAGAAGATCCTGGCCGTGAATCTGGCACCATTAATGCGGCAGTGGTGCCACTTGGTACACCTTTGCTAGCGGGTCCAGGAAGCATCGTGGCGTTCATGCTTTTGGTTGACGACGCCGGTGCTTCGATTGCCTCGATTGCGACCGTTTGTTTGGGCCTCATTAGCGTTTTGTTTATTTCATTTGTGACGATGCGTTTTGCTACTCCAATCATGCGCGTTATGGGTAAATCAGGCGTTATGCTCCTTACACGACTTTCCGGCATGCTCTTGGCCGCTATTGCAACCCAGCTAATCATTACCGGTGTTGTGAGCGTGGTTCATTCAATCTGAGTCCTGAACACAGGAACTGAACCAGAACTAAACTTAAGGTTCGGGCACTATTCGCTGACATTATCGAATAGTGCCCGAGCCTTTGAACTGCTTAGAGTGGAGGGGTTCTTAGGGATTCGAGAACAACCGTGAATCCCTAAGAACCCCAGCCAGAACTTATTCTGCTGAATCCTTCTTTACGCGGCGGCGCTGGCGTGGACGGCGTTCTTTACGAGCCGTTGCTCCCCCTGCGTTGCGTCCCTTGCTATTTCGACCGCTCGAGCTGCGGCCCTCGTTGTTCCGATTACGCGAGTTCGAACCGCCACGCGAGCTCTCATTGCGCGAGCCGGAATTATGCCCGCGTCCACGCCCGTTATTGTGGCGGTCGCCCGAGCGTGAATGACGCTTTCCAGTTTCGCCTAGGTCCTCGATTTCTTCCGCATCAAGTCCGGCGCGATTTTGTTGATCCTTTGGAAGTCTTCCTGTAGTACCTTCTGGGATATCCAAGTCTGAATAGAGATGATCGGAGGTGTGGTAGGTTTCCACTGGCTCTGGGAAATTCAAGTTCAGTGAGTGATTAATAACTGACCATCGTGGGGTGTCTTCCCAGTCTACGAAGGTAACAGCAGTTCCTGAATGTCCAGCTCGTCCCGTGCGGCCGATTCTGTGCAGATAAGTTTTTTCGTCTTCAGGGCACTGGTAGTTGATTACGTGTGTCACGTTATCGACGTCGATACCGCGTGCGGCGACGTCGGTGGCAACGAGCACGTCGATCTTTCCGTTGCGGAAGGCACGCATAGCCTGCTCACGGGCACCTTGACCAAGGTCGCCATGAATAGCGCCGGCAGCGAATCCGCGGTCCGTGAGTTCGTCAGCTAACTGCGCCGCCGTGCGTTTTGTGCGAGTGAAGATAATCGTGAGACCACGTCCGGATGCTTGCAAAATACGGGCTACCACTTCCGACTTATTCATGGCGTGACAGCGGTAAATAACCTGCGTGACATTCTGAACCGTGCTCGATTCGTCGTCTGGATCCTGAGCCCGAATATGGGTTGGTTTCGTCATATAACGCCGTGCCATGGCAACTACAGGTCCAGGCATCGTAGCGGAGAACAGCATGGTGTGGCGATTGGCAGGGGTAGCACCCAGAAGGGTTTCAACATCCTCTAAGAAGCCCAGATCAAGCATCTCATCAGCTTCGTCCAACACAACGTTGCGAGCTGCTGAAAGATCAAGTGTGCGGTTTTTCTTCAAATCGATCAAGCGACCCGGAGTTCCCACCACAACTTCTGCACCCTTCTTGAGCGCTTCTACTTGAGGTTCGTAGGCACGTCCGCCATACACTTCAACGATACGTAAGGAGCGCTTAGAACTAGCATTTCGTAAATCATTTGCAACCTGCTTCGCAAGTTCACGAGTAGGAACAATGATGAGTCCCTGAGGTGCACCAGGATGCTCGAGTTCATCCCAACCGAGTTCACCGGGTCCAACAGTATTCTCAAGAACAGGGATCCCGAAGCCAAGGGTTTTACCGGTGCCCGTCTTTGCTTGGCCGATAATATCCGCACGCTTGAGGGCAACCGGAAGAGTCAAGGCCTGAATAGGGAAGGGGTGAGTGATTCCGCGTTCGGAGAGTGCTTCAACAATAGCGGGTGAAACACCGAAGTCGGCAAATGAACGGCGATTGAGATCGAGCTCTTCAGCAGAGCCTTCGATATCTGCCTTCACCTGTGACGTTTTAGGAATAGATGCATTTGAGGCATCAACGATACCTGAAGTATTAGTCATTTAATTGTGCTTTCGCCTGGTGGCGGATACGAATATCGACGCCGAAATATGGCAGCCGATCGTGTATTTCATTCAGCTTCACCAAGACGACCGGGCAACCGCTAACACATCCACTCTACAGTGAGGTTCGAAATAACGATGTGATCTCGCCGATCCTATAACCGTTTTCACTTTTAATTGCTAACAGGAGCGGAACAAAAGGTACTGAAAGTTGCGTTTGGCGCATTGTTTTATGAGAGAACCATGGCGGAGTTTTATATGCAAACAACAAAAGGGCAACAAAAAAGCGGACCTCGTTGTCCGCATCTTCATTGAGGAATAACCTCAAATTAATCAGTTGTTCATGAATTCCGACATTAGTTCCATTTCACGTGCCTTAGCTTCGTAAATGTAGCCACTAACATTGGTTTCGTTGCGCTTGAAGAAATTCTTTAACAGTGCCATGTCCAACTCACCTCCTCTATTCAATTGTTTGTACTTATAAAGTTACTCCGAGTCCTCCCTTATAGCCAGAAGTTTTAGCTAAAAACCGCCAAAATGGTGCTAGCTCACAGATGGTGTTCGCCGTATAAAAGCAGTATGACGGTGGGGTGGGTATTTCTGATTGGAAATACCCACCCCACCAAGATCAACGTTTACCATTCAGCAAATAATTGCCAGATTCTGCGTCAATTACTTTTAAGCTCCCATCGAACGCGAACCGTGCGAATCTTGACGAGTAGCAACAGGATCCCATCCATCAGGAGTCTTCGTGCTGCGAATTGCATCTTCGCGCGAACGATAGATCACATATGGTCGGGTTGGATAGCCTAAAGGCATGCTTACAACGTGGACCAAACGCGTGAATGGCCAGATTGCGAACAATAAGAATCCAGCAATGATGTGAAGCTTGAATGCAGTTGGAACTCCATCAAGAAGTGATGGATCAGGCTGGAAGAAGAGTACCGAACGGAGCCAAGGGCTAATTGACTCGCGGTAATCATAGCCTCCGGTAGCACCAAAGATCTGGTTCTGCACGGTAGCAATCACTCCAAGGATGATTGGGATCAGCAATAAAATATACATAATCACGTCGTTACGGGTGGTTGCCAAACGCACTGACTTTACTACAATGCGACGGTAGAGAAGCCCTGCCAGTCCAACTAGCGTCATAATTCCAGCAACTGATCCGAGCACTGTTGCATTAAGATGGTAGAAGTGCTCGGAAACGCCGACGGCGCTTGTTGCGCTCTTCGGAATCAGAAGTCCAACGATGTGACCTACACCGACGAACAAAATACCGAAGTGAAAAAGCGGAGAGGACCAACGTAACCAGCGAGATTCGTGAATCTGGGAGGAACGGGAAGTCCAACCGAACTTATCGTTTCGGTATCGCCAGATAAGCCCGCCGATGAGGAGGGCGAGTGCAAGATAAGGGAATCCAACCCACAAGAATAAAGAAATTCCTATCATCGTCGTGTCTCCTGACTATTTGTGGTTGGGAACGGTAGCTCCTGTACTCCAACCATTTCTGCTGGTGGGCCTTGCATAACCAGTCGCTTAAAAGCATCTTCCGCGCGTTTATCGAGCGGTGGAAGGGTAAGGATCAAAGCGTCGACGACGTGCTGCCACGGGCTCGATAGAGACGTGAGCGCAGCACGAAGGACTTCTAACCCCTCCCGATGGATATTGACAAGATGGGTGGCTAACTCATCACCGGTACGCGCGGATAGCTCAAGCACTGCTGGTAAATAATCCGGCAGTTCGCCTGCGGTTACTTTCCAGCCCACCGCTTCAAACGCTTGTTGAAACGTCAGAATTGCGGTACCACGTAGGCGAGTGTCACCCGTCGAGTAATAGGACAGGTAAAGATTGCACTTTCGTTTCTGATCGAAGGTTTCCACGTAAGCTGTTTCAATTTCATCTTGTGGGGTGTTTCGTGCCCACTCGATGAAACGCTCAAAGCTCTGAGCGACCTCTGGATCAACACTATCGAGCTCGGTGGTGATGATATCGAGGTGGTTCATGAAGTCCTCGCTGGGGTAGTCCAAGAGAACCGACGCAATCATATGCGCGGTACGTACTGGACCGGCGTCGTGTGAATTATCTGCCTCGGTTTGTTTAACCGTGAAAGCTTCGCTACTCATCGGCGTACCTCAAGTGGAATAAAGGTTTTGGTGCCGGAAGTGTTTCCGGCCTGTCCACCCATTCCTGGTCCTCCCAAAGAATCCAAGGAACAACCGAGTTCAGCAATTCCGCGTGGAGTCTCTGCGGAAGCTGTTGGGATTACGTAGCGATCATCGTACTTGGCGATTGCCAATAGACGGTACATTTCCTCGATCTCTGGACCGGTCATACCAACTGCTTGTGCAGCGGTTTCATCCGGTTCCTTACCGAGGTGAATATTGCTCATGTACGAACGCATAGCGCCGAGCCTACGCAAGGACTTCTCAACTGGAACTGTGTTTCCAGCGGTGAACAAGCCTGCTAGGTATTCAAGTGGAATGCGCATCGACGCAATTGAGGTAAGTAGAACCTTCGCATCTTCCCCATCTTCACCCGCTTCAGTGATTGCGTCAACAACCGGGGAAAGCGGTGGAATGTACCAAACCATTGGCATGGTGCGGTACTCCGGGTGAAGAGGAAGAGCTAACTCGAACTTCTGTATGAGCTTCCAGATTGGGGACTCCTCAGCTGCGCGGATCCATGAGTGCGGAACGCCATTTGCTTCGGCTGCTGCGCGTACCTCAGGATCTGTTGGATCGAGGAGAAGATCACGCTGTGCCTGGTAAAGATCACGTTCGTTCTCTACGGCTGCGGCTTCACCGACGCGATCGGCGTCGTAAAGAACTACGCCGAGGTAACGCAAGCGTCCCACGCAAGTTTCCGAACAAACAGTTGGCTGACCAGCTTCTAGGCGTGGATAGCACAGGGTGCATTTTTCTGCCTTACCGGTGTGATGGTTAAAATAAACCTTCTTATAGGGGCAAGCCGAAATACACTGGCGCCAGCCACGGCATTGATCTTGATCTACCAAAACGATGCCGTCTTCAGCCCGCTTGTACATTGCGCCCGAAGGGCAGGCTGATACGCAGGTCGGATTCAAGCAGTGCTCACAAATACGCGGAAGGTAGAACATGAAGGAATCTTCGATACTGCGCTTAACCTGTGTGGTCATCGCTTCCAAGATCGGATCCTTGTCCATGGTTTCCATCGAACCGCCGAGGTCATCATCCCAGTTCGGACCCCATTGAGGAGCATCGATCTTCTTGCCGGAGAGCTGGCTTACCGGACGTGCAGTTGGAAGATTCTTCGAATCCGCAGGTGCTGAGAGCAACTTCTCGTACTCGTAGGTCCATGGCTCGTAGTAATCTTCAAATGTTGGCATTTGTGGATTAGCAAAGATTGTGCTGAGTTTACGGAGTCGTCCACCGCCACGAGGCTTGAGTTTTCCAGACTTGGTTCGCTCCCAACCTCCGCGGTACTTATCTTGGTTTTCCCATTCCTTTGGGTAACCTACACCCGGCTTGGTCTCAACGTTGTTAAACCAAACGTATTCGGTTCCTTCGCGGTTCGTCCAGGCTTGTTTACACGTCACCGAACAGGTATGGCAACCAATGCATTTGTCGAGGTTCATCACCATCGCGATTTGAGCCATAACTTTCATCAGAACTGTACCTCCTGAGTACGACGACGAATGAGGGTCACTTCATCGCGCTGGTTACCAGTGGGGCCGATGTAGTTGAATCCGTAGGTCAACTGAGCGTGGCCACCAGCCATGTGGGTTGGTTTAAGCAAAATACGGGTCAGGGAGTTATGAATTCCTCCGCGTTTGCCGGACTTTTCAGAAATCGGTGTTCCCGAAACTCGTTCCTGGGCGTGATGCATATAAACAGTTCCTTCAGGCATACGATGCGAGACTACTGCGCGAGCAGCAACGGTTCCGTTGCGGTTGTAGGCTTCAACCCAGTCATTGTCTCGGATTCCGATCTTCTCGGCATCTTGAGGAGACATCCAGATGGTTTGACCCCCTCGTCCCAGCGTCAACATATGGAGATTGTCGTAGTACTGGGAATGGATTGCCCACTTGTTGTGAGGCGTAAGGTATCGAACCGCGACTTGGGCGACCCCGTCGTCCTTCGAAATCTCGCCAACCACGGAATCACCGTGGATACGGGAAAGATCAATTGGTGGACGGAATACTGGCAAGGACTCACCGATATTGATCATCCAGTCGTGGTCCAGGTAGTAGTGCTGACGTCCCGTGAACGTATGGAACGGTTTGAGGCGCTCAATGTTGATAACGAAAGCGCTGTACCGGCGTCCACCGTGCTCAGAACCAGACCACTCGGGGGAAGTGATGACGGAGCGAGGTTGGATAGTGGTATCTGCAAAGGTGATGAGCTTTTCTTCGTCGCCCGCTGCCAAATCAGCTAGCTGTTGACCCGTCTGCTTTTCGTACTGCTTGAATCCTTGAACAGCCATTCGACCATTCGTGGTCCCTGAGAAATGCAAAACCATATCTGATGCCTTGACTGGAGTATCAAGGAGCGGACGTCCGGCTCCAGCACCTGCAGACGCAACTCCATTGCGGTGAGCGAGCTTCTGAACTTCAACGTCTGGCTTAAGCATGATGCCCTTGATCGGCAAGCCAACCTTCTCCGCGAGTGGTCCAACGGTAATGAACTTCTCGTAGATCTGAGTGTAGTCACGTTCAACCGGGATTAGCTTCGGCATAGTCTTGCCCGGAATGAGTTCTCGAGTCTCGAGTGGTTCTACGATTCCGTGTGGAAGTGCAAGCTCATCAGGAGTATCGTGCGAAATCGGTGCCATAATGACATCGGTTTCAGTGCCAAGGTGACCGTGAGAGAACTGAGATACGAGCGCCGCGAGTTCCTTGAAGATCTGGAAATCGGAGCGTGCTTCCCACGGCGGATCAATCGCTTTGTTGAAGGAATGCATGAATGGGTGCATGTCTGTTGACGAAAGATCTTCCTTTTCATACCAGGTTGCGGCAGGAAGAATGACGTCGGAGTGCAGCGTCGTCGAAGTGTTACGGAAATCGATCGCGAACATGAGATCGAGCTTTCCGGTAGCAGCTTCTTCGCGCCACTTAATTAGCTGAGGACGCTGCGATTCTTCGAGTTCGGTTGCGCGCACAGCGTGATCAGCACCGAGCATGTGCTTCTGGAAGAATTCCGTGCCCTTTGCCGACGAACCGAGTAGGTTTGTACGCCAGTTTGCCAAGATCCGGGTGAAGTTCTGCGGATTATCCGGATCGGTACATGCGAAGTGTAGGCGATCTGCTTTAAGTTCGTTAACAATGTATTCGCTCGGAGTAGTTCCAGCTTCTTTAGCTTCCTTGCCGATCTGCAAAGGAGACTTATCAAATTGCGGGAAGGACGGCATCCAACCACGCTGAGAAGCCTCAATGAGGGTATCGGCGTTAGTGAGTCCCTTCCAATCAGCAAGAGGAGAACCAACTTGTTCTGCTCGGGAGCCGTCATAACGCCACTGGTCGGTTAGTAGGTACCAGAATCCGGTGGTAATCATTTGGCGAGCTGGTCGTTGCCAATCGAGCGCCATCGCGTACTGCTGCCAGCCCGCGATTGGTCGAACCTTTTCCTGGCCAACGTAGTGTGCCCAGCCACCGCCGTTCACGCCTTGGGTTCCACACATGGTGGTGAGCGCCAAGAACGTGCGGTAGATCGTATCTGAATGGTAGAAGTGGTTAGTACCTGCTCCCATCACGATCATCGAACGGCCCTGCGAATCGATTGCGTTTTGTGCAAACTCGCGGCCAACGCGGATCGCTGCGTTCATTGGAACACCGGTGTGTTCTTCTTGCCACGCAGGTGTACCTGGAACTGAAGCATCAGCGTAATCTTTCGCCCATTCACCTGGAAGACCGGTGCGCTTGACGCCATATTCAGCCAAGAGAAGGTCAAATACGGTGGTTACGAGGTGGTCCCCGACCTTGATTGCTGGCACTCCTCGCTTGATTAGGCCACCGCCAAGTGAGGCGGTATTCGAAAGCGAGGTGGGAAGATCGAAGCGGGGGAGGGTGATCTCAATTCCCTGCCAGTTTTGCTGGTTGGCAATCGAGATTTCCGGGTTTACTCCTTCGAGGGCAAGATTCCAACGGCCAGGGTTTTCCGAATCGAAGCGATCCGCAAGAGTGCCGCCTGGATCTTTAACTGTTCCGTCAACGTCCAGTACTAAGCCGCGATGTTCTGGGTTTGGCTTAGAGCTGATATCTTCTGCATAGCCTGCCGGAAGATCTTCAGCAGTGAGGAACTTACTTGGAACATATGAATCGCCAAGCTGCTCGAGTTTCACCAGGAATGGTGAATCTGTGTAGCGATTCATATAGTTCAAGAAGAATGGTTCTTGACGCTTTACATGAAACTCAGAGAGGATCACGTGACCCATTGCCTGGGCAAGAGCGGCGTCGGTACCTGGGTTTACACGTAACCATTCGTCACCGAACTTGGTGTTGTCTGCAAAGTCAGGGGAGACTGCCACAACTTTTTGCCCATGGTAGCGAGCTTCAGTCATGAAGTGAGCATCTGGAGTACGTGTGATCGGAATATTCGATCCCCACATAATCAGGTACTGGGAATTGAACCAGTCGCCCGATTCAGGAACGTCGGTTTGGTCACCAAATACCTGTGGCGACGCCGGTGGGAGATCCGCGTACCAGTCGTAGAAGGAGAGCATTGTTCCGCCGAGGAGCTCATAGAAACGTGAGCCCGCAGCATAGGAAATCATGGACATAGCTGGAATAACGGAGAAACCAGCTAGACGGTCTGGACCGTACGCCTTGATTGTGTAGACGTGTGCTGCAGCTATAAGTTCGTTTGCTTCGTCCCAGCCAACACGAACCATGCCACCCTTGCCTCGCTGAGATTTATACTTCTTAGCGCGTGCTGGGTCTTCGACGATCGCTTCCCAAGCGTCTACAGGATCTTTTCCACTGGCACGCTCTTCACGCCACATTTGGAGCAGCGCTCCGCGCATGTACGGGTATCGAATACGGGTAGGAGAGTATTCGTACCACGAGTAGGCAGCGCCGCGTGGGCATCCACGTGGCTCGTATTCGGGCATATCTGGTCCGGTTGATGGGTAGTCAGTTGCCTGGGACTCCCAGGTGATGATTCCGTCCTTGACGTACACCTTCCACGAACAGGATCCGGTGCAATTCACGCCGTGGGTAGAGCGTACGACTTTGTCATAACTCCAGCGTTGACGGTAGAAGGAATCGGCATCTCTGCCACCTTCAAGGAAAAGCTGGCGTGCGTCGTCGGACATTTGACCGCGACGGAGCTTTGAGCCTAAAGCGAAAACGCCGGAGGCGGATTCTACATAGTTTTTGTTCATATCTGGGCCTTTCATTGAGCCACGGATTTAGCCACGGAATGGTGCGTCAGGGCGGACATTGCGAACCCATGCGATTGCCGAACAAAGTACACAAAAGATCGCGCAGGCGAAGAAGAAGGTGGAGGCGTTGATCATGGAGAGAGCAACACCGACGAGGAACGGTCCGAGGGATGCCACCGCTGCGGTAAATCCGATCGCTCCACCTGCTTGACGCTTTGGCATAATCATTGGCATTTGCTTGAAGGTACCTGCGTTGCCTATTCCCGCGAAGAAGAACATGGCGAGCATTGCCCACAAGAAACCATTGAAGTCAGCCATTGACTGGGGATTGATAAGGAAATACCCGGAAACAGCGAGTGTAATTGCCATGCCGACGCCGGAAACGAAGGTCCAAAAACCACCGGTGAACTTATCGCACAGTGGACCCCAAGCTACGCGGACGATTGAACCGATTAGTGGGCCGAGAAAGGCGTAGGTTGCGCCGGCAACTGCCAACTTGATTGTGCTTTCAGAACCGTAGTTGTTGTTGATGAGAAGTCCGAATTGTGCGGCTAGACCGGAGAATACGCCGAAAGTCATAACGTAGAGAGCGGTCATATACCAGGTGTTTGGGTTGGAGAAGATATCGAGCTGTTCCTTGATGTTCGCCTTTACTGGAACGTCTTTGAGGAAAACAAATGCCAAGATAGCTGCGAGGATCGTCCATGGAACGAAGAAGATTGCGGGGTTGTGTACCCAGAGCTGACCACCGGAAATGGCATGCTGAGGTGCTACCCAAGTGATTCCAAAGAGCCCGAAGCCCATGAGCACTGGACCCACCAGCTGGATTACAGACATTCCGAGGTTTCCTATACCTGCTTGGAGGTTAAGTGCAGTTCCGGCTAGACGCTTCGGGAAAAAATAACCGGTTGACGGCATGTAACCGGAGAAAGAACCTCCACCGATTCCACACATAAGGGAGAGGATCATTAGCCACCAAAAGGGGGTGGAGGTGTCTTGTACTGCGAAGAACCAACCAAACATGGGGAGGAGATAGAGGAGTGAAGATATTCCGATGAGCTTGCGTGTTCCAACGATTGGTGGAAGGAAGGTATAGATGAGACGGAAAATACCTGCGGATAGCCCTGGCATCGATGCCAACCAATACAGTTGCTCTTTAGATAGGTCAAAGCCGATTTCTTTGAGCTTTGGTGCGAGTGCGGAAACTAAGAACCACACCGAGAAAGCGATGATCATAGAGAATGTGGAAATAACTAGGGTCGTCCAAGCAATTTTGGAATTCCAATTTTCAGGATTTTCAGGATTCCAATTCCTGAGTGTTTTGCCCGAGGAATCTAGTTTTTCCTGCGTTTCGGAGTTAGTCATTAATGCTCCCAAATTGAATTTTCTGTACAAGGCGACCATCGCCTTTTGTTATCGTAACCTGTAGTATCGTGAATGATAGTAGTAAAACTATTTATGCGACGAAAAATTTTCGTATTTCCGATTTGTGTGGAAAATTGCAGGGTATGTTAGGGACGCATTAAGGTTAAAAAATGGAGAAAATTTCAGTTTCTGCTTCGATAATTACTGTCGATTCGCGGGTCATCAATGGTGTAAAAACTGATAAAGGTGCCAAGGCTGCGCGCGCTTTTCTTGAAGAAAACGGGATCAATGTGGTGCGCGAAGTCGTGCTCGATGATGTAGCTGCACCGCTCCGGGGAGAGTTCGTTCGAGCTTTAGATCTTGGTGTTCGATTAATTATTACGGTTGGTTCAACGGGTGTTTCTGCTCGCAATATTGTGCCTGAGACAACCCAAGCGTTCTGCGATGTTGAGATGCCTGGAATCGCTGAGCAAATACGCGCTGAAGGTGTGAAAAACACCCCGCTAGCGGTGCTTTCGCGTGCAACTGTGGGAATTACCTCACGTACGTCTCGCGGAGCTGTGATTGTTAACGCACCGTCGACGACGGGTGGAGTGAAGGACGCTTTAAAGGTGGTAATCCCACTCCTACCGTATATCTATGAGCAGTTGGATCAGACCCAAGCATGAGCTAATAGGCTTATTACTCGCGGTCAGTTGGATTTACTCGAGCTTTGGCGTTCTCCTTATGAGGTCAGCGGATCATCGCTCCAGTTCGCCGGCTAGGCGTTTTTCAAGGATCTCTGCTGCCTCTGGGGTGTCGACGTCGAAGCAGACGTCGTCATCGTCGGGAATTAAGGTGGCGTTGAGCGTGCGGAAAACCGATCGAATTGATCGGTCACGTCCAAAATGCAAGTCGCGAAGTGCACTAAAACGATAAAGACCGTGGACATACTGTGGCCAACTCTCGTTGCCAAGTTCGAGCGGAATTGCTCCATCGATTTGCCGACTGACGGATAATTGAGCGGTGAGTTTGGGCAGGATTCGTGGTGAGAGTGGAGCGTCGCAGGTGGCGAGGAGGACGGCGTCGTCGTTCGAAAGAAACGCAAGCGCGTTAAGACCTGCTTGAATACCTGCGAGTGGTCCACCAAAAGGAGGGTCTTCGAGTGTAAGCATTACATGGGAAGGTACTTCAAGGTTTTCTGGACCGACGACGACGGTCGCGCCCGTAAAACCCGTCTGGTTGAGCTCGTGGAGAAGAATATCTAGCAGGCGCTTGCCGTTAACACGGTAGTCAGGTTTGGAAACACCGCCAAGCCGGCATGCAGTGCCACCTGCCAAAATAATGATTGCCCGGACGCTTTGGAGTGAATCCGAAGCGCCAGAGCAATCAGTTAGAACCTTATCGTTCAAGTTAAACTACGGTGTTTAGACGAATCCGAAACCGACGCGGCGCTGCTCTTCCTTGGCGATGCGAACGTAGCCGAATGAGCCCGCAGGAATAAATAGGATTGAT
Source organism: Arcanobacterium ihumii (assembly GCF_900604515.1). Taxonomy (GTDB): domain Bacteria; phylum Actinomycetota; class Actinomycetes; order Actinomycetales; family Actinomycetaceae; genus Arcanobacterium_A; species Arcanobacterium_A ihumii. Next base: position 227,044 of record NZ_UWOS01000001.1, on the reverse strand, counting down.
CCGTCAGAACCGTGCAATGTAACTGGGGAATTGCTTTCGAGGCAATCGTTGATTTGCTTCATCAATTCTTCGGCGGTCAACTCAACATCAAGGTTGATCGGTGAAACGGTATCTCGAATACCAACGCTGATTTCCATATTTACTCCTCAAAGAATTAGATCTTGTTCCAGTTTAGCGTGAAGATAAGCATGGTATGTAGTTACGTTTAGCGATTTCGTTAGTGGTGGACACGGAAATTGGCAGGAGTGATCAGATACCCTTGTTATAACAAGTTTTCAAAGGATGCCGGAATGATCGTTACTTTAGACTCAACGCAGCTAGACGTTATTGATAGATGCGTTTCTCCTTGTGCGCTCTCAGTAATTGGTGCACCTGGGTCGGGTAAAACTGAGGTTTTGAAGCAGGCAGTTGCCAAGGTTATTGAGGCTAACCCAATGGCTCGAGTTGCAGTGTTGAGCCCGGATAGAAGAGCCGCATCTCAACTTCGTAATGAACTTTCGGTGGCTTTGGGCGGGCTGTCCGAATTTATTTCGGTGCAATCGATTAATGCATTTTCTTTTCGAATTATCTCTGAGTATGCGCAGCGGAGCGGACGCCAAGAGCCAGAGTTAATTTCGGGTCCCGATCAAGATGTTGTTCTCAAAGAAATTTTTGATTTGATTGAAGAAGGCGTTATTCCGCTTAAGGATTATGAATTAGTTGCAGATGGTGTTTCACAGCTACCCGCCTATCGTGCGGAGTTTCGTGACCTTATTACCCGGGCTGCGGAACTAGGTTTATCTGCTGATGATCTCCATGATCTTGGTCAGAAATTTGAGCGACCTGCGTGGGTAATGGGCTCGAAGATTATGACTGCTTATGAAGGAGCGCTCGCGGTTCAAGCAAGTAGTTATTCTCAAAATCCTGATCGAGTGGATCATGCGCGACTGATGAGTAACGCCACTGGGGTTTTGCAGGCGTGGGAAAGTAGCATAGAAGGTTCTGGCTCACTTGGGAGTCTGCTTTCCAAACCACATTGGGACTGGGTTTTTGTTGATGATGTTCAGGATGCAACGTTGAGCCTCCTTAAACTTCTCCGGCAGTTACAAGACGACGGCGCTTCGATTGTTACGTTCGGAGACCCTGACGTTGCCGTACAGGGCTTTCGCGGAGGAATTTCGCACCTACCGTCAATGCTTACGCGCTCTAAGAATGATTTAGGAATTGATGCTGAGCAGCTAATTTTGGGTCAGGTTTATCGTGGGAATGAGCAAATTAGAACTATTTGCCAGCGAATAGCCTCTGGGATCCATGTTGCAGGTGTGAGCAGGCACCGAAGTGCTCGTTTTTGGGATGAAGATGATTCTGAAAATAATGATTCAGTCAAAGTAATGACATCTGTCCACTTCAGCGCGATGATTGAACAAATTGGTGCTGAATTCCGGCGACTCCATTTAGAGGAAAGCATTCCCTATGGTGAAATGGCAATTATTACACGCTCCAATGCTATTCACAGTGCAATGCGGCGCGCACTCATTCGGATGGGAATTCCAGTTGAATCAATTAATTCGGCGTTACCTCTGCGCGAGCAACCTGCAGTTAGAGCATTGCTTGATCTTTTGCATCTGGCGATAGATGATCCGGCTACGATCGAAATCAATGATGTTGAGAGAGTAATTACCGGACGACTTTTTGAAATCGACCCGATTCAACTACGGCGTACCAAGCGTGAACTGAGAGGGTGGGAACTCCTCGCGGGAGGTACTCGACTCGAAAATGAATTGCTGTTGGAGATTGTGAACAATCCTCGTGCTGATGTTCTTAGAAAAATTCCTCAAATCGCGCGAATCGCTGGTCTCATTGGCAAAATTCGTTTGACCCACGGACGTGGAGCTAGTGCCGATGAAGTACTTTGGACGGCGTGGAATTCGCTTGGAGTAGCTGAAAAATGGCGCGCTACGGCTCTCGGAACAGGCATCTTAGCTGATACCGCTAATAATGATTTAGATTCGATTATCCAGCTTTTCAGAGTTGCTCAACGTTTGACTGACCGGAAGATGCAATCTGTGGGAATTGATCGTTTCTTGGAGAATATGGAACTCCAAGACCTACCTGAAGATTCGATTGCTCAAACCGGTGCCACAAACGAGGAGGTATCCCTCTGCACTCCTGCTTCAACTATTGGGCGTAGCTGGGACTACGTAGTAATCGCACAAGTTAACCAAGGTGTTTGGCCAAATGCTAAGCTTCGTAATCCGTTAACACGAGTTCCTGAATTAGTTTCCGTTGTGGTTGGTTCAGTTTTATCTGGCGGAACCGTGACGGCTGAACAATCGGTAAGTGAAGTAGTGGATGATGAGCTGAGGATGCTCCTTCAAAGCGTGTCGCGGGCTCGTACGTCGGTGACGATTACAGCTGAAGAAAACTCTGAAACCATGCCTTCAACGTTTATTCAGTGGCTGGATCGGGTTGAAGAGCTCGAACGATACGAAGTTTCTGATACCGAAGCTCTGAGCGCGAATATTGATAGTGTGGTTGGCGTGCTTCGTAGGATTTCAGTTTTAAACCTTGCGAAAGCATCGGAGAAGGCGAAGAACCTTTTAGATGAGCTCTCGAAAGCAGGAATCAAAGAAGCAGATTCGACGAACTGGGTTGACCAGTTTGAATGGACGACTACCGAAGCAATTGAAGATGGTAAAGTTAGGATTTCTCCTTCCAAAGTCGAATCAATTCTCGAATGCCCACTGCGCGAATTCTTTAGAATGATCGGTGCGGATTCAACTGAAGACACTGTTAAAGCGGATGTCGGAACCCTCATTCATAAAATTGCGGAAGACTATCCGCGTGGTCCGCGTGAAGTCATGTTGGAGGTTCTCAGCCGTGAATGGAGTGGGCTTGGGCTAGATAATTCGCTTTTGTGGAATCAAATCCTTTTCGATAATGCACAAAAGATGGTTGAAAAACTCGCCGATTATTTTGCTCAGGCACCCCAGGGAGTACAAACCGAGCTACGTGCTGAATATTCATCTGAGGATTTCGTAGTAGCTGGTCGAATTGATCGAATCGAGTTTGAACTGAACTCTCCCGAGCGGGTCGTCGTTGTGGATTTGAAAACTGGTAAATCGGCACCGGCAAAAGATAGCCTTGCCACGCATCCACAGCTTTTGACTTATCAATGGCTAGTCAATAACGGCGCGGTAAAAAGCGAAGGGAACTATCCTCAGCCTCACGAATCTGCGGGTGCGAAGCTCGTCCATCTGGGAATGCAGGGAAAGACTTTTAAGGAATCAAAGCAGGACGTGGCCACTGACGTTGATCTAACGTTGGCAGAACAAAACTTCATTAACGTTGCGCAGCTGTCACGAGGTCCCAACATTCTGGCACAACCGAATGCCAAATGTCAGTACTGTTCTTTCCAAACAATTTGCCCTGCACAAAAGGGATCGAGGTTATTTTCGTGAGGAATATTCTTTCTTTTCAAGATTTTGTTCGAGTATTTGATTTCCCACCCACCCAGGAACAGGAACAGGTTATTCGTTCAACAGAACCAGCGATCCTAGTACTTGCAGGTGCAGGTGCAGGTAAAACTGCAACCATGAGCCAGCGCATCGCGTGGCATATTGCCTCGGGAAACGTTCAACCCGATGAGGTTCTTGGGCTCACCTTTACGCGTAAAGCAGCAGGAGAGCTGGCTGAGCGCACAATAAAATACGTTCGAAAAGCTCAGAGCCAATTACAAGATGTTTCTGGACATAAGAAAGACGACGTAGCCGCCGATCTGGTACACGGAGAGTTCCGTCAACCAACTATTGCCACCTACAATGCTTTCGCCTCAGAAATTGCGATGTCCTATGCCATGTTGATTGGAGAAGATCCGCGGGCTCGGCTAATTACCGAAGGAGAACGTTGGCAGATTGTTACGGATATAGTCCAGAATTGGACTGGTACCGACGACGAAACTAAAGAACAGCTTTCTTCCGTGTCCGGCGTAGTTGACTCTGTACTTGCTCTTGCTGCCAGTATCATCGACAACAAATTGACGACCGATTGCGTTCGCCGTTACTTGTTGGACGAAGAAGATGCGATTTCTACCTTAGAAAATGGCGGAGCTTTTCGACGAGCACCGTTTAAAGGCACAGAAGCGCCGAAAGGGTTCTCTGAGTTAAAAAAGGCAATTCCAAGTCTCAAAGCACGCATCTCCATGATGGATGTAGTAGATGCGTATTTTGATTACAAGAAGGAAAATTCTCTTATTGAATATGCCGACCAGGTTGCATGGGCAACGCGAATATTGACACAAGTTCCACAAATAGCGCAGGATCTGCGCTCCCAATTTAAGCTTATCCTTCTCGATGAGTATCAAGATACTTCGATTAATCAAGCCGAATTCATCGCAGCTGCTTTTAAAGGAGCAGAATCGGTATGTGCAGTTGGCGATCCTAATCAGGCAATTTATGGCTGGCGCGGAGCCAGTGCGAACGCTCTGGCTGATTTCTGCGAAAAATTTTCTGTGGAGTCATCCAATGTTTTGAGCCTATCGATTGCATTTCGTAATGCTAAAAACATCCTTCACGTAGCCAATGCAACAACTCGAGGCTTTGAAAGAAAGTGGGATGCACGTACTCAAAAAGCTTTAGACGATGCATCTGGTTTAGATCGGTTTTGGCTAGATTCTCCAGCCCTTCCGCTCCCAAAGCGGAAGCTCTCGCTCAGTGAATTAACACCTGCTCCAAAAGCTGTAGGTGGATCTGTTATTCATGTGCATCGCCATTTGCGAATGGATTCCTATCAAGCAATGGCACACCAGATTTCGAAGGTTTTTAATGAAGCCAAGCAGCGAGACCCTAATAAAATCCCATCGGCGGCGGTGCTAATACGAAAACATCGGTATGTGGACGATATCGTTACTGTTCTTGAAAAAGAAGGCTTGAACTATGAAATCGTTGGTGGCGAGCAAATTGTTGTTATGCCAGAAATTCGTTTACTCAGGGCTATTTTAAATATTGTTTCTTCACCTAACCGTAATGATTCATTGATGGTGCTCTTTAATTATTTTGGAGTTGGAGCGCGTGATCTAAAGGCGTTTTCCAGGTATGTTGGTGATCTTAAGAAGAAAGACCAGGGGAAAGAAAGGCGACTTCAACTTAACTTAATTGAAGTATTGGCAGGGCTTTCCTCTGTCTCGGACCTACAGGCTTATGAGGTCTCCGAATTAGGTTCGAATCGAATCATGGAGATTGCGCGGTTACTTGAGACTGTAAGGTCCGAACGGCATCTGCACCTACCGGATTTCATAATTAAAGTTATCGACGAGCTAAACCTCTATACGGTTATTGAAGCCAGAGCTCAAGGAACTAACCGCGTTCGAAAAGCACTCGCTTTGTTCGTTGATTTGGCAGCTGGATTTATTACGAATAATCCAAAAGCAGGAATCAAGGATTTTTGTGATTGGATAACGGCAGTTGAAGAAAAAGAACGAGGTGGCGATGCTGAAAACGACGCCGATGTTTCTCTTTTCGAATTACAAGAGAGCATTGAGCCTGAATCTAACGTTGTTCAGATCTTGACGGTTCACTCAGCTAAGGGACTGGAGTGGGACGTTGTGGCTGTACCTGAGTTGGTGATGGGTGAATTTTCGGACGTTGTTGAGGGAAAAGCCAAATTATGGCAAACCCGAAAAACGATGTTGCCGTTCCCACTAAGATCAGACAGCGAGTATCTTCCTCAGTTTTCCGCGCAATCTGCGTGCACGGACTCTCGTGTCCAACAAGAAATGGCGCTGGCAGAGGACCCTGCCTATTGTCAAAAAGGTCTTGTAAGTTGTATGTTCTTCGATTACAAAAATCGAGTCGTACCTCAATACGAATCGGGCGAAGCACGACGACTGGCATACGTTGCCTTTACTAGGCCACGATCCTTCTTGATCTTGGGTAGCTATGACTTTAAAGATCAAGAAGACGTGAAAGTAGAATATGCTGCGCTTGATGGCAAAGTTGAAGCAGAAGATGAGGGGGAGTGCACCCTTTCTCAAAAATGGAAGAAGATCAGCAATTACGTTGATGAGGTTTATACGTTCGAAGAATCCCAGGGAACCAGGGTATTTGCTGATGAAATTTTGGATGATGAATCTGGAGGCGTAGAGTTCCACGAAACTGAGCGACCTTTTAGATCAGCACAGGAATTCTTAGTGTGGGCTGAACCTTTAATCGAGGATGATGCCACCAATGGCGTTGCTAAAACCGGTAACGATGAAGCGGTTTACCGGTGGCCGATTGATGTCGATCGTTCGCTTGATGGCAAATCTAAACATTCCTCAAATTCAAAGCAGACTGTCGACGCCGATAGTGTGTTGAACCTGCTTGATCGCAGTGAAGAAATGGTCAATCTGTTAATAGGTGAAAAGCGCCAAGCAGAAAATCAACGCTCATTAGAAAGTGATTATTTCACCGCATCAGGAATAGTGTCCTTAGTCAATGACCCCTCCCAGTATTTCTTGAACCAGCTCAGGCCTATTCCTCGAGAACCAATTCGAGCGGCAAAAACCGGAACAGATGTACACGCCCGTATTGCCAACTATTTCAATGCGCCTCGCACACTCGATATCGATTCAGTTTCGGATCCGTGGGAGATGCCGATTGATCAAGAAGTGGTGGTAGATGAAGCTCAGGTCAATAGCTTTATGAAGCGGTTCGAAGAATCAAGGTTTGTAGATCTACCTCAGCTTGCGATTGAGCAACCAGTTGAAATATCGCTTCTCGGTAAGCCTGTTCGCTGCGTGATCGACGCGGTATTTGATACGTCGAAAGTCTCGGCAGAAAAACCGATTTTGATCGTCGACTGGAAGACGGGTAGACACCCGTCTGATAAAGACATCGAATCGCGTCAATTTCAGTTGGAACTATATCGATTGGCGTGGTCTCACGGCTACGGCGTGCCGATCGAGTCGATTGAGGCATGTTTCTACTATCTAGGAGAGACAGATCCAAGTCGAAGAGAACTTCGATCTAGCGGTCTGCCCGCGGAGGATATCGAAAGCGTAATTGCTCAGAAACTTGAAGAAGGCAAACAACTATTCGCTACGGACCTGTGATGAAGATTTTGAATCTGGCTCACTAGGGGAGTCAGATCCAGAAACCTCAGGGAAGTCAGCATCTTCGTCGATATCTGGCGCAGACGTTGTAAACGAGGCCTCTTCTGCAGAGTCAACGTAATTGCCAGGCACGAATTCATCTACCTGCCAGGTTGGACCGAACGAGAGCTCGGGATCGGCTTCGATATCACTCGCAAGGTCACCCAGCATCTGCGTAGCTTCTTCAACCACGGAGTTATCCTTCATTCGGATTCCGAACAAAAGCCAGCGAAGCACAGCCAGTTCGCTCATAAGGATTGATCGATTAAAGAAGTTTTCGTCTACGACGTGGCTGAGAGCATTTTGATACGACTCAAAGACGGCGTCGAAAAGATCTTCTGGAAGTGAGGAAACTAGAGAAGCGAAATCAAGTGCTGGGTCTCCAACTTGGGTTTCGCCGAAGCCCAAGACACAGGAAATTGTTCCTTCTGACCATAAAAAATTTTCCTCGGCAACATCCCCATGGATGACAGCAGGGGTAAAATTCCAAAGCGCCTCATTATCTAGAGCCTGTTCCCAACGCCTACGCAGTACAGTAGGAATTGACGTGACCTGTTCGGCGTCGTGAAGCTCGGTAAGAAGGCGAGTACGCCACGCATAAGGATCGTAATGAGGCATTCCTGCACGATCGATAACGTCCGTGTTCAACGAATGAATCGATGCGAGAGTACGTCCGAGTTCGTGTGCGGAGGCCCGAGAAATATCGTCAAAAGACTGAATCTTCCCTAGTGGGGCAGGGTAAACAAGAGCTCGTCCGTGGCTAAGTGGTGCGAAACCTGCTGGACGAAGCACATCGAACGGAAGATTTCCATTCCGAAGTTCATGGAGCAATGAGCGCGAAACTGCAGCTTCTGCCTCGAGGGTTGTTCCTGCATGGGAATGCAACGGGTATTTAACTACCCAGCGCTTCCCTGCATCATCGAGCACGCCAGTGTAGTAAAAATCGGAGGTGCGCATAATCGGTTCGCGTGTGCCCACTGGGCGCAGGTCTTTGACGGCGACGACAGCAAGGGCGGCTAGATGAAGAGGTGTAACTTTCACACTCCAACGCTATCGAGAAATAGGGTCAAAGCGTGATTCACACACCGATTCCGATCAAATTGAGAGCGCGGCTGGCTGAAATGCGAAGCGCCGAGTGACGATGACTGAACCTTCGGGAAGAGGTAAGCCCTCTCACGGCGTCACCATTCATAGCAATCGGGCATGATGAAGTAGAATGTGGAATCGTGGCCACTGATTATAACGTTGAAATTGAAAAGCTCCGCCGAACCTTTAACCAGATCGAGGCGGTTACTGACGTACCTAAATTGACCGAAACGATCGCTCAGTTGACGGAAGAATCGTCGGCACCAGGCTTGTGGGATGATCCCGATGCCGCTCAAGTGGTTACCTCTAAGCTTTCCCACGCCAAGTCAGAGCTGGACAAAGTCGAGAAGATGCGCGGGCGAATCGAAGACCTTGAAACTCTTGTCGAGATGGCCGAAGAAGAAGCTGTTACGGATGCCGACGCCGGTGCCGAGCTGTTCGCTGAAGCTGACGAAGAGTTGGAGAAGGTTTCCACTGCGCTTGCGGACTTGGAAGTGAAAACGTTACTCTCGGGCGAATACGACGAGCGCAACGCCGTCGTGACGATCCGCTCAGGAGCGGGTGGTGTAGATGCTGCCGATTGGGCGCAGATGCTGCAACGCATGTATTTGCGCTGGGCGGAGCGTCACGGCTATGCCACAAAGGTTATGGATACCTCGTATGCTGAAGAAGCAGGAATTAAGTCGACGACTTTTGAAGTTTCTGCACCGTATGCTTACGGAACGCTTTCCGTAGAAGCCGGTACGCATCGCTTGGTGCGCATTTCTCCTTTTGACAACCAAGGTCGACGCCAAACCTCGTTTGCGGCGGTGGAAGTTATTCCTTTGATTGAGACCACCGATCATATTGAGATTCCAGAATCGGAGTTGAAGGTGGACGTTTTCCGTTCTTCTGGCCCAGGTGGGCAATCGGTTAACACCACTGATTCGGCGGTGCGAATGACTCACATTCCAACCGGAATCGTAGTTTCTATGCAGGATGAAAAGTCGCAGATTCAAAACCGCGCATCGGCACTTCGAGTTTTACAGTCTCGCCTTTTGCAGCTGCGTCACGAAGAAGAGCAGGCGAAGAAGAAGGAACTTGCTGGTGATGTAAAGGCGTCGTGGGGCGATCAGATGCGTTCGTACGTTCTGCACCCGTACCAAATGGTCAAAGATTTGCGCACGAACTACGAAGTTGGCAACACTGATTCGGTGTTCGACGGCGATCTAGATGGTTTCATCGACGCTGGTATCCGCTGGCGCCACGGTCAACTCGACGAGGAATGAACTCGCGTCGGCGAGGAATTCGATTCCAAGAGAGTCCCATGTTGCTTTGGGGAGTTAAACTTTCTTGGCTAGCATTATTTTATTTCGGTTCTAGCATAACCTTGCCCACTAATGTGGGGCGTATCGGCGCGTCATTTTTCGCTCTAAATCAAATATCAATAGGGTGTCTAGTGACCGATAACCGTCGCTAGGACGTGAATTTAATGATCAATTTTGAAAATGTAACAAAACTTTACGCTAAGGGTGCCGCCCCTGCGCTTGACCAGGTGTCTCTCACTATTGAGCGAGGCGATTTCGTATTCTTAGTTGGTGCGTCGGGTTCTGGAAAGTCAACAATGCTTTCATTGATTTCCGCTGAGACTGCGCCGACGTCGGGCAAAGTTTTCGTCCTAGGCAAGGATCTTGCCGGCGTCTCTGCACGTCGTGTGCCTTTCCTGCGTCGCCAAATCGGGTACGTTTTCCAAGATTTTCGCCTCCTTTCTGAAAAGAACGTTTTCGATAACGTTGCCTTGGCTATGCAGGTGCTCGGTAAACCGCGCCATGCTATAAAAAAAGAAGTGCCGAAGGTACTCGAACTCGTTGGGCTCGACGGAAAAGAAAACCGCCGTATGTATGAGCTCTCCGGAGGTGAGAAACAGCGCGTTGCTATTGCACGCGCTATGGTGAACCGTCCTGAACTTTTGCTTGCTGACGAGCCAACTGGAAACCTTGATCACGAAACCGCCTTGGGAATTATGCGCCTTCTTGATCGAATCAACCGGCAGGGAACAACCGTTGTAATGGCTACCCACGATCGTGCGATTGTGGATCAGCTGCGTAAACGCGTCGTCGAACTTTCTGATGGTCGTGTCGTGCGAGACCAGGAACGCGGAGCTTACGGAGGGGCTCGGTAATGAAGTTACGTTTTATTCTTTCCCAAACTGTTAAGGGACTACGTGGCAACCTAGCGATGGCATTTTCGGTAACACTCGTTACGTTTGTTTCGTTAGTCTTCATCGGCGCCGCTATTCTTTTGCAGATTCAAATCGGTAACCTCAAGAACGACTGGTACGACAAGGTCGAAGTTTCGGCATTTATGTGTCCACAGCATTCGCAGCGTGCTCAGTGTGCTGCTGGTGAGGCATCTCAAGATCAGATTGACGAAATCTCTACCTATTTAAAGTCGAAGGAAATGAAGCCTTACGTGGCAGAAGTTTATTTCGAATCTAAGGAAGATGCTCTTAAAGCGTTTAAGAAGCAAATGTCTGATTCTGCTTGGGCTGAGGCGATGACCGCCGATCAGATGCAGTCCTCTTACCGGGTTAAGCTAGTTAATCCAGAAGAATATAAGGTTGTAGCCGACGCACTCGAAGGACGTGCGGGCGTTGAATCCGTCATTGATCAGCGTAAACAGCTCGAACCGCTATTTAATACGCTCAATAACTTCACACTGGTCTCTGGCGGTCTAGCTGTGGTTATGGTGATTACAGCGATGTTGCTGATTCCATCCACGATTCGCCTTTCGGCGATGTTTAGACGTAATGAAACTGAAATCATGCGCTACGTTGGTGCATCAAACAAGATGATTCAACTGCCGTTTATCCTCGAAGGAATCATCGCCTCACTGATCGGAGCAGTGCTGGCAATTCTGAGCCTCTGGTTGGTTGTTGAATTCCTTATCAAGGATTGGTTTGGCTCCACTTGGATCCAAATCGTTACGGTTAAGGATGTATTTATTCTCAGCCCGATCTTAGTAATTGCAGCCATCGTTATCGCTTCACTTGCCTCATTCTTCGCGCTAAGAAGGTACACACGAGTCTAAGAAGCCCGAGGAAGCAAGTCTAAAGATGCGTATACGAAGAAATTTTTCAGCGGTTATTGCTACTCTCTCTGTAGCTTGTGTGGGGGCATATATTGCGGTGCCTGCACAAGCTGCAGATCGTGATGATCTTGTTAACCAGCAAAAAGAAAAGCAAAACAGGATTGATTCGTTAACGTCTCAGCTCGAAGGCGTTGACGTCGATATCCAGAAAACTTTCTTGGAATTCGAAAAAACTCGTTCGCAGCTTCCTGGAGCAGAACAAGCGGTACTAGAGGCGCAAAATAAGCTTTCGGCATCGCAACGTGAAGCGGAAACCAACGCGGCAATGCTTGAGGCGGCTCAGTCTGAGCTCAAGACGATCTCGAAGGACATTGATAAAGCCAAGGGTGCTGCTGAAGAATCCCGTCAGTCGCTAGGGGAGTTGGCTCGTGCCTCTTACCGGGGCGAAACTGGACCCAGCACCATCGATCTTGTGCTTGGTTCAAGTTCAGCTAGTGACTTCATCGATTCTTTTCGTGTAACCTCTGCGATTTCGCGCACCCAAACCTTCGCGTTGACTGAGCATGAGCAGGCGACGGCGAGCGCAAAGAATCGCCAGGCACGTCAAGAGGCCGTTGAAAATACCATTGGCGACCTTAAAGCTAAAGCCGATGCTCTGGTTGAGCAAAATAAAGTAAACAAAGAGGCAGCTGACCAAAAACGCAATGAGCTTAACGCGCTCTTGGCAAATATTGATAATCAACATCGCGCTCTTGAGGCATATAAAGATGTAACTAATGCGTCGATTTTACAAACTGAGGCGGAGAGACAATCGATCTCCTCTGAAATTGCGAAGATTGATGAAGAAAATCGCAAAAAAGCCGCGGCAGCTGCGGCGGCTGGTCAAGGTACTGGTAATGCAGACACTTCAGATGGATCATTCTGGCTACATCCGCCGATTCCTGCTCCTTTGTTTGTAACCTCTCCGATGGGGTACCGTATCCATCCAATCACCGGGAAAAGGGTGCTCCATGAGGGAGTAGACCTTCGCTCTCAATGTGGTGAGGCACAGAGAGCTGCTGCAGACGGCGTCGTCATTAAAACAGTTCCCGCATATGTTGGAGGAACCGGTGGCAACCAAGTATGGATTAATCATGGTTTCGTCAATGGGGCATCTTGGGTGACGATCCATCTACATTTAACCACGATAGGTGTGCAAGCTGGTCAATCCGTTAGCCAGGGTCAAGTTATTGGAACAACTGGACAAACGGGGCGTGTGGCTGGTTGTCACGTTCATTTCGAAGTATGGCGTAACGATGTAGTACTTGATCCAATGACGCTCCCGGGATTTACACAGCGCAATTACTAACAGCTTCTAGAATTGAAGGTTAATTTAGACAATCGCGTAAATTTAGATTTTCGGCTTTGCGGTGTAAACTAGGTGGACGTTATCTGTTATTCGCTGTGGGTTTAAGGAGATCGGTCTTTAACTCGCATGATGCCGAGCAGGGAGGTTAATTCGCGTGGCAAAGAAATCACAGGCGACGACGAAGCTTACACCTGCGCAGAAGGCAAAAGCTGAGGCAGACGCAAAACATGTTATTGCGCGCAATAAGAAAGCTCGCCACGACTATCATATTGACAAGGTGATCGAGGCGGGACTGGTGCTTTCTGGTACCGAAGTAAAGGCGTTGCGTATGGGTCGTGCCTCGCTCACAGAAGCGTGGATTGAGTTCGATCGACGTGGGGAAGCATGGTTGATCGGTGCAAATGTTCCGATTTATGCGATGGGATCGTGGACAAACCACAAACCTACTCAGAAACGAAAGTTGCTGTTGCATCGTGATGAGATCCGTTCCCTTGCACTGAAGGTGCGAGATAAGGGAACTACCGTTGTGCCACTTGAGCTGTACTTTATTGGTGGGCGTGCCAAGGTTGAGATTGCGCTGGCTCGCGGCAAGCAAGAATGGGATAAGCGCGAAACACTTAAACGCAGGCAGGATCAACGTGAAGCTGAACGTGCAATGTCCGATGCTCGGCGTGCAAGGCGGTAATTGCTGGATTATGATGCTTCGTGAGAACGCCGGCGTTGTGATGGGTTTGGGGTTGCGATAGGTAACAAATACGCTGGTGATCATGGCGCTAGATTTTTTCTTTGAAGGAATGTATCCTAGACAAATAGTTTCGCACCTTTTGATTCGGTTTGAATAGACTGGATTGAGTTGGTGCGGTTTGAAAACTAAATATGGGGATGATCGGTTTCGACGGTAGTGACTGCCGAAGGGAAGCGGGTAGAGGATGTAGAGTCATCTCTTTAACGATTCTCTGCAAAAAATTAGTTGCCAACAAGCAGCATTCTGACTTCGCCCTCGCCGCCTGAGCGAGCGCCTAAGTCCGTCACACTAACGTTGCTTTCGCGTTAGATTCGTGGCGTCGTTTTTGAAAGCCACTGTTTTGCCAGCTCGTTAGTGGTTGGTAAAACACATTTAGCTAACTAGGTTCGTCAGCGACTTGTTTGCGTGAGTGCTGGAGCCAAAAACAACGTTTAGCAAACTGCACCCGGAGAAGACTTGGGTTTTGCACTATCGGACCAGGGTTCAATTCCCTGCATCTCCACCATTGCTACTCAACTTTGGATACAAGGTTGTGAGAGCAGACAGAACCCCTCGGGTTCCGCGTTTTACCAGGTAAAGCGCGGGGTTCGGGGGGGGGTTCTGTGTGGTAGGAGGCGGGTGCGATCACGGCGCTAACTTGCATCTTCCGAGGCAAAGTCGAGGAGGGGTCGTCGTAAACGGGACGGTACGCTCGATGCTGTCAAATTGTACATCTAGGCGTTAAATCGTTGGCACTAATCGTCAAAATATACAGAAGCATTACCGCTGAAAGTTTGCGCTTCTAAACGCCTTCTTGTTCAAACCCACAACGCCTTGGACTGTAAAACGCATACTCAGCTTGTTGTTTCTGGGAGTTCCGAAAGCTTTGCCTGACCACTCATGAAACCCTGAAGTAGCCAATCTCGCAAATTCTTGAGCTGCAAAATCTCCTTGACGCTTGAGATAACTGTGTCCTTAAGGTTTAGCATGCCAAATTTGGCAACGGTTCTTTCGTCATATGGCACCCACCGGCTTAGGAGAGCGTCAGATGAGACCGTAGGCATGCGCGTTCCGGTTGAAACTCGCATCGCGAAGTCAAACATTGAATCACTGGCAAACGTGCACATTGCGAAATTGTAATCCTCCGGTCGGCGTACCGAGAATGAGCGAACGGTTCCAGCGACTGCACCATTGCACGGCGCTATCCCTGCCTTTTTCAAATATGGCCTGATTCCCCCGAAAAGAATGTCGCCTTCATGCATTCCAAATAGATTGCTGGAAAATTCATCGCTGGAGTTGAGGGTGCTAAGCCCAATCGACCTAGAAGGCATGACACTCAGATCGATTGTTGGCTGACTTGACTTATTAATCAATGTTCTAGAATTTTTTCGAAGAATGTCTTGAAGTTGTATGGCGGTCCATCCGTAAGGGATTTCTCGATTCAAGGTCTCGTTCCACACCATTTTCCCCCCGGAAGTGCGGTACGGCCTACCTCGATCGTCTGGGAAGTCAAACTGCACAAACCAATAGTTGTAAATGGTCGACATCATGGCCTGAGTAGTTTCGATGATCTTGCTGTTTAGCTGTATCGCGCTGTTAATGCTCCAAAGCAGCTCGCCGACAGACTCACAATTCTCAACAATCGGAACTTTGATATCGCGGAGTGCAGGTATTGTGAGGTTGCTAGCTATCGATCCTGTAGCGTTTGCTCGACGAAATTGAGTCTTTGCATATTCCGACATAAGCGCAAACACAAGGTACTTTGCGCTACATCTCTCTGGATTGGTCTTTAATAGCACCAGTCTCTGCCCGAGACAGCACTCCAAGCCGGGCGGAACAATCCCTACAGTCCCGATTGGCGCCTCCCTGGAGATTATGATGTCGTAGGGTTCCGGTAGGGCTCGGCGTACCCTTTCGAGATAGGTCGATTCGTCGACGAAGTACCCATCTGAGAAGTCCAAATTGCCATCTTTAAGATTGAAGTTCCGAACTACACGTTTTCCGTCGGGAGTCCAATTTGGTGTCGAATGTGGGCAGTCGATAACATCTGCGACAAGTTCGTCCAACCGCTCAATGTGAATGCCACTCCTATTCATATTTCACCATTTCCAATCGGTCGAGAAGATCTTTACGGATATCAGCGCTCTCTTGAAACAATTGGCCGAGGGTCGATTCAAACTCCGCCATTCTAGAAGAGAACTCTTCTTGCGTAAGGTCGAGGTGCTGTACCTTGACGTCAAAGAATTGACCCGGGGCTAGGGTGTACTTCTTTTCAACCACGGCCTCGTATGTGACGGTGACTGAAAAATCGTCGATTGCTTCGCGTCGCCTAAACGCGTCGACTATCCGTTCAATCTCCTCGGGGCGTAAACGCCTCTTCTTGTTGTTGTTTTCCTTGTATTCTTCACCAAGACTTGAGGCGTCGACTAACACGATGTCATCGTTTGTGCGTGAATTATCAAAGAATAAAACGGAAACATTTGTACCGGTGTTAGCGAATACGTTAGCTGGCATACTTACTGCGCCGCTCACAATGCGCTCGTCTACCAAGTGTTTGAGCACGGTCCTCTCAACGCCCGTCTTGGCGGATAGGAAACCAGTGGGAACGACGATTGCTCCTCTTCCGGTCGATTTCAACGAATTGATGACATGTTGAATGAAGAGGGTGTAGATCGCCATCGACTCCTTCTTCTTGTTCGGAACCTTTGGTATCCCTCCCCAAAAGCGAGCTGGCATCGCAGCTAGTCCTTCACGGGTATCCGAGAAATCCATCTTAAAAGGAGGGTTTGAGACTACAAAGTCGAATTGTCTGATACCCGTCCCGTCGTCGGTCTTGTGGTACGGGCTAAGTAGAGTGTCCCCCTGCACGATGTGATCCAATGAGGACACAAGACCGTTCAGAATCAGATTGAGCTTCAGCATCTTGTTGCTTCGCTGTGAGATGTCTTGTGCGAAGATTGTGCATCTGTCCTCGCCAATCTGGTGACTCAATGCCATGAGCAGGGTACCGGTGCCAGCGGAGGGATCGTAGACCTCGATGTTGTGGAGGTCCGAGTCGTCGCCGACTAGGAGGCGAGCCATAATGGTGGCGATAGCATGCGGCGTATAATACTCGGCATACTTCCCGCCACCGGCGGTGTTGTAGTCCTTGATTAGGTATTCAAAAATTGCAGCAAAAAAATCGTAGTGCTCGTCGAAAGCCTCTTCGAAAGTAAAATTAACAAGCTTGTCGACAAGTGCACGTGCGAAGGGTGCACGCTGTGCTTCATCCGTAATGAAGTCAGTGAGTTTTTCAAATAGTGGGATTTTGGTCTTCTCAATTGTTTGTGTTGAGAAGATCGAAACATTTTTATCGGCAATATCCAACATTGTGGAATCGAAAATAAGGTCAAAGTCGCCTTTTGTCTGCTGGTTCCACAAATGCGAAATTAGATGATGCGGTTGGAGTCGAGGAACGTCGGGAGATAGTTCATCGAGTAGGTCGAGACGTTCGATTTCGCTCAGTGCCGAATAGGCAATCTCCCAGCTCTCTGCCTGAGCTATTGCTGAACGCAAATTCTTGATCTCATAACCGAACTTGTCATTCAAGAACTTGTAAAGGAATACCTGGGTGATGATCTTGTATTCGTTGCCGTCATTGCCGAGCCCGTAGGACTGGCACGTCGACTTGAGTGCGTCGATCAGGTCGATTGTGCGTTGTTTGATTTCAATGTTCATTGGTGTCCTTCGGCTTATGCGGCTAGGTAGGTTGCGTTGTACTGGTCGAGATATTGGCGTGCGATGCGCTGCTGCATGAACTGACGATCGCTCCTATCGGAGGTAAAGCCAAGTTCATTAAGCCCAGTGGCGAGCTGTTGCATGACTGTCTGCTCGAAGTAGGCGTCCTTCTTTAGGATGTCGCTGCGGTCATAGACACGATCATCGATGTTGGTCTTGATCGCTTCGAGGAAAGACAGGATCTTCTCGTCGTATGCGGCCACGATCGGAGCCTTCCCAACAGTTTTACGTCGTTCGTTCTCTTCACGGATTCGTTTGTGGATTCGAACGAATTTAGCGTCTCCTCGGTACTTTGCTCGGAGAGTGTTGTTCTGACGTTGAAGCTCGACTAGTTTCTTATATACTTCATCGAGGGCACGCGATTCCTCATCAAAGTCTGTGAAGCTGTCAATCACAAACCCGCGCTCCTTAAAGCGCTGCATGAATGCGTCTTTGAGCGTGATGTATTTCGGGTCTTCCTGATCGATGTTCTCAGTGAAAGCTTGAATTGTGCGTTGCCACTTGCTTTGGAGTTCTTGCTCAGCACCAGTGGCGAGGCGCATTTCTTCACTGTCTTTGAGACGGAAGTTGAACTCGATTTCCTGCATGGCTTCATTGATGGCACGGGAGGTTTCATCAGAGTTGTGGAAGGCTTCCTTCTGATTGAAAATCATGATGGCGCGCTCGACCTCAGAGAGCAGCTCAGGGAGTCGGTCAATCTTGAGTGCATCCATCTCGGCCTTGAGCTCGTCATCACCAAAAGTGCGGGCGACATTGAATGATTCTCGGATTGATAGCAGTGACTTGCGCAGTTCGATCAGCTCGGTTTTATCCTCAATGACAGAGATCTGACTGGAGAATACCTCGGCGTTATCGAGGTCGTAGTTGAACAGGTGTTGACGTGCGGTTTCGACTCGTTCGATCAGCTCTTCGGGGTCTTCAAGGATGGTGGCGAATGCGTCCTGACCTGAATCATCACCTGTTTCGTCGGGGTCGTTGAAGCGGTTGAGCTCGTGGAGATAGGCGCGATTGGTGTCCTCGAAGTTCGCCTTGATGTCAGCGAAATCGACGACAAAACCGTAGCGCAGGTCCTTGTAGGGTCGGTTGACTCGCGTGAGTGCCTGCAGCAGGTTGTGGTCCTTGAGGCGACGACCGAGATACAGGCGCTTGAGGCGGGGTGCATCGAAGCCGGTCAAGAGCATGTTGAACACTATCAGGACGTCGACGGTCATGTTCTTCTTGAAGTTTGTGACCGTTTGAGTGCGGGTTTCTTTGTCTTGGAAATCATGGAGGATGAGTCCTGCTTTGAGCGAGATCGGGTGTGATGAGCTGACGTTGTACTGTGCCTGGACTTCGTCGAAGTAGGCATAAAGCTTGCGAGCCTGCTCCGCGGTCTCACAAATGATCATCGCGCCTAGAGTGTCATCGCCTTGGATAATGCGGAAGTTGGTGAAGTCGCTGAGGATGTAGTGGAGGAGTTCCTTGACGTACTTGTCATGTTCTACGATCTCGTTCTTTGGAACGTCTTTCTTTTGAACGAGGTTTTCGATGGAGTCGTAGATCTCAGAGAGCCGCTCACGATAGGTAGTTTCGATGTCTTCTCGAATGATTTTTAGGGTGTAGCCATCTTGAATCGACTTGTCGTAGTAGTAGGTATGCAAGTAGTCGCCGAAGATCTTCCACGAAGCGCGTTCCTCACGCAATAAAGGTGTACCCGTGAGCGCGATCTTGATGGAGCTCGGGTCTGCTTCAAAGAGATTTGCTAGGAAGCTGCCGACTGGGTTGTAGCCACGATGCGCTTCGTCGATGATGAAGATGCGTTGCAGGTTGGTCGCGTAGCCAGACAAATCCACTCGAGCTTTGTCTTCGGCAAAACGCTGGATGTTAACGACGGTGATCTCCCGTTTGCCAGTATTCCCCTCAAGTGACTGGTTGGTGCGGAACTGCTCCATGAGCTCTTCGCGGGAGTTGGCAGTTTTGACAGAAAGCCCGCGTGCTTCAAATTCTTGGCTTGCCTGTTCTAGTAGATCGAGTCGATCGACGATGAAGTAGAACTTGGCAACCTTGTTCTGGTTAGCGAAGTAATCAGTGAGAACACCGTTGAGGTTGTACGACAGTGCAGTCTTGCCGCTTCCTTGTGTGTGCCAGATAACGCCAGAGGTGATTCCGTCTTTGAGTTTCTCGCGAATGGCTAGGGAGGCAAACATCTGCTGGTAGCGCATGATGTGCTTTTGATCAGTGGATTCGATCCTTCCGTCGACTTCTTTGTCCATGCGAACGTAGGCGATACCGTACCTGATTAGGAACAGCAGCCGTTCTGGCGAGCACATCGAAGTGAGTACCCTGTTTGTGGGCGTGTTAATGCCCAGGTTTGTCTGATATTCGACGGTGGTGTGGATAACCTGTGCGTTGAAGTCGGAAAGGACCTGCTTTTCGACGGCGGGATCGACCGGAAGGTAGGGGTAGTGTTGATTGTACGGCGGAATGGATGTATTGCGGGGGTTTTCCTCGCGGAAGGTTGAGAACTTCGTTTTCGCTCGTGCGGAGGTGCAGTAGAACACTCCCTGGATTGGGGTGATGCCTCCTTGTGCGTCGTACTCCATGTTGTTGGAGAAGATCATCAGCTGTGTAATGTTGATGAACCGTCGGAACTTTCTGTTGGGGAAGCGTCCACGGTTCATTCGCTCACTCTCCGCCACCATGCCACCCTGGTTGTGGGGACGCTTTACCTCAATGAAAGCAAGGGGTAGACCGTTTACGAAAAGAGTGATGTCGGGACGAAAGCTGTCGTCTCCGTTCTTGCACGTGAATTCCGCGGTGAATCGGAAGTCGTTGTTTGCGGGATTGTCAAAGTCGATTAGCCGAACAGGGGAGACGCTGGTAAGTCGTTCGTAAAAGCTTCGGCCGAGGTCGTCATTGTCTAGCTCCTGTCGTATGGTGCGCAAGGTTTCTTCCGCTGACCCAGTGTGTTCCGGATTAAGAAGGGCAAACTGTTTCTTGAACACTTCGATGAGAATGTTGGTGTCGGCATCGAAGTGTATACCTGCGTCGCGTTCGTGGAATCTGCCAGCGTAGACGTATCCAAGTCGCGCCAAGTGGACAAGGGCAGGCATTTGAACGCGTGTTGCTTCGTTGAAATCTCTAGCCATTGGCTTTTCCCTTCTTTTCGTCAATACGGCAAATATCAGTGAGCTGGACACCTAGTTCAAGGTAGAGTCTGGCGAGGACCTCGATTGTTACGTTCCCATCTTTGGCAAGTTTCGCCATCGTAGCTGAGGAGAGATTGGTCTTCTTGCGTAGTTGCTCGCGGGTCATTTCCTTATCGATGAGAAGCTTCCACAGTGGCTTGAAGGTGTAGCTCATTTGTTTGCGCCTTCCTTTTCAACATTCCAAGTAAAGCCATAGAGTGCGTGCGGTCCTTCGCCGAGCTTGATCACACGAGTATTCTCGACAGATCCAAGGGCGGTTTCGCCGTATGCTTTAGCCGCATCAAACGAGTAGAACACCTGTTTGGGCTCGTCTGCCTGGCTCTCGAGATGTCTGGTCTCCTCGTACAGCGATAGCAGATTGCGTACGGGATCGAATGCGATTTGCTTAGTGAGTGCGGAGTCGTGAATGAGGAACGGCAGTGGCGTCAATTGAAGTATCGCCAGATCTAGAAGTATGAGGTTCTTGGACTTGTTGCCCGCACCGGTGTCCCCGTTGTGATCGAAGTCGTAGGTGACCGCGTTTCGGCCGAGTTTGAACGACAAGATCGGCGGGAGCCGTTTGGTGTCTGGGTACAGGGCACGATTGAACTCACGCATCTCGTCATTAATGGCTGCGGCAAGTGAGTTGAGCTTTCTGGGGATTGCCTGCTCAAGCTCTGCCTTGAGTTCTTTCCGCCGCGCTTCGATGGCTTGAGTCTTGTCGAACATCTCGATTTGTTGCTCGTACTGGCGAATCGTGGCTACCAGCTCCCCACTTTCTTGGTAGATCTCATCATCCAGCTCGACGCTCTCTCCAAGGGCGTGGATGCTGCTTATCACGCGCGACGCCTGAGCTTGCAGTGCGGCAATGCTGGTCTCATAGAGTTGCTGTTGTTCGAGCAACTGCTCGCGCAAGATGCCAACGAGTTTGTGATGGTACATCTCGACGGTCTCGAGGAGTTCCTTGTTGGCATTGGGGAAGTACTCGTAGAAGTGCTCAAGATCGTCTGTTGTAATACGCGATTCGCCGTTTAGGGTTGCGTTGACGGCGGCCAGGCGTCCCCGAAATGCGTTAATACTCGTTTCGATTGGCCGCAATTGTGCACGGAGTTGCTGTTGTTCGGCTTCGGCCTTGTCGCGTTCTTCGAACAGCTCTAAATCGACTTTTACCTTGTGTCGTGCGAGTTCGTTTCGTGCGGCCTGGAGGAGATCCTCGGCCTCTTGGCGCTCCGCCTTCTTGGTGATGCTGATGTACCGGCTAAGTTTCGACTTGGCCATTGAGTTCAGGAGCTTCTTTTCATCCTGAGCTTTTGTTAGTGCCCGTTGGGTCTTTTCGATCTCTTGGTACACGTTGAGCAGCCGAAGTAGTGCCGCTGCGCCCTTAGCCGCCGGTTCCTGGGGCACCGATGCTAGCGGGTAGTCAAGCAGGGAAAGTTCCGACACATCGACTCGGCAGAAACGTCCTACAAGGTCTCGAAAGGATGTGCCTAGCTCGTTCAAGCCATATGCGGTGAGGAGCTGATTCAAATATTCATCGATACCCAGTGCTTCACCAGCGGGAGTAGTCCAATTCTTGTCGATATAAGGCTGGATCAGGTCGGGGCGCGAGGTGTCTCGTGAGTAGTGGAAGTCGACTCCGCTGAGACGGATCGTGAAATAGATCGGGTGGTGACCGACGGCTTGTGGGAGTCGAACAGCATCGGATGAGAGAAAGCGCTTTCCACCGTATGCGAAGTCAATGATTTCAAGAACTGTTGATTTCCCGATGGAATTCTCAGCTTCAGCTCCACCTTCGACCAGGTTCAAGCCAGGACGAAACTCGATCGGTTCCCTTGAGTTACCATCGATCTTGAACGCGGGTGACCAAAGTCTAACGAGCATATTCTACCGTCCCTTTATCCTCATCGAGTATGAGCTCTCTTAGTGCGAGTAGAAGAGAGAGTGCTTCGATGAAGTCGGTGGCAGATGGAATGTCGCGCCAAACTTCTTCACGCAACTCCGCTACAGGCATCAGGCCCATCTCAAGCGTTGCCATGATAGGTGGGAGTAGGGCCAGGGTGGATTCTTTGAAAGTGTAGAGCTTGTTTGGGAGGCGAATCATGCGGCCAAGACCTTACCTGTTAGATCCTCGGGGTTGAAGAGCTCGCAGATTTGAATCATGTAGGCAACGAGCACCTCTGAGGCATACTGGTCGCCTCCGGTCTGGTCCGCGATCCACATGGCCAGTCTTGAGAAAATCTCAGCTTCAGTCAGGTCGGCGTCGATCATTGACCACCAAGCTGCCTTTATTTGTGCTCTCATCCGGTTGAAGCTGAACTGACCGGTGCTTTCTAGTGCTTGAGATTCTAGTCGGATGACGCGCTCGTAGATGGCCATGGCATCGCTGCAGCGCGAGAGTAGACCGTCATCGGTGAGTTTTTGCTCGAGTGGAACAACGATGTAATTCGGGTCGAATGTTCGCTGAGCCCGCGGCAGAGCCTTGATGCGTTGAAGTAAGTCGACAAGTTTCTTGTCTAAGTCCAAAGGTGCCAGGTCGTCACCCAGCTGCTGTTGTGTCAGTAGGCGAGAGTTACTGTACTGAAGGGCGGCCACGTCATCCTTGGTATGGGCGAGGCGGTACTTCTCGCCGCAGGGAAGACAAAGCACGGCAAAGTCATCCCGAGATGGCTCGGGAGTGTCGCTATCAAGGAAGACGATCTGCGGAGAGGCTTTGGACTTCCCATTCGACACAGTAACCATAGAAGCGCCACACACTTGACACCCTCTGGACCGGACCAGCAACTCTTGCCGATAGGCCGCCAGAGCGGCGTGAATACGGATCTCTCGTCGCAGCGCAGAATCGTCAGTGGTGATCTTGGCCTTCTCGTGCAAGATATTGACTAGTTCATTTGCGGCATCGAATGCTAGTTGATCAATCTTGGTTCCCAATCCGAATTGCTCCAAGTTGTGAACGATCAGCATCTTTGCTGCATCGTCGAGGTCTTGAATCACGTCGATGAAATTGTCGATGCGCAGCCGCGAATGAATGGCTTGAGCCAACTTCTTCGTAAACGCGTTGTCGCGAGACGTCATTGAATCCAATGTTGAATCCGATACGACCGTGATCGGATCGTTCCTCGTGCCCCACTCGTTTTCGGTCACGGTAGTGAACATCGAAATAAGTTCCCGTAGGTAAGGGGCGCGCGAAAGCTTGCCCGGAACCAATGGGCGCATCGCCTCAGCGAACTCGAAAAACTTCATCGCAACCTCCCTCCATGCAAGAGTCTCACAAAGTCTCACGGGTTCTCTCACATTCCATCTCGGCTCGAGTAGGGCCGATTCGTACCTTGTAAACAAGTCCTCGACGACTACATCGGTACGCGAACGTGAAGAATCCCTTTACCAAGTCTACCGCAGGGTAAGACCCCGGACGAGACCGGACGTGCCGATGGAAGTCAGTGATCGAGAACCTGCTGACAAGGCGGCGCCGCCGCCAAGTTAGCCCCAATCGACTTAGGCAGGAGGTGAACAAACGATGACAAGGAAGAACCGAAAGCAGACCTCACCAGTCGTGGCGAGGAAGGCTTCTGCTGCTCTCCGAGACGGCCGCTCGAGCTCTCGAACGAAGTCGATCGCTGGCTCCGCGCTAGCGCAGGCCAGGTCGAAGCCACGCAAGTAGTGGCTTCATAAGGGTGTTGTGTCGCGGTGCACAGCAAGACGGCACTCTTCTTCACCTTCCACGGCATCAGCTGGCCGTGGTCGTAAACAGACATCCGTAATTGCGAGACCCGGTTGGGCGCCAACGGGTCAGACCCTCACTTCGGTGACGGTCTGGCCCGTTTCCTTTTGCCTCAACCACTTCGTCTCGCAGCCACAAGTCGTCTGACCCCTTCCAGGTCTCGCTCCAACCCCGCTTAGCAGCGGGAAGGAGCGAACATGAAAAACCGAAATACCGAAAATCCGAACAACCGCAACAACGACAACGAGACCTGCGAGCTCACGCTTCGGTTCGAACGCAACAACTCGACCGAGCGATACCCCTGCCAGTACTACACCGTGGAGGTGAGCGCCGACGAGGTAGCCGTCATGGTGGAGAGGGACTTCGAGCAGCGCCTGGCGACTGCCGAGGACCCCGGTCTGGTGGAGCGGCGTGACCCGGGCACCATCCTTGACGGAGAGGTCGGGCGAGTCGAGTACAACCAGGCGAAACGCCACCACCGTAACACTGCCTACCAGGCCTCAACGCCAAGGGATGAAACCGAGCCGATTTCGGTGATCGAGTCCGAGTTGAGCGCCGATGGTTACCTCGCTGGCCGGACCGCTTTGGCAGACCCCGCGGATGACTGGACCGGAGCGCTGGCGATCTGGGACGCAATCAACTCACTCCAAGAGCGTGAGCGTGACGTCCTGGTCGCCGTGAAGCTCGACGGCTTCACTCAGGCGGAGGTAGCTGCCCAGCTCGGTGTCTCACAACCCATGGTCGCCAAGATCCTCAAGCGCGCCATCACGAAGTTGGAGGCGATGCTCCGATGAACGGTTATAAAGCACCACTCCTCAAAGCCCTCTCAGTAGCGGGACGTGCCAATCCGGGCGTGACGGTCCTGCGTGAAGAGGAAGGAGTGTCGATGAGGCACATCATTAAGGTCCGGGTGAGGCCCGAGACGGACTCGGTGCTCCGGGTCCGAGAGATGCGGCTTCGTGACCGGCTGGCGCGTCGGATCTTCGGTGCGAGCGACCGGTACGCAGTGCTGATCCCCGGCGCGAGCGTCGACGAGGTCACGATCGTCGAAAACCAGTCTGATGATCTCATGGCGATCGCTGACGCCATCCAGGGCGGTGAGCGCGAGTGAACGTCACGGAAGCGAACAAGATCATTGCCGCTTGCAACCAGATCGCGGAACTTGCCACCCTCCTAGCGGGCGAGGTCGAGCAAGCAGCCTGGGAAGGCATCGAAGGCCACGCCGGTATGAGTGGTGCACGGCCGATCGCTGCGGCGCAACTTGCCCAGCCCGGACTGGAAGCCGCCTACCAGGACCACCTCGACCAGCAGGAAGCACAGGCACCGGCGGTGGAGGTGAGTGTGGAGCAGGTTCGTGAGGCTCTCGCGATCTTGTCGAAACAGGGCAAGACCGCGACGGCACGTGAGCTGATCGAAAAGGCTGGTGCTATGAGGCTCTCGGCGGTGGACCCGTCGAAGTATGCGTGGCTGCTGGCCGAGGCTCAGGCGGTGGCACATGCCGAGTGATCACGCGCTCTTGAGCGCATCGAGTGCACATAGGTGGCTGAACTGCACACCGTCCGTCCTTGCGAGCCGAGGTACGCCTGGTGTGTCGTCGGCTGCGGCCGAGCAGGGCACCGCGGCACACGAACTCGCCGAGTGGAAGCTCCGCCGAGCACTCCACCTCCACCCGACCACCAGACCGGTCTCCAACTGGCAGGACGAGGAAATGGAGACGCACACCGACGACTATGTCGCGTATGTCCAGCAGGTTCTCGCTGAGACCCGCCGGGGGACGTCGGATTCGTTGGTGTGTATTGAGCAGCGGCTCGACTACTCGCACGTCGTTCCGGGTGGGTTTGGGACGGGGGATTGTGTGATCGTCGCCGACGGCACCCTCCACGTCATCGACCTCAAATACGGGGCAGGCGTCCTCGTCGACGCCGTGGAGAATCCGCAGCTCAAGCTGTATGCGATTGGTGCGATCGCCGCCTTCGACATGCTCTACGACATC
This sequence comes from Arcanobacterium ihumii, assembly GCF_900604515.1. GTDB lineage: Bacteria > Actinomycetota > Actinomycetes > Actinomycetales > Actinomycetaceae > Arcanobacterium_A > Arcanobacterium_A ihumii. The sequence goes on along the minus strand of NZ_UWOS01000001.1, from coordinate 201,054 downwards.
ACCACTGTCGTCGTGCATATCTTCCAGCCTCGCCGCGAGAACGTCACCACCTGGGAAACCAGCGTCGCCGACCTCGAGGAATGGGCCGAACAGGTGGTGCGACCGAAAGCAGAACTCGCCGCCACGGGTGAGGGGAGCTTTTGTCCTGGGGCGTGGTGTCAGTTTTGTGCGATCGCACCCACCTGCCGGGCCCGCGCGGCGGCAAACCTTGCTCTTGCCAAGGGCGAGTTTGCTCCACCCGCCGAGCTCACTGACACCGAGATCGCCGCGGTGTTGGCGCGGCTGCCACAGCTCACGAAGTGGGCCTCGGATGTGGAGGCGTACGCGACTTCCCTTGCCGTGAACCAGGGCAAGCAGTGGCCTGGGTTCAAGCTCGTGACCGGACGCTCGATGCGCAAGTACACGAGCGAGGCGAAGGTGATCGCCGCCCTTGAGGGTGCGGGGGTCACCGACATCTTCGAGAAGAAGCTGCGCACCATCACCGCGATGGAAAAGCAGCTCGGCAAGACCACGTTCGCCGAGATCCTCGGAGACCTCGTGGTCAAACCGGCGGGTAAACCCGTGCTCGTGCCGGACTCCGATAAACGCGCCGCCCTCGACCTACGGGACGCGGCAACTGAATTCACCGTTAGTAACGAAACCAAGAAATGAGGACAACCATGTCAATCAATAATCCGACTCGAGTCATCACTGGCGAGGTGCGCCTGTCGTATGCGCACATTTTCGAACCCAAGTCCATCAACGGCTCCAAGCCCAAGTACTCGGTCTCTTTGATCATCCCGAAGTCCGATACGGCGACGATCGCGAAGATCGAAGCAGCGATCGACGCCGCGATCGAGCAAGGTGTCGGGAAGTTCGGCGGCAAGCGCCCCAACAAGGCCGCCCTCAAACTCCCACTGCGGGACGGGGATCTCGAGAAGGACGATGACGCCTATGCGGACGCGTTCTTCGTCAACGCGAACTCCACCACTCCACCCCAGGTCGTCGACGCGTCCCTTAACCCGATCCTGGACGCCAGCGAGGTTTACTCCGGATGCTACGCCCGCGTGAGCATCTCGTTCTATGCGTTCAATACGAACGGGAACCGTGGAATCGCCTGCGGCCTGGGCAACATCCAAAAGCTCCGCGACGGCGAACCGCTTGGAGGTGGACGCGTCTCCGCCGAATCCGACTTCTCCGCCTTCACCGCGGATGACGACTTCCTCAACTAAGGAGCAGGGGCATGAATAACGAATTCTTCCAAGCCATCACCTGGGCCTACCTGCTCTACATCGTCCTTCCGCTCTACGTCGCCTGGGGCGTCTTCTGGATTACAGAGAAGCGGGAGGAGCGGCGTCGTCGGAAGGAACTCGATGAACTCCTCGCAAAGGAGAAGGAGCGGTTGGAGCGTCTGAAGGACGAACTCGGCCACTAACCCGCGACTCGTGTGAGGGAGTCAGCCACCCCTGGTTGGCTCCTTCACTTTCCCCTATCCCCGTCAAGGAGCAGACCGGCATGCGTCATCTCGCGATCGACCTCGAAACATACTCCCCGGTGAACCTCGCCAAAGCAGGCGTCTACCCGTACGCGGCTCACCGAGAGTTTGAGGTGTTGCTGTTCGGCTACTCCATCGACCACCAACCACCCACCGTTATCGACCTCGCCCGCGGAGAACCACTACCAGCCGAGATCCTGGCCGCGCTCGTCGATCCCGGCGTGGTGAAAGTGGCACACAATGCGGCCTTTGAACGCATCTGCCTCACCACCTATCTTCACCGTCATCACCCTGACCTTCTTGAGGAAGGCGTGTTCTTGGATCCGGGGCAGTGGCGCTGCACGATGGTGTGGTCCGCATACCTCGGCCTACCGCTCGCCCTTGACGACGTCGCCAAGATCCTGAGCCTGCCGGTCGTGAAAGACCCACGCGGCCGCACCCTCATCCGCCACTTCTGCACCCCCAACGCAGATGGTGAGCAGAACCTGCCCGAGTCGGACCCTGCCGGGTGGGAAGCATTCGTGGCATACAACGCGCGAGATATGGAGGTGGAAACCGCCATCCACACCCGCCTCGCCAAGCACCCGGTCCCGTCAGGGGAGTGGGAGAACTACGCCCTGGATCAGCGCATCAACGACCGCGGCATCCTCCTCGACCACACCCTCGTCCACAGCGCCATCACCATCGACACGAAACATCGCGAGAAACTCCTCGCCCGCGCCACCACCCTAACGGGGCTTGAGAACCCGAACTCGCCCGCCCAACTCAAAACCTGGCTCAACGAACACGGCTGCAACATGGACTCACTCGCCAAAACCGACGTCGCTGCAGCGCTTGAGACCGCTACTGGGGCGGTTCGTGATGTGCTTGAGCTGCGGGGAGAGCTATCGAAGTCGAGCGTGAAGAAGTACCAGGCGATGCACCATGCTGCCGGGGCTGATGGGCGGGCGCGCGGCCTCATCCAGTTCTACGGGGCAGGACGCACCGGCCGCTTCGCCGGGCGCTTAATCCAAGTCCAAAACCTTCCCCGCAACTATCTGCCCGACCTCGACACCGCCCGCACTCTTGTCCACACCGGAGACGCAGATGCCCTCGAGTTGCTCTACCCGTCGGTTGCTGACACGCTCTCCCAGCTCGTGCGCACCGCGTTCATCCCGAGCCGGGGGCGTCGGTTTGTCGTGGCTGACTTCTCCGCGATCGAAGCCCGCGTCATCGCCTGGCTCGCACACGAACACCACACCCTCGAAGCCTTTAGAGCTGGGAAGGACCTTTATTGCGAGACCGCGTCGCGCATGTTCGGCGTCCCGGTCGATAAACACGGTCCCAACGCCGAGCTACGCCAGAAAGGGAAGATCGCGGTGCTCGCCTGCGGCTACGGCGGCTCCGTCGGAGCGCTCACGGCGATGGGAGCCCTCGCCATGGGGCTCAAAGAGGCAGAGCTGAAGCCGATCGTGGATGCGTGGCGGGCCGCAAACCCCAGGATCGTCATGCTCTGGGCGGACATCGAACAGGCCGCCATCACCGCCATCACCACCCGCCGCACCGTGAGACTACGCAACCTGCGCTTCACCTTTGAGGCGGGGATGCTGTTCATCGAACTGCCCTCGGGTAGACGCCTCGCGTACGTGAAACCCGGCCTGGGGGAGAACCGGTTCGGCGGCACCTCCATCACCTACTGGGCCTGGGTACGAACCGCAAATGGACACAGCTCGAAACCTATGGCGGCAAGCTCACGGAGAACATCGTCCAAGCCATCGCCCGCGACATCCTCACCCACGCAATCCGCACCCTCGAGACCGCCGGTCACGAGATCGTCATGCACGTCCACGACGAAGTCATCATCGACCACCCACACAACAGCACCGCCACCGTCCACGACATCTGCGACCTCATGGCCACCACCCCCGACTGGGCCGAGGGGCTGCCGCTGGACGCGGACGGGTTCGAATGCGACTACTACCGCAAAGACTGACCCACCACCCGCAGATGCGCTCCTGAGGAATTTCCGGCGGACCCGGGCCTTGCCCTATGGAGTGGGGTTATAAATCGTGTCTGCCCAGAGCCCTCTTGGTAGAGGGCTCCTGCTTGCGTGCCTGATGCGCGCGAGTATGTGCCACCGACTGAGCCCTCGAGAGAGGAGCCACTCGTGGTATCGACAGCGTGGGCGGACGTGGGGATCGCAGTCCGCAACAAGGAAGGGTATGCGGACCTGACCGCATACCAAGCACTCAAGAGAGCCCAGCGGGCCGAGTTCGGATACCGGCCCTTGGTCTACATCTGCTCACCATATTCCGGCGACACCGAAGCCAACACGGCCCTCGCAAGGGAGATCTGCGCGCATGCGGTGGGGGAGAAGAAGATCCCGCTCGCCCCGCACCTGTTGTTCCCGCAGTTCATGAATGACACGGATCCGGATGAGCGGGAGCTCGCGATGTTCTTCAACCGCATCCTGCTCTCCCACTGCGAGGGCATGTGGGTCTACACCCCACGCGTCTCTACCGGAATGCGCATCGAAATCCAGTGGGCACACGCCCTCGACCTCCCAATCCGCTACATCGACGAACACTTTGAGGAGGTGGCCCTATGAAACCCATGACCCTCTACGCAGCCATGGTGACGGGCGTCCAGTCCAACACCACCTATCCACACCACCACACGATCACTGCCGCGGCGGATCTTGCGGCTGTGGCTGGGTTTGATCATGTTGCCGCCACCTAAATCTAGATTGGGTAGAGATCGCCTATGTGCGCAACGAGTTCGCCAAAGATTTCCCTTCAACCGATGGTGCAACTATTCCCACCTACTCCACAGAGGCAACTCGTGATTTTTACACCCGTACATGGGAGTCGGGCACGCGCCATTCTACCGTCGTCGTTCGTCACGTGAAGGACGCGAAACTTGCAGCATATACGGCAGTTCAGTTCAAAGAAGGTTCTACTGCGGCTGCGCAACAATCGCCGTGGGTGGCTAAGGATTTTCGTGGCCACCACCTATCGACTCTGGCAAAAACAGCGAATGCGCTCACGTTGGCGAAAAAAGGATTCCGCTATATCGATACGGAGAATGCGACAAACAACGTGGAGATGCTTGCAACGAACCGTCGACTCGGCTTCTACCTGCGCGGATGTGAAGGTGATTTCGTTAGTGTTTATCGCAATGGGACATGGACGAGTGCATGAAAGTTGACGCTTCTGGACCAACAAGGGCAGGGTGGTAAGGTTAGCACTTGCGTAAGTAACAAGCTCCTGCGATATGAAATCAGATGCCTCATTTAGGCCTCAATCTCTCGCTTGTTCACACGAGCGAAGGTTCAGTTCCTCCATTTTCATGAAATTTTTGAACGCGTCTTCTAGGTTTTCTGCCTCGAAATACTTTTCAGGACCGTCGTAGCAAGTTGCCTGCGGAGACCTTAAGAGCTCTCTGTCGGCAGAATTTAGCGAAGTTAGTAAGCACGATGGTAAACCGTTTCTAGCAGAGAGAAACAATTCCTAATGCTCTATCTCTAGTACTTTATTGCAGGCAAAATCAACGCGGAAATCAGGAGCAAATTTCTCGGCTACCAAATCACAATTACAATGCAAGTTATCGATCTAGGAGCGTTATAGGAAGACCGAAGAGCTAGTGACAAACGCTGTATGCGAGCGGTAGCTTCCTACCTGTCTGGGGGTCAGCGACCATCATCGTTGAAATACCAAAGGCACGTTCAATCAGATCAGAGTTGAGGGTTTCCTCAGTCGGACCACTTTTGAGGATTTCCCCGTTCTTCATCACAACAACGTGGTCGGAGTATTTCGCCGCATGTACCATATCGTGTACAACCATGACTATGGTTCGTCCTTCGCGATTTAAGTCAGTAACTAGGTCAAGAATGGACAATTGGTTGGCAGGATCGAGGAAGGTGGTTGGCTCATCGAGTAGCATAATTGAACTCTGTTGGGCGAGAATCATGGCAATCCACATGCGTTGGCGCTGACCACCGGAGAGCTGGGTTGCTGGTCGATCAAGATAATCAAGTACTTGGGTTGCCGCTGCGGCGTCTTCGATCACTCGGTGGTCATCCTTCGTCAAGGACGCAAAGGCTCCCGTATATGGGTAACGTCCGAAGGTGATGAGTTCACGCACCACCATTCCCTCTGGGACGGTTGGTTGCTGGGGAAGGAAGGAGAGGCGGCGGCCGAGCCACACAGTGCCGCAAGTATAACCGCACAGATCCTTAACACTGAAACTGGTACTCCTATACTTCTCATTGTTGAGTCTGATAAGACTAGGGCATTTAAGTGAAGTGAGAACACCAAAGTCACAATAAAACCGATAAGGACGATGGGTGCAACTGTGACGGCGTCGTTCATTGTTCGAGCGTACAGAGAGCCCTTAAGCCACGTCATAGCGGCTCCTGCTTCGGGGGGGGCCGCTCGTACGAGCAGGAGCTGGGTGAGTGAGGCAAGACCAACCGATACGGCAACACCGGTAAGAGCAAGACGTGTGGGATCAGTGAAAGCGCGACCAGCTGCGAGGAAACCACCACCTGCGGTAATGCCGAGAGTGTCGGGTGCCGCAAGCGGGTTACGTAATGCAGCTTGAAGCAATGCTCCCGAAACTGCCATACCTACGCCTGCTAGCATGTTTACCACAATACGTGGCATGCGGTAGCGCCAGTAGATATTGTCTCCGGCGAGGATTCCAGTGATAACGTCGGAAAGCGAGTGTTGAACGGCACCGATTGTCATGCCGAGCACACTCGCGAGGAAGAGCAGCACTGTTGCAAGCATCATTGATAGTGTAAATCGTGCCCTCATCAGGGTTTTCCTCTGGTCGTGCTCCAATAAGATGGATGCCCCACAACAAAAGTGGTGTACCTGCAATACCTGTAAGGATACCGACGGGTGTCTCAGCTGGAGCCCACAGCATTTGTCCTACCGAATCGGCAAGCAATAAAATCGTTGCCCCCACGAGCGCCGCAAACGGCAATGCGCGTCTATGGCGTGACCCACATACATGTTGAGTAACTACAGCAGCAAGTAATCTAAGAAAGCCGATTGGACCAGCTACCGCAACCGACGTCGCGGTCAGCACTACAGAAATCACTATTGCCCACTGCCGAACCCTAGTGGGATCAGCTTCGATTGATCGGCTGATTCCGTCGCCTGTCGCAAGAACATCGAAAGCTCGCCCAGCATATGCGGTACTAGGTAGGGCGACAAGCACTGTTAGCGCGACTGGGACCAAGTCTGGCCAACGTACGCCCGCTAGGCGTACGTTGAGCCAAGCCAACACTGTGGTTAGCTGAGCTTCATCTAGAACAAGGAAAATGGCTGTGAGCGCACTAAAGACAGCTGAGACCGCAAGTCCGAGCAAAACCATACGCTGAATTGCATTCGCTCCGTGCCAATCTGGAGAACTCCGTCGTAGGCTGAGCGACATTGTAAGCCCTGCAGCCATTGTGCCACCGGTAAGTGCGCCTGGAAGAATGTAAGCTCCGTGAGTGACACCTGTGATAAACGTAGTGGTTACTGCACCAAACGCAGCGCCAGAACTGACGCCCGTAATTTGAGGATCTGCGAGCGGGTTTGATGTAACCGTGCGCAAAAGCACTCCGGCTATACCCAGCGCCGCACCAATGATGATCGCTGCTGCAAGACGATCGCGTGCAACGCCCCGGACTTCGTCGTATACCCACGGAGCATCTGTGGGAGATACAACCTTCCGCATGCGTGCGACTATGATAACTAAACTGGTTGCTAAGCATACACATGTGTATAGCCAGATCCGTGTATTTTGAGTCATTACAACGGTGGGGCTTAAGGATTGAGGATACGATCGAGTATAGCCATGGCTGCCGAGACTGTTATTGCTGACTATTGATAATGATTCCCAATTCTAATATAGTTGATCGGTGAAAGTATTCCACTAAAAGCGAAGAGAAAGTATATGAAACGGTTTTTACCTCCTGTAACGAAGGCGGCCTCCGTTGCGTTGGCTACTGCGTTACTTGCACTCATGCCCCAAAGCGCACATGCAGTCAGTGACCGGACTGAATACACGGGCGGACACATTGACGCATTTTATGTCTATAACCTTGATGAGGAGACGTCTTATAAGAACGGTAAATATGACACAAATGTTCATCTTGCCGTGAAGGAAGATGTAACTGGTCATGGTATGGTACAAGATCCTAATAAGGTTAAGTTCACTAGCCTTCCCGAATCTTTTAAATGCTTTGACGCTAATACGAAGGAGCAATTTGCAAAGATAATTCCGGACGTTACCGGCGCATATCTGAGTGATAATCTTGATGTTGGTGACACTAAGAAGGTTCTCAACCCTGGTTATACTAAATACCTCAAGTTCCCTGATCCAGAGGACTCAGGAAGTCCTTATTCTGATAGTGGAACTCGAATTAAGTTTTCCAATGTACAAGGTCCCGATGGTGGAAAACTTATTCCTTATTATGTGAGATACACTGGAGAAGTTGTTCCTGAACTTGCTAATAAGCAATTTCCTATCGTTGATGGGGCTATTTGGGAAATGACTCTTGGGCATCACCACTCCAAGTGGATGGCCACTAAACCTGGTGTTTACCGTTTTGATGTGACTGCTGAAGTTGAAAGTCCGAATGAAAAACTCGGGCAGGCTTCTAATCAGAAGTTTATTTCTGAAACTAAGACTTATGAGTGGGAATTTAAGAAGTCTGATCTTGACGGTACCTGCGGAGAGAAAGCTACAAATCCCAGCACTCCAAGTGGCGAACAGCCTCATGCTGCCAGTCCGCATTCTGAAGATGCGGTGAACAATGGCGCTGAGTCGTCAATGTCGGAAAATGTTACCACCACACCTGGGAATTCAGACACAACTAACAAACCAGCGAGTGATGGTCGTGCCACGGCAACGCTCGAAACTGATTCCGAAGGTCGAGCGATTCTCGACCGTGGGCATGCGGACATCTTCAATGTTCAGGCAAAGGAGGGTAAGCTTGCCCTAAACATAAAAGAGGATGTTAGTGCGCTAGGTACGATCCGGACCCCAGAGAATGTTGTTCTGAAGGTTACTGATGCTATGCGGGAAGATCTCTCTGTCCTTGCAAATAAGGGTGTCCTTCCATCTGGATACTTCTTGCCAGATCCTCAGAAGAATGGACAAGAATGGCCCGGTGGCAGTCTTTGGCCAGGTTGGGAAACTTTCGACGTTCGTCCTGAATTTTCCAACATTGATATTCAGTTCGAAGAAGTATCGGGCCCTGGTCGAGTTCAGATGTTCACTTTCAAAAACTTCGGTGAGCTAACCCCGGTCCTTTCCGATAAAAAGCTTGATCTTAAGTCGGGATCTTCCATTTCTGTTCCCGATCCTACGCATGTACATACAAACTGGCTCTTCGAAAAGCCTGGTGAATATACGATGAAGGTAAAGGCCTCAGGTAAGAACAAGGCGGGTGAACTCGTCGTATCTAATACGGCTACATACACGTGGCATGTTGGTACATTCCCCAAGGAGGCGGCTCCGTCCATTCCTGCCCCTGTTGCTCCTGTTCCTTCTGATGCTCCTATTTCGGATGTTGCAAAGCCAAATGCGGGTGTACCGGTTCATAGTGCTATTTCTGCTGCAGGAGTATCTAACGCTACGGTATCGAGGGCGGCTGATGCAACGGTGGCTACACCGCTGACCACGGGCGTGAAGAACGCTTCGGTTTCTAATATGCCAGATGCGGTGGCAAAGACCCCAGAGGCTAATGTGGCTTCCCTTGCGACCACGGGTGCATCTGAGCCTGTTGCGGTTATACTAGCAACTCTTGTTTCGGCAGCTGGTGTGGCAATCATGCTCGGTCGCCGTCGCATGAATCGTAACTGCTAATGCACTAAGGGCAAATAGCTTTTGTTGGAGGGGGCAGACTTGCACTGTTAAGGTCTGCCCCCTCTTTCTCATCAGGTTACAAACTTTTGTGGGCTTTCGCATGAAGATTTCTCATGAAATCTTAGGCTTAGGGTTTTAGAAAAGATGGGCGAATACCGTGTTATGACGAATGGAGACGTTGATGGATCGTGAAACTATTAATCGGGTATGGGCAAGTGCTGAATATGAACCCACTGCCCAGCGGCTTCGCCCTATTGCTAAGAGGATTTCTCATCGGGTTCAAGATAAGCTTGCTGTCCCGAGCACGGTTGTAGACATCGGTGCTGGGCATGGTGATGTTGCACTTGCGCTAAGCGGCCTTGGTTATCACGTGCTTGCTATAGAACCAGTTGAACGGATGCGCTGCTCAGGACTACGGCGCACTGGTAATGAAGTTGAATGGATAAACGCTACTGGTGAGGAAACTGGGTTACCAGATAATTCGGTTGATGCTATTGCGTCGAACTTTGGGGCTTTTTTGTGTGACCCGAAGGTCGGACCGCTTGAGTGGGCACGAATATTGCGACCAGGAGGAATTCTATTCATGACGGCGTGGGACGACGACGGTTTCCTTGCCGAAATGACCCGTCGGATGATGACTGTTATGTTTCCAGATGGTGGGGGCGCACTTCATATGAACTGGGGTAGTGATAACTATGCTCGTTCCGTCCTCGCTCCATACTTCGAATCTATTACCATAAGTCATGAACGTTTGTCATGGAATTTTGAATCTGTGGAGGCGGGTATGCGCCTTTATCGCCAAGGCAGTCCAACGCACACATTTTCAATGAAGAGTATTGGTGAAAGATCCTCTGCTCTCGAGGCGGTGCTCGAACAGCATCTTCGTGATGAAGCTGATGTTGAAGGGAAAATCCGCAGTTTTGTTGGATATTCAATGATCAGTGCTAGGGTGGGCTTTGAATAATGCCGCTATGCGTATTCAGGCTCCTGTATGAATATGTGAAAATCTAGGGTCAATGGTTTTGCCCCCTTGGTTTGGCGTGGTTTTAAGGTGCTTAAATAGTGAGATATTAGGCAATTATCTTGACCAAGTTGGACTTCAGTTTGTGTATATGCATTATAAATCAATATTAAGTGGAGGTTATTTACTCCTTCTCAATAATGAGAATCATTGTTAATTAAATCGAAAACGCTGTATCTTAAATTCGATAATTGTTCTCATTACACGAAAGAGGAAACAGTGAAATCTGTTCGTCCTACGGCGTGCCATCTTTTGGCTGCTGTTGTTGCTTTTGGCTTTGCCAGTATGGGTATGGCACAGGCAGTAGCCACTGATACACCAACCAATCCGGATTCCTCCGGCTCAACCGCGAATGAACTTACGGCCTCGTTAGACAAAACAAGTTCTGATGTTTCTGGCGGTCAGGAAGCTATTCTTACCGTTTCTAAGACTAAGTCGATTACTTTTACCGACGTCGCTGCTGGTGATCAACACTCGCTCGCCGTAGCTTCGGACGGACGTGTCTATGCTTGGGGTTATAATAGCAAGAAACAAGTTGGTCAAGATTCGGGCAATGCCTATTTTGTTCCAACTGCAACTATTCCACAGCTTATTGATGCTGAGCATAAACAGGGCATCAATGCAACGTTCACGCATGTTGCTGCTGGATCAAATCACTCGCTTGGACTAGGTATTTCAAAGAGCCTATTTGCTTGGGGAACCATGAGTGCGGGTACCATTCAAATCGGAACCGAAACGAAGCGAGCCATTAGCCTTGGTGATATTTCCACTGAGGTATCGGCATCTGCTGTTCAAGTCGAGCTTGATGACGACGAAGGCTGGCCAAATCCGGTGGATATGTCCGCTGGGAAGGACTTTAGCTTAGTCCGAAATGAGGTAGGAAACCTTGTTGCTTGGGGTAAAAACCAGTGGGGGCAACTCGGGATTGGATGTGAAGAAGGGCGTCCATGCCCGATGGATCACAATCACTTCGAAGCAGTAGAAGCACCTGACGGAGTTAGCTTTGTTAGCTCTGATGCGGGAGCGGAACATGCTGCGGCGGTCACCAAGGAAGGAAAGATTTATGCTTGGGGGCGCAATACAGGGGGATTGCTCGGTGTCGAAACTAAAGATGAAAAAGTATTAAAACCAGCAGCGGTAACAGCTCCGGCGGATGTAAAATTCATCTCCGTTTCTGCTGGTTCGAACTATACTCTGGCACTCGCCAGTGATGGATCTGTCTATGGATGGGGCAAGAATACAAATGGTCAGCTGGGCATCGGTACCAGCATGGATACGACCAAATTAACCAAGCTATCCACGAATGTTAAATTCAAGCAGATTGCGGCAGGTTTCAATACGTCCGCTGGAGTTTCTGATTCTGGTGATTTATATACTTGGGGTGGGCAGTCTTCTACTCCCGAAAAGCTTACTGATCCAAAACTCTCTGGTCTCACTTTCTCTAAAGTTTCTGTAGGTAACTATCATGGCCTAGCGCTGGCAACTAACGGTAAAGCCTTTACTTGGGGAGATGCCAGTGCATCTACTTTTGGAGTGTTTGGAGATGGAAAGCCATCAAATACTTCTTCATATGTCCATGAAGTCACGATGCCTACTGCTGGTGAAATCGTTGTCAATGATGTTTACTTTGGCAAGCGTCATGCCGATGTGACTAGTTTGGGTGAAGGCAAATGGAAACTTACGATCCCGAGTAACGAAGTAGGCGTTGTAGATGTAACTGTAGAGTACACCGTGAATGGCGTCCGCCAATCACAGCCCATTGTGATCTCAAAGGGTTTTACATACACTAATGGGACTTCGCCAACAAAACCGATTGAGGAACCAGTAAAGCCCTCTGATCCGATCGAAACACCAACTGTTCCTACTCATCCGATTGAAAATCCCTCAAGGGATCCAATAGCTCAGCCAGTTGGTAAAACTATTTCAATCAGTTCTTCGTCGACAACTGTTGATCCTGGTAAAGAATATACAATCAAGGTTAATGGTCTTGCCAAAGGTACGGGCAAAGCACGAATTTATGTTGGTGGAAAATACGCCCATACTTCGTTTACTGGTCCGTTTAACACAGAAGGCACATATAAGTATCTTGTTCCACAAGAGGCAAAACCAGGAAGTAAGGTTGAAGTAAAAGCTGTGAACTTCGATGATGCGACTGATTTCGCTTCGGTGGTTCTTATAGTTTCTGGCGTACCTACTGAGCAAGGAACAATCACGTTTAGTCCTTCCGGTGGTACATGGTCAGATGGATCGACATCGCCACGAACGATCGTTGCGAATGTTGGCGATACAATTCAAATCCCAGAGGCGCCAGTCAAGCCCGGAATGGTATTTGACTACTGGCAGGGTAGCCATTACACGCCTGGTGAAAGCTATGTGGTTCAAGGAGATCATAGCTTTACAGCTATCTGGAAGAATCCAATGGATTCGAGCAAGATCGACTTCGTTAGCCCAACTTCCTCGGCTTCTGACCAAACTCAAGGATCCCAATCGGGTGCTGATAAAGAGGGGACAAATGCCTCGGTAGCTGGAGAACATCTTGCTCATACAGGTTCCGAAGATTTCAGTTTGATGCGGTTGGGAATCTTGTTTCTGGTATCTGGTGCGGTTGTAGTCCTGTGGTGTTGGCGTAGTTCTACGCGGGCATAGCTCTTAAGGGATTGCCGGCATAGCACAATCAAAATAAATACGCATTGCTTTATTAGTTAGGCAAGTTGAGCTGGTAAGAATTACCATCAGCTTTTCGTATAAGTAGTTCTGCGTCGACGAGGTATCGACGCAGAACTACGAAATCGTCGGTGACGACTTTCAAACGCTCGTTGACCTGGGACTCATGGAGGTTCTCACTCGGAGAGAATAGTCGCGTAGCAAAGTACTGTAGAACAAGGTGGCGTTCCTTTGGTCGAGAAGGGAATTCTCTCAGCTTTAAGTCTTTGGAAACAAATTTGGAAATATCTGCGGATGCGTCGTCAGTCTGTTTGTTTTGGGAAGAATTAAGAAGACCAAGCAGTGCTTCGCGGTCTAAACTCAGCTTCGTTCCGTCAGGATCATGTTGTAAATATGGACGTAAGATTTCGAGCGCCTTGGTAGCCTTTTTGCCCGATAGACCAGGAACACAATCCGAATGTGCTTCACCTAAAATAACGCGCGCCAGCGCGATCGAAGAATCGTTGCCGATTGCAGCGGCAATAAAACTCTGCCAAGTAGGTTGTTTGGTCATGCGTGCTCTCCAACAGATGTATTTATGCGTGTTCTTTTAATTCTTATCAAGTAGGCCGGAAAAGGTAAGTATCTATTAGTCCTATACTAATAGGACGCAGAATTACCGTCCTTGCGGTATTTTGGATCTATGAATAAACAATTACCTTCAATGCCATATAATCGTCTCGGTTCTTCAGGTCTTCAAGTCTCGCAGTTTTCTTTTGGATCGTGGGTCACTTTTGGTGGCTCTGTAGACACGGGTATCGCCAAGGAACAGTTGCAAGCAGCTGCTGACGCCGGGGTCAACTTTTTCGACAATGCTGAGGTATACGCCGGTGGTAAGTCCGAGGAGATTATGGGTGAAGCCATTCGAGAGCTCGGTTGGAAGCGCCACGAGTACGTTATTTCCACCAAGCTATTTTGGGGAATCAACGGCGATATGCCGAATATGAAGAACACCCTCAATCGCAAATACCTGATGCAGGGTATTGACGGTTCGCTCGAACGCCTTGGCCTCGATTTCGTTGATCTCCTTTATTGCCATCGTCCAGATAAAAACACTCCGATTGAAGAAACAGTGTGGGCGATGAGTGACATTGTTGCTTCAGGCAAGGCTCTTTACTGGGGAACCTCGGAGTGGTCCGCAGATGAGATTCGTGCCGCTTGGCTGATTGCCGATAAGTACGGTTTACGCAAGCCGGTTATGGAACAACCACAATACAATCTTCTTCACCGTGACCGTGTAGAAAATGAATACGCTCGCCTTTATAACGACGTCGGGTTGGGGCTTACCACGTGGAGCCCGCTCGCTGGTGGTATTCTCACCGGAAAATACCTCGACGGCGTTCCCGAAGGTTCGCGTGCAACTCTCAAGGGACACGACTACCTGACCGAGGCTGCATCCTCTAGTGCAGATCAGGTTCGAGAGCTTGCAAAAATCGCGGGTGATCTTGGTGTAACAACTGCTCAGTTGGCTCTCGCTTGGATCGCCGCAAACCCGCACGTTTCCACGGTAATCTTGGGGGTGTCGTCGGTATCTCAGCTACACGAGAACCTAGGTGCACTTTATGCACTAGAGCAACTAACCCCAGAGCTTAAAACGAATATCGACAATTTGTTCGCCTAAAACGTTTAGGTGCCAAAATACAAGGTTATTCTAATAAGTTGGTGGACGGTATCCGTCCAGTTGTGAGTAAAGGTGGTGAACAATAATATTTCCTCTATGTTCACCACCTTTATTGCTGGCCTTTTTGCCATGTGGTCATTAATTCTTGCCGTAGGACCGCAAAATGCTTTTATACTCCGGCAGGGAATAAAACGTGAGCATATCGGCGTCATCCTTGCTATTTGTATATTTGCGGATTGCCTGCTCGTGGCACTTGGTGTTGCTGGCGTAGGTGCGCTCATTGAAAAAGTGCCTGTTGTTCTTGAGATTTTACGATGGATGGGCGCAACGTATCTTTTATGGTTTGCATTTCAGTCGTTCAGGTCGGCAATGCGTCCAGGTGCGCTGCAAGCTGAGGAGGGCACGAGTGTGCAAACTTTGAAATCGGCAGTGATGACAACTTTGATCATTACGTTTCTTAATCCAGGTGTATATCTTGATACCGTTGGTCTCATTGGTGCATTGGCGAATCAGCATGGAGGCTGGCGTTGGTTCTTTGCTTTTGGTGCCATGCTTGGTTCGATTAGCTGGTTTCTGATCTTGGGTATCGGCGCGCGATCGCTTGCTCCGCTGGTAAAGAAGCCGAGCGCGTGGCAAATTATTGACATCGTTATTGGCATAGTTATTTTGATATTAGCGGGCTCGCTTGCATTTAGAAGCTAAATGTTATGTATATGTATGATCTAGTTCCTGAGGATTATTAGGTGGTCATGGCGAAATGCGAGGATCGGGAATTCGGTATATTTGTCTGCTTAGATTCGAACTAGGCCCAAAGGTCTTGTGACAAGATTTATGATTGTAATACAATAAATTTTGTTCTTAGACTTTCGAAGAGGAAAGGTTGCCTCCGATGGGCGAAATCCACGACGATATCCACCACGAACGCGCATTTAAAGCTGAGCATCCAGAAACATTTGCAAAGTACCTACGCCGGCACTGGATAGTGTTCTTAGTTGCTTTCTTTGGTTACGCCTGCGCATATCTAGTACGTAATAATTTCAAACTAACCTCAGAACAGATTCGACTTGAGAATGACTGGTCACTTACGCAAGTGGGGTGGATCCTCACTTGCTTTACGATCTCCTATGGCTTTGGAAAATTCTTCATGGGAATGATCGTTGATCGAGTTTCGATCCGCAAGGCGTTCGCGGGAGCATTAGGCGCATCTTCAATAGTCTGCATTCTCATGGGTTTCTTCCACTCCAACCTTTGGTTCCTCGTATTTCTTATGTTCCTGCTCGGATCAATCCAAGGCTTCCTCTCACCGGGTTCACAATCAATGATTGCAAACTGGTTCCCTAATAAATCCCGTGGTGCAGCTATCGCTGCTTGGAACTCCTCGCAAAACCTGGGTGGAGCACTCCTTCCAATGACTGTTGGATTCGTTATGACCTCAGGTATTGCTTCTCCAATTCAGTACTCATTCGTGCTACCAGGCATCTTTGTTCTTTTGCTTTCTTTCGTGTTCTGGAAGTTTGGTGGGGATCGCCCAGAAGAAGAAGGCTTGCCCGGCCTGCGTGAAATCTTCGGTAAAAGTGGTGTTCCGATGGCTGAAGTTAAGCCTGAAGGTACCGCTTGGCAAATCATGTGGAAGTACGTTTTCTCTTCACGCATCATCTTGACGATTGGTTTGATCAACGCAATTCTTTACTTCCTACGATTCGGAATCACAAACTGGATGCCTGCTTTCCTTGGAACTGAAATGGGTTTCACCGAAGCTCAGTACGTATATGCTTTCTCAGTACTTGAATGGGTAGCTATTCCAGGTTCCTTCTTCTTTGCATGGGTAGCAATTAAGCTTCCTAACCGGCAGTCTCTGGTGGGTGGTATTGGACTACTAGTTCTTGGTTTGCTCGTCTTCACCTACCGTACCAACACCGATTATACGACGCTCCTGATTCTCTCCGGCTTAATGGGAGCGCTTATCTACGGGCCGCAGCTCATCGTCAATATCTTGACTTTGAACTTCGTGCCACTTGAAGCATCAGGAACCGCTGTCGGATTCGTTGGTTTGTTTGGTTATATCGTTGGCGAACTGTGTGCAAATCTAGTTATGCCGATTTTGGCAGAAACCTTCTCCTGGAATGTTTCTTTCATCTTCCTTGCATCAACTGCAGCGGTAGCCGCTCTGCTCTACCTCTCACTTGCAAAGCAAGAACAGCGAGTACTTCAGGCATAATTGCTCAACGCCTTCCAGGCACTCAAAGTTGGGGTGGGTTAAGCTTAACCCACCCCAACTTATTACTGTTCGTCGTTCTGAAGGACAACCGCTCGTTTTTCAAAAGGACGCAAATATGCATAAACAACACCTGCAACTGCGGTCATCAGAACCAACAGAGTGTGGGAAGTTTGCCAGTCGGCAATAAGTGCAATGCGAGGCAGTACTAGATTTGCGGCAACTTCGCCTATTAAGTAGCCAGAAAGTCCAACAATACCTACTGCTGCACCAGCCATACGCTGCGGAATAAGGTTAAGAGTCAACACGTTAACCACAACCTGAGGCGCATAAACAAACGCTCCGATAACAAGGGCGGACCACTGCAAGGAATTCTCCGTCATCGCACCCTGATAAAAAAGCAGAGCGAGCGCCAAAAAGAACATCGAGAGCGCACCGATCGTCGTCATCGAAGCAGGAAAATGATACGCGAGGTAAGCAAAGAAAAGGACGGCAGGGATCGCTCCGATCTCCAACCAGGCGATTGTTTGGTTGGCGTGGCTGAGGATGAACGGTTTTTCATTAGCAAGGAAATGTGGCATCCAGTTAATCACTCCAAATCGAACGAAGTAGAGTAAACCATTAAGGACAATAAGCAGCCACAGTACTGGAGTAGAAGTCAACGCACTCCACAACAAACGCCAATAAGAGTCTTCGCGCGATACGTCAGAATGAGGAACGCCGGCGCGTCCATAGATTTCTTGGAGGGTAGGGTAGCCTTCTTGCCAGGGGCGATCAGCGGAAGAAGTGTAGACGTACCAAGCGCACACGAATGCTAAAAGTGCGGGAATCCAAAAAACCAGTTGCCAATATTCGGTATGCGATAACAATGCACTGGCGCCAAATGCAAGAAACGATGCTCCAACGTTTTGGGACGTGTTCCAGATAGCCACATACATTCCGCGCTCGCGGTTCGGATACCAGCAACCAATCATGGCAAGCGAGGAAGGTGAGCTAGCGCCTTGAACAATCCCGAGTAGACCCATCAGCCCACCGAGTATTAGCGCGTTTGGAGCTAGTGGCAGTAACAAACAAATTCCACCTGAAGATGCTAACGATATAGCTAACATATTTTCATTGAAGATTTATCTACAGCAATACCTAAAAATAGTTTGCCAACACCATATGTAATGGCGAAAACGGTCAGAATTGAGCCAATAGTTACTGCGTTGATGGAGAGCTCAGCAGCAATAGATGTTTGAGATAATTTGAAATTATTTCGTACAAGATAGCAAACTGCATAGCCAATGTATGCAACAAGAAAAACGCGAAACCTAGTATGTAAATAATCACCATACGTATGCCGTTTGCGCGGCGAGAAAAGGTCGTCCAACTTTCTCCCTAACAGTCGCAGAACTAAATAGATTTTCAGCTATCCCTGTATAGAACTTTAGCGTAGTTGTATTACAATTGGAGAAGAAATGAGGAGGAACCATGAACGGTGTACCACGTATTGCCGACGAACTTGCGAGTCACCTACGTGACCGTATCATTTCAGGTACCATTCGTCCTGGTACACAGTTAGCGGAAGCATCATTGGCAACGGAATATGATGTTTCGCGTCCGACGGCGCGCACTGCAGTTGACTTGCTTGTTGCCGACGGTTTGTTAATCCGCAAGCCTCATTTACCTCCGCAGGTACCCCAGATATCCTCACAGGATTTGCGGGAAATTATCGCTCTTCTCGAAACCTGCGAAAGCTTAGCTCTGGAAATTGCTTTCCACAACGAAGTCGATCCGCGGCCTTTAAGGCGTTCCATTACTGAAAGTGCCAATCAAGTCCTCCACACCTTAGTAAAAAGCTGTGGCTCGGAGCGTCTGACTCAGATCCATCGCCGTTGTACTTTCGAGCTTATGCTTACTGATGCCCAGAGCTGGAAAGCGGATAATCCTGCCGTGCGTTCCCTGGTAGATGCCGTAGCAACGTTTGAATTCGATTTAGCCAATGAATCCTTGGGAGCATTACAAAAGTCTCGGCACAGCGTACTAGACCGCGTCGAAGCTGTTTCGCTATAGCTTGTTTTTCTATGTCTGGCACTATATTTAGCTAGCTATTTTCAGTAGTATCCCGAATCATAATCGAGTGACCATGGTTCGTTTTACCCGTGTGTTTAAACCCTAAACGTTCATAAAGCCTCCGAGCACGGTTATTTTTTGGATCTACAGAAAGGGAAACACCCGGAGCTCCGATCTCATTCGCAAGCTTGATTGCTGCGGTTAAGAGTTTTGTTCCAATTCCGCGCCCCTTGTACCTACCTTCTACGGCAAGTGCTACTTCGGGAATTCCCTTTTGTGCGTGACCAAAACCGTGGCGTTCGTCGTCTCCCCAACGCATCCAAATCCCACCAGCTGGGGTGTTTCCGATCCATGCGATAATTCCGCCATGTTCAGGGACCCAATCTTGCACGTAGTAGTCTGCCCATTCATCGAAATCATCGTCGAGAGCACCGTGTTCATCACCGAAGGTTTCTGTCAGGAAATTCAATCGATAGAGGTATGTACGGTCTGCTTCGGTTGCACGACGTAGATACAATTCTTCGTTAAGTGGCATTATTCGACTCCGCTATACAAAAACTTGTGTTCATATTCCCTAATAACCGTGAACTTTAGTCTAAGAACAATTATTTCTCCAATAGCAACAAAAGTTGTTCTCTCAAATTTTCCTTCGTTAAGGTGAATACGTTTGAGAAAGTGAACGCGTTTGTAAACCTAAAGGCGTCTTATCTGGGACGCATGAGTGTTCTGCCGATCTTGGGCTGTCGTCGGAGTGCTTTTGGTTCAACCAAGCCCATTATTATGAATAAATTGGCAGACCGCTTTGGCCTCCGAACCTCACCTGCAATTTTCTTTAGTGCCGCGGGGATAATCATCATCTTTACGCTTGCGATGAGTATTTTCCCTGGCGTTGTCCAAACCTTTTTCGGAAGAGCCGCAACTTTCCTTCGCTTCGATTTGAGCTGGTTCTTCACTCTTTCAGTGACGCTACTGGTCATTTTTTCTGTTGTACTGGCGCTTTCTCGCTATGGGAATGTCAAACTTGGCGACGACGACGCCGTGCCAGAATACTCTGGTATCGCTTGGTTTGGAATGCTTTTCGCCGCCGGTGTCGGAGCAGTTCTCATGTTCTGGGGGATTGCAGAACCTATCAATCACTATGCGAACCCGCCTCTCGGTGGTACAGAACCTTTTACTGATCAAGCTGCTAGCCAAGCGCTTTCTATCGCAAATTTCCATTTTGCGATTCATATGTGGGCGATACTTATCGTCCCTGGTCTTGCTTTTGGGTACTTTACATATAAGCGTCGTCTTCCTCCCAGGGTTTCATCGGCTTTCCAGCCTCTTTTGGGCGATGGAATCCATGGTCCAATTGGAAAAGCAATCGACGTCTTGGCCATTGCCGCAACCGTTTTCGGCCTTTCCGTATCTGTTGGTTTGGGTGCACTGCAGATCAACTCCGGTGCTAACTATGTATTTGGTATTGAGGTTTCTAGCTGGGCTCAAACTCTGATCGTATTGGTAATTACCGCAGTTGGACTTGGCTCAGTGCTCGCGGGAATGGATAAAGGAGTCAAGCGACTTTCCTACATCAACATTGTTTTAGCCTGTGTGGTATTGGTGTTTGTACTCGTTTTTGGTTCAACGTCAAACACGATGCGTGCCATAGTTGAATCTGCTGGAGCATATATCCGCGATCTACCAGTTCTTTCCTTCTTTAATGACGTAACCCATGACGGTGAATGGTCTGGTACCTGGACGGTGTTCTATTGGGCTTGGACGGCAACATGGGCGCCATTCGTGGGCATGTTCGTGGCAAAAATTTCAAAAGGTCGAACTATTCGCGAGTTTGTATTTAGTGCCCTTGGTGTTCCTTCCATTTTCGTCATTATTTGGATCGGTATTTATGGTTGGAACGCATTTACGCAAGATCGAGCAACGGCTTCTGCGGTGAATACAGCTGGTGACCTAACTGAGAAAATCGTGACTGAAGGAAACGTTCAGGCGGCACTATTCCAGTTTTTGCAAGGTTTTCCGCTTTACTCTCTAACTGCGGTGCTTGCTCTGGTTGTAATTGTGCTTTTCTTCATCACATCTATAGATTCTGGAGCGCTAGTAATTGACGCGATGGCAAACGGCTATGAAGATGCCGCACCTAGGCGTCAGCGCGTGTTCTGGACGCTTTCTGTTGCTGCTGTTTGTGGATCAATTATCCTCACATCAGGGGAGAATGGTCTAAGCGCACTTCAAGAAGTAATCATTGTAATTGGTTTCCCAGTGATGATTATGACCTTTGTACAAATGCTGATGGTCATCCAAGCTTTGCGCGAGGATGCTGGTGCCGCAAAGCCAATGCGTACACGCCAGTGGAAGCAGGTCCTTCCGGCGGAAGAATATGAGCGTAGGGTGGAGGATCCTGAGCTGAGTGTGGAAGAGTTCGTCGTCAGCCCTGAATTTGATCCTGATACGAAACCTGAGTTCGAAACACACACGCCTAACACTAGAGCGGTGAAAGAAGCCGAAGAAGGTATGCCGAAACTAAGCATCGCTGTTACCGGTGGAGCTGCCTCAGGTACCTCAATCGTTGCTGATGAATTTGCACGGTTGGGTGCAACACTTATCAATGCAGACCAAGTAAATAGTTATGTCCTTGAAACGGATGATGATGTACGCCG
Source organism: Arcanobacterium ihumii (assembly GCF_900604515.1). Taxonomy (GTDB): domain Bacteria; phylum Actinomycetota; class Actinomycetes; order Actinomycetales; family Actinomycetaceae; genus Arcanobacterium_A; species Arcanobacterium_A ihumii. Next base: position 179,466 of record NZ_UWOS01000001.1, on the reverse strand, counting down.
CGAAATCGAAGATGTTTTTGGCTCTGACGTTATTTCTTCTGATGGAACGTTGAATCGCAGTGAACTTGGGCATCTTGTGTTTAGCTCATTTGTGGCACGTGAGCGTTTGGAAGCGATCTTGCATCCGCGTGTTACCGGGCGAATTGAAGAACTTGCTCGCGCAGCAGGGGAAGATGCCGTAGTCGTAGTTGACGTTCCTCTGCTTGTTGAATCTGATTCGACATCGAGATTTACACATGTTATCGCCGTTTCTGCTCCTGTTGAACAGCGAGTCGAAAGACTTATGGAGGAGAAAGGGATTAACCGTGAGGAAGCGTGGTCACGCTTGGAAGCTCGAGTCACGGACGAAGTGCGTGAGGAAGTGGCTACATTTGTATTAATGAACGACGCCGATTTGGAATCCTTGCGTGCAAGTGTGCGGAAGTTTTGGGCAGAGAATATTTTGCCTGAACTTGACGAGTCTAAGAGAGTGGAAGGCTAAGACGAACGAGTAATTTTAGGAAAACTGGGTGATAGTAACTTGAATATACTGCGTTGCAGCGACCGATTGAAAAGACTGCGTTTAAGATCGTGCGTCGTGGATGAAGCGCAAAACTCTATATGAGCCTACGCGGTACCGCCATTCTTCTGACTAGTTGGCAGTAAGTCCTTCTGGTCACATTAAGTTGGTAAGGGCGAATTCCGATGGTCACGAACAGATCATTCGTGTACTAAGACCAGGAAAATTTGTGGGTGGGCACGCATTTTAACGCGAGTACGTGCAAAATATTCAGCGGTGACCCTAGAAGGAACTCGAATGTGCGTCTTTGACCGCTCTGATATTGACACATTGTTCGGGCGTTATTCATCGGTTGGCTTGCGCATGCTCGAGGAAATGCCACTTCGTTTACAGGAAACCGAAGCACGTCTCAATGCTACTATTGCCACCGTCGTCGGTGCCCGGGTTGCGAGTTATTTATTAAATTTACCTATTGCTCGCGATAGGTATGTCCAGTTTGTGGAGTTGCCGCGACTTGTACTAGCTGAGCAGTGTCGTTAGTCGTGATCGAACACTCAAGGCGGTTGGCAGAATCTGCGTAGCTGGTGTTTCCGCTATCTTGCCTCGTTTCAGCTACTTCTGTGGACTGTTCTAATATGGATTCTTGTGGCTTAACCTTTTGCTTTTTGAAGATTGCAACGATTACAGGGATTCCCGTAACCGTAACGAAAATAATCATGATTAGATCAATTGAGTGGGCAACGCCTGGAATTTGACCTAGCAGTGCACCAACCATCGTCATTGAAACAACCCAGCTAATTGCACCTGTTACGTTCCAGAAGAAGAAGTGGCGATACTTCATTCGGGAGATGCCTGCGCCGAGTGGTACATAGGTTCGCACAAATGCCAAGAATCGTCCAAGTACCAGCGCCCAAGAACCGTATTTTGCGAAGAAATCTTCTGCTTGTTGAAGCCTCTCGATTTTAAGTACTCGGGCATCGGGGGAGAAGAGACGCCGTCCGAAGCGCCTACCTAACCAGAATCCCACTTGGTCACCAGCAATGGCGGCAATACAAGAAACTAGGATGACCTGCCAAAGAGGTAAACCAATTGCTTGGTGAAGAACGGCAAGCGTGATGAGCAGCGAGTCACCTGGAAGAAAAGGGAATAATACTCCCGATTCGATGAAGATGATGATAGCTACACCCAATAGAGCGTAGGTGCCAAAATTTTGAATGAGAGTTGTGGGATCGGAAAGCTGACTTATCCAATCAATGATGCCCATAAAAACTCCCAACTAGAGATTGTGTTCGCAATATCAATCGCAGATCGAAACTATGTCTGGTACCCGATCAATTATTGAACTAGTTATTCAAACTCATTCAAAATACATATCCGCTGGTAATTCTAGTTCTTTAAAAGTCATTTACAAGGGCTCTTTGTAGTCCTGTAGTAGCATTCTTGGACACGAAAACTGCAACTAGAGGATCAGGCGTTGACCGTCGTCTTCAATTCTTCGGCAGGAATTGGATCATCACCGGCAACTTCAGCGCTCGCGGTCTTTGCTTTGCGCCGGTTATTCACGGAGCTGATGATGATGGGAAGTACGGAGATTCCCACGATAATAATCATGATGAGATCGATTGAGTGAGTGATGCCTGGTATTTGACCGAGGGCAACACCTACTGTGAGCATAAGGATTACCCAGCTAATCGCGCCTAGAACGTTCCAGAAAATGAAATGCCGGTAGTGCATGTTTGAAATGCCAGCGCCGAGCGGCACGTAAGTTCGTACGATTGGAACAAAACGCCCAAGCACAAGAGCAATAGAACCATGGCGTGCGAAGAAAGCTTCTGCTTGTTCGGGTCGATCAGTTCGAAGGATCTTAGCGTTGGGGGAGAAGAGACGCCGTCCGAAGCGCCTACCTAACCAGAATCCCACTTGGTCGCCCGCAATAGCAGCTACACAGGCTACTGCCAAGATCTGCCAGATAGAAAATCCCATCGCGGAATGAAGGACTGCGGCAGTCACCAGAAGGGAATCGCCGGGAAGGAACGGAAAGAGTACACCTGATTCGATGAAAATAATGATCGCTACTCCGAGCAAGGCATAGGTTCCAAAACTTTGGATCAATGCGGCTGGATCGGAGAGCTGGCTAAGCCATTGGGTGATATCCATGTGAGTACCTTTCAATACGTTCTAATCGTTTATTTTCCTCTTCTTTTCTGAACAAAACCTTGGAAAAGGACCCTGAGTATCGTGTGTTTGCCCACGTTTCCTAAGGTTTTGTATTGCCAATCGCTGTGTAGATTCTTGATTCCCTTATTGGATTTGGTACGAAGCGAAGGACTGGTGTTTGTGAAGATGGAGTGTCAGTCATTTTCACAAACATCAGTCCCTCAATTAGTTGGTTCGGAACAGGTGGGACCCTTCAGCTCACGTTGTTCTCCACCCAAGGGTTAAGAGTTGTACCCTTGACCACAACTTCCCAGTTAGAAACCAAAGGAAGGTCTTTTTCATTGACGATCGTCCACCACGGATCCCAAGCCAAGCGGGTTGCTTTGAATACGGCGTTAAATGTGACCTGTACATCGTTGGATGTGTTTTCAGTCTCTAGTTTCACGAAGATCTGGCGACTGCCGCTCACGCTCGAGACGTGCTCAAGTGAGTAATTTGCATTGAGTCCATGCCGATCGTAATTCCAGCTACTGTTGCAAGAATTTTTCTTTTCATGATCTCGCCTGCCTTATGGGTGACGTCTATATGTTTGTATACTCGCATTACTTTACTGTTATGAAATTATCTTGCACCCTAACATAACGTAACACAAGTATGATTCAATTTTTAAGCATTATTTGCCTGTGATATGAGCGATTTAGCAACAGAATAATAATGCTAAAAAATTTGAACTACCATTTTAATTTAATGCAGTGTGATGTGTTTTAGGAGGTGCTATTAACGGATTTTCAATTGGGAAAACGTGAATCGAGAAAATGTGCGCACATCGTGCCATATCCTGTGCAAGTTCGTAGCGAAAACCCGTCACCACTACGGTTTCTTTGTGATAAGAATTGAGTATGAAATCATGGTTAATTGATATGGACGGTGTACTCGTCCACGAAGGAAAAGCACTTCCGGGCGCGGCAGATTTTCTCGGGCGCCTTCAAGAAAAGGACATCCCATACCTTATCCTTACGAACAACTCAATCTTCACCGAGCGTGACCTTGCTGCGCGACTCAGCGCTTCTGGCCTTGACGTTCCAGAGGATAGAATCTGGACTTCTGCTCTGGCAACGGCCCGATTCCTTGGTCAGCAGACCGAAAACCGCCGTGCTTATGTTGTGGGTGAAGCTGGTTTAACCACTGCCTTGTATGAAGAAGGCTTTATAATGACGACGACGGACCCCGAGTTTGTAGTACTTGGTGAGACCCGCACGTACTCATTTGACGCAATCACTCAGGCGATCCGACTCATTCAGGCGGGTGCACGATTTATTGCCACTAATCCAGATAACTCTGGTCCATCTGAAAATGGCGATATCCCTGCTACCGGAGCAGTTGCTGCATTGATCGAAAAGGCAACTGGGCGTTCACCATTCTTCGTTGGTAAGCCAAATCCTGTGATGCTCCGCAACGGTCTAAACAAGATCGGAGCTCACTCAGAGGAAACCTCCATTGTTGGTGATCGTATGGATACTGACGTTCTCGCTGGCGTGGAAACCGGTTTAACGACTCACTTGGTTCTCACGGGATCGACTCGACGCGAAGATATCCAAAAGTATCCATTCCGTCCACACTTCGTTCATAACTCAATTGCTGATGTGGTTGAGCTTGTGTAAGAAATTCTGAATTTTTCAGTTGTGACTTAAGTGGGGAGAGAAACGCCTATGCGGTTTCTCTCCCCACTTGCTTACTATTTGACTATAAAAATTATCGGTGGAACCGATTAGTGTAGTCTTGCTCAAGTAAGTATTTGTTCAAGACTCGTCAAAAGAACATTATTGACCTGTGATTGAAAGGGAATTATGACGATCGCTAGCTCAGACGGGAAGAGTGACAGTGTAGCTAAAGAAAGGACTTTCTTCGGGCAACCTTGGGGACTCGCAAACCTTTTTGGCGTCGAAATGTGGGAGCGCTTCAGTTTCTACGGGATGCAAGGAATTCTTCTTTACTACATGTACTACGAAACAACGCAGGGAGGACTTGGCCTAGACCAAACGGCGTCGACCTCGATCATGGGAGCTTATGGCGGACTCGTCTATATGGCAGCACTCGTGGCATCACTCGTAGCTGACCGTCTGCTGGGGTCTGAGCGAACTCTCTTCTATTCGGCAATCCTTGTGATGATGGGTCATATTTCGCTTGCATTGGTACCGACCGTCGCTGGTCTTGCCCTCGGGCTAGTGTGCATCGCAATCGGATCGGGCGGCGTAAAAACGAACGCTCAGGTTGTGTTAGGTCAGCTTTACCATCGCCAAGATCCACGCAGAGATGCAGGCTTTTCAATATTTTACATGGGTGTAAACATTGGTGGACTTTTCGGTCCGTTGCTCACTGGTTGGATCTGGGGAATGGAAGGATTTCACTGGGGATTCGGTCTTGCTGCAATTGGAATGGCTGCTGGTCTGATCCAGTACATTTTGATGCGTAAGACGACGATCGGTGCAGCAGGTCACGACGTTCCGAATCCACTTCCGAAGTCGAAGTACTTCCAGTGGATCGCAATCGCAGTTCTAACGATCGGAGCATCGGTACTACTAGTAGCAACAGGAATTATTCCACTTGACGCGCTCTCGAGCGTTGTTTCGCTCCTTGCTCTGGTTGCTGCAGTAGTTATGTGGCTTCAGATGTACCGCTCCCACCTCACGACTCCTACGGAAAAGTCAAGGCTGATTGGCTTTATTCCACTTTTTATCTCTGGAGTAGTGTTCTTTGGAATTTTCCAGCAGCAGTTCACTGTATTGGCTATCTATTCAGATGTTCGTTTGAATCGTGATCTCTTCGGTTTTGAGCTTTCCCCAACCTGGGTCCAGTCCTTCAACCCACTCTTCATCATCATCTTCGCGGGAATATTTGCATCTCTTTGGACGAAGCTGGGTGAACGCCAGTGGTCGACTCCAGTTAAGTTTGCAGTTGCAAATATCATCATTGGAATTTCGCTCTTCTTCTTCATTCCATTCTCAGGAGGCGAAGCTAACTCCACTCCGCTATTGGCGATTGTCTGGATCTTGTTCCTCTTCACTATCGGTGAGTTGCTCTTGAGCCCAGTAGGAAATGCACTCGCAACTAAGGTAGCACCAAAGGCTTATCCTTCAATGATGATGGCTGTGTGGCTCATGGCAGTATCCATGGGTACATCGCTTTCGGGTACTCTTGCTGACTATTATGATCCAAACTCGGTTTCGGCGGAAAACACTTTCTTTATCGTACTAGGCGTGGTTTCTATCGCTCTCGGATTCATCCTCTTGTTGATCCGCAATTGGATCGAAAAGAAGTTCGTAGATATCCGCTGATTTCTTCGAAAAACTCATCTTGGGGCGCTTCTTCATGCAGAGGAAGCGCCCCTTTATTGTATTGATGCATTGTATGCGCGATTTTGCACAGATGAGGAAAAGTACTCGTTGGCATAATTGGACAACTGTTAATTGCACGCAGTTTCATGCACAATGAAAATACCAAAGATGATCGAAGTGGATGATTTTAAGTGCGTTTTCAAACAGTTGCTGAACGAGGTCAAAAGATACGGGGTAGTGCGTTTTCGGATCCTATTTTCCGAATCCCAGCGATTACCGTAACTGCGACGGGTCGAATCCTTGTTGCCTACGATGTCCGTTCAGACTGGCGTGACCTTCCCGCGGACTTTGATATTGTTTTCAGATATTCCGATGATAAAGGTGAGACTTGGAGCGAGCCTGCACTGTTGCGCTCACACACGCCTGGTCACGGATTTGGTGATGCGTCCCTGCTGACTAATCCAGAAACCGGAACAATCCTTTGCTGGTACGTAGGTTCTACAGGTGAATCTTATTTTTCCGCACGGGCAGGCAGACCTGGGCTCGAACTATGGTTAGCGACGTCGGATGATGATGGGTTGACCTGGACGCATCGTGACTATAGCTCGCTTCGCCCTAACCAGGTGGCGGGGATGTTTACATCCTCGGGAAACGGAGCTATTACTGGGGAAGGTGCTCTTCTTCAAACATTCGTGGCGCGAATAGATGATCGTAACTATGCGATCTGTGCAAGCTCGGTGGATAACGGCGAAACCTGGACGATGGGGGAGCCAGTAGGGCCAGATTGCGATGAAAATAAGGTAGTTGCACTTGATGATGGCACAATCCTCATGCATGCTCGTGCGACGCCTGCTAGGCGTCAGGGTTTTTCTGCGGATTTAGGCAAAACTTTCACGCCACTGGTTCCAGTAGCACTCCTCCAAGACCCTGCCTGTAACGGTGGATTGGCACGAATTGGCCGCTTACTCTTCGCTTCTATGTGTGATGATGCCGTTCACCGTACACGACTGAGTGTCCATGTTTCGTCGGATGAAGCACGGTCGTGGAGTGCGCCAATTCTTATCGACGACGGTGCTGCCGCCTACTCGGCTTTGGTTGTGATCGACGATGATACTCTGGGTTTAGTTTGGGAAGCGGACGATTATCAGAGCATTGTTTTTACTTCGTTATCGGTCAGTGAACTGATGGCTTGTGTCAAGGATGAACAGTCAAGATCATTGAAACATATTCGCCATGGCTCTCCAGGTTGGGCGAAACCTCCTGTAGTTAACGAGCACAACAACTAGGTAGAGCAAGGATCTTAAAGTTCCCACAAGGCGCGCATAGCATCTGCGAGTGGTCGGAGGTTGTTGGTGTTTACTCGCTGTGAGTTGGCAGGTGCCGAGATGCTTAGCTTTTCTGCTGTTACGTAGTTTGGCTCGCCTATGAGTAATCCAAGTAATGAACCACACGTACTCGGTTTAAGACTGGAGATTTGGCTGTCAATGAGTTGGGCTGATGCACTGACTAGGGTGGCAGTGATAGTTTCGAATCCATTTTCCTCAAAGCCAATGATACCGGTGCGCACGCCCGCTCTCCCAGGAGTCCCTTGCATTTCATGCACAGTTTCGATTGCGCTTCTGGCGTTCCACCATGCGCTTCCGTCTTGAATTGAAGGTGCTTGAGCTATTTCTTTGATCTCACCGATTCCGATCCCGAATCGTATATCGGTGTTGAGTATCCGCATCTGGACCCGTAGAAAGTGCAGAGCTTGAAATGCGTTGCCTAGTGAGGCGAATATTCCCTGGATTTCATCGCCAACAGTTGGGTGAAAGACTTCAATGCTTGGTGTTGTTACTTTCTCTAGTCCGTCCATTAACGCTGCTTGGGTTTGTTCTCTCTTACCTTTTCTGGACTGGACTAAATCTCCAATGACGGCATACTTAGTGGGAGCTTCTGCTGGAGAGCTTCGCTTTATTTGCTTCGGATTGTGCATGATTTTCTCCTTGCATCCACGATTTCAAATTAAGCCATAGCTTTAATATTGGATATATTAAGGCTATAGCTTAATAATTTACTAATTAAGATAATAGCTTAATTAGTATGTGCTGTGAAGAGGGAGGCTGACCTTCTATAGTTAAACGTATGCAGAATCAGATATTGATGCAGGTTGGCCATCTTGTGATTATTGCGCTTGGAGCTCTTGGTGCAATGGCGGGTAATCCATTCGTGCGCAAGGTTTTCCTTCGGCTGGAAATGGCCAATAGGGGGCGAGGAGCTGGAGCTTCGTCTGATGATGGTAAGTATGGATTGCTCCTCGGTTCGCGGGAAACTTTCCGTGGTGGACGGGCTATTGGGGTACTTGAACGTTTGGCCGTATATCTATGCTTAGTGTTTGGTTTTCCTGAAGGAGTTGCTATGGTTCTGGCGATCAAAGGCCTGGGGCGCTATCCAGAATTAAGAAACGGAAACGATTCACGCATTGGTGAGCTGTTTATCATAGGGACTTTCTTATCGATTCTTTGGTCGGTGCTCTGGGTGGGTGTTGTTATTGGTGTGGGGCACCTGCTCGAATGTTTCTTTGTCAATTAGTGTTTGCGTTTTGGTGCTCGTGCCCACTTTTCTTCCGAGTTGGATAATAATTATTTACAGAGGAGAGACGCGCCTTTCTTTAAGCGACACCTAAAAAGTAATAATGTAAATAATAAAACTCCTGCACGCTCGATTTGGGATAAAAGTCCGTATTGAGCACACGTTATCATCGTTTTGTGATTTCTAATTTGCTTTCTAAATTTTGCGACGCTGCAAGGTAGTATGGTGCTATCGAAATATTTTCGAGATTTTTTAGTTTTCTAATTAATTCGTCACTGAAGGAGAAACAATGAGTGAACTTCCAATTTCCGAAAAGAAGTCAGGCGGATGCCAATGTGGGTGCTCGCATGACGAAGCTGTTCTCGATGCACGCGAGCTCCCACCAATCATTCGCCATGGTGCAATTTTGGGTTCAATTTCGCAACTCCAACCAGGGGCTTCGTTCAATTTGATTGCTCCACACAACCCACTTCCACTGCTTGACCAAGTCAAGGAAGCTTACGGTGACTCAGTTGAGGTTTCCTACGTATCCGAAGAACCTTGGACGATTAAGTTCCTAAAGAAGTAAGTCACGTGCAAAAAGCAAAACAAGCTAGCGAGCAAACGAACAGTAAAGCAAGAGAATTAGGGGAGCGACGCCGCAAACCTAGTTTTCGAATAATGTTTATTTTGCTCGCCGGCTGTAGTTTGCTTGCAGGGCTAAATGCGGCTTTGCTGAAACTCGGCCAATGGGCACCAGTAGAGCCAAGCCAAGACCCAGCAGGTGGAAGTCACGGGCTCGTGATGACCCTTGGCTTCTTGGGCACGCTCATTTCCCTTGAGCGCGCCCAAGCTCTTGCTTCTAAAGACCAACGCTGTAGCTGGGCATACCTTGCTCCCGGTTTGTTTGGGCTTGGAGGAATAGTGGCTGCTCTAGGGGGATCGCCGTCGCTAATCGGAACGATAGGTCAGATCTTACTCGTTGAAGCAGCAGTAATCTTTGTCTTGATTTACGCATCTCTGTGGAAACGCGCATCGCTCACCTTAATCGCCGTTCAAATCCTGGCAGCGGTCACATGTTTTGCTGCTGCGTTATTATCTTTATTCTCCGAAGTCCATGAAGTTATACCCCTATTAGCCTGCTATCTGATCGTGACTATTGCCTCCGAACGTGCTGAACTCGCCCAACTATCGATGGGTCCACGTGCAGTTCCCGTTTTGCTATGGATGTCAAGCCTGTTGACTCTCACCTCGGTTATCGCGCTACTTTTCCCAAGCCTAGGGAATCGTTTATTTGGTGTAATGCAGTTCCTCATAGCTCTTTGGCTGTTAAAAGACGATGTTCCAAGGTACTTAATCAAATCTTCTGGTCTCCATAAATTTACCGCCACATCATTGCTGATGGGTTATATGTGGTTGATTGTTGGCGGTGTAACGTGGGTAATCACTGCGGGAACCATTGGGAGTGTTTATTACGACGTCGTCATCCACACGGTTTTCATCGGGTTTGGTTTTTCGATGATTATGGCACACGCACCCATCATTTTTCCCACGGTAATGGGAGTGCCTGTTCCATTTAAAAAACTTATGTACATTCCACTGATATTGCTACATAGCGGCTTAGCTATCCGAGTGGCAGGCGAATTGCTGCTTGGACAAACCGGTGTCTGGAAAATCGGTGGAACGCTCAACGTCATTGCAGTTCTCGCGTTCATGGTAAGCGTCGTCTATTCAATCCTTAGTGCAAAATTGGCAAAAGCCAAAAGGATAAGCACAGCAACCAAAACGAGTACGGAGACATGAAAAAGAATAGTAATAAGGGCAGAGTCCGCCACTTGCGGGATTTTGTAGCGGTGGTATGGATAATAATGGCGGCAGCGGTAGTCGTTGGCCGATCGTATTTTACCGCCTATGAATGGCTAGCCATCCATATTCTTTTCCTAGGGGCACTTACTCACTCTGCAATGGTTTGGTCGGAGTACTTCTCTCACACCCTCCTCAAAAGTAGAGCATCGGATAGAGATAATTTCACTCAAGATTGCCGAATTATCATGCTTGCTATCGGCGCTAGCCTTGTTTTTATCGGCTTCCCAGCAGGTTTGTGGATCTTGGTAGCTATCGGCGCGACCTTTGTGGGTGTGGCGATTATCTGGCACGTCGTCTACATCCTAATGAAAGTTCGCGTAGCGCTGCCGGGCCGTTTTCGCATAGTTTTGAGGTACTACGAAATTGCTGGTCTTATGCTTCCATGCGGCGCAACCGTCGGCATCATACTTGCTATCGGAGTCGGCGATGAATGGCGTGGCAAGCTTATGATCGCCCACATGACCTTTAATTTCCTCGGTTGGATTGGGCTAACCGTTATTGGCACTCTTGTGACTTTTTGGCCGACTTTGCTACGGGCTCGGATGCATGAAAAATCCGAGCTATGGGTGAAGCAAGCACTCTTACCGCTTTCGTTAGGAGTAATTATCATCGTCACGGGAGCTTTATTTGGCTCACGCGTCTTTGCGTTGCTCGGGCTTATCATCTATGCTCTGGGAATTTTCTGGTGGGGGCGGGCGCTACTTTCCCCAATTCGGAACAAAGGCGTACGCGAATACGCACCTGCTGCCGTAGGAATTGCCTCTCTGTGGGCAATGGTCGGATTGATGATGGTCGCATGGTCGCTTGCCTCTTCAAGTAGTTGGAGTACAGTTACCGAGCACCTGCCAAGAGTTGGGATTGTTCTGGCGGCAGGTTTCGCCATTCAGATTCTTACTGGTGCCCTAAGCTTCCTTATTCCGAGTTTGATTGGTAACGGTTCGGCGACTGTTCGAGCAGTTCAATCAAAGCTGAACACGGCAGCAACTTTCCGAACAATTACGCCGAATGCGGCTCTGCTGATGTGGCTGCTTCCGATTCCTTCAGGGGTGCAGAGCTCTTTAATTGGGCTAATAGCTTTGATTTATCTGGCATTCGTACCGATTATGGTTTCTGCGGTTAAAGCAGGAATAAAAATCCGCAAAGAATCAGGTGAAAATCAACAGTTCTTCGAAGATCCTGATCCGAAGCATCGTCAGTCTCTACTCGGTGGTGGAAAAGCTGATTTAGGGAAAATTCAAGGTGGGAAATAATCTAATGAAACAAGACGAAACTAAAAAAGGTGCTATTACCTCTGTTTGGTCGAGCATCGGAGTGGTTGCTTCTATCGCGGCAATACTATTGGCAATTGTTGTCGGTATGATCGCTAATTCGATGGGACATCTGGCTCCGTTTTCCCAAAATGCCTCGAGTGGAACAAACACCGCTGAGGTTAAGCCGACGGGTGAGGTGACCAAGGTTTCCGTGGAAGCTAGACCAGATATGACTTTCTCCCCGAATCGGATCGAAGTGCCAGTGGGAAATGAACTCATCGTGACGGTTACGAATAAAGATTCAGTTTCCGGACATGACCTTGTGATCGGGAAAAAGGCAACAAAACGTCTACAGCCTGGAGAATCCGAAGATCTTAATGCGGGAGTTATTACTGCTTCTACCACGGGACAATGTTCGGTAGCTGGCCACGCGCAAATGGGGATGAAGATTGATATCGTCGCGATCGGTTCCGATCAAAAATCTCAACATACCGAGACTGCAGGAGGAATGGACCACAGCTCCGGATCCCACGCGGGTCACTCCATGCCAATGGCGATTAGCGATGTAAAAGATGCAAAGTTAACGCATAGTATTGACCCAGTTCTTCAGCCACTAGAACCTAATAGTGGTCCAACCACAAGAAACATTACCTTGAAGGCGCAGGAAGTCACACTTGAAGTTTCTCCGGGCTTGTATCAAAAACGTTGGACTTTTAATGGCGAATCTATGGCACCTACGTTGCATGGGCGAGTGGGAGATACCTTTGTGATCACTCTGATAAACGAAGGGACCACTGGTCATTCGATTGACTTCCACGCGGGTGCGTTGGCACCTGATAAGCCAATGCGAACAATTAAACCCGGCGAATCGCTTGAATACGTTTTCCACGCAAATAGAGCGGGTATTTGGATGTATCATTGCTCAACGATGCCTATGTCCAGCCATATTGCGGCTGGCATGCATGGGGCGGTAGTTATCGAGCCAGAAGATCTCGACACTGTAGATGCGTCGTTCGTTTTCGTTCAATCTGAGATTTATTTTGCGAATGCAGCGCACAAACCTGACGAAGCAAAAGAACTCGACGCCGCCAAGATCCTTTCACGCGATCCGGATCGAGTGGTGTTTAACGGAATTGCCGATCAATACGTGCAAAACCCGCTGACACTGAAGAAGGGTCAGCGAGCCCGATTTTGGGTGCTCGACGCCGGTCCAAACGAGGACTTTTCTTTCCATATCGTTGGAGGTCAGTTCGACACTACGTGGACCGAGGGGACCTATTTAATTCGTAAGGGGGTCGGTGCTTTCGACAAAGCAACGTTGGGAGCAACTGCACCAAATACTGGTGGTGCCCAAGTACTGCCGCTACTTGCCGCACAAGGTGGCTTTGCGGAACTCAGTTTTGCTGAGCCGGGACATTACACAGCGGTTAACCACGTCATGAGTCTTGCTGAGCGTGGAGCTCGAGCCGTCATTCATGTCAAAGACTGAGCTCAAACGGTCTTTAGGGGGGGGTGAATTCTGGAACTCGGATCGGCATGTTGATTTCCATCAGTGTGGTGTCATCCCAAATAGCGCCTAACTTTTTCGAATATTCAAACTTGTGCTATAAATAGGACGGTTTGAGGTGATTTCTAAGAGTCACTTCGATATTTTGTGTACTACAAAGGGTCACTAATGAAAACGAAACTTAACGCCGGAGAGCTTGCACTAGTTTCTAGCACGCTCTTCGGACTATTCTTCGGAGCTGGAAACCTAATCTTCCCAGTTCACCTTGGTCAACTTGCCGGAGCAAACGTTTTCTGGGCCCTAGTGGGATTCATAATAAGTGCCGTAGGACTACCGATTCTCGGCGTCGTCGTAATTGGTGCGACTCACTCCAGCGGTCTTCAAGAGCTATCGTCGCGAATCGGACCGCGCTACGCGAAGGTCTTCACAGCGTTGCTTTACCTAACGATCGGGCCGTTCTTCGCCATCCCTAGAACCGCAACTACCTCTTTCACCATTGGGGTGGAGCCACTTCTTGACGGCAAAGAAAACGCAACCTTGACGCTCTTAATCTTTACCGCCGTGTTCTTTGCAGCTGCTCTTTTCTTCTCGCTTCGGCCCTCTGGTATTGTTACGTGGATCGGAAAGATCCTCAACCCAATCTTCTTGGCGTGCCTAGCGGTACTCGTGGTTGCTGCGCTCTGGAGCCCAGCTACCTCAGTGGGATCCGTCGATCCAGACGCTTCTTACCAATCTGGGGTATTCTTCAAGGGACTGCTGGACGGCTACAACACAATGGATGGCATCGCCTCGCTTGCCTTTGGCATCGTCATCATTAACGTTATTATGACGGTGGGAATCACCGAAGAAAGAGCAATCGCGCGTTCAACGATGAAGGCGGGAGTCTTTGCCGGTCTTCTCATGGCGTTTATCTATGTCCTGGTTACGATCATGGGCGTGCAGAGCCGTGGTCTTTTTGAAACGTCTGAAAACGGAGGCATCGCGCTTGCTCAAATTTCCCAGCATTACTTGGGATCCGTTGGAACTTTAGTCTTGGCTCTGACCATTACCTTTGCTTGTTTTAAGACGGCGATCGGTCTCATTACCGCCTGTGGTCAAGCATTCGAGCCCTTGCTCAAGGGGCGTGTCAGCTACAACAAGCTCGTCATTGCATTTTCGCTTTTCTCCTTCCTGATGGCGAACGTAGGGCTCACAGCACTTATCGATTATGCTGTTCCGATCCTAATGTTGCTTTATCCGTTAGCTATTTCTCTGATATTCCTTGCTTTCGTTGATAGCTACGTAAAGTTGCCTCGATCCGTTTACCTCTGTGCCACAGTTGGTGCAGGAATCGCCGCGATTTTCGACTTCCTCAAGATGTTGCCATTCGGTATCGAGGTAAGCTGGGCAGCGTCATTCTTACCATTGTTTGATCTTGGTTTAGGTTGGGTTGTGCCATCATTGATTGGTGCGATGATTGGAATTATCATCTTTGCGACCAGCCGTAACGGTAAAAATATGCGCTCATAACTCTGGGTATTTTTACTAACGTCGGACGTATCTCTCCTTGTACCGTAAGTGTTCCTGGAGCATATCTTCGTCAATGAGATTCTATATTATTCAATCATTTTCTTTTGTTGGCTGAACGGTCACTTTGCGTTAATCTTTAATGTTTAGTGTCTGATGCATGGTATTCCCAACGATTTCAGTTAATCGATCCGCGAAGAATAAGCGATCTGATCGACCCGATAAACATGAATTAGCTTTGGCAACAGTCCTTCTTGTTCCTAACCTAGTCTTTCTGGGAATATTTACCTATCGTCCACTTGTAGATAATATTCGACTTTCTTTCACTGACTGGAATGTTTCGGCACCTGTAGCTAACTGGGTTGGTTTGCAGAATTATCAAGAATGGTTAACACACCCTGAAACATGGACGGTTGTTTACAATACGGTTCTCTTCACCGTCGCAACAGTAATTGGTTCGTTGGTTCTTGGATTGGTTCTCGCATTGCTTCTCGACCAGAAGCTTGCGGGACGTAACTTCGTCCGCTCTGTGGTATTTGCTCCATTTGTAATTTCAGGCGCTGCAATTGGCGTCGCATTTCAATTCGTGTTTGCGCCTGATTTTGGATTAATTACGGATGTTATGAAGCGCTTCGGTCAAACGGCACCTGATTTCTACCAGAACCCGCAGTGGGCACTTCTTATGGTGACGTTGACCTACATCTGGAAAAATCTTGGTTACACGTTTGTTATATACCTTGCTGCATTACAAGGAAGGCGTAAAGATTTAGACGAAGCTGCAGAGATTGATGGGACCTCACCGTGGCGTCGTCTTATTAGAGTTCTGCTCCCTCAACTGCGTCCAACCACATTTTTCCTTTCAATCACGGTGTTGCTTAACTCGATGCAAGTCTTTGACATTATCAATGTGATGACGCGTGGAGGGCCGCAGGGAACGGGAACTACCACGATGGTGTTCCAGGTCTACCAAGAAACATTTGTTAATAACCGTGCGGGATATGGAGCCACCGTTGCCACGTTATTGTTCCTAGTTCTTCTTGCTATCACTGTGATTCAAGTCCGCGTTATGCAACGAGGAGAAAAATGATTTCCTTAACTCCGCAGAAAGTGCATGATCGAGTAAAAGCGCGTCAGTCGAAAGATTCATTCGAAGAAATCAATTTCGTGGGTCGTAGTTCAAGCTTCACTGTGCTTGGCTACGTAACCATGGGTTTAGCGCTTTTAATAATTCTGGTCCCACTGTGGTGGATTGTTAGTACTTCAGCTAAAACCCAAGGAGATATTTATACTTCTCCTGCCACATATTGGCCAAACCCTTGGACGTTCGAGAACTACCGCATCGTCCAAAATGACCTTGCGTTTGGTTCATACTTGCGGAACTCGATAATAATCACGGTGGTTCTTTCGAGTATCAAGATTGTCCTTGGAGTGGCATCGGCTTACGCACTAGCGCTTTTGCGTTTCCCTGGTCGCAACTTAGTTTTCATGGTGGTTATTGCATCGTTAATGGTTCCGAACCAGATTACTGTTATTTCGAATTACTCTCTCATTGCGAATTTAGGATTGCGAAACACCTTCGCAGGTATCATCCTGCCGTTGGCTGGAACAGCGTTTGGAACGTTTCTTATGCGCAATCATTTTCTTTCACTCCCTAAAGAAGTAATTGAATCTGCTCGCATAGACGGTGCCGGGCCATTGAAATTACTATTCCGTATTGTTTTGCCAATGTCTTGGTCCACTCTTTCTGCTTTTGCTTTGATTACGATCGTCAACGACTGGAATGAATATCTATGGCCATTCCTGATGTCCGACGACGAAAGCACTGCTCCTCTCCAGATTGGTCTGACGTTTTTACAAAATAACGAAGGTCTAACCAACTGGGGTCCGGTTATGGCAGGCACCGTTCTTGCTGTATTGCCGGTTCTCATAGTGTTCGTAATCATGCAAAAGAGCATGATTAAGGGGCTTACATCCGGTGCGGTTAAGGGATAAGCGCATGTGCTTCATTGCGAGCCGAATAAAACTGTCACAATTTTTCAATTTGAAAAACCATCTCTGTATTTTGAAAGGTACATGATGAAACTTCATAAAAAAGGACTCGCGGGTTTAGCCGTAGTGACACTTCTCCTCACGGGATGTGCAGGTACTGGTTCTAGCTCCGACGATTCGAGCAAGTCGAATGATTCGAATGGTCCAGTAACTATTGATTTCTGGTCGAATCATCCGGGATCGTCGAAGACAATTGAAGAAAAGATTATTGCCGATTTCGAGGCTAAGTATCCTAATATCAAGGTGAAGCTTACGGATGCAGGTAAAAACTACGAAGAAGTTGCGCAGAAATTTAATGCGTCACTATCCGGTGGTCAGGTGCCAGACGTAGTCGTTGCCTCGGATGTTACCTGGTTCAATTTCGCACTTAACAAGCAATTCGAGCCACTAGATGATTTATTAAAGAATGCAGATGCTAAGGCTGATGATTACGTTCCGAATCTCTACGACGAATATAAACTCGAGGATTCACACTTCGCTGTTCCATACGCCCGATCGACGCCACTGTTTTACTACAATAAAGACCTCTGGGCTACTGCTGGTTTGCCAGATCGCGGACCGAAAACTTGGGATGAGTGGAACACTGATTTTGCACCAAAGCTGAAGGCTGCAAATCAGGCGGTGACTCCGCTTATTATTCCAGATGGCGCAAACTATATGGATTGGTATTTTCAAGGTATGATCTGGTCATTTGGTGGAGCATTCTCCAAGGACTGGACGATGACGATGTCCTCTCCAGAATCAATCAAAGCCGGAGAATTCCTCCAAAGCCAATTTAAGCAGGGATACTTCAAGGCAACAAAGGATGCAACGGCTCCGTTTGTTGCTGGACAGTCAGCTGCAATCGTCGAATCAACTGGCTCACTCAAGGGTGTTTCCAAGGACGGAAAGATCAAAGTTGGCACTGCTTTCTTGCCGGCTCCGGAAGGAAAGGTTGGCGTCTCTACGGGAGGATCAGGTATTGCGATTCCTGCTAAGTCTAAGAACAAGGAAGCTGCCGCAAAATTCATTGCGTTCTTAACGAGCCCAGAGAATACAATTACATTCTCCCAAAATACCGGTTATATGCCGGTTCGTACTTCGGCAAAGGACCTCCCAGAAGAAAAAGCATATTTCGAGAAGAATCCGAACTTTAAGACTGCAGTTGATCAGCTCTCACATACCCAGAAGCAAGACGCCGGTCGCGCATTTGTTCCAGGAGGTGGAATGAGGATCGGAGCAGCTTTGGACAAGATTTCGCAAGGTGCCGATGTTGCGGCAACGTTCAAAGCTCTAGACGAAGAACAACAGAAGATCATTGATTCCCAAATCAAGCCGAAGCTCAAGTAGCTCATATTAATTCTTGGGTGGAGCGACCTATGGGCATCGAACGACAAGGGGTCGCTTCACCTGAGGGTTTATGGCTGTGATGCCAAAAATCAAATTATAAAATTAAAACGATCACAAGGACGATTACGTGGCTAGTGTTACATTTGACCAAGCAACTCGCATCTTTCATGGAGCGTCTCAACCTGCTGTTGACTCACTTGATTTAACGGTGGGAGACGGCGAATTCTTGGTCCTTGTTGGACCTTCCGGTTGTGGAAAATCAACTTCGCTAAGAATGGTGGCTGGTCTTGAGCCAACAACAACTGGTCGTATTTTTATTGGTGAACGTGACATGACCGGCGTACGTCCACGGCAAAGAGACATCGCGATGGTGTTTCAGTCTTATGCACTTTATCCGAACATGACTGTACGGCAGAACATGGCGTTTGCTCTCGAAAACCAAAAATTTGGTAAAAGTGAAATCGAGGAGAGAGTTCGTCTTGCGTCATCGATGCTTGAACTCGATGATTTGCTTGATCGTAAACCTTCGGCTTTGTCCGGTGGGCAACGTCAGCGAGTTGCAATGGGAAGAGCAATCGTACGAAAACCAACTGTCTTTTGCATGGATGAGCCTCTATCTAATCTCGATGCAAAACTGCGTGTTTCGATGCGAGGAGAGATTGCAAATTTACAACGTCGTTTAGCCACAACCACCATTTACGTTACTCACGATCAAGTTGAAGCTATGACGATGGGTAATCGAGTCGCTGTTATGCTCAATGGAAAGTTGCAGCAAGTTGATACCCCACAAAATTTATACTCCCAACCAGCGAATGTATTCGTTGCTGGTTTTATCGGCTCTCCAAGTATCACATTGTTTTCATGCCCAGTTACCCAAGAGGGAGCGCACCTTGGTTCGCATGTGATTCCATTGCCACGCACAATTTCTGCGGTCGCCAAGAGCAATATTATCCTTGGTGTTCGCCCGGAATCATGGGAAATTGTTGGCGCAGATTTAGACGGTATTATTCTCGCTACCGATTTTGTGGAAATGCTTGGTTCGCAAACGTATCTATATGGTCAAGCTATTGATCCTCAGGTTGAATTCCGTTCGGAACGTATCGGTGTACTGCTTGAACGCAATATGTATCCCCAGGCAGGTGATTCGATAAAGATTCGTCCGCGTCAAAATGAACTATATTTCTTTGATCCGGATACCGAAAAAGCACTTTGGTGATCAAATAACAGATGGGCGGCGATTACTGATCTCATAGATCTCTATCGTCGCCCTTTTCATTCCTAACAGAACTTTTCATTCTTTGAATATGAGCCGATCACTGTTGCAACAATGTGCGTGCTCGTTAAATGGTGTGCCAGAAATTGGAGATAACCTCGTTGCGATTCTGTAACCCAGTTTTCTTCAAAATGTTGTGTACATGAACCTTCACCGTCGTTTGGTTAATAAACAGACTGTTCGCAATATGCTGGTTACCTTCACCTTGGATCAGTAATACCAATACTTCTTCTTCGCGTGGTGAAAGGTAGTAGCGCTTGGCATAAACTGACGCTTCTTCTTTGATGAAACGGGTTTGATCGTGGCACACATTCACTGGTGGAGTGTCAAAGTGAAGGCGAAGAATTCCAATTCCTCTCCATGCAAAGTATGTGAAGCTGAAGATCGCCAGGGCATTTTCGATTAGGTTTCGCTCGGGGAGAAGATAATGACCACTGGGGAGTCGAAGTAAACCATTGGAAAGAATAATTACATAGACGTTGTATAGCAGCGATCCGATGGTTAGGAACGAAAAACCTATGAGGAAAAGAAAGTGTTTCCTCAATAATATTTTTCGGACCTTGTCTGCTTTAGCGATGAAGTAACAAGTGATAAAGACGATAAGGGTAAGTATCCAAATGGTTCGCATAGTAAAGAACCAAAACTCGCGAAGCTGAGCATCTCTGGTAAGGAAATAGGTTCCACAGCTTCCAACGACGAAACCGCCTATCGGGATACCAATCCAAGGTTTTGGAAGATCTAAATATTCCATGAAAAGTAACCAGATGCCGCCAACTAAGAGTGACCCATAGATAACGGATTCAATCGGTCCAGTGATGGTATAGATACTTCCGTTACGTTCGAAGAGGTAATCATACCCATAGGCGCATGTGCGAAATACCAGAGCGACGTCGAAAAAATACGTTAAGCAAATAAACGATCCTATGAGATATGTACGTTTATGGGAAACAATGAAGGTTGAGAGAACGATGGCGCCGGCGATAATCGTCAAAAGAAGCACACCGAGAGTGTAATAGTAAAGCCAAACGTCCATAATTCTCCTTTGAATTATTCTGTAGTTTCCATCATAAATACTGTGGCTTACGGATTACAATACTCCGCCGGGTGTTTTTGCAGTTAAAAGGGGCTGTGGAAGAGAGGTAGCCGTAGGCAAAACAGGTCCTTTTGTCCTTGGCTACCCCTCGATCCTCATGCTGTTACTGACCATAGATAAGGGTCTGAGCTACTAGGAGTCCGCCTCCAAAGACCAATACGAACACGACCATTGGCCACACAAAACGCAACCAGTGTGAATACTTCATATTGAGCATTTGCAGCGTAGCCATAACTAAGCCGGTTGGTGCAAGGAATAGCATTGCGTACTGCCCCCACTGGTAAGCACAGACGATTATCCAGCGAGGAATGCCAACTGAATCTGCTAAAGGCGCCATAATCGGCATCGAGAGTACGGCAAGTCCGGAAGATGACGGCACAACGAATCCTAGGAAGAAGAAAATCACGAGCATCATCAGTATGAAGATAGGTCCGTTCATTCCTTTAACCAAGCTCGTTGCCGAATTCAGCATCGTATCCGAGATCAGTCCCTCATTGAGTACTAGGTTGATTCCACGCGCTAGACCGATGATCAAAGAAACGGCTACCAGCGATGAAGCGCCCTCCGCAAAAGCATCCACGAGCTGCTTTTCAGTGAGCCTGTCTTTCCCGGTTGCGGCTAGAACCATGACGATAACGGAAATCGTGAGGAAAGAGGAAGCCATGGTGGGGAAGTACCATCCCTTAGCCATTACTCCCCACACCATGAGTGGGAACGCAATGAAGAAGAGCAAAAGGATAACTTTCTTCTTTAGATCGAAAGCTGCAACTTCGCCGTCGTGATTCATTCCCCAGCGAGCAACGAATTCCTCGTGGTCTTCATAGGTGTAGGACGCCGTTGGATCCTTCTTAATCTTCTTTGCATACCAGTACATGTATCCGATTACGACGGCGGCACCGACTATACAGCCGCCTACGCGCCACCAGATACCTTCTGTAAAGGAGGTACCTGCCGCGTTAGATGCGATAACAACTGAAAATGGGTTGATCGTAGAGAACGTAGTTCCCATCGAACCAGCGAGGAAGATTGCGCCAACTGAAATAATGGCATCATAACCCAGCGCCACGAAAATTGGACACATGATCGGATAGAAGGCAACGGCTTCTTCTTCCAAGCCGCACAAACTTCCGCCCACAACCATGAAGATACTCATGGCAAAGACCAATACGAATTCATGCCCCTTGGTTTTCTTCGTCAGACCCATCAATCCTGATTCAAAAGCTCCAGAAGCACGGACTACACCAATCAATCCACCCAGAACAAAAATGAAAACCATAATATCTACAGCTTCCATCGTTCCGCGTACCATGGCATTGGGAACTTGCTCGACGCCGGCAGGGTTTGATTCTAGATTCTCGTAGGTGCCTGGGATTGAAATTGGCTTAGAAATTGCGCCGTTGGTGAATTGGTCAAGATCAATCTTGACACCAAGTCGGTCGAGCTCTTTTTGTGTAGCCTCGACCTTGTCTTTGGTTCCATCGGGTTCAGTTACTGTAAACTGCGAGGTCTGAGCGTTGTATTCGAGTTTTGAGTATTGGCCTGCAGGTACAAACCACGTTGCAGCTACAGCCACGATCGTCAAAACAAACAGGATAGTAAATGCGCTTGGGACGCGAAAACCACGTCTCTTCTTCTTCGCCGTAGGAGGTCTATTTGCCTCAGCTTCCTCCGTTACGACGACGTTGGATTGGCTCATTGATCTGCTCACTTTCCGTTTGCACCAGCAATGATAGCGGTTCCAGCTTTGCCTCTTACACCGTCTTTAGCGCGGATCAATGATGTGATTACCGCCTTCTTTCCGGGGTGTCCAGATACAAACTCCAAGCATGCATCGACCTTTGGCAACATAGATCCGCGGGCGAATTCACCTGCATTGATTAGCGCACGAGCCTCAGCTTCGTCCATCTGTGAAAGTGCGCGTTGTTTGGGCGTGTTATAGCCGACGTAGACTTCGTCAACCGCTGTCAAAATTAAGAGGAGATCTGCATTTAACTCGGTAGCCATGAGGGCTGCGGTGCGATCCTTGTCGATTACAGCATCGACGCCATGAAGCTCACTTCCCGTCTTAATAACGGGAACGCCACCGCCTCCTGAAGCGATAACTGTGAATCCTTGATCAACGAGGGTGCTTACTACGGGAGATTCGACGATTGCAATAGGAGCGGGTGAAGCGACTACGCGACGGAAACCACGTCCGGCGTCTTCAACGTAAATATCGCCGCTTTCTGCACGGAGCTTCTTCGCTTCTTCTTCGGTAAAGAATGCCCCAACAGGTTTGGTTGGATCTTTGAATGCGGCGTCATTTGCGTCTACAAGCGTTTGCGTCACGATTGAAACGGCTTGTCCTTCGCGGCCGCGCTCCTTGAGCTCAAAGTCGATTGCCTGTTGAAGATGATAGCCGATGTATCCTTGGGACATAGCACCGCACTCAGCGAACGGAATTGACGGAGTACCTCCACCGTGAGTTGCCGAGGTATCCGTTGCAACCTTAATCATTCCTACTTGTGGACCATTCCCATGAGTGACAACTACTTTGTTGCCTTCTTCTACTAGGTCGACGATCGATTTCGCAGTGTTTTTAATCAATGAGAGTTGCTCTTGTGGACTCTTTCCAAGTGCGTTGCCGCCGAGCGCAACGACGATTGTTTGGTTCATGATTTCTACTTTCGAATATGTATGCAGTACAAGTAATAAGTCGGGGCCTGCGCGAATAAGCCTGCGCAGGCCCCGACTCTCTATGCCAAGGTTGCGTAGATAACGGCTTTAATCGTGTGCATGCGGTTTTCCGCCTCTTGGAAAACGCGCGATTGATCGGATTCGAAGACTGCGTCTTCTACTTCCATCTCGGTGACGCCAAACTTCTTTGCGATATCGGCACCGACTGCGGTCTGGGTATCGTGGAACGAAGGTAGGCAGTGCATGAAGATCGCTTCTTTATTTGCCTTGGCCATTAGCTCCTTGGTAACGCGGTATGGTTCGAGTTCCTTGATGCGCTTTTCCCAAATATCGTCTGGTTCGCCCATTGAAACCCAAATATCGGTGTAGATTACGTCAGCGTCTTTGGCGGCTTCATTGGGGTTTTCGGTGAAATTGATTGAACCGCCTGATTGCGCAGCTAGTTCTTTGCAAGTTTCAATCAACTCGGCCTTAGGCTTTAGATCCTTGGGGCAACATCCTACGAAGTGTAGACCAAGCTTCGCACTCACGACCATCAAAGAATTAGCAACGTTATTGCGTGCATCGCCCATAAAAACGAACTTTTGGTGGTTAAGTCCAGTTGGGAAGTTTTCTTCGATAGTTAGCACATCGGCAAGCATCTGGGTGGGATGGAAATCGTCAGTGAGACCATTCCAAACAGGCACTCCAGACTTTTCCGCGATCTCCTCCACGATCTGTTGCGAAAAACCACGGTATTCGATGCCGTCGTACATACGCCCCAATACCCGAGCGGTGTCTTCGATTGATTCTTTCTTTCCCATCTGGGATGAGCCAGGATCGAGGTAGGTAACGCCGCATCCTAGGTCCATTCCTGCAACTTCGAAAGAGCAACGAGTGCGAGTGGATGTCTTTTCAAAGAGTAAAACGATGTTCTTTCCTTCAAGGTAACGATGTGGAGTTCCGCTGAGCTTCATCTTCTTGAATTCTTTAGATAGATCGAGTAAATAACGGATCTCTTCAGGGGTGAAATCAAGGAGCTTGAGGAAGCTACGTCCGCGAAGGTTCAATGCCATGACTATGCCTTTCTGCCGTGGTCTACAGCCTTGTAGACCAGCTTTTGTGATCAACGTAGAAGTTGAGTAACAAGGTGTTTGTAACTTGTTGATTAATTACAAAATCGAGTAAAAGACTTAGGCAAGGGTAAATGGGGGAGGAATGGGGGATGAATACAGGTTTAGTTGCTTCCGATAATGATCTAAACCTTGTCTAAACCTCAATAAACCCGATGCTTGCTGAACTGGTTGAAAATTACTCTCATCAATTTTCTGAAAATGATCTGATGTCTGACAATTTTTTAGTATCTTGGTAAATAAGAATTTTGCTGAATCAAGGGGGACACATGCGAATTCTGTTTAGCTTCAAGGATGAAGCTTGTTTCACTAAGGCGGAAAAGTGGAGTGTTTTGCGTCCAAAAGCCAACGCTCTTGTAGCGTTAGCGGCTGCTCTGGGACTGGTGTTAGCACCGGCAACCGTAGCAAACGCCGAAGAAATTAGTCCGAGTTCCGACGCCGTCGCAACAGTTTCGCCTGCGGTACCACAGCCTGTGGGTACGTCTGAAACGCAGCCACTCGTGGCACCTAAGGCTACGGGGCAAAACTTTTTGCAGGTTGAACTTAAACGTACTGATACTTTGGGGGATAAAGTCTACGTTGGTGATCTGCTCACGTTTACGGTGAAGTATGTGAATGTTTCGAATGTTACGTTTACTGCTTACCCGGCGGAATCAAATCTCAACAATGTGCTCGTTGGCGATACGAAGAATTGCCGATGGGGAAGTTTGAATCCAAACGATTCGAAAACATGCCCATTTGCTCAACATCGAGTCACTGAGGAAGATCTAAAAACGGGATTCTTTGCGCCTCATACCGTTTGGAAAGCTACCAAAGATAGAGAGGGCACTCAGGTTCTCCAAGATAGGATCGTCGCGGACTCGCCAATAGTTTCAGTAGTTGTGGGCGATCGCCCAAAGCTGGTTGATCCAGCAACGATTTTTACGAACCGAGCTGACGGTGAACCAGTGGTACTAGCAACTGCTTATTCCGCCGGCTTTAACTGCCACCGCATTCCCGCTCTTACCACTGCGCCAAATGGATGGATTTTGGCGGCGTGGGATGGGCGTCCAGGAAACTGTGGTGATGCACCTCAGTCCAACTCAATTCTGCAAAGAATTTCCAAAGATGGAGGAAAGTCTTGGAGCGCAATTAATACCATTGCAGCTGGAAAATCGGGTGGATCTAATTTCTATGGGTACTCGGATCCCTCCTATGTAGTTGATCGTGAAACCAATACGATTCATATGTTCTTTGTAAAGAGCTTTGATACCGGCTTTGCGTATTCACAAACAGGAGTGGAGGAAACAAACCGCAAGGTGCTCCACGCTGCCACCATGATGTCGAAGGATAACGGCGAAACTTGGACGCAGCCGCGCGTCATCACCAAAGAAATTACGAACGATCTAGCTATTTCAAGCCGGTTTGCTGCTTCTGGTGAAGGTATCCAGCTGAAGTATGGCGCGCATAAAGGCCGTCTAATTCAGCAGTACACGGTGCGTAAGGAAGGTCGAAACCAAGCGGTTTCGGTGTTCTCTGATGATCATGGCGTTACATGGCACAGTGGAATTCCATTTGGAACAGATATGGATGAAAACAAGGTGGTTGAGCTCTCCGATGGCTCGGTTATGCTTAACTCCCGTTCATCTGACGGATCTACCCATGCTCGTAAGATCGGTATTTCACGAGACGGCGGAAAAACCTATACGGACTTCCACGCTGATCAGACGCTGATTGATCCAAACAACAACGGTGCCATCACGCGTGCATATCCGAACGCTCCGGAGGGGTCAGACCAGGCAAAGATCTTGTTGTTCACTAACGCGGCGTCGAAGACGACGCGTGAGAAAGGTACGCTTCGAATCAGTTATGACGATGGCAAAACGTGGAGCGCATCCAAGATGTTTGAGCCAAATCGTATGGATTATTCGACCATCACGCCACTCCCTACACCAGGTACATACGGTATTCTTTATGAACCGCATGATGGAACAGCACCTGTGACCGATTACCAAATCAAGTACATGCAGGTTTCTTTGGAGTGGTTAGGGGCGCTTGCTGTTAAGGCTGAGTCACCGATGAACGTGGTTCATCGTGGGAATGCTGAAATCACTTTGAAGCTTACAAACCTTGGAAGCGCAGTTGATGGTCTGAAGATCATTCCAGAACTACCACAAGGATGGGCTGCTTCAAGCATTGCCCCTATTTCGCTCGGGGCTGGAGTAACAACTACAGTCAAACTGCCTATTACTGTGAGCGGGAAAGCGAACCCGGGCAAGACCTCGATCCCTGTCACTGTGAAAGCAGGAACTCGGTCGATGCAGCTCAAAGCCGAAGTAGAGGTTCGCCTCTATCGCGATGAAAAAGGGGTTGCCCCGATTCGTCCAACTTTGAAGACGCCATTACCTGAGGAACTGGTGAACGAAAACGGGGCATTTATGAATGTTTTCGACGGCAACCAAGCAACAATGTGGCACACTCCATGGGCGGATAAGATCAAGCTTCCACTGGATATTGATTTGACGATTCCAAAAAAGATATCCGAAGTGCGAACCCTTAGCTTCTTTAACCGAAGCGATGCTCCAAATGGACGTATCGGAAAATACGAAGTGTACATGGGCACTAACGAAAGTGATTTAGTTAAGGTTGGTAGCGGTGAAGCTCCTAATGCTGGCGGCGAAGTAGCAGTTGTTCTTGATAAAAAACCAGAGGTCTCTCCAGTAGGAAACCTTGATGCTCCTTTACGCCCTACCTTAGAGAGAACGGCTTTTGTGCGTAACATTGGTGTACTGAGCCTGGCAGGATCCACCACATTGGAAAATACGCCTTCAAATAAGCTAGTAGAGACGGTGGACTCAGATTCAACCTTCGTCCGCATAAGAATATTGTCTACATACGGTAACCAGGTTGATACATTTGCGTCGTTGACTGAGCTTATGCTCTACGTCGATGTTTATGGAACAGATGCCCGAGAAGCAGTGTCGAATGTGACTCCAGGTGCAGGAAGCAAAATTGTGCCTCCAACGCCTGTGCTTAGCGATGAAGTGAATGCACAAACCACGCGAATGAACCTCAAGGTTTCAGAGTTAGCAAATACTGGATCAAACCTCGGTCTTGCTCCGGCATTGGTAATTTTGTTCCTTAGTGCAGGCATGGGGATTATTGTCGTCCATAAATGGAAGGGGGTACGGCAATAGGAACTGGGCCAGCTAACGCAAGTTAGTAAATAGAGGAGGGTGGGACGAAAACCTTTTTCGTCCCACCCTCCTCACATTACCTACGACGAAGTATGCCTATTATGCTGTGGTTACTATTTGGCGGGCAGAGAGGCAACTACGTCTTGAATTGCCTGAGGGATTGCTTCGATGATCCGATTGACGGCCGAGTCATCATGTGCAGCTGACACGAACCACGATTCGAAGCATGACGGCGGCAAAGACACCCCTGCATCGAGCATTGCATGGAAGAACGTAGTGTAAGCTGCCGTGTTTTGAGACTGTGATTGATCGTAGTTAGCAACGCCTGTCTTTGCCGGATTCTCACCAAAGAAGAGGCTGAACAGGTTGGAGGCTCGGTTAATCACAAATGGCAAACTTGCCTTTGTCAGTTCCTCGCTGAGTGTATTTACTAAAATATTGGAAACAGTGTTGATTCGTTCGTATACCGACTCGGTTGCCAGTTCAAGAGTTTTTAAGCCTGCTGCAGTCGCCAAAGGATTCCCGGAAAGCGTGCCCGCTTGGTAGACCGAGCCGAGCGGAGCTAAGTGCGCCATGATCTCTGCAGATGCTCCAAGGGCAGCAAGCGGCATACCACCACCTACAACTTTTCCAAAGGTGATAATGTCCGGTGTGTAAGCGAGACCTGCAAGCTCTGCCCCACGCCAGGCATGGCGTGCAGCTTGGTCAAATAGTGCAGTATCAGGCATCTTGGCAATGTGATTATTTTCAGCATAACCGGTTTCAAATCCCCAGAAACCAGCAGATGAGCAACGGAATCCCGTGAGCACTTCATCCATAATCATCAAGGCACCAGCGCGCTTTGTTTCTTCACGAATCACCTGGTTGAAGTCATTGATCGGCGGAACAATTCCCATATTTGCCGGTGAGGCTTCTGTGATGACGGCAGCGATTTCCTCACCACGCAAGACAAATGCTTCGCGCAGGGCATCGGCGTCGTTATAGGGAAGAACGATAGTATCAGCTGCAGTACTTACTGGAACTCCAGCTGAGCCGGGAAGTCCCTGGGTGGCAACACCTGAACCTGCGGCTGCGAGCAGTGCATCGGAATGACCATGATAGCAACCAGCGAACTTGATGATGACGTCGCGTTTGGTGATGCCACGAGCAAGGCGAATTGCCGTCATCGTTGCTTCTGTGCCAGTTGAAACTAAGCGAACCTGTTCAGCAACTGGAACACGGGTACTGATTGCATTAGCAAGATCGGTTTCTCGATCAGTCGGGGCACCGAAGCTAAGACCATGGGTTGCCGATTCTCGAACAGCTTCGATTACCTCAGCCGGTGCATGTCCAAGCAGGGAAGGTCCCCAAGTACACACTAAGTCTACGTACTCTTTGCCTTCGTTATCTTTAATATATGGACCGTAAGCATCGGTGATAAAACGAGGGACACCGCCTACTGATCCGAACGCACGTACCGGGGAATTAACGCCCCCAGGAATTGCAACTTGTGCCCGTAAAAATGATTCGTGAGAATTCACAATACCGTCCTTTGAATGAATGAAGATCGAATGAATGCTGTTGCGGTCGTGAAACGATGACTACTAGTTCTTTTGCGAGCGCTGAGCGTATTCGAGTGCCCAATAGGTAAGGATTACGTCAGCGCCGGCTCGTGATATTGAAACAAGAGATTCATCGATTGCGCGTTCACGATCGATCCAGCCGTTTTGAGCCGCTGCTTCGAGCATCGCATACTCGCCACTCACTTGGTAGGCGGCAACAGGAACATCTACCGACGCTGCTACATCGCCAACTACATCCAAGTAGTGGCTCGCGGGCTTCACCATAACGATATCCGCGCCCTCGGCAATATCGAGCAGAGCTTCGCGCAAACCTTCTTTTCGGTTTGCTGGGTCTTGCTGGTAGGACTTCCTATCTCCGTGCAGTGTCGAACCTACTGCCTCGCGGAATGGACCGAAAAATGCCGAAGCATACTTCGCCGAATACGCCATGATTGCGGTTTCTGTAAATCCTTCGTTGTCCAATGCTTTCCTAATATAAGCTACTTGACCGTCCATCATCCCTGATGGACTAACCATATGAGCACCAGCATGTGCTTGGGAGAGCGCCATTCGCGCATAGAGCTCCAAGGTCGCGTCGTTATCCACGTAGCCGGAAGGCGTTAAAACGCCGCAGTGCCCGTGACTGGTAAATTCATCCAAACAAGTGTCTGCGCATACAACCAGTGCATCACCAACTTCTTCACGAACCGCGGTGATTGCACGATTGAGGATCCCATTTGGATCCCAGGCAATTGAACCTTGCTTGTCTTTTTGCTCATCTAACGGAACACCAAACAGATCCATGCCTCCAACTCCGGCTTCTACCAGGTGTGTTGCAACGTTTCGAATTGAATCGAGAGTGTGCTGGTATTGCCCAGGCATTGCGCTGATCTCGGTTGGCTCAGTGATTCCCTCGCGAACAAAAACTGGATACATAAGCTGGTGTGGATGAACCCGAGTTTCTGCAACTAATCCGCGCATCGCTGCCGTTGTGCGAAGACGACGTGGCCGAAATTTCATGGAATTCTTCTTTCGTTTTTCTATTTTCTTAGAGACGGGTTGGTATTTTCTTGAGTAGTTGAGCAGGGTTCGTGGAGTACCTTCTAACTGTGATAATTGAAAGTCAGGGAGATAAGGAAGCGTTTGTATAGCGTCTCAACTCACGTGCAATTCCCGTCGCATCTGGCGACGACGCCGTAGCCACCACGTTGAGGCCATAGGCTTGGGCATCTGCACGCGTCTGATTACCAAATGCGATCACTGGAGCTTTGCCTTGGAAACAATGGTAGGCATGGGCGGCAGAACCTGAGGTAAGAACGACGACGTCCGCCTCATAATAAATAGGGTCTAAGTGTTTAACTGGTGACGGACAATAAACCGCACTGCGGATCACTTGCAATCCGAGTTCCTTTAAGCCATCAGCCAAAGTTTCTTTAGCCGCCGCAGAGCCAGGAAGCCAGGCGATTGGTTGGTTTAAAAGTAGGGCTGAAGTGTACGTGGAAAGTGAATCCGTGGTATCAATCGATTGATTTAATACATTGATAAGAGCTCGGGCAGTTGGTTGAGCGGGAACATCTATCAAAATCCCCAACCTACTTAAATACTCTTTGCTACGGTTACCAACAACAGCAAACTTTGTTCCGTTTTCCGCCAAGGTGCGCAAGAACTGTTTGTGGTCCTCATTCATAAAATCTAAGGTGCGTGCTGAGGTGATGAAAACCCAGGAAATCGGTTCTGCGGGTGGTACAAATTCAATCGAGTGGAACTCTGTTAATGTAGCGCTCAGTATTTGGAAGTGGATTTCTCCATCCGCTTGGGCATCTTGCTCAAGGAGTTTTTGAACTTCCTGAGCAAGAGTCGGTGATCCTTGGGAAATGACGATTTTCATGCGTGCACCGAAACGTCTGCACCGTCGTCGCTTGGACCGTTTATTCCCGGACGCCATAGCGCCTGAGAATGGTGAGTCGGTTGTGTACCGCGTTCCTTGGTGGCGTGAAGATTCGTGATGGATCCGGCGCCTTGGTCGATAAGTTTCTGAGCTGCTTGAAGACCGCACAGGCGTGCTGCTTCATCAAGCTTTATAATGTCTATGGAAAGGTTATTGAGCGCCGGAGTTTCGAGATAGAAAAGCTCTTGTGGCGGGAGTGGAATCTGAACGGAAACACTTTGCTGTCCGTCGGTGGAAAAGACGGCGGCGTCCAAGGTAGAGTTGCTTGCCTTCGCACCTACAGGAGCTGCGCAACCAGCTTGAAGTCCCTCAAGCACGGCTCGCTCAGCACCCGCAGCGAGCCGGGATGGAATATCGTTAAGCTTCCGAAGTGCCTGAGCCAGAGGAGAGGAAGAACTCCAAGGGACATCGGTTACGCGGCATTCGATTGCAAGTTTCCCTTGGGCAGGAGCTGGCAAAATATCGAGGTTTTCGGTGATCGCATCGATTCTCCCCAATCGAGCGAGGCCCGCTCGAGCAAGAACAACACCGTCAAGGTCGCCTTCTATATCTGCAGCCTTTCCCCGTACTCGAGCTAAACGAGTCCCAACATTTCCGCGTATGTCTACAAGGTGAAGATCTGGGCGAAGCCTACGAATCTGGGCTGCTCGACGAGGAGAACCAGTGCCAATCGTTGCGCCAGAGGGAAGATCCAAAAGCGGAGTGTTATCTACTGAGCAAAGAACGTCATGGGAATCAATTCCGGTAGGTACAGCGCCAATTGCTAAACCAGGAACTGAGGCAGTCGGTAGATCTTTAAAGCTGTGAACTGCGATGTCGCATTCGTTATCCAGCAAGGCTACGCGAAGCGCCGCCGCAAATACTCCAATTCCTCCAAGACGAACCAAAGATTGTGCGGATTGGTCGCCTTCGGTCTTAATGATTCGGTATTCAACTTCGAATCCCAGCTCACGCAATGAATCTCCAACGATCATGGTTTGTGTGCGTGCCAATTCGCTTCCGCGAGTGCCGATACAAATTTTATTCAAGGTTCTCACCAATCTCATATGCATGGGGAATAACCGCGCCTAAACCAGTGCCGGCGATCCAAGCTCCCGTAACGTCAAGTCCAGGAATTAGCGCTATTTCGCGCTTTAAGGATTCTAAATGATTTCGATGCTCAGGCGAATGAGGTGACAACGACGGTCCCCAATGAATAATCCGGCAATCAAGAAGATCGGTACGGCTGAGTTCGATGCTGAGAAGCCTCGAAGCATCTGAAAGTACATCGGATGGCGAAGGAATCTGAACGGGTTCATCTGGGCGTCCATATGAAACTCGAACAACGTGAGTGCTGGGTCCATGTATCTTACTAAGTGTTTCATAAGCCCATGGCCATTTTATCGAATAATGAGTGAGGGCTTTTGCACGCATCGCGGATCCTGGCTTCACCAAAAGTCCTGAACCACGAGGAGCTTCGTCAAGCAAAGAATTATTTAGTATCAGAGATGCAGTGGTAATTGCCGCGCCTTGGGGCGCTTCCCACTCGAAGTTAATCTCTGGGAATTTGTTTAGCAATGGGAGTGCGCTTGACCCGCTCAAAGCCATAATCACACGATCGGCGTTCAAAATTTCTTCAGTCCCAGGAACCGGTTTCGGATTGGATCTATTACCGTCACTTTCTGCAACCAAAATCTCGAATTCGGAGCCTTCACGCGCTATATCGGTAACGATTAAACCGGTGTCAATTTGGGTGCCGAAGCGTTTGAGGCGCTCAATAAGAGCCCGGACTAACTGGCTCATTCCCCCAACTGGTTGGGCTAACACTGGGGCGGAATTTCCACGGATCGAATGAACTGCAGAAATAAGTGAACCTTCACGCTGAATGGCGTCTCGCAGGCCCGGACAAACAGTGTCGAGATCAAGATCGTCAGGGGAGGCCGTGTGAACACCACCAGCAACTGGCTCCACCATTTTTTCTAGTACTGCTTGACCAAGCCGAACACGTACCAGTTCTGCAAGTGTAGTAGAATCCGAACCGACTCTTGGCCCCAGAGCGCGATCACGGTGGGCAATCTCCAATTCGTCGTCGGTGAGAACCTGAAAGGCGTGATCATCCCAACTTGACGGTATTCCCCACAAACCATGAGCGATTGGCGTAGCGATACCGTCGTTCCACACCCAGGACTGCCCGGCTGGAGTGCGGTAGGGAAGTCCGAGCTCATCGCAGAGCTCGCAAATCACGCTGGAGCGAAGAGCGAAAGACTCTGCACCTAGATCGAGCTGAATTCCTCCCACGTGCCCGCTGGCAACTAGTCCGCCGAGGTGGTGGCGAGCTTCGATAATTCTTGCCAAGATCCCACGTTTAGCGAGGGCATAAGCGGTGGTTAAGCCTGCAATACCACCGCCTAGGATAACAACGTTTTCAGGCATTCGCGTTACTTTCGTGGATGTACTGCACGAGTTTCGTTAATACTTCAGGGTTTGTGTCTTTAGGAACGCCGTGACCGAGATTAACTATGTGAGCGTCTGCCTGCTTGCCAGCGTCCAAGATCTCATCAACGTGACGGTATAAAACATCTTGTGGGCAAGCGAGCATGGCAGGGTCGATGTTTCCTTGGACGACGGCGGCACGCGCAGGATCGCTACCACGGAGCTGTTTAATTGCATTTGAAAGATCGGTTCGATAGTCAATTCCAAGGCAGTTAGTATCGACTGCAAATTCTTCGAGCATTGTTCCGGTTCCAAGCCCGAAGTGGATGGTTGGAACTCCCAAATCCGCGTTTAAAATTGAACGTGATGCGGGTGCACAATATGTAACGTAATCGCGCTTAGAAAGTGAGCCTGCCCAAGAATCAAAAAGCTGGAAAGCCTGTGCTCCGCCGTCAATCTGTGCGCGTATGAATTCTATAGATATACGAGCACACCAATCTGCAAGTGTAAACCACGATTCTGGATCAGAATGCATAAGTGTGCGTGCTGCTAGGTGATCGCGTGATGGCTTTCCTTCAACAAGGTAAGCTGCCATCGTGAATGGAGCGCCAGCAAAGGCTAGAATAGGAACATCAAGTTCTTCTTTTGCTATGCGGACTCCCTCGGTGATCAACGTTGCTTCGCCGGGATCGCGTGCAGTAAGTTCTTGGATGTCCGATGCAGATCGGTAGGCTTTGTCCATTACTGGACCAACACCGGGTTGGATCTCAACATCAACTCCAGCTAGCTTCATTGGGACAGTGATGTCGCTAAAAAATACCGCCGCATCAACGCCGTGGCGTCGGACCGGTTGTGCCGTGATTTCGGCGGCAAGTTCGGGGATGAGGCATGACTCCAACACGGTCATTTCGCCACGGACTTTTCGGTATTCTGGCAACGATCTTCCGGCTTGGCGCATGAACCAAACAGGGGTGGTTGTAGGTCTTATTCCTTGAAGTGCTGAAAGAAAATTTGAAGTCACATATCCATTGTTGCAGACATTCTACCGGAGAGGTAATTTACAAGGGTGTCATCTAAAATTGAGATGTTTGTTCAGATCTGTTTGAATGGTTTGTTGTGGGAATAGTTAGCGCATCGGTACATCACTACATACATGGTTTAGCACAGGTTGCCGATGTATCGCGTCATCTAGATAATATTTCATCTCGTCTGCTGGCTTATCGGTGTGTAGACGCCGTCGTTGTTCTCACCACTTGCAACCGAGTCGATCTTTATCTCGATTCAGTTGATAGCGCCACTGAAATGGATATTGAACGGGCAATTAATCAAGAACTTTCAATGACGCCGAGTTTCCTTCATGGAAAGAAAGCCATCAACCATATTTTTGAAGTAGCTGCCGGTTTGGATTCGATGGTTGTTGGGGAACGTGAAATTAGTGGACAACTTAAAAGAGCCCACCTGCAAGCGCTCAAATCCCATTCAACTAACTCAGATTTATCGCGCGTCATTGACGCTGCCCTCCGTTCTTCCAGAAAAGTTGCACACACGACCGGGCTGGCAGGAACGGGGCGTTCGATTGTGGCGCTTGCTCTTGACCACGTTTCTGATATTTGGGGAGATCATCCGCAAACCGCGTCTGCATTAATTATTGGAACAGGGGCGTACGCAGGTGCAACGGTTGCACAGCTGCGTGGCCGGCAGATCGAAGACATCCACGTCTACTCACAGTCTGGTAGAGCACAGGCATTTGCGCAAGCCCATGAATTAAAGGCGATTGAACCGCATGACCTCACCGAGGCGCTAGCGTTTGCGGATTTGGTTATTTCATGTCGTGGTCTAGGCAATCCGATCATTACAGAAGCGATGGTCAAAGAAGTCGTGGAGCGTCGTCGTAATGAACTGGTGATACTGGATCTTGCGTTACAAACCGATGTGCAAAGCGGAGTTGGAAATTTGCCGGGTGTGCGTCTGATCAATCTCGAACATATTCAAGAACTTGCGCCTGAGGCTGCAGGTTCGCATATTTGCCGTGCGCGCGAAATCATTCAACGCGGTGTGAACGACGTTGTTGCACAGATCGAATCGCGAAGAATTGATCCGGTTGTAGTCGCGTTTCGTGATCATATTAATGAGTTGTGTAGCGGTGAAGTTGAGCGTCTTCCTGAAAAAGAGATTTTCACCAAGGAAGAGGTTGCTCGAGCACTTGGTCACTTCGCATCGCGGATTGCCCATACGCCAACTATCTTGGCGCGGCAAGCAGCGGAAACAGGAAATGATTGGGAGTACGTTCGAGCCTTGCACTCAGCGCTTGGAATTGATTTGAGCGATGCTGCACGTGAAGCCAATATCCAGCCTTCCGCCGTCGGCTCTGGGGGTAGATGCCCGCTTTCCGCTTTGCTTAAGAAAGAAGATCTTAGCCATGAACTTTGATGCCATTATGCTTTGTAGTTACGGCGGACCGCGCGGAATGGACGACGTCCTTCCCTTTATGCGAAATGCGACGCGCGGGCGAGGCATCCCTGATGAGCGACTGATCCAAGTCAGCAAGCATTATCAGCTCTTCGACGGAGTGAGTCCGATTAACGAGCGTAACGACGAACTGCGAGCTGAACTCGAAAGTCGTCTTGGCATTCCCGTTGTGATCGGTAACCGTAACTGGACTCCGTATTTCTCAGATACCCTAGCTGACCTTGATAAGCGTGGCTTACATCGAGTGTTATGTATCTTTACATCGGCTTTTGCGTCGTATTCGGGTTGCCGCCAATATCGTGAAGATATCGCACAAGCACTCGATGAAATCCAAGCCCAGGATCGATTTGAATTGAGCAAAATTGCTCCATATTACACAACCCAAGGTTTTCTTGATGCGAACGTTTCCTCTGCGTACGAAGCGTTGAAGGATGACGTCGAAGCTCACCTCATTTTGGTTACGCACTCGATTCCTGTGGAGATGGATGAGAACTCTGGACCGGCGTCGGGAGGGAAAACCTATCAGAAGCAACATGAGCAGATCGGTAAGGAACTCTGTTCCGAACTGAGTTTATCTCTGGGTAGGACTGTGGACTTAGACCTTGCGTTTTGTTCACGCTCAGGCTCTCCACACCAAAAATGGCTTGAGCCAGATATTAACGATCGTTTAGAAGAAGTCGCCCAGTTGGGTATATCGTCGGTCGTAGTACTTCCGATCGGATTTATTACTGACCATATGGAGGTTGTCTTTGATCTCGATACGGAGGCAAAGGCAACTGCTGCAAAGCTTGGCTTACGTTATCGGCGAGCTGCAACTGCGGGGATTGATCCGGCATTTGTTGATTCGCTGGTGGAGTGTGTTTTGGAAGCAACAGACGATTATCAGCTTCGCAGGGCGAAACGATTCCTTGCCACCGAGTGGCCATCGTCTTGCTCGCAAACGTGTTGCTTGCCACGCCGTGATTATCAAACTTTATCGACTGAATTTAACAAAACTGAATATGATCTTTCAGAAGTCAACCAATGAATGGAGTAGCTATGTCTGACTTGGCTCACCCGAATGCGAATAAACCAGCGTATGTTCGCGATCCACGCGATGCGGCGGGGATCAATCCGGACGAAGTTAACGCTCGGAGCAACTTTTCTTTGCAGGCGGTTTTTCGTACAGTTAGCCCGCTTCCAGCTGCTGAATTAGAAGATTTTGTTGCAGATCTTCAAACTGCGGTTGACGAAACTGGAGCTGAGGTTCGAGGTTGGTACGACGTGGGTGGCTTCCGTGCAGATGCAGATCTTATGTTCTGGGGTCTGGCTGACTCTACGGAGAAACTTCAAGATGCCTACCATGCTATTGTTCAGTCCAATGTAGGCAGATGCCTGGAGCCGGTGTGGTCAGCTATGACGGCACATATTGCTGCTGAATTTAACCAGCGCCATCTTCCGGCTTGTTTTGGTGGGGTAGTGCCACGTCCGTACGTTGCAATTTATCCGTTCAATAGATCTTGGGATTGGTACTACCTGCCTGCAGCTCGCAGGTCTGCGATGCTTCGTGAACACGGCATGAATGGGCGCGATCACCTCGATGTTCAAGTTTCGACCCTCGCAGCTTTCGCACTTGGAGATTACGAGTGGACTATTGCACTTGAGGCTGATTCAATTGATCGAATCATGAGTGTTCTTCGCAAGCAACGAGAGGCAGAAGCTCGCCTCTACGTTCGTGACGATGCTCCGTTCTTCACCGGTCCAAGGGTGAGCCTGGATCAGTGGGCAAGGAGACAAGTTCTAAACTAATCTTTGTTTGTTTAATGCGCATTTCCACCCGATTACTCAGCTAGGGGAGTTTTGGCGGCAACGCCCCTTTCGATAGATGTGAGCAAATCCAATTCGCCACTCACACCGCATAGGCCATACCCTTAATATAGTTGAATATTTGGGAAGGATCGGCGTGGGCG
This sequence comes from Arcanobacterium ihumii, assembly GCF_900604515.1. Lineage (GTDB taxonomy): Bacteria > Actinomycetota > Actinomycetes > Actinomycetales > Actinomycetaceae > Arcanobacterium_A > Arcanobacterium_A ihumii. The sequence continues at coordinate 141,769 of NZ_UWOS01000001.1, read as the reverse complement.
ATATCTTACTTTCATCACCGCTTTTAACCGTTTTTCTGGTTGTCTCATTGGGCGCGGCACTTGGAATCATTCCGTTTGGGCCGATTAAGCTTGGTGCAGCAGGAGCGCTCTTCGTGGGGCTCTTTGTTGGCTACGTCGTCCCCGAACTTGGCGATAAGTTGGTTTTGGTTCAATCCTTAGGCTTGGGTTTATTCGTCTATACCGTCGGGCTTTCGGCAGGTCAGACTTTCTTCTCCGACTTACGTAAACAAGCAAAACTAATGCTTGGCTTGATCATTGCCTTAGTATTCGGTGCAGGGGCGACGATCCTTGGCGGACGAATGCTTGGGGTTGCTCCAGACCTCGCCGTCGGAGTTTTTGCGGGGTCTTTGACTACTACACCTGCTCTCGCTGCTGCTACCCAAGCCACCGACTCGGGCGTACCAGGTGTTGGGTATTCCCTGGGCTATCCAGTAGGTGTGGTTATTGCAATCATTGCGATTTCTATGGTTGTTTCACGTCGCTGGGAAGGCAAAAATGACGTTGAATCTTTCGCGGGAAAGTCACTTTTTGCAGGAACTGCGCTGGTGAGTGAGGCAATGTCCGTTCGCTCAGTTCCGGGCTGGAAAGAGCAAAAGATTCGGATTTCATATTTAGAGCGAGGCGAAAATACTCGTATTTTTGTGCCGGGCGAAGAACTACTTGAGGATGATCGAATCGTCATTGTAGGCATGAAGGACGACGTCGTTGTGGCGGCAAAAGCGGTAGGTGAGTTTGTTGATGATCACCTAGCAGATCACCGCGCCACGATTGATTTCCGTTCCTTTGTAGTTTCTTCTAAGGACATCGCGAGCAAAACAGTTGCGGCTTTGAATATCACTGGACGATTCGGAGGAGTGATTACTCGAATTCATCGCGGTGATCTCGAATTGCTCGCTCAAGATAACTCCGTGATTGAATTAGGCGATCGCCTTATGGTGGCTTTCCCCCGCGAGGAATACGACAACGTTGAAAAATTCTTTGGAAATTCTGAACGTCAAATATCACAAGTTGATGCTATTTCCATGGGGCTAGGTATGGTTTTGGGCTTGTTGTTGGGAATGGTTGAGATTTCTTTGCCCGGCGGATCGAACTTTAGCCTCGGGGCTGCCGCAGGACCACTGGTAGTAGGCACCATTCTTGGTGCACTGCAGAAAACAGGACCTTTCCTGTGGCAAATGCCGTTGGCGGCTAACCAGACGATTCGCCAGCTTGGTTTGTTGCTTTTCCTTGCTGCTGTGGGAATTGCCTCGGGTCCAGCATTTGCTAGAACGGCCTTCACTGCTACCGGATTACGAGCACTGGTTCTCGCACTCATTATTGCTTCTGTTGTGCTCTTCGTGACTGTTTTAGTTGGTAAGTTCCTTGGCGTTTCAGCGCAGAGAACTGCAGGTGCAATGGCTGGAGTTTTAGGTCAACCCGCTTTGCTTGCTTTTGCAAGTAGTAAAGAGAACGACGAACGCATCGAATCCGGTTATGCGGCAATTTTCGCTCTTGGCATTACGGTAAAGATTATTTTGGTGACGGTAGTTGTGGCGCTTGCTTAATTGAATATGAAAACCGCATAAATCTAAGGAAAATCCCGTCTGATTTATCCGCTTTGCCTCATGTAGTGTTTGGGAATTCTAAGGTAAAAATGGGGATGTCAGGCAAGTTTCTTTCGCAAAAACGTGGCAAATTTGGCAACACACAGCATAAATTGGTGTTTAGCCTAGGTTTTCAGCTAGATTTCTAGGTAGTGGCTCAAATCGAGTCCATACAATTATCGTTTATTCGAGAGGAAAGCAATGTCCCTCAATCGTACCGAGCTTATTGCAAAGATTGCTGCTAAGGCAGACATCACCAAGGCAGATGCTGACAAGGCTATCTCTGCTCTTCAAACAGTTTTGGTTGATTCCCTTGCTCAGGGTGAAGCTGTGAAGATCACCGGTCTTATGTCTGTTGAGCGCACCGAGCGTGCAGCTCGCAAGGGTCGTAACCCACGTACCGGCGAAGAAATCGAGATCCCAGCTGGTTACGGCGTTAAGATCTCCGCTGGTTCCACCCTCAAGAAGGCTGTAACCAAGTGATTTGATCATCTAGAGTCTTGTGAATGGACTTTAGATGTAATAACTTGATGTTGGTCCTGGTCGGTACTGCTGATCAGGACCAACACTTTTATTTGCGGTGTCAACGGCTAAGCAATGTGGGATTAACCGCGTTGCTGGCACGTGAATTTCGCAGGAGGCACGCACTACACTTGAAGACATGAGTACTGAAGATCCGTATTCCGCACCGCAAGGCCCAGCAGCACCTGCCGCGCCAGATACAGCACAATCCGCGGGCACGCAGCTTCTTGAGCGAACCGAGGAAAAACAAAGTCCAGGTGACGATGAACGTTACGCTCACTATGTACGTAAAGACAGGATCACACAGTCTGCGGTTGAAGGAGGTCCCGTCGTTGCGCTGTGTGGCAAAGTCTGGACTCCGGTACGTAACCCCGATCGTTTTCCAATCTGCCCCACATGCAAGGAAATCTATAAGAACCTCAATAATGGAGGGGGATCAAACTCCTGGCCATTTGGTCCAAACGTTCCGGGTGGTAATCAGTGAATGAGGCGTCAAGGCGCCATCATAATCCTCCACAATCAGTCTCTGTTTCCGCCGCGGAAAACCTTTCGCCGGCGTTTCCTCAGCGAGCAGCATGGGGAACAGCAGGGCACTTACGTGCGTGGCAGGCTGAAGCGCTCAATCTTTATCTTGACTCAACTCCTCGTGATTTCTTGGCAGTTGCAACTCCTGGCGCAGGTAAAACTACTTTCGCTCTTCGTATTGCAACCGAGCTCAAATCCCGTGGTTTTGTTTCTGAAATAACCGTTGTTTGTCCAACCGAACACTTGAAATATCAGTGGGCAGAAGCCGCTGCTCGAGTTGGCCTCCAACTTGATCCGGATTTTTCCAACGCTCAAGCAGGTCTAGGTTCTTCCTTCAACGGTGTCTGCCTTACCTATGCTCAGGTTGCACGTGCACCGATGTTCCATCGTCACCGCAGTTCAGCTAAGGCAGCCTTAGTAATTCTTGACGAAGTCCATCACGGTGGAGACAATCTCTCCTGGGGTGATGCAATTCGGATTGCCTTTGACCCGGCGAAACACCGTTTGTCTTTGACCGGTACACCATTTCGCTCGGATACGGCATCGATCCCATTTGTCCAATATGAACCCGACGGTGACGGTGTTTTCCGTTCACGCTCCGATTACTCATATGGATACGCAGATGCTCTTCGCGACGGCGTTGTGCGTCCGGTGATGTTCATGTCTTATTCAGGACAGATGCGTTGGAAGACGAAGCATGGTGACGTAGTCTCGGCAACTCTAGGTGAGCCATTGACTAAAGATATGACGGCTCAGGCCTGGCGAACCGCTCTTGATCCATCTGGTGAATGGATTCAGCAAGTCTTGGCAGCTGCCGACGAACGTCTGACGATTGTTCGTCAATCTGTTCCCGACGCCGGTGGTCTAGTTATCGCTACCGATCACAAAACCGCGCGTGCATACGCACAAATTTTGGCATCTATTTCGGGTCAGCAGCCGGCTGTGATTCTGTCTGATGATCCTACCGCGTCCGATCGTATTGCTGAGTTTTCCAACGGAACATCAAGGTGGATGGTTGCGGTTCGAATGGTTTCGGAAGGGGTTGACGTCCCACGTTTGTGCGTGGGCGTCTACGCAACCTCAACGGCAACTCCGCTGTTTTTTGCCCAGGCGATCGGACGTTTCGTTCGTGCTCGTAAACGCGGGGAGACGGCTTCGGTCTTTTTACCGTCGGTTGAGAACCTGCTCGGACTAGCGGGTGAACTTGAAGCACAACGTGACCATGCTTTGCAGCGTCCAGAGAGCGAAGAGGGGTGGGACGATGCTGCACTTGAGCAAGCGCAGCGTGAAGAACGTGCGTCAGATGATCTCGAGGGAGTGGGCTTCCAGGCGCTGTCTGCAGATGCTACATTTGATCGCGTCGTCTACGACGGCTCTGACTTTGGAATGTGGGCAGAAGTGGGCTCCGATGAGGAAGCGGACTTTTTAGGGATTCCGGGGTTGCTGGAACCTGAGGAAGTTACCGAGCTACTGCGCTCTCGGCAAGCTTCGCAGGCAAAACAAGGCAAGGCAGATCCAGCGAGCAAACCTATGCTTGATTCAAGAAAGCGTCGCCAAAAGCGACAAGAGCTTTCGAAACTGGTTTCGGCGTATTCCTCAAAGACGGGTCGTCCCCACGCGCTCATTCATACCGATCTACGCAAGGCATGTGGTGGTCCAGAAGTTGCTCGTGCCTCGTTGGAGCAGGTCGAAGCTAGGATCATCAAGCTCCAGAACTGGTTTGTTGGGCGCAAATAAAATACTTGCGCCCAACCGAAGGTAGCCGTCTAAACTTAGTCGTCGCCCTCGAAAATATCTACCATCGTCGTCGGGATTCCGGCTTCGCCTTCGGAAAGACGCCAAGCTGCGTACGGAAGAGCCGCACGAGAATTACGGTGGCGTTCTGCGGCCGCTGCTAGAGCTTCTTTCTGAAGGTGGGTCTTATCAATGATGCCGTCTTTAACCAGCTGCACCTGAAGCGGACGTGCACCGTGTTCTTCAAGGTAAGCCAAGCCGGCTTCCCATGACTCAGCAGACACAATAACTTCAGATGTTGCGCGACCAGTTTCGTCATGCGTACGTCCAGCGACCTTTAACCCGCCAACAGACTGCTTAGAACTCGACTTCTTTGCGACTTCGTGAACTATGCCTGAAGAGTCTTCACGAGCAACCAGCTTATAAACCATTTCCGCGGTAGGGTGACCAGAACCAGTCACTACCTTGGTACCTACACCATACGAATCAACAGGCGCAGCGTTCAGAGCAGCAATTGCATATTCGTCAAGATCAGAAGTAACAGTGATTTTTGTTGAGGTTGCGCCTAGCTCATCGAGTTGAGCGCGTACTTGGAATGCCTGTGCAACCAGATCTCCAGAATCGAGTCGCACCGCTCCAAGTTCGTCACCCGCGTCTCTTGCTGCCTGCACAGCACGTTCCACACCACGCGTCACGTCATAGGTGTCAACTAGCAATGTAGTGTTTGGACCCATCGTTGCAATTTGAGCTGCAAAGGCATCTTCTTCAGAATCATGCACAAGAGTGAAAGAATGCGCAGAGGTGCCGATGGCATGGATACCGTAGGAACGTCCCGCTTCGAGGTTCGAAGTCCCAACAAATCCACCAATAACACAAGCTCGGGCTGCTGCAACAGCAGCCATTTCGTGGGTGCGGCGCGAGCCCATTTCCAAGCAAGGTCGATCATGAGCTGCGATGGTGATCCTTGAAGCAGCGGTAGCCACAGCCGAGTCAAAGTTTAGGATGGAAAGCAAAACTGTTTCCAGCACAACGCATTCGGCAAAGGTGCCGGTGACCGTCATTACTGGTGAATAAGGGAAGTAACATTCACCCTCCGGATAGCCATAGATATCGCCAGAGAAATGATAATTAGCCAGCCACTCAAGGGTTTCTTCGGAGATGATTCCCGCCTCACGTAAATAGTCAATTTCAGCTTCAGAGAAGCGGAAGTTCTCTAATGCTCTGAGCGCACGTGCGGTACCAGCCACAACACCGTAACGTCGATTTCCAGGAAGACGGCGACCAAACAGTTCAAAAACAGACTTTCTGTTCGCTGTACCAGATTTCAAAGCAGAATCGATCATCGTCAATTCATACATATCAGTGAGCAATGAAGTGCTCAGGTGAGAATCAGTCATGCCCTAACGTTATCGCTGTGCACAGGTAATTCGCTACATAAAGTAGGTAAACGCCACAGAAAGCACGAATTTGGTGGCAGATTGCTTGCGGTGTTTTAGACTTTAGGGGTGTTCAGTTCATTCACGAGTGCAAATAATATTGGGTTGGTTCATGATTCTCATCATGACCATGAGCCAAGTTTGGGTGAAGAGACGGCTGTATCGGTGGATGAAAAGATCAATCCGGCTTCGAGCTGGGTAACTGTTGTCCATAATGATCCTGTTAATCTTATGAGCTATGTGCAGTGGGTTTTTGAATCCTACTTTGGAATGAATACCGAAGTAGCACGTAAGAAAATGCTCCAAGTCCATCATCGCGGTCGAAGCGTGGTAGCTTCGGGAGGGCGCGAACAGATGGAAAAGGATGCGCAAGCAATGCATGGTTTTGGACTCTGGGCAACGATCGAACCGGAGGCTTCCTCATGATGGCTTTTCAAATGATTCGTGGAGGCTACTTGGCCCGTGCGAGCGAAGATGAACGTTCAATGCTTGCTGGTTTGGCTCGCGACCTTGTTTTTATTTTGGGCTCCGACGTCGAACATGAAATCGAAAAACGTGACCGTATTCGCGATGACGATGATGCTTTCGCCGCATTCGAAGACGAGCTCAATGCGATTGCCGAAATGGTTGAGGCGGAACTGGAACCTGAAGTCACTTCCGAGTCAGAGTTATTTTTCGATGATGCCCTCTCACGCCTGTTACCAGACATGAGTGAGGATCCTGACTTAGCACGTGATTTGCGTGCGCTTACCGAAGAATCTGTGAGCCGGGTGAAGATCGACAATCTCACGACGTTCTTCACGGGTATCTCCAAGGAATCAGAAAATGGGGATATCGTCGTCGTCAAGAACGAAGAAGCGGTGGCGTGGATGGCAGCCTTGAACGATATTCGAATAGTTCTTGCTTCGCGGCTTGGGATCTTTGATGAAGAATCTGGAAACTCAGTTTATGAACGAGCAACACTCTTCACGACTCAGCGTGAAACTGCACCTGAGGATCTTCCGGAGATTGAGACTCCAGAAGACATGATGACGGTTCTGTACACGATGATTTCTTGGTGGCAAGACTCACTTGTCATTGCAGTAAGAAATAAGGCTTTGCGCGGATAGAGTAACACTATGCACGATGCACCGATCGGTATCTTTGATTCAGGAGTTGGCGGGCTTACAGTAGCTCGAGCAATCATTGATCAGTTACCTCATGAATCCATTTCATATATTGGCGATACGAAGTTTTCGCCCTATGGTCCGCGCCCACTTGCTGAAGTACGTGAACTCGCACTTGACGTCATGGATCAACTGGTTGAATCGGGCGTGAAAGTCCTCGTTATCGCTTGTAACACTGCATCGTCTGCTGTTTTGCGAGATGCTCGTGAACGCTACACCAAAGCGCGCGGTATTCCAGTTATTGAGGTCATTCAACCGGCGGTACGACGCGCGGTTCGCTCCACTCGAAATGGACGCATCGGGGTCATCGGCACCCAAGCCACAATTTCTTCTCGAGCTTACGAAGATTCCTTCGCTGCAGCACCGGATTTAGATCTGACTATGGTTGCTTGCCCGCGTTTTGTTGAGTTTGTTGAAAAAGGGATGACGAATGGTCCCGAGTTGCTCGATGTTGCCCGCGAATACTTGCAACCAATTAAGGATGCAGACGTAGACACTTTGGTATTAGGGTGCACTCACTATCCGTTGCTTACCGGAGTTATCTCGTACGTTATGGGAGACAGCGTGACCTTGGTTTCATCTGCTGAAGAAACTGCCAAGGATGTTTATCACGAATTGGTTGTGAATGATTTGATGCGCTCCCACGACGCAGGTGAACCCATTTATAGTTTCTATTCCACCGGTGACGCAGCGTATTTTGAAAATCTTGCTAAGCGCTTTTTAGGTCCTGAAGTTCGTGCGGCACACGGAATCAATGCCCATCAACAAAATAGTTCCACTCCTGGAGAAACACGATGAAAGTAACGATTATCGGGTGCTCTGGTTCGATGTCTGGGAAACGCTCTGCGGCATCGGCTTATCTAGTTCAAGCAAAGGAACGTGCCGGGGGTAATCGCTCTCACGAAGCACGCACGTGGTCTGTTTTATTGGATTTTGGTCCGGGGGCAATGGGCCAGCTCCTTAATTATCTTGATCCTGCTTTGCTTGATTCGATTGTAGCTTCGCATCTTCACGCCGATCATTTTGCGGATATCGTTGGCATGCAGGTTTACCGCCGTTGGTATCCAGAAGGAGCACTCCCAAAGATTCCGGTATATACTCCGGGAGACGGTGTTGCGCGCACGCGAGGGATCTCTGATGACCCAATCGATGAAACTTACGAAACCGAGTTTGATTTTGTACAGGTTAAGCCTGGAGATGTTGTTCAATTGGGACCGATGAAAATCGAGTTTTTCCGGGCTAATCATACAATCCCCGCCCATTGCATTCGCCTTACGGCTCCTTCGGACGAGGATCCTGATCGAGACGTCGTATTTACTTATTCGGGCGATACGGATACTTGTGAAGGCGTAATTGATGCGGCAACTGGCGCGGATCTTTTCCTTTGTGAGGCGGCTTTTGAAGAAGGTCGAGACTCTGTGCGTGGCGTTCATATGACTGGTCTACGCTCTGGCGAAGTTGCAAACCAAGCGGGCGCTCAGAAACTGCTTTTGACGCACCTTCAACCGTGGACTGATCCGATCAAAACGCAGACAGATGCCCAAAAGAAGTTCGACGGCGAAGTTCACGTGGTACAAGCAGGGGAAGAATACGTCTTCTAATCGCGGTATTCTGGTTCCATGACTAGTTTTACACGTGCAGATGGCCGAGCTTTTGACGAGCTTCGCCCGATCAAAATTACCCGTAACTATCTTGCCCAGGGCGAAGGATCAGTACTCGTTGAGTTTGGAAATACCAAAGTTCTATGCGTGGCGTCATTTACCGAAGGAGTTCCTCGGTGGCGCAAAGATTCAGGAATGGGCTGGGTTACCGGTGAATATGCAATGCTCCCACGAGCAACTGACACTCGAAACCAGCGTGAGTCGGTAAAAGGTAAGGTAAGTGGTCGTACACAAGAGATTTCGAGGCTATTGGGGCGTTCCTTGCGCGCTGTTGTTGATATGAGCGCCCTCGGCGAAAACACGATCGTTTTGGACTGCGATGTTCTTCAGGCCGACGGCGGTACCCGCACCGCTTCTATTACTGGCGCTTACGTTGCGCTCGCCGACGCGATTACCTGGGGAACCAAGAATGGGCTAATCAAGTCCAAAGCAGGTAAGCCTGTACTTCGCGATTCTGTGAGCGCGATTTCTGTTGGAATTATCGATGGTCATCCTTGCTTGGATCTTCCGTATGAAGAAGACTCTCGCGCGGAAACCGATATGAATGTGGTGATGACTGGTTCAGGTAAGTTCATCGAGGTTCAAGGTACCGCAGAGGGTGAACCCTTTGATCGCGATGAACTGAATGTGCTGTTGGATCTTGCTGCGCAGGGCAATGCTACTTTGGCCGACCTGCAAACGATCGCGTTAGAAAGCTAAGGACGGTTTGATGACTGTGCCTAAGCTGATTCTTGCAACAAGAAATGAACACAAGGTCGGTGAGCTCAGGGCCATTTTGAGTAAATTTATATCGGATCTCGATCCGGAGGTTATCCAGTCTGCTCGTAAATTCGATATTCCTGAACCAGTTGAAGATGAAGTGACGTTTGCTGGAAATGCGTTGATCAAGGCACGCCAACTAGCTGTAAAAACAGGTATTCCTGCCCTTGCTGATGACTCGGGGATTTGTGTTGACGTTTTAGGCGGTGCGCCGGGTATTTTCTCGGCTCGCTGGAGCGGCAAGCATGGCGACGATACCGCGAACCTCGATCTACTTTTGAATCAACTTGCGGATGTTCCTCCTGAACATCGAGGTGCAAACTTCACCTGTGCTGCGGCTTTGGTACTTCCAGATGGCCGTGAGTTTAGTCGAATTGGTCAGGTACTTGGCACACTTCGTTTTGAACGCGCCGGAGTTGGTGGTTTCGGATACGATCCTATTTTCCAAGCCAAAGGTATGGACGTAACGCTAGCTGAACTAGATCCGGAACAAAAGAATGCAATTTCGCATCGTTCACGAGCATTTGAGCAGATGGCACCGCTAGTTACGGCTGTGCTGAATAACGAAGAATTACCGGCTTCATGATTTAGCTCGGCTAGAAGCAAGTTAGATGGGCGAGAGCCCTGCGCAAGATACGCGCTTGGCTCTCGCTCATTTCTGCCTGTAATTCAGGGGTTGCAACTTCGCCTGGTGTGAACCAGGAGAATTCAAGAGCGTCGTTTTGCGGGCTACAGTCGCCATTCATTGGAATAACGTAAGCGAGCGATACAGCGTGTTGGCGAGGATCGAAAAGACCTTCTCCTGGGGTAGGGAAGTATTCGCCGATGGTGAATGGAACGATTGAGGTGGGGAGCTGTGGTAATGCCATGTGCCCGAGATCCTTATCGATATGGCGAATAAGAGCATCGTGGATCGACTCGTGGAATAAAATTCGACCGCTGACGAGCGAACGTGACAAAACGTCGTCGTTCATACAAAGGATGAGCCCAAATGCTTCCACGCGACCGTCGTCGTTCAAACGTACTGGTACGATATCGACGTAAAGCATAGGAACTTTGTTTCTGACGAATTCGAGCTCCTCAGGGGAGAGCCACGGTCCCATGTCACCGGATGCAATTTCATTCATACTTTGATTGTGCCAGTTCACATCAATAAGTGGGGTTAATCGTTCGAGTTTTTGGCAGCTAGTGAACGCGCTCACCATATTTCTTAGATCTATAGGAAAACAGTTTAACGCTGTGGCAAAGTGGATATGTGACTAAATATCTACGGATACTCATGGGGTTTTGCCAAGGCTTTTCAGTAATTATGTTCGTACTTGGCATGGCGACGCTGTTTAAAGTTGGGATAGAACCGGCCTCGATTGGAATCGCGGTCATTGGGCTAATTACGGTCGTCCTCACTTTTTATGGAGCGCGAACGCAGCGATATCTGCTCGGTGTTGCCGGAACGTTAGCAACCGGTCTGATTATGCCAACCACCTTGGGAATTACACCGATGATCGTTGGCTTTATCCTGTTCATCCTAGTGGTTAGCTTGCAACTCTTTATTTCAATATTTGATGAGGGCAAGTAGTCAGACAGAGCGAGAGGGCCATCGGCAGCCGGGTAGGCGCCACGAACTTTGAGAACGCTAAAGAGATTCAAATACAAAGGAGCAATACATGCCACAGCTTGAAGTAGGAACCAAAGCACCAGATTTTACGCTTCCCACACTTGATGGAGGAACTGTAAGTCTGAGCGAGGAATTGAAGAAGTCCGACGCCGGTATAATCGTTTACTTTTATCCGCGCGCTATGACGCCAGGATGTACAAAAGAAGCATGTGACTTTAGAGATTCGGAGAATTCTTTGAAGGCGGTGGGCTACTCCGTCATCGGGATTTCGCCAGATAAGGTGGAGTCTTTGCAGAAATTTACGGATAAGGAATCGTTGAATTTTCCTTTGGCATCCGATGCAGATAAGAGCGTTATGACTGAATGGGGAGCTTTTGGGGAAAAGAAGAATTACGGGAAATTGATTAAAGGTGTAATTCGTTCAACTGTGGTCATTGCCAAGGACGGCACCGTAAAACTGGCTCAGTACAACGTGAAAGCCACCGGGCACGTTGCTCGCCTTCGTAAGGAGCTTGGAATAGATAGATAGCTAACATTGCGATTTTTTTGAATTTTTGGAAAATATCGCTATGCTTAACCGTGTTCGATTTTATTGAACACGTCCGCGCGAGTGGCGAAATTGGCAGACGCGCTAGATTTAGGTTCTAGTGTCTTAGGACGTGAGGGTTCAAGTCCCTCCTCGCGCACAAACCGTTGCCCTCGCAACACAAAAGATGTGTTGCGAGGGCAACGTTGTTTTCTAGTCCTGAATCTCCCTCACTAGGACGGGAATTTAAGAAAGATTTTCTGACCGATTCAGCGTGTTTTAACACAATCCAAGGAAAGCTATAGTTGTCATAGTTCAGAAACGCTAGAAAGAATGTCTAGTACCTTTGCCCGAATTGGACGTGCTGTTTCCGCCAACTCTTGTTGAGCTCGAATATATTCAGCCTTTCCTTCGGTAGTTTCAATCAGGATGGGTTTCAGTCCGATCGCCTCGCAATTATAGGGTGATGCTGCCATATCAATTGTTCTGGCCCGGCGTGCTAAATCGTAGCTTTCCAACAGTAATTCACCCGGAATTAGTGGTCCAAGCTGGATACAAGCCCGTAATAAATCCATATTCACATGAATGCAACCAGGTTGTTCATAATCAAGAACAGTTTCGTAGGTTGGCCGAACCATGTTGAGATCTATCGCTTGGGGACTAAAGAACTGATATGCATCAAAGTGTGTGCAACGAATATGTGCCTGTTCTACTATTGCGTTGGTTCGGTCTTGTCCTAGCCGTAAGGGAAGCGAATGGCGCAGCTCGTCAACTTTGTACGCCATTGCCCATTCGTGCCAGCCCAAACAGCCAAAAACCGGTGTAGTATTTTGAAGCTTCGTCAACAATTTCCGCAGAAAATTAATTCCATGATGCCGATACTCGACGAAGGCTGGAACGTTTAAATAACAGGTGAGCGCATCGTCGTCGGTACGAAACCATCTCGAGTGTGCGAGTTTGTTCCAATATATGCATGCCTCTACAAGGCAAGACGATGGACGCTCCAAGCCAACTGCGCCGTCGTCGTCAATTCCTGGGTACCAGGTACGAAAACGTCCCGCACGCAGTGGGTAGTACTCCCAAAGAAAGTCTTCCAGAGGATGTTTCTCCCCGCGCTCACGCCGCTGAATATGGGGAGCTGTGCGCGCGTCTGCTTCACGAACATGGTGGTTCCAGCGATTTGTCCAATCCTCTACAGGTAAAATTTTCACTTTGTTATTGTGGCACATCATCGGTTCTGGTTTAGGCTAGAGTTATGAAAATTGCGCGTTTGTCATTAGAACAAGGTCCACGTTTTGCGATCCTCGATGTTGAAAATCAGAAGTATCACGTCATTGCTGGCGATCCTATGTATTCGGGTATTGAGCAAACTGGGCAGGTCTTTAAGGAAGACGAGGTCCATCTCGTCGCACCGATGCTGCCACGATCCAAAGTAATTGGTAGTACTCAGAATTTTGACGAGAATATGAGTAATCCTCGAGGTGGCGGCTGGTACCTAAAACCTAATACGGCCGTTGTGGGGCCAGATGTACCCGTTGTTATTCCTACTTGGGCGAATGGTGTTACGAGTGCGCCGAATCTTGGTGTTGTGATCTCGCGTCCTTGCCGTGATGTTCCAGCAGATCGAGTGGCAGACGTAATCTTTGGTTACACGGTGGTTAATGCGGTGAGTGCTCCGGAGTACGCTCATTCTTCTCCTGCTCATGCTTACGGTTTTGACACTTCCTGCCCACTTGGACCCGTTATCGATACCGCGCTTTCCACTGACGAGCTTCACGTATTTGTTGAAATTAACGACGATGTCGCTAGTGCTACGGTAACGGTAAATGTGGACAACATTGCTTCTTACGTATCTGCCGTTTCTGAAATTTTCAGCCTGTTGCCTGGCGATATTATTTTGCTTGGAGATTTAATCGTACCGACTGCGATTACACCTGGCGACGACGTCGTGGTAGCTATCGAAGAAATCGGAGATTTGCGTAATCCAGTGGTTGCGTCCTGACGATCAGATTCAATTTTCCTTAGAGATTTTTTAGCTCAAACATAAATAGGAGTAGGCTAGAGACGATGAGTACTGTAGCTATGACGGGCGAAAATGTCCGTGTTCGATTTTGTCCTTCGCCAACCGGAACTCCACATGTTGGAATGGTACGTACCTGCCTATTTAACTGGGCATACGCGCGCCACACCGGTGGTACATTCGTTTTCCGTATCGAAGATACTGATGCGGCTCGTGATTCCCAAGAATCGTATGACCAAATTATTGATTCACTTCAATGGTTAGGTTTGGACTGGGATGAAGGTGCTGAAGTTGGCGGCCCGCACGGACCTTACCGACAGTCACAGCGCATGGATATCTACCACGACGTAGCGGCGAAACTACTTGAAGCGGGATATGCATACGAATCTTTTTCAACCCCAGAAGAAGTTGAGCAGCGCCATCTAGCTAAGGGTGAAGATCCTAAGCTTGGTTATGACGGCTTTGATCGCGACCTCACGGAAGAGCAAAAAGCGGCGTTTCGTGCTGAGGGACGTGAGCCAGTACTTCGTATCCGGATGCCTGATGAGGACATCACTTTCAACGATCTAGTTCGCGGTGAAATTACCTTTAAAGCAGGTTCGGTGCCGGACTATGTAATCGTTCGTGCAAACGGCGATCCGCTCTATACTCTGACGAACCCGGTTGACGACGCAATGATGGGAATTAACCACGTTTTGCGTGGCGAAGATTTGCTCTCTTCCACTCCTCGTCAGGTTGTGTTATACCGTGCTCTCCTTGAGCTCGGAATTGCCAAGGAGATGCCACTATTTGGACACCTTCCATACGTTATGGGTGAAGGTAACAAGAAGCTCTCAAAGCGTGATCCAGAATCAAATCTGTTGCTTCACCGTGACCGTGGAATGATTCCAGAAGGTTTAATTAACTACCTGGCATTGCTCGGCTGGTCGATCTCGCCAGACAACGATATCTTCTCACGTGAAGATCTCGCTCAGGCTTTCGACGTTGCAGATGTGAATCCTAATCCAGCTCGTTTCGACGATAAGAAGTGCATCGCAATTAACGCTGAGCATATTCGCATGCTTGAGGTTAATGACTTGCGTGATCGTCTTGTTCCGTTCTTGAGCCGCGATGGTTTGATTTCAGGGGAGAAGTACGAAGATCTCGACACTGAAACGCAGCGTTTGCTCGACGGTGCTACTCCTCTTGTTCAGACTCGAATCCAGTTGCTTGGTGAAGCTACTAAGCTTATGGCATTCCTGTTTACAGATGCAGATACGCTCGAGTACGACGAAAAGGCTGTTTCTAAGCTCAAGGACACTACTGTAGCTGTGCTAGATAAGGCTGCCGAAGTATTCGAGGGTATTGAGGATTTCTCGGCTGTGACGGTTAAAGAAGAATTCGATGCCGCAGTGGTGCAGGGGATGGAAGTAAAGCCTCGCTTTGCCTACGCTCCACTGTTTGTAGCTATGACAGGAAGCAATGTTTCTTTGCCTGTAGTTGATTCAATCGCGTTACTTGGTAAAGAGGAATCAATCAAGCGTATTCGCCGTTTTAGGGCTCAACTTTCTGCGTGAGTACGCTCACGTAGACTGTGGTTTGCTTTAAGCGCGTAACCTGCGTAAGATGATATTCCGTTGCAGATCGCAAGACTGCAAACCACCATGGGATATGGTGTAATTGGCAGCACGAAGGTTTCTGGTTCCTTTAGTCTAGGTTCGAGTCCTGGTATCCCAGCGAAGAAGATTAATTCTTCAGCGATTTATCGCGTTGGCCCCGTTCGTCTAGCGGCCTAGGACGTCGCCCTCTCACGGCGGTAACACCGGTTCAAATCCGGTACGGGGTACAAGATCCACACTACTGACTCGGTTAGAAGTGTGGATCTATAAATATCTTGGAGCAATTCAAGATCATAAATAGGCCCCGTTCGTCTAGCGGCCTAGGACGTCGCCCTCTCACGGCGGTAACACCGGTTCAAATCCGGTACGGGGTACAAACGCAAGGCTGTGGGCTCGAACTAACAATGACCAAAGGTTAAAGTTCGAGCCCACAGCTTATTTCCGAGTCGGCGAAGTTTGCGAGACTCTAGAATTCTGTTAATACTTTATGATAAACAAAGAATTATGAACGATATTGGCAAATTTTGGGCACCCAGCTTTTACTAAGTGCTCCTCAAGTTTTGGGTCTGTAAGTTTTTGGTCCTTTGCCCAATATAAGAATTGTTCATTGATTGCTTCCTCGCAGGCGTGTGGAGCTGATTGTGCCACCAAACAAAGAAAATCATCTGCAGCAATTATGCTATAGGGCTGGTCATCGGGAGTGGTAGTGATATCCGTGGATTTGTTATTCGTCAAAATATACTGAGATGTTGCTTTAATCGCTGCTGCGTGAACGTGGTAATCGTTTATGTCTGATCCGGTAAAGCTAGATAAGTTGCCATCAAATTCTTCGGTGAGGACTTCGTCCATGAGCTCTTGGATGCGTTGTACGCGTTTATTAATGATGGAATCACTTGCTTGAGGGTATTTCCTCCTAATCGTGTAGCAAACTTCCGTTATGACATCTTTTGAAGTCTGTAAAGTAAACATCCCTGGCGTCTTATTACGCAAGTGAAAAAGCCAGTCCATTAAAGTTCGGCTGGCTAGAATATTCGCATCCACGAAAACTAAGTGAGGCACATTACAGAGCATATCTGAAAAGTGCCTCACTAAAGGGTTAATCTTCGAAAAAACTTCCTTCGTTTGAGTAGAAAATTCGAAGTTCTTCAAGCTTCTTTTCTTGCTTTTTTAGAATCATCTGACGGTATTTCAGCACGTCTTTTCGATTAAAACGCTTATGTGTTCCCACTCGAAGAAATGGGATTTCACCATTTTCTACCCGCTTCATAAGAGTTGGTCGAGAAATACCGAGCAACTCAGCTGCTGCATTGCTAGAAAGAACTTCTGGGAGAGTCGATACCGCAACATGCCCATTTTCGTTAATTGCGTTAAGTATTTGCTCTAATAGCATGCCGATGCTGGGTGGAATATTTTCAAGAAGTTTGCCATTGCTCGAGGTGATGGAAATTTTTGATTCCTCATCTTTTGGCAGACCGTGGATGTCCTCCAGTGTGGAGTCGTTGATATTGATCTTGCTGTCAACAAATGTAGTAGACATTGATCTGTTCCTTGTTTAGTTGAGTCTAAGTTTGCAACGCTTAGAACTTACACATACAAGTGTAAAGAGTTTCTTAAAAAGCGTCAATAAGTGAAGGGTGGTTGGTGGGTAGCCAACGGCTATCCACCAACCACCCTTCTTAATGACCGCTATTAGAAATACCTACAAATCTTGGAGCTCTGTGTGCTCACGTTTACGAGGTATTTATGCTAACCCGCGGCGTTCCAGAATTGCTTCAGCACGTGGATCGCGGCCTAGAAGTGCACGGAACGAATCCATTGGTGGTCGCGAATTTCCGCGTGAGAGCAACTCAGTGCGCAAACGTGTACCGGCGTCGCGATTCAAACCGCCGTCGCCATCAATAGCAGCAGTGGTTTTAAACCAATTCTCAATGTCTGCAGCTAGAACTTCTGCCCAAATGTAGGAATAGTACCCTGCGTCGTAACCTCCACCGAAGGTATGGTTAAAGTACGTTGAGCGGTAGCGCGGTGGAATAAACTCGGAATAAACGCCATACTCGCCTAGAGCTTCCTTTTCAAAGCTTGCTACATCTGAGGGAATCTCAGAAGGACTGAGCCGGTGCCAAGCCTGATCGAGTAATGCAGAAGCTAGCAGTTCGGTGGTATCGAATGCTTGACCAAACGTCTTCGATGTTGCCAGTGCTTCCACCAAATTCTGGGGGAGCGGCTCTCCTGTTTGGTAATGAATAGCATATTGCGCTAGTACTTCAGGGTTAAACGCCCACATCTCATTCAATTGCGACGGTGTTTCCACAAAATCTCGTGGAACGTGCGTTCCCGACGTTGAACGATACTTGGTTTTCGTCAGCATTCCATGTAAAGCATGTCCGAATTCGTGGAATACGGTGATCACGTTATCCCAAGTGAGCAAGCAAGGATCGCCGTTCTTTGGTTCGTTAAAGTTGCAGTTATTCATAATAACGGGCTTGGTACCATCAAATGCTGATCCAGCTACAACTTCATGCATCCATGCCCCACCGTGTTTGCCCTTGCGGCGGTAGAAGTCTGCCTGGAATAAAGCGATACCTTCACCGTCTTCATCAATAACCTCCCAGGTACGGACGGTAGGGAGATATCCAGGAAGTTCTGGGCGCTCAACGAAGCTGATTCCGTAAAGCTTATTAGCGGCGAAGAAAATACCGCGTTCAACGACGTTTTCCAAAAGGAAATACGGAGCCATCGCTGCGTCGTCTAAACCAAGACCAGCGCGAAGCTTTTCCTGATAGAAGGTCCAATCTGCGGCGGTGAAAGGTTCGGATTGCCCAGCTTCTCGTGCCATGTTGGCAAGTTTCCTTGCCTCGACCTCAGCTGCTGCTACCGCAGGCTGAGCTACAGATAGTAGGAGCTGCAAAATTGCTTCGGATTCCTTTGCCATTCCGCTTTGTGCAACTGCTTGGGAATGGTGAGGATAACCCAGGATCTCTGCGCGTTCGGCGCGAAGCTTGGCAATCGTTAATACGAGTTCCCGAGTGTCAGATCCGCTATGAGAACCGAAGCCACGATCCATCGAGGTTTCGAGGAGCTGAGCTCGAACATCGTGGTGGTTGAGCTCGGTTTGGAGTGGTTGGTTTGTGTAGTTTTCCAACGGTAGACGGATCTTACTGTCGTCACCGGTAAAGGATTTAATCTTGTCTTCGCTGAGTCCGGCAAGGAGCTCTGGATCTTCGATTACCAACTCGTTGTCACTCATGGCTTGAACTACACGCTGACCGAATGAAATTTCGGCTTCGGAAAGTTGCGCATCTAGCTTGCGTAAGCGGTCTTTTGCCTCGGCAGGCAATGCGATACCTCCTCGTTCGAACTCAGCAATCATCTCAGAAACGTAGTGTGCTGTTTCAGGATCAGCTTCACTTAGATCAAGAGAAGTAAGACGACGGTAGATGCGATCGTCTAGTTGGAAGGTGTTAAAATGCTCGGTGATCTTTGGTCCAAGTTCCGCTTCAACCTTCTCTAATTCCTCGCCACCAATTGAGCTAATTAGCGTGAACCCAACGTTCATAACAGATTCGATCTGCTCACCTGCTTTTTCAATAGCTTCTACGGTGTTTTCAATGGTCGCAGGATTAAAGTTGGTAGCGATTTCTTCCCACGCATCTCGTTGTGCGTTCATTGCAAATTCGACGGCCGGAATAATATGCTCTGGCTTAATTTTCTCCCACTGGGGAAGTAAGTAAGGTAACTGTGATTTAGTAAGTAATGGGTTATTTTCAATGGTCATACGCCAATGATACCGAATGTATGAGAATCATTCTTTACTGTCTATGTAGGAGAGACGGCGCTTCGATTATTTAGCTAGGGCTTGGTTCGCCCCTGCTGGGTTACTTACGAAAGAAGTGAAATTAGTGGTTTTGCCACATCAGACCAACGCCAGTAGCGATCGACCCAAGCCAAACCTTCTGACCCCATGTTCTTGGCGCGATCGTCGTCGTCCAATAAATAGTTTACTGCCCTCGCAACGGAGGATACTTCATTACCATTGACTACGATTCCCGTTACCCCGTCGATAACTGCCTCTGGGGCTCCTCCCGAATCGCCAGCTACAACTGGAAGTCCAGCAGCATAGGCCTCGAGATAAACAATACCGAGACCTTCGATATCGAGCCCTCCACCTCGAGTTCTGCAAGGCATAGCGAAAATATCACCAACGCTGTAATGAGCAGCCAATTCGCTGTAAGGAACCTCGCCAGTGAAATGAATAAAGTCAGAAGCCGTGGATGCCTTAGCTCTAGCCTTGAGCTTTTCACCGTAAGGTCCCTTCCCAACGATGAGTAATTCGACCCCTGGATGTTCGGCTTGGATCTTTGGCCATGCGTCAATCAAAATATCTTGACCTTTGCGTTCAACCAGGCGCGAAATACAAACAACGACTCTAGCGTCGTCGGCAATTTCGTAGCGCTTGCGTAAAACGGAGCGTGCGGTGGAATCGAAAGCGAAGCCCTCGGGGTCAATTGCGCCGTGCAACTGCATGATTTCGGTATCGCCGATAAATGGTCGCAGACGTTTCAAGGTTGCATTCGTTAGATAAGTGATGACGTCAGCGTCATGGAAAACTTTTTGGAGCAAGGCGCGAGCCCCAGGAATCATAGACCAACCAATTTCGTGACCATGAGTGGTCGAAATGACCCGGGTTGCACCGGCAGCTCTTGCGGCATTAGCCATCAATCCAAGTGGTGCTGCAGCGCCAAACCACACATTCTGCACATCGTGTTGCTGAATGAGCTCTTGCATCTTGCTACGAACGTTCGGGGTCGGCAACAAAACTGTTCCCGGAAAGCGTACTACGGTATATGGGACTTGAGAGTCGTAACGTGCTGCAGCTTGAGCACCGGATTCTTCCTCGGTATCGGGTGGTGTCGAGGCATAAACGATCAGCTCACGCGGATCTAATTCATTGACGAAACCCTCTAAGAAAGTTTGAATTCCTCCAGCTCGAGGTGGAAAATCATTCGTAACCAAGAGGGTCTTCTTCATGTTTTAGATACCTTCAGTTCGCTTTAATACTTCGGTGAGGCGGTTTGCTGCAGTTACGACGGCGGCCGCATGCTGCCTTCCAGGTTGCCGTCCCATTCGTTCAATCGGACCCGAAATTGAAACAGCAGCTATAACTCTACCCGAGGGTCCGCGAACAGGCGCAGAAATCGAGGCCACGCCAGCTTCACGCTCTCCAACGGACTGGGACCAGCCACGGCGTCGTACCGCTGAAAGGACGGTAGCAGTAAATTGAGCACCATGGAGTCCACGGTGGAGGCGGTCTGGTTCTTCCCATGCAAGCAAGACTTGAGCTGCCGATCCCGCGAGCATCGAAAGTGTTGCACCCACGGGGATGGAATCGCGTAGTCCCATAGCTCGTTCAGCAGCGGCCACACAAATACGTTGATCACCTTGGCGGCGATATAGCTGAGCGGACTCACCGGTGTGGTCTCGCAAAGCAATGAGGACTGGATTCGCGGCAGCTAGAAGTCGATCTTCACCGGCGGCCGAGGCGAGTTCCGTTAAACGTGGACCAAGAACAAAACGACCCTGCATATCTCGTGCGACCAAACGATGATGTTCAAGTGCGACTGCGAGTCGATGTGCGGTAGGGCGAGCCAAATGTGTGGACGTGACGAGTTGAGCCAGAGTCAAAGGACCGGCTTCGAGCGCGCCAAGAACCATGGCGGCTTTATCAAGAACACCTACACCACTGCCAGAATCAATTGCGTCCATGCAATGATATTGCCATCTCATACGCTGAGATGCAAGCGCAACACAATGAAATTTTTACCAGTCTATGTGTTATCGCGAAGAATTAAAAGGAAAAGAGGACACCATGGCTGGAACTCTCGCTGAAAAGGTGTGGAACCACCACCTTGTTCAACAAGGTGAACAAGGTGCTCCAGATCTCCTATACATCGATCTTCACCTTTGCCATGAAGTCACTAGTCCCCAGGCTTTCGAAGGTCTTCGATTAGCGGGACGCCAAGTACGTCGTCCAGACTTGACGATTGCAACCGAAGATCACAACACGCCTACATTGAACATCGATCTTCCTATCGCGGATCCGACCTCTCGTACCCAGATCGATACTTTGCGTAAAAACGCAAAAGAGTTCGGTATTCGCATTCACTCACTCGGTGACGCAGATCAAGGGATCGTCCATGTTGTTGGGCCTCAGCTTGGACTTACACAACCCGGGATGACGATTGTTTGCGGAGATTCCCACACGTCTACACACGGAGCCTTTGGTGCACTCGCCTTTGGAATCGGAACTTCCGAAGTTGAACATGTGCTTGCGACTCAAACTTTGCCACTTGCCCCGTTTAAAACGATGGCTATTAATATTCGTGGCGCTTTGAAGCCTGGTACCACCGCAAAGGACATTATCCTTGCCGTGATCGCGAAGATCGGAACTAATGGCGGACAGGGATACATTTTGGAATATCGTGGTGAAGCGATTTCACAGCTCTCGATGGAAGCTAGAATGACGATTTGCAATATGTCGATCGAAGCGGGAGCTCGAGCAGGAATGATAGCTCCAGATGAAATTACTATTGAATACTTGCGTGGCAAACCACACGCTCCCGAAGGCGAGGATTGGGATAACGCCGTACGCTACTGGAGTACATTATGTTCCGATGACGATGCCGTCTTCGATACTGAAATTGAAATCGATGCAGCGGAACTTGAGCCTTACGTAACTTGGGGGACTAACCCCGGTCAAGGTGTGCCGATTTCAGCAACCGTTCCCGATCCGGTTGACATTCATGACGAAACTAAACGAATTGCAGCTGAGCGCGCACTTGAGTACATGGGACTTGAGGCTGGTATGCCAATTAGAGATATCGCGGTAGACACCGTGTTTATTGGTTCATGTACAAACGGACGAATTGAAGACTTGCGCAGTGTTGCCAAAGTAATTGAAGGGCAGAAGAAAGCTAGGGATGTTCGTGTTCTGGTGGTTCCTGGTTCTGCCCGTGTAAGAATTCAAGCAGAGGCTGAAGGGCTCGATCGGATATTCAAGGAATTCGGCGCCGAGTGGCGAAACGCCGGTTGCTCGATGTGTTTGGGAATGAACCCAGACCAGCTGGCTCCGGGTGAGCGTGCAGCGTCGACCTCAAACCGAAATTTTGAAGGACGCCAAGGCAAGGGAGGACGTACGCATCTTGTATCGCCTCTGGTGGCTGCAGCAACTGCCATTCGCGGAACACTTTCTACGCCGTCGGACTTGAATGAATCTCGCTGAAAGGACCGAAATTATGGAAAAGTTTACTTCGCACATAGGAATAGGTGTTCCACTTCGCCGGTCCAACGTTGATACAGACCAAATCATTCCCGCGGTTTACTTAAAGCGTGTTACGCGCACCGGTTTTGATGATGCGCTCTTCGCAGCATGGCGCAATGACCCTGATTTCGTTTTGAACCGTGAGGAATTCAAACGAGGTACGGTTTTGGTTGCGGGAAACGACTTTGGAACCGGTTCGTCACGTGAACATGCGGTATGGGCTTTGAAAGACTACGGTTTCCGAGTGGTGCTTGCGCCGCGCTTTGCCGATATTTTCCGTGGGAATGCGGGAAAACAGGGTTTGGTTGCCGGTGTTGTTCCACAAGCGAATATTGAGCAGCTGTGGAAGATCTTAGAAAACGAACCCGGCACAGAAATCTCGGTCGACCTTGACACGTGTTCGGTTCAAGCAGCAGGTTTCGTATGTGAATTCCAGATTGACGATTACACCCGGTGGCGTCTTATGGAAGGACTTGACGACATTAGCCTTACATTGCGCGATGACGATGCTATCGCTGAGTATGAGTCAAAACGACCTGCGTTTAAGCCGCGCACTCTTCCTGCCCGTCACCTTCCTCCTGCTGAAGTTGAACCAGCTCGACCGGTCTCTCCCGAGGGATTTCTAGAATAAGGGCTGACAGCACACTAATTCTTTGAGCGGTGCAATTGAACGTTTTGGTCCCATATTTTCAGGCAGTGGCTCTCTGCGTTACGGTAAAATAGCGTAAACTCAGCACGTAGTTATACTCTGTAGGTCTTGGCTAATGACGTGGCAAAGTTAGCACTTTGGCTGTGCGTTATTTAGGCGATTAGCCTGTATCGTGGTAGCAGTGTTCACTTGAGTGGTTCAGGTGAAGAAGGAGTAATTAATGTCTGGTGACGTTTTGAAGGTAGTGGGTGGTCATCCACTACAAGGCGAGATTACGGTGCGTGGTGCAAAGAACTTCGTTTCCAAAGCCATGGTTGCCGCTCTTCTTACAGAAGAAAC
Organism: Arcanobacterium ihumii; assembly: GCF_900604515.1. Lineage (GTDB taxonomy): Bacteria > Actinomycetota > Actinomycetes > Actinomycetales > Actinomycetaceae > Arcanobacterium_A > Arcanobacterium_A ihumii. The sequence goes on along the minus strand of NZ_UWOS01000001.1, from coordinate 118,297 downwards.
GTCTGTTTTAAGGAACGTTCCACTCATTCGCGACGTTGATGTTGTGAGCCAGCTTCTTCGTGCCCACGGCGCCGAAGTTAATTATGACCAAGAGGCGGGAATTCTAGAGATCACTCCAGGAAAGATTCATCTTCCCGATCCGGGTGAAGTTGAGGCTTTAGCTGGCTCTTCACGAATCCCTATTCTGTTCTGCGGCCCGTTGCTCCACGCTCTTGGTGAAGCTTTTATTCCCGATTTAGGCGGTTGTCATATCGGTGATCGACCAGTCGATTTCCATCTTGCAGTGCTTGAAGATTTTGGCGCCCGACGGACGATTGAAGACCTTGGTTTGCACTTAACTGCACCGAATGGACTCAAAGCTAAGAAAGTTCACCTTCCATACCCGTCTGTAGGAGCAACGGAACAGACGCTCCTTGCCGCAGTTCGTGCTCGTGGTGTTACGGAACTAACCGGAGCCGCCGTTGAACCTGAAATTATGGATTTGATCGCCGTTCTCCAAAAGATGGGTGCTCTCATCACTGTTGACACCGACCGCACTATTCACATCGAAGGTGTGCGCGAACTTCATGGTTATCGCCATACTGCTTTGGCAGACCGGATCGAAGCTGGTTCGTGGGCATGTGCGGCGCTTGCGACTAAAGGTGACATCACCGTTCGTGGTGCTCAACAAGAGTCGATGATGAACTTCTTGAATGTTTTCCGCAAGGTAGGCGGAAAGTTCGATATTTACGACGACGGTATTCGTTTTTGGCATCCGGGTACGGATCTAAAGTCTTTACCTATTGAAACAGATGTACACCCTGGCTTTATGACTGACTGGCAACAGCCTATGGTTGTAGCACTTACTCAGGCAGTTGGAGTTTCTATCGTGCACGAGACAGTTTACGAAAATCGCTTCGGCTTCGTCGATGCACTAAACCAGATGGGTGCACACATCCAGGTTTATAGCGAATGCCTCGGTTCGAAGCAATGCCGATTTGGCCGCGAAAACTACTTCCACTCGGCTGTTATCCAAGGCCCGACGCCCTTGACCGGTGCAGATATTGAAGTGCCAGATCTCCGGGGCGGTTTCTCCCACCTCATCGCAGCGCTGGCTGCTGATGGTGAATCAACGGTGCGTGGAATCGATATTATCAACCGTGGATACGAGCACTTCATGCATAAGCTTCACGCTCTTGGCGCCAACGTAGAGAAAATCTGACGTAGTTTTTGCCTTTCGTGCTATGTTTATCGCCCGCTAGGTTTCTATCGGAAGTAAAATCTTTCTCATGACATTGGAATCAGACTCGAAGAAAACTCGGATTGCTCTTATTTATGGCGGAGCGTCTGGTGAACACCCTATTTCCTGTGCGACGGCTGGTGCCGTAATGGCGTCGCTTGATGAAGACCGTTACGACGTCGTCTCCATCGCAATCCGCAAGGACGGTACATGGGTGCCGGGGGAGCGCGATTCCTCGAAACTTCAGCTAAACGCGGCGTCGACTGAGGTTCCTTCAAGCGATGAACGAATTATTTTTGGTCCCGGTAACGGCTCGCAAGAAATCTTAGTGGTTGCCGCTGATGATGAAAGTCGGATCATCCGGTCTTTAGGTCCTGTTGACGTCGTATTTCCATTGCTTCATGGAGCATTTGGTGAAGACGGAACCATTCAAGGGCTCCTTGAGATGGCAAATATTCCTTATGTTGGATGTGGTGTTTTTGCCTCGGCAGCCGGCATGGATAAAGGCTTTATGAAGGTAGTTCTTCAGTCTGCGGGAATCCCAATTGGACCTTATGTAGTGGCAAACCGTCGGCGTTGGAATACAGAGCACGATACAGTGGTCAGCGAAGCGGCAGCGCTAGAATTCCCAGTCTACGTGAAGCCTGCGCGTGCTGGTTCGTCCCTTGGTATTTCGCGAGTTAACTCCATCGAGGAACTCGATGCCGCCGTAAACCTTGCTCATGACGTTGATCCAAAGGTTGTCATTGAACAGGGCATCAACGGGCGCGAAATCGAATGTGCAGTGCTTGGCGGGCGCGGTGATTCTCCTTCCAAAGCAGCATACTTAGGAGAAGTAGTGCTTTCTGAGCGAGACTCTTCTTTCTACGATTTTGAGCATAAGTACATCGATACCGATGGTTTGAGGATGCAAATTCCAGCCGAGATTGACGCTGAAACAACTGAACGAATGCGTGAGATGGCGGTAAAGACATTTGATGCATTCGAATGTGAGGGATTAACTCGAGTTGATTTCTTTCTCACCGACGATGGTGAGGTTTTAGTTAATGAAATCAACACAATGCCCGGATTTACTCCGTTCTCGATGTATCCAGTGATGTGGGAGAAGGCAGGACTTAGCTACTCTGCACTGGTGGATGAGCTGATCCAGCTTGCCCTTGAACGAGGAACTGGTTTGCATTAAACCTTTGGGCTTGGTAACAGGGCTTTAGGTTTCATTCCCATCTAGCTCGGTCTGGGTTGCGGCTTTTACAGGCTATCGGCTTCGTGGCATTCCTGTAAAAATGGCATGATTGTTCTATGCGAGTTAAAGATCTTTCTGAAGATGAAATCATTGCACGCCTTGTTTCAGTGCTTCCCAAAGCAAAAAACGTCGTCGTACCTAGTGGTGATGATTGCGCGGTGCTCGATTTTGGAAATAACGTTGCTGTTTCAATCGATATGTTGAATGAGAATGTTCACTTCCGTACCGATTGGTCTACAGGATACGACGTCGGTTACCGGGCTGCTACTCAAAATCTTGCTGACTCAGCTGCGATGGGAGCGATCCCGCGCACCTTGGTGGTGGGTTTTGCTCTTCCTGCTGAGACCGAAGTTAACTGGATGCTTGATTTTGCTCGTGGAATGGCTGATGCTTGTGAACCCTTGGGTGTAGGGGTTGACGGGGGAGATCTAGTTCGCGGTGAATACATCACTATATCGGTGACCGTACTTGGCGAGATTAAGAATCCCGTTCTTCGGTCGGGAGCTCAGCCGGGGGATCTATTTATTCACGCAGGCGTTATTGGTCATGGAATTGCCGGAATGTCACTTCTTGACGCAGGTTTTACCCGTGAGAACATCGAATCCGATCTTGCCGGATTAATTGATGATTTCCTTCGCCCGAAACCTCCGCTCGTACAAGCATTAGCGGCTTCAGATTCACAAGTGTTGACATCGATGATGGATGTTTCAGATGGGCTCGTTAAAGATGCTCGCAGGATTGCTAAACGGTCAAGAGTGTGGATTGATATTCACACGGATGCGTTGAAGAGCGACCTTGGCGAACTTGGTAAGGCAGCAGGAAGAGTGGGGGCTGATCGCCGGCAGTGGATTTGCGAAGGGGGAGAGGACCATGGGTTTATTGCTACTATGCGGCCCGATGCAATTCTTCCAGCGGGATTCAAAATTATTGGTACGGTAAAAGCACCCGATATGAACGGACGCGTAACCCTTGATGGTGCAGAGTATGCTGCATCCGGTGGTTGGGATCACTTCCATAATTAATCTAGGTCAGTGGCAAAGAGAATTATTACCCGATCTATTTAGCCTGCAATTCTTAATAAAATGGTGGGGTTTGGTTGTGCGTAGTTGAGCGCAACCAAACCCCACCAGCATGGTATGTTTCGCAAAACTTGCGAATTAACTAAAATGCTAGATGCTCAGGGGCGAATTAGTCTTCTTTTGCGATCCTCGTAGTTAGAGGAGCTGGCTCTGGCAGTTTACGAACAGCATTGAGGATAAAGAAGGAAGCGAACAAAATAATTAGGTAGGGGATGCCGGCAGTCCATACCACAGGCAATAGCGTGCGTAAAGCAATGAAGATCGCCACCGAAATGATGATGACCGCGATATTTACTACTGGAGCGCCCCAAAGTCGGGCTGGTGGGCGTGCAAAGTTTTGCGTATTCCAGTGCTGACGGAACTTGATGTGGGTAAGCATGACCATCACCCAAGTAACAAGAATTCCAACGGTTGCGGCGCCGTAGAGGCTCATGAAGGCGCTATTTGGGCTGAAGATAGCAAGTGCAGAAGCGATGAAGAAGCACAGCGTAGCGATTCCAACAGCGCCTCGTGGAGCGCCTTGTTGAGTGGTCCGTGCTGCAAAACGAGGAGCCATCCCGTCCAGTGCAAGCGAGTGAATCATGCGAGAGCCGGTGTATAGGCAGCCGTTCGCGGCCGAAAGTGCAGCCACGATCAAGATTGCATTCATAATATGACCTGCACCTGCTAACCCTGCAGAATCGAGAACCTTTACAAATGGAGAAGAATCGGCCTGACCGGATTCTGCAACAGTAGTGGTCCAAGGTTGTAGCGTCACAATCACTGCAATTACAAGGATGTAGAAGATCAAGAGGCGCCAGATCATGGTAGATGCAGCACGTGGAATATCTCGTTCAGGATGCTCACTTTCGGCTGCAGATACCGAAACGTTTTCAATCCCGCCGAAACTGAATACAGCCATGCACGAGGCCAAGAGAATACCGATTACACCTTTCGGTGCGAAGCCTCCGTCTGAGGTCAAGTTGGCGAAGCCAAGTGGTTCATCTGAACTTGGCCATCCGGTAAAAATTACAGCAAGACCAAGGATAATGAAGATGACGATAGCCGTAACTTTAATCATGGAGAACCAATATTCTGAGGTTCCGTAGAGCCTAACCGTGGCTAGATTAAGTGCAACGATAAACACTGAACAAAGAACAGTTCCTAGACCAAGGTTTAGGTTAGGGAACCAGTATTGGAAATACGTTGCGGCTGCGGTGACTTCGGCACCGACTGCAGTGAGCATTGTGATTGCGAAATTCCAGCGGCTAATGTATCCGCCTAGCTTACCGAGATGAGTTGCGGCAATAGCACCGTGCCCACCGGGAACAGGGTGCGCACTCACCATTTCAGCTAATGCCCACACGACGGATAGTGCAACGGAACCGGCCAGTGCATAGGAAATGATCGTTGCTGGACCAGCGAACGAAATTGTTGAGCCGGCACCAAGGAATAGTCCAGTTCCCAGAGCACCGGAGAGCGCGATCATAGAAATTTGGGCACTCGTAAGTTTGCGTTCGAGCTGGGTGTGCTCTTGTTCGTGCGTGTGAGTTTGCATGGGTTTCCTTTGACATGCAGTGAATTCTTAAAATGTGTGGGTTTAGTATATTACGAGCGTCAAATGGCGAGATAATAGTTTTACGTTTTGGACAACACGTGTGAACAGGGGGCGTACAACAATGGTATACAAAAAGCCCCACGTAACCGTGGGGCTTTTAGCGTTTAATCGCAATCAGATATTGCGGGTAACCTTACCAGCCTTGAGGCAGGAGGTGCAGACATTCAGACGCTTAGGAGCACCCTTAACGAGTGCGCGAACGCGTTGAATGTTCGGGTTCCAGCGACGGCTGGTACGCACGTGGGAGTGCGAGACGCTCTTGCCGAAGCCCGGGCCCTTGCCGCAGACATCACATACAGAGGCCACGGTTTTCTCCTTCGTTCGTTTTATCGGACGCGATCGTCGTCCGGTACCAAAATGGCAACTGAAAAATACTATCGCATAACCTAGATATTAACCAAGTGGGTGAAGCAGTGGTATTGGGCACGTTCCTTCCGTTAATAATCATGAATCGCTATTCCTACTCTCGAAACTGTATCCTTGAGATGTGAATGAAAAGGGTGACGATTTTAGTGTTTCCTCGGCGTTAAGGTCCGAAGAATGCGGCATTCTTTTCTCTCCCTTGGATCGGCTTCTAGGTAAACGCTCAGCCAATGCCCTCGCTCGGCTGAACTTGTATACGGTTAACGATTTAATCCTTCATACTCCATTTCGATTGGCTCGACGTGGTGAGCTGATGGCAATTGATGCCGTGAATGATGGTGATTCAGTCACCGTGGTTGCTCGAGTTTTGTCTAACTCGATCAGACCCATGAACAACCGACGCGGATACATTCTTACAGTCAATATTGCTGAGGGTGTTCATGAACTCGAACTTACTTTCTTCGCGAAATACGATCGTCCATTAAAATTCCATGCATCGAAACTTGGCGTCGGAACTCTCGCCATTTTCTCTGGAACAGTATCGTCATACCGCGGTGCGCTCCAGCTCACGCATCCTGAATATGATCTTTTGGACGACGACGATGCCGTAGATGCGGAAAAAATTGCACGTCCGATCCCTATCTATCATGCGGCATCGAAGGTGCCTTCGTGGCAAATCGCGAAGGCGATCGACGTCGTTCTGCCATATTTAAACCAGGGCAATTTACCGGATCCTCTTCCACTTGAATGGCGAAAAGAATTGGGGATTCCAAGTAAATTTGAAGCGATTAGAGCGCTACATCAGCCGCAAACTGAGGCGCAGTGGATGCAAGCCCAGGAGCGGATGAAGTACGAAGAAGCAACGATTTTACAGACTATTTTGGCGCGCCGATCCGAGCGCTCCAAACAAAACCCTGCTCCGATGTGTAAATCCAGAGATGGGCTTGCACTCACTGCTTTTGATCAGAGCTTGCCGTTTGAGCTTACGCGAGGGCAAAAAGCGGTGGGTGAGGTAATTGCACATGACCTCGAACTTGCGATTCCTATGCGCCGCCTCTTACAAGGTGACGTTGGTACTGGTAAAACCATTGTTGCTGTACGTGCTATGCTCCAGGCTATTGATGCAGGCAATCAAGCAGTACTTCTTGCTCCCACGGAAGTTCTTGCCCAGCAACACCGAAAATCTCTGGAATTCTTGCTCGGCGATCTTGCCAAGGGCGGGATGCTCGGTGCTCCTGAGAGTGCCATACGGCTTGAGCTTCTGACGGGTTCAATGCCTGCGAAAGAAAAACGAAATGCATTGTTGCGGATGGCTGCGGGTGAAGCCCAGTTAATCATCGGCACTCACGCATTGATCCAGGAAAACGTTCAGATTCCGTTTTTGGGACTTTTAGTAGTGGATGAACAACATCGGTTCGGAGTAGATCAACGTGACAAACTCGCTGAAGGTGCACATATGCTTGTGATGACGGCAACTCCGATTCCTCGCACAGTTGCAATGACGTCCTTCGGAGACCTCAATGTGTCGATCCTTGATGAGCTACCGAAAGGGCGATCTCCGATCCAAACCAATGTGGTTCCTTCGTGGAAGAGCGCGTGGGTCGATAGGATCTGGGAGCGTGCGCGCGAGGAAATCGACGCCGGGGGTCAGGTATACGTCGTGTGTTCACGAATTTCTCCCACTGCTTCTGAGGATAATGACGACACAGCTAGATTTGGCGTCGGCACAGAAACAGAAACAGCGAAGGAATTAGCTCCCTTTGAAGCAGAGGATGATCGAGAACTGTATTCGGTGGAAAATCTGGCCACCCTATTACGTATGAAACCCGAGTTTGAAGGTAAAACTATCGCCATTTTGCACGGGCAAATGCGACCGGAAGAAAAAAGTGCCGTTATGCACGATTTTAGTCGTGGTCGCATTGACGTTCTTGTTTCAACAACGGTCATTGAGGTCGGCGTGGATGTACCGAATGCTTCGCTAATGGTCATTATGGATGCTGATCGGTTTGGACTTTCGCAGCTTCATCAGCTACGTGGACGCATTGGCCGGGGAAGTCGCCCGGGCCTGTGCCTTGCACTTCACTCAGCTCCGGAAGGAACGATTGCTCAGGAGCGTCTTAACGCTTTTGCTCAAACCACCGACGGATTCAAACTTGCTCAAAAGGATCTTGACCTTCGTGCCGAAGGTAATGTGCTTGGTGCACAGCAGTCAGGCCGGGGAAGTGGGCTTCGTTTCCTCAGCGTATTAAAGGACGAAAAGATAATTACGCGGGCAAAAGATTTTGCATTCGGCGTTGTGGAGAGAGATCCTAGCTTGGGATCTTATCCGGCTCTGGTAGCTATTATCGAAGAACTTGAAAATAGTTCAGAATCCGCCTATCTAGAGAAGGGGTGATGATGACTCGGATCGTTGCTGGCACTGCCGGAGGGCGCAACCTTAAAGTTCCGAAGTCGGGCACCCGCCCGACCTCGGAAAGAGTAAGAGAAGCGCTATTTTCGCGCCTTGATCACTACGGTTATATACGAAACTGCGCGGTTCTTGATCTTTTTGCAGGATCGGGAGCGCTCGGTCTCGAAGCTGCTTCACGAGGTGCCTCCTCCGTTGTCTGTGTGGAAGCCGCAGGCTCTGCAGCGAAAATAATTACGGACAACGCTCGGGTAACCGGATTAAAAATCACAGTCCTTAATCAAAAAGTGGAAACTTACCTGGTATCACAGGCGGTTCCAACCTTTGACCTTATCTTTATTGACCCGCCGTATGCCTACACTGAAGATGAATTAGCGCAGGTACTTGGGCTTGCAGTACTGCACGTGGCGGAGGACGGGATGATCGTCGTCGAACGTGATAAGAAATCTCCAGAGCCACAATGGCCTTCTGGTTTTGAACTAGACGACGAACGAAAGTGGGGAGATACCCGAGTGTGGAGCGCGATTCGTTCAGAATTAGGGCATAAACTAGACTCATGACTATAGCTGTTTGCCCAGGATCTTTTGATCCCATTACCTCAGGACACGTTGACGTAGTCAAACGTGCTCGCGGTATGTTCGACGAAGTGATTGTTGCTGTTGCACGCAATGCGCATAAGAATTATTTCTTTTCCGACGAGGATCGGCTAAGTCTCGCTCAGGGTGCGTTGGCTGATATCGACGGAGTGCACGTTGAGTTCGTCGATGGGCTGATTGCTGATTTTGCTGTTCGAAAGAATGCGGCGGCGATTGTTAAAGGACTGCGTGGCGCTGCGGATTATGATGCTGAACAAGCTATGTCACTTCTCAACCGTCATCTTTCGGGGATAGAAACAATTTTTATTATGGGCGATCCAGCGCTCGGGCACGTGGCATCCTCGTTCGTTAAGGATATTGCCTCTCACGGAGGACCAATCGAGGATCTTGTTCCTCGCAATGTGGCTATTGCACTCAAAAAGAAAGTGGAAACAAAATGACCTCACATGACATCGATGAAACAGGTGCATCCCTACTCGAGATTTTGGAAGAAATCACTGAAATCGTAGAGAACGCTAAGTCAATGCCACTTTCGGCTTCTGTGTTGATTAATAGAAGCGAAGTGCTTGATTTGCTTCAAACGGCACGGGATATTGTCCCGGCACAGATTGTTGCCGCGGATTCTGTATTGCAAGATGCTGCGGCGGTATCTAACGAGGCAAGGGATCGAGCCGAGGATATTACGTCTCAGGCTAATCAAGAAGCAGACCAAATTTTGGCTGAAGCTCGTGAACAAGCGTCTCGATTGGTTTCCCAGGACTCCATCACGATTGCGGCAAAGTCGCAATCTGCACGTATACTCGACGAAGCAAAGTCAAGGGCTGATCGCGTGAAGCGAGGAGCCGACGACTATTCCGATGCCGCTTTAGAAAACTTGGCTCAGGAACTTGTAACAATTCAGAACGAAATCGATTCCATCCAGCACCAAATTGCGGCTGGCCGCGGTGTTATTGCCGATCGACGTGATGACGATATTGCTCAAGATGTGATGTCATCTGAAGAAGCTGAACTGTAACGTCACTAGATATTTTCCCCTTGGAATACCAAGGAACTATCAGAGAGGAAACATTATGGATCTTCGGTCGCCATTTGTAGTTTCTATTGTGGACCTACCGCGCCAAGAGGGGTCGGTTCGGCACCAGTCGTATGTTTTTGAGACTCCTGAAGATTTTGGAGTTGAGCTTCTTCGGGTTGTCCCTGGAAGTGCGCTCAAAGCAAATCTGATGTTCCAATCCGTTTCCGAAGGAGTCTTGATCCAGGGGACGGTGGATGTGACGCTTGAAGGGCGCTGTGCCCGATGCCTCACTGAGCTGCACGACGACGCTCACGAAACCGTTGCCGAATTGATCTTCTATCCGGAGAGTGCCAAAGCTCTGCAAGACGAGGGTGACGAAGAAGCGGATGATTTGCCTCTGATTGAAGACGACCACATCGACCTAGAACCAATTCTTCGTGATTCGATTGTGCTCTCGATGCCATTTACTCCCCTTTGTGAAGAGGACTGTGAAGGCTTATGCCAAGAATGTGGCGAACGCTGGAATGAACTTCCCGATGACCACACACATGAATTCCTAGATCCTCGCTTTGACGGTCTTGCCGCACTTGCTGCCGAGCTCGAAAACAAAGGTAACCATGCATAAAACTGATCGGAAACCACTTCTGAAGAAATGGGGAGTTGCTCTAGAAGATGCAATCCTAGAGCGTGCCTTAACGCATCGCTCATGGGCATTTGAACACCAATGTGGACATAACGAGCGTCTAGAGTTCTTAGGTGATTCGGTATTGGGCTTCTTTGCAGCAGATCGAATTTTCCACGACTTCGATGAATCTTCGGAAGGAGATATGTCTAAGATTAAGTCTGCGGCAGTTTCCGAAAGAGCCCTAGCTCAGGTTGCCAGAGAGCTTGGAATCGGAGACTATATTTTGCTTGGCATAGGTGAAGAACGAAGCGGTGGAAGACGAAAGGAATCGATTCTTTCCGACACCGTAGAAGCGCTGATCGCAGCCACCTACCTAGAGCACGGAATCGATGTGACTAGGAAGATTGTGGAGCACCATATCAACCCAAAGATTGAGGATGCAACGAAGATGGGTCCGGCTTTGGACTGGCGAACAGCCGTCGAAGAAAAAGCACGTACGCTTGGGTTTAAGGAAGAACTGAGCTACCGTGTTGAAGGTGAAGGTCCAGATCATGCCCGTGAATACACCGCATTCGCCTATTTTGGCGAAGCACTGTGGGGGATTGGCAAGGCAACGTCACAAAAAGCTGCTAAGTTAGTTGCCTGCGAAGATGCCTACGGGCGAATCGATTCTGGAGTTCCACTCGATCATGCCTGAACTTCCCGAGGTAGAGACGATTCGTCGAGGGCTTGAACCCTATGTTCTTGGACGGCGGATTGAGAAAGTCGAAACCTTTGGCGAAAGAGTTATTCGCCATTCTCCAGATGGATTGGGGGCTTTAGTCGGAAATTCTGTTGAATCTGTAGCCAGACGTGGGAAATTCCTTTGGTTCGACTTGGGAACGAATGCCTTAGTGGCTCATCTAGGAATGTCTGGGCAATTTAGAATTGGCGGAGAACAGCGAAAACACCGTCGTGCCTCCATTTATTTCGACGACGGTATACGGCTCGACTTCATTGACCAACGAACCTTTGGTTTCTTGCGAACCGACGAATTTATTCCGACTCCGGATTCATATCCGGGAGGAAGTGGATCAATGGCGGCTAAGATTCCGTCGTCGGCTTCTCATATCGGCCGAGATCTACTAGATCCGAACGTGGATTTTGAAAGCCTCGTGCGCCGGGCAAAACTTCGCGGAGTTTCTATAAAAACGTTACTCTTAGATCAAAATTTTGCCTCGGGTGTTGGTAATATTTACGCCGATGAGAGCCTGTTTTTAGCGAAGGTTCATGGATCCACACCGGTATCAAAGATGCCCATTAAACGCATCGCGTCGGTGTTCGATTCGGCAGCTGACGTTATGAGGCGAGCAATCGAAGTTGGTGGAACTTCTTTTGATTCCCTTTACGTTAACGTTAATGGCAGCTCAGGTTATTTTTCCCGATCTCTCAACGTTTACGGTCGCAATGGGCATGCTTGCGCAAGGTGTGGCAGAATTATTATTAGAGAAAAACTAGCGGGAAGATCTTCGTATTCTTGCCCGAATTGTCAATCACGACGTAGTTAGGAACATGTCTTGAGTGAAGAAAACGCCGTAGTCAATGTGATGATTATTGACGATCATGAGGTGGTGCGCCGAGGGATTGCCGAAGTGGTTGACCGCGCAGACGGCTTAAAAGTTATTGCTGAGGCGGGAACAGTTGCTGAGGCGGTGCGACGCGCAGAATTGATGAACCCTGAGGTAGCTCTTGTTGATCTGCGTCTACCAGATGGTACCGGTATTGATATTATCGAGCAGCTTTCAGAGCGCTCTCCAAACACTCGTTGCATTGTTCTTACGTCTTTTGATGACGACGACGCGCTGGCCGAATCCCTTGAGGCAGGTGCTAAGGCTTATTTGTTGAAGTCGGTTCGTGGCGCTGAGATTACTGAAGTGATTCGTGCCGTTGCCAATGGTCGAATCTTGCTCGATGAGCGTACGGTGACGCGTCGCCGTGCAGATCATGACGACCCCACAGCTGAACTTACGCCTTCTGAGCGTAAAGTTCTTGATCTCATTGGAGATGGACTTTCTAACCGCGAAATCGGTGAGAAGCTTGGCGTTGCAGAGAAAACGGTGAAGAACCACATCACCTCGTTGCTCGCAAAGATGGGTATGCAACGGCGTACCCAGGTGGCTGCCTGGGTTGCTGGACAACGTGCTGCCGGGTGGAGAAACCAAGCAAACTGAGGCTATTTTTCTCAAGTTAGAGACAGTTGAGGTGCGGGGCAAGCGAGATAATTTTTACTCGCTTGCCCCGCACCTCATTTATTGATGTTTAGCGTAATGAAGCACACCAGCACATCTTGAGTTTGCCGGTCTCTGGATCTGGTCCGATGGTGAAGTCACCGTGGTGGCGACGTGCTCGAGCTGCAAGGTTTGACAACCCTGATCGGCGGGAGAGAGATGGTGCCAAGCCGACGCCATCATCCATTACCCAAACTTCAATTGCTTCTGCATTGACGTTTATTTCCACCGAAACAGAAGACGCATGTGCGTGGCGTGCAACATTACTTAAACCTTCTCGAACGACTGCAACGACGTCGTCGGAAACATCTGAACCGATCGCGTTATCAATCTTGGTGATATCGAAATCATCAGAAATTGATTCGCCATGCCACTTAATCAACAACGATGGTGCAAAACCGAGAGATTGCAGAGCAACAGAGGTCTCATGTTGGAGCCTGTCTACAAAAGCAGCTGGCGAAGATTCATCTCTTAGCGACTGAACGATCTTTCGAATCTGAGAGACAGATTCGTCGATTGCCCAAATCGCGTTGTCCAATGCGGTCGTGATATCGGGGGAAGAGATCTTGTTAGAAAGATCTTCTTTTACGGCTGTAATGTGCATTCCCGATGCGAACAGCTGCTGGATAGCCAGATCGTGAAGATCGCGCGAGATTCGCGCTCGTTCATCGAGCTCAGCTGCAAGTTCCTTTGAGTGGCGTGCATCGGCAAGCTCAAGTGCAATTGCGGCCTGTTTCGCCACGTTTTCGGCCATGGAAAGGTCATGGAGATCGAATTCTCCTTTGCCTGGCTTGCGGAGCAAAATAATCACGCCTAAGCCATTACCCTTTGAGACAAGCGGAGCATAAAGAGCAGCACCGAAGCGTCGAAGCTGTTCAACCCGTACAACCGACAGACGTTGCATTGAGTCAATAACGACTCCGGCTTGCTCGCGAATCACGGTTTGAGCACGTCCCGCACGTGGAAAGTTCACACCCAAGAAGTCGCTTGCACCTTCACCCGCGACGATTTCACATACCCAGCTGTCTTGGATCGAAGGAAGAATCATTAGTGCGTTATCTGCTTTAGCAGCGATCCTCATTTGGTCGGCAATTACTTGGAGAGCTTCTTCTTCATCGGATCCTTCCAAAAGCGAAGAAACAATGTTCTGGGATGATGTTAGCCACCGCGCTCGGTTCTGGGATTCTGCATATAAGCGCGAGTTTGTTACTGCGATAGCAGCAGCTTGGGCAAACAACTCCATATTCTGACCGTCGTCGTCAGTGAAATCGCCGTCTTTATCAGCTAAGTAAAGACGTCCCCAGATCTGCTCGTTGACGGGCACAATAACACCCAAAAAATTATGCATAGAAGGGTGGGCATCAGGATACCCAGACAGGTTCATGTATTGAGATAGATCATCAATCTTGAGATATCCACGCGCAGGAATATCGGCAAATAAGCCGTGTCCTTCTGGAGGTTGACCGATTCTCCCAACGAGCTCCTGAGGGAATCCAGACTGAATGAATTCGACGGTTTCGCCGTGTGAGTCAAGGACGCCGAGCGCTGCGAACCGCGCACCGGTGATTTCACGAGCTGAATCAACAAAATATTGCAAGGCCGATGGACGGTCGAGCTTGCCTGTAAGCTCAAGAGCTTTGAAAAGTACTTCAGAGAGCTCAGATTGCATCATCGGCTTATTCCTCTTCCTGTTCAGCGGACCAGCGATACCGGTCCACGGATTCAAGTAATTCACGATGGGTTCCGCGGGCGAGTATGCGGGCGGGTCTTTCGCCCAAGAGTATCACTTCATCGGCATATGAAAGTGTGCTCAAACGGTGCGTAACGAGTATGACGCCGCGATTGGCATCTTTCGTGCTTAGGAGATCTCTAATCAGTTTATCCGCTGTTTCAGAATCTAAATGTTCGCCAGGTTCATCAAGTAAAAGGAAACGAGCCCCAGACGCCAATGCCCGAGCAAGGAGAAGACGGCGCCGTTCGCCGCCCGAAATTGTAGTTGCGTTAACTCCTACCACCGTATGAATTCCTGCTGGTAGGTCCTGTAACCACTGACCTAAGCCAGCCCGCTCAAGGAGAATTTGTGCCTCGTCGTCGGTGATATCGGCACGAGCAACGCGTAGGTTTTCAAGAACCGATGTTTCGAAGATATGGGCATCTTCAGCGGTTAACACCAAGTATCGTGAAAGAACTTCACGCTCAACGGCGCCTACATCGTTGTTTCCAAGTTGGACCTGTCCAACATGAGGTTTGATCATTCCGGCGAAGGTATACAACAAGGTAGACTTGCCGATGCCTGAAGGACCAACAATTGCGATTGATTTTCCAGGTTTTAGGCTGAGGCTCAACGGGGCCGTGATATCCGGACCGTTTTCCCATCCTGCAACAAGGTCTTTCGCACGGAGCTCAAAACTGCCCGAGTCATCGAATGCTTCGTACCCGTCGGCAGGAGCTTGGTTCAGCATTTCCATAATTCGCAAAGCAGCGCGGCTTGAGCGAACCAACTGAATGCCGGCTTCGGATAGTTTTTGGGTTGCTTCGAATGCGGCAAGTGGTGTGAGTGTGCAAACCACAAGGTTAATCGTTGAAAGATCACCGGATTGGACCTGCATTGTTCCAATTAACAGCGCACAAATAATCGATATTCCCATTGCAATAACACTAACGACGTTAGCCAGTGCTTGCGGTTTTGCTGAGGCATCGCGGTTCACTTGAATTTGCTTTTCGATTTCATTTTGAGCCGTCTTGAAACTTGGCAACTTTCCTGAAATCTGAAGTTCTGCTGATGACTCGAGCATCGTTAGTGCTGCAGCATTGAGCTGAGCTCGGTTCTGGATACGGTCGATTTCGGCTTGGCGGGCGCCCCTCATCGAGAAGTATGGACCGATCAATCCGTCTGCCAGGAGCATGAACGCAAGAATTAAACCGATTAGTGGTGAGAGCGAAGCAACGATCGCAATTGAGATGATTCCGGTTAGAATTGCAACGGTTGCCGGAAGAAGAGACTTAACGACGACGTTTCCAAGCTCATCTACATCGGTACCGGTTCGCGCAAGCAAGTCGCCACGTTTGATCGAGGTGACGACGTCAGTCGGGGAGTCGGCGAGGCGGGAATATACCGCGGTTCTGATCTTCGCCATCCCTCGAAGCGCAATCCAGTGTGAAGAAACACGCTCGAGATAGCGGAAAACTGCTTTACCGACGCCAAATGCACGCACACCGGTTGCGGCAACAGATAAATCGAGGACGGGTGGGAGCTGTGCTGCTCGAGCAATTAACCATGCTGAGACTGCTCCGAGTCCAATTCCGGAACCGACCGCGCCAGATCCAAACAAGGTGGAAAGAGCAAAGCGCTTTTTGTCGATATCGAGGATTCGTAGGGCTTGACGGAGAGCTAGGCGTTCTTCGGGGGTAATTACTTTGTTATACATCAGCGATTTCCCTCATTTTCCCAGTTCTCCGGCAATGCGTAGTCGATCTTCTTCAACATATTGGAATAAACGGAACTATCACGTTGTGCTTGCAGATTTTGTGCGACCTCTGTATCAATGTTTCTGCTACTTGAAGTTACTTCAACGATGTGATCGGCAATTTTAGTAAGGGCCGCTCGATGTGCGATCACGATTACTGTTTTTCCTTGCTTTTTCAGCGTACAAACCACGTCAGTTACGTATTCCTCGCTGGTCGCATCGAGATGAGCAGAAGGTTCATCAAGAACGACGAGTGAACTTTCATCGAGAAGTGCTCGAGTAAGCGCTAGACGTTGACGTTGCCCGACCGACATTCCTACTCCGCCTTGACCAACTAGGGTGTTCCAACCATTCGGAAGTAATGCGACGACGTCGGAAAATCCCGTTTGCTTCGCAGCTTTTGTAACTTCTTCACCAGGGGTTTCGCCCTCAACTCCGAGATTTTCAAGGATTGATCCCGGTAGAATCACTGGGTGCTGAGGAACCCAAGTTATCTGGCTCCAATAGGTTTCTAGATTAAGGTCATTTAACGGCAAATTCCCTACGTTAACCGCGCCTTCATTAGGCTCAATCAGTCCGAGGAGAACGTGAACTGCAGTTGATTTTCCTGAACCAGATATACCTCGAAGAACTGTAATTTTGCCTGGTTCAAAGGTGGCATTGAGCTGGTGTGGAGCAACAGTTGCTCGACCGGGAGCAAAGACACTGAGGTTTTCTGTGACTATAGGTGTTAATGAAAGATCGGGCGAAGGTAAGGTTCCGTCTTGGGAAGGCAAAGGCTTTTCGAGAATGGAAAAAGCTTGTTCAGCTGCCGCAACACCATCTGCAGAGGCATGGAATTGAGTACCTACTTCACGCAGTGGCTTGAAAACTTCGGGAGTCAACATAATGACGGCTAAACCAGAGAATAGCAAGATGCTACCGCCGACCATACGGAAACCAATTTCAACGGCAACGATTGCAGTGGATAAGGTAGCTAAAAATTCGAGAGCGGCACCAGATAAAAATGCAACGTAAAGAGTTTGCATTGTTTTTTCCGCAAAGGAATTTCCAAGTGCCTCGACCCGTTTGCGTGGCCCCTTTTCTCGACCTAGAGCTTTAAGGGTGCTTAAACCTGCAAGAAGATCTAAGAGTTGAGTGCCCAGCTGTTGCATGGACTTGAGCCTCTGACTGGAGTAGCGAGAGGTGAGCTTACCAATCAAGATCATAAAAAGCGGAATTAGTGGAATACACAAAATAATTGCGAGTGCAGATAACCAGTCAAGATAGAGGATAATTACAAGAAGAGCAGGAATAGTGGTCACGCACAAGAAAAGTTGTGGGAGGAACGAAACGAAGTACGCTTCTAGGTCATCTAAACCACGAGTGGTAAGGGTAACTACTCTAGACGTGTTGCCGTCTGAGAGCCAACGGACGCCAAGCTTGCTTGAATGATCTAGTACTGCACCACGTAATTGTGAAATAACTTTGATTGCCGCGCGATGCCCAAATGAGTGCTGAACATATTCCAAACCGGAACGAATAAGAAACACTATCCCGATTCCACCAATGAAAAGAGCGGTGTCTTTAAGTGTGGCTGTGCCATAAAAAATGGGGGAGAGTGCTTGAGCAATCAAGATGATCTGGGCGGCAATGAGAAGAGTTTGTAAGAAACCGAGAGTAACTAGGAAAACAATGTAGGAGCGAGTTTCTCGTGCGTATTTAATAAGCCGTGGATCAAAGGGCCTCACAACGTCTTCTTTCTTTCGGTCGAGCGCATATAACTATGGTAAATCAATATTGTGGGGAGCAGTCCGTCAGGACTGCTCCCCACAATGTCAGTTGGGTCGCACCCGATTAGGCTGACACGGTCTCGAACTCGCGAACTTTCTTGAGATCAAGTCCGGCATTTTCGTCTGGAATGTTTTCTACAGCCATGCGCTGTGAGAACTTCAGATAGGACCAGATCGTGTAACCGAGAACGATTGGCACAAAGACGATTGCAGCAACGAGCATAACCGTGTGGGTTGGAGCGGTTGCTGATGCCTGTACCAAGGTAAGGTTGTAGGCTTCATTGATGTTCGACTTGAGTGCGTTTGCACCGAAGGTTGAGAAGATGAAGACAACCGCCGAGGCGAGTGCTCCGAAGTGGAGGAAAAATGCAACCTTTTCGTTGCCCTTGAGGGTAAGGAAAGCAGATGCAATCAAAAGCACTGCGGTGATTGCCATTGGGATCAAGGAAACCATTGGGGAAACCGAGTATGCGAAGTTGCCCCAGATTGCCCATACCGCGGTAATACCGGTCGAGATAAGCGAGGACTTCTTTGCATAGGCGAGTGCGCGAACACTGTATTCGCCACGGGTCTTCAGAGCAAGCCAAAGAGCTCCATGGGTGAGGTACAGAGCGACGAGCATGATGCCACCAAGGATGGTGAATGGAGTCAACAGTGAGAAGAACCCATCGGTGAGGAAGTGTTGAGCACCTCCGCGAAGGGCTTCGTCAACTGAGTTAACATCCGCTGGGATGAATTCACCATTCTTGTAGGTACCGACCTGGATCGCCATTCCTTGGAGGAGGTTTGCGAATGCAACGCCCCAGAGGAACGTTACGAGCCACGCGGAACAAGTGTGGAGGTTATCCCATACATTGCGCCATTTAGCGGAGTTAACCTTGCCGCGCCATTCGATTGCCGAAATACGGATAATCAGAAGAACGAGGACTAGGACCAGCGCCATATACATACCCGAGAACATAGTTGCGTACCACTCAGGGAATGCGGCGAATGTTGCTCCGCCGGCGGTCAGAAGGAAAACTTCGTTTCCATCCCAGTGCGGACCAATGGTATTCAATGTAAGACGACGCTCTTTATCGTTCTTAGGAAGTACCTTGAGTAGCATTCCCGTACCGAAGTCGAAGCCTTCGAGAGTTACGTAACCGATCCAGAGGACGATGATGAGGATAAACCAGATAAGCTGTAAGAATGAAAGTTCCATTGTCTTTTCCTATCCTCAGTAGACGAAGCTTAGCTTGGCGTTTGGATCAGAGGAATCAATAATTTCGGTGTTAATAACCTTGTTTGTATTGATACCTTCGACTGCGTAACGCTTTACCAAAATGAACCAAACAACACCAAGTGCTGCGTAGAGCAAGGTGAAGATGACCATCGAAAGCAAAACTTCGACAGGGAGCACAGACTGCGAAACGCCGTAGTCGGTGAGCTGGCGAATCATCTCTGATGGCGGGGTATTTGGTTGTGCCGTGAAGTTTGGATACACAACCCAAGGCTGGCGTCCCATTTCGGTAAGAATCCAACCGAATGTAGAAGCCAAGAATGGGAACGGCATGGTCCAAACAAAGAGCTTTGCCAGGCCAGCAGATGTTGGGAGCTTATCTTTCCGAGTTGCCCAGAGACCAATGATCGAGAATGCTGCTGATGCAAAGCCCAAGCCCATCATGATTCGGAAAGAGTAGAAAGCGATGAATGGGTTCGGCATATAATTCTGATCTGCCGAATAGGTTCCGTCACTGGAGAAGAACTTTTGATACTTCTCATTGATTTCGGTAGCACCGGTGAGCTTGGATTCAGGTCCAGAGAAGTGGTTTGTAACCATGAAAGATTCGAGACCAGGGATTGGAACCTCAACGACTGATCCCTCTTTGAGTTCCGTGCTGGTCATGATAAGCCCAAGCTTTGCGGATTCGGTGCTTTCAACAATTCCCATTGCTGCGATCATCTTCGTAGGTTGCTCACGGTAGATGTGTTGCCCCATGAAGTGACCGGTTGAGATCACAAGAATACTTGCAATAAGCATGGTAACGAAGCCGAAACGAGCGGCTGGCTTCCAGTAGCCGATTGCTTCATCTGTATTGCCTGCCTTAGCAGTGCGAACGAGCCACCACATGGAAATGCCGGCAATGACGGAACCCGCTACGAGAAGCGAGGCCGTGATCGTGTGAGCAAATGCGTAGAGCGACGTCGGGGAGAAGATAACATCAATGAAACCTTTAGCTCCGTCAAGTTCTGCGCGACCGGTGTCTGGATTGTAAACAGCACCGACTGGATTTTGCATGAATGAGTTTGCTGCCAAAATAAACATTGCCGAGAGGTTTGTTCCAATAGCAAATAACCAAGCAGCGAGGGTATGCGCCTTAGGACTGATACGTCCACGACCGAAAATCCACACGCCAAGGAATGTTGATTCGAGGAAGAAGGCGAGGAGTGCTTCGAAAGCGAGTGGTGCTCCGAAGATGTCTCCAACGTATCGTGAGTATTCGGACCAGTTCATTCCAAATTGGAATTCTTGGACGATACCGGTTGCAACACCGAGTGCAAAGTTAATGAGCAGAATCTTTCCAAAGAACTCTGAGAGCTTGAGCCACTTTGTGTCTCCGCTTCTGAGCCACTTGGTCTGCATAATAGCGACTAGTGGGGATAGTCCGATAGTGAGCGGCACCAAAATAAAGTGATATACCGTTGTGATACCGAACTGCCACCGTGCGAGGTCGAGGGCTTCCACCTTGTTAACCTTTCGTTCGACCTAAACTGACAGACGATTGTAACTGTTCGTACTGGTGAGAGTGTTGAAGGAATTTCGTATCGAAATCTCGACAGCACTTGCAGATGCGTGCAGTTGCGAAAAGTTTCCTACGCGATGCCATGCCAGGTGGATTTCCAACGAATGTGGAATTTCACTGATAGCCGACAGGGTGTAGCTAACCTTTCTTTAATCATGACCTAAAGTAAGGGCTTATTTCTAGTTTTTACATCCATTTCCTTAGGTCTTACGCCTTATTATTCCATTAAACCCACAGTTTTGGGCGGATTTTGCCGAACAATGTGTCGCAAAGTTTTTTCGTAAGAATTAAATGCCGTATTTCAAATATTCGTTAGAAATAGAGGATTTGGGTGTTTTCCTTTGAAGCTATGAGAAACACTCATTCATTCCATGTTGGTGAACGGAACAGTGTAAGATAGCTGATGGAAACGAATGATGCATCAGTTCGTCAAAGTTCCTAGCTTCCTGTGCGCCGCGGATGCGTTGCTGCCGGACTGGGAGAATTAAAAGATTTCCGCAACTTGCGGGTTGCGGCCTACATAATTGCAATGCACGTGATGGAGATGCACATCTGGCACTGCTAATAGGAGAGCGTTCATGGCTGAGGAAAACGAAGCTCGAGAACTTGAAAACGCTGGTGCGGCAGAGAAGAAGACCACTCGTACTCGCACGGCTAAGCGCAAGACGGAAAGCGCGGTCACCCAGAAGAAATCAACGGTTGCCAAGGCTGGATCTAAACGCGCCACTCAAAAACCTGTACACGAAAACATTGCGGAATCAGTGGCGGAATCTCTAGCAGAACTCGCCAACGCCAAAGAACGCGGAGTCTCCGATTCTGGTCAAGAAGGATCAGCTCCCGTAGCTGCGAAGAAAACACGCAAACGAACGACAGTGAAAAATGCTGAGAAATCCGAGGAAAAGAAGCCGCTAGTTGTTACCTTTTCTTCGGGTGAGGAAGCTGTTTTGCCTGCAAAGGTGGACTCGGTCGCTCCTATGACGACACTTCTTTTCCAAGAGCCTGATGTTAGCCGAGCTGTTCAAGCTCGACGAACTCGTCGCAAAGCTTCCGCTGAAGTTGAAGGTCTCTCTACGGAAAACGACGATCAGCCTTCACAGGAAGTATCAGCTGACAGTGACGCTACTACGGGTGAAAACGTACGTAAGTCACGCCGTGGTACGCGTGGCGGTCGCTCTGCAGATGATTCAGCCACTAAGAATTCAGAAAAAGAGGTTTCGTCTGAATCTGCTAGCGAAACTTCAAAGCACACTCGTCAACGTAAACGTTCTAACTCATCGTCTGAAACGGGAAACGTTGTTTCGAAGAATGAGGATGAGCCGAAGTCCTCTGAAGTTAAGCCAGATTCTCAAGTCGGACAGGGCGTAGCGGAAACGACTACGACGGTACGTCGCCGGCGTCGTCGTTCTTCCTCAGATGTGAGTGATGAGGTAACAGCACCAACGGGTTCAACGCGACTTGAAGCGAAGCGCCAGCGACGCCGCGAGGGACGTGAAGCGGGTCGTCGCCGTCAATCTATCTCTGAGTCCGAGTTCCTTGCTCGGCGCGAGTCTGTAAACAGGGAAATGTTGGTTCGTGAACAAAATGGTCTGAATCAGATCGCAGTTATTGAAGATGGTGTTTTGGTGGAGCACTACGTAGCACGCCATACCCAGAGCTCAATGGTAGGAAATGTTTATCTTGGACGAGTTCAGAACGTGCTACCTTCGATGGAAGCGGCGTTCGTTGACATCGGAAAAGGACGTAATGCTGTTCTCTATGCTGGTGAAGTGAATTGGGAAGCCGCGGGAATGGAAGGCAAGCCTCGCAAGATCGAAGATGCGCTTAAATCCGGCGATACAGTTCTTGTACAGGTTACGAAGGATCCAATCGGGCACAAGGGTGCCCGTCTTACCGCGCAGATTACCCTGGCCGGACGGCATTTGGTGCTTGTTCCGTCTGGTGCAATGACAGGTATTTCGCGAAAGCTTCCTGAAAAAGAACGCATTCGCTTGAAGAAGATCTTGAAAGAAGTTGTTCCGGCTGAGCACGGAGTTATTGTGCGAACCGCGGCGGAGGGTGCAACTGATGATCAGCTACGTGGCGATGTTGAACGCCTTACTAAGACCTGGGAAGACATTCAAGCCAAGTCTAAGAGCACCAAGAACGCTCCATCGCTCCTGAAGGGTGAACCTGAGCTTGCGGTTCGAGTGATCAGAGACGTCTTTAACGAAGATTTCACCACGTTAAAGGTCGAAGGTGAAAACGCTTGGAACACGATTCATGAATATGTTCATGAGCTGTCTCCTGAGCTCGAAGACCGACTCGTTCACTGGGAAGAAAAGCAAGATATTTTCTCTGTATTTAGGGTTGACGAGCAACTGGCGAAGGCATTTGATCGAAAGGTATTCCTCCCGTCTGGTGGATCGCTCGTTATTGATCGTACCGAGGCGATGACTGTTATTGACGTTAACACGGGTAAATTCACAGGTTCGGGTGGAACTTTGGAAGAAACCGTGACGCGAAATAACCTTGAGGCGGCCGAAGAAATTGTGCGCCAGCTGCGGTTGCGTGATATCGGTGGAATCATCGTGATTGACTTCATTGATATGGTTTTGGAAGTCAACCGAGATCTAGTTTTGCGACGTCTACTCGAATGTTTGGGACGTGACCGTACGCGTCATCAGGTTGCTGAAGTTACCTCGCTCGGACTTGTTCAAATGACGCGTAAGCGCGTGGGGCAGGGGTTGGTAGAAGCTTTCTCGACGACCTGCCAAGCATGTGAGGGACGCGGATACATTAGCCATGATCATCCTGTTGAAAAGGGTGAGGCTAACGAGATGGAATCCGAGCAACGTAAGAGTGCACAGAAGAAAGAAAAACCACAAAATACCCCTGATCCGAAGCAGGCTGAGGTTAAGGCCGCACTGGCGAATATTGCAGCGGCAGCATCACATAAACATGATGATGTGAATGAGGCGGAAGAGTCTGACGACGCTTCGAGTGCCGAAACTGCTCAAGGATCTAGTGCGAAGCAAGGACCTTCAGAGGATATTTCAGAAGCTGAGGCTTCGTCGAATGGGAACCGCTCACGCAAGAAGCGACGCCGTGATGCTAGTTCGAAAGAAGGCCGCCAACGTGGGGTGAGCCGTCAACGTATTAACTCACGTGAGCAGTCGAGCGTTGATAACGATGTGAAGGTTGAGGAGCCGAAGAAAGCTGACCCTTCAGAAGTGACTCCAGTTGTGAAATCTTCTGGAAGAACTCGTCGTCGGGTAACGTCCTCGGGCACAATTACGCCAAGTTCGTCACCTTCTTCGGCAATTATGAGCTTCCCGGTTTCCAAAAAAGACTAATTTTGATTAAACTGGGCTAGTTACACCGCTTGCTAAGCGTGCTTTGAACCGAACAATTTGATAAATGTGGCGATTGTCGCCCTTTCTGAGCTTGTTCTCCAAGGTGAAGCTAAGTAAGCTGGTGTGTCGGCGCGTTATTTCGTGCCAGCAAAATTTAAGTGCATTCCAACAGTGAATGCAACCGTATCGACAGAGATGAGCAGAACGTGGTTTACGCGATTGTGAAGGCAGGCGGTCGCCAGGAGAAGGTGTCCGTCGGATCCATCGTCGTTGTGGACAAGATGGAAGGCGAAGCTGGCGACAAGGTCGAGCTAGAGCCGATCATGCTCGTCGACGGTGACAAGGTCACCACTGCCGCCGATGGTATTTCCGCTAAGGTTACCGCTGAGATTGTTCGCGATGAAAAAGGTCCAAAGATCACCATCATCAAATACAAGAATAAGACTGGTTACCGTAAGCGCCAGGGTCATCGCCAGAAGCTGACCCGTCTTAAGGTCACCGGCATTAAGTGATCTGAGATCCTTCGGGATCATCCGTTCAACGAGCTTAAAGTAAGAGAGCAGGTCAGGAAACATGGCACATAAGAAGGGCGCCAGCTCCTCGAATAACGGTCGCGACTCTAATGCCCAGCGACTCGGTGTGAAGCGTTTCGGCGGTCAATTCGTCAACGCTGGTGAGATCATCGTGCGCCAGCGCGGTACCCACTTCCACCCGGGTGCCAATGTTGGCCGCGGCAAGGATGACACCCTTTTCGCACTCGCAGAAGGTACCGTGGAATTCGGTATCCGTCGCGATCGCAAGGTTGTTAATATCGTTTTGGCTGATGCCTGAGCGATTACGTTGACCGATAGAGGTCAATGATAAACTCTAGGGGTGGAGGGCAGTGCTCTCCACCCCTTGTTTTTATTTAAGGAATAGAAGTATGGCTAGCTTTGTAGACCGCGTTACTCTTCATCTGGAAGCAGGGAAGGGTGGAAATGGTTGCGCCTCAGTTCATCGTGAGAAGTTTAAACCTCTTGGTGGACCTGATGGCGCTAATGGCGGTCATGGCGGAGACATCATCTTGCGCGTTGATGGCCAAGAAACTACTCTTTTGCATTTGCATCATAGCCCTCATTTAAAGGCTCCGAATGGCGCTCCCGGTGCTGGCGATATGCGCCATGGAAAGCGCGGCGAAAACCTCTACGTCAGTGTTCCTGATGGGACGGTCGTTAAAGATTCTGATGGCAATATTATTGCTGATTTGGTTGGTCTTGGAGCCGAATTCATCGTAGCTGAAGGAGGTCAAGGAGGACTCGGCAATGCTGCACTTGCTTCACCTAAGCGCAAAGCCCCAGGTTTTGCTTTGCTTGGTGAAGAGGGCGATATTAAAGATGTTGTTCTGGAACTGAAATCTGTAGCAGATGTCGCGTTGGTTGGCTTCCCATCCGCAGGAAAGTCATCGCTGATCGCTGCAATGAGCTCAGCTCGCCCTAAGATTGCTGATTATCCATTTACAACCTTGGTTCCTAACCTAGGCGTGGTTGACGCAGGTGAACTACGATTCACAATCGCTGATGTTCCCGGACTCATTCCTGGTGCTTCTGAAGGAAAAGGTCTTGGGCTTGAATTCCTTCGTCATATCGAACGCTGTGCCACTATTGTGCATGTGCTGGACTGTGCGACTCTAGAACCCGGTCGAGATCCAGTCTCGGACCTGGACACTATCGAAGCTGAATTGGCTGCTTACTCGAAGCAAATTCCCCCAATCGAGGGACGGATTCCGCTCATGGAGCGTCCGCGCGTCGTCGTCTTAAACAAGGTTGACGTGCCTGAAGCACGTGAGCTTGCGGAGTTTGTAAAAGCTGAATTAAAGGAGCGAAAGCTTCCCGTTTTTGAAATTTCAGCGGTGTCACGTGAGGGGCTACGTGAACTTGGATTCGCGCTCGCCACGATCATCAACAAAGTACGCGAACGTGAAAACGAAGTTGATCAGAGCGAACAGCGCCAAGTTATTCGCCCGGTATCCAAGCGCGAAGCTGCTGGCTTCACCATCACCAAACGTCACAAAGACGGTGAAGATTTCTATCAGATTCTTGGCACGAAGCCTGAACGCTGGGTTCGCCAAACTGATTTTTCGAATGATGAAGCGGTTGGCTACCTTGCTGATCGTCTCAACACTCTAGGTATCGAAAAGCAACTTACTGCAGCGGGTGCGCGAGCAGGCGACATGGTCGTTATCGGGACGGTCGAGGATGGAATGATCTTTGATTGGGAGCCGATGATGTCTGCCGGTGCAGAGTTGTTAGGCCCACGTGGAACGGATCTTCGACTTGATGAGAACCAGCGTGCGTCACGTAAGGAAAGAAAAGCTGCCTATCACGAAATGATGGATGCAAAGGAAGCTGCACGTCAGGAGCTTTGGATGGAGCGTCAAGCGGGACATTGGGTGGATCCAAACTCCGACGACGAATAGTAATATCAAGGCAGTATTAACTGGGTACGTAAGTTTGGATTATGAAACCTTTACTGTCTAACCGAAAATTGCTGGGATCTGCTTCGCGCATTGTCATTAAAGTGGGTTCGTCTTCGCTCACCAGCTCAGACGGTTCGCTCAACGAGGCTCGGCTGGCCGAACTTGTTGACGTCGTCGCGCTGGCACGCCAGCGTGGTCAAGAAGTTCTTTTAGTTTCTTCGGGAGCTGTAGCTGCCGGAATTCGGCCGCTTGGCTTTAAATCTAGGCCCAAGAGTATTCGCGACCAACAGGCCGCGGCGATGGTCGGACAATCTCGACTCATGCATGCCTATGCTTCTAAATTTGCTTCGTATGGTATCACCATTGGTCAGGTTCTTTTAACGCCTGACGACGTCGTAAATCGTCGCCACTACTCGAATGCTCAAGGCTCCCTGAAGCGCCTCTTGCACCACGGCGTCGTACCTATCGTGAATGAAAATGATGCGGTGGTTTCCGATGATCTTCGATTTGGTGATAACGACCGTCTTGCGGCTCTTGTTGCACATCTCGTGGATGCAACGGCACTGATCCTTTGCACCGATGTTGATGGATTGTTCACCGGTCCGCCTTCGCAACCTGGTTCGGTACTTATCAGTGACGTCAGTAATATGCGTCAGCTTGATAGCTTGACGATCACTGGCAAGGGCTCTGATGTTGGCACTGGCGGAATGCGAACAAAAGTTGCTGCGGCAGATATAGCCACTGCTGGTGGAATTGGAGCACTCTTAACCTCGACGGATTCTCTTCGTTCGGCGCTTAACGGTGAGAACGTTGGAACGTGGTTTTTACCAAGACGTAAACGATCGTCGGCTAGATCACTGTGGATGAAGTATTCGGCTCGCGTCAATGGTGTGTTAGTGGTCGACGACGGCGCTGCCCATGCCTTACGAACTGGGGGAGCATCCCTACTAGCGGTGGGAATTCGTCAGGTTAGAGGATCGTTTGCTGCTGGAGACATGGTGGAAATACGCGATTTGTCCGGAGAAAAAATAGCTGTGGGAATGGTTGCATTTTCAAATGGTGAAGTTGAGAAGTTTATCAATGGTTCTGAGCAGGGGAAAGGGATTCGGGCGCCAAGGGCTGTTGTCCATGTGGACGATTTGGTTTGCTAGAATTGTTCAAAACTCGGCATAATTCCGAGCATAAATGGGGAGAAAGGATCGAGATGACTTTAGAACTTCCTATTTCGATGGAAGTGGATAACGGGTCCACCGTGAAAGCTGATGGTGGTGGGGCAAACAAAAATCTAACCACAACTGCATGGACCGGAATTGATCTCTCTGTGCTCGGTGCGATGTCCAGCGAGATTCTTGATGAGTACGGTCACGATGTATCTGTTGATCATCTCAACTTTCCTCGGCTAGCAGCGTCAGTTAAAGCTGCGCTTGAAGGAGGACTCGACTTTATTACTCTTGATCGATCTTTCCATACGCGTTCTGATCAACAGCCAAAAGACGGCGCTCTTGATGGCGTAAAAGCAGCATCGAAGCTTATGAACCTTGCACCGGGCGGTATTTCTGTTGAAGTTCCACCATTGATGAAATTTGTTGAAGTAGGTGCAGAAGCTCTTGTATCTGATAGGGGCGGTTGGTCAACGATTGAACTACAGGTTAACGCTACATCGGACTTTACGGAATTGGCGAAGATGGCGCAGGTTTCCCACGCCAAGGGTGTCAAGGTCAGCGCAACTACCGCCGATCCTGCCTTTGCCGCAAGTCATGTTGCTGAAATCGTTGCTTTTGCAGACATGGTTCGAATTAAGACGACGGAGCCTATCGCCGCGCGTAAACTACGCACTTTGCTTCGTGGTGAGGCTGCCAAGAAGAATCGAGAGATTCTGGTGTTTGTTGATCTCGGTATCGTTATATCAGCTTCCCGCCAAGCTGCAGAGGAACGTGCTGTTTTGATTTCCGATATCAACCACCGTCCAATATTTCAAGGAATTGCATCGGTAACTGGCACTGTATATGATGTAGCAGATGCTTTGGAAAGCTGGGTTGGTTCTGGATCTGCAGACGGAATTGTTTTTATTCCTGCATCCCTTCCTACAGACTTAGCTTCGGTACTTCGCGGTGTACTTCCTTTGATGCGAGAGAGAATGAAGACAGAAGAGGAACTTCCTAGGTTAACGAATTTTCACACTTTTGATGGAAAATAGAGTTAGCAATAAAAACTAGGTGGTGGTGTTAACCAGGCTTTGGTTAACACCACCACCTTTATTTCCATCCGCATTGGTAAATCAATGTAAAGGCAAGGGAAGAAATCTTCCTCGGGTGGAAGGGGTTAGTTTTCTTTACCTTCCAGTGAAGTCGGGGCATCTGTTGAACGGTACTTCAGACCCCATACCAAGAGTGATCCGATTAAGACAGCTACGATGATAAACCAAAGACCGGCAAGCTTATCGCCGGTTTGCTCTTCGAGGTAACCCATAACGGTCGGTCCAAGGAATCCTCCGATCAAACCACACATGTTCATGAATGCCACAGCTGCTGCAGTGGTTGCACCAGAGAAGCGTTGCTGCGGGACGGTGAAGAGGATGGACTGAATGACGAAAAGCTGTGAAGCTGCGATGAAGAATCCGATAACGGCTACCCAGATATTGGTGTGAGTGAGAGCTGCGATAGTAAGACCAGCTGCAACAGTGACGAATCCAGCGGATGCGATCATCTTGGATTTCTTTAATCCAACTGCATACTTTGGAAGGAACCAAGAACCAAGAGCTGCTGCGATCCATGGAATTGCGGTGATCAGACCAACGGTAATTGTGCTCATATGCGAGTCGTAGGACTTAATCATGGTCGGGAGGAAGTAAGACAGCGAGTAAACAGCAATCTGATGGGTGAAGTAGGCAAGAACAACTAACCACAAGATCGGATCCTTGACTACTGGGCCAAGCGAGCGTAGATCGTTGTGCTGTGACGACTCACCGACATCTTCGGACTTGATAACGTGATCTAGAAGTGATTTGTCACTTGCAGAGAGCCACTTGGCTTCGCGAGGTGTGTTTGGAAGGATCTTCCAGACCAAGAATGCGAGGAGTACTGCTGGAGCACCTTCGATAATGAACATCCACTGCCAACCTTGCAGACCGCCGAAGCCGTCAAGCTGGAGGAGAACACCTGCTAGCGGAGCTCCAACGATATTTGCAATGGAAACGCCGAGAAGGAAGATACCGATAGCGCGAGGGCGGTACTTCTGCGGAAACCAGTACGAGATGTAGAGAATGATTCCTGGATAGAGCCCTGCTTCGGCTACGCCGAGAAGAATACGAATTACGTAGAAGGAGATATCGTTCCAGACTAGAGCCATGGACATCGAGATAATGCCCCAGGTGATCATGATTCGGGTAATCCAGAAACGAGCTCCAACTTTATGCATTATAAGGTTGGATGGAACTTCTAGAACTGCGTAGCACAGGAAGAACAGACCTGCACCTAGGCCATAGGCTCCGGCGGAAAGTCCGATGTCCGCGCCGAGGGCTTCTTTTGCCATGCCGATATTTGTTCGGTCAATGAAGCTAATAATGTAGACGGTAACGAGCAACGGCATTAATTTACCGAAGTTTGTTTTCGTCAAAACTTCGATTCGTTGACTGTTAGTACTGTTGAGTTTCATTGCTGGAGAATGTGTTTCAGGCATAGTCTAATCCCTTGATTCTGAGCTCGCGAGGGGACGTAGCAATGTGATTGCCGGTCGTTTTTGAGCGTGATCATTATTTTGTTGATTGTGGGTTCTTTTGTTGTTGTAAAAAGAACGACTCATCATTGAGTACGGGCGCCACGTTCTCGTTGTGATCAGACTCTCAACTGACAACCAATTAAGCAATGTTAAGTTGATTGATTTTTTGGCAATTTTTACCGGAGGTTCACAGAGTACATTTTATTTAGCTTTCTGAGCTGGGCTAATTATCATTTCATAGTGTTAAGTGGGGCACTTAACTCCATTAAGGAATGTGCTAAAAAACTAATGAATACTCTCAAAATGTCATTTATGGGGGGGGCGGATCAACCTTCGTTGATCCACCCCCCCCATAAATGAACGCAGAGAATTCTTAAGAAGAAATGCTTATTGGGCGCTGCCAGCTTCTGACTCGGCAATTTGCTTGCGCACTTCATCCATATCGAGCTTTTGTGCTTGGTTAATCAAGTCATCGAGAGCGTTCTTGTCCAGTGCTCCAGCACCTTCATAGATTCGAATTCCATCACGGAAGACCATGAGAGTCGGGATAGACATTACGTTGAAAGCCTGAGCAAGATCTGCCTGAGCTTCGGTATCTACTTTTCCGAACTTGATATCTGGGTGGCGTTCGGAGGCATCTTCAAATACCGGTCCGAACTGTCTGCATGGACCACACCAGGCGGCCCAGAAGTCTAAAAGGACAGTTCCTTCTTCAACGGTTTCACCAAAATTTTGACTTGTAACTTCGAACGTTGCCATTAGTGACCTTTCGTTTTGCAGTAGATAACCTACGTTACCTTTATCATTAGATACAACGCCCAGAGATTCCATGTATTCCCTTAAAATTGAGCTATGGAAGAAATCACGCTCGAAATCGAGGAAGCTACGTTAGGAGTGGCTCGGCGCACCAAGACGGCGTCGGTATTACTTCGTTCTATGCCAACTTCCCGAAAAAACGCATTGCTTAATACTATTGCGGCTCAACTTGTTCATGACTCTGAAACTATATGTGAAGCTAATGCTCTTGACATGGAAGAAGGCCGCAAAAACGGAATGACAGAGGGGCTCTTGGATCGCCTATTCCTTGACGATGCGCGCATTGAAAAAATAAGCGATGCGGTAAGAGAAGTTGTTGAACTCCCAGATCCTGTAGGTGAAATCCTGAGCGAGACTACTTTGGACAACGGCTTGGTCCTTACTCAGAAACGGGTTCCAATCGGTGTCATTGCAATGATTTACGAGGCACGGCCCAACGTCACTGTGGACGCGGCGGTCCTTGCCCTCAAATCTGGAAACGCCGTCGTACTTAGAGGCGGAAGCGCAGCGAAAAACACCAATATTGCCCTAATTGCTTCGATGAAACGTGCGCTTGATGCACAAGGTATCAACAGCGACGTCGTCAATACAGTTGATAATTTTGGACGCGCAGGTGCGGCGGTGCTGATGAAGGCGCGCGGCCTGGTCGATTTAGTTATTCCTAGGGGCGGTGCAGGGCTTATTAAAACCGTAGTCGAAACGGCAACAGTGCCCGTTATTGAAACAGGTGTGGGAAATTGCCATGTTTACGTCGATAAATACGCTGATTTGGTGAAAGCGCTTGCAATTGTTGAGAACTCAAAGCTTCATCGAGTCGGAGTATGTAACGCGGCGGAAAAACTCCTGGTCCATGCTGACATTGCACATAAATTCCTGCCAAAAATCTACGATGTTTTTGCCAAGAATTATGTAACGGTCCACGCCGATGTGGAAGCTCAACGCTTTGCGCCTAAGTCCTTGAAGATGCTCCCAGCACATGGAAAAGATTGGGAAACCGAATATTTAGCAAAAGAGATAGCAGTACGAGTGGTTGCAAATATAGATGAAGCAATCGCACATATCGCAATGTATTCCACCGGTCATACCGAGGCAATAGTATCGGAAGACGACTCTGCTATTGCCAAGTTTGTTGAGAACGTGGATAGTGCTGCGGTGATGATTAATGCATCAACTCGATTCACCGATGGTGGAGAGTTTGGATTTGGTGCAGAAATTGGGATCTCGACTCAGAAGCTACATGTACGTGGACCGATGGGGCTCAGTGCACTGACCAGCTTTGCTTGGATTGTTAAGGGAGACGGTCATGTCCGAAAATAACACCTCTAGTGGGCACGGTATGGAGAATACTGAGGCTCATCGACGTAAAATTGGGATCATGGGTGGAACATTCGATCCGATTCACCATGGGCATCTAGTGGCTGCTTCTGAAGTTCAGCACCATTTTGGTTTAGACGAGGTTGTATTCGTTCCCACAGGTTCGCAACCTTTCAAAAAGGATCGCAAAGTCACCTTTGCCGAGCATCGTTATTTAATGACAGTCATTGCAACGGCCAATAATCCGCGATTTTCAGTTTCACGAGTCGATATTGACCGCGGTGGAACAACCTACACGATAGACACGCTCCGTGATATCCAAGAAGCCTATCCAGATTCGGACTTGTTCTTTATTACAGGTGCGGATGTGCTTCCTCAGATTTTACAATGGAAAGATCAAGATGAGCTGTGGGAACTCGCTCATTTCGTAGGTGTTAATCGGCCTGGTCACGAACTAGATACATCAGGTTTGCCTAAGAATGGCATCACTTTGCTTGAAGTTCCTGCGATGGCGATCTCTTCAACAGACATTCGAAATCGTGCCGGAAATCAGCGACCCGTATGGTATTTGGTGCCAGATGGGGTAGTTCAGCATATAAACAAGTATCATTTATATAAAGAAGACCAAGCTACGACCACTGCGTTGGTTCCCGAGCAAGAAGTCGTAGCTGAATCTGGAACGGTTCATCAAGACGGTATTGGGAAGGAACAAGTATGAGTGAGACTCCTCGCTTGAGTCGAAAAGAGCTGCGTGAGCTGGGAAAACTTGCTACACGCGAAAGTGACTCTCCTTCGCTAACCGAAACTGCCGAGTTGCGGCTACGTCGTCCTTCCCGTAAGGAATTACGCGAAGCGGAACGTAGTAATGCAACTGCTGAGCACGCTATCATGCAAGGTTTTTCCTCGCGTCAAAATGCCGAGTCCACTGCCGAAAATACTGAGGACGGCGCGGAAAAGTCGCCGAAATCACACGTATCTAAGCACTCGCATGGTTCTCCGGCCCACAATGAAGCAGAGTCCATTGCGCGTCACGAAGATATTCCTAGGGCAGAAGCTGAGTCTATTGCGATTCCACAAAAGAAGCTCGACTCCGTTTTAGCAGCTGAGGCTGGGAGCACCAAGTCTCGTGCGACTGAGAAACGCGAGCTTGAACCTACCGTTGTTGACGATGCTACTTCGAAAAAAGAAACAGAAGTAGTCTCTACGGAACCGGACCGTTCTACCTCGGACCAGCCGATTCGAACCTCGGTCTTCAACCGGTTTGATAACGACGACGAACCAAAGCGGCCACGAAGTCTACGTGAGCGCCTTCTAGAGCGCACCCGTCGCGATAATGATTTGGCGCAGTCGGATGAAGTTCCGGCTACAGGAAATGCTGATGTTGCGCAGCCAAAAGAAACACCCGAAATAAATTCTGAGTCGAAGCCGGATGACTTTGTGATTCCTGCTTTTGTTAGCCCGATTGAGGCAACACCTATTTCTGAAACGCCGGCAGAAGAACGATCTGTAGCAAAGGTAGAGACTGTTGAAAAAGTAGATGCGAAAGCAGATCTTCCTACTCAGTTACCGGTGAAAGATGAATCTGAAGCGAAAGCGAATGAGGACCCTGCGAATGGTGCTGCTAAGCAAGAAAAGGAATCCGTAGCAGGCTCTGATTCTATTGTAGCGCCGTCGGAATCTCAAAAAGCAGTTGAAACTGCAGCTTCCGAAGAAGAATCTTTGGTTTATGAAGAAAGTGGGAAACGAAACTGGATTGGTTTGCTCCTCCTCATCGCCATTGGAGCTTTGGTTGGTTACCTGCTCGGATCGTGGGTATCAACCTTCTTAGCCGATTCTACATCGGTCACTCCAGTTGCAAACCTCGCAACTGTATTCCAGATCTAAGAAATTTATTTTTCAGATCAATTTAAAAGATACATGCTCAACGAAAGGTTATTGTGAGCGCATCTCAGACTTCTATCGATATGGCAATTACCGCAGCACGCGCTGCTGGCGAGCTAAAAGCAACCTCGATCACCGCGATCGACGTTTCAGAGCGTTTGGTTTTGACCGACGCATTCTTGGTGGTATCAGGATCGTCTGAACGTCAGGTTCGTTCCATCGTTGACGCCGTGGAAGAAGCCGTCGAAAAGGCTGGGCATAAGCGCTTGCGTCGCGAAGGTCTCGACGGCGAAGCACATTGGGTTCTGTTAGATTTTGGTGACCTTATGGTGCATGTTCAGCAAGATGAGGATCGTGAATATTACGTGCTAGAGAAGCTTTGGGGAGACTGCCCAGAAATTACTCTTCCGGACGACGTCATCGCTGATCCTGAGTACAAAGAATCATCAATGGCTGAGTACTTCGACTTCTCTGATTTGGGTACCGACTGATTTTCTGAGTTGAGGCGCTTAGCCTCATCGACTCATTTCAGGTATAGCTAATCCACAAGGTTAAGGATGGAAGTTGGCTGTTCAACAGATAGTTTTTTGGCGTCACGGGCAAACAGATCTCAATCTGCAAGGGCGAATTCAAGGTTCTTCTGATATTCCCCTCAACGAAAAGGGACGTTCTCAAGCCAAAGCTATTGCACCGGAACTGGCGAAGTTAAACCCAAATAAGATCTTTGTTTCTGACCTCGGCAGAGCTCAAGAAACCGCTCAGTTCCTAGTCGATCTGATCGGCATCGAACCATTCGTGACACCGCAACTTCGTGAGCGTTGCTACGGAGTGTGGGAAGGTCAAACTTCTGATGAGATCAAAGCGCAGTGGCCAGATGAGTGGCTTCAATGGCGTACCGGCAACGAGCCTGAGGGAGTGGGAGTAGAAACTCGCGAGCACTGTGGCATTCGGGTGCGCGACTTTGTTGAAAACGCTGTTAATAATGCCGACGACGGCGAGACGCTTGTTTTTGTAGCCCACGGTGGTTCAATCGTTAACGGTATAATGTCTCTCTTGGGAATGAACCCATCGGAGTGGGCTGGGATCCAGGGTTTGGATAATTGCCGTTGGGCGGTGCTAAAGCCACGCAAGGGATCGAATCCGCAGTGGAGATTGACCACCTACAATGTGGTCAATGTTGCTAGCGATGAATTGGAAAACGTGTGGCGATAGCTCGGTACTTCGGCTGATAATGCTTGGATAAAGACGTGCTTCTCGCGGTCTTGTAGTGGACTTTTGGTAACCAAGTGAGCTGATTCACCCCAATCTTGTCAGTACGAAATTGGCAAATTAGGCGAGCGCTGAGTAATATTAAACGAGTCTAAGGGGCATTGGCGCAGTTGGTAGCGCGCTTCCATGGCATGGAAGAGGTCAGGGGTTCGAATCCCCTATGCTCCACGTTAAAGGGTTCGCAACGATAATTCGTTGCGAACCCTGAAGTTTACCCCAGCAAGATGGCAGCCTGTGCTAAAACCTGGAACTTTGGTCGAAGAATTCCTTTTCCCAGATACACGATGTTAGAAAAGCCGTGGTTGCCCTCTCGCGAGTCTTCGATCCAGAATTTTCCATTGCCAATTCCAAATACTTAATCACCTGGCTAGTAGCCTCTATAAAACCTGGATCATGGTAGGTATCTAGCCAGCGTTTATATGGGTGGTCAGGGAAGTTGTATTCGGACAGCCTTTCACCGAGTTCGGCATAGATCCAGAAACAGGGCAATACCGCAGCGATTCCTACGCAGTAGTCTTCAGTTGCACACACACTGAGTAAATGGTTGATATAGCCGGTGGAAACAGTAGAAGGATCAAGCTGGGTCGCCTCGGAAAACTCATCGTCGCTATGGCTGGCTAACCATTCGCGATGTAGCTCTTGTTCAACCAAAATTGCGTTGGAACTTGAAGTTGACCAGAAAACCGACTCTTGAGGATCTGTGGCGACCACTGCCAGCAGGCTCAAAGCCCGAGCGTAACCATCAAGATACAGTGCATCTTGCCTTTGATAAACGGTAAATTCCCATGGATCAAGGTTTCCGGATCGTAGATCAGCCAGAAAAGGTAGCTCCCAAGTTTCCTCTAGTGCCGGAGTTGCCAATTGCCATAGTAACTTCGTCCATTTACCTTGTGGTGGAACGTGATCACAGAGGTCTATCGTGTCGGGACAAGAGGCGTTTACGAATTCTACTTCATATTTTGATAGATCGTTATTTAAGCTAGCGCGATTAATCCATGTTTTCACCTGGGCGGAACACTCTAACCTGCGCATTTGATGTGAATGATCAATTGGTCCTGAACCATGGCCAACGTGAAGGCTCGGCGCATATCTAATCGATTCTTCCAGCCATTTTGTGACCCAGGAAAGTGCCTTCCCATAAGAATCACCTCCTGCTAACCTCGTTGCCAATGCGCTTGACATCGAACATCCAGTCCCATGGGTGCACGCGGTATTGAACCGTATACTGCGTGCTTGTGAAATTATTCCCTCACTCGAGACGATGTAATTCTCAATCTTGGTCTCATGAAGGTGTCCAGCTTTAACAATTACTTTCGCGCCCGTCGTCGTAGCAAGAGTCTGTGCGGCTGTTACAGCACCTTCAGAAGAAACGATCGTCCCTTTTTCGTGCCCACAAAGGATCTCTAATTCAGGGATATTTGGGGTGAGAACTGTGGCTAAGGGGAGTAGTTCACGTAACGCATTAATTGCATCGTTTTCGAGAAGGACGCCACCTGAGGTTGCAACCATGACCGGATCTAGCACGACGATGGGTGGTTTTACCTCCATTAACCACGTACGAACAGTTGAAATGTAATCACATCGACCGAGCATCCCAATTTTGACTGCATCGATATCCACATCGCTTGAAATTGCTTCCAATTGGTCTGCTAAAACACCAGCCGGTGGATAGAAAATCGACGTCACCCCACGTGTATTTTGCGAAACTAAAGCAGTAAGGGCTGAAAGTGCAAAACCACCTGCTGCTTGGATCGACTTAATATCAGCTTGTGCTCCGGCCCCTCCGGTGGGATCGGTTCCGGCGATCGAAACTACTCTGGGAATAGTCATGATAAACCTCGTATATTCTTCCAAGTATTTGCCATAAAGGCGGTTTTGAGCTCGGGATTCCGTGCGCGAATGATGTCTGAAATGATCGCGGCATTATGGATTGACGTTTGAGCAATGCTGGATATGTCCGACTCAGTTATTCCACCGATTGCTGTAACCGGTATCGGTAACCGGCTGGCGATACTAGCAATTCCTGAAATTCCAAGCGGCGGTGGAGCATCGGGTTTTGTTGTTGTATTTCGTACGACGCCGATGCCCACGTAGTCGATTACACCTTTCAGTTCCGTACAAGCTTGAATTTCACTAGGGGATGATGCCGAAAGACCGATGATTGCTTTAGAACCGACGAGCTTTCGGGTTACGTATGGATCAAGGTCGGTTTGACCGATGTGAACGCCATCGACCTTTATTCCTTTTGCTCGTGCGGCTAAGAAAACGTCAATGCGATCATTAATAATCAATGTGATTTCATCGTGAACGATTTCAGATACAGCGCCAGCTAAGGCTAAAAAGAACTGTGAATCGCAGTTTTTCCACCGAAGTTGAATAATGGATACTCCACCATTTACCACTTTCTTGCAGAAAGATGCCGTTTCTTCAATTAATGCAAATGGTCCTGCAAGTGAAGACTTCTGAGCGTTAACTGTCAACGGGTGGTACTGGTGGGTTAGCTCCGGATCGGTAACGAAATAAATACCTTCTGGAGTACCGATCATATCTATTGAACCTTTGCTCCAGAACGAATAGCTTTTTGGTCGAGCAAATAAAGCTCATCAATAAATGTGGGAGAGAAAGTTCCAGGTCCACGTACTTGATTTGATGCTCGTTGCGCAGCTAGACCAAAACAAATATGCGCGGCGGCGGTAGCAAGGAGGGCGTCGTCGGAAAGCGAAGTAAATGCAGCGATAAGGGCGCCGAGTGAACATCCAGATCCCGTCACAAAACTCTGGATCGAATCACCATTGTTACAGGTAATTAAACGATCTCCGTCGGTAATATAATCAACGGCGCCAGAAACGGCTACCACTGTATTGTGTTTGCTTGCGAGCTCTTCAGCAAATGCCTGAGCAGCAAGGACGGATTCGCGAGCGTC
This sequence comes from Arcanobacterium ihumii, assembly GCF_900604515.1. Classification (GTDB taxonomy): domain Bacteria; phylum Actinomycetota; class Actinomycetes; order Actinomycetales; family Actinomycetaceae; genus Arcanobacterium_A; species Arcanobacterium_A ihumii. Next base: position 80,157 of record NZ_UWOS01000001.1, on the reverse strand, counting down.
AATACCTGCTCCAATTGGTTCGCCACCACCTAAGGCGATGATCTCGGAAGCATTTGCTCGGATTACGCTTGGTTGGTAAGCAAGTAACTCTTTGGCTAATCGCGTTCTAACTGGCAAAACTCCAATACCAACAGGGTCCAGAACCCATGGTTTATTATTTCTTTGAGCGTTCTGTGTAGCCTGGGGAATTGCTAACTGTTGGGTATTTTCAAGAGTGCCAAGATTGATTAATAATGCATCTGCGTATTCGATGAATATGCTCGCTTCCCAAGGGGTATCAATCATTGCGGGCGATGCGCCAGCAGCTAGTAGAACATTGGCTGTGAGATTTTGAACCACTGTGTTGGTAATACACTGAATGAGGGGCCGAGAATGCTTAAGTTCAGTCCATAAATTCACGGTTGTGCTAATAATAAAATCAGATGTTAAATAGGCAGACGTAGCCACGACGATTCCTCCGCTCGCATTATCGAGATCAGGTTTGCGGGTATATTCTCAGCTCCGTAGCGGAGCACCCCGTGTCTTTCTCTCAACGATAACGCAATTGAATCAATTTGTTAAGGAATCCCACTGTTTTGACGAGACGCGCCTCATTGTTGTGCAGATTAAAATATGGCAATCTAGTTAAATGTTTACGCTTTATTCGATCGCTGATGTCCCCCTATTATCGCAGGTGAGCTTTAATCCTGAGGTAATCATCGCTGAATCAGGAGCCGATAGAATCGGTTCATTGAATTCTTCTCAGGTAATGGAAATGGACATTCTTAATGAAGTTGACGATCTGGATAATTCGGCCGGCATGGCGATTGGTCAAGAGCTAAAATATGCTATATCTCGTCGCATTTTGCTTTGGGTGGCCGTCGTTGACTCAAATAATGTGGACCGCTTGAAAGTAACCATGGGGGAGGACGTGGTGCGTATTGCCGGAAAGAAATTCGCCACCCCAGGTTATCTTCAACATCGCTTCCCGCATTCGCAGACTCTAGTGCCAGTGGTCGTTAGCCCTACTAAGTTTCTTAGATCCTTGTTGGAAAAACAGAACCGCAATGACTGGGTGTGCGACCATCTTGAGGGAATTGACTCAAGGAAAATTGCATCAGAGAACTTCATCTTGCTCAAGAAGCACGAAGTGTCGATTGTAGAACGCACACTTTTCTTTAGAATGTTCCACTCTCCGAAGTTCATTGCCTACTTGGTGGTCTTTGTTTATTCAAGCTTACGGGCGCTCCCCGTCGTCTTCGTACCTCATTTTCATGGCAACGTCTGGGTGTTATGGTCAATGGACGTCTTCACAGCAGTTCCATATACGTGGGCACTAATCGAAATGTTTGCCGGCCGCACGTGGCTACGGCGTCTGATCGGGCTTATCGTTGCGCTAGGTACTTTTATTGCACCATATATTTACTTCTGGGCAAATGGTAAACACTACCCACCGATAGTAAATGCAATCGTCATCGGATTCATCGTGACGGCGATTCTCATCGAAATCTATCGGTGGGGTAGAGATCGTACGGTTAGTTCAGTTGTCAGCGTGGATCTTGCCCAAGAATTGTTCGCAGGATACCGGTCAGCATAAACCAAGCACCGCTGGCCCAGAACAGCACAAGCAACCAAACTGGCTTTTGTGGATATATTGCAACCATTGTTGCAACGGACATAATCCAAATAGTAATGGCAGTGATGTTAAATGCCATGAGTTTCTTGACGCGGAATGGATGCGTGTAATGGGTTGGAACCAAGGTAAGAATTGCAAGAATAATGGTTACAGAAGCATTAAATAGCCAACCTGTTTCCAAGACATAGAAGATAACTGCCACAATATTCCATGCAGCGGGGAAGCCGACGAAGTAAAAATCGGTTGATTTCCACTGTTTGTTGGCATAGCAGAACATAGATGAAACTACGATCAGAATCATCAATGCCATTGCTAGCGGTTTCGGGCCAAGTGGTAGATACAAGTACATAAACACTGCGGGGATGAATGTCCATGTCAAGTAATCAATCGCGATGTCGACGATTCCACCGTCAAACCAATCGACGAATTCCTTTACACGAGCTTTGCGTGCAAGTGTCCCGTCAAGGGCATCGATAACCATGGCGATTCCGAGCCAGAACCACATCCACTCAATCTCTCGATCGATAAGCGAAAGAGTTGCAAGGCAAGCAAATACCAGCCCGGAGAGCGTGAAAGAATGGACTCCCCATGCGATGAGGCGTTGGAAAGAGGTAGAAGGAGCCTGGTCGGGCATGTGTACTCCCTGATTATCTATGATGGAGAGTTGATTGGATAGTGAACGAAAATGTGCGCTCTGGATACCCAATTTATTGCTTGCTAAGCTTAGCAAGATGCGCGCCTAAAGTAATAAAAGCAAAGCGTATAGTGTGGATTATTGTGGTCACACGGATGTTTAAGAGATAGTTATATTTTAGTCTAGAAAATGTTATAAACTTCAGGCATTCTGGAGATACAAGAACGGTAACTCTCCGGTACTGACGGTGCTGGGATTATTGAACCTTGATCTTTAGAAAGCTACTGTACATACCGAATATGATACAAAACATTTCTTCTAAACAAAGGAGTTCGCCATGAAGAAATTGATCAATTCTCCCGAAACTGTGGTTGCAGATGCCCTACGTGGCATCGAAGCTTCGGACTCGAATGTACGAGTCGATCACGAAAACCGCGTTGTGCTTCGCTCTGTCAAGAAAGACGCGGGAAAGGTTGCGATCATTTCTGGTGGAGGTTCTGGACATGAGCCTCTTCACGGCGGGTATGTTGGCAAAGGTATGCTTGATGCGGCATGCGCTGGCGAAGTTTTCACCTCACCAACTCCAGATCAGATGCTAGCTGCAACGACTGAGGTAGACGGCGGTGCAGGAGTGCTCCACATCGTAAAGAACTACACGGGCGATATCATCAATTTCGAAATGGCCGCTGAACTTGCTGCAGACACAGGTATCGAAGTGCGTACGGTAGTTGTTGCAGACGACGTCGCAGTGCAGGATTCTTTGTATACCGCAGGCCGTCGTGGCGTGGGCGGTACGGTTCTACTTGAAAAAATCGTAGGTGGTGCGGCTGAAGCTGGTCTGGGTCTAGACGAAGTAACTGAGCTTGCGCAGCGGGTAGCAGACAATGTTCGCTCAATGGGAATGGCGTTGACATCGTGTACCGTTCCTGCTGCTGGAAAACCAACCTTTGATTTACCAGAAAACGAGATGGAGATCGGCATTGGGATTCACGGTGAGCCAGGACGCCATCGTGAGTCATTCACCGATGCAAAAGATATTGCACGCCAGTTAGTTGAACCAATTTTGGCAGATCTGGATTTTACTAACTCCGATACGATTGTGCTTGTTAATGGAATGGGCGGAACTCCGCTACTCGAGCTCTACATCGTTTTCGCAGAAGTGAAGGCGTTACTTGATGAGGCTGGTGTGAAGATTTCCCGTAATCTTGTGGGTAACTACATCACTTCACTGGAGATGGCTGGATGTTCAGTTACCATTCTCAAGGCAGATAACGAAATGGTGAAGTACTTCGACGCACCAGTAGTTACCGCAGGAATGCGGTGGGGAGAGTAATCGTGATTACAACTGAATTTGTTACAGCATGGATTGGTCGTTTTGGAGATCTGATTCAAGAAAACGCAGCCATGCTTACCGAGCTTGATTCTCCGATCGGCGATGCCGACCATGGTGGAAATATGGCTCGAGGAATGAATGCGGCGGTTCCTGTTTTAGCCGATGCCTCTAATCTTGAGGCTCAACTCAAAGGACTGGGAATGACCATGCTCTCCAAAGTTGGCGGAACATCAGGACCTCTCTATGGAACGTTCTTCCTTAAAGCAGCGAAGGAATTAGGTGCACAAACCGAGGTAGCTGACGAAGTCTTCATCCACGCTCTGCGAGCAGGACTTGATGGCCTCGTTGCTCGAGGAAAAGCAGAACTCGGTGAGAAAACGATGGTTGATGCCATCACGCCAGCGATCGAAACGCTCGAAGCAGCCGGTGACGTGGCATCTGGCGCACAAGCTGCTTTTGACGCAGCCGCAGCTGGGCGCGACGCAACTACTCCCATGTTGGCGAAGAAAGGGCGTGCATCTTACCTGGGTGAACGTTCTATCGGACACCAAGATCCGGGAGCGACGTCGGCAACCATGCTGTTTGAAGCTCTTGCAGGAGCCGTTTCATGAGCGTTGGAATCGTTGTAGTTTCTCATTCGAGGAAGCTTGCACAAGCGGCTGTGGACCTTGCCAATATCATGGTGCATGCAAATCCGCCGAAAATCTCAATTGCCGCCGGTTTAGATGACGGTAGTTTCGGCACAGATGCCACTCAAATCATGACGTCTATCGATGAGGTCGATTCTGGAGACGGTGTTGTTATCTTCGTCGATATGGGATCTGCAGTGATGAGCGCTCAAACTGCGATCGATTTGCTCGAAAGCGATGCGCACATTTGTTCTGCACCTTTCGTTGAGGGAATTACGGCAGGAGTTGTAGCTGCAGCTACTGGCAACAGCATGGACCAGGTCATTCATCTAGCTGAAAATAGCTTGAACGCTAAACGCCAAGCTTTAGGAGAGGACGAAGCTGGAGTTTCTGTTGAGGGTGTTTCTTCGCTAGAAGAAGGATCGTCGTCGGCTTGCGAAGCGGATGTCGAAATCGTCAACGATGTTGGTCTCCATGCGCGCCCGGCGGGCCGACTTGCTCAACTCGTTTCCGAATTTGATGCGCGAGTGGAAATCTCTTCCGAGGAGAGAGGACCAGTGGAGGCAGATTCGATGATGGATCTTATGTCTCTCGGTGCAGGGCTGGGAGATGTTCTCCATATCAGGGCCACTGGCGCGCAGGATACAGAAGCTCTCGATGCAATAGTGGCATTTGTCCGTGAAGGAATGGGCGAATAACCTTAAAAGCGAATAATTGAATCTCAATAAAAGTGTTGATGGGTGCAATAGTGTGCATCCATCAACACTTTTGTTTGTGTTTCTTACCTAACAAAAACTTGCGTTCACCTCGCGAATAATATAAAACTGACTAGTCAGTATAAAAACATATGTGGACGTGGAGAATAACAATGGATGCACAACATGATCCGGTGATTGAAGCGAAATCGGTGGCATTAAATGGACCGCGTGGCGCAGTCATCGAACCGCTGGACTTCACCATCTACCCGGGCACTTTAACACTGTTGCTCGGACATGGTGGCTCTGGCCGTACCTCCTTACTCCTCGCTCTGACTGGACGTTTGAAGCTGTCTTCGAATTCCTCCTTAACCGTACTTGGCTATCACCTTCCTAAGGGGCTACGCCATGTTCGTGAGCAATCGGAGATCGTGGGAATTCAAGACTTAGACGAACTCGATGAACAAGTTACTATCGGTGCGACCTTGCGCGAGCGGTTATCGTTGCAATCACGCGCGTGGACCCACATTCCTAGGATTCACGACGATGATGTTGCGCGTTATCTTGCTCCTGTATTTGGAGACCGCGAGATTCCTCATGCTAAGGATCTTGTTTATGAACTTAATGAGTTAGACAACCTTCTAGTCAGGATTGCACTTTCACTTATTTCTGAGCCTAAAATTCTTGCACTTGATGACCTCGATTCTTTGCACGAAAACTATGATCGTAAAGTTTTGGTTGAGGTATTAAACAGGCTTACGGATCAAGGGGTTACTGTGATCGCCTCGGCAACCAGCGAAGATGTTCTTAATCTTCCTTTAGGCTCGTCGCACAATGTTATTATTTTGAACAACTCACGTGAGGAACGTTAATGTTTGCTTGGAACACACATGGAACCGAACTCAAGCGTTTCCTTCGGCTACCGCTTACGCGAGCGGCTATTGTTGCTATTTTGCTAATTCCTTTGCTCTATGGCGCAATGTACGTATGGGCGTTTTGGGATCCAACGGAACGTCTTCGTGATCTTCCCATCGCCGTCGTTAATGAAGATACGTCAGCAACCACAACAGATGGTGAGACGGCTCATTTTGGTGATGACGTCGTCAAAAAACTTGTGGACGAACAGCCACTTGACATTACGGTTACGAATGCCCAAGAGGCAACCCGCGGAATCGAAAGTGGAAAATACTATTTCATGTTGAAGATTCCCAAGGATTTTTCGGCGAATATTATTTCTCTGGGTACTCAAATGCCACAAGAAGCAAATATTGACGTTACCTATAACGATGCGAACTCTTTCCTTGGATCGATTCTCGGGCAAAATGCCATGAAAGAGCTTCGAACCCGTGTTTCTTCAACGGTAAACCAGGAGATTTCTGAAAAGATGCTGACAGGCCTGTCGGATGCTCACGATGGTCTGGCAAAAGCTCACGACGGTGCCAGCCAGCTCGGTGGGGGAATCGATCAGCTGAAATCGGGAAATACAGAGCTTGCAAACGGAGCCAATAAACTGAACGACGGTGCAGGAAGATTGTCGTCAGGGATAGGTCTGTTGGCACAAGGAGCACTCAAGCTTCAGGATGGAATTGACCAAGCTCATAACGGAAGTATCGCTTTGACCTCTGGATCAGGGCAACTTGCGACCGGTGCAACTCAGTTGTCGGCTGGTGCACAAAAACTCTCTGGTGGGGCCACCCAGGCTCAAGCCGGAGCGAATACTTTGCATAATGGAACTACCCAGTTGCTTGGAAACGTAAAGACTCTAGCTGGAGGTGTTGCGCAGCTCTATAGTGGAGTACATGGAGATCCAAACGACCCAGCCAACCCCGGACTCCAGCCAAGTCTTGACAAAGCTACAACTGGCGCTCAACAGCTTGCAAGTGGAGCAAAACAGCTATCCGATGGGGTTGCAGCCGTACAAGGCGCACCTCTCGATACCTTGATTACCATGCTCGAAAGCGGAGATCCGTTGAAACAGCAGATTGCTGCCACGAAACTCCGTGAGTCTATTGCACAAACTGCAGCGGGCGCTAAACAAGTATCCGATGGATTGAATGGTACTGCACAAACCCCAGGACTTGCCCCTTCATTAGCAGCTATCGACGCTGGTGTGAAGAATAAACTCGTTCCTGGAATTGACCAGCTCTATGCGGGAACCAATTCTACGACGAACGAGAACCTCGTAAGCGCAGTTACAAAGATCGATGCGGGAGCAGGTTCTCTGAGCTCTGGTTTGACGCCACTGGCAAGCGGTGCTCAAACTTTGGCCTCGAAGCTCAATGAACTCTCGACGGGTGCTAATCAACTCAGCCAAGGTTCAACGAAGCTGAGCTCTGGGCTCGAACAGCTCAGCGTGGGCGCTCATAAGGCTGGAGATGCGACTGGTCAGCTTGCCGATGGCTCAAACCAACTAGCTGACGGTGCTGGGAAGCTTGTAGATGGTGCTAATAAACTCGCTGATGGTTCCCAGCAGGCATCTGATGGGGCACATGAACTGGCGCAGAAGCTTGGCGAAGGAGCGGATAAGCTACCATCCTCCTCTCAAGAAATGGTGAAGGTCCAATCTAAGGCGATTTCACATCCTATAACGCTTGCTAATGAAAACGAGAACCCGGCTGAGTCGTGGGGAGAGGGTTTTGCTCCGTTCTTCATGTCCCTTGCTCTCTGGGTTGGTTCGCTGATCACGTGGTTGCTCCTTCGCCCACTACCTACGCGGCTAATGCTCACTTCAGCACGTAGCTGGAGAATCGTAGCATCGATTTTGCAGCCTGCTTTGGCGCTTCTTACCGGTCAGGTTTTGATCATGTTAGGAGTCATGCACTGGGCAGTTGGCGTTGACTACACACATACATGGGGAACCATCGGTTTCACGCTACTCGTTGGTGCAGCCTTCATGACTATCCAGCACGCAATCCAAGCCGTGTTCGGTGCGGCGCCAGGTAAATTGATCGCAATCGTGTTCTTGATGGTTCAGCTGGCATCGGCTGGCGGAACCTATCCAGCGGACGTAACTCCGAAATTCTTCCAAGTTCTCCATCCGTGGATGCCGATGACTTATGCAGTTGAAGGATTACGTGAAACAATTACTGGTGGAGTGGAAGCGCGTCTAGGATTCGCGGTTGTGGTTCTATTGGTCATTACAATCGCTTCGGTTGCAATTAGCATTGCAGCAACGGCACGCAAGCGGGTGTGGAATGTGAATTCGCTTCACCCGGCATTGTCACTTTAATTAGTTTTTGAGGAAGGTAGAGCAATGGCAATGAAGCACATTGACGGTAGAACGGCACGGCGTGGAGATACGCGTGAAGCGGTTTTTGAAGCTGCTCTAGGTCTGTTCGCAGAGAAAAGTGTGTCTGCGACTTCCGTCGACGACATTGCTGCTACTGCCAAAGTAGCGAAGGGGAGCATCTACTATAACTTTGGCTCCAAGTCAGGTTTAGTAGATGCCCTCCTGAGCTACTACCTTGAGGATATGCGTGACCACCTAGCCGCAGCGATCGGCGATTTGTATGGTTGGAAGGCCATTTCTGCAATGATCACTGAGATGCTAGGTGCTATCCGAGATCGTGAGAAGACGGCGAAACTACTAGCTTCCGAATTCTTCCGTACTGATCGATCTTGGTATGATACAACGCGCAAGTGGCACCGTAATATTTCACTTCTAATTGAAGAAGCTCTTATTGAAGGGCAAAAGCGGAACGAAGTAGATCCTACACTTGATCCATCGATTGCAGCCAATAGCGTACTTGGCGCGACGCTCATGGCCGGATTAGCTTGGCGAATTCATTCTAAGGAACGCCCATTGGAAGAAATAGCGGCATCCATCAGGGCAGTAGTAATAGTTGGGCGCGATCAAGATTAATCGCGGTTTAGATTGATTAAAGACTAGACTTACCCGGAAAACAAAGTGGTGTGGGTGAGCTTGGGATTTCTAAGCTCACCCACACCACTGTTTTTGCAGGATTCCCATTACTTCGATGAAGCTACAAAAGGCTCGAGTTCAAAGATCAGAAAGCAGGAATGATTTCACCATTCGGGTACTTATCCTTGATAAAACTTGCAACCTCTGGGGAATGCAAAAGTTTGTCAAGTTTTTGGATAGCTTCAACCTTCTTTGAATCCCTGTTCCATGCGAGGAGGTTAGCGTATGGGTTGTTCTCACCAGATTCGACTGCTAGAGCGTCTTTGGACGGTACTAGACCCGCTTCAAGCGCAAAGTTTCCATTGATAACGGCGGCATCCGCGTCAGGAAGCTGAACCGGAATTGCTGGAGCTTCGGATTCAACAACCTTGAGGTTCTTAGGGCTACTCTCGATATCGAGAAGAGTAGGATTCTTCGTGTTCTTGAGCTTAATCAGTCCTTGTTGCTCAAGAAGCAAAAGTGCGCGTGCTTGGTTCGAAGGGTCATTGTTAACGAGGATACGTCCGCCTGTAGGGATATCTTCAAGTTTCTTGTACTTTTTTGAGAATAAGGCGTAAGGCTCAATGTGGACGCCTTTTCCATGCTCAAACTTAAATCCCTTCTCCTTTACTTCAGACTCAAGGTATGGAAGATGCTGGAAGAAGTTTGCATCAAGTTCTTGAGCATCAAGAGCTACGTTTGGTTGCACATAATCGGTGTATTCCTTGATTTCTAGATCGATACCAGCATCCTTAGCGAGCTTTTCGTCAACAAAACGAAGGATATCTGCGTGTGGAACGGGCGAGGCTCCCACAGTAAGTGTGACGACGCCGTCGGCGTTCTTTCCGTCTGAATCGTTCGATCCGGACGAGGAGCAAGCGGCCAGTGAAAGCGTAGCTACTGCAGATACTGCAATGATCTTTTTGAAATTTCGCATGGTCTTCCTTTGATGGATATGGTTCACCAATAAAAGTGATTAATAATTTAACTTAAAACGAGGTAAAGGGCTTTGATCTGATACAGAGGTACTCGGTAAGCTCTTTACTGAGTCCCGGTTAGCGGTTCCTTAGCGGTGGTCCACTAACCGGCTTAGCATGTCACCGATCATTTGGATGATCTGGACGAGGATAAGAATTACGACGACGACGATAACAATTACGTCGAACTGGTAGCGCTGGTAGCCATAGTTAATTGCGAGGGCTCCAAGTCCACCGCCACCGACGGCAGACGCCATTGCAGAGTACCCAATAATCGTGATCGTCAGGATCGTGATTGACTGAATAATTGACGGAAGCGACTCGCGCACAAGCACGCCCCACATAATAGATATGCGAGATGCACCCATCATTTGGGCAGCCTCAACTTTTCCTATCTCAACTGCAAGGACGTTTGATTCAACCATACGTGCGAAATATGGAATAGCCGATACTACTAACGCGATTGTGAATGCTTGCCATCCGATGGCGGTAAGCCAAGGTAAGCGCAGGGCACGAATAGCAAACAGGACGACGATTGCCAAGATAATGAATGGAATCGCGCGACCGAGGTTGATGATTGTTCCTAAAACCTTGTTTGCCACTGTGCTTTGGATCAGGCCACCTTTACGAGTTTCGGCAAGAATGACGCCGAGTGGTAGTCCTAGTACAACGGTGAAGAAGGTTGCCACGAAGATCATTAAGAGACTTTCGAATGTGGCAGGTACAAGCATCTGTTGAATTGCTGGATTATTGAACCAGCTATTTCCAGCTTCTGTGAAAATGCTATGGGGAGAAGTTAACGCAATTTGAAAAACGTCGTTCACGCTACACGCACCTTCGAATAGATGTTGTGGTCAGCGAAAGCTTGCAGAGCTACTGGGACCTTAGTGTGTGGCATGGTTAAAGCGAGTCGTGAAACCTGGGTGGATCCAACTGTTTCGAAGAGACCTGCAGCGATATCCGCACCGAGCTGAGAGGCTAGGCCGATTACCTTCGATCCTGCTGGCTCGCCTGGATGTGCAGTAAAGAAAACATCGATGATGCTCTGCCCGCCAATTGATGACGCATCTACCGTTGGAAGCGGAACCAGTTTCAAACTCAATGCAGAATCAGGTTGTGATACTGCATCGGAGAGACTAGCGGATTCGAGGACTTTTCCTGAATCAAGAAGTGTAACCGAGTCGCAAATCTTCCGTACCACGGACATTTCATGCGTAATAACGACGACGGTAACACCGGTTCGATCGCGAACACTCTTTAAGAGGTCAAGGATTTGATCGGTGGTCTCCATATCGAGAGCTGACGTAGGCTCGTCCGCTAAAAGAACAGCGGGAGCATCTGCGATTGCTCGTGCAATCCCGACTCGCTGACGTTGGCCACCGGAGAGCTGTGAAGGGTATGAGCTTTCGCGTCCGGACAAACCGACGAGTTCGAAGAGTTCCTTCACTCGTTGTTTGCGTTCAGCAGTGGGAACACCTGCTAGCTTCAACGGATAAGCAACATTTGCTCCGGCAGTGAGGGAATCTAGGAGGTTTGCACCTTGGAATACCATACCAATGTTTCGGCGTGCCTTGCGCAATGCACTTTCAGGAAGGGTTGTGAGGTCTTGGCCGTCAACTTCGATGATTCCTGATGTTGGACGTTCCAGCGCCGTGAGGCAGCGAATTAACGTGGACTTACCTGCGCCTGATTCCCCGACGATCCCGTGGATAGAACGAGCAGGAATTGAAAGTGATAAATGATCTAAAGCGACGACGGAATCTTGCCCCTTACGCGGGTAGACTTTGGTTACGTCTTGAAGATCGATCATGATTACTCCCATCGATCTCGGCATTAGCACCCGTCTCAACGGGTTGCTGCAGCTTCGTCGAGCCGAGTCTCTCTGCTGCTCTGGATGAACACTTTAACTTTCCCATGCTTAGGAACTGTTTTGCAAGTCGATATTTACATATGTCAATTGATGGGAACTGATGACCCTAGTATTCCAGTTATACGTGGAGCGTTGTTTTAAAAGTGGCTCTTTACCTGGAGGAAAGCATTTTTGGCAGGAATGATAGGCGAAAATAGTTTTATGGAAAAGAAAATTAATCATGCGAAAAATGAACGCGAAAGCGAGGTTGAGAAGCGGGCTGTGAAAACGATCATAGCACCGTTTCCGACCCTTGAATTTGGAAGAAGTCAATTCCCCAATGGCGTGGTACTCGTTATTCCCCGAAGCTGGCGAACTAAGTGAATGTAATCTATCAGTTATTGGGGTTGTGCTTGTTTAACCCAGAGCTGGTCGGCAACGGTGAAAGGAAGTTGTAAGGCCGATCCTTGCACTTCGACGCTCATCAAACCCAAAGTTGGGGCAACGGAGACTACTTCTAACGTGGAACCGAGTACTAGCCCAAGGTCAGAAACATAGGAGAGCAACTCTGCGTCGTCATCCGCAACTCTTGCGATTTCGACGAGTGAACCGGGTGTCTGCTGGGAAAGAGGCATTGTAGCAACGCGTTGTGTGGTCCCATCTGGACGTGGGATAGGATCGCCGTGCGGATCGAAGGACGGAAACTCTAGTTTCTCGTCGATTCGGTTAATAAAATAATCGGAAACTGCGTGTTCAAGGGACTCAGCTTCGGAGTGGACATCTTCCCATGAATATCCGAGTTCTTCGACCAAGAAAGTCTCGATTAAACGATGTTTACGAACCATCTCGATACCGATTTTTTCACCTTGTTTGGTCAAAGCCACATCGCCATAACGGTCATGGAGCACTAGCTCCATCGCAACGAGTCGTTTAATCCCCTCAGAAACAGTTGAAGGGCTTAATCCGAGTCTGTGAGCAATATCTTTTGGTGCAACTTGCCCAGAATTGCGCTGGGAAATCATCCAGATTGTCTTGAGATAGTCCTCATGACTTGCGGAGAGGTTCATCGACTCGGTGTCCTTAATCCTTGTGTTCGAGGCAGATCTCTGATCTTTGAAATCTGCCTCGAACAAAGGTACATGTTCAATTGTTTATCTTTAGCAATGTGCGGCGGCAATTGCGAGCTTCAATGCTCGTTGGAAGTTGTTTTCGCGCTCTTCAGCAGTCATATCTGCTGAATTATCGAAGAGATGGTCTGAAACTGTTAGCACTGCAAGAGCTTGCTTGCCGTACTGAGCAGCGATTCCGTAGAGCGCTCCAGCTTCCATTTCGACACCCATGGTGCCTACATCGGCCAGTCTCTTGTTGTCTTCCATATCGACACCGTAAAAACGGTCCCGCGAAACCACAGGTGCCACAACGACGTGGTCATCACCTACAGCTGCATCAGCAGCGGCGCGGACCAGTTGGTAGTCGGCAACTGCTGAATAGTGAATATTTGGTGCAATGAACGTATTGAGAACACCTTCATAATGTGCACCGTTTGCGATGACGACGTCTCCAACCTTAACGCGTGGTGAAAGACCACCACAGGTGCCAACGCGAATAATGCGCTCGACGTCGTAGTGCATAAATAATTCATTAACATAGATTGCCAACGATGGTTGACCCATTCCAGAAGCCATGATCGACAATGGCTTGCCGTTCACGGTTCCTGTGAAGCCAAGAATTCCGCGAACATCGGTGACGAGTTTCGCGTCTTTCATCAGCTGATTTGCCATTCGCTCAGCGCGACGTGGGTCGCCTGGCATGAGTACTGCGGGAGCAAAATCTCCCTTTTCTGCACCAATATGAGGTGTAGCCATTTTATTCCCCTTATAAATCAGAAATGATTCGTCTTTCTAGATTACTTCGAAGCTACGTCTTTGGGTAATTTTCCACGCTTTTTAGCTCGACGTTCTTTTGGCGTGAGTTGTTGGGCGATGTCATTATCGAAGTGTTCCCAAAATTTCTTGGTGTAATGCTCAAACTCCAGAGGCGGACCTCCTGGTCGGTCATATTGACGATCAAGGTATGGGAAGGTGTCGTGACCTTTGAGGTAAAGGATGACTGTGTTGAGCGCTGCTGCAATAGGCACGGAGAATAGTGCGCCTACAATACCTGCCATTGCAGAGCCAGCAGCAACCACAAATACTACGGCTAACGCGTGCATATTAAGGGCATTACCCTGCAAAATCGGTTGAAGAATATTCCCTTCAATTTGTTGAACCAGCAGAACCCCACCAAACATGATGACTGCCATCCAGATAGAACCGGTGTTTACAAGCACTACGACGACTGCTACCGCGCCGGAAATAAATGCGCCAACGATCGGTACGAATGCGCCGAGGAAGACGAGTGCACCGATGGGGAAAGCAAGGGAGAGAGGGGTGCTAAGCAATATGGCTGTGGTTGCGATTCCGAGTGCGTCTACGAAGGCGACGATTGCTTGAGTACGAGTGTAATTCCCGAAAGTAACCCAGGCACGAATCCCCGCTTCGTTCGCATTGGTGCGATAGGGAACAGGGAGGAGACGTACAAACCACTGCCAGATTTCACGACCGTCTTTAAGGAAGAAGAAGAGCGTGAACAGGACAAGCACCGCACCGGTGAGGAACTCAGTGATGGAAGACCCAAGCGTCATCACTCCGCCAATGATCTGATTGGAGTTTTCTTTCAATGCGTTTTGGGCAGAAGACCATGCATCGGAAATTTGCTGTTCAGAATTCGGGAACGTGGTGTTCAACCACTCCACAATTGACCCGATGCCGGATTGGAGATTGCTTCCTAAATCAGAAAAGCCTTGGTAAATTCCGGTACCTGATCCGGTTAATAGTCCAACGATAATGAGGAAGAGTACGAATACGGTCAAAGCTGCAGCTGCTGCGGGCGGAAAATGGAGGCGTTTCTTCAACCAAGTTGACACCGGTTCAGCGATGACGGCTAGAAGCAAAGACACAAGAAGTGAAATGATAAGAGTGGAGAACGTTAGAAGAATCCAACCGGTTGCTGCAACTGCGGCACCTACAACGAGGATTCTCCACGACCATGCCGCTGCAGTGCGCACTTCCGCAGTTACACGGCGATCACCTGCAGGGACTGTCGTGAGCGAGCCGGGGACTTCAGGAATGTCGTCTGGAGCGGTGATTACTTCGAGTTCCGCTTGCGCGCCTTCGCTAGAGGAATTTAGGAAAGAGAATAGGTGGCGTCGTTTCGATTTGGTTCTTTTTTCCATGTCGTCCTCAAATGGTGGAAAATAATATCAGTAACATCCTAAACTTCGAATGGTTACCTATGCACCTTCGAGGTCATGATTATACAAGAAAGTTTTGGAAGATGAAGAAATATCAGCTCGTAGCCTTTGATTTGGACGATACTTTGGCTCCTTCAAAGTCTCCACTACCACAGCGAATGGCAACTGAACTGAGATCCCTCCTCGATGTAACTGAGGTTTGTGTAATTTCGGGTGGCAATTTTGAACAGTTCGACAAACAATTGCTTAGCAACCTAGAGGCATCAACGGCACAATGCCGACGGCTTCATTTAATGCCCACCTGTGGAACTCGATATTTGCGGTTTATCGATGATCAATGGCAACACGTTTACGTCCGTGATTTGAGTTCCGAGGAACGTCAGCGAGCTCTTAACGCCCTAGAATCACAGGCCAAGGCGCTCGGGTTATGGGAACAAAAAACCTGGGGAGAGATCCTCGAAGATCGAGGATCTCAAATCACTTTTTCCGCACTTGGGCAAGAAGCCCCATTGGAGGCGAAAAAAGCATGGGACCCGACCGGTGAGAAAAAAGAAAAGCTTCGATCCGCCGTCGCTCCCTTGCTACCGGAACTTGAGGTGCGAGGTGGGGGATCGACTTCGGTTGATATTACCTTGCGAGGCGTTGATAAAGCCTATGGAATCAATGAGCTGTCTAAACAAACAGGAATTCCAATTGAAGAGATGCTTTTCGTCGGTGATCGTTTAGACGAAGGTGGAAACGATTATCCCGTGTTGAAACTCGGTATAGATGCCCACGCTGTTGAAGGCTGGGAGGACACAGCGGACTTCATTGCAGAGTTTATTCGCGAACAAAACACGATTTCATCGTGAATTTTTTGGTTGTGATCGATAGACTTAAGCGGTTATTACGAGATGGATCACGGTAGCGATAGGGTGCTTCCATACCAGTAATATTTTTTAGATTTTAGCGATTGGCTTCTCCGATGAACCAAGAATTAACAGATGAACAAATCGATCTCCGCTTAGCGAAACTGCGTGGAGATTCGGATCTAAATCAGCGAAGTGGCGGCGCACACGCTTCGACCGCTTGGATTTTGTTGGTTTTCTCAGCTATTGCATCCGTTGCCTCTCTTGGCTTGATTATGTCTGAGAAGTCGAAATTGGAAGACCCAAAAAGTGCATTGGTATGCGATGTGAATCCGCTTATCGGATGTGGAAAATGGGTAGGTACCTGGCAAAACGAAGTTTTCTTTGGAATCTCTAACTCGGTAATTGGACTCGCCTTTTTCGCTGCTCTCACGGCTCTTTCA
Organism: Arcanobacterium ihumii; assembly: GCF_900604515.1. Taxonomy (GTDB): domain Bacteria; phylum Actinomycetota; class Actinomycetes; order Actinomycetales; family Actinomycetaceae; genus Arcanobacterium_A; species Arcanobacterium_A ihumii. The sequence goes on along the minus strand of NZ_UWOS01000001.1, from coordinate 63,941 downwards.
ATCGCCCTACTCACAGGCTCAAAACTGCATCGAAATATCTGGATTGTACTGTCAATCTCAATGGTTGCAGGTATGATTTGGGTGCTGTGGTTTATGTATCAATCGCTAGTTATTGCCCGCTCTTTATGCCCATTTTGCATGGTGATCTGGCTCTGTATGATTCCGCTGTCCATCACAATTTGGGGGAGAAGTGCACAGGCAGGGCATCTATCCAATCAGCTGGTACCACTCGGAAAAGCAATCGTTCGCAATCGATTTGTGATCGCCTCAATTGTTTATGCCGTATTATTCACGTTACTTGCTGTATGGTTCTGGCAAGACTGGCAACTTCTTTTCTGACGTGAAGAATGAGCTAAGCTAGCATAGCTTTAGTTAAGCGAGCCTAATTCCTCTGGAACGAATTTGCCGAACCCTAATTCTACCAGCGCTGCTCGTAGCTTCGTCATTGCCTTATCAAGTTCTTCAGACGAAGCGGGTTTTGCCTTTCCAAGTTCACCATGTTCATGCGCGTTTGCAGGAACAACGTGAATATGAGTGTGTGGTACATCAAACCCAAGAATCGAAACAATGGTACGTTCGGTATGGAATGCGCGCTCCTGAGCTCTGCCGATGATCTGCGCGACGTTTGCCATACGAGCGAAAATTTCTGGATCGACGTCGGTAAACTTATCAACCTCTTGGCGTGGTACAACTAAAACGTGGCCGGGTACAACTGGCTCAATTGTTGCGAATGCAACGCAAACGTCGTCGGCAAAAACAAATTTTCCGGGAAGATCGCCATCAATAATCTTTGTAAATACGCTCATGCCCACCAGTATATTGCTTTGCGGACGCGAACGGCGGACTTCACGAGGTGGGTCAAAGGGTGATTAGCCAAGGTTGCCTGTAAAGCTCGTACGCAGGTGAAGTATGCGTCAACCCGTGAACGCATGTGAATTCTAGGCGAATGCTGGTCTATCATTAAGGCATATCCGATCAACTCAAGGAGAAATATGAGCAACGAGGTAGCGCCGGCAGCGATTCCGTATCGATACACTGCTGAACTTGCTAATGAAATCGAAGCTAAATGGCAGAACTATTGGGATGAGAACGGCACATTTAACGCGTCAAATCCAGTAGGTGAGCTAGCAGATTCATCACAAGATCTATCGGCCGATCCGTATTTTCTCCTCGATATGTTCCCATACCCATCCGGCAAGGGCCTCCACGTAGGGCATCCACTGGGTTATATTGCCACTGATACGGTCGCACGCTATCAGCGTATGCAGGGTAAAAACGTTTTGTACACGATGGGATATGACGCTTTTGGTCTGCCTGCTGAACAGTACGCTGTTCAAACTGGAGCGCACCCTCGTGACACTACGGAAGAAAACATCGCGAATATGCGCAAGCAACTTCGTCGGCTTGGTCTGTCCCATGAAAAACGCCGTTCGATTAGCACTACCGATGCGAATTACGTGAAGTGGACGCAGTGGATCTTCCTTCAGATCTTTAATTCCTGGTACGACGCCGATGCCCCTGGTCGCATTGAAGGCACCGTCGGTCGCGCGCGCCCGATTTCTGAGCTTATTGCTGCTTATGAAGACGGTTCTATTGAAACTCCGCAGGGTAAAACTTGGGCAGAGATGTCATTGGTAGAGCGTAACGAAGCTATTAACAGCCGCCGGCTCGCTTACATCGATTATGCCCCAGTGAACTGGGCGCCTGGCCTAGGTACTGTATTGGCGAACGAAGAAGTGACCGCCGAGGGGCGTTCTGAGCGTGGAAACTTCCCAGTTTTTAAGCGTGAACTGCGTCAGTGGATGATGCGTATTACTGAGTATGCCGATCGTCTAGCTGGTGATCTCGATCTTGTTGATTGGCCAGAAAAAGTTCGCTCAATGCAGCGTAACTGGATCGGAAAATCCCATGGTGCTGATGTGGATTTCATTGCTCATCACGAGTGTGGCGATGAAACTCTTACTGTTTTCACCACGCGCCCAGATACGCTTTTTGGCGCAACCTTTATGGTAATTTCACCTGAACATCCGATGCTTGCTGAGGAAAATATTCCGGCTACCTGGCCAGCGGGTACCAAGGAAGCTTGGACTGGTGAAGCAGCTAACCCTCGCGAAGCGGTTGCTGAATACCAACGACAAGCTTCGATGAAGTCCGATCTGGACCGTGCCGATATTGAAAAGGAAAAGACCGGCGTATTCACCGGAATCTTTGCTTCTAACCCGGTAAATGGGGTGCTTGTTCCCGTCTTTACTGGTGACTACGTCATGATGGGCTACGGAACCGGAGCAATTATGGCGGTTCCAGCCCATGATGAACGTGACTTTGCCTTCGCTACGAAGTTTGACTTGCCAATTATCCGTACCATTGAGGCGCCTGAAGATTTTGGCGACGATCAGGCATGGACTGGCGACGGCCTTATTATCAACTCAGAAAACGATGAAATTTCGCTTAATGGCTTGGATAAAGATGCTGGGAAAGCGAGCATCGTAGAGTGGCTCGCTAAGAATAACGTTGGTCAAGCAACGGTTTCATTCCGTTTGCGTGATTGGCTCTTTAGCCGTCAACGCTACTGGGGCGAACCTTTTCCAGTGGTTTACGACGACGAGGGCCAGGTTCATGCTTTGCCCGAGTCGATGCTTCCAGTCGCTCTGCCTGACACCCCAGACTATTCGCCACGCTCGTTTGATCCAGACGATGCCGATTCTGAACCAGAACCGCCATTGGGCCGCTTACAGGATTGGGTAAATGTTGAGCTTGATCTTGGCGACGGAGTGAAAACGTACAAGCGCGATACAAACACCATGCCAAACTGGGCAGGTTCATGTTGGTACGAAATGCGCTACGTCGATCCAACCAACGACGATGCCTTCATCGCCCCAGAGAATGAAAAATACTGGATGGGTCCGCGCGAAGGAAAAATTGCAGGAGGTGCTGATCTCTATGTGGGAGGAGTGGAGCATGCGGTTCTTCACTTGCTCTATGCGCGGTTCTGGCACAAGGTGCTCTTTGATCTTGGCTATGTTTCTTCGTGCGAGCCTTTCTACACCCTCTTCAACCAAGGATATGTTCAAGCATACGCCTATACTGATTCGCGTGGTCAGTATGTGCCCGCTGATGAGGTTGAAGAAGTTGCCGCAAGTGATGGTTCAGGTGAAGTTTCCTATGTTTGGAACGGTGAACCCGTTAATCGTGAGTACGGCAAGATGGGTAAGTCGCTGAAGAATATCGTCACTCCAGACGAAATGTGTGCAGTCTACGGTGCAGATACTTTCCGACTCTATGAGATGTCGATGGGGCCACTTGATGTTTCACGTCCATGGGAGACTCGTGCCGTGGTAGGTTCACAGCGATTCTTGCAACGTTTATGGCGAAACATCGTTGATGAGGCCACAGGAGAAGTAATCGTCGTTGATAAGCCAGTCGAGGGCGAGACGGCGAAGCAACTTGCACGAACGATCGCAGATGTGCGAGTTGAATACGCCAATATGCGCGTGAATACTGCAATCGCGAAGCTAATCATGCTCAACAACTTCCTTACCGGAGTTGAGGTCCCACGAGAAGCTGCGGAAGCCATTGTTAAAATGGTGGCTCCGGTTGCTCCACACATTGCCGAAGAACTGTGGCAAAAGCTCGGACACACCGAATCGATTACACGTGAACCGTTCCCAGTGGTCACCGACGAATCATTGTTAAAGGACGACTCCGTTACCTGCGTAGTCCAGGTTCAAGGCAAGGTTCGTGATCGTCTTGAAGTCCCGGCAGATATCGACGAAGAATCGCTCGTGAAATTGGCTCTGGAGTCTGAACGAGTACAGGCATTTTTACAGGGTGAACCGCGCAAGATCATTGTTCGTGCACCGAAGTTGGTCAATATTGTTCCGTAATTAATGTAACCGCGGAATGAAGACGAGGAGAGGTTGGTTGAGTCCATAAAGTGGACTCAACCAACCTCTCTAGGCTCGGCGGTCAAGTATAGAGTAAGCTAGAGTAAGTTCACTTCGATATAAAAGGGGAGGTAACCGGAGATGGCGGGTTCACATATCGCTCAAATCGAAAAAATTGATTTCGATGGTATGCCTGCATGGCAGATTGAGGCGAGTTCGGGAGCTCGTGCGGTTGTAGCTGAGCGAGGAGCAACGCTGATTTCGTGGCAGCCAGAGCCGGGAGTTGACGTTATTGACGGTTACCAAACTGCCGAAGAACTGATTAATGCGGCGTCTTCAAGGTCAAGAATTCAAGTTCCATGGGTTGGCAGAATTCAACTTGGTCGATACAACTTCGATGGTGAGACCTATCAACTTCCATTTGATGATAAAAATGATGCATTGAATGGGCTTGTTGCTGACCTCGACTTCTCAATGGTTAATGCGAGCAATACTTTGACGCTGGGATGCGACTTCGAAGGGGCGGAAGGTTATCCGTTCACTTTTAATATTGAAGTGACATTCTCTCTTGAATCGGGTGCTGAAAATGAAGAACATCTTTCTGTGACTATCAATGCCCGCAACACTTCAGAAGCCGATATTCCATTGGCTGTGGGCTGGCATCCGTACGTAAAGCTTCCAAATAATAAGTCAATCTCTAATTCTTCGCTAGAAATTCCGGCTCGTACCAAGATCTTGGTGGATGGTGACCTCATCCCGCGCGCTGGTGAAGCTGCCTATGCAGGCGTTAAAGCCCCAGTTGAAGTTGATTATATCGGTGCAACAAAGATCGATGCATCTTTCCGTGGTTTGATTCCAGACGACGATGGTGTAGTTGTTACCAAGATTCGCGATCTATCCGGCCAGAGTATGATTTCCCTGACCCAAGAGCCTGCGGATGCTCCAGTAGTGCACGTCTTTACCGCAGATGGACTGCCACGTGATTCGCGCGCATCTATCGCACTAGAACCTCTTTCGCATGTGCCGGATGCGTTTAATCGTGCGGATTCTAAGGCTAGTGTTCGTTTGAAGCCAGGTATGAACCGTCAGTTGACTGCAACGCTGACTTATTCTGCTTAATTTTTCGTCGATAGTTTCAGGAGATATCGCAAATTTAGATTCTACTTACGCTGTTGGGGTGGACCATCTAGGTTGTCCACCCCAACAGCGTAACTAGGTTTAGTTCTATTTAGCCGTGCATTATTAGCGGCGACGCGTGCCAAAGAGTGAGCGTGTGATTTCACGGGTGATCGTTCGACCAGCGGTTCGCATGATTGAATCAACCAGCGAATCACGGCGGCGTTCTGCCCGCTTTTGCTCTGCAGCCGCTTCACGTTCCAATCGCCTTTGTTCGGCTTCGGCTACTTTCTTTTCTGCTTCAACCTGTTCTTCTAGTTCTTTCAGCGAAGTGCGCTGAGCTGCCTCTTGTGCAATTCGTGCTTCTAGTAGCTCGGTTGCGGATTCTGGATTTACTGCATTCTTATAGCGTTCAAAGAGCGGGGAAGCATGTACATGTGAATTAACAGTCGCAGGATCAGCCATTCCCATATTCGCGCTCGGTGCCCAAAGACGAACTGGAGCAACTGGCGTCGGCCTTCCTTTAGGATCAAGAAGCGTGATGATTGCTTCACCTGTTCCCAAAGACGGAAGAAGTTTCTCGAGGTCAAGTGGGGAAGTCGGATAGGTTTTGACGGTTTCTCGCAGTGCTTTCGCATCATTTGGGGTGTGGGCTCGAAGTGCGTGCTGAATTTTAGCCCCGAGCTGTGCTAAAACGTCGTCAGGAATATCCTTTGGAGACTGAGTTACGAAGAATATGCCCACCCCTTTTGAGCGAATAAGGCGCACAGTTTGAACTACTTGCTTTAAGAATTCGGGAGTTGCATCGGTGAACAGCAAGTGCGCTTCGTCGAAGAAGAAAACGAGCTTTGGTTTGTCTGCATCTCCAACCTCGGGGAGAACTTGGAAGAGTTCGGCAAGCAGCCACATGATGAATGTAGAGAAGAGCGAAGATTGCCCTTGAATGTCTGGGAGTTCTAGAGAGGAGATTACTGCACGACCATCAGTGTCAATGCGAAGAAAATCGTTGACGTTGAATGCGGGTTCGCCGAAGAACGAATCTCCACCTTGGCTCTGTAGCTCAGATATTTCACGCAAAATAACGCCGGCTGTAGTAGCCGAAATCCCACCGATTTCCGCCAGTTGTGACTTACCGTCCGTAGAGGTTAAGTAAGTGACGACGGATTTGAGGTCTCCTAGATCGATTAAAGCTAAACGGTTTGTATCTGCCCAATGGAATATCAACAATAGTGCCGATTCTTGGGTTTCATTCAGACCAAGGACTTTCGCCAAAAGGATTGGTCCAAAATCGCTAACAGTAGTGCGAATCGGAGTACCGGTGCCCTGCCCGCCAAGGGTAAAGAAATCAACTGGATGGCTTGAGGGTTTCCAGTCTTGACCTTGTTGCGAAACGCGAGCAAGAAGTTTTTCGGTTGGAGTTCCAGCTTCGATTAAACCGGTGAGATCGCCCTTGATATCGGTGATAAAAACAGGAATACCGACGTCGGACATTCCTTCGGCTAGGAGCTGGAGGGTACGAGTTTTTCCGGTTCCTGTTGCGCCGGCAACCAATCCGTGGCGGTTGAGCATAGCCAGAGGAAGCGAAATACGAATGTTTGGATCTACTTCACCATCACGCAGGTAGCTTCCTATGGTTAGGACGGGAGTAGAAAAGGTATATCCATCAGAGACGATACCTGAATATTCGTCAGGGAAAGATGCCTGCTCGAGTGGCTGAGGAGCATCACTCTTTGCCGGGGCAGATTCATTTGGTGCCTCTGTTGTAGGTGATACCGGTGTGGAACCAGCCATAGCTGCTTCAAGTTCTGCTTTTGCTGCAGCGGCACGTGCTTCTGCTGCTACGGCTTCGGCCGCGAGCGCCGCTGCCTTAAGGCGGGCGAGTTCAGCTTCGTTTTGATTCGTCATGGTCTTATATTACTTCGGTATTGAAAGTATCTGCGAGGGGTGGAAAGAAATAAATGATTCTTGTCCACAAACGAAAATACGTGGGCAGTGTCCACAACCAACACACATAGTTCTTTTTTCGTTTCTCGTATCTTGCAGACTTATTCCATGTTTGAACCACCACCGCGACTGAACAATATTAGTACCCCCAGCAAGACGCGCCAAATAAACACAGGTGAGGGAGAAACAACGGTCGGGGATAGTCTGCATCATCGTAGTCCCCGTTCACGTTTAAGGGAGGTGAGGGGCTCCCATGATGCATGGCCAGCTCATGAAAGAATTCAAGGTTTTAAAGAATCAGCGTTTTTAGCATCTGTTGGAGATGACGTATCTGCAAATACTCGAATGCTTCCTAAGAACAGATTTGCCCTTAAGGGCTCTGCGTTCCGGGTCTTTGTACTTGTCGTCGTGTTAGCAATGGGAATTACAATCGCACGTGCGACAGCCGCGAGTGACCGTTCTATTACGCCGATTCCTGAGGGAACTCTCAAGAATGAATCGTCTTTACCTCCGAACGAAAAGGGAAGCTCTACCAAGGATAATTCACCAAAAGATGAGAGCGGAAAAAATGTTCTCGTTAGTAAAAATGAAGGCGGGGATGTCTCAAAAATATCTGGTGCAACTATGTTGGTTTATGTTACTGGTGCAGTACAAACACCAGGGGTAGTTCGAATTAACCCAAATTCCCGAGTCAATGACGCAGTGAGTGCGGCAGGAGGATTGACGCAGGATGCAGATGCGACTGCTGTGAATTTAGCAGCTCCAATTACTGATGGGGAACACATTCATATTCCTAAACGGGGAGAAAGATCAAACAGCGACGGGACTGGAATAGACGGTGCATCGAAGGAAGGGACGATCAATTATCCATCCTCACAGCCACAGCAAAAGAAAATATCTCTTAATTCGGCCACCGAAGCAGATCTTGATTCTTTAGCAGGAATTGGGCCAGTTACTGCGCAACAAATAATTCAGTGGCGCAACAAGCATGGGAAATTTACGAGCATAGAACAGTTGCAAGAAATTAATGGTGTCGGGCCCAAGACTCTCGATAAAATTAAGCCTTTTGTGACTGTGTGATTACGTAGTAATGCATGATTATCGACTAGTCTTTCCGGCATTAGCACTTTGGTTATTTACTGCAACTGGTCTAACCGTCGCTGGAATAGGAGTGATATCTAGGGTCTTACCGATCATGCTTGGATCATTGGCCGTGGTGTGGAGCGTTATAATCGGAATACGTGTAAGAGGTGATAAACCAGTAGCTTCATCGTGTATATCAGTGGTAGTTGCCGTATTTCTTGTGGCTATGGTAGGAATCTTCCTTAATTCCTTTCGAGAAAATGTTTATCAGCGGGATCCACTTACAGTTGCAGCTCATCAACACCGCCAAGTAAATGCTAAAGGTTGGGTAGGGCAGCGTTTTGTTAAACCAGGGAGCCACCTGGTTTTGTGGGAGATAGAAGATATTGAAGTTGATGGAAAACGCTCCGCTGAAACGGTTTGCCTCGTAGATTATGAAGAAGAATTAAAGGCGGTTCCACAAGGCAGTGAGATTTCATTCTTCGGTGTGGCAAAGACTTCCCGATTATCAGGGCAATGCACAACCACGGTTAAAGCTGAAAAAGTTGAAATAGTGCATCCACCTCATTTCACTGACAGAGCAATAAATACGGTACGGTTGCGGTTTATCGAGGTGCTCACGAATATTCAGCAACCTCCAGACGTTTCGGCATTATTACAAGGAATTATCGTTGGAGATGATTCGAAGATTTCTACTGAACTCCGTGAGCAGATGAAAATCCTGAGCCTTTCGCATTTAACAGCTGTATCCGGTACCCATATCTCGATTGTGCTAGCGCTGGTCTTTGCTGGCGTGGGAAGACGTAAACCTTGGATTACCGCGGTGATAACGCTATGTGTTGTATCTGTCATGGTAATCATCGTCGGCGGCAGTGCTTCGGTTATTCGTGCCTTTGTGATGTCTGTGTTTGTGTTGATCGGTATTGCCTTGCAACGAGCCCGTGATGCGATTCCAATCCTCGCAACAACAATTATGATCATTTGTCTTATGGATCCAAACTTGGCGCGAGAAATTGGTTTCGCACTATCCGTAGCAGCCACGTTTGCCATCGTTAGTTTTGGGCATGTACTTTCAAGCACACTAGCGGTGCGTTTCCCTCAGTGGTTTACCCAAATGATAGCTATCCCGTTGGTTGCCTCTCTCGGCACACTTCCAATCATCATAGCTATTCAGCCAGAATTATCCGTGTGGAGTGTATTAGCCAATCTGCTGATTTCTCCTGTCATCACTCCACTGACGATCTTTGGATTGGCATCACTGGTGATCACTAATATTCACGCACTATTAGCAATCCCGTTGGTATGGATTAGTTCCTGGGGATGTTACTGGATTATCGCCGTCGTCAACCTCCTTAAAGGTTTGCCGGGTTCTCACTGTAGTCCCACAATTGTGTTTCTCTTATACCTGGTTTTTGCAATATTGATTTTCTATAATCAGCGGCTAACCCAACTGAAGAGAACTCTGGTGCACCGCTACCTACCACACAAAAATTCACTCATTGTGCTACGAGGTCTCTCTATCCGATTAGACCGAGTGTTTCGAGGCGGCATATTGGTAGCCATATTTTTTGTTTGCGGGATTATTTCACTTCCTATTGAAACCCGAAGCTCGAATTGGGAAATCATCCAATGCGACGTGGGCCAAGGATCAGCTGCAGTGCTAAGACGCGAGAGCCAGATAGTTGTAGTAGACGTAGGACCAACCCCAGAGTCAATCCGACGCTGTTTGATGGATAACAGGATTAACGTTATTGACGTGTTAGTTCTAAGTCACTTCGATCTAGACCACGTGGGTGGACTGGATGGCTTGCTAGGCACTGTAAAAGTCAAAGAGGTATGGGTAAGTGCGAACAGGAATCCTCTCAAAAACTCAAATAGAGCACTTGGGCTGATTCACGCGAAAGATATTCCGATTACTGAGGTGAGAAATTCTGTTGAGCTTCGTGGCTGGATACGAGCATTTCATCCTTCTAAACTGGCTGGTAGTGCGGATGACTCCAACCGAGACTCAATCGTTGTAGAAGCAAAAACTGATTCACTTTCAGTGTTGATACTCAGTGATATTCCTAAAGAATCTCAAGATACATTGGCACAGACCATTCAAGGAGTTGATGTAGTAGTAGTTTCACACCACGGATCAAAAGACCAATCGGAATCTTTAGCCAAGAAAACTGCACCTAAAATAAGCTTGGTGTCTGTAGGAGAGAACGACTATGGGCACCCGACGGCGCGTGCCCGCGAGATCTGGGATGCCCCGCTCTATCTCACGACGCAAAAATGTGGGGAGATTCGAATTGGAAAAGACGGAGTCGAAGCTTCGTGCCAAGGCATGGAATAATGACACTATGACAGCGTGGGATGGAATCGAATTAGAGCCTCTGATCTTAATTCAATCAGCGGAACCGGTATATGCGGATCGAGCTATTGACAGCTTGAAGAAACGCCTACGCGCTCGCGATCCAAATACTGATATTGCTTCGCTGGACGCATCCACCTATCAACCGGGTCAGTTACAGCTTCTAACTACGCCAACGTTGTTCGGTGAACCGCGTGCCGTCATAATCCCACAGGCTGAGCAGGCATCTGACACGTTTTTAAGCGATGCGCTCAGCTACCTTGATGTCCCCGAGCCTGACGTCGTCGTCATTTTTCGGCATAATGGTGGAGTTCGCGGAAAGAAACTCCTTGATCGCCTTAACACATTGGGTGTTGCGGCCGTCAAGATAGAATCTGTTTCTTCGCCTTCAGCCAAGGCAAATGCGGTGATGGCAGATGTTGCTGCTCAGAAGCGGAAAATGTCTAAGCTGGCGGTTGGGGCATTAGTAGATGCACTCGGATCTGACTTACGCGAATTGCTTTCAGCAACTAACCAGCTCCTTGCCGATATCTCTGGAGATATCGACGAAGATGACGTCCACAAATATTTTTCTGGCCGTATCGAGGCAACCGGTTATAAGGTCGCGGATGCATTGGTGATCGGCGACGTCGGACGCGCCGTCGAGCTTGCACGCCACGCTATGAGTACGGGTACCTCACCTGTGAGTATTGTTTCTTCGCTAGCCATGAAATTCCGTTCGATGGCTTTAGTGCTTGGAATGAGGTCTTCCAAATTAGGGGTAAATGACTCTATGAAACAATGGCAACGCGACCGAGCAAAACGCGAATTGCGGTATTGGAGTGCAGAAGGACTTGCTCAGGCGATCCTTGAGATTGCTCGTGCAGACGCCGATGTGAAAGGTGCTTCCAGAGATCCCGGCTATGCGGTTGAGCGAGCGATCTTGGCTGTGGGACGTGCTCGACGCCTTCGATAAACAGCCGGATTATGCATTAATATCCAGATGATTCCGGAAATTAAAAATATGTTCGTGCCCGAAGCTCGCCGTAAAATATCTCGATAAAGAGACAAATCTCAGCTACCCTTAGAAGTGGTCCAAAGGAAGCGAAATAACAAGCGCTTCTCGACATTTCCATTTTAAGGAGACACTGTGCAGATAGGTGTACCGCGTGAGCCTCATGCCTCACAGTCGCTAGTGGCTGCCACTCCAGATACAGTTGGGAAACTGATAAAACTTGGCTACGAATTAGTGGTTGAGCAGGGAGCGGGAGACCGTGCAAGTTTCCCAGATCACTTGTATGAAGAAGCTGGTGCCGCAATTGTAAATACGGACGAGGTCTGGGATTCAGACATTGTTTTTGCTCTTGACACCCCGCCAACCGAGTACCTCGACAAAATGAGGCAGGGCGCGACCCTCATCGCTCGAATGGCGCCGGGCCGCAATTCTGATACTTTGCAGGCACTTGCTCAGCGTGGCATTACCGGTTTGGCTATGGATATGGTTCCGCGTATCTCGCGTGCACAGTCGATGGACGTTCTTTCCTCAATGGCAAATATCGCAGGTTATCGTGCCGTTGTTGAAGCTGCAGCTCAATTTGGGCGTCTTTTTACGGGCCAAGTAACTGCTGCAGGTAAGATGCCACCTGCAACCGTCTATGTTATCGGTGCAGGCGTAGCTGGTCTCGCCGCAATCGGTACAGCGAATTCAATGGGTGCAGTTGTAAATGCAACTGATGTTCGTGATGAAACGGCTGAACAGGTTGAATCCATGGGCGCGCAGTTCGTAGCAATCCCAGCGCCTGCTCAAGAGTCTTCTGATGGCTATGCAAAAGAAATGACAGCGGATCAAGCTGCGGCGGCCGCTAAACTTTATGCCGAACAGGCATCGATTTCGGATGTTGTAATTACTACGGCAAATATTCCCGGTCGCAAATCACCAATCTTGCTTGATGCTGAGGCAGTAGCCAATATGAAGCCAGGCTCTGTGGTCGTCGATATGGCTGCGGCAAACGGCGGTAACTGTGAACTTACCGTGCCTGGTGAAGTAATTACCACCGAAAACGGTGTGAAGATTATTGGCTATACCGACCTTGCAGGTCGTTTACCCGCTCAGGCTTCACAGCTTTACGGTCAGAACCTTGTGAACTTCTTTAAGCTCACCACTCCAGAAAAGGACGGAATCCTCCACCTAGATCTGGATGACGTAGTTGTTCGTCAAATGACTGTGACGCTGAATAATGATGTGCTTTTTCCGCCACCTCCAGTGCAAGTTTCTGCAGCTCCAGCGGCTAAGAAACCAGTGGCTAACGTAGCTCCAGCCGAACCTGAGCCTGAAAAGAGTTGGTTCGCAAAGAATTGGTGGATGCTGGTAGTCGGTGTGCTCTTTGCTAGTTTAATTATTTCAGCTCCTCCCGGAATGACCAGTCACTTCATTGTCTTTGCGCTTGCCGTCGTCGTTGGTTTCTACGTAATTACGTCAGTGACGCATTCCTTGCATACTCCGCTGATGTCGGTTACCAATGCGATTTCTGGAATCATCGTGGTAGGTGCGCTACTCCAAGTCCCGGCAGACTCGATCGCAGTGAAGGTTCTGACTTTCTTCGCAATCGTTGTTGCCTCCATTAACGTCTTTGGTGGTTTCACAGTAACCCACCGAATGCTCAAGATGTTCCAGAGGAGCTAAGCATGGAAATCTATTCAGCATTTCAACAAAGTGCACTGGATCTGCAGTCACTGGCATATATTTCGGCTGCACTCCTGTTCATCTTGGCTCTAGCGGGTCTATCGAAGCAGGAAACCGCACGCCGCGGAAACCTATTCGGAATCATCGGAATGGGCGTTGCGCTTCTTGCCACTGTGCTTGTGGTAATTGCTTTTGATGATCAATCCACTGCATCCTTCTTCCTTATTTTAGTGGCGATGGGGATCGGTGGAGCTATCGGCGTATACAAGGCAAAGAAGGTCGAAATGACCGGAATGCCCGAACTTATCGCTCTATTGCACTCCTTCGTCGGTTTGGCAGCGGTCTTGGTTGGCTATAACTCTTTCTTCATCATGCCAGGTTCAGACACTGTGGAAAATGCTTTTCATATGGGTGAAGTCGGCCTTGCAGTGTTCATTGGAGCTGTCACCCTCACGGGCTCGATCATTGCATTCCTAAAATTATCGGCTCGCATCAAGGGATCACCTCTCACGCTTCCAGGACGTAACTGGTTAAACCTCGGTGCGATCGTCCTCAGCATCGCTCTGATTATTTGGTTTGCTTACACGCGTTCGGTGGCCATGGGTCTTATCCCGTTGATTCTTCTCACGATCATTGCCTTGGCTCTAGGTGCCCATCTTGTTGCTGCCATCGGTGGTGGTGATATGCCGGTTGTTGTGTCTATGCTGAACTCCTACTCGGGATGGGCTGCGGCAATGGCAGGTTTCACCCTGGGTAATGATCTTCTTATCATTACCGGCGCGCTCGTTGGTTCGTCAGGTGCATACCTTAGCTACATCATGTGCAAGGCTATGAACCGTTCCTTCGTCTCGGTGATCCTTGGCGGCTTTGGTTCCGACGGCGCTGCTGCCGCCGACGATCGTGATTACGGCGAGCACCGTGAGACGACTGCGGCGGATGTTGCACAGCTTCTCAAGGATGCTCGCAAGGTCATGATTACTCCTGGATACGGAATGGCTGTTGCACAGGCGCAATATCCGGTTGCCGATTTAACTTCGAAGCTCCGCGCTATGGGCGTTGAGGTTACCTTCGGTATCCATCCAGTGGCTGGTCGTCTTCCAGGACATATGAACGTGCTTCTTGCTGAAGCCAAGGTTCCTTACGACATCGTCCTAGAGATGGATGAGGTTAACGACGATTTCGCCGATATCGACGTCGTACTGGTGATCGGTGCAAACGATACGGTTAACCCGGCGGCAGAAGAACCAGGTTCGCCAATCGCAGGCATGCCGGTTCTTAAGGTCTGGGAGGCAAAGAACGTCGTTGCATTTAAGCGTTCGATGGGCAATGCTGGCTACGCGGGTGTTCAAAACCCGTTGTTCTTCAATGAGAACACCCAGATGCTATTGGGAGATGCAAAGGCATCGGTAGAACAAATTATCTCGGCGTTGTAATTATTCAGCCGTTGATTACCTTGGGCGGGGTTTGCAAATAAAAGCGAAACCCCGCCCAAGTCCATTGTTATTACAATCAGAATTTGATTAGATAGAAGTGGTTTAACGCTGTGAGCACTTAGAAGGTGAGGAATTCATGACGTGGCTCGTTACGGGTGGTGCAGGATATATTGGGTCACACGTTGCTAGAGCCTTTCTGGATTCGGGCATAGATGTAGTTGTTTATGATGACCTCTCAACCGGTTCCTTAGATTTCGTTCCAGATGGTGCGATTTTTATTGAGGGCTCGATTCTTGATGAAGACGCTTTAAGCCACGTGTTTGAACGAAATATGATCTCGGGTGTAGTTTCTGTTGCAGGATACAAGTACGCAGGTGAATCGGTTAAACGACCATTCCATACTTACACTCAAAATGTTTCGGGCTTAGTAAGTCTTCTTTCGGCCATGCATCAAGCAGGAGTACACAACTACGTATTTTCTTCTTCTGCATCGGTATATGGAACCCCAGATGTGGACGTAGTGACTGAATCGTGTGAGCTGGCACCGGAATCTCCGTATGGACAAACAAAAGTCATAGGGGAGTGGCTCGCTCAAAATATGTGTGCGATTGACTCGGACTGGAAATTTACAAATCTGCGTTACTTTAATGTTGTTGGTTCTGGATACCCTGAAATCTATGACCGAAGCCCGCACAACCTTTTCCCTATAGTTTTCGATCGTTTACTTGATGGTCAAGTTCCACAAATTAACGGCAATGATTACCCTACGCCCGATGGGACTTGCATTCGGGATTATATCCACGTGGCAGATTTAGCAATTGCTCATGTTGCTGCAGCTCAGGTACTCGAGCAGGGAGTGAAATTATTGCCGGCATACAACCTTGGTTCTGGTCGGGGCTCTTCAGTTGCGGAAATAATGGCTGAAATCGCTGAGGTGACTGGAATCGCCTTTGATCCGATCATTGCGCCACGCCGTCCCGGGGACCCGGCTCGAATAGTTGCTGATGGCACTGCCGCTTCACGAGATATTGACTGGAAGATGCGTCATTCACTTGCTGATATGGTTCGCTCGGCTTGGGAATCTAGACGATTGCACAGCTAATATCGAGCTAACTTAATAAAAGAGTTTGGGGTGGCACGGAAATCCGTGCCACCCCAAAAGTTCGCGTTAGCAAGTTTAAGGAATCCTAGACTTTCTAACGGAAAGCTATCGAATCAGGCGTTGTTCTTAAGAGCTGCAACCTGCTTAGCAAGCTTCGACTTGCGGTTAGCGGCTTGGTTCTTGTGAATAACACCCTTAGATACAGCCTTGTCCAGCTTACGACCTGCGATGCGGAGCTCCGATGCTGCGGTCTCTGCGTCACCTGCTGCAATAGCTTCACGCGTCTTACGAACGAGGGTCTTTAGCTCAGACTTGTATGCCTTGTTGCGGATGCGACGCTTCTCGTTGGTCTTGATGCGCTTCTTCTGGGACTTAATATTTGCCACTGTTAACTCTTTCGATTTTTCGCTTATGCGAACGGATATGGTCGGTGAGGGGTTGCCATCTCCGGACTGCCAGGCGTGGGGACACCCGTGGTTATGGATCAGGCCGGACCTGCGACCCGACCAGGTGCAAAGTCCAAAAAGAAACTCTACCAGTTTTTACAAGGGTTTCCAATGATACAAAGGGATTCTTGTGGTGGAACGGCTCACGAAATTTTGCTGGTTTTTACCAAATTCGAAGGTGTAAAGCACCAACTAGGAAACTATAAAGCACCAACTAGTTTGAGTGGCAAGAATCTCCCGTGCGCCTAAAATATAATCGGAATTATGGATTCAGCTATGGATCTTAGATAATGCATGAGTGACTTGCTCATAGCGGTCTTCGTCCAAGGTACCACCAATTCTTCGGATTTTGCTCAATGGAACTTTCCAAAGAATATCGAGGCGAACTTCCGAGTTCCGACGCTGGTTATCCCAATTGCCTGTTCCAATGTCCAACCACCAGCGATGGTATTCGTCTCGGTATAGTGATTCGTGAGCATGATCCTTGGAAGTCATCTGGGCGCAAATTGCATTGTTGTTATCAACAGATACTACTAACACGGGGCGATCTTTTCCTTGACCGTTGTTTTCCTCGAATGGAATCCATGTCCAGACCACTTCACCTGGGTCGGGCAGCGAGTCTCCATCCGGGGTATAAGAAAAATTTGGAAGACCATCTTGAGAAAAATTCCAAGGAACGGTGTTTTTCTGAATCGAAGCGCGTGTTCCACCGTGGTTGGAGCTTGGATTATTGTGCCTTTGCTGTGTAGGTCTATTGCTAATCAGCTCATCAACTACGGAGGCGCCAAGTGTTCGGATCAGTCTTTTAAGCAAGGGACGGAAATTCATTGTGCTCCTCCAATAGTTACGGCACCTTGGAACATTTCTGTTCCATCAAATGTGTAGTCTCCAAATACTTCGAGGCTCTCAAGATTCTTTGTAGATGGCAAAATCTTCGTGCGTTTTTCAAAGTCACTGATCATTCCAAAATACCTTGAATCTAGAAGAATTGTAGGTGCCTCGTCTCGATCTAGCTTAAGGTGAAAATGTTCGTCAAAGGTATAGCTATCGGAACGAATAGCGAAAAGGTCATTCGTCGTCTTAACCGGAATAAATCGATCTCGTTCAACCAAGATTGGCGAAGCATCCCCAAAATGACTGACTATTGCCCCGCTGGCACACTCGATTTGGAATACTTCAGGAGTCTTAGGATCTGCTGGAACTACGTGTTTACGATTCCGAATAAGTGGTAGATCTAGAACTCCACCTGTTCTCTGCAACAAATCGCGTAATGCTTCGATGTTGAACCACAGGTTATTCGTATTGAAGAAGGGGTGACGCGTAGGATCACTGAAATAAGGGGAATCCTCTGGAGATGTCTGGGAGGAATCTCGAAGTATGATTGTTCCATTTCTTTTGTCCGTTGCTAAATGTCCGCCTTTGAGATCGTTTTGAGAGCGCTTGCAAACTTCAGGGGCAAGCGATCTACCCGAATCTTCAAACCAACTCGCAAGAAGCTCAGAAGGAAAAGCTCCAAGGTTATCAACATTAGATATTGAAAGTATTGTATAACCCGCCTCTAAAAGCTCGGTAAGGAGCGTCGTTTCGGCTAGGCAGGTATAGATATTTCCATGACCTGGTGGGCACCATTCAAGTTCCGGATCATTTGGCCAGGATACCGGCTCAAGTGTGTTGACAAGGAGACGAGGCTCTCTGTTCTGAATAAAATCAAACGTGAGGTCAGAGATTCGTAAGTCCTCAGGGAAAAACGAATGTGTATCTTGATTGGTTCGATACGAATTCATGAAAATTAATGGAATTTGAGACATGCTTCGGTTTCGAGCCGCGCGCACCTGGGCGAAGATGATATCGAGAAAAGTCATCTGATCTCGAACAGGAATGAGAGACTTGGCATGTGAGAGTCCCATTGACGTACCAAGTCCGCCGTTGAGCTTAAGAAACACCGTTTTACCGAGTGCTTCGCGTGCACGTTTGCTGTCGACTTCGATATCTTTGAGTGCGACGACGTTTCGAAGAGGCTCAATTGAATCTTCGGGAATGATTCCGGTATTTCCGTCTCGTAGCTGTTTGAAATACGACTCAAACACCGCCGTCGTAACCGGTCCTGCGCCGTCGTCCATGAGCTTTTGGAGGGAACGGTCCAGTGCATCCATCCCACTAATCCTTCGTTCGTCGGTTTTTAGAATTTTAGCATTGATGCCCATTAAGCCCAGTGATAAATATTTTCGTGCGGATGTTAAAATCACATGAGGAAAACTCGGGCTAGGATTCACCCACTGGTAGCCTTGGTAGTAAACACAAGTAGAGGAGTTTCGTGCCTGTTAGTACGTTAGAGCAGATTAAGCAGATTGAGCCGGCTTCAACCGATCCGGCGAAGATCCGGAATTTCTGCATTATTGCCCATATTGATCACGGTAAATCGACCTTGGCTGATCGTATGCTTCAATTGACCGGCGTGCTGTCGGAGCGTGATATGCGCGCGCAATATCTTGATCGTATGGATATTGAGCGTGAACGTGGAATCACGATTAAGTCCCAGGCAGTTCGTATGCCATGGACTGTCAATGGTGAAGCTTTTGCTCTCAATATGATTGACACGCCCGGACACGTGGACTTTTCATACGAGGTTTCACGGTCCTTGGCGGCATGTGAAGGCGCGATTTTACTTGTTGACGCTGCTCAAGGGATTGAAGCGCAAACCTTGGCTAACCTCTATATGGCGCTTGAAAACGACTTGGCGATCATCCCGGTTCTGAATAAGATTGATCTACCGGCTGCTAATCCGGATAAATACGCCCTTGAGCTGGCCTCCCTTATCGGCTGCGAACCAGATGACTGTATTCGTGTATCAGGGAAGACCGGCGAAGGCGTTGATCAACTTCTTGATCGCATCGTTGCTGAATTTCCGGCGCCGGTAGGAGATGCCGACGCCGAAACTCGCGCCATGATTTTCGATTCCGTATACGATACCTACCGTGGCGTCGTAACGTATGTGCGCGTCGTTGACGGTATGCTTCGTCCACGCCAACGCGTCCAAATGATGTCAACCAAGCAAAGCCATGAACTTTTGGAAATCGGTGTTATTTCACCTGAACCAATTCCTTCGCGTGGATTGGGTGTTGGTGAAGTAGGTTATTTGATCACCGGCGTGAAAGACGTTCGTCAATCGCGTGTTGGAGATACGGTTACAGACCTTGGAAAACCAGCACAATCTGCACTTTCCGGATATCAGGATCCTAAACCGATGGTATTCTCTGGTCTCTATCCAATTGATGGCTCGGATTACCCTGCATTGCGAGATGCTCTAGATAAGCTCAAGCTCAATGATGCGGCTTTGACTTATGAACCGGAGACGTCTGTTGCACTGGGATTCGGATATCGATGCGGATTTCTTGGACTGCTCCACCTCGAAATTATCACTGAACGCCTCGCCCGTGAATTCGATCTAGATTTGATTGCAACTGCGCCATCCGTGAATTACCGCGTTATTACCGACGCGGGAGAAGAAGTTAAAGTTTCGAATCCGTCTGAATTTCCAGAAGGAAAAGTTAAAGAGGTAATTGAACCGCTTGTAGATGCCACGATCCTTACTCCTAAGGATTACGTTGGAACAGTGATGGAATTGTGCCAACAAAGGCGTGGAAATATGAAGGGGATGGACTACCTTTCAGAAGACCGTGTTGAGCTTCGATATGAGCTTCCGTTAGCTGAAATCGTCACCGACTTCTTCGATCAACTTAAGTCGCGTACGAAGGGTTATGCTTCTTTGGATTACAAGGAAGAAGGCGAACAGGCTGCGGACCTGGTTAAGGTTAATATCTTACTCAATCATGAAACTGTCGATGCATTTTCAGCTATTGTGCATCGCGATAGTGCTTACGCCTACGGCGTGGATATGGCGTCGAAACTCAAGACGCTAATTCCTCGCCAGCAGTTTGAAATTCCGATCCAGGCAGCAGTTGGATCTCGAGTTATTGCGCGAGAAACCATCCGTGCGCTTCGTAAAGACGTGCTGGCAAAATGTTACGGAGGCGATGTTAGCCGTAAACGGAAGCTCCTTGAAAAGCAAAAAGAAGGTAAGAAGCGCATGAAATCGATCGGTAGAATCGATGTTCCCCAAGAAGCGTTTGTTGCTGCATTGAGTTCGGAAATGCCTGAAAGTAAGAAGAAATAAGTGGAGAACGAAGAACGCCCCACAAACTACGGTCGGATTATGTCGTTTTCCCTGCGTGGGAAGCGACTCGGGGATAAATTCGAACATGTAATGGAAGAACATGGAGCCGACTACCTAGTTCCTTTCGAACCTGGAGTGGGGCAAGCAACCATCGCTCCTGGTTCGCGTATAGATCTAAGCGAGCTCTTTGGACGCGAAGCTCCACTGATAGTAGAAGTTGGTCCTGGATCGGGTGAACAACTCGTGCATGCGGCAAAGCTTTACCCTGAAAAGAACTTTCTTGCGTGTGAAGCGTGGGGACCCGGAGTGGCGCGTTGTGTAAACGCTCTTGCTCGCGAAAACCTTTCGAATGTCAAAATCGCAGAGTTAGACGCTGCTCAGGCTCTCCCAATTATTTTTGGTACCGAGGCCGACGAATCTTTACGTCAATATGCTTCAGAAGTGTGGACCTTTTTTCCAGACCCCTGGAGAAAGAAGAAACATCGCAAGCGCCGCATTGTTTCTCCCACGTTTGCGCACGTAGTCGCCGGAATTTTGCAACCTGCAGGTATCTGGAGAATGGCCACCGATTGGGATAACTATGCGTGGCAGATGCGTGATGTGATTCAAGAATCACCGTGGTTCTCCAATGCTTATGCGGGTGAGAATCCCGATGCTGCTGACGAAGGTGTATATCGAGGTGGATTTGCTCCGCGTTTTTCCGATCGCGTTATGACACGTTTTGAAGAGCGTGGAATTGAAGCCGGTAGGAGCGTCCATGACGTGTTAGCCGTTCGAAACTCAGTTAAGCAAGATGAGGAAACCATTCCCGAAGATCCGTGGGTTAGTGCAATTGCTCGTGGCGAAACCGTTCTTGCTGATCGTGGAGGAGAACGCCCTCCGAGCTCAAGGCGAGGTTTGAAAGCCCTTGGCTGAGTTACCTGAGGGTACATCCGCGCCACCAGACGGGTCATTACCCCATCCCGACGTCGCCGACGGATTTTCTGCTTACGTCCACATACCTTTTTGCCGGGTGCGTTGCGGATACTGCGACTTTAATACCTACACCAATGTTGATTTTGGACCGGGTGCGTCAGTCGGAGATTTCCACGAATCTTTGCGACGTGAAATTGGACTATCAGCAAAGGTGCTTAGTTCCACTAGTAAGCCAGGACCCTTGAAGACGGTATTTTTCGGAGGCGGTACTCCGACGATGGTAAATGTTCAAGCTCTGGTGGCAGTTGTTGATGAATTGCGACATACTTTTGGCATTGCTACGGGCGCTGAAATCACAACAGAGGCAAATCCGGAAACTGTTTCTTTTGAGTATCTTCAACGACTTCGCGATGCTGGATTTTCTAGGATTTCTTTTGGCATGCAGTCAGCGGTGCCGAACGTATTGACAACACTTGATCGAGTGCATACTCAGGGGCAAGTTGAACGAGTGGTGACATGGGCACGTGAGCTTGGACTGAGATATTCACTTGACCTGATTTACGGTGCGCCGGGTGAAACGATGGAGCAGTGGAATGAATCTTTGGATACTGCACTTGCTTTGGAACCGGATCATATCTCGGCTTATGCCTTAACGATTGAACCAGGAACAAAGATGGGCGCACAGCTCAAACGTGGTGAAATCATCGAACCTGATCCTGATGAATTGGCCGAAAAATATATACTGGCGGATCAGCTTTTTAGTTCTCAAGGTTTGGAGTGGTACGAGATTTCGAATTGGTCGAAACCGGGCGAAGAATGCCGCCATAATCTCCACTATTGGAAGAATTCCAACTGGTGGGGGTACGGACCGGGCGCTCACTCACATATCAATGGAACTCGATTTTGGAATGTGAAGCATCCTTTGGTTTATGCACAAAAGCTGAGGGGAGATACACATGAGATGAGTCCTGCTGCCGGACGCGAAATCCTAACGGACGCAGAGAAACGAGAAGAAGCAATTATGATGGGTATTCGGCTTTCTACTGGTATTGATATTCCGGAACATATTTCAGCACATTTAGTTGCCGGTTTTATTAGCGATGGTCTGATTGATCCGAAACCAGCATTGAATGGACGCCTTATCTTGACGAGGAAAGGCCGTCTTCTCGCCGACACCGTGACTCGAGCATTGTGGTAGTGATAAAGGTAAAAGAAAGTCAGATCAACAAATTTTTATTCGCATTTTCTTAGGAATTCGTTATTTATGTATGATCGACGAGTAAATAAAATAAAAAATAAAGATCGCGAGCCACTGGGACCGTCGACTCCGAAAGAAGAAAACTACCATGGGTGACCTATATATTAAAACGCTGTTGATTGTTCTTTTCGCAGGTACAATTGGATGGGCATTATGGGTTGGGCTTTCGCCGCGCTCACAAGGTTCTTGGGATGAACGAACCAAATTAATCGCCCAGCTTAGAAAGCATAAGGTCACTCATAAGGACATGGTAAAAGACGCCAAGACTTTCTTCATTGGCACTCCACAAGTGTCGTTTTTATGGCCGTTCTTAGCTAATGCGGTTGCCCATGATGCTCTCACTCATCAAAGTTCCCCGAGCTGGAGGAGCGGTCGAGTGCTGGCTGGTGAAAAAGATTCATTCCAAGTACTTACGGTAGATTCACCGCTTTACTCCGATGGCAGCGAACATCATTTTCCAGAAGTGCTTGGTGCTAAATCTGGTTTTCCTTTGCCAGTTGGTTTTCTTGACAACGCTGTGAGCTCTGCGCACACTATCGTTCCAGGGTCAAATGACCTCACTATCTTTTGCGGGACTAAAGACGAATACGAAGCTTTTGAAGGAAGTGCACTTGCTCAGTGGCTTATGGCAACGGATAGCGTAGACTGCTTTTACACCAACGAAACAACGGTGTCCGTCGTCTTCAATGCAACTGAGTTCGATGAGGAGCTCAATGAGTGTTTAACACAACTTCGCGAGTCTATTTCACAGGCTATGCGCCTTACGCCGCGTCAATCGTAATGAGGCGTTGGTTAGATTCTAAAGAATCTTACAGTCCGGCGCTCACGAAATCGATTAGTTCTTCCATTCGCCCTAACAGCGCTGGTTCAAGATCGGTGTAGGAGTGAACTGAGTCCAGAATTCTTTTCCAACCTAGGCCAATGTCTTCGGCGTCTTGATGTGGCCACCCTAAGCGGGCGAGCGTACCTATTTTAATGTCCTCACCGCGCGGAACCTCTGGCCATTCTTTGATTCCAATAGTTCGAGGTTTGATCGCTTGCCAGACGTCAACATAGGGGTGACCGAGCACCAGCACACCTGGGAACTTCATTGCTTTAGCTGCGATTTTAAATTCTTTGGAGCCGCAGACCATGTGATCGAGTAAAACACCAGCGCGGTGGTCATTTGAGGGATTGAAAACTGTGAGTATCTCGATCAGATGATCGGCACCGTAGAGTTCTTCGATCATGATCCCTTCAAATGCGAGGTCTTCTCCCCAAATCTTGGAAATTAACTCGGCATCGTGCTTACCTTCTACCCAAATTCGGGACGGGCGAGCAACGCGCGCCTTGTGTTCAACATACAATGATCCTGATGCCGTCACGCGTTTGCCAGCTACAAGCCGTGGGGTGCGAGTAATCGGTTGTTGGGAAGCATTTCTGCTAGGAACCGTTGTGTTTTGAGGTTCTATGACGACGACGGGTTTACCCTCGATCCAAAAACCCGGACCGAGTGGGTAGGAACGCTGTTTGAAATTGGCATCCTCAAGTACCATTTGCCATTTACCAGCAACTTTAGAAACTCTAATAACTTCGCCGACGAAACCGGTTTCGACGTCTTCGAGGAGTAGACCGACGGCTGCTGGCACCTGCTTTGCTGGGGATTTTCGAAGCGGATCTGCAATAAGTACGTCGTGTCCATACCGGTCGTTGGCATTTCTAAACACTGGCTGCGGAGCTTCTGGTTCCCCTTGTTGATGAATGACACGTCCCGACGGGTGGCGATTGGCAAATCTTGAGTTCACCAGACTAGGTTAAGTCATGACAGCTTAAAAATGGGTGACCAATCGGACTCTGTCTAGATGCGTGTTAGGTCTAGAAAAGCGTAGAATTGGCACTCGGTGATATGGAGTGCCATATGTTCTACGACGCCGGTTATATTGGTGTGGGATAGAAAACCATGGCTTGGATCGAGAGAGGGGTGGGTCGATGGCTTCGCCAGAAGAACGACGACGAATCGTTTTAAATGCAATTGTCGAAGACTACGTAGCCACCCGCGAACCGGTTGGGTCGAAAGCGGTAGTAGAGCGGCATGGTTTAACTGTTTCGCCCGCTACTATTCGTAACGATATGGCGCAATTAGAAGAAGCAGGACTGATCGTCCAACCGTATACATCTGCGGGTCGAATCCCTACCGACGCCGGTTACCGGGTTTTCGTTGACTCCTTGGCGGACATTAAACCGCTATCGCTTGGGGAACGACGTGCGATTGAACGAATGCTTCAAGGAGCAGTCGACCTCGACGATGTATTGGATCGAGCTGTCCGTTTATTGGCGCAGATCACCCAACAGGTTGCGGTTGTACAATATCCGTCGTTGCGCCGTACTGCATTGCGTCATGTAGAGTTGATCGCTTTATCTAAACGAATGATTTTAATCGTGATGATTACCGATGCGGGACGCGTTGAACAAAGAACTTTCGAAACGGATTCTAGTGTTTCGGATGCTGATTTGGAGGCGATTCGGGGTGCAGTCAATGAGCATCTCACTGGTCTGCAACTGGATGGCCTAGGCAAAGTGTCGGACCGCTTACTGGATGATTCCCCAGATCGCCTGCGTGAAGTTACCCGTAAGATCACGCAGCTGGTACGCCAAACACTTCTAAACGAAGTCGAAGAACGCGTAGTTGTAGCTGGAACAGGTAACTTGAGCCGATACAACGTTGAGTTTCACCACTCAATTGCTCCAATTCTTGATGTTCTTGAAGAGCAGGTTGTGCTAATGAAACTGCTTGCTAGCCAAGGAGAAGGACTGCATGTACGAATTGGCCATGAAATTGATGCAAAAGAATTATCGGAGACGTCAGTTATTTCGTCTGGATACGGCAATAGTTCGGATCAAACAATCGCGAACCTGGGAATCATTGGACCGACTCGAATGGACTACCGCGGTGCGATTTCGAGCGTCCATGCGATTGCGAATTATTTGTCCGAGATTTTGCGTTTAAATTAACGGTGAGATTTCATCGACTTTTACTAAAATGGCTTAAACTCTCGGAAACGAAGAAATAAAGAAAAGATAGGTAAAATAATCAGTGGCTGACTACTACGAGACCTTAGGTGTGTCTAGGAATGCGTCTCAAGACGAAATTAAAAAGGCATATCGGAAACTTGCTCGAAAGTTACATCCGGACGTTGCAGGTCCGGACGGTGCCGAGCAGTTTAAGGAAGTAACCAACGCTTACGATGTTCTTTCTAATGAAGAAAAACGCCGTATGTACGATATAGGCGGTGAAGATGCCCTGCGTGGTGGCGGTGCTCCAACAGGTGGCTTTGGATTCGAAGACATCTTTTCTTCATTCTTCGGGGGTGGCTCAGCCCAACGTGGTCCAGTGTCGCGTGCACAGCGCGGTGGCGACTCCCTCGTACATTTAGAGCTTTCTTTGCAAGACGTCGTATTTGGCGTCGATAAACCAATAACAATCGACATCGCTGCTGAGTGCCCAGAGTGTAACGGTATGATGACTGCACCGGGAACCGAACCCGTTACCTGTGTGCAGTGTGGTGGATCGGGCACTGTACAGCGCGTAACGAATTCTTTGTTTGGTCAGATGATGACTACTACTACGTGCGGTGCGTGCCAAGGTTACGGAACACAAATAGTGACTCCATGTGGAGAGTGCTCGGGCGAAGGGCGTGTTCGGTCGAAGAAGTCGGTTACCGTTAAGGTTCCTGCCGGAGTCGAAGAAGGTATGCGGATTCGGCTCGCCGGTCAGGGTGATGCAGGTATATTCGGAGGAATGCCTGGAGACCTATTTGCCGAAGTCTACGTCGAAAAAGATCCTGTTTTCTCTAGGCATGGAGATAACCTGGAAGCAATGCTTGAAGTTCCGATGACTGCCGCGATTCTTGGTGCGGACGTAAACATTGATACTTTCGACGGCGCACAATCAATTCATGTTGGTCCTGGAACTCAGTCTGGAACCGTCGTTAACCTCGAAGGTATGGGCGTAGGTAGACTCCACCGCCGTGGTAGAGGAGACTTGCACGTAACAGTCCAGGTAAAGACGCCAACGAAGCTCGATGATGCACAGCGTACCTTGGTTGAAGAGCTAGCTAAACTACGCAACGAAGAAACCCCATCTGCGAAGATGGTTGCGGAATCCGGATCTGTTTTTTCGCGCCTCAAAGATAAAATCAAAGGATTATAAGGCGGAAAATTGTGACGCTACCCGTTTATGTAGACCGTGACTTGCGTGAACCAAAGCAAGGCGATGTTGTCACTCTTTGTGGTGATGAAGCCCGTCATGCCGTGACAGTACGTAGAACGACGGTTGGTGAACAAATTGACGTCGTTGACGGAAAAGGTTTACGCGTTACTATCGAGGTAACTGCTACGGCAAAAACCACTCTAAGTGGTGTAGTTACGGCGGTACGTCGTGAAGACAGATCGAAGCTCGAAATTACCTTGGTGCAGGCATTGGCAAAGGGCGGTAGAGATGAGCAAGCAGTAGAAACGTCCACTGAATTTGGAGTGGATACAGTAATTCCATGGGAATCTCAGCGGGCAATTGTGTCTTGGTCTCAGCCTGCCAAAGCGGAAAAGGGGCGAACTAAATGGCAACTAACCGCTGACACGGCTGCGAAACAGTCACGCAGATCTTTCGTTCCGAAAATTGAAGGCGTCATCAAAAGCCGCGAATTAAGTCGAAAGATTCAACAGTGGGTTGAGTCGGGGAGTGTTGTTTTCGTGTGTCATGAACAGGCAACACAAACGTTGACAACCGAGGCGAAACACCAGGGCTTATTTGGAATCGAATCAGGGCGCAACGACGTCGTCGATACTGATGCTTGTTCCGATCGCATGTCGACCTCGGATGGACGAAGTGATAAACAATCTGTCGTTTGTATCGTGGGACCGGAAGGTGGTATCACCGATGAAGAAATCTCTGATTTTCGCGCATCTGGAGCGATTCCGGTGTTGCTAGGTAAGCACGTGCTACGTTCGGCAACAGCCGGCGCCTGGGCGATAGCGGTTCTTAGGGCACTCGGCGAGTGAATGCAATATTTGTATGGACTTGAATAGTCGCGAATAAGGTAGAATTAAAGCGATGACGAATGATGCGAATGATGCAAGTGTGCAGAGGACGATAACGGTTCCTGACAGAATCCCGATGATTAATTTACTCGGGCATAACGATGGGGTATTGCGAGCTCTTGAAAAAGGTCTTGCTCCGGTGGTGCTTCATGTTCGTGGGCACGGGATTTCAGTTTCTGGAAGCGAAAGTGACGTTGGTGTAGCCGTTGAACTTTTATCGGAACTCATTGCAGTGGTTTCACTTGGGGAACACCTCAGTGTAGATGCAGTTGAGCGAGCAATTTCGATGACTAAAGCTGGTTTGGCACGGCCGACTGAGTTGCTAAATGCTGATATCCTCACCACTCGAGGAAAAACCATTCGGCCGAAAACGCTTGGGCAAAAAGCATATGTTGATGCTATCGATGAAAATACGGTTATTTTCGGAATTGGTCCTGCGGGAACCGGAAAAACTTATTTGGCAATGGCCAAAGCGGTGGTTGCGCTGCAACGAAAAGAGGTTTCGCGTATTATTCTCACTCGTCCTGCGGTTGAGGCAGGGGAGTCTCTCGGTTTTTTACCCGGTTCTCTCAACGATAAAATCGACCCTTACGTGCGCCCGCTTTACGACGCCTTACATGACATGGTTGATCCCGATGCGATTCCAAAGCTTATGGCAGCTGGGACGATCGAAGTTGCGCCCTTGGCATATATGCGTGGAAGAACGCTTAACGATGCATTCATTATTTTGGACGAGGCGCAGAACAGCACTCCCGAACAGATGAAGATGTTTTTAACTCGACTAGGCTTTGGGTCAAAGATGGTGGTTACGGGGGATATTACTCAGATTGATCTACCTGGAAAAGTGCAATCGGGCTTGCTATTAGTTCGGCGTATTTTGCGTGAAGTCGATGGAATTAAATTTGCTGAACTTGGTTCAGCTGACGTTGTGCGGCACAGACTGGTTGCCGATATTATTGATGCCTACGCACGATGGAATGATGAAAAATGATTGAAGTAAATGACGAGTCATCGTTTTCACCTGCTGCAAATCTCGCTGAAATTTCAGAGCTGGGAGCTTGGGTATTCGATGAGATGAGAGTTCACCCTCAAGCCGATCTCAATATCGTTTTACTCGACGAAGAAGCAATGGCTCAACTTCATATTGAATGGATGGATCTCGAAGGACCTACTGATGTGATGTCCTTCCCAATGGACGAACTTCGTCCGACTCCTCCCGGTCAGGAAGCCATTGAAGGTATCCTTGGTGATATTGCGATCTGCCCACAGGTAGCCGCTCGGCAAGCCCGAAAATCTGGGCACGCCACGATGGAAGAAATCTTGTTGCTTACCACCCACGGAATCTTACATTTGTTGGGATACGATCATGAGTTGGAAGAAGATCGAAAAGAAATGTTCGAGCTTCAACGACGTCTTTTGTTGACCTTCTTGGCACGAAAGCCTCAAAACCCAAATGATCCAATTCGTGATTTTGGGGATATTGACGATATCGCTCCAACGATTGACTAGGTGTGAAGATTAATTGAGTAGTTTGGCCTCTATTCCGTTGAGTGTGGAGATTGTATTATCCATGCTCTCTTTGATCGCGATGTCCTATACGGGCGTCGTCGCAACTGCGGTGAACCGGTTGACGCGTTCAGAAGCCGCAGAAGCGGCGGCGAATGGTGAAGGCGGACGGTTCGTCGCCCAAATTATTGACGAACGCATCGCTGCGATTACGGCTACACACGGCGCACGCGTCTTCTTTGCTGCCACTTTCGCAATTTCTACCGCTGTTTCCTTGAATCGGTCGACAGACAACTTTTGGTTCCTTCTGCTTGGTTCTCTGGGCATTATCATGGCCGGAGCTTTGATTGTTTCATTGATATTTCCAGGATCTTTGGGCCGTAAGCATCCACTGACTGTTATCAAAAGTGTTAACTACCTCTTGTGGACGTTGACCAAGATTACAGCTCGTTTCATTGGTCGACGTGAGTCAGTTGCTGACGAAGAGCGAGAGACGGAAAACGAGGATCAGCTTGCGCTCATGGTTGAGCGAGTTTCGGAATCAGAGGCCATTGAAGATGACGAACGCTCATTGTTACATTCGGTGTTCGAGTTGTCACGTACGCGCGTTCGGGAGGTGATGGTTCCTCGCACAGATATGATTTCGATTGGGCGTGAGGAATCAATTGACCGAGCACTTTCTCTTTTCGCAAGGTCTGGTTTTTCACGAGTACCTGTTATTGGTGACTCTGTTGATGACTTATGTGGTGTGCTCTATTTGAAGGATGCAATTCGGCGAGTTCATCATCGCTCAAATCCTCAAGAAATCACTGCTGCTGAGGTAATGCGCGAACCAGTATTTGTTCCTGAAACGAAGATGGTTGATGCGCTTTTGCATGAAATGCAAGCTAACTACGTTCACATCGCACTCGTGGTCGATGAATACGGTGGAATTGCGGGACTAGTAACCATCGAAGATCTGCTCGAAGAACTCGTAGGTGAGATGGTTGACGAACACGATCGTGCGCATCCAGAGGTCGAACCACTAGAAGATGGGTCGTTCAGAGTTCCAGCTAGACTTCCAATTAACGACCTCGGCGATCTGTTTGGTTTGACAATTGAAGACGACGATGTGGATACTGCCGGGGGACTGCTCGCCAAAGCTTTGGGTCGAGTTCCGATCATCGGATCCCGAACTCGGGTTCAAGGAGTGGAACTGGCGGCAGATAGATTTGAAGGGCGACGTAAGAGACTTGCGACGCTGATTGCTTCTTTATCACCAGAGGAAAATGTAAATGAATAATTCATGGCCAGAAGATTTCCGTGCGGGATTCACCGCCATTGTTGGGCGCCCGAATGCTGGGAAATCAACGTTGACCAATGCGCTTGTGGGACAAAAGATTGCAATCACTGCAAATCAACCGGAGACGACTCGCCGGGTAATTCGCGGAATCGTGAATCGCGATTCAGGGCAGCTGATTATTGTTGATACTCCTGGATTGCATCGCCCGCGTACATTGCTAGGTGAGCGTCTCAACGATATGGTTCATGAATCTCTTGCAGATGTTGACTGTGTGGCTCTGTGCCTTCCAGCTGATGAAAAGATCGGTCCAGGCGATCGGTTCCTGCTAAATCTTGTGAAGCAAACTAATGCACCTATCATTGCCGTGATCACTAAAAGTGATAAAGTTCCGCGTGAGGTCATGGCAAATAAGTTAATTGATGTCAATGAATTTTATCCCGACTTCGCCGAACTTATTCCTGTTTCTGCAGTTGAAGGTAAGCAGGTCGAGCTTTTGACGTCGTTACTGCTAGATCGAATGCCGCCGTCGCCTCCTCTCTATCCTCGCGATGCAGTGACGGACGAATCAGAAGAAGACCTTATTGCTGAGATGATTAGGGAGGCTTCCCTTTCTGACGTACGCCATGAATTGCCACACTCAATTGCCGTTGTAATTGAGGAGATGGAGGAACGTCCACGGTCTAATGGTAAAGAGGGAACGATCTTAGCGATCCATGCTTCGGTCTTCGTTGAACGTGATTCCCAAAAAGGAATTGTAATCGGTACAGGTGGTGCACGATTGAAAAAGGTGGGTCAAGAAGCTCGCCATAATATCGAACGATTGCTTGGGCGTCCGGTATTCCTCGATATTCGCGTCAAAGTAGCTAAAGACTGGCAACGCAACCCTAAGTTATTGGGTAGACTTGGATTCTGATTTTTGTTGATTCTTTGGTTAAGGGAATTTTTGCTTTGATCATTCACGAAGCCATTTAGAACTCACACAGCCTCTTAGAAACGGGGCTGAAAGCCAAAGAATCCCACGATACGAAATGTTCAAAATTCTTCAATTCGGTATCTTAAGATAAAGATATGAATTCAGTAGGCTTCTTCCTTCATCTAATTAGCCGCGGTGAGATTCGCTAGATTGACTCCTCTCCGCGGGTATTCGTCGTCGATCAATCCAATATTGATACCTCGGAGGATGAGATGAAAACTGAAGGACCTAGAAATAACCAAGTACCGTCTACGATGCCAATTTCAAAGTATCGTCACTTCTTAGACACGAATACGGTTGAGCTACCGGACCGGACTTGGCCAAACAATCGAATTGTCAAAGCCCCACGTTGGTTGTCCACGGACCTTCGAGATGGAAATCAGTCTCTCATCGAGCCAATGAATCCTGACCAAAAACGCCAGATTTTCGACCTACTAGTTCGTATCGGCGTTAAAGAAATTGAAGTGGGCTTCCCAGCGGCTTCAGAAACGGATTGGGATTTCGTTCGATTGCTTGTTCAGGACGATGCTGTGCCCGAAGATGTTGCAATTTCAGTTCTGACCCAATCACGACCAGAGATTATTCACCGTACGATTGACGCACTTGAAGGATTGCCGCGCGCAACTGTACATCTGTACAATGCTACATCACCAACGTTTCGTACCGTCGTCTTCAATAATGACCGTGAGCAGACGAAACATCTGGCGATTTCCGGTGCGCAGGAAGTTCTTGCCTACATGGAAAAGAAATTTGGCGATACAACTGTTGCCGGGTTTGAGTATTCTCCTGAAATTTTCGTCGACACTGAACTCGACTTCGCACTTGAAGTTTGTGAAGCTGTGATGGACGTATGGCAGCCGGATGAGAATCGTGAAATTATTTTGAACCTTCCGACCACAGTTGAGCGTTGCACTCCGAATGTTTATGCAGACCAAATCGAATGGATGAGCAGAAACCTCTCCAGAAGAGATTTCGTTGTACTTTCGGCTCACAACCACAATGACCGTGGTACGGGCGTTGCTACAACGGAGCTTGCGATGCTTGCAGGAATAGACCGAGTAGAGGGATGCCTGTTCGGTCATGGTGAGAGAACCGGTAATGTAGACCTTATAACCGTAGCTTTAAATCTTTTCTCTACTGGCGTGGATCCCCACCTTGATCTGTCAGATATTGATGAAATCCGCCGTGTAGTTGAGCACTGCACTAATATGGAAGTCCATCCACGTGCTCCATACGGTGGTGACTTGGTTTACACCTCGTTCTCAGGCTCTCACCAGGATGCAATTAAGAAGGGTTTTGCTGCGCGCGCTAAGGCACTTAAAGCTGCAGGTGGCGACGAAAATGCAGTTTTTTGGGACGTTCCATATCTTCCAATCGATCCGAAAGATGTAGGTCGAAGCTACGAAGCCATCGTCAGAGTTAATTCGCAATCTGGTAAGGGTGGCATCGCTTACTTGAT
The DNA here is from genome assembly GCF_900604515.1 of Arcanobacterium ihumii. Classification (GTDB taxonomy): domain Bacteria; phylum Actinomycetota; class Actinomycetes; order Actinomycetales; family Actinomycetaceae; genus Arcanobacterium_A; species Arcanobacterium_A ihumii. The sequence goes on along the minus strand of NZ_UWOS01000001.1, from coordinate 31,272 downwards.
GTCCTCGGTCTTTGGCATGGATTTGCCGCGTCGTTTGCAAATCGAGCTTTCGAGAATCGTGCAACGTTTTACAGATCGCCACGGTGGTGAAATTACTGCCGATCAACTTTGGCGTATCTTTGCCGACGAATTTCTTCCATATTCAGTGCTTGAAGGTCTACAACCGTGGGGACGCTTTGCATTGCGTGGTACGAACGTTTCGGCTGAAGACGACGGCTCGCATACGATTTTGACAGTCACTATTTCGGAACGGACTTCAGACGGCAGTGCGGTAGACCGAAAGATTATCACGGATGGAAATGGTCCGATTGATGCATTCGTGAAAGCGATCGAACAACTGGGCGTTAACGTCGAAATCTTGGATTACGTCGAGCATGCAATGTCTGCCGGTGGTGATGCAAAAGCTGCGTCATACGTCGAATGTAATATTGATGGTCAGATTTTGTGGGGAGTGGGAGTCGATCCTTCAACTATTCGTGCTTCCTTTAACGCAATCGTTTCAGCGGTGAATCGTGCCTTGCGGTAGTGTTACAAGGTATTTTAAATTCAGTCTTCGTACCCAAATAACGATATTCTAGGAAAATGAATAAAACCTATCGTGATCAAGCGATCGTTCTTCGCACCCACGACTTAGGTGAAGCGGATCGAATCATTACCATGTTCTCCCGAGAACACGGGAAAGTACGTGGTGTTGCAAAAGGCGTGCGCAAAACTAAATCAAAATTCGGTTCACGCCTTGAACCCTTTTCGCATATTGACGTGCAGCTTTACTATGGAAAGACACTCGACGTCGTCACCCAAGTAGAGACGCTCCACGACTATCACCGCTCCATTATTCTTCGCTACGAAGCTTATACTGCAGCGAGCGCACTTTTAGAAACCGCTGATCAACTAGTTGTGACTGAAGGTGAACCAGATCTTGCGCAATTCGTACTGTTACACGGAGCCTTGCATGCTATGGCAATCGGTGCACACCACCCTGATCTCATTCTATACTCCTATATTTTGCGAGCAATGAAGTACTCAGGCTGGGAATTTGCGGTTTTCGAATGTGCCAAGTGCGGGGTTGAAGGACCACATGAAGCACTTAATGTCTATCAGGGAGGAGCAGTATGCGTAGACTGCCGTCCGGCTGGCTGTACTATCCCCAGTGTGGAAACCTGGCAGCTTTTAGGTGCATTGATTTCCGGGGACTGGAAAATAGCGAGCTTGGCTGATGAGCCAACAAGGAAAAGTGCAGGCGCAATTATTGCTGCTTATTTGCAGTGGCATCTAGAGAAACAGATTCACTCACTTCGTTATGTGGAAAGTAGGCTGATTTCATGACCACGAATATTATTAAACCCCCTGTTCATAGCTCGGGCGCAATTGTACCTTCTTTCGATAAAACTGAAGTTCCACATCATATTGCCATCGTGATGGATGGTAACGGCAGATGGGCAAACGCTCGGAACTTACCTCGCACGGAAGGACACAAAGCAGGTGAATTATCTTTGATGGACGTCATTGCCGGAGCAATTGATGCTGGGATCAAAGTGGTATCTGTTTATGCTTTTTCTACTGAAAATTGGCGGCGTTCACCGCAAGAAGTCGCGTTCCTGATGGGGTATTCGAGAGATGTTATTCATCAGCGTCGTGATGAACTTAATGCTTGGGGCGTGAAAGTTGTTTGGTCTGGACGAGAGCCCCGGCTATGGAAATCAGTGATTAAAGAGCTTAAAGCGGCTGAGGAACTTACTAAGGATAACGACGTCATCACCTTGAACTTCTGCGTTAACTACGGTGGGCAAGCAGAGATCACTGATGCAGTGCGCGAAATTGCACAGCGGGCTTCTGACGGTAAGCTAAAGGCTCAGCGAATCACTCCTGACACAATCGCACGCCACTTGTATCAACCCCAACTTCCTCCAGTCGATTTATTTATTCGAACTGGGGGAGAGCAACGGATTTCTAACTTCATGCTCTGGCAGTCCAGCTATGCAGAGTTAATGTTTGTGGATGAGGCGTGGCCAGATTTTGATCGGCTTGTGCTTTGGGATTGTATTTCTAGGTACGCTAATCGTGATCGCAGATTTGGTACAGCGGTGGATACCGTGACGGAAGGGTAGGCGCAGATGCTTCATCAGGTGGATCTTCGCGGACGTGACTTAACACAGGCGGAACTTGCAAAGGCTTTACCTCGTGCAGAGCTGAATATCGAACGTGCTCTCCACGCAGTCGTACCGATTATTGATGCAGTTCGCGATGCCGGTGCAGTTGCGTTGCGTGATTTGGCTGAGCGTTTCGACGGCGTGCGGCCTGAGTATTTGCGTGTGCCCCAAGCTGTGCTTGACCGTGCCGAGGCCGAGCTCAGTGATGAGTTGCGTGAGGCTTTGCTGATGTCAATCGACCACAATCGCCGTGGGCATGAGGCACAGTTGCCGCAGCCGAAAGAGACGCAGATCGTGCCAGGTGGCGTGGTGCGTCAGCGGTGGATTCCGGTTGAGCGAGTGGGGTTGTACGTGCCTGGAGGCTTGGCTGTGTATCCGTCGTCCGTGATACATAATGCGGTGGCAGCGCAGGTAGCGGGGGTAGAGACGATTGCTTTGGCTTCGCCCCCTCAAAAAGAATTTGGTGGACTGCCACACCCCACAATTTTGGCGGCGTGTAAACTGTTGGGAATCACGGAAGTGTATGCGGTGGGCGGCGCGCAAGCGATTGCTATGTTCGCATACGGTGCGCGTGGTGAAGATATTCAGCGCGACGGCGAAGTGCTGTGCGAGCCTGTAGATGTGGTGACTGGCCCCGGCAATATTTATGTGGCAGCGGCGAAGCGAGCGGTACATGGCATCGTGGGGATTGACGCCGAAGCAGGCACTACGGAGATCGCTATTATTGCTGATGAAGCGGCATGCCCCGAGTATGTGGCTGCTGATTTAATTTCTCAGGCTGAGCACGATCCGTGCGCTGCTTCGGTGTTGATTACTGATTCGTTGAGCTTGGTAGAGCAGGTGGAAGTTGCACTTGAAGGGCAGGTTGCGCAGACCAAGCATTCTCGGCGTGTGCGTACGGCTTTGAGTGGGCCGCAGTCTGGCGTGGTTATCACAAGTGATTTGGTACAGTCGGTGCAGGTTGCTAATGCTTATGGCGCTGAGCATCTGGAGATTCACACCGCGCAGGCGGGCGATGTGGCGAAGAAGATTCACAATGCTGGTGCGATTTTCGTTGGCGCATTTTCGCCGGTTCCGCTGGGGGATTATATGGCTGGCTCAAATCATGTGCTACCTACGGGTGGCACTGCTCGCTTTGCTTCGGGGTTGAATGTGATGGCTTTTATTAAGCCAGTGCAGGAGATTGAATATACTCGCGAGGCGATGAGTGGAATGTATCCAGCTTTGGCTGCGGTTGCAGTGGACGAGGATCTGCCTGCGCATGCACGTTCGTTGGAAGTGCGGATTAAGGACCAGCTTTAGTTGAATACCACGGATCGATTTGGCGTAATAAAGCGACAAATCGGTCGAGTGCAGTTCGTCATAGAGTAGAGTTTGTTGAAACCTTTAGACCGGTCCCAAACCGCCCACTAAAGTACCAATTCCGTAGGTAATGATCATGGCGATATTGCCCCACACAATATTTCTTATCGTTGCCGGTATTACTGGGGCTTCGCCGAGTTTAGCCGATACCGCTCCGGTGATTGTTAATGCCAAACTTACCGCAACCACTGTGATAGTAACTGCCCACTGCTGGGGGCTAAGCAAAATCGCAAGTAGTGGGATAATGGCGCCAAGAGCAAAAGCAGCCATCGATGCTAACGCGGCATGCCACGGGTTTGTAAGTTCGTCTGGATCGATACCTAGTTCAAATCGAGCGTGTGCAGCTTCAGCATCTTGCTCCGTACGGCTCAATTCGCTTGCCATACGAGTTGCCAAAAACTTCGACACGCCATGCCCAGCGATAATTCCAGCCAGTTTACGTTCCGATCCCACTGGATCTTGTGCAATGGCCTTGCGTTGCCGCACAAGCGCTGCTCGTTCCGAATCACGCTGTGTAGAGACCGAAACGTATTCCCCTGCAGCCATTGATAGTGCTCCTGCAACAAGACCCGCCACGCCAGATACGAAAAGGGCATGGGAATTAACGGCTGCGCCAGCAACGCCAACTACCAGGCCGGCGGTAGAAACAATACCATCGTTGGCCCCAAGCACACCGGCACGCAACCAATTGAGACGTGAGTTCATGGCGCCGTCTTGTGCCTCAATGACGTCCAAAGTCTCAACATCCGTATTGTAATCCACGCAATTATTGCACGCGCTAACATTGTTCATAGTTAGAAAATATTGAGTTTTTTCAATTAATACCAGCAAGGGGAGGCTTACCTTGGAGCAGCCAGTAAATCCACCTCAGGAAGTCAATCTGCCCTTTCGTGTCGATCTACTTGGGAAATCACCGTATGGTGCTCCGCAACTTGACGTGCCCGTACGTCTTAATGTGAACGAAAACCCATATTCGCCCTCAGAAGATCTTTGCGAGACGATCAGCGTTTCGGTTGCCGCGGCGTTAAAAGACCTCAACCGCTATCCCGACCGCGACTTTTCCCAGCTTCGATCCGACCTTTCTGATTACCTTGCGCAAGAGTCGGGGGTACAGATTGCCCCCGATTTGATCTGGGCGGCTAATGGTTCCAACGAGATCATGTTGCATATTTTGCAAGCATTTGCTGGTCCACAGCGTGTGGTGGCAAGCTTTTTGCCCAGTTATTCGATGTATCCTGAATACGCGCGCGATTCATTTAGCACGTGGGTTGCTGGCACACGCAAACCAGACTTTTCACTCGATTTCGACGAAATACAGCGAGTGCTTGATGTTCATCACCCGAGCGTCGTCTTCCTTGCCTCGCCAAACAATCCGACTGGTACTGCAATGAGTGAGACCGAACTGCGCCAAATTCTTGCGCTCACTCGCGAGTCGGGTCCTTTTGTACAAGGTCCGGTGGCGCACGATACCGGCACCGGTGTAACCGATTACCACGGTGATTTTGTAACACGTACTGCAACGATAGTTGTGGTAGACGAAGCCTACGCGGAATTCAGACGCGATGGAGTCCCTAGCGCTCTGGAAATGTTGGAAGAGTTTCCTCATCTTATTGTGGCTCGGACTATGTCTAAGGCTTTCGGTGCGGCAGGGCTACGACTTGGATACATGGCAGCCGCCAAGACGATCATCGAACAGGTGATGTTAGTTCGATTGCCATATCATTTGTCCGCTATTACACAGGCTAGTGCTAGCGCGGCACTTAAACACCGCTCTGAGCTTATGACTCAAGTGGCCCAGATTCGTAATGATCGTGATGCTCTTGCGCGGGAGCTTCGGGTAATGGGATTTGAGGTCGCTCCATCAGATGCGAATTTTGTGCTGTTTGGGAAATTTCCTGATCGGCACCAGACGTGGCAAAAGTTATTGGACGATGGCGTTTTGATACGTGAAGTCGGACCGGAGGGATGGCTTCGTGTTAGCGTTGGAACGCCAAATGAAAATGATCGATTTATGGCTGCACTCAGAAAGGTAACGCGATGAATGAACGAATTGCTAAATATAGCCGTAAGACTTCAGAGTCGGTGATTGACGTTGCGATTAACCTCGACGGGTGTGGGCGGGCGGTTATTAATACCGGTGTACCGTTTTTCGATCATATGCTGAATGCCCTGGCAAAGCATTCACTTATCGATATGACTATCAAAGCCGAAGGCGATGTGCATATTGACGTTCACCACACAGTTGAAGACACTGCTATCTGCTTGGGTATTGCTCTTAAGGAAGCTCTGGGAGATAAAAAAGGAATCTCTCGTTTTGGTGACGCGGTTATTCCTCTGGACGAAGCGCTTGCTCGTGTCGTTGTAGACGTTGCTGGACGTCCCTACATCGTTCACAAAGGTGAACCGGAAGGTCAGCAATATCATCTCATCGGAGGTCACTTCACCGGCTCAATGACTAGGCATTTCTTCGAATCATTCGCGTATAATTCGGGAGTGTGCTTGCACGTCGAACTTCTCGATGGCCGCGATCCGCACCATATTGTGGAAGCACAATTTAAGGCTCTGGCTCGGGCACTGCGTGCCGCGGTTGCCTACGATTCTCGGGTCGAAGGAATCCCATCGACGAAAGGTGCTCTGTGAGTTCGCGAAAACGTTACGTTATTCTTACCCCCTTCGATAAGACGGAAGTTGTTGCTGCAATTCTTAGATTGCGTGGCATTGACGCTGAGGTTGTTATGACGAATTCTGGGGTTGTGGTCTATCACGATCTACCAGTTAAATCTTTCGACGATTGGGATATTTCTGAACTGCTTGGACCAAGCGATGACGCAACACTTTCAGCTTCGGATGATTCGATGCCCGATTCTGATAACCCACAAACAGTTGCCGCACATTTATCAAATGTTTCCCAATTCGGGGTAGTGCTCATGGTTGCTGAACTTGGGGACGACGTTGGAGGAGAGGCAGGCGTTTCTGGTCTCGTTACCGCGCACCGCGTTATGGCTGGAGAGCTGGGCGAAGAAATTGCGCCTGGACTCTTATTGAATTCAATCGACCCCGTCATTGAGCAGATAGTGCTTGGATCGGCGAATGTAGAGGGTGCGTTGGCAACCAATGATCTTAAGCAGTCATTTTTAGATCGGCTATTAAGAAAGAAGCGATCCAGCGACGGTGACACTAGGGAAGCGGAGTAGTTGAGATGGCAAAGGTGATTGTTCTCGACGCCGATACTGGAAACGTACGCTCAGTCGTTCACGCACTTCAGCGAGTAGGTGCAGATGTAGAGCTTAGTGCTGATCCACACTTGGTTATGAATGCTGATGGTTTAGTAGTGCCAGGTGTAGGCGCTTTTCAAGCCGTGATGACTAAAATCAAAACGATTCGTGCGGATCGATTAATTGAACGTAGATTAGCAGGTGGACTGCCCGTGTTTGGAATCTGCGTAGGTCTGCAAATTATGTTTGACCAAGGTACAGAGTTCGGGGTACACGAAGGACTTGGTCAATGGAGAGGTTCCGTTGACGCCCTCGATGCACCAATTGTTCCTCATATGGGATGGTCAAAAGTTAGGGCAGGAACTGATTCGATACTCCTTGATGGCTTGGATTCCGAACGCTTTTATTTCGTTCATTCCTTTGCTGTACAGAGCGATCCGAGTGCGGATATGGCTAGCGAAGATGGTATATTCGAGCCTCCGATTGTTTCTTTTGCGAATCATTATGGAGACTTCGTGGCAGCTATAGAAAATGGTCCGCTTTCTGCCACTCAGTTCCATCCCGAAAAGTCGTCAGATGCTGGTCTTCATCTTTTAGAAAACTGGATCGGCTCGCTCTAATCGTTCAATCTTTATTTTCTGGGAAGGCTATTTTATGAAAAAGCTCCAATTACTCCCTGCTGTTGATGTTGTGAATGGACAAGCTGTTCGCCTTTTGCGTGGTGAAGCAGGGACTGAACAATCCTTTGGTGATCCTGCTCAAGCAGTAGCGTCCTTCGTAGAAGCGGGTGCGTCGTGGATTCATCTAGTTGACTTGGACGCTGCTTTTGGGCGCGGAAGTAACTATGAATTACTTTCCCGTATCGTCAATGAAGTCAAAGGCGTCAATATTGAGCTTTCTGGTGGCATTCGTGACGATGTTTCTCTTGGCCGTGCGATTGATGCGGGTGCGGCTCGAGTGAACTTGGGAACTGCTGCTTTGGAAAACCCGGACTGGACTTCGCATGTAATAGCGCAGTATGGCGATAAAGTTGCGGTTGGCCTGGACGTGCGTGGTGAAACCTTGGCTGCCCGTGGATGGACTTCTGAAGGCGGAAACCTATGGGAGACTTTGAAGCGTTTGAACGATGACGGTTGCGCGCGTTATGTTCTTACCGATGTTGATAAGGACGGCACTTTGCACGGTCCAAACCTTGATTTATTACGCAGAGTTTGTGAGGCAACTGATCGGCCGGTGGTTGCTTCTGGCGGGGTGTCGAAGCTCGAGGATTTGAAGGCATTACGAGACCTTACGGAAGTCGGCGTTGAAGGAGCAATCGTTGGTAAAGCTATCTATGCTGGTAAAATGACTGTTGTTGATGCACTTAAGGTAGCAGAAGGATAGTTTTTTGCCTGATTTAGATCGATTACTTGCTCCGAACCCATTTGCAGGCGATAACGGCGAACGCACAGACGCAGTCGCGCAGGCTTTTTCGATGGAGATTGATAAGCGCGTCGAATTTCTTCTTGCTTCACTTGGTCGAGTATTTATGGCTGTACTTCCACATCAGCATCCCGGGAGGAATAGTGATGGTTCAGTTGCACCACACGATGATCACCCCGATCCACGCAGTGAAAGTGCCCAAGACTTTGTATTAGCTGAATTCCCTGGTGGACGGCGTGCAACACCATTATTTACTTCAGCTAAAGCTCTCGCAGCATTTAATCCACATGCCCGACCAGCTCCGATCACCGCTCCGGATTTAGCGCGACTTGCGGTAAAACGATCGAATGCGTTGATGGTGATTGACCCTGGTTCACAGGAGGAATTGTTTTTGGGGAGAAGCGCTGTGCTGGCACTTGCATCTCAAACCGAGTGGATTGCACCGTGGCACGATGCGAAAATTGCGGAGATTCTTAATTCGCTTCTTAAAGAAGCTGGCTTTGATACGTCTTGTGAGGTGAAGGCAGGGGATAAGAATATCGCAACCTTGGATATTGTGCTCAAACAAGAGTATTCTCGAGCACTCGATAAAGAAATTATCAGCTGTGTTCTTGGTGTAATCGAATCGATACCCTATGTTCGCGCTCGGCTCGATGTAGTAGAAATCATTCCACGCCTTGCGTGAAACAGAGCGTTTGTAGATTATTGTGTTGCTGCTGTTACCGCCGTCTGTTCTTTTATTAGTGGGCAAGGTCACGGGCAGGAATTGCCCCGATTCTAGCCAAAATCTTGGTGAATTCGTCCTGAACTGGTAGAGTCATATCCGACCGACCGGCAGATTGCCGGAACGCAAGCGGAGAAATCCCACCTGGGTTCCACTCGATTTGGAACCGGGTTTTGGAAATACGGTTATTGCCGTATGCCCTCTGGACTCCGTGCGCGTCGCACTCGAAGTTAGAGGAGCAATTATCAACGAGCCAAGAGTCAATGATCGAATTAACGTGCCTGAAGTGCGTCTTGTTGGTCCAGGTGGCGAACAAGTTGGCGTAGTACGTATTGAAAATGCATTACGTCTTGCTCAGGAAGCAAATCTCGATCTTGTAGAGGTTGCCCCAGATGCGAAGCCACCAGTTGCAAAACTGATGGATTATGGAAAATTCAAATATGAGGCAGCTCAAAAGGCACGCGACGCTCGCCGCAACCAGGCTAATACTCAGCTGAAAGAAATCCGTATTGGATTGAAGATCGATCAGCACGATTACGAAACCAAGCTCAAGCGAATTCTAAAATTCCTTGATGGTGGCGATAAAGTCAAGATTCAATTGCGCTTCCGTGGACGTGAACAGTCACGACCAGAGCAGGGCATTCGCTTGATGGAGAAGATCGCTGCAGACGCCGCTGAAAACGGTGTAGTAGAGTCAGCTCCTCGAGTCGACGGTCGTGCGATGGTGATGGTTCTCGCCCCGATTCGTCGTAAGTCAGAAGCGAAGTCCGATCAGCGCCGTCGTCGCGAAGCAGAACGTGAAAATCGTCGAGCTCAAGAAGCGCGCCGCACTCAGAAGAATAATGAGCGCATTGCTGAGAAAACTGAGCAGATTACCGAAGATTCTTCGGTCGAAGAGACTAACGCTGAGTAATTTCGGGTAAAGCAGACACGAACATAACTCCCGGTAGGGAGCACTATTGCTGCGTTGAGCAGCTAGAGGGAGCATGAAAATGCCAAAAATGAAGACACACTCCGGAGCTAAGAAGCGCTTTCGCGTGACCGGTAAGGGAAAGCTCATGCGCGAGCAGGCTGGTAAACGTCATCTTCTCGAGCACAAGTCATCACGCCGCACTCGCCGTCTATCCTCGGATCAGCCGGTAGCACGTGCAGATGTGAAGCAGGTCAAGAAGCTGCTGGGTCGCTGAAAGCTTTTAGAAACAAGGAGAAATAGAAGATGGCACGCGTAAAGAACGCCGTAAATTCCAAGAAGAAGCGTCGCACTACGCTCGAGCGCGCCTCGGGCTACCGCGGTCAGCGTTCCCGCCTTTACCGTAAGGCTAAGGAACAAGTTACCCACTCAATGGTATACAACTACCGTGATCGCAAGGTCCGCAAGAATGAGTTCCGCAAGCTGTGGATTGCTCGTATCAATGCTGCTTCTCGCGCAAACGGCATGACCTACAACCGTTTCATGCAGGGACTTAAGCTTGCTGGTATCGAGGTTGATCGTCGTATGCTTGCTGAGCTTGCTGTCAACGATCCTGCAGCTTTTGCCGCTATCGTTGAACTCGCTCGCAAGGCCCTTCCAGAGGACGTTAACGCTCCTGTTGCATGAGCAATGAGTTAATCTTAAGTGTGGCTCGGAAATCAATGATTTCCGAGCCACACTTTTGTTATGTGGGGTTGCTTGTTAGGAACAGGCTTCACTTTATGCGAGAATTAAGAACGAACAACCGAGACTCAAGGAGATAATGTGGTTGAGATTATTGATGCCAGCATTCAAACGAGCAATATAGATGGGCTAAAGATCATTACCCCTAAGCAGGTTACCGATGATCGCGGTACGATTCGTGAGCTTTTCCGTTTTTCATGGTTAAAGGAAAACGGCATCGTATCTTCGTTTGAACAGTGCAACAATACGCTGACTCATCGCGGAGCTGTTCGCGGACTTCATGCAGAAGCCATGACGAAGCTGGTAACGGTAGCTTCAGGCGAAGTATTCGGCGCTTATGTTGATATTCGCCCAGAGTCACCAACTTTCGGTGCAGTTCAAACTGTTCGGATTGTTCCAGGCGTTATGGTTCTTGTGCCAAACGGTGTTTGCAACGGATTCCAAGCAGCTGGTGAAACAGCAGATTCTGAATACATTTACTTCTTCGATCAGGAGTGGAAACCAGGAATGCCGGGATCGGCCCTTACGCCACTTGATCCTGAGCTGGGAATCGAATGGCCAATTGAGATTGACGTCAATGATCGTTCGCAAATTTCTGAAAAGGATCTCAACGCTCCGACCTTGGCACAATTCAAAGAAGCGCATGCCTCGTAATTTCATTTTCGACATGACGGGACAACTCAAAAAAGTATCTGGGTTGTTCCGTCGGTCCACTAGATACCAGTATGCACAGGCCATTGTTGAAGGACCACAAGCTCTTCGCGAACTTCTTCAATTTTGGCCAAATACAATTCGTGACGTTTATGTAACTGAAGGTGCACTTGCGGTTCACCCAGACGTGGATGATCTTCTAAAATCACGCGATCCTTATACCCATATTCTTCCTGAAGACCTTTTGCTTCGTCTGAGTCGAGACGCGCAAGGAATGCTTGCCGTAATTAATGTTCCAGACGAAGAAAATCTTGATGATGTTTTTGCGCAATCAAAGTTAATGGTTATGGCGGTTAGTGGGGCAGATCCCGGAAACGTCGGAACAATCATCAGATCGGCTGACGCGGCAGGGGCAGACGGCGTCATCCTAGGAAGCGGTTCGGTGGATGCCTTTAACCCAAAGGTAATTCGTTCCTCGGTTGGCTCTGTATTCCATCTTCCCATCTTTGAAGATGAAGGTATTGAGGAGGTGGTTGAACGAGCGCACCGCAACGATTTCGTAGTTTTACTTGCCGACGGTGGAGGTGACTTTAACCTCAATGACCTGACTGAACGCGTTTTCCGCGCAAAGATTACAGGTAGCGACGTCGAAAGTTTAGACCTGCGTTCAAAGACGCTGTGGTTGGTAGGAAATGAAGCACACGGTTTCACAGCGGAACAACGTGCCCTAGCGGACTGTGTTGTGTCAATTCCCATGTGGGGGAATACTGAATCGCTTAATGTTGCCATGGCAACTACGCTTTGCCTATATGCCTCAGCTCAGGCGCAAGCTTGTTCATAGGTGCTCATAAAATCGGCTATAACCCGACTTCATCCTCAAGCCAACCAAGAACGCCGTGGTATTTCGTGGACTTGCTAGCAAAAGCAATCGCTTCACGTAACGCAGTTAACGGATTCGAAGCTTGGGGGAGGAACGCCGTGAATGCACCATGCAATACGTCGCCAGCACCAAGAGTATCTTTGACGTCGACCGATGGGATATGGATCATCACTTCTTGCTGAGCCGTCACCGCTCGAACTGGCTTTTCACCCATCGATTGAGCAAGTAGCGCGAAGCCAAAATTCTGAAGATAATCGAAGGTTTCTTCAGAGGTGCACCCTGGGCAAATGAAGTCTTGAGAAATAATCGCATGGGAAACTTGATCTAAGAATTCATCGGTGTTGGGCTTCCATGACCCTCCGTCAAAGACTACGGGAACTCCTATTTTGTTGCACTCATGTGCAAACAGTGCTTGCAATTGGGGAAGGTGGCCATCGATCTCGAGGATAGCTACGTCGTCCAAAATGGAAACATCGGGATTTCGAAACTTGCGCTGAGGGTTGTTCCTTGAAACAACGGTGCGTTGCCCAAGTTCATCAACGAAAACAGTTGAGACGGGGAACTCGGCGTCGGCTGCTAAATCGATAACTTCGATACCTTCAGAGAAGAGCTTTTCAAGGGCTAATCGTGCTAGAGGAGTATCTCCTAATAGGGTAACAAGCCGAGCTGGAACTCCTAAAGCAGCTGCTACACGGGCTGCGTTAGCGGCGGGCCCGCCCACATCTAACAAAGTTTGTTCGGAAATAATCTTCTGGTTTGCTTGTGGGACTTTCGCTACTCGTTGCGTAACGTCGATGGTGGTCAATCCGCAAAACAAGGCTGTGCTCATGCAATTATCGTACGGTTGGGGTTACTCACATGTACAGATAAACTGGTAAATGGAAATGACCATCACTTAGATCTAAGGTTTTTACACGAGCAAGAACCCCAAAATAGGGTATTTATCAAAGAGTGAGTGTACTTCGCGCTATCGGCTCTTCCTCGGTAGAATGGTGCAGGTATGGATTAATTTATTACTCCGAAAATGTCACGTTAATGTGAAAGGTAATCATGGATCTCAGTCCATTAGACGAGGCGGGAATCGCACTGGCGGTAAGCTCGGCGATCGCAGCTTTTGAATCTGCGTCTACCCTCGAAGAACTTAAAGAGGCACGTTTGACGCATTCGGGAGACGGCGCGCCTATTACACAAGCAAATATGCAGATCAAGTCCTTGGAAAAGGATCAAAAGCCAGTAGCTGGCCGGTTGATGGGCTCAGCGCGTAAGGAAATCCAGCAGGCTCTTGATCTAGCGACTGCTCGTATCGAAGCTCTTAATGAAGAGCGCATGCTGGCGGAGGAAATGGTTGACGTAACCGTTCCAACCCGACGCGCTCCAAAGGGTGCGCGCCACCCCCTCAATGTTCTTCTTGAAGATGTTTCCGACTTCTTTATTGGTATGGGGTGGGACATCGTCGAAGGGCCTGAAATCGAACACGAGTGGTTTAACTTTGATGCACTTAACTTCGGCCCTGATCATCCTGCACGCCAGATGCAAGATACTTTCTACGTCGACGGCGTCGAAACAGTTGCGTCTGATGGCTCGGCCTCCGATCAGGTTGAGCAACCGGGGCTGGTGCTACGCACTCACACATCACCGGTTCAATCACACACCTTGCTTTCACGCGGCGCGCCTGTTTATATCGCCTGTCCAGGCAAGGTATATCGTACCGATGCATTAGATGCCACCCACACGCCTGTCTTCCATCAAATTGAAGGTTTGGCGGTGGACAAGGGGCTGACGATGGAACATCTCAAAGGAACGCTTGACCATTTCGCTAAAGCGATGTTCGGTCCCGAAGCGAAGACTCGACTTCGTCCATCGTTCTTCCCATTCACTGAACCATCAGCAGAAATGGACTTGTGGTTCCCATTGAAGAAGGGTGGACCAGGTTGGATTGAATGGGGTGGCTGCGGAATGGTCAACCCAGAGGTCTTGAAAAACGCTGGTATTGATCCTGAAGAATACACGGGCTTTGCCTTTGGCATGGGCATTGAACGCACACTTATGTTGCGCCACGGTATTGCAGACATGCGTGACATGGTTGAAGGCGATATTCGATTCTCATTGCAGTTCGGCACAACAGGAAGAGGAAACTGATGCCACGCATTCCATTAGACTGGCTTCGCCAGCATGTTGAAGTTCCTGCAGATCTTAGCGCCGAAAAGCTTGCAGCCGCTTTGGTCAAGGTGGGACTTGAAGAAGAAACAATCCATCTTGCAGATGTTTCTGGACCGATCGTCGTCGGTAAAGTATTGACGCTCGAAAAGAACGAACAATCCAACGGAAAGCTCATTAACTACTGTCGCGTCGACGTTGGCGACCATAACGATGCTCCTGGCGAGGGAAAAGAGCCGTCGGACTTACCGTCGCGTGGCATTATCTGTGGTGCCCATAACTTCGTTGCGGGGGACTACGTGGTAGTTTCTCTGCCGGGCGCTGTACTTCCCGGTGATTTCAAGATCGCTGCACGTAAAACCTATGGGCATATCTCAGACGGAATGATTTGTTCGATGCGTGAGCTCGGTTTAGGTGATGATCATGACGGAATTATCGTTTTGGCTCACAACGACAACGAAGCGCAGCAGGCGGGCATTCCCGAAGTGGGACAAGACGTATTGGGATATCTTGGTCTCGGTGGCGAGGTACTCGAAATCAACGTCACTCCAGACCGCGGATACTGCTTCTCTATGCGTGGTGTTGCTCGTGAATACTCGCATTCCACCGGTGCTAAATTCACTGATCCCGCAGTGGAATCGAAAGCGGCTAGTAATGTACCCGAAGCAAACAACAATGGATTCGTCGTCGAAGTAAATGATGATGCACCTATTCACGGTGTGCCTGGATGTTCGCGGTTTGTAACCCGGATTGTTCGCAACGTAAATCCTAAGGCAGAATCACCAAAGTGGATGAAGGATCGGCTACGTGATGCAGGAATGCGTCCGATTTCGCTCATTGTTGATGCCACCAACTATGTGATGCTTGATCTCGGTCAGCCATTGCATGCCTACGACCTTGACAAAGTTTCAGCACCTCTAGTGGTTCGACGCGCACGTTTGGGAGAAAAACTCACCACTCTTGACGAAGTAACGAGGGAACTTGGAGCAGAGGACCTTGTTATTGCTGATTCCTTATCTTCGCACGGAGACCGCGTTATTGGTTTAGCAGGAACGATGGGCGGAGCTGACACCGAAATTAGTGATTCTACGTCGTCGGTGTTGATTGAAGCTGCGCACTTTGATTCAGTTTCAGTTGCACGAATGGCTCGTAATCATCGCCTTCCATCTGAGGCATCGAAGCGTTTCGAACGCGGCGTTGATCCCCAGCTTCCGCCGGTAGCTGCTCAAGCGGTAGTCGATCTTTTGGTGGAATTCGGTGGAGGAATTGTTGATCCGGCCAACTTTGAACTCAATGAAGTTTTGCAACAGGCTCCGCTTGCTTTTAATACACGTGAAACAGCTCGGCTCACAGGTCTTGAACTAAGCAAAGAAAAGCAGATTGCGTTGCTCGAAGCTATCGGTTGCGAAGTTGAAGAAATCACATCGATTTCAAAGGACGACGGCGCAGAGCTTTCCGTGATTCCACCAACTTGGCGTCCGGACTTGGTAGGACCGGCACACTTCGTCGAAGAGATTGCACGATTGACCGGTTTCGATGAGATCGCGTCGACCGTTCCTTATTCACTGGCGGGACATGGCCTGACCGTGGCTCAACGTCAATCACGCGATGTTGCACGTGCGCTAGCCGAACAAGGCTGGGTTCAGGTCTTGAGTTATCCATTTATCAGTGCGGGAGTATTCGATAAGCAAGGTATTTCAGACGACGATATTCGCCGTACCGCTATTCGCTTGAAGAATCCTCTTCAGGAGTCGGCTCCTTATATGCGCACTTCGATTTTGGATTCGTTACTTGAAACTGCGCAACTTAATGTTGCTCGAGGTAACTCCACAGTTTCGATTTTCGAAACCGGTGTTGTGACTCGTCCTGCTGGAATCAGACCGGCGGCGAATCCTGGTGTTGGAAAGCGTCCACTGCAGGCTGATCTTGATGTTCTACATGGAGCAATCCCTCCTCAGCCACGTCATATTGGCGGTGTTGCCACACCGCAGGCGACGGAAACCGCTGCGGGTCTTCCTGCCCTTTCTTGGGATTGGCGCGATGCACTTGAGGCAGTAAAAATCCTTGGCATCACATTGGGGCTTGAGCTTGGGGTACGCAACTCAGCTTATGCGCCATTCCATCCTGGTCGTTGTGCAGAATTCTTCGTTGATAACAAAATCATCGGATACGCTGGTGAATTGGCACCAAAGGTATGTAAGGAATTCGATCTACCAAAACGCACGATTGCATTTGAAGTCGATATGGACCAGATCTTCGAAATTCGCGGAAGCTCTCCGATTCAAGTCGATGCAATTTCGACCTTCCCGATGGCGAAAGAAGATATCGCAATCGTTGTTGATGATTCGGTTTCTTCTGGAGACGTTGAAGCAGTGATCCGTAAAGCTGGGGGTGAAATTCTCGAAGATGTTCGCTTGTTCGATATCTATCGCGGTGAACAAATTGACGCTGAGAAGAAGTCACTCGCATTTGCACTTCGACTCCGAGGAATCGATCATACCTTGACGGCAGAAGAAACAGCCTCTGTGCGAAATCGGGTTGTGAAGCAACTCCGCAAGGCATTTGGCGCGGAACTGCGTAGTTAAGGCTGGACTAATCAAGCTGAGGTGGAGATGAATACGCTCTATTCATCTCCACCTCAGCTTGTTCTTTCACAACACACATTCTTTAAAATAGGAAATTTAAATAGTTACGAAATAGTATCTTTACGAAATTATGACCAAATCATGAGACGTTTTTACTTAATCGTAGAAAAACAAATTATTTTTTCTTTAAGACCATCCAATAAAGTAAGGGGAGGCCACAATGACCGTTTTTGCTCATCGTGATCACGTGGGTCTTTATCAATCGAATTTTGAACATGACGCATGTGGAGTTGCATTCGTTGCCCACCTTGACGGTAAACCTCGCCACGATATCGTTGAAAACGCTCTCGAAGCACTTCGCAATCTCGATCATCGTGGAGCTACCGGAGCTGACGAAGCAGCCGGTGACGGTGCAGGAATTCTCCTTCAAATTCCAGATGATTACTTCCGCTCGACCGTAGGCTTCACGCTTCCTGAACAGGGTGAATATGCTGCTGGTATGGCTTTTCTTCCTATCGATGAAGCTGAACGCGCACAGGTGAAAGAGCGGATTCTTGAGCTCATTGAAGAAACTGATTTGGAATTCCTTGGCTGGCAAGAAATTGACGTTAAAACTGAAACTCTTTCGTCTATCTCACTAGGGGCGATGCCTCATTTTGAATTTCTCTTTGTAGCGGGACGTAATTCTCAAAGTGGGATCGCTCTTGATCGCTTCACATTTGTTTTAAGAAAGCGGATTCAAAACGAGCTCGATGTGTATTTTGCTTCCCTTTCTTCGCGTACAGTGGTCTATAAAGGTATGCTGACGACCAGCCAGCTTGAAGAAGTCTTTCCGGAACTTCATCATCCCAAGATGGCTTCAGCTCTTGCATTAGTTCACTCACGTTTCTCTACGAACACTTTCCCTTCATGGGACCTAGCACATCCGTTCCGCCTTATCGCTCACAACGGTGAAATTAATACTGTCATGGGCAACCGCAACTGGATGCGCGCTCGTGAGGCGATGCTTACCTCGGATAAGTTCCCGGGTAACTTAGAAAAACTCTTCCCTGTTTGTACTCCTGGTGGTTCTGATTCAGCCTCATTTGACGAAGTACTCGAGCTCCTTCATCTTGGGGGACGCTCGCTACCTCACGCGGTAATGATGATGGTCCCTGAAGCTTGGGAAGGTAATCGCGACATGGACGAACGCCGTCGTGATTTCTACGAATACCATTCTCTAATCATGGAGCCGTGGGATGGACCGGCGTCTATTACATTTACCGATGGTTCGATTATTGGAGGAACCCTTGATCGTAACGGACTTCGTCCGGGGCGTTATTGGGTAACTTCTGATGGCTTAGTAGTTTTCGCGTCCGAAGCTGGAGTTTTGGATATTGATCAATCCACGATCGTGCAGAAGGGGCGTTTGCAACCTGGGCGTATGTTCCTTGTTGATCTTGACGCTCATAAGATTCTTTCTGATGACGACGTTAAGAATGCACTAGCGAGCGAACATCCGTATGGAAAATGGCTTGAGAAGAATAAAATCGAATTAGATAAGTTGCCTTCCCGAGCGCATATTGTTCATTCACACTCATCTGTAACTCGTCGTCAGCAGGTGTTTGGTTATACCGAAGAAGAATTGCGACTAATCATCACGCCGATGGCAAATTCCGGTGTAGAAGCAGTTGGGTCAATGGGAACCGACACTCCGATTGCGGTTCTTTCTGAACGCCCAAGGATGATTTTCGATTATTTCACGCAGATCTTTGCACAGGTCACCAATCCTCCTTTGGACGCAATTCGTGAAGAGCTTGTAACCTCACTAACCACCAAGATCGGTGCCGAACGTAATTTGTTAACACCGACGCCGGAATCTGCGCGTCAAATTGTTATGCGTAATCCAATTTTGGATTCGGAACAGTTAGCGAAGATTGTTCGTTTGCGGGAGGGACATGTTTCTGGGATATCTTCCTACGTCGTCAAAGGCGTTTACAGAGTTGCTAACGGCAGGCGTGCACTTGAATCGAAGATCGATGAGATTTGCCAAGAAGTTTCCGCTGCGATTCGTGGTGGAGCTCGAGTCATTGTGATCTCTGATCGCCATTCGAATGCGGAATTTGCGCCGATTCCTTCTCTTTTGCTAACTTCGGCAATTCATCACCACTTGGTGCGTGAAAAGACACGCACTCAGGTGGGATTGGTGGTCGAAGCTGGAGACATCCGTGAAGTACATCATGTTGCTCTTTTGCTTGCTTACGGTGCTGCTGCCGTTAACCCGTATTTGGTGTTTGAAACTGCTGAAGATCTAGCACGCCGTGAACTATACGTAAATGTGTCTCCTGAAAAGGCGATCTCAAATATCGCGAAGGCGCTTGCCAAAGGCGTTTTGAAGATTATGAGCAAGATGGGTGTATCAACCGTTGCATCATACACAGGCGCACAGCTCTTCGAAGCAATTGGTTTGGATAGTTCCGTTGTTGATAAGTACTTCTCCGGTACAGCTTCACGAATTGGGGGAGTGTCCCTAGATGAAATTGCGCGTGAAGTTCATATGCGCCATCTTGTGGCCTATCCAGCAGACGGAATTCCGTTGGCACACAGAGACCTTCGCACGGGAGGTGAATACCAGTGGCGCCGAGAAGAAGAGAATCATTTATTGGATCCTGAAGCCGTCTTCAGACTCCAGCAATCCACTCGTAACGGTGACTACCAGCAGTTTAAGCAGTATTCGGCACTTGTTAATAATAACTCCACCCGCGTGATGACTTTGCGTTCGATGCTTACATTCCGTGACACGCAAGCAATCGATATTGAAGAAGTCGAACCAATTGAATCTATTGTTAAGCGCTTCTCTACTGGTGCAATGAGCTATGGATCTATATCGAAAGAAGCACACCAAACTCTTGCTATCGCAATGAACAGGCTAGGAGGAAAATCGAATACTGGTGAAGGTGGCGAAGACTCTGAGCGACTACATGACCCAGCTCGTCGATCTGCGATTAAGCAAGTTGCGTCGGGACGATTTGGTGTTACTTCCGAGTATTTGACTTATGCTGACGATATCCAGATTAAGATGGCACAAGGTGCAAAACCCGGTGAAGGAGGTCAACTCCCAGGGCCGAAGGTTTATCCGTGGGTCGCAAAAACGCGCCATTCAACTACGGGGGTTGGACTTATTTCGCCTCCTCCTCATCACGACATTTATTCGATTGAGGATCTCAAGCAACTAATCCATGATTTGAAATCCGCTAATCCACGGGCACGTGTGCATGTGAAGCTTGTGTCTGAAGTTGGTGTGGGAACAATTGCAACCGGTGTTTCAAAGGCCAAGGCAGATGTTGTGCTTATTTCAGGTCATGATGGCGGCACCGGAGCTGCACCGTTAACATCCGTTAAGCACGCAGGTGCTCCGTGGGAGCTTGGCTTGGCTGAAACTCAGCAAACGCTATTGATCAATGGTATGCGTGACCGCATCGTTGTTCAGGCTGATGGGCAGATGAAAACCGGTCGTGACGTCATGATTGCTACCTTGCTGGGCGCTGAAGAATTTGGCTTTGCAACTGCGCCACTCGTCGTTAGCGGTTGTGTAATGATGAGGGTTTGCCACAAGGATACCTGCCCAGTGGGAATCGCTACTCAAAATCCTGAGCTTCGTAAGAAGTTCACTGGAGATCCCGACCATATCGTTAATTATTTCCACTTTATTGCCCAAGAAGTTCGTGAATTGCTCGCAAGCCTAGGCTTGCGCAGTATCGACGAGGCTGTGGGAAGAGTTGACCTCCTTCGTACTGACGTCGCGGTGGGACATTGGAAGACTCATGGAATTGACCTTTCTCGAATCCTTGAGCCCGTGGAAATTGCTCAAGGTGAGTCTAGGCACTGTGTGACTACCCAAGACCATGGGCTTTCGGAAGCTCTTGATCGTGAACTCATTGAGCTTGCACAACCTGCACTTCGGAATGGTCAAGTTGTGAAAGAAACTGTTGAGGTTCGCAACGTGCATCGTACGGTTGGAACCCAACTCGGAAACGCAGTCACACTTGTAACCGACGGTAAAGGATTGCCTGACGGCACGATCGAATTCACTTTGAAGGGTACTGGCGGCCAAAGCTTCGGTGCATTCTTGCCACGTGGAGTTACCCTGCGCCTCATTGGTGATTCTAACGATTATGTTGGTAAGGGCCTGTCTGGTGGACGTATTATCATCGCCCCTCCTGAAGGCGTGGTATTTGACCCACAGCGTGAAATTATTGCGGGTAACGTTATTGGCTACGGTGCCACTTCTGGTCAGCTCTTTTTGCGCGGAACTGTTGGAGAACGCTTCTGCGTACGTAACTCAGGTGCCACCGCCGTCGTCGAAGGTGTTGGTGACCACGGTTGTGAATACATGACCGGAGGAGAAGTGCTTATTCTCGGTGAAATCGGACGTAACTTTGCCGCGGGCATGAGTGGTGGTGTTGCTTGGATCTTAGATCTCGATGAGTCTCTTGTGAATGGCGAACTAGTAGACGTCGTTGATCCTGACCATATTGATATTCAGAGGATTCGCGAACTGCTTACTGCACACGCTGATGAAACTGGCTCAGATTTGGCGCAGGGCCTCTTAGCCCAAAATGATGAAAAACTGAGCTCTCGATTCAAGAAGATTTTGCCTCGCATTTATGCCAAGGTAATGGCAGTTGCTCAGGATGCTCAGCTACGAAATCTCTCTGAAGAAGAAACAACCGAATTGATGATGGAGGTGGCCCGTGGCTGATCCTCGTGGTTTTATTACGACGGCGCGTCAAGTTCCTGAGCGTCGACCAATTAGCGAACGCGTTAACGACTGGAAAGAAGTTTATCCAGGGACGGTTGGACGAGCTTGCCTTCCGATTATCAGTGAACAAGCTGGGCGTTGCATGGATTGTGGTATTCCGTTCTGTAATAATGGATGCCCGCTCGGTAATCTGATTCCAGAATGGAATGATCTGGTTTGGCGCGATAAATGGCAAGAAGCATTGGAACGATTACATGCCACCAACAACTTCCCAGAATTCACAGGGAGACTTTGCCCTGCGCCATGCGAAACTGCATGTGTGGTTGGGATTAGTCGTGACCCTGTGACGATCAAGAATGTTGAAGTATCGATTATCGATAAGGCATGGGACGATCTTCGCGTGATCCCACAGCAACCTGAATGGCACACGTCCAAAACCGTGGCTGTTATCGGGTCTGGACCTGCTGGACTAGCGGCTGCTCAGCAATTGACGCGGGCGGGTCACACGGTTGTTGTCTATGAACGTGCTGACCAAGTAGGCGGATTGCTACGCTACGGTATTCCAGAATTTAAACTTGAAAAATCAGTTCTGGACCGTCGTCTTAAACAAATGGTTTTGGAAGGTACTCAGTTTAAAACCGGCGTCGAAATCGGTGTAGATATTCTGATCTCAGAGCTACAAGAGATGTATGAAGCCATTGTTGTTGCAACTGGGTCTACCATACCGCGAGGAATAACGGTTCCAGGGGTGGATCTCAAAGGAATCCATCAAGCGATGGAATACTTGCCACAGGCTAATCGTGCTGCATTAGGTAAAGATGTACCTAATCAAATTACAGCGAAAAACAAGAATGTGGTGATTATTGGAGGTGGCGATACCGGAGCTGATTGCCTTGGAACTGCAATTCGCCAGGGGGCAAAATCCGTTACTCAGCTCGAGATTATGGCACGTCCTGGCGATGAGCGGCCTGCGCATCAGCCATGGCCAACCTATCCGATGACGTTTAAGGTTGCCTCCGCGCACGAAGAAGGTGGTGATCGCGTTTATGCCGTCAACACGGTTGCGTTTACCGACGACGGTACTGGAGCGGTGTCGGGCCTTGACGTCGTTGAGGTGGAGTTCGTAAACGGAAAATTCTTGGCGAAAGAAGGAACCGAGCGACATATCCCAGCTGAGTTGGTTCTTTTCGCGATGGGATTTGTTGGTCCAGAGCGTGCAGGAATCATTGATGAACTTGGTCTTGAACTTGATGATCGTGGGAACATCACTCGAAACGAGGACTATTCGACGAACGTTACGGGAGTTTTTGCGTGTGGTGACGCAGGCAGAGGGCAATCCTTGATTGTTTGGGCTATCGCAGAAGGTCGCTCATGTGCTCGAGGTGTCGACGCTTTCTTGAGCGGAACTTCAAAGCTCCCACGATCGGTGTCTCCGCAGTTGCGGCAACTGATGCTGTAAATTCGAGGAACTAATAAGATGGAGGAAGTTCGATCGTTTCTCTAGAAAGTGAACGTTTATGTCGGTTCTTCCTCCATCTTCTTCCATCCTTATAACGGGCGCATCTCGTGGAATCGGGGTAGCGATTGCAACTCAGCTGGCGCGACCAGATGTAACACTTCACCTTGTCTCTCGTCGAAAAGAAGATTTAGAAGATGTTGCCGCACAGGTGTGCGAAAAGGGTGCGGAGGTTTACACTTACAGCGTCGATCTAGCTTCGGTTGAATCGCTCAGTGGTTTTCTCAAGGAAATTAAAAATCATGGCTTTGCCATAGATATGGTGGTCAATAACGCTGGCATCCTCGGTCCCGAATGTTTTCCATGGGAGGCTGAGATAGACGAGTGGTGGGAAACTCAGCTAGTGAACGTTCGCGCACCGTTTATCATTGATAGGGAATTGATTCCGTTGATGCTTACACGCGGCGGAGGGAGAATCATAGATACTTCTTCGGGTGCTGCGGTTTTGGACGATCCGCTTTATTCTTCGTATTTTGTATCAAAAACTGCGCTGATGCGCCTAGGCGGTTGCCTCCACGAAGCGGGACGTGACTATGGTCTTAAAGTTTTTGAAGTTGCCCCTGGAGTAGTAAAAACAGATTTCACCAAACGTATGATCATGCATGAGGGGCGTACACGATGGAATTCGCCAACTGAAATCTCTCAGATTATTGAGGCAATCGCTTTAGGCAAACTTGATGGATTATCGGGTACTCAACTTAGGGTTGGAGTCGATACTCTCCCTGATCTCATGCAGCGTTCAGAGCGAGGTGTAGACCAAAATGAGTGCAAATTGCGACTCTCGCCATGGGCAAAATGAATGAAATTTCTTAAAAAGAACGTGTCTCATCACACTGGAACATTTGTGCAAGTTAATTCGTCTTTAGGTATACTTATGCCTAGAAAGGATAGTAGCTTTCGCCTTGTCTGAATGTGGATAGTGGAAGCCTTAACCTCTTCGAACTTGACAGGTATAGGAATATAGGTCATTGGTGGACTTGTGAATAAAAGGCCACTTTGACCAGGGAAGGAGTTGTGGGTCATGTGGAAAAGGAAATTTGAACATGCTCTGTGGCAACCTTCCTGCTCGCCTCAGTTATTGATTGAAGATGCAAATGGTGCCCATGTGCGAGATTGCGAAGATCGTAGCTTCCTTGATTTGACGTCTGGTTTTGGAGCGAATCTCTTAGGATATCGCCATAAAAGGATCTCAGAATACGTTAAAAATAATGCAGACATGCTATTCGAAACTCCGCAAACTGTCACGTCACATTCGCAGATTTCACTGGCCAGTGATCTTCAAGCCTGTTTAACTGAATCAGGATATGTTGGTGCAAGTGCTCGAGTACGTTTTACTCGATCAGGGCACGAGGCTAATCGTGCAGCGTTAGAGATCGCACTGCAATTTAAGCCGCAGGGAAATATCGTTACGGTTTCTCCTGTATATTCCGATAGAGAACTCTATGGAGTGGTAGCACCAGTAGTTACCTTTGAGGAAGCTAGTTTAAAATCTCATGAAAATGGGTCAAGTTTTGGCGATTCTACCAAGATTATCTCGATAAAACCTAGCGTTGAACTACTTGAGCAAGTCGTCGACGAAGATACTGCGGCAGTTATCCTCGATCCATTTAGCTGGTGTCATAATGGTATCCTCGATGAGGAAATTTTTAGGCGTTCAAGCGCATTATGTGAGCGTTTCAATGCGTTGCTAATCCTTGACGAAACCCAGCTTGGCTTGGGGCGTACAGGGGATTGGTTCGTTCATGTTTCCCATGTAAAAGCGGATGTGATTACAGTTGGGCGTGGACTCGGCGGAGGCACTCCGTTGGGAGCAACTCTTCTTCTTTCACGCCGTGCCATGCAAGATTCGGATCGCCTTTCCGCTATGGTTCCTGCTGGCAATCCGATGAACTTCGGCATCGCTAGTGTAGTTCTAGAGGAAATTCGGTTATTGCTTCCGAATATCGATGAACTGGGAAGTTATTTAAAAGAATCCTTTCAAGATTTGGGATATGACGTATTCGGCAACGGCCTGCTCTTGGGTATCTCAGTTGCTAACGCTGAAGTTTTTCAAAAGGTTTTATTCGATCGTGGTTTCGTCGTAAATGCAGCATCGAACACAGTAATTAAGTTATTACCACCGCTAAATATAGCGATAGCGGACGTACAAGAATTTCTTCATGAGATGGAAGGACTAGTGGAACAAATTGGTTAACATCAACATTCCCAGTACTCGCACTGCAAGGCATGCGAAGATTGTTTCGATCGTGGAAAGACATAGTATTGCATCTCAAGGAGAACTTCGCGATTTTTTAATCAAAGAGGGGATTAGCGTAACTCAAGCTACACTTTCGCGCGATCTCGAAGAGCTCCATGCATTCAAAGAGTACTCAGCTGATGGCAAACGTGTATATCGAATCCCGGACATCGTTGAATTAGCGGACTCTGATTTTGGTGCACGCGCGCAACTTGAGCGGTGGGCGCGAGAAATCGTCACAAGTTCGCAGGCAGTTCTTAACCAAGTTATTGTACGCACTCCGCCTGGAGCAGCTCAGTTACTGGCATCTGCAATCGACCGCGCTGTTTTTGACGGTGTGTTGGGATGTATTGCTGGAGATGACACCGTGCTTGTTGTTACGACCTCGGAACAGCATGCCCAGCATTTCGTTAGCGAAATTATGAATTTAGCTCGCAATTCCCGAAGTGAATAAGACCTTTCTACAACAACCGAGAAATTAGATTTAAATGTTCCCTTCAACGGGATCCAAAGGAGAGAGAATGTCTGAAAAAGATCGTGTAGTTCTAGCGTATTCCGGAGGCTTAGATACCTCGGTTGCAATTGGTTGGATTGCCGAACAAACCGGTGCTGAAGTTGTTACGGTCTCTGTTGACTGTGGCCAAGGTGGAGAAGATCTCGAGGCAATTCGCCAGCGCGCTCTCGATTGTGGAGCAGTTGAAGCATACATCGCAGATGCCAAGGATGAGTTTGCTGAAGACTACTGTATGCTTGATCTTCAAGCCAATGGTCTCTACATGGATTCATATCCACTGGTTTCGGCACTGTCACGACCACTGATCGTTAAGCACCTCGTAACTGCTGCCCGTCAGTTTGATGCGAACGTCGTTGCCCACGGTTGTACAGGTAAGGGTAATGATCAGGTTCGTTTTGAAAATGGAATTACTTCTTTAGCTCCGGACGTTTCGTGCCTTTCTCCAGTTCGTGATCTGGCGTTGACCCGCGAATTCGCAATAAATTACGCAAATAAGCACAACCTTCCAATTGAAACAACGCACCACAATCCGTTCTCAATTGATCAAAATGTATGGGGTCGTGCGGTGGAAACCGGCTTCCTCGAAGATCTGTGGAATGCGCCAACCAAGGATGTCTACAACTACACGGATGATCCAACCTACCCGCCACTTCCAGACGAAGTAGTGATCTCTTTCGAAAAAGGAATTCCGGTTGCGATCGATGGCACACCGGTTACTCCGCTCGAAGCGATTGTCGAGATGAACCGACGTGCAGGTGCACAGGGTATTGGACGTATCGATATTGTTGAAGACCGTATGGTCGGAATCAAGTCGCGTGAAATTTACGAAGCTCCCGGCGCAATGGCTTTGATCCAAGCCCACAAAGAACTTGAGCGTGTCACAATGGATCGTGAACAGGCTCGTTACAAGCAGCGTGTAGCACTTCGCTGGTCTGAGCTCGTGTACGAAGGCCAGTGGTTCTCTCCACTCAAGCGATCACTTGATGCATTTATCCGTGACACCCAAGAATACGTTTCGGGAGATATCCGGATGGTTCTTCACGGCGGACGAGCGGTGGTAACTGGCCGAAAGTCTGAAACTGCACTTTACGATTTCAACTTGGCAACTTACGACGAAGGTGATTCTTTTGATCAGAGCTACGCCAAGGGCTTCATTGAAATCACGGGTCTAACGTCTAAATTGGCGGCTGCTCGTGATGTTAAATTTGGCAAGGGCGAGGCCATGCCAAAGCTAAACCTTTCCTAATAGTGATGTCGAATTGGGCGAACGTAACAAGTATGTTCGCCCAATTCGTGAAAGAATCGAACCGTGAATGAAGTAGTTTTTAAACAGTTAGATCATCGAACGATTCGAGAGTTCACTGACGAACCGGTACCTTTTGAAACTCTTGATTATCTCAAGGAAGTTGCCATTCGTACTGCGACTTCTCGGGGGCTTCAACAAGCATCGGTTATTAGAGTCACAGATAAGTCGATGAGGTCTGAATTGGCACGAATTGGTGAACAAGAATATGTGGCTCGGGCGCCGGAATATTGGCTTTTTATCGTTGATGTTTACAGGAACATTCAAATTCTCAACGAACGCGGAATTGATACTGCAAATGCAGGTACGATGGACGTTTTTATTGAAGCCTTCACCGACGCATGCCTGATGGCTCAAAATGTTGTAAATGCAGCTGAATCAGTTGGTCTTGGCACAAATTTTCTTGGAAATGTTTTGAATAATCCTAAAGAAGTAATTGGTTTGCTTGATCTGCCTAAATTCACTTTCCCGGTGCTCGGCTTGACTTTTGGATTCCCTAATCAAAAGCCCCAATTGAAACCGCGTATGGCGAGTGAGTTTCGATTTATGGAGAACGGATATTCGCATCATCCGTCTTGGATCGAATCACTCTCAACCTATGATGATGAAATGCAGACTTACTACGACTTACGCGATGCTAATCGCCGAGTTGATTCATTTACCGATCAAGTTTCACGTTTTCTAACAATCGCACGTCCACGTCGCGCTGAGGTACTTAAAGATGTTGCTGCCCAAGGATTTGGTAGCAAAGATCTGTGAAAGGAAGGTATGAAATATCTTTCCGTTGCCTTTCGTCTTCTTCATTCAGACCTGCGCATCTTAAACGAACCGGTATAAAAGAGAAAGAAAAAATAATGACCGAGCATATCGCTCTTTGGGGTGGACGCTTTTCGGGTGCTCCTGCCGATGCTTTGACAGAACTCTCGCGATCAACACACTTCGACTGGAGGCTGGCACGGTATGATATCGCAGGATCCCGTGCCCATGCGCGCGCACTTCACGGAGCAAATTTACTTGACGACGCCGAGCTTGAAGGTATGTTAGAAGCCTTAGATCGTTTGGATCACGATGTCGCTACGGGAAAGTTTTTCCCTGCTCCAGACGACGAAGATGTGCACACTGCACTTGAACGAGGTTTGCTAGATCTTGCTGGAGCTCAACTGGGTGGCAAGCTTCGGGCGGGTCGTTCACGAAACGATCAGATTGCAACTCTTATTCGAATGTACTTACGCGATCAGAGTCGTAACATCGGTGGAAAGTTGCTTGACGTCGTCGACGCCCTAATCGATCAGGCGACGCGCTCTGGAGAAACGATCATGCCGGGTCGAACTCATATGCAACATGCGCAACCTATCTTGGTAGCCCACCAGCTCCTTGCTCATGTTTGGCCAATGTTGCGAGATGTGCAGCGTTTGGTTGATCTTGATCAAAGAATGCGTATTAGCCCATATGGTTCGGGTGCTTTGGCAGGTAACACGTTGGGACTCGATCCTCAGCAGGTTGCACAAGATCTCGGCTTCGACTCTTCTGTGTGGAATTCAATTGATGGCACAGCCTCCCGCGATCTGATTGCCGAGTTTGCATTTGTCATGGCGCAGATTGGCGTTGATCTTTCTCGAATCAGCGAAGAAATCATCATTTGGAACACGAAAGAATTTTCGTTTGTTCGCCTCGACGATGCCTATTCGACTGGATCGTCGATCATGCCGCAAAAGAAGAATCCAGATGTGGCTGAACTTGCTCGTGGAAAAGCTGGGCGTTTGATTGGAGACCTCACGGGTTTGATGGCGATGCTTAAAGCTCTGCCCTTGGCATATGATCGTGACCTGCAGGAGGACAAGGAACCTGTTTTCGATCAAATCGATACCTTGAATGTTCTTCTTCCTGCGGTTTCTGGCATGATCCAAACAATGGTTTTGAACTATGAGCGGATGGAAGAACTTGCTCCACAAGGCTTTTCCCTTGCGACTGATATTGCGGAATGGCTGGTTAAAGAAGGCGTTCCTTTCCGTCAAGCGCACGAGATCTCGGGTGCGTGCGTATCTGAATGCGAACGTCGCGGTATTGAACTTTGGGATCTTTCCGACGACGATTTGCTAACGATTGATAGTCGCCTACATTCAGATGTGCGAACGGTGCTTTCAGCACAAGGTTCGGTTGCTGCCCGCAACGGACAGGGTGGCACTGCACCTCAACGAGTTAGAGAACAACGGATCGCGGCGCAAACCGAGGTATCAAAGATGCGGGCCTTTACGTCGTCGTCGGTTCTTGAATCAAAATAGGGATTTAAGCAATCGTGTTCCTTGTTCCTTGTTCCTTGTGCGAAGGGACGGACGGAATTCGTGTTCTTACTAGGTGTGAGGCAAAATAGCCTTTGGAAAGAAAAACAATAATGAAAGGGTTCAAAGTGACGGATGTTCTTGAAGAGCTTCGTTGGCGTGGGCTAATTGCTCAGCATACGGATATTGATGCGCTGTCGGAGGCGCTTAACTCTGGACCTGTAACTTTCTATTGTGGTTTCGATCCAACGGGACCATCTTTGCATCACGGGCACCTTGTTGCAGTTAAAGTAATGCGCCACTTACAAATGGCCGGTCATAAGCCTCTGGTTTTGGTTGGTGGAGCGACTGGACTGGTTGGCGATCCTCGTGCAAAAGGCGAGCGTACCTTGAATGAGCGTGAAACCGTTGCACAATGGGTTGATTCTCTGCGTGGGCAACTCGAATCTTTGCTGGATTTTGAGGGAGAAAACGCGGCACGTACCGTGAATAACTTTGACTGGACCGAGGAAATGTCGGCAATCGACTTCTTGCGTGACCTAGGTAAGCATTTCCGTATGGGAACAATGCTTTCAAAGGATATTGTGTCTCGTCGTCTTAATTCAGAAGAGGGAATTTCCTACACGGAATTTTCGTACCAAATTCTACAAGCTAATGATTACTTGGAACTCTACCGTCGGTACGGTTGTACGCTCGAAGTTGGTGGCAACGACCAATGGGGCAACCTGGTAGGTGGAATGGACCTTATTCACAAGGTAGAAGGTGCTTCGGTTCATGTTTTGACGAATCCGCTTATTACTAAAAGTGATGGCACTAAGTTTGGAAAGACTGAGGGAGGGGCAGTGTGGCTTAACCCAGAAATGCTTAGCCCTTACAAGTTCTATCAGTTCTGGTTGAATACAGCCGACGATGATGTAATTACGATGCTGAAAGTCTTTACTTTCCGTAGTAGAGAAGAAATCGCAGAGCTTGAAAAAGCTCTTGTTGAACGTCCATTTGCTCGTGAAGCACAGAAGACTTTGGCTGAAGACGTCACGACCTGGGTTCATGGTGCCGAAGCTACCGAACGCGTAAAGCAAGCATCGCTGGTGCTTTTTGGGCAAGCAGACCCTGTGGTGCTCGATGAACGCACTTTGCAAGACGCGGTAGCAGAGCTTCCTTCGGTTAGTACTCGGATCGGCACTGTGATTACTGATCTATTAGTTGAGCTGGGTCTTGAAAAGGGAAAGAGCGCTGCGCGTCGGACCATTGCTTCTGGCGGTGTTTACATTAATAATGTAAAGATTGACAATGAAGAACGAATCGTAGAACTGGGTGATCTATTGGCCGGCAACGTTGTACTTCTTCGTAAGGGTAGGAAGAACCTTAGTGTTCTTCATATTGATAAATAAGGGCGGATAGACGGTAATAGAACACTTGTGGCGGTGGTCAGGTATCGGCCTATCGGACGCTACCTTAAACGGTCAAATTAGATTAATGTGATCTTCCATCGAGTAGCGGGGGTTTCGCCAAAATAAAGGCGAAACCCCCGCTGTGAGTAGGGACACCGGATTCTGGTTTGAGCTACTAAGGAAAAGTTTGTAAAGTTCTATATGTCGCCGAGCGGCGGGCATGGAACTGAATTTTTCGAAAGTCAAAATTCTCAAAGATTTTGCATCGTGTGTTCGTATCTGAAATGCCTCTGGTTCAAGTCTTCTGGTCTTGACAAACTCGGTGCCAAGCCTTAAATTGGGCTTACCTCTTCAGCTTTCGGCTTTTGTTTTGTGGGTTGTTTGTTGGGTGTGGGTGTGTTGTTTGGGATCTCAATAGTGTGTCAGCTTTTTATGATGTTTTTTGTTGGTTGATGTTCTGTCTGGCCTTTTGTGGTTGGGTGGGGTGTTGGT